>CAVQIG010000001.1:0-698422 GCA_963712515.1 uncultured delta proteobacterium
GCCGCGAGATCTGCGTGGCCGTCCAGAGAGAGGAACCGCCATGACTGCTTCAGACACCTCGACCGAACTCCGTTTTGCGCCGCCGGGGCCAGGATCGTGGGAGCAAGACCCAGTGCACTTCCCGCGCCCCCTGACGCGCTACTTCCAGGAGACGCATCCCCCCTCCTTCAAGAGGGGCACCAACGACTTCGCCCGCTTCTACGGGATGCTCATCGACGGCCTCCAGGTCGCCTACGTGAACGGCTTCGCTTACAACCAAGTGCCGCCGGCCCCGGACGCCGAGCTTCCCGAGCGCTTTCAGCGCGCCGAACAAGTCTTCGCGCAGAAGCTCTGGCGGGAGCAGCTTCGCGACTGGGACGAGAATCGCAAACCAGCCTCCACTGCCAAGCACCGGGAGCTGCAGGCCGTCGATCCGGACGCCCTCTCCGACGCGGAGATGGTCGCCTATCTGACGCGCTGCCGCGACCACCATTCGGCGATGATCGCGCAACACATGCGCTTCACCGCCGGTGCCGTGATCCCGGTCGGGGACTTCCTCGCACACGTTGGGGACTGGACGGGCCTGCCGCCGTCCGAGCTGCTGGGCCTGATGCGCGGTTCGGCAGTGGTGTCCTCGGGTGGCTCCGACGAGATGGAGCGCCTGAAGAGGGCGTTCGCCCACGACCCCGCTGCCCGCGAGGTCCTCGCATCCGGCGGCGACCCCGCACAGGTGCTCGCGAGCCTGCGTTCCCTCGCGGGCGAAGCAGGCGCGGCGGTCTCCGGCTACCTCGACTTGGTCGGCAACCGCCTCATCGACGGCTTCGACATCGCCGAGCCCTCGGCGCTCGAATTGCCGGACGCACTCCTCAAGGCCATCCGCATCGCCGTTTCCGGAGAAGCCCAGGCCGCCTCGGATATCGATGCCCGCATCGCCGAAGTCCGCGCTCAGGTCCCCGCGGCGCACCAAGCCGAGTTCGACGAACTGCTCGGCGAGGCTCGCCTCACCTACCGCCTGCGCGACGAGCGTGGTGTCTACAGCGACATCTGGGCCTCGGGCCTCATGCGGCGCGCCGCCCTTGCGGCTGGCCGGCGGGTCGCGAGTCGCGGCCGCATCGCCACCCCTCAGCAGATGCTGGACGCCAGCCTCGACGAGATGTGCGCGCTGGTCGCCGGTACCGGTGGCCCGTCCGCGGACGAGCTCGCCAAGCGCGCCGAATACCGTGCGACCTACACCGCGAAAGACGTCCCGCCCTTCCTTGGCCCGCCCAAACCGCCTCCGGCTGACCTCGCGGGCGAGCCCCCATCGGTCAGACGCGTCATGCGCGCGACCTCCATCGCCTTGGGCCACCTCTTCGGGAGCTCCCAGGCGCAGAACGAAGAAAAGGTCCTCTACGGGCTCGCGGCGAGCAAGGGCGTCTACGAAGGGCCCGCGCGCCGCGTATCCGGCCCCTCCGAGTTCGGCCGGATCGCCAAGGGCGACGTGCTCGTCACCGAGTCGACGACCGAGGCCTTCAACATCCTCCTCCCACTCCTTGGCGGGATCGTCACCGACAACGGCGGCCTCCTTTCGCATGCGGCGATCGTGTCGCGCGAGTACGGTATCCCCGGCGTCGTCGGGACCCGCGAGGCGACCGAACGCATCGCCGACGGCGTCCTTGTCCGCGTAGACGGGGATGCCGGCGAAGTCACGGTGCTCGGGTGAAGAAGGTCGTCCCCTTCACGAAGGCGCGCGAGACATCGCTCTATGGGTCGAAGGCCGTGGGGCTCGGCGATGCCGCGCGCCAGGGCCTTGCGGTCCCGCCCGGCGTGGCGCTCTCGGGTGACTTGGTCGAGGCCGTCGCCTCCGGGGAGGACAAGGCCGTTGAAAAGGTGGCGAAAGCCATCGCCGCCTTACCGCCCCCGTTCGCCGTCCGGTCGTCCGCGGTTGATGAAGACGGCGCGGCGGCGAGCTTCGCCGGCCAGCACCTCACCGTGCTCAACGTCCATTCGGCGGCCGATGTCCCCGGTGCCGTCCGCGAAGTCTGGTGGTCTGCGAACTCGGACTCGGCCATCACCTACCGCCAGCGTGTCGGCCTGTTCACCCGGCCGAGCGTCGGCGTCGTCGTCCAGACGCTCCTCAACCCCACCGTGGCCGGGGTCATGTTCACCGAGCACCCGGTCACCGGCGCCGATGAGCGTCTGATCGAAGCGAGTTGGGGCCTCGGTGAAGCCGTGGTCGCCGGCCTCATCGTCCCGGACCACTTCCGCCTCGACCGCTCCGGCCAAGTGCTGGAGCGCAAGGTCGGGCGCAAGCGCATCGCGATCCGCTCGCTCCCGAACGGGGGCACCTTCGAGGAGCAAGTGCCCCCCGCGCAAGTGAACCAGCTCTGCCTCGACGACGCCGAGCTCGCGGCCTTGGGCGAGCTCGCCCTGCAGTGCGAGAAGGTCTACGGCCCGCGGCGCGACATCGAATGGGCGTTCCAAGATGGGACGCTCTACCTCCTCCAGTGCCGCGCGGTCACCACCGGCAAGGCCCGCAGCGAGGCACCACCGCCCGGCCCAGCCCCGCGCAACCCCATGGCCGCCCTCCGGCGCGTCCAGCTCTTCGCCGATATGGACCGGAGGCAGGCCGAGCAAATCGCCCGCCTGCTCAAAGAGCGCCCCTTCGCGAAGGGCGAGACCGTCATCATGGAGGGCTCCGGGGGCGCCGCCTTCTTCCTCATCGACTCCGGGCAGGCCACGGTCTCCAGCAGAGGCGTCGACCTCGGCACCCTCGGCCCCGGCGACTACTTTGGCGAGATCGCCCTGATCGACGGCGGCCCACGTTTGGCCACGGTGACCGCGGCGACCGACCTGGTTTGCTACGGGCTCACATTCTGGGAGTTCCGCCCTCTGGTCGAAAGGAACGGCGCCATCGCATGGAAGCTCCTGCAGGCGCTAGCGAAGCGGTTGCGCGCCGCCGCCCAGAGCTAGCTACATCCAGAACGCGTCCTCACAGCGCAATCGTTGCGTCTGGCCGTCCGGATGTGGTCAGCGCGCGCCGACTGCGGTCACCTCAGTCCCGGCCCCACAGCCCACCAACCTGATAGTTGGTTTGGACGGCCCGCGAGTACGTGGCAGTCCGAAGCCAGTCGCCACCTCACCACGACATCAGCTCGGCGCCTATGTCTCGGTTGGTCCCTCCTCTTATCCGCTCGTGCTGCGCAAAGAGCCGGGGCCACAACACGCCACGGTACGCAGTGGACGGATTACCTGAGGATTTGTTATCAGCGGGTCGCCGGTTCAAACGCCGCGATGATGGACGCCTGGCTCCGCTGGTCATACGGGTAGGTGGGACATAATCTGAGTACCGGGGCACCGCTCATGAATCTCGCGAAACGTCACATCGACGTCGGCATTGTCACCGATCGCCTCGAGCCCATGCTCGCCTTCTGGCAACAGGAGGTGGGCTTACCGTTCGAGAGCCTTCTTCCGATAGGGCAGGGGCTCCGCCAGCACCGGCACGGCATGAACGGATCCGTCTTCAAGCTGAACCATTCGCGTGACCCTCTCGAGGAGGCACCGATTTCCGGCTATCGCGAACTCCGCATCGCGCGCGCCGGTTTGGCCGAGGGCCGCGAGCTCATCGACCCCGACGGCAACCGTGTCGTGCTCGTCCCGCCGGGCGATCAGCGGGTGGAAGGAATCGGTCTCCATCTTCACGTGAGCGACGAGGCCGCGTTCCACGATTTCTACGGTCGTGTGCTCGACCTCGAACAGGTTGGGACGGCTGCCTACCGCTGCGGTGACTCGATCCTCTCTTTCGAGCGGGATCCGACCGCCACCATCGATCCGCGCTTCACCGCGCGGGGTTACCGCTACTTCACGATCCAGATCCGTGACGTCGACGCCGAACACCGCGCCGTCATAGAGCGCGGCGGCCGCGAGGGCCGTGCGCCCGTGACGCTCGGCACGGTTGCTCGCGTCTCCTTCGTCCGCGATCCCGACGGTAATTGGATCGAACTCTCGCAACGCGCCTCCCTGACCGGCCCGCTACCGCCGGGAACGAGCGACTTCTCGGCCGCGTTGCCCTCGTAGAAGGTCTTCCTCGGATCGTCCTGAGCAGGCAGCGCGGACGGCTTCCATGGGCGACACCGTCGGCGGCGGCCGCCCGCTTCTGCGGCTCGGTCCGCATCCGAAGGAAAGGGAGCGACTTGGGCGGTAGATAAAACGCCACTGGTGGGGTTTCCTGGGCGTTCCAGGAAAGACTAGGAAAAACGCTGAATCTACGCGGCCGCGGCGGACGATTCGTCCGCCAGCGTTCGTGCATTACGGCCTGGGATTGATTCGTAATCAGCAGGTCGCCGGTTCGAATCCGGCGGGTGGCTCTTTAAATTTCAGCTAGTTACGTGGCACACGCTCTGACGCGTGTGCCATCGCCTCTTCCGGGCATCAGATCACCCGCGGCACTGGCGCGCCCAGCGGGGCGCGACCAGGAGTCGCGAATCAGCTCCCGGCTACAGCGGAACCTCTTCGACGAGACTCGTTGTGAGACTTTCCCACGGTGGGTTGGGATTGTTGCGCATCGCCTCGACGAGCTTAGTCAGCTCCGCGTCGGATGCTGCCTTCGCATAGGCGGCAAAGTCTGCGTGTTGCCCAACCGCGATCAGATGCCCAACATCGTTACCAACCGCGACGCGGTTGACGTCTCAATTTTCTCATTTCCTCGTCTCGGCTCACTTTGGAAAGAGGAACTGAACCTGCGCCCGCAGCTGCCAGTCCGGGCCAAACTCGGGCGTCTCGGCGTTGTAGAATGCCTGCAGCTGCGTGTTCACCGGCAGCCCCACCTTGCCGACGCGCCACAGCTTGCCGCCACCACCGCCGACCGGAACGGTCCAGTGATTGCCGCTGCTGGCCGAGAAGTCGCCGGTGATGATCGGCGCGCTGGTGAGGTACCAGCCGTGGGCGATGTTGTAGTTCACGAACGGCTGCATCAGGAACGCGTTCACATGCTTGTCGCCCCAGCCGGCGAAGTCCCACTGCTGGTTGGCCAGTGCGCCAACCACCCACGGGCCGTCCATCAACAGGCCGACGGCCGCCGGACCGGCGCTCCATCGGCCGCTGCCGAGGAGCCCGGTGCTGGCCGTCGGCAACGTCATCGTCGGTCCCACGCCCCAGATGAACTTGCCGGGTTTGGCAGGAGATAAGAACACCGTGGGGTTGATGTCCCCGAGCCCGAAGGCGTTGTCGGCGCCAGGAAAGAGCGACGGCTGGTTGATGATCGGCATGATGGTCCGCGTGATCAGGTTCCAGTCGTCGGTCGATCGAGATCGGGAATCACCGGCTGGACGTTGAGGATCCAGACCATCTTGTCCTTGCTGCCGGCGCCGAAGTTGAAGTTGTTCTGGAACGGGACGCTGATCAGGTTGGCCACCGGGTTCTGCGTTTCCTTGGCGAGCTTGGTGGCATCATCCTCTCCGCCAGTTGCCTTCATGGCGTCCTGTGCCTGGGCGGCGCTGACAAGCAGCAACGTGCCCGCCAACGCGGCGAGCATGCGGCACCGGATTGGCGACTCTCCGAAGTGGACTCTCGTCATTCGTCCCCCTCCTCATTCCCGACTACGTCGGCGCTATCGCCCCTCGAACCCGCCTCTCATCTGCTGATCTAATGTGCCGCGATCGCGCTTCGGCGATCACGACGGTGGTGTAAACTGCACGATCAAGGCTTTCCAGACCGGCAGCGCCGGGACTTCTTCAGTGTCGATCGATGCCGACGGGCGCGTGCCGGTCCGTTTGTCACCCATGCGGCAGCAACCATACACCATCCAGTGTTGGAGTCTTGAAGGGTAGTCGAGAGGTTTCCGGAAGATCCAGCCCGCGTGTGTTACGCACCGGGTTCCGGTGATTGACGGCTCTCGTTCTGGCGAGTGGGCGGACTGGCGAAACTGAGACTGTCATCCGCCGGGGAAGTATGGTGTTGGCCACACGGTTACTTATATTTTTCGGGAGAGGGCTCTCGGCAGGGAGACCGAAGGGAGGTTGTTCTTCCTTGCTGCTCTATGGTCGGCTGGTCCTGATGGCTTGCTCGGCCTCGCCAATCAGCTTCGAGAGAGACAGCCCTAGAGCTTCGGCGATTCGTCCTGACACCGCGATGGTCGGCTGTCGCTCCCCACGTTCTAGCATCCCGATATAAGTCCTATGGACGCCAGCCGCATCGGCCAGGGCCTACGTCAGACCTGCTGGCGCGGATACCCCTGAGCGTCATTTCGACCTCCTCATCGAAGGCACATGGGGCCCTAGAACATGCCTCCGTGCACGCGGAGCTCTTCCTCGACCTTGCTCTCGACCTTGTGCAGCGCCTGGCTCGCCATCGTCTCGATGAACCGCTTGCGCAGCTCCTCGCGCAGCGCCTGGAACTTCTGCTGCTGCTCCGCATTGATCAGCGGCTTCAGCTTCTCGTCGAAGGACACGCCGATCGCCCGCACCCGCTCGACCTTCTGCACCGCGCCGAGGGAAGCGTCCTTCTTCACCGCCTGGAGCTGCTGCAGCTCCTGCTTCAGGATCGGGACGATCTGCTGCTTCTGCTGCTCGGTGAGCCCGAGCTCGACCGAGAACCGGTTGATGATCTCCACGAGCGGGTTCACCGCGATCTGCGGCGCCGAGATGATCTCGTAGTTGGCGTAGCCAAACTCGCTGCTGCGCGCGGCGTAGTACGTGTCGCCGAGCTTGTAGAACGTGAACGCGTACGGGTCTTGCGAGACGAGGGTGACGAGCTTGCCGTCCTCGATCTTGTAGGAGGTGGTCGTGCCCTGGTAGCCGTCACGCTCGACGGCGCCGAAACCGCTCGGCACGACGGCATCCGTTCCGATGCGGAACACCGTCGTCTGCCCCTCCGCGGTGAAGTTCTGGCTGAACTGCTCGCCCGTCACGTCGTTGCGGATCCAGAACGCCTTCCCGACGACGAGCGCCTTCAGCTGCGCGTCGCCGAGCGGCGTCGCGCCCTTCTTCTTGAGATCGGCGACCGTCATGCCGGCCGGCGCGCTCTTCCGCGCCTCGGCGCTCGGCGTGTACCAGATCGGCGACGTCCAGGCGCGCTCCTGCCCCGTGAGCGGCACGACGTTGGGCGGAGGCAGCCCGGATTTCACGGACTGGATGAGCGTCCAGCGCGGCGTCGGGATCTCGAGCACGCGCGCGTAGTAGAACGCGTGCAGGCTCGCGTCGAACTCCGGATCGGTCCACACCGTCTTCAGCTCCACCGACCCGACGTCGTTCGTGTAGGTGGCCTTTTCCATGTCCACTGTGCTCCGGATGGCCGGCACCCGGCCGGTCCACTTGTCGGGCTTGCGGTCGCCGGACCAGACGACGTCGAAGATCTTCTCGACGCTCTGGCCGTTCTGCGTCCAGCCCTTGATGATCTGGATGCGGTCGAGATTCGCCGACGTCGGGTCCTTCGTCGCCCACACGACGAAGCTCGGCGCCGTCCCCTTGCCGCCCGCGGGCATGGGCGGCAGATCGGCGCCCATCGGCACGCCGCCCGCGTAGGATTGCTTCACCCAATCGGCGGCTTTGACGACGTCCTTGCCGTACCCCCAGCCGCCGAAGAAGCGCGCCTTGATGTGCGGCCCGCTGACCCCAAAGGTCTCCTTGCGGTACATCGCGTCCCAGAGCGAGGCGCGCGTGTTCTCCTCCGCCCACACGCCGGTCAGCCCACCCGGGTTTTCCAGGCGCACGTCCATGGTGCCGCCGATGAGCACGCCCGCAAAGCGCCGCTCGACCGATCCATCCGCATCGGCGTGAAGGCCGTAGAAGTTGTCCTGGCGGTAGGGGCTCCCGGTGTTGTGCGAGTCCGAGCCCCCCGCCATGCCGAACTTGTACGGGTTGTAGCCGCGGACGTCCTGCATCGTGATGCCGTCCTTCAACGCCTGGCGCCCGTAGCTGCCCGTGATGTGGTCGACGCGGCCGACGTCGGCCGGCAGGCCTAGGATGGCTTGATACAGCTCGTAGCCGGCGAACTCGTCGTTGGGCGAGAGCAGCGGATGAGTTTCCGACTGCCCCTTGCCCTGCTTGATTTCAACCAGCCGCTCGTTGCGGTCGCGCGCGGCCGCCCAGGCGGCGTCGATCGGCCGCCCGGTCGTGTTGTCGACGTCGATCGGGTACATCCAGCCGTCGCTCACGTTGGCGTTGTGCGAGATGGCGAGCAGCTCGTTGCCCGCTTTGCGCTGCGCGTCCATCCAGTCCCACAAGTCCGTGGGGCGCTTGGAGTCGAGCGCGCTGAATGGATAGTCCGGCACCTTGTCGCAGGCCCGGAAGAAGACGTTGCGGTGCAGGTTGCGATTGCCCGGCATCGACGTCCACTCGTAGGAGCAGAACGCGGTGAACTTTCCGGGGTGGTTGTTCTCGTCGGCGATCTTGACGTTCTCTTTCCAGACGGTGGAAGTGACCTTCGGGTCCATGAACGCCTTCACCGGCGGGCTTGCGGCAAGCTTGAGCAGGTACGAAAAGACCTTCTGCTGCTCTTCCTGGCTGTTCGGATCCTTCATGATCATCGGCTGCGCCTCGGGAAGCTTGCTCACGTAAGAGCCGGGCGTGTTGGCCTGCTTGGTGACGCCCACGTACTCCGAGTGATCGGTCACGCCCATGAAGTCGAGCGGCGTGTCGATCTTGATGTCGAAGCCCATCGGGTGCTTGATCGTCTCGCCCTGCGCGTACTTCAGCGCTTCGCCCGGGCCGGTGATGCGGTTGCCCATCACCCACGCATCGACCGACCAGCTGGTGTGGATGTGGGTCTCGCCGAAGTACGCGTTGCGCTCGGGATTCTTCTCCTGCGCCAGCACCGGCGCGACCCCGAGCGTCGTCGCCAAGATCAACATCAGCCTCGCCGCCTGGCTACCCGTCAGCGTCATTTGGACCTCCCCATGAACGGCAAATCGCAAGTGCCCCGGTCAACGCCACATCACCGTGGTGGGTTCTCTTCGCCCACTTCGCAGCGGACCGGGGAAGATTTGTGAGTCGACCAAAGGCTTCGATGCACTGCCCTTCACTCACCACCGAAGATCGGCTCCCGGACGAGTGACGGTATCACCGCAATCACGTTGAACTTGAGCAGCGCGACCTGCCCGAAATCCTCCTGGCTCACGACCGAGTACTCGATACCGAACTGGAACTTCACCGGCAAGCTCATCTAAAGGGGGGAATCACGGGTAAACCGCGCTCCCCGGGTCAGAAGTGCCGTTAGGATCACGTGCAGGACGACCGCCGGCCACAGGAGTATGCCGCTCAAACCGCCCGTAAAGCCGACGTAGGCCAGATACAGCGTGACGGCCGCGCTGTAGCTCAACATGCCGACCAGCGGCGTGCCCGGCCAGCAGGCGACCCCTAATGCGATCAGGGCGATGCCGAGCACGCGCGCTACCGCTATGGCGACGCCGGTAAGCTCCTCACCGAGCAACAATCGCCCAACCAGCGACGGCGCAATCACTAACGCCAACCCGGTCGCGGCTTCACTGACGGCAGCGAAAACAAGCACCTTTTTCATCGCGCCGTAACACCCGGTCTTTCGAGCAGGCGACCGCTGGCCACCCACGGACAGCACGCCCGTGCCGCCCTTGCCGAGGCCGGGGCCGTCGACCTTGAAGTCGAACACGATGGTGTGTTTGCCGGCGCTCAGCTCCGGCCCTTCCCACGTCGTCCGCTTGAGATAGAGGCCACAACCCCGTCGACGAGCGCGTCGGCCGACGATCGGCGGACCGAGAAAACGGCCGATGACTCAATTGATCCAGCCCTGTTGTTGGAATCGCTTCTTGAGCACATCGGCGATTTCCTTGGCGGTCTCCTTGGCTCTGCCCTCGACCTTGCTGCTGCCGCTCTCCTCCCCGTACACTTTCATCCCGGTGCTGATGATGAGTCCCGCCGGGTTGCCGGTGGCAATGAGGCCGGCAACCCCCACGGCCGCCCCCGGGCCTTTGCTTCCGCCGGAATCTACTGTGCCGGACCCGAGTTTGCGCAGTCCCTGAGCCGTCATCTGGTAGCCTTCGACCGCCGTTCTCAACTCGGACGCCCCGGAGCCGAATCCGATGACGAGGCGCTCGGCCTCATTGCCCTGGTTGACTGACAAGAGATAGCCCCGGATCACAATGTCGTTGATCTGCGGTGTCGTTCCCGCCCCAGCCTGCGCTGCGGGCAGTCCCATGCTGCGGATCTGCTGCGACCAACTCCGACGCAATTTCAGCGCCCAACTGCCGGCCGGTCGCGATCTGCTCGGCGGTTTGGGACGTGGCGGAAGACTGGCCGGCAAGCGCGGAGTCGGCCGGAACATCGGCGGCCGTGGCGGCGAAGTCGTACACCCAGATGGTGTTGGGCCGCGGGAGTTGCCCGGTCACGAGTTCCTGGCGGTTGGCGACCTTGGTCGAGGCGCACCCGGCGGCAACGACCATGGCGAACAGGCACGGGACGATTGTCGCGCGCAGATCGGTTTTCATTTGCTTCACCTCCATCGCGCTGCTCACCTCATGGTCCGCGAAGGCTCAACGTGGCGCCCTTGGGGATCCGAGCTCACGGGATCATCGCGCATTCGAACATCTTGTTGGCGATCGGCGCCGCGACCTTGTTGATGAATGCGGCGCGCATATCCGGATCGTCGCGCAGCATATGGATCAGTCTCTGTTCCTCGTCTGATTTCGGCTTCTGCTTGTTCTGCCAGAGAGTCTCGCAAGAGGACGACTGATACTTCTGTATGACCCTGTCGGCTACCATGTTCATGACCGGGTACTCCCGAGCGTAGAGGGCGCCGCCGCAGAGCACCGCGGGAAGCACGGCGAGCCAATAGGAACGTCGTCTGATCATTCTCCTTCTCCCTTTCTCGAGTCTCAAGGCGTGACCGTCAAGGCGCCGGTACGACGCGGTAATAAACGCCGTTTGCGCCATAGGACGGTTTGAACCAGTTATTGGCGCACAGATAGTACGTCGAGCTGAGGCCGCTCGGTTGCATGCATCCCGCCGGTAGCGTCGCGTAGATCGCGCCTACCGGATAGCTCGCGCTGCCGGTAGACGTCGCGGCTGTGTTCGAACTCCCCGCGACGTAGCCGGCGTTGTAGGCGTTCGCGCTGTTGGCGCTGCTCGCCGCCGACGCCATCTTTGCGCCGGTCACCATGCCGACCGCCATTCCCGCCGCAGCGGCCCCACCGGTCGACCACCCTCCGCAGTTGGTGCAGGTCGATCCGTAGTAGTTCACGGTCGTCGGTGGATGATAAGACGCATAGCTCCCACCGTAGTAGTTCGTCGTGTGATACGTCGACGTCGTTCCTCCGGAGTAGTTCGTGTGAGTGGTCGCTCCGCCGTAATACCCGCTGGTGTGGTACGTCGAGGTGCCATAGGCGCTGTGAGAGCTCCAGGTGCCCCCACCCCCGGATGCGGAGCCACCGGCCGCACCGTGGGCGCTCCACGAGCCGCTGCCGCCGGACGCATAACCCCCGCGCGTGGTCGCCGCGTGCCACGAGCCGCCGCCGCCGTAAGCGTTGCCGCCGTGGGCACCCGAAGCGCTCCACGAGCCGCCTCCCCCGGACGCGCTGCCGCCGTACCTCCCCGAAGCGCTCCAGGATCCGCCCCCTCCAGACGCGCTGCCGTGATATCCGCTGTGACTCCACGCTGCCGCAGGACGCGGCGACAGGGTTGCGATCAAAAGACCAGCGAAGCCGAAGAAGAGAGGTTTCATCATTGCCCGATTCCTCCTCATTGAGCTTTAGATGGCGTGCCCTTCGCGGCAGGCTTGCCCGGAGCCTCAGGCTTCAGGCCGGGCGGGATCTGGGGATCAGGCCCGGCGAACTCGATCGGCTTCGCGCCCTCGGTCGGAGCTTTGAAGGCGTCGGCCGGAACAGCACCGTCGAGCTGCCAGTTGGAGAGCTCCATGTCGTGGCGCAGCCGCGAGGGATCGTCGCGGTATACCGCGCGAATCCTTCGCGGCAGCTTGTCGTCGGCGCCGATCCAGATCTCCGCGAATACGGTGTCGCTCACGTACGCCACCATGTCGGTCGTGGTACCACCGACCACACTGGATTGGCCGATGTAGAAGACCGTCTTCAATTCGGGGGCGATGTCCCCGTAGGGGTCGGCGACGATCAGGTCCGAGAAGGGAAAGTAGATCGCGGCGGAGTCGAAGGCAGCCTTCAGGGCAGCATCGATCGTTGGCGGCGCCGGAGCGACGGCGACGAGCTTCTCGACCGGCGCGTACGCCACCATGGCCTTGCCGTCGTAATAGAACTCGGACGGAGGTCCGTCGGCCGAGGTGATGACGCGAAGCTTGTCCGGCCGCTCGAGCGTGACCTCGTTTTTCACCGTGTAGAGCAGAGGCGGACCGAGCGTGCTCGGGTTCTCGTACGAAATCACCGCCGTGAAAGACATCGAATGGGCAGCCGCCAAGCGGCTGCTCGCGGCTTTCAGGATGTCGATCGCCTTTGGCTCCAGGCCGGTCACGATCGTGCCGACGGCCGGCTGCGGCGGCGGTTTCGACTTCGACTGCGCCTGGGCAGCATGACCGTTCACGGCAATCAACGTGCCGAGCGCGATCAGCGGGAGCGATACGGTTCGAATCATTACCCCTCCTCGTCAATTGCGCGAGCCCGTCACAGGCATGAACTGCAACTGCCGGCGACCCGGCTGTCTTTAGCCTCCCTTCTGTCCGATTACCAGGCTCCGAGCGTTTCGTTCCGACCGCCGAGGTCCTGCTATTCACGCCGGGAGACCTGAGCCTTCCCGAAAGCGGGAGCAGGCTGATCTCGGTTTTTCCAGAAGTGCCGTCAGCGGCCGCAGGCTTGAACGACGAGTTGCGCGAAACGCCGGGCGTCGTCTTCCTGGAGGAAGTGGCCACCGCGCAAGGTGACGTGCGGCTGGCCCTTGGTTCCGGGCACGCGCTGGAGGAACTCGCGGTCGAGCCCGCGCGTGATCGGATCGCCGTCGCTGAAGCAGCAGATGAAGGGCTTGGCCCACTGCTCGAACACTGCCCACGCGCGGTGGTTGTCGGCGCTGCCCACGGGGCTATAGTTCGACACCGGCACGAGCGACGGATAAGCACGCGCCGCAGCCTTGTACTCGGCCGAGGGAAACGGCGCGTCGTAGGCTGTACGCTCGGCGCGGCTGAGCCAATGCCTGGTGCCGCCTTGCACGATCCAGCCAATCGGAAACACCGGGCTGTGGCGCGAGAACGCGCGCCAGATCTTGAAGGCAGAATTGATGCGCGTCTGGTCGGTGGGCAGGCCGCCGTTGGCCAGCAGAATGCGCGCGAAGCGCTCGGGCGTCTCGGCGGCCAGGCGCAGGCCGATCAGCGAGCCCCAGTCCTGGCACACGAGCGTGATTTCGCGCAGCTCCAGCGCCTCGACCCAGTGCCGGATCCACGCCACCTGGCCGGCGTAGCTGTAGTCGCTGCGCTCGCTCGGCTTGTCGGACTTGCCGAAGCCGATCAGGTCCGGCGCGAGCACGCGCAGCCCCGCGGCCGCGACCAACGGGATCATGTGCCGGTACAGGTAAGACCAGGTCGGCTCGCCGTGCAGCATCAGCACCGGCGGCGCGTCGCGAAGGCCTTCGTCGACGTAGTGCAGGCGCAGCTCGGGCGCGCCCTGCTGCGTGATCTGGTGGTAGTGCGGCGCGAACGGATAGTCAGCCAAGTTCGCGAAACGCGAGTCGGGGGTACGCAGGACTTTCATCGCGACAGTGCCCACGGGGCTGGTTCAGGCTGAGGTAGCAGTGGACAGCCGGCCAAGGGACAGAAAGGTACCTAGCCGTCGACCTCGGACGCAAGCACTCCACACACTACGCCCCGCTTCGACAATGGTGCACAAGCGGGTGACCGAGTCGAAGGCGGCAAGACCGAGGTGACAGGGATCCTCCGCACAACCACAGGTTCTCGATCGCCGCAAGTAGGCGCAGCTTCCCACCGCCGCCACCCAGGAGGCACAAGTAGCGGGGGCGAGGCTGCGTGACGGCGCTGGCAGGGAGGACTTGAATAAAAAGAGCACTCACTGTGATGTTCAAATCCCGTCGCACTTCGGGGTCTAGGCTGCGCTCTTGACCCTCCACGGGAACATGCGGTGGGCGTCGATTTACTAGAGAACTTAAGAGTCCCGAGTTCTCGGTCAGTCTGAGACCGAGCGTTTGAGTTTTGCAAGGCGGTGTCTGGACAGCTCCAGGGAGAGATGGATCCATTGGTCGACTAGGCGACGGAAGCGCTTGTAGTTGGCGAGCTGCGCTCTGACCTCATTCAGGAACGCGGGGCGCACGAACTGGGTCGTACTCTTACCGCGATGGGCGTAGCTGAGCTGGTAGTAGGGGCCGTGCTTGCGCGGCTGGCTCGGATCCACGCAGCGGCACCCCGGTTTCCCGCACACGCTGTACTGCTTCGATAGGCTCCCGGGCCGCATCGGGCCGATCGACCGCAGCTCCCGTTTGATCCTCTCGATCCTGGTTTCCAGTTCCCTCGGCTGCATGCGCCTCTTGTAGCATAAGATTCTGATAGCTATATACAGCTATCAGAAGACGCAACACGTTCCCGGAGGGACGGCCGATGGCGCTGTGGTGGGAGTGGTGGAAGGCGGTCGAAGGGCTCCGTGGCGCGTGCTCTCGCGCCCGAACCTTCCTCTGGATGGCCGTGGCCCTCGCGGGCCTGTGCGTCAGAGAGGATCTACTGGGCGTGACCAGCCTGGTGCGGGTCTTCGGCCTGAAGCTGCCCTGCTATGACCGGCTGCTCGACTTCTTCCACAGCAATGCCCTGGACCCGCAGCGCCTCGCGCGCCAGTGGACCTCCGCGGTCCTGCGACTCTTCCCGGCCCTGCTGCACGTGGACGGCCGTCTCGTGCTACTCGCCGACGGGATCAAGATCCCCAAGTCGGGACGCAAGATGCCCGCCGTCAAACGATTGAAACAGGTCGAGAGCAACACCAAGCCCGCCTTCATCCGCGGCCACTCCTGCCAGGCGATCTCCGCCGTGGCGGGCGCCGAGCAGACGGCCTTCGCGGTCCCTCTGGCCGCGCGCATTCACGAGGGAGTGGTCTCCAACAACCGCGACCGGCGCAGGTTGCCGATCAAGCTCTTCTCGCTGCTCACCACCCTCGGGATCAGCGAGCCGGTCACCCTCGTTGCTGATGCCTTCTACGCCTGCCGAACGCTCGGCCTCGGACTGCTTGCCTCGGGCTCCCACTTGGTCTCGCGCGTCCGAAAAAACGCCGTCGCCTACCGCCCCGTCAACCGCCACCCGCGCCGCCGCGGGCGGCCTCGATTCTACGGTACCAAGATCCCGCTGCGCTCGCTGTTCGACGACCCCTCGGCCTGGCTCCAGGCCGATAGCCCCGTCTACGGCGAGCGCGCCGTGAAGATCCGCTACCGCGTGGCGGACCTGATCTGGCGTCCACTACGGCGCCAAGTCCGCTTCGTCGCCGTGGACCACCCCACTCGGGGTAGGACGCTGCTCCTGTCCACTGACCTGGCTCTCGACCCCATCGACGTGATTCGCCTCTACGGCATCCGATTCAAGATCGAACTCTCCTTCAAGCAGGCCCTGCGGGTGCTCGGCGCCTACGCCTACCACTTCTGGATGATGACCATGAAGCCGCTGCCTGCCCACCGCTCGGGCAACCAGTATCTCCATCGTGAATCGGAGCGCTACCGTGCCGCCGTCCACCGCAAGATCGCTGCCTATCACCGCCACATCCAGCTCGGCCTGGTCGCCCAGGGCCTGCTCCAGTACTTGGCGGTCCGATCACCGGCTATCGTCTGGGCCTGTTTCGGATCGTGGCTCCGCACCATCCGACCTGGCATCCCGCCCTCCGAGAAGGTCACTGCCCTCGCGCTGCGACATGCCCTCCCTGAATTTCTTGCAGGTAGCGCCGCGGAACATCCTCTCGTGAAATTCCTACGCAACCGCATCGACCTCAACAGATATGAGGGCTTGCGACTTGCCGGATAGGACCAAACACGGGACTCTCAAGTAGAGAAGATTTACTAGAGAAGAATGTGGAGAGCCTTTCCCAATTGTGGGAAGACCCCGGACGAATCTCCCGATGTTGGGAAAGTTACCAGCCTTACTTAGATGGTCGAAGGCTTCGCGTGTCATCGGCGTACAATGCATCGAGCCCAGCCTAAAGGGGTGTAACCCGGAGCGGTTTGTAGGGACGATTGCGCATCCTCGCCTGGTGCGCGGTCGGCCGTGCCTTCGACCTGGCGCGCTTGTTCTACCTATCCGACTGGCACCTTGGTCGGATGATCGCGGCGCAGATCGTGCTTTAGTCGGTCTGGGCATCGTCATGGAGGTCACTGTCGGAAACCATTAGGACCGAAGCCAATGGGCATCTACACCGCTCTCATCAGAACTTCGTGAGATCGGGAGCGTCTCCTTGTATTTTGACCACCTCAGAGACAGGTCCCGTGCCGACGGGTCCGAGATCGCAGGTTATGTCGACATCGGCCGCTAATGCCGCCTATCCTCCACATGAGGATCGGCGCGTCGGTCGAATCGCTGTTCTCGGTCATCTTCCCTCCGCTCGCGCTCCTGTCGGCGGTTTTCCTCGTCGGGCCGTGGTCGGCGAGCGCGGTGCAGGCACAGGACGTGTCCGAGCCGCCGCCATCGTCGCGCCCGGCCATGACGGCGCGGGAGGTCGCAAAAGAAGCGCTGAACCCCTTCGCCACGTCGTTCAAGGTGCCGATCGAATCTGTAACCGGATTCCGAGTCGGTCCCGACCGGAACACGGGCGAGAGCGTGAACATGGAGCCGGTCCTACCGTTCGCAGTGACCCAGACGTGGAACGTCATCGTGCAGCCGCTGCTGGCGGCGACGTCGATGCCGAGTCCCGACGCGACGACGGGCTTCGACGACATGCAGGCGTCGGTGTTCCTCACCCCCACGCGGACTGGTAGCTGGGTTTCGGGGCTGGGCCCCATCGTAGAGCTGCCGACGGCGAGCGACGAGCAGCTCGGAACGGGCAAATGGTCGGCCGGGCCGACGGGCGCCGTGATCTACTCGAACGGTCCGTGGGTCAACGGCGTCCTCGCCTCCCACCTCATATCGTTCGCCGGCAACCGGCATCGGGCAGAAGTCAGTCTCACGTCGATCGAGCCGCAGGTGAGCTACACCTCAGAGAACGGCTGGTCTGTCCAAACCAGTCCTACCATCTCCTACGACTGGACCGCCGACGCCTGGACTCTCCCGCTCGGCGCCGATGTCGGGAAGACGTTCATCGTAGGGTCGCAGGCCATATCGCTGTCGGTCGGCTTCTACGACCTGGTGAAGCGTGCGAGCGGCGACCCTGCGTTGATCGTCCGCGTCCAGCTGACGTTGATCTTTCCGAGCGGCGAGCATTGACGCGAGTGCGTCGCGTCACGGGAATGGACGAGTCCCCTTGCTTGGGGACGCTCATCTCGGGGATTTCGGCCCGTGTGAGTTACAAGGTTCGTTCGATCTCTCCGTCCGGACGAGTCGTGTGCCATCCGTGTGCCATACCTGACGGATCTCGATGAATGTCTTGTCCGGTATGGCAAGAAAAAAGGCTGGATTCACGCGGTGGCGGCGGACGGTTCGTCCGCCAGCGTCCGTAGATTACGCCTTGAGATTGATTCGTAATCAGCAGGTCGCCGGTTCGAATCCGGCGGGTGGCTTAGGTTTTTCGTCCCCGTGTGCATCCGTTGTGCCATCCGAATCCACGGGCGCGATTGATGCGCGATGCTGAACCAGATTCCTGACACTCTTCTTCTCTTCCTCTCTTCCGCGATAGGGTACAGCTAAGCGGCACGGCACAGCCTCCGCGCTCCACAGAGGACATCGCCTCGATTGGGTCGTCGCTACACGCCGTGGTAGTCTTTCGCCGGTCATGACGGCGTAGGTGGGATGGCTTTGGAGAAGGTCAACCTCGCTGAAAAGTTCGCGCTCATCACCGAGCACTGGCGTCCCAAGGTCGTCGGAGAACTTAACGGCCAGGAGGTCAAGCTCGTAAAGTTCCGCGGCACGTTCGTATGGCACCATCACGAACGCGAAGACGAGCTGTTTCTCGGTATTCGGGGTCGCTTCCGACTAGAGTTTCGCGATCATGCCGTTGAGGTGGGACCCGGCGAATTCATCATCGTCCCCCGCGGCGTTGTACACCGCACGGTCGCCGACGCGGAGGCGGAGGTTCTGGTGTTTGAGCCCGCGGCGACGCTCAACACGGGCAACGTTCAGGATCCAGAGTTCACGGCGCCAACGAGTGTGCGCATCTAGCGCCGGCAACGTGGGCGTGCAGCCAACTGACCATGGGCGGGGCGTCGGTGGGCGGCGGCCGCTCAACCGCAGGACGTTAGACAGCGCAGAGGAGGCGGCGGGAGGTCGTCACATGGCGATGTCACAACACGTACGACGCCTGCGCGCGGCGATCGGATCGGACCTGCTCGTTCTCCCTTCGGTCACCGGAATCGTCTACGACGAGCGCGATCGCATTCTACGAGTGCGGCAATCGGCGGGTGGGATTTGGAGCGCCCCCGGCGGATCTGTTGACCCTGATGAAACTCCTGCCGACGCAGTCGTTCGCGAAGTGTGGGAAGAGACCGGCCTCTACATCGACCCCATCCGCCTTCTTGGTGTGTACGGCGGGCCGTCCTGTGTGGTTACCTATCCGAACGGCGACCGTACCGCATACGTGATGACCGTCTTCGAATGTGGAGTTCGCGGTGGAACGTTGCGTGCCACCTCTGATGAAACCACCGCCGCGGCATTCATTGGCGCCTCCGAACTCTCGAGATACCGCACCTCACCCTGGGTGCAGCACGTCCTGCCAGGGCTCTACGATCGCTCACGCAGCGGGCACTTCGATGCTCCATCGTGGCAACCACCAGATGGGTGATCGTTGGTCGGGGTGCCCAACAAATTAGGGCTCGGAGCGGACAGCGCGCGACCGGGTCCTCACGGCCCTGCCTCGGTGGGCGCCGGCTGCTCAACCAGAGGTCGTTGGATGGCGCAAGAACTGAGAATGCAGTGCGAAGGCACGTCTCTGCTTCAGACCGCGACAGTATGGGGTAGCGGTAAAGCGTAGCATCAAGTGTTGTTGGTTCGTCCTGTGGACGACGCCATCGCGATGATCCGACGCGTCCCACGGACGAGCGCTGGAAACGCAGATAGCGACCCTAAATCCGGAGAGCGAGCTCAGGGGAGAAACGGAGGTCGACAGATGAAGATCCAGATCCGACAGATGGTTCACGCGAACATCTGCGTCCGCGACATGGAACGAAGCGTGCCGTTCTACGAGATGCTCGGATTCGAGAAGTTCGCGGATCAAATCTTTGGCGAGGGCGCCGGAGTGTGGCGTGGTCTCGGCTTGGAAGGCGGCCGCCGGTTTCGCGCCGTGTTCATGAAGATTCCCGGCGATCATGCGGTGCCCTTCCTCGACATGATCCAGTTCCTTGATCCCCCCACGGCTGGTGAGCCTTATCCCACTCTCCACAACGTCGGAATCGCTCGTCTGTGCTTCGAAGTCGACGACATCCACGCGGCGGCGGCGCACCTGAAAGCCAATGGAGTGGAGTTCGTGGGCCCCGTCTCTCCGTACGAGACGGCGAAAGGAATCCGCCCGGAGGGCGTGGACGCGCAGTTCGTTTGCTTCAAGGACCCCGACGGGACGGTCCTCGAGTACGCTCAATTCGCGGGAACCGCCGGCGACGTGCTGAATCCGCCAACTCGTAGATCGTGAGGGGAAGCTACCCGAAGCCGGTGGCCGCTCGCCGAACCAGATTTGGACGATGGGTTCAGAGATTGAGCAAATGTCCTCGGGTGAAAACCCAGGCTCATGACGCTCAGGCGAGCATATAGATGCCGAGTCCTACCATCACCGCGCCGCTCGCGAGCTTCAGCCAGCGGCCCTCGCGCTCCTGCAGCCGCCGGCGGCTGAGCGTGACGACGCCAATCCCGAGCACGAGGACGTCGTCGAGCATGTACGCGGCGTCGTAGAGCAGGAGGTACGCGTAGTGGGACGCCGCGCTCGGAGCCCGGGCAGTGAGGATGCGCGTGTAGAGCGCGGGAAAACCGCTCGTGCAGAGGAGCTCGACGACTTGCACGAGGACCCCGAGCACGATCGTGCCGATGATCGCGCCGATCATGTTCTCGGCGACGAGGATGGCGCGAAGCCGCGCGTAGATCCGGGGCTTCGCCGCCTGCGGGATGCTGAGCGAGATGCCACGGCCGAGCGCCCAGAAGTCCTTGAGGTGCACCATGCCGGCTAGGCAGGCGAGGGTACCGAGGACGATCTCCGAGGCGCGTGAGAGGCCGATCAACAGGAAGACGTTGAGCCACGCCGCCATGAAGGCGAAATAGGCGACGCCCTCGACGACGACGAAGGTGCCCGCGATCGCGAGCATGCGTGCTCGACCCCCCAGGCCCGCGAGCATCGAGACCATGAGGACAAGCACCCACATCGAGCACGGGTTGAAGCCGTCGAGGAGCCCGAGCGTGAACGTGAAGAGTGGGAAGCCGACCCGTTCGACCGAAAGCCGCCAGCCGAGGTAGGGGATTTCTACGGTGTCCTCTTCGCACGGCGCGGCGTTGTCCGGAAGGCACGCGCCTTCGGCCGCCGGCTCGTTCGGCGCGGCCGCCGCGCGATCGACGAGCGCCTCGAGACGCCGGCCCGTGGTATCCGGGCCGAGGTACCCGAGGAGGAGCTCGCCGGCGACGTAGAACGCGGGCACGCCGAGGGTGTGCACGCCGTGCTCCAAGGCGAGCGTCCGCAGCCGCTCGAGCGCCCGCGGGTCGCGCCGCACGTCGCGCTCGACGACATCGAGGGCCGGCCGCTCGCGGCGCAACGCCTCGAGGAAGCGCTTGGCGTCCGTGCAGTACGGACAGCCCTCACGGGTGAAGAGTTCGATGACCACGCGCTCGGGTTCGGAGGCGAGGGCGATCGGCGGGTCGGGTCGATGCGCCGCGACGCAGAGCCCCCCGAGGAAGAGGAGGGTGACAAGCGGGAGACGAGGGCTCGAGCGAGTCGACATCGGCGGGATCTTCTCCGACGGAACGGGGCCGTACTCAACTACTGCGCGCGCGTCGGCGCGCGACAGCTTTGCCGGACCAGCGCGCGAACGTGGTCATCCGAGTGTGTTGGAACTCGCATGGGCCGGCGTTGGTCGCCGTGGCT
This sequence comes from uncultured delta proteobacterium, assembly GCA_963712515.1. Taxonomy (GTDB): domain Bacteria; phylum Desulfobacterota; class Binatia; order JACPRU01; family JACPRU01; genus CAVQIG01. The sequence continues at coordinate 21,065 of CAVQIG010000001.1, forward strand.
CAGGAGCGCTATGGGTAGTATTCCGAGCGTCGGGAAGGAATGCAGGGAGCACTAGAAGGAGAGAGACCGAAATGCTCGAACAGCGGTTAAGCGCAGAGGAAGAGGGGTCCATCCGGCGAACCGTCAAGGCCAAGTACCGCGCGGTCGCAGAGCGAACGCAGGGAACTTTTCCCAACCCGGTCGGCCGGGACAGTGCCTTGAACCTCGGCTACGAGAGTCGTCGGATCGAATCGATACCCGCAGGAGGTGGTGGAGCGCTTCGTGGGAGTCGGCAACCCCTTCAGGATCGATCGCCCGCGCAACGGTGAACGCGTATTGGACGTTGGCTGCGGTTGCGGTTTCGACAACTATGTCGCCTCGATGCTGGTCGGTGCGCGAGGCACCGCGGTCGGAGTCGATCTCACGCCGGAGATGCTCGAAGTGGCACGAAGAGGGCTCGTGTCGTGGACACCCCACAACGTTGAGTTCACGGAGGCGTCCGCGGAGCAGCTGCCGTTCGACGACGCGATGTTCGACCTCGTCATCTCCAATGGCGCGCTCAACCTGCAACTCTGAGCGTGACAATGGCCTGATCGACGTCCGCAGTCGGCAACAAGATCACCCCGGCGCCCAAAGTCGAGTCGGCGCACAATCGACCTCACTTCTTGACGATGATCTCGACCCGGCGATTCTTCTGGCGACCGTCGGGGTTGTCGCTGCCGTCGGGGTTCTGGTTCGGCGCCACCGGCCGGGTCTCGGCGAATCCCTTGGTGACGAGCGTGCCGCTGATAGCTTTGTTCTTGACGAGCCAGTCCTTCACTGAGTCGGCGCGCCGCTGCGACAGCTTGACGTTGTACTCGTGGCTGCCCTTGGAATCCGTGTGGCCCTCGATGCGCACCATCGGCTTCCCGTATTTGCGGATCACCTCGGCGACGCGCTCGAGCACGGGGGTGGCCGCCGGGCGCAGTGTCGCTTTGTCGAAGTCGAAGAGTATGTCGCCCGAGAGCTCGATCCTGACTTCCGTCTCGGTCTCCTTGATCGCCAGATCTTCGACCTTGCCCGTCAAACTCGCCCCTTTGCCGCCGACGTCACTCCCGGCGCCGGCGAGCTTGTCGGACTTGTAGACGAGGTCGACGATCGTGAAGCGCAGGTCGGTGGTTTGCGACTTCAGTTCGCCTTGTGCTTCAGACTGCGCCGCTTCCTCCTGTGCCGGCGCGGGCGCGCAAGCGAGCAGGATCGCCGCGATGGCACCCGCCGGGAATCGCAGCCACCCGCGCGTAGCCGGGCGAGGCATCACTTCGCCAGGGGTACGTCCTCGAAGGGTGGCACGCCTTCGAGGTAGAGCGTGACCTTCTCCGTCGCCGCAGGCGGGGCGGGAAACTTCGCCCACATCTTGAACGTCTTACCGGGCTCCAAGTCGACGCTGTTGTACCCGTTGTGGTTGCCGGCCACCCAGTTGTTCTTACTGTCCTTCACACAGAAGTACTTCTTCTTGGCGTCGGGATCGACCAGGTAGTACTCGTCCGACATCAAGTGGCTGACCGACTTCCTTTCCTCGCTGGTGTTCTTGTACAGCCACTTGGCAGTCACCGTGTCGCCCGAGGCGCGCTTGAGCTCGAGCAGCGACACCTCGACGTCGCCCGAGCTCATCTCCTCCACCGCCAGTGGCTTGCCGCCGCCTCCCGCCGCCTCCTCTGCCGGCGCGAAGCGCGGCGTTCCCACTCCCGCGAGGGTGATTGCGGCCATTCCGATCATCCACCATTTGCTTCTCATAGGTGTCCTCCCGGCACGCTTCCGTTCGTTCAACCTGAGGATAACGGCTACAAGGGCCGGAAAGCTATATCATGGTCGTTCGCAGACGGCTCGGCACCATCTCCCCCATTATTAATTTGAGCGGCTTCCAGCAGGTGGTTGATGGGTTGTTCTGCATTCCAGACCTCGTTCCGAACTCGGCCCTACGAGCTGATGAGCATTGCAAGCGAACGCATATCGCCGCCGTGCGCCGCCAATGCTCTTCCTTCGCAAGGAGCGTCGCAGCCTCCTCGTCTGAGCGGAGTGCCGCGACCGCCGGCGGGGAAGCGGAGGCCTCATCGCGTCAACCCTTCAGGTAACGATCGAGGAACTCGATCGCCAGCTTCGCCGATTTGGCGACCCACTCGGGCTGATAGATCTCGTAGTGCGTGATCGGCAGGCCGACGAGCTTCTTCGGCTCGCGCGCCTTCTCGTACAGCGCCCGGTAGCCCTCGAACTTGCAGAGGTCGTCCTTCTCGGCACCGATCAGCAGGAGCGCCCGAGGCGAGATGCGGTCGACGACGTCGATCGGACGGTATTCCATGGTGGCCTCCGCTGACTCCCACGGGATCTCGCAGTAGAGGTCGGGCACCACCTTGAGGGCCTCGGCGAAGAAGGCGCGCGTCTGCGGGCTCGCGAGCAGGGTCGGGCAGTCGGCAGCACCTCCTTTGCCGGTGAGGACGCGTTGGCGACGATCCGCGACGAGGAGCTCCTCGAGCGCCTGCTGCTCCGCGGGGGTGCGGATGTCCATGATGAGGCGCCGGCCGTCTCCGTAGCCGACCTGACCGACGGCGGCCTTCACGCGGTCGTCGACGCCGGCGACGTACGGCGCGTGCGCGCCGCCGTTGCTCGTACCCCAGATGCCGATGCGGTTGGGGTCGACCTCCGGCTGGACCTCGAGCCACGTGATCGCGTTGCGGATGTCATCGACTTGTTCGAGCGCCATGATCCGCCATTTCGGGCCCTCGCTGCCGCCGAAGCCGCGGTAGTCGAACGACAGCACGGGATATCCCGCCTCGACGAAGAGCTTCGCGTAGTCGGGCAGGATGAGGTTCCGCACGCCGCTGTACCCGTGGCAGAGCACGATCCCTGGACGGCGCTCGCCGGGCTTCTGCTCCGCGGGGACGAAGTAGTCGCCCTCGAGCTTGGAGCCTTCGCTGTAGAAGTGGACTACGCGCTGCTTCATCATCGGTCCTCCTCGGTCGCTGTCGAATTGGGCTGCCCTGAGTTCTGGGGAGTCTGGCTTGAACCAACAGCCGCGCTACTTTCGTCTCGCATAGTCTTGTCCCTCGGTTCGGCATCTGTTGAGACTCGCAACCCAACGATACACAAACGAGCTTCAGGACGATGCTGTATTTACTCCGACCGGGAATTGAGATTTTTGGGCTGAACCCGCACCTTCCCCAGCCCGCACTCGCCGCCGACCGGCCCGTTCGTCGCGGCAGTCTCGCAATTCCCGTCGAGACATGTGATGAGCCATCGCGCGTAGCGCTCCTCAAAACAGTTGTTGAAGGGCTGGCAGCCCGTCGACGCGGACGCACAGTTGATGCGATCGCTGATCACGTTCTTGATGGTCCCGATCAGCCGGTTCACGTCGCCTTCTTGCCCGCCCGCCAGCCCACGCAGGCTGCCACGGTCTTGTTGGGCGAGGACGGCCGCCGCTTGGTATGCCCCCGTCGGCTCTTCTAGCTGGTGCGTGATATTCCTCCGCCCAGTGTCGTCTCCAAGCTGTGCCAGCGCGAGAGCGGCGCGGGCTGATCTCCACGGGTTCCTTTCCTCGCTGATCTTCCTGAGGATGTCGACAGCGGTGTGATCCTTCTCCCCGAAGTCTGCCAGGATCAGTGCCATGTTCTCGCGTGTACGATCGCGATGGGACTGACCGATAGCCGTCTTCAGGGTCTCGATCGTCTTCCTGCGCTGGCGGGACTCCGCCTCTTCGCTGACGATGCGAAAGAGGTCGAGCAGCCGGCGGTTCTCGCGCCATTCGGTGTGCTGCGCCCCTTCATCCGAGTCCGGCAGGTTCATCAAGACAAACACCAGGGCATCGAGCACTTCCTTTCGGTCCTCCGGCGGGCGGATGATGAGTCGGCGGTCGCTCCGTGCCCCCCGGCCCAGCGTGACGTATGTGTCGACCGCTTCCAGCACGACCTGCGGCTCGAAGTTCTCGTACCGGGCGCTCGCCTCGGAGGTGGCGATGTACCGCTGGTACACGTCGTGCCGGGCCTGGTCGTAGTTGAGGGCCACCCGCCTCAGATCGTCCGACGTCTCGATGCGCTGGCCCAGCCCAGCCGACTCGCGAATTCCCCGAAGATCCGTCATCGTTTCCTTGACGATGCGCAGGCTCTTCTCGGAGGATTGCATCCGGTCATGGATCGCCTGCACCTCCTTTTCCTCGGCGAGGATCTCGTTGTACGAAATGCCCACTTTGTGCGCCGTGTCCATGACGTCGTTGAACCCTTTCACGCCGAAGAAGGTCAGGACCACGGAGGCGAGGCCGACTACAGGAATGATCCGCAGCATCAAGGACCAGAGCTTTTCTATGTGATCCACGGTCTGCACGGCTCGCTCGAGGGTCTGCGAGGCCCGCTCCTCGGTCTTCTGATAGATGGTCTTGATCGAGTCGAGCTCGGTGGCCACCGAGGCCTGCACCGCTGAATGCGCCTCGCGGTACACCTGGTCCGCTAGCTCACGGATGGTCTCGTCCGTGTGCCGGATCCGCGAAGCGATCTCAGCAAGGATCCGCAGCGCCATCTGCGGCGTCTTGGCGATCGCGCTCATGAATGCATCGCCGCTGATCTTGATAATGCGCGAGTCGATCACCGCTGTGGCCGTAGCCGAGCGGGGCTTTCTATCGAACAGGGACATCTCGCCGAAGAAGTCCCCGGGGTGGAGGGTGGAGATGCGCACGGCCCCTCCAGTGGAGCGCTCGAGGACGATCCCGACCTCGCCCGCTCTGACGATCAGCAGTGAGCCACCCGGATCGCCCTCGCGGACGATCTGACTGTTGCGGGGGTAATCGACCTCCGTGGCGACCTGCGCCAGCAGTTCCAGCTCGGCGTCGCTGAGTTCCGAGAAGAGCGATACCTTCTTGAGAAAGACCTTCAACGTATCGCTCATCGCTACCTCCCGCCGCTGGAGCGGAGAGCTATCATCTTTCGGGTTGAGACCAAAGAAGATGTCGATTATGGCGAGCGCGGGGTAGCGCGGGATTTGGCGGTGGAGGTTTTGAAGGGAATGGAGATGGCCAGCAAACATTTCTTTACGATCGTGACCGCGATGGCGCTGGCATCCTGCGAGCCAGCATGCCCTCGCGGCCCGCGGGGCTCGTCACGAGCCTAGACAGTGACTTCGACGACAACCAGCTCACCCTGCGGCTCAGGAAGGTCAATGGGTTATCGCCGTTGACTACGACCCCCAGCCGAAATCGAGCGCGGAGGACATCGAGAAGAATGAGCGGAGCTATGTGCTCGCGCCGTTCCGTCGCGACATCGGCGGGCCCCATCGGTTACAATGATCGCCACGGCCCCTATTTCAAGGCAGGCGTCTATCGGCGAGCGTCGCCCGAATGCCCGGTGGTGATTCTTATGGACGATTTCAGCTTCCGGGACGAGACCGCAAAAACGGGCGTTCCGTGGGAGAAGTGGACGGGGTGGTTGGCCCGGATCATTCATGAATGATCCGGTAAGAGCGGATAGATTCTTTGTCAGGCCATGACGCGACGGCCGGAGAGCGAAACGCGCCGGCGTCGCGAGTGAGGAATCTTGGCGATCTCGCGGCGTGGAGGCGGCACAAGAGCCGAGTCACCTGAGCCAGCCCTTTGGAGGATAAGCTCCTTGTCCGGTAGCACTTTGGTACGGATCGATGATGACACGCACTGAGATTGCAGGAACCCAGACCTCGAGTCTGTGCGACGGATCCACTTCGACTTCCAGGAGGGGAGTTGCTACACCACCGACTGGTGCGGTCTTTTCGGAGGTTCATCGACGCAAATTTCCGACTGTTTCGCGCGTGATCGGCGAATCTTCTAGACCGCTGGACCGGCGTCTGCGAATGCGGCTCATGTGCATTGCCACCATGGTGATTCGCCTACGTCGTGCCGTGACAGCCGGGGTCATCGCGCAGCTCATGCTCGCGGCGGCGGCTCACTCGGGCACCGCAGACGAGATTCAGCACCTGCTCGACTACATCAGCGGCTCTGGCTGCACCTTCGTACGAAATGGCGTCGAATCCGATGCTGCCGCAGCAAGGAAACACATTCAGTCCAAGTACGCGTATGCCAAAGACCACGTGGGCTCGGCCGAAGATTTCATTCGCTTGGCGGCTTCTCGAAGCAGCATGACCGGTGAGCCGTATGTCGTGCGCTGCGGGAGCTCGCAGTTCCTGGGCGGGGATTGGCTCACGGACGAACTCCGCCGCTACCGGGGGGATCCGGGTCGGTGAAACAGGCCGCCGACCGTCATCCCGGTGTTCGGCGTGGCCGCCAGTTCGGCCGCCATGACGGCTGCCGAACCGCGCAGGAAACCGAAGGGCGAGGCGATCATGCGGGCGTTGCGCAGCGGCACCAGCTTCTTGATGCGCGTGGCATTCTGCGTCTCCAGGACCGCGACCGGATCGTGCGGCCGGGCGGTACGCGCCAGCCCGCATGGCTCGAGCGCGGCAACTTCTTGCGCAGTTCCTTGCCCATCGCCAGCCGTTCCCGCAGCGACGGACGGCGGCCGATGAACGCCTGCAGCATGGGCGGGCGCTCGAGGTCAGCGATGATGCTGAAATAGGCCTGGTCGATGTTGCCTTGCTGGGGGATATCCATCAGCGCCATCGGTTGCCTGACGGCTTCTACCATACGACCGCGACGGACGAGTGCACATCCGCGCAGGCCGCGCGAATTCGTGGCACGGTCCTGCCGGAGCGCCGCACCGCTGCGGCGCGGCGGAAAGCCCGCGCTTGTGAGGTTCGCCTGACTTGACCGACCTTGTCACCGTTTGCGACGCTATCTACCCTTCGATGCGCGCCGCGCGGAGGAGAATGCATGGAGCAACGAACGGTCAAGATCTTGGACACGACGCTTCGCGACGGACTACGCAACTCCGGCATCACGATGCGCCTCGAGCAGAAGGTCCTCTTCGCCCGGCAACTCGAGCGTCTCGCCGTCGACGTCATCGAGATCGGCTACGGCGGGCCGGAAGAAGTCGAGCCGATGCGGGAGCTTGCGGCTGCCGTGACCCATCCGGTCGTGCTCGGACTATCGCGCGTGAATCTCAAGGATGTCGCGCGCGTGCTGCGCGGCGTCGAGCCCGCGAGGAAGCCGGGCATCAACATCTTCTCTCCTACCTCCGATACCTTCCTTCGCAAGTCGGCGACCAGCCGGCCGCAGGCCCTCGAGGCGAGCGTCAAGGCGGTGGCGTATGCGAAGCAGCACCTCGATCACGTCCAGTTCTCGGCCCAAGATGCGTCGCGGAGCGAACCCGATTATCTCGCCGAGGTGCTCGCCGCCGTCGCTTCGGCGGGCGCGACCGTCCTGTGCATCACCGACACGATGAGCCATGCGCTGCCAGAGGAGTTTGGCGGACTTTGCGACCACCTGCGCGCTCGCGTACCGGGCGGAGACGCCGTGACCTGGAGCGTCCATTGTCACAACGACCTCGGTCTGGGAGTGGCAAACTGTCTCGCCGCCATCGAGCATGGAGCACGGCAGGCGGAGTGTACGGTGAACGGCGTCGGGGAACGGTCCGGAAACACGCCGCTCGGACAGCTCGTGAACGCGCTGCGTGTCCGACAAGACGCCTTCGGAGCTTTGCGAACGAATGTCTCGTTTGACCACCTTGCGGCAACCGCCGCCCTCCTTTCCACCGCGTCGCAGGCGTTTTGACGAAATCGAGGTGACCTCCGCCAGCACGTCAAAGTCGTATTGCAAAATTTGCTAGCGGCCATTGCCAATGAGAACTATCGCGAAGCAATGAAGCCGTATGAAGCATTGTACAGCATTGGCTGACCAACTATTTCGACGATCTGGGCCGCAGCCGGGACTCCGAACGCCATCGGGGTCCCAATCTAACGCACGCAGTTCAGAAGCGAATTTGCCATTGACCCGACGATACCCCGCGTTCTACGTTCCCGCCGAGATCGCGGAACCTTCGAAGGAGCTTCGCCATGATCAGCCGCATTCTCGCCCTTCTGATCGCGACCACTTTCAGTCTGGCCTTCGGCGATTCGCAATCGGGGGCGGCCCAGGAGAAGCAAGCCAGGGGCGACCAGATACTGCGCGAGATGAGCAACGCCATTGCCGGCGTGAAGATCATGAGCTTCACGGCCGAGGAGTTTTCCGAGAAGGTCGGGCAAGGAGGCCAGAAGACGCAAACGCATATCATCCGGGAGGTCGTCGTACGGCGACCGGATGGCTTTCGCAGCCTGGTAGAAGGCGACCAGGGACTGAACGCGTGGTACGACGGCAAGGAACTGACGCTCGTGTCCGACGCCAAGAAGCTCTGGGCGAGGGGTGAAGTTCCGCCCACCCTCGACGAGACGATGGACTACGTGGCCGACGTCTACAACCTGAAGCTGCCCTGGGCGGACCTGCTCTACAGCTCGCCCTACGAGGCGTTGACGACCACCGACACGGCCGGGGGCTGGGTGGATGTGGAGACGATCGAGGGGAAGGAGTGCGATCATTTGTCTTACCAGCAGCCGGTCGTTGACTGGCAGATTTGGGTTACGCGCTCCGAGCACTATGCCAAGCAGCTGCAGATCACCTACAAGCTGGATCCGGGGGCTCCCGTGATGCGGGTGATCTTCAGGAAGATGGAGCTGTCGTCGCCGGTCGACGACAAGACGTTCAAAGCGAAGGTGCCCGATGGCTACACGCAAATCCCTCTCGTGCGCCGCGAGCCTGAACCAGCCCCGGGTGGTACGTCGGAAGCAGCCCCTTCGCCTGCGGCTTCTATGCCGTCTGCCCGCCCCGATCGCTGAGAGTGCGCCGCGTACACAGGAACAGGAAGAGGGAGGGAAGAACCATGGCAAATGCCAAATACGGTATCCGTTCCGCAGGCTTTGCCCTCATCGCCGCCGCCGTGTTGGCGTGCCCGATCGAAGCGGCCGCACGATACAACGGTGGCTCCGTTCGCCAGTCGCGCTCGATCAATAGGAACGTCAACGTGAGCGGCGGCCACGGTAACTACAACGTGAATCGCAGCGCCAGCGTGAACCGCAACGTCAACGTAAACCGGAACTACAACGGCGGCTACAACGTGAATCGCAACGTCAACGTGAACCGTAGCGTGAACGTCAACTCGAACTATCACTACGGATGGGGGGAGAGCTACGAGAGCAACGACGCATGGAAGGTCGCGGCAGGGGTAGCGGGCGGCATCGCGATCGGCACCATGCTCGCCCGGCCGCCGGCAGCCTCCACCACGGTGGTAGCGGGAGGCACGAGCTACTACTATTATGACAATGCCTACTACCAGCCCGTCGTGTACGGCAGCCAGGTGTCGTACCAGGTGGTATCTGCGCCGCCGGGGGCCGTCATCACCACACTCCCTGCGAATTGCACGGTCACGGTAGTGGGCGGCGTCTCGTACCAGCAGTGCGGCGCGACGTACTACCAGAGGATCCCCACCGGATATCAGGTCGTCGTAGTGCGCTGACGGCACCACGGCGGCGCGTTCCCGATCATGAGAGCCCGGCTGCTCGCGGCCATTCCTCCGGCCCTGTTGGCCGTCGTGGCCTGCGTGCAGATCACGCTGACCCGATTCACCCTCCTGGCTCCATGGAAGGGCGGTGGCTTCGGGATGTTCGCCACGTCCGACGACATCCCGAATCGATCGACCCGTGTGCTCGTGAATGCCCTTGGGCGCTCTCAGGATCTCGAAGTACCTCCTTCGCTTGTCGATCGAGCGACCGCCTGTGAGGCGTTCCCGACGGAGCGCTGCCTCGCCGGTCTCGCTCGCCGCTTGGCCGATGCCGAGCGGCGGCAGGGACAGCGGGTGTCTTCCGTGCGGCTCCAGGTCTGGCGCACGGAATTCGCACCGGTCACTCTCGAACCGCGGCGACGGTTGCTGCGAGAGCATCTCCTGACCGAGCACGGTGCGCTGGACTGAGCGAGCCCAGGGCCTCGTGCCGGTGGCGTTGGCATTGCGTCTCACGCTCCTCGAGGTTCTGCTGCGGCCGGCGGCCTCGTGGCCTCTGCGCGCGGCCTTGCTCGTGTCGGCAGGCCTCGCCCTCGTTCACGAGAGCGTGCTCCTCGCTCCACTGACGTGGCTGCTCCTCGCCACCTTCACCGGGCTGCGGCTCTTCGCAGATTGGCCGCTCGCCGACAACCACGCCTACCTGCTCGCCTACTGGTGCCTGGCCGTGGCGCTGGCGGCCGGGGCCCCTGAAGGACGACAGATGCTCGCGCAAAGCGCGCGTTGGCTCTGCGGACTAGCCTTCGCCTTTGCGGTGATCTGGAAAGCCGGATTGTCGCCCGACTACCTCGACGGGCGCTTCTTCCGCGTGACCCTCATCCAAGACCCGCGGTTCGAGGTTATGAGCATGCTCCTCGGCGGGCTCTCGCCGCATGAGCTGCGGCAGAATCGCGAATACCTGGAGCCGCTGCCCGAAGGGGCGGAGCTGGTCGATCCGCGCGTGCTCGTCGAGCCGCCCGCCTTGCGGCGCCTCGCTGCCGCCCTAACCTGGGGCGGCCTCGCGCTCGAAGCGGTCGTGGCCAGCGCCTTCCTGCTGCCCTCTCCACCCGCCGCGCGCCACGCAGCCCTGCTTCTCTTCTGCGTCGTTACCTACGCGTTCGCGCCCGTCGCCGGCTTCGGCTGCCTGCTGCTAGTGCTCGGGCTCGCGCAGACGGATCCGCAAGAGACCCGCTTGCGCGTGCTCTACGTGGCTGTCTACTTCCTCGTGCTCATCTATGCCGAAGCTCCCTGGGCGAGCCTGCTCGACCGCTCCGTGAACCCCTAGCCTCGCTCCGCGCGGCGACTTGGTCTGTGCCAGTTTTCGCTCACAAACCTTCGGCGGCGACCTCCGGTCACGCTGCGCGCACACAGGTGAATGAGAAGACCTGTGCAATTGATTTCGAGACGAAACCGCGCTGAGAACGGAGCCCTGCCGCGTATGGCCGCTTACGCCTTCAGCCTTTCAGCCCGAGTGCGCCCGCGACCTCGGCGAGCGTCGCCTTCTCGGCGTCGCTGACTCGAACACCGCCGAAGCCGAGGAACCCACCCTCCGTCGAAGCCTCGGAGACGACTTGGCTGGTGTGGCGCAACCAAGTCTTGAAGGCCGCGGCATCACCGGGCGCCTTCGAGTCGACCAACGACGACGCCTCACGAATGGCGGCGATTGCCTTGCTCTTGAGGTCCCCTGGTTTGCTGCCCATGAGCTTGGCCTGCAGTCCCTCGCGCGCGGCGGCCCGTCCCTCGGAGGTCTCGAAGTCCGCGACCACTGCCTTGATCAATTCGTTTGATCCGGCGTCGCTCTTCGCCTCGAGAAGCGAGCGACCGGCAGCCATGCTCTCCTTCAGCGTTCCCCATAACCCGCTGGGTTCGGCCGCGGAGACGGCAACAGCGGCCATCATCACGCTCTGCAAGACCTTCGTCCACTCGTCGGGGGTAAAGCTCGCTTTGTTCGCCATGATCGGACCTCCTTTGGATTGAGTCCAGTTTGGATTGAAGCCCAGCCGGGGGCCCCGGCTTGAGAACGAACCGGCGCCATGATGAGCGCCGCAGCTTTCTCCCCAGCTTGCGCGCGGCGAATCGGCTTGTGTCGCCGTTCTCGCCCGCGCCGTTCAGCTCCCGGTCAGTCCAGCAGTTCCTTCGGAACGTTGCCGCCGTTCTCGGCGAGCTTCTGCAGCACGGTCTTGTGCAACCACATGTTCATTTGCGCGGAATCGCCCATCTTTTGGGCGGGGCAACCGAGCTCGGTCGCGAGCTCCTTGCGCGCCGCAAAGCTGCTGTCGAGACCGAGCAGCTTCAGCAGGTCCACGATCGAGACCTTCCAGTTGAGCTTTTCGGCGTGCGCGGCTGCGAGACCTTCCAGCTTGGCCACGACATCGACCACCGCGATCGCGGTCGGCGGCGCAGGGGCGGCGGGCACGGGCGCGGCCTTCGGGGTGGGCGGCGCCTGCGGAGCGGGCGCGGCCTGTGCGACGGAAGGATTGAAGCCGAGCTTCTCGAGGATCTTGCTGAACAGGCCCATGGTTGGTCCTCCTTTTGAGACGAGGGTCTGAGCCGAAGCAGCAGGCTATTCCGATTGCCCGCTAAATCAAGGGCCGATTTAAGCGTCGCCTCCGCGGGAGACGCTCGTGGTGCGCACGATCGGCATCGACATCCGCACCATCCCCGAAGAGAAGCACGGTGCGCTGGTGCAACGGTTGACCGACTACCTCGGTGACGACATCACATTGGCGCCGATTATCGGACGTCGACCATTTCCTGCCGTGGGTCATCGCACATCTGGGTAGGTCCGGTATTGACAGTCGCTTACGAGAGTGTTACCGACGCCGCGGAAATGGGCGGGGATGGTCGAGGTGGACACACTGAGAGTTGCTCCACGGCTTCAAGCTAGCACTCTTGTCAGTGTGCGCGCGCTGTGGCGGTCCATCGATCGCCCGCGCGGCTTGTAAGTTCGGGCGCCTCGCGCTTCGTAGCCCAAAGCGAGCCCACGATCGGCGGATGGTGGCTCGGCCCCGTGCATATTCGGGGCAGGAGACGCGAATCCGCCCGCGGACGGTCCAACGGGATCGTACAAGGAAGTACACCTAATGATGGTATTTGTTTTGGCGCTCATCCTCGCGTGGTTCGGATCGGCAAATGCGGCCACGGTATCCGTGCCGCGCGGATCAAATCTTCAAACCTTCATACTCGCCGCGAACTGCGGTGACACTCTGGTCTTGGAAGCAGGCGCGACATACACGGGGACATTCGTTTTGGTAGCTCCCGGAGGAACATGCACGGGTGGAGATTCCGACTACGTCACCGTGACGACCTCCGGGAGTCTTCCGCCAGCGGGGGTACGGCTTGACCCGTCGAAATACTCAGCAGGCATGGCGAAACTCGTATCGCCGAACACCATGCCGACGCTTTCCACGAGGACCGGAGCGAACCACTGGAAGTTCATCGGCATCGACATTTCAGGCACTGAGGGTGCATTTGTTCCGATCCTCATCAACCTTGGTCAGTCGCCGGTTACTGGGGATACCCCGGGATGGGCTCAGCGTTTGTTGATGAAAGGCTTCGTGTTCGATCGCTGCTTCATCCATCCGCCTGAAATCTCCGCGACCAATCTCTCGAGCAATTCGGTGACGAGATTCGTGGAGCGCGGGATAGCGTTAAACATCACAGACGGGTGGGTTCAGAACTCCTATATCGCGGGATTTACCGGGAACTATCCGAACGGCGGCATCGAAGCTTCCGAGGACGTGCTGATGGACGTAGGCCCGGGGCCACTTCACGTCATCAACAACTACCTCGAAGCATGGTATTCGAATGTCTTCATCGGCGGGGCCGATGCGCCGCCGCTACCCGAGCACACAGCGACCGTTTCGGGCGCCGGGACCATCGGCACGGCCACGCTCTCTACGGTGCTGGATCTCGCGGTCGGCGACCTCGTGGCCTTCAAGCTTTCCGATCCGCCCGCGGGTCAGACACAGCCGATCTGGGGCGTGGGCCGTGTGACCAGCATCCAGGGCAATACCATCAGCTACACGCCGCTCACGGCTCTGTATCAGAGTTTCAATCGCGCTCCGATTTCACCCGGCGAAGCGCGCTGGAGGGGCGAGGTGCTCCACGATGTGGAGATCAAGGGCAACACCATGGTCAAGCGCCCCGAATGGAGCACATGGCCCATGTCCGGGCCTAAGAACTGGATCGAGATCAAAGCGGGCCGGCGCGTCACCATCGAGGGCAACCTGATGACCTCGGGAACGCCGACGAACATCGCCCTCACGGTGAGAAATCAGAACGGCTCCTCGCCCTGGATCGAAATCTCCGGCCTCACCTTCCGCAGCAACAAGCTGGTCAACTTCAAGGACCCGGGGTTCGGCATAGCGCTCGAAGACAACGAGAAGGTGAGCGGGCAGAGTGGAAACCTCGTCATCGAAAACAATCTTATGATCGGTCCGGTGGACTCGAGGGCCTTTCTGACCAACGGCGGTCACGATTTGGTGTTCAGCCATAACACCATACGGAACTCCTGGTCGCCGGGGGGCGGCGCAAGCCTTCCCACGAAGAATCTCACGCTCATCGACAACATCTTCAACAACGGCCTGTATGGCCTGGGTTGCTTCTACGGAGATAATGAGTGGTCAACTTGCTGGCCTGGTTACAATATTTCGACGAACGTCATCATCGACAATCAAAGCGTTGGTGGTCTCCTGAGTATCTATCCCGGCAACTTCGTTGCCGCAAATCAAGCGGCGGTGCAGTTTGTGGACGCGGCAGGTGGCAACTTCCGGCTCGCAAGTACAAGCCCGTACAAAAGCATGGCGAGCGATGGGACGGACCCGGGAATCAATCAAGACGCTTTGGAGGCAGCTCTCGCTGGCACGGCGGCCACGATGCTCTCGTCGACCAACGCGACGAGCGGCGGAACGATCGCGAACTCCACGCCGGTCACTGTGGGGTCCGCGCCGACGGTATCGCTCGGCGCGAGCCCGACGACGATCGCGACGGGGCAGAGCGCGAGCCTGTCCTGGTCGTCCAGCAACGCGACGAGCTGTTCGGCATCCGGCGCCTGGTCAGGCAGCATTGCGACCTCGGGTGTGCGGTCTGTGACCCCCTCTCAGAGCTCGAGCTATGCGATCACGTGCACGGGCGCCGGGGGCAGCGCTTCGAGCTCGGTGACCGTGTCGGTAACGGGGACGGCGCCGACGCCGACACCGCCCGTACCGACGCCGACACCGCCCGTACCGACGCCGACACCACCCGTGCCGACGCCGACGCTACCCGCGCCGATGCCGACGCCACCGGCGGGGACCCAGCCCGCGCCGACGGCATCGCTCGGCGCGAGCCCCACGACGATCTCGAAGGGGCAGAGCACGCGCTTGGCCTGGTCGGCCAGCAATGCCACGAGCTGTTTGAAATCGGGCGATTGGTCAGGAAGCGCGGCGACGTGGGGCGTACAGTACATATACCCCGATAGGACCTCGACGTATTCGATTACGTGCACGGGTGCGGGAGGCAGCGCTTCGCGCTCGGTGACCGTGTCGGTGACGGGGGGGGCGCCTGCGCCGACGCCGACACCTCCCGCGCCGACGCCGACGCGACCCGCGCCGACGCCAACAGCGCCCGCGCCGACGCCGATCCCACCCGCGCCGACGATATCGCTCGGCGCGAACCCGACGACGATCGCGACGGGGCAGAGCGCAAGCTTGTCCTGGTCGTCCAGCAATGCGACGAGCTGTTCGGCATCCGGCGCCTGGTCAGGCAGCATGGGGACCTCGGGTGTGCGGTCTGTGACCCCCCCTCAGACCTCGAGCTACGCGATCACCTGCACGGGCGCAGGGGGCAGCGCTTCGCGCTCGGTGACCGTGTCGGTGACGGCGCCCGTGCCGACGGTTTCCCTCACGGCCAGCCCGACGAGCATCAGCGCAGGGCAGAGCTCGTTGGTCAGCTGGTCGACGAGCAATGCGAGCGGTTGCGTCGCCTCCGGCGGTTGGTCGGGGACGATGCCGACGGCCGGAAGCGCGAGTGTCGCTCCAGGCTCGACCACGTCGTACACGCTCAGCTGCACGGGCGCGGGCGGCACGGCCACGAAGTCGGTGAGCGTGTCGGTGGCGATGCCGAGCAACGGAAACGGCTACTCCGGCTGGGGCTCGTCGACGCCGGGGGGGTACGGCCAGCCCGTCTACCACGTCACCAATCTCGCCGATTCCGGTTCGGGCAGCTTCCGTGACGCCGTGTCGCAGGGGAACCGCTACGTGGTGTTCGACGTGGCGGGCACGATCAATCTGTCGTCCGTAGTCGAAATCCGCGGGGCTTTCGTGACCGTCAACGGCCTGTCCGCCCCGTCGCCGGGGATCACCATCCAGCAGGCGGGCTTGCGCATCGCGGGGTCCCCGCACGACGTGATCGTCAGCGGCATCCGCATCCGTAGCCCCGGAATCAACTCGAGCGAGGGCGACGGGATCACGATCAAGGACGGGGTCTACAACGTCGTGATTGACCACGTCTCGGTGAACGGCGCCAGCGACGGCAACATCGACATCACCAAGAGCGCGCATGACGTGACGGTGCAGTGGAGCGTGCTGTCGAACTGCGGGGCGAACATGCTGATCAATTACGGCGCGCAGCACATTTCGCTCCATCACAACATCTGGGTGGATTCGCAGTGGCGCAATCCAGGTATTCAGTTTGACGATGCTGCTACGACCATGGCCCCGGACACGACGGCGGACTTCCGCAACAACATCGTGTGGAACTGGGGTGACAGCGGTGGCGGGACGGTCTTGCAGTGTGGTGCGAAAGTCAACGTCGTGAACAACTTCTACTTCTCGGGCGCCACGATTGCGTCCCGCAAGCAGAACGGGATCGTCAACGACGGCTGTAGCGGCGGCACCGCGCAGCCTTCCTTTTATACGGCCGGTAACTTCAGTGCTGATAACCTGCCCCTCACTTCAGGCAACGTGGGGAGTGCGTTCACGGCAGCTCCGGTCAATACGCAGAGTGCCTGCGTCGCCGCTCACGACGCGCTGGCGGGCGCGGGTGCTCTGCCTTGGGACGCCGTCGACCAGCAGCACCTCGGTCGGATCTCGCTACCGACTTGCTCTGTCCCGTAATCCCCGAGCAGGGGCTGGGCGGCGCCTCGAAGGTCGAGGCGCCGCCCGTCCTCCTCTCCGCGTCAGCCGTCCCTGAATCGCCGAATCACTAGATCAGGTCTCGAGTCCGCGTCTGCGGCGCGTTTTTGGCGATGTTCAACCCGAAGCGCATGACGGCGCGGGCTCGGGCCTTTGGAAGAGGTAGTGCGATATCATCCATTCGCTGCCGCCGTTCCATGCGAAGAGCTCGGCACGGGCGATGAAGAAGATCTTCCAGTAGGCGAACCAGCGGGTGACCGCCGCGGCGCCGTACGTCGCTGCTAGGATCGGCTCGATCTCCCTCCGCCGGCGCCGCAAGTTCTCGAGCCACGCCTCGCAGGTGGCGAGATCGTCGCGGCGGTGCGGCGATCGAACGCCATCCTGCTCGGACTGAGCCTCGTGTCGGATGGCAACCGATCATCCGCCGTACGCGAGGTGCGAGCGATTCAGCGCGCTCTTCCAGCCAAGGCAGAGCTCTGGCTCGGCGGACGCGACGCAGAGGCGGTCGCGGCTCGTCTCGCGACATTTCGCGGCGTAGTAGTCGGCACCCTCAGCCGAGCCGAAGCGGATCTCATGCGCCTCGGTCGAATGGCGCTATAGTGACGACCAAGAAGCCTGCCCCGCGAGGAGCGGGCATCGCGAACGGCATACATCACGAACCCTCCAGACGACCCGATGAATTCAATCCCGTCGACGTTCGGGACCTCCCCCCGCCGAGCAACGGTCACCACAACGTCCTCTGCGCCGGAGGCCACGAGCTCTTCACCGAACATGAAGCCCCACTGCGGCTCGACCGCGAGCAAGATCCCCGCCTTGCGGCACTGGAGCACCACCCCGGCCGCCACCGGCCAGACGCGGCCGCGGAAATTGAGCAGGGGATGATATGAAGGCTCGCGGCGAAGATATGCTTCGAGCTCTTTCGAAAGAGCAGCCACGTGCGCGCTGCCCGGACCCGCGATGCTGTGCGCCGTCCATTCTTGGTGGATGCGAATGACAAACATCGCTAGAGACAGCGTTGCTATGAGTCCGCCACGGACCATTCGGCCACGGGAGCTACGCGACCGCGTGCATTCGATTGCGTTGAGGATTACTCCACCAACCGCCGAAAGGGCGGCGAGACTGATCGCCGGGATCCACAGGACGAGGTGGGGCTCGACCGGTCCAGTGATCCGCCGAACCCACCAGATCGCGCTCACTACGGCAACGAAGCATAGCGCGCACAAGGCGGAGGCAAAGGGCGCCCCTGTCCGAGCTCCCCACCACGCCATCGCGGGGAGGACGAGCGTCAAGACGAGACCCACGGGCTCCGCGACGCGTCCCCGCAACCCGAAAGAGAGCCAGCCACGGATCGGCTCGATCGCGAAGACCCCGAGGTTCGCGCAAACCACCGCGATGCTCTCGCTCAGCGAATGGTCGCCGCGGTGGCTGCGCGCGAATTCGAGCAGCCGACCGAGATTCGCACTCCCTCCGAACGTCTGATCGACCGCAGTGGGAATCCAGAGTATCACGAGAAGGATCGCGGCGACCTCGATCGGCAGCCACGGCTGGGGGTTCCCCTTACGGTGCCGGCGCGCTCTGGAAACCCAGGCGTAGCTGCCGAGAGAGGCCGCGGACACCGCGACGACCGTAGAGAAGTAGCCAACGTGCGTCTGCACTAGCAGCGAGCTGACAAGGGCCACGAGAGGTAGGCTCCAACCTGACCCCGTCGCGAGAGCGGTCCCGGAGAACAATAGAAGCATGCAAGGCAAGACGGTTACGTAGGGATTCCACGGGCTTCCGATGAACCAACCATAGAGAGAGTGGAGCGCAGTGAGCACGACGAAGGTCCACGAAAGCATCCCGACGCCACCGAACCTGCCTGCGATGGCCATGGATCCCGCGACGGAAGCCGTAGCGATCACCACGGCCCCGATCTTGAGCGCGGAATACTGACGATGAAAAAGCCAGTAAAAAGGAAGCTGAAGGTAGAAGTAGAGCGGCCCAGGATGATGCCACTCAAACCGCGAGTAAGGACCGAGAAGTTCCTGACCCTTCTCGGCCCGAAGAACGGACAGCTCCAGCAGCGCACCGTCGCCGTCCGGGAAGACCGGCGCCGGACGAGTGACGACCGACCACGGGATGCGCAGAAGTAGAGGCGCGCCGAGCACGACCCCGAGCAGAAGGCTCTGGAGAACGCTCAATCCACGAAACGGCGTCGGAGGATCAATCCGATTTTCTTCCGTGCCTTGTTTTGTAGCCCTAGTCGGTCGAGTGCCACAACCTCTTGATTGCGCTCCTGCCGGTCATCGGGTGAAAAACGAGGATGGGATGATCCTGACGACGCGCCCGGAGACGGCCGGGTAGAAATGTTACTTCGCTGTTGAATCAAGTCGAAAGTCGATCGGCTTCCGTGATACCCATCCGTTCGTCGGGGCGGAGGTGGTCAAGCAGGTGAACGATACGAACGGGCGAAACGGTACGACGAAGCTCGGGCCCGGAAAGGCGCACGCGCTGCGCATCATGGACAAGCTCCACGGGTTGATTGCCGCCGTGACCGGGATCGGATCGGCGCCCGGCACGGTTGCCGTTCGATCCGACGCCTCAGGCAATTCCGGCACGGGGAACGAAGCAATGAGCCGGAATGAGACTGTGCTCTCCCACCAGATGGAGCGGTCGATTTTGCAAGCTCCCAACGTCGCCGACTTCGTTCCATTTGCGGTCGGCGGCCGGACGCGACGAGCGACTTGCTCGGGCGTGGCTTGGTTCAAGGGGTACCACCTGGCCGTGGTCAACCTCTACGGCGGACATCTGCGGGTGTATCGCTTCCATCCGGGCGACTACGCCTCGTCGCCGGCGCGTCTCGAGCTGTTGCACGAAGTCCGCGACGGGATCGAATTTCCAGAAGACGTCGCCGTCTCACCGGACGCGAAGCTGCTCGCGGTCGGGCATGCCCTCTCCAAGGATTACGCGGTCACGCTCTTTCCCATCGATCCGAGGTCGCTTGCTCCGATTCTGCCTGCTGAGAAGTTGCGCGCGGGGACGGGATACGCGGCGTTTCACGGCGTGAACTTTTCTCCCGATTCGCGCCACCTCGCGATGTGCGAGATCACAAATCCCGGCTACGTCGAGGTGGTGCGAGTGACATCGCCGTCGCGAGAGCGTACGTGCTTCCTGGAGAACCGACTGGCCCCGCTGAAGCCCAAGTCTGCCGCGATCTCGCATGACGGGCGATTCGCGGCGATCGCCATGGGCCTGAATGGCTCGCCGAACAGGGGGGCGCCCCCATGCAGCGGGATGGTCGTGGTTCATCGCTTTGACTCGGCGAACGGCATCATTGCCGCGCAAGCCATCGCCGAATTCAAAGCCTCGGGTGTCGCGCTCGCAGGGATCGACTTGTGCACATTTCTTCCCACCGCTCCGGGCAAGCCGTATCGCATCCTGGTCGTCGACCAGGGCGCGGATGCGGTTCCTTCGTTCGAATTCGATCCTGAAGATCGAACGATCACACCCTCGGGCGTCTTTGCCGAGGGCCTGTCGTTTCCGCACGGGGTGGACGTGTCCTCGGACGGACGGTTCGTCGCGATCTCCAACTACGGCGACGACAGTGTGCGCATCGACCGGCTGGGCGCCGGCTCCGAGCCGGCGTGACCAAGCGCTCGCCGATTCAGCGAGCGTCGGGCGGGCGTCCCGTCCACTCATCCAGGACTTGTCGATAGATCCCGTTCAACTGCGCCGCGAACGCGGCAGGTGAGAACAGATCCTCGGCCCGCTTGCGGGCGTTGCTGCCCATTTCCCGGAGTTTCCCTGGGTCATCCGCGAGCGCCTCGAGAGGCTCCAGGGCCTTGGCAAATTCGAGATGGGGAATGAGAAAGCCGTCTTTGCCGTCGCGGACCAGCTCCGGCGTCGCACCCCAGTTGTATGCGATCACGGGCCGTCTCGCGGCCATGGCCTCGGCGATCGTTCTGCCGAACGACTCTGCCACCAATGAGAACGATACGACCACGTTCACCCGCCGTATGGCTTCCACCGAGTCGGCGATATAGCCCAAGAAGGAAAGGTTGGGCGGAACGCCGTCTCCCCGTCCATGGCGCGCGAGCCCCTCGATCTGCTCGGTGCGCGGCCCGATGAGCAGGAACTCCAAGTCGGATCGTCGACGCGCCGCCAGCGCGGCGAGTCCGACGAAGTGTTCGATTCCTTTCCTGAGCTTGTTGTCGCTGACGATGCCGACTCGAAGCTTGCCCGACTCCGATTCGTTGGGCAGGTCGAAACGCTCGAGGTCAACGCTGTTGTAGAGTCGGAAGCTTCGATTCCCCTTGCGGTAGAGTCTGTGAGTGGCTTCGGAATTGGCGATGATGAAATCGCAGGCCGCGTGAATCGTACCCACGATGGAGGAAGGGTCGTCGCCGAAACGGGCCGCCAATTCCTCGTCCAGGTCGAGGAGTTCTCGCGCGTGGACGATGGTCGGGATGCCGAGGCGCATCGCCGCGAACAGCGGATCCAAGAGCGTCACCGTATTCACGTGCACGAGCGTGGCCTGCGCACGCCGAAAGATCTCTTCGAAACGAACGACCGCCTCCTGGTTGAACGGGCGCGCCCTGCTCCACCATGCATAGGGGAATACAGTGACGTCGGTAGTGTGTTGGGTGACGACCCGCAGGTACTCGTCGTTGCCGCCGGGAAGTACGCACGAGACGTCGTAGGTCGTACGATCCGCGGCCGCGAGCAAGTCCACGAGACTGCGTTCCGCGCCGAACACCTCGTCGCCGACCAGGTGGCCGACGATCACCAGACGCGCCTTGCGAAGGATCGGTTTCAGGGCTCGGGCGGCGGGAGGAGCCGCTGACGCGCTCATTCGCCCATCCGATCTCATGCGACGGCCTTCGTCGCTTCCAGAGGTCAGTTGGGGAACTGTGGGGTCGGATTGGCGCCCGCGAGCAAGTGAGCGGCTCTGCTGGTGTCGGCGACGGAAGCGCTCGAGGCTCGCCCGCACCGGGACGGCATCAGGACGCTCTTCGGAAGCGGACTCGTGGTGCAGCAATACGCTCGAGCTGCAGTAGAGAACGCGATGGCCTGCCTCCCGAACTCGCAGGCAAAGGTCGATGTCTTCATAGTCGTTCTCGAATCCGACGTCGAAGCCGCCTAGGTCGCTGAACAGCTTGGCCCGCACCAGCAGGCAAGCTCCGGTGACGGCCGGTACGAACATGTCGGCTTCGACTGCGGGAGCATTGGCGGGTTGGAACTTCAGTCGATGGTAGGGATCGCCCTCGGAGTCGATCTCCACCCCGGCGTGCTGGACGAGCCCGCCATATGGGTGGCCATGTGGGTAAAGGAGGCGGCTTCCCACGATGCCTGTCAGCGGATCGCGCTCGAGGGCCGCGAGCGTGGGCGCGAGCCAGCCGGTGAGCGGCACGATACCGTTGGAGAGGAAAAGGAGCTTCTGTGAACGAGCCGCCGCAGCACCCGCGTTGCAGGCCCGGGCAAATCCGAAATTGTGGCCGAGCTCGAGCAGGCGGAGCCCCGCAATGGGTCGCAGAGCCTCAGCCGTACCGTCCGAAGAACCGTTGTCGACGATCACGACCTCATAGGGGCCGGTCGTATTGCCGCGAACTCCCCGGAGACAATCGCTGAGCAGGTCGAATCGGTTCCGCGTGGGGATGATGATCGACACGCACGGATCAGCGGCCTCGCCGAATGCGAGATCCGACACGTCAGGTTTTGGTGCCGAAGCGGTGATCTGTCCGTCGCCACGTATCGAGAGTCGGACCTGGCGGATGCGCAGCGGTACCCCGACGGGACGGCTTGAGACCACCCGAAAGTCGGCGCCGTGGGCGAGGCGACAGAACCTGCCGTCGTCAATGGAGAACCGAATGACGTGCCAGCCCCCGGTTCGTTGGAGGTGCTGCAGCGGCGTCCGTTTGAATGCACCCGGGTAGCTCGGTACCACGCAGACTGAAGCGTCGAGTGAATCGTACTCGAGATGGATTTCGTCCTCCGAGTCGGCAAGAACCTCGATCTCCACCTCGATCGGGCGGCTGGTGAAGCGATGGGGTCGTGAGAGGCGGAAATAGGCTTGGGCCGCGCCACCGGGATTGAGAAAGGAAACGCACGCGGCGCCGATGGCTTCATCCGGTGCGGTCCGCCCGTCGAAGACATCGAACACCTCGAGACCGCCGGTGTGCGGGACCGAACGCGAAGCCGCCCAGCTTCGATCGAGCGGGCCTGCGGCAAGCATTTCAGTTCGGGTTGAATGCCTGAAGAAGATCGACGGCGATCCGATTCGCCTGCGCCTTGCGACACGTTGTCATGCGCGTATGGCGAGTAGCATCCTGCGAGGCGCCTGCACAAGGCGATCCTTTGCCCCGCATTCGCTGCGCGCGGCGCGGGCGCCCAGCGCCGACGCCACCCTCGCGAATTTCGGATCGAGGTTAGCTCGCCTATCCATCAGCGGCACCGCTCGCACAGGTGGACGCCGGCATCGCTCCCGCGCCGGGCGGAGGCTCGCTGCAGGTCTTCGGAGCGTTCTGATGATCGCCGGACCCAGCCCGTGATAAGAGCGGGCCATGGAGTATCGCGCTCTCGGTCGAACGGGTGTTCAGGTCTCGCGGCTGTGCTTTGGAACCATGTCGTTCGGAGGCGATGCCGACGAGGCGACCTCGCGCAGCATGTTTACCCGCTGTCGCGAGGTGGGTATCACCTTCTTCGATTGCGCGGACGTGTACGCGGACGGCAGATCGGAGATGCTTCTAGGCAAGTTCATGGCCGGTTCGCGCAATGAGCTGGTGATCGCCACCAAGGCGCACTTCGCCACCGGGGCGGCCCCCACCTCGCGCGGATCGACGCGCTATCACCTGGTGCGCGCAGTGGAAGAGAGCTTGAAGCGGCTCGGCACCGATCGCATCGACATCCTGTATCTCCACCATTTCGATCCGAACACGGCGCTCGACGACACGCTCAAGTCGCTCGAGCTGCTCGTGGCACAAGGCAAGATCCTGTATCCGGCGGCCAGCAACTTTCCGGCCTGGCGGACCATGCGCGCGCTCGCCATCGCGGAGCGCCACGGCTTCGCACCTCTCGCCTGCCTGCAGCCGATGTACAATCTCGCCAAACGCCAGGCGGAGGTGGAGATTCTGCCGATGGCGATCGAGATGGGTCTCGGCGTGTGCAGCTACAGCCCGCTCGCGGGCGGTCTGCTCACGGGCAAGTACGCGACCGCCGGAGCACAGGGGCGGCTGCTCGTGAACGCTGCGTACCAGGTTCGCTACGGAGACCGCGTGAACCACGACATCGCTGCAGGTCTGAGCGAGCTGGCGCGGGAACTGGGTCATCACCCGGCGAGCATCGCTGTCGCGTGGGTAGCGACCCACCCGGGCATCACTGCGCCGATCCTAGGAGCGCGTAACCTGGAGCAGCTCGAGCCGTCGCTCAAGGCGCTCGACGTGGGCATGACCCCGGAGCTGCGTGAGCGGGTGAGCAAGCTGTCACCGGCGCCGCCGCCGGCGAACGATCGGAGCGAGGAGAGGCGCTGAGTTTCGATCCAGGGCTGGACCGTTTGTGGGTCCCGCCGCTCTCCGCGCCGCGCTCGACGATTCTCATCCGCTCGATGGCGGGGGCCGTCTTCCTCTGGGAAGACCGTGGTCGGTCGATGCGCTCATCGCACGGGCCCGTGCGCGCACGCCCGTGCCGGCGCCGCGACGCGCTGCCGCCGCAGTCTGACGGATCGGCGGGGCGGGGCCGTGCGACGCCGACCTCGCGCGGCGTCGCACGGCCCGGGCTTCAGTTGGTTGGTCTAGTGACAGCAGTCGTATTGTAGCTGCTCGTGCCAGTCGCGGCGGCCTTCGGGCGTGAAGTCCATCATCGTCCAGAGTGGCTCGACCGTTCCCATGTGGCGCGGGTCCTGACCGGGATCGGCCGGCGCGTAGAGCATTTCCGAACTCCAGAAATGGCGGATGCCTTCGGGCGTGCGGTGGAAGACGTTACACATCGGCTGCTGCTGTCCATTGGTATCTTCGGCGCCATAGTCGTTTTTGAACCTGTTCGAGGCCGATGACAGCAGCTTCAGATGCTTCCAGCCGCGATGCATGGCGAATGCAGTCAGGCGATCGATCGGCGCTTTGGCGATGACGACGAAATTCAGCGTCTGCTCGACATGCGGGACCATGCCGTCGAGCTGATCGAGGAAGGCGACGCAGGACGGGCAGGGACCTTCCTCGGGCGGCAAGTCGGCGGTGGAACCGCTTTTCGCTTTCGGGCGATGATCGTTTTTGTGTCGCGGGAACATCATATTGTAGATGACCAGCGAGTCCTTTCCGTCGGTGAACAACTCGGAGAGCTTGACCTTGCCCGGCTTGCCGTCGGTGCCGATGCCGTCGAACACATAGTCCTGCGGTATCAATCCACCGGGCGGTAAAGCGCGGCGCGCGGCGGCCAGCGCCTCCATCTCGCGGCGCAGCGCGATCTCCTGATTGAGCAGCTTGTCGCGGGCGGCGCGGTATTCGGCGGTTTCACCAGGGAAGTTGAGCTTCATCTCGGGTCGCTCCTTTTGGCTCCATGAATAAAGACGAACGAGCCGGGCCGTTCCAGACATCGCGCCTTCACTTTGGCGCGAGGCGCATCAAGCACACGATCCGTCAGGGGAATTCTTGCCCCGGACTGGGTGACGGTGCGAGGTCCGGAAACGCCGAAGCGGCAAAACCGGCGGGTGTCGCGTCTACAAGAATGTAGCGCGGCCGAGCGGGATCACCTTCGCCTTCGGCAAGTTCGTATGCCGCCCAATCCCGCCAGGCCGGCGTCGGTTACCAATACTGCCTTGGGGACTTGCGCTCGACGACGCCTCCCGGCAGGGTGCGCACCGATGCGTCTCGGCATCGACTTCGGAACGACGCACACGGTAGTCGCGGCTTGCGATCGGGGTAACTACCCAGTCGTGGCCTTCACCGACCCTGCCGGGGACGCTCTCGAGTTCGTGCCGAGCGTGGTCGCGGAGCGCGCCGGGGAGCTGCGCTTCGGTCACGAGGCGCTCGCGGTCGCCGCGGAGGATTCATCGTGGACAGTCGTCCGGTCGTTCAAGCGCCTCTTCGGCGGCGACGCGGCGCCGAATCTGCGCGTGCGCGTGGGGTCGATCGAGCTCCCGCTCGCCGAGCTCCTTTCGCGCTTCCTCGACGCATTGCGCGTGGCACTCCTCGAGCGGTCGAACGTGCCGCGAGGGGGCGGTCGGCGGCGCGCCGGCTCGAGCGACGAGCTCGCCGCGGTGGTGGGCACCCCGGCTAATGCGCTCGGTACACAGCGGCTCCTCACCCTCGACGCGTTCCGACGCGCCGGGTTCACCGTCCGGGCGATGCTGAACGAGCCTTCGGCGGCCGCGTTCGAATATACGCACCGACACGGCGACACGCTGAGCGCGCGCCGGGAGCACGTCGTGGTCTACGACCTCGGCGGGGGCACTTTTGACGCGAGCGCAGTGCGCATCAGGGGTGCCGAACACGAGATCGTCGCCACCGCGGGCGTCTCGCGGCTCGGCGGTGACGACTTCGACGAGCGGATGCTTCGTTGTGCACTCGACGCCGCGGCGCTTCCCGAGAGCGCGCTCGATCGCAGCGCGAGCAGTCGACTGGTCGATGCCTGCCGCGAGGCCAAGGAGCGCCTCAACCCGAGCACCCGCCGGATCGTGATCGATCTGGAGCCCGTGCTCGGTGCGGGAGCGCCGGCTCGGACGGTGAGCTTCTCGGCGGCGGACTACTACGGTGCGTGTGCACCGCTGATCGATCGCACGCTCCAAGCGATGGCCCCGGTGGTCGCGCGCCTCGGCGGTGACGAGGCCGAGGCCCTGGAAAGGTCTGGGGAGGGGGCGCTCGCCGGCATCTACGTCGTCGGCGGTGCGAGCGCGCTTCCGCCTGTCGCGCGCGCGCTGCGTGAACGCTTCGGCCGCCGCGTCCACCGCTCGCCGTATCCCTCCGCCGCGACCGCGATCGGCCTTGCGATCGCCTGCGACGAACGGTCAGGCTTCGCGCTACGTGACGTCTTCTCACGGAACTTCATGGTCTTCCGCGAGGGGCGCGCCGGCGCCGAGATCGTGCTCGATTCGATCTTCACGAAGGAGGATCGGCTGCCTCGTGCCGGCGAGCCGCCCGTTGTCCGGACGCGCACATACCGGCCGGTGCATGACATCGGTCACTTCCGATTCATGGAGTGTACCGCGGTGGGCGGGGGTGCGCCGGTGGGCGACGTCGCCACGTCGGGTGAAGTGCTGTTCCCGTTCGATCCCGCGCTGCGCAATCGCAGCGACCTCCGCGAGGTCCCCGCACATCGGCTCGACCGCGAGGGGCCGCTCGTCCGCGAGGAGTACTACCTCGACCCGCAGGGGATCGTCAGCGTTCGTATCCGTGACCTCGAGAACGGCTACGAGCAGGCGTGGCGGCTGAACTAGACGAGATCTCTACGAAGTGCTCACTTTCGGAAATACGGCGACGTATTCCTCGGTCCTGCGTGGCCGCCTGCTGCGTTGCTCCTCCTCGCGATACCGCAAGAGTATCGCTCGTCGTCGCGCCTTGCAGGCGACCACGATGACCTTCGGCCTACGTCACCGTATTTCCGAAAGGGAGCGACTAAAGGCACGATCGACACCCCTCGATTGCGAGGAGGTCTTGGCCGCCTCGCGCGATCGTCCTAGAGCCGTTGGCTGGAGCAGGCGATGACGACACCGGAAACACGATACGCCAAGAGCGGCGACGTCCACCTCGCTTACCAAGTCGTCGGCGACGGACCTCGCGATCTCGTGCTCGTGCCCGGTTGGGTCTCTCACCTCGAGTACGAGTGGGAGGAGCCGTGTTTTTCGCGCTTCCTGCGACGCCTCGCCTCCTTCTCCCGACTCATCTTGCTCGACCGCCGCGGCACGGGCCTCTCCGATCGTGTGTCCGCGCTGCCGTCGCTGGAGCAACGGATGGACGACGTGAGGGCGGTGATGGACGCGGCGGGATCGGAGCGAGCGGCGATCCTCGGTGTATCCGAGGGGGGCCCGATGGCCATGATGTTTGCGGCGACGTATCCCGAACGGGTTTCTGCGCTCGTCCTTTGTGCGACGTTCGCCCGGCTCGCCCAGGCTCCGGACCATCCGATCGGCGTTCCGACCGTGGTGTTCGAGTCGTTCATCGAACGGATGCGCGAATCGTGGGGCCAAGGCGCAACCGTCGACGGATTCGCTCCGAGCCTCGCAGGCGACGCGCGTTTCCGCGAGACTTGGGCTCGCATGGAGCGATTCGCGGTGAGCCCCGCGGGATTCGAGGCGCTGATGCGCATCGCCAAGGAAACGGACGCGCGGGGCGTTCTCTCGGTGATCCGCGTTCCGACGCTCGTCGCGCATCGCTCGGGTGATCTGATCGTACGGGTCGCCCAGGCGCGCTACGTGGCCGAACGCATCGCGGGGGCGAAGTACGTGGAGATCCCCGGCACCGACCACTTCCCCTGGGCGGGGGACGACGCCGTGGTCGACGAGATCGAGGAGTTCCTGACCGGCGCTCGCCATGCGGTCGAGACAGACCGCGTGCTTGCCACCATACTGTTTTCGGACATCGTGGCGTCCACCGAGCACGCCGCGAGGATCGGCGACCGCCGATGGCGCGAGGTGCTCGAAGGTTATCTGTCCCTCGTTCGGCGCCAGCTCGTTCAGTTTCGCGGGCGAGAGGTCGACACGACGGGAGACGGCATGCTCGCCTCCTTCGACGGACCCGCCCGTGCGATCCGCTGCGCCTGCGAGATCCGGGCCGGGGTTCGCCCGCTGGGCATCGACGTTCGCGCGGGTTTGCATACGGGCGAATGCGCGATCATCGGCGACAAGGTCGGTGGCATCGCCGTTCACATCGGCGCCCGCGTCGCGGCCGCGGCGAGACCGAGCGAGGTGCTCGTCTCCGCGACCGTGAAGGATCTCGTGGCCGGATCGGGAATCGCTTTCGAGCCGCGAGGCGTGCACTCCCTGAAGGGCGTCCCCGGGGAATGGCCTCTCTACGCCGTCTCGTCCGACGCTTCGCCATAGCCGCGGGAGGCCGACGAGGAGATTGACGGTGTCCGGCCGCCATGGTAGGCGTCCGGCCCTATTCACGGGCAGCTGCGCAGCAAGTGTGGCTGTTCTGGGTAGCGCCGATCGCTGGCGCCGTTGCCGGCGGTCCTTTCAACCGCCCCCGCTGACAAGCTTCACGCGGAGGGTAAGCACCGCACTGCAAGGTGACTCACACAAGAGAGAAAAGAGAGCCATGGAAAAAAGGGATGCGATGAGGTGGGTCCTGTTCGGACTCGGTTTGATCGGGATGCTTGCGGTCGGGACGCCCGCTAGGGCTGATGGACTACAATCGAAGGGCGACGGCCCGCAAGAAGTGGGCGTGCTACAGGCGGCAGGCGAGTCGCTGACGGGTGACGTCTATGCGGAACCGTCGCGCTGGCGTCCCCTTTCGCTCGGGACGTTCTTCAGCGAGGGCTGGAACCAATCCTGGGCGAGCCCGCCCGCCGGCGGAGGCGGGGCGCCAAGACAAGGCTGGATCAATGCGGCCGACGGCGTCTTCTACCGCCTGGCAATTGGGACCGTTCGGCTACAAGCACGGAACCAGCGGCAACGGTGACGGCTACAACGGCGGGGCGACACTGTATGCTCCGTTGAGCCGGCGCTTCGAGCTGCAGTTCGACGTGCCGTTCGTTGCCTCGGTGCAAGGCACCAACGGCAGTTCGAGCCACACCGGCTTCGGCGACTTCCAGGTGACGCCGCGCGTCATCCTGTCGGAGAGCCGCGACGTGACGCAGTCGCTCAACCTGACCTTCCGTACGCCCACGGGCGACACGAATACTGGCAACGATCTGGCCGCAGTGACGCCGAACTATCAGTTCTGGGCGAACTGGTGGCGCGGTTTGGTCGTGCGCGGCAGCTTGGGGATGTCTATCCCGTACCACAATGTCGAGCGAGGTCGGCGCCCGCACGTCGTTCCTCGGCAATCTCGCTGCCGGCTACTACTTCACTGAGCACGACAAGGCACCCTTCGGCGATCTGGTCGGCTACGTCGCCACGAACCTGACGCAGGCCACCGACGACCGTGGACCGGCAACCACCGCGCTGAGCCTTCACCCCGGGCTTCCGTACGCATTTGGGTTGCAACTGGTACCTGCTCGGCGGTGTCGAGGTCCCCGTCACAATCCAAAGTCCTCGGACTACTCGATCCTCAGCGGGTTGATGTACGTGTTCTGAGAGTTACGAGAGCGGGGTAAGCGAGGCAGGAAGCCGAGCCTCGCGACCCCGCTCATGAACGAAGCTCGTCCGGCAAAGCCTGACCACGCGTTCCAGAGGGAGGTCGCGTCGCAAGGGACCGCAGTTTCGATTTGGATGCCGCGACAGACGCCGCCCCCGTTTCTGCGCTCAATCCCGACCTGCGTCCATGATCGCCTGCGCCAAGCGGGCCGGATTGGAAAAGCAGATCTCGTGGCTGCCCGGAACCTGGATCAGCCGGAACAAACCCAGTTTCTGCGACAGCCGGGGGTGCCATGGGTAATGGTGTGGCAGCGAGGTGTCTTCCGTGCAGTTTATGTAGGACTTCGCGACAGGTATCACCGCAGGATTGGCCTTGAGCGAGATCTTGTCCGAAAAGGTTTTGAGCGGGTGCGGGTTCAAGACATTGTACGCACGTTGCGCGGTGTCGAGGTCGGCATCGTTGATGAACGCTTCGCGCCAGATCTGAAACGGGAGGACGACGCAGCCGTCGCCCCGCTCGGCCGCAATGGCGTCGAACAGTGCGACATATTGCGGCGGCACCATGTCATAGAGGCTTTCGCCGTCATTGGGGACGAAGGCGTTCCAGTAGACGAGGCGCCGGATGCGCTCTGGGACGCTATTGGCGACCCCGGTAATGATCATGCCGCCATAGCTATGACCGGCGAGGACGATGTCCTCGAGGTCATTTTCGGCCAAATAGTCGACGATCGATTGGATGGCCTCAGCCAATCCGATGGTCTTCGGATCTCCAGGACGATTGCCCTTGATCGTGGGCGTGAACGGCCTGTGACCGGCCGCCTTGATCGATATCGCCACGGGCTCGAGCTCCTTTCCTGTATGCCAAGCACCGTGAACGAGCACATACGTTCCCATGGTGATCTCCCCAGAGCGACCATGCCATCCACGACCGTCTATCGCAACTTCATGGGTCTCGAGACCCGACATGCGCACGCTCCTCTTTGCGCAGTGTGAGAAGCGCTCAGTCGCGGCACGGTCGGCCGTTCAGCGCTGCTTCATCGCGTCTACGACGTCGTCGGTACGCAGAACAGCGTGTGCGAGAAACACGTCATTGATGAGCGCCGAACGCGCTGCATGTTTCCAATCGTGTTGTTTTCTTCGAGACTCTGTCGCGGACCAGGGACCACGCGAGCCCTTTTTCGCTCAGTACCTCATTCTGCGGGTCGATGAACACCACTGCGGTGTCGTCTCGGTTTATTTGCATTGTGTTCTCCCTGTTCTCACGCTCACGAGCAGGTTGTCCGTTCTCTCTGCCGCGGTTGCGCCAAGCGGGGCTGCTTGAGGACTCAGGCCTTCAGGAATGCCAGCAGGTCGGCGTTGACCTGGTCCTTGAGCGTCGTGCACATGCCGTGCGGTGCGCCCTTGTAGACCTTGAGCGTCGCGTTCTTCACCAGCTTGGACGAAAGCATCGCGGAAGCTCCGATAGGAACGATCTGGTCATCGTCGCCGTGGAGGATGAGCGTCGGTACATCGATCTTCTTGAGATCCTCGGTGAGGTCTGTTTCGGAAAACGCCTTGATGCAGAAGTAGGAGGCCGGGAACCCGGCCATCATCCCCTGGCGCCAGAATGCCTCACGAACGCCCTCGGAGATCTTCGCGCCCGGCCTGTTGTAGCCGTAGAAGGGCAGGCTGAGCTCCTTCCAGAACTGTGAGCGGTCGGCGACGACGCTGGCACGAAGCTGGTCGAACACGTCGATCGGCAAGCCGCCAGGATTGGCGGCCGTCTTGAGCATGAGCGGCGGGATGGCGCCGATCAGCACGGCCTTGGCCACACGCGTGGTGCCGTGGCGGCCGATGTAGCGGACGACTTCGCCGCCGCCCGTGGAGTGGCCGACGTGGATCGCGTTCTTCAGGTCGAGTGCTTCGACCAGCGCCGCGAGGTCGTCGGCATAGGTGTCCAGGTCGTTGCCATTCCAGGGTTGACTCGAGCGGCCATGGCCGCGGCGGTCGTGCGCGATGCACCGGTAGCCGCGGGAGGCCAGAAAGAACATCTGGTCCTCGAAGGCCTCGGCGCTCAACGGCCAGCCGTGGCTGAAGACGACGGGCTGACCAGTTCCCCAGTCGTTGTAGTAGAGCTGCGTACCGTCCTTCGTCGTGATCGTGCTCATCGATCTATTCCTTTCCGCCCTGAGAGATCGGATATATGTCAGTCGCTAGCTCTTGGCCACATGTGTTCCGAGGAGCTCTCGAAGCAGCTTTGCGATGGTGTCGCCGTCTGTTTCCAGGGCGAAGTGGCCGGCGTCGATCAACATCGGGGCTGGCGCGTGCGCTGAAAGAGGAGCATGCGAAGGACATGCACGACCTGCTCGTCACCCATGAGGGCCGGCCGATGCTCGAGAAGTAGGAGGAAGGAGCCGTGATCGATCGCTTGGCTCACTCGCTATTCCGCACGCGCTCGGCGCTCTTCGCGGTCGCGCTGATCGATCGGTGCAACCGCTCTCGCGGCGACGCAGGAGGAGACGCTTTTCCTGGCAGCGAACAACGCCGCCATGGCGAAGATGATGGCCGACATGAACGTCGAACCCTCAGGCGACGTCGACGTCGACTTCGCCGCCACGATGATCCCGCACCATCAGGGCGCGATCGACATGGCGCTGGCGGAGTTGCGCTACGGGCACAACGAGCAGCTCCGACGCATCGCCCAGGAAATCGTCGTGACGCAGCAGCAGGAGATCGCCGCGATGAAGCTCGCGATCAGTGCACCGAAGGGGTCCTCGAAATGAAACGACCACACCTCGCGACCATGGTGCTCGCGGCCCTGTGCTCCGTCTGCGTTCCGCGCGCCCGGGCGGGGCAACCCCCAGGGGCAGCCGCCGATCCCGACGTGCCGATCAGCCATCGCGATCGCGTTTATGCGGCCGAGCAGTTCTCGAACACCGTCTCCGTCACCGATCCTGTCGACAACAAGCTCCTCGGCGTCATCCGTTTGGGCGACCCGGCACCCTACAATTTCAGCCCGCTCTATCGCGGGCAGCTCTTGGTACACGGCATGGGCTTCTCTCCCGATCATCGCATCATTGCCGTCGTCTCGATCGGCTCGAATTCAGTGACCTTCATCGATACGGCAACCAACGCGGTGAAGCACGTCACGTATCTCGGACGCTCGCCGCACGAGGCATTCTTCACGCCGAATGGCACCGAGGTCTGGGTGACGGTCCGCGGCGAGAACTACGTCGCCGTCCTCGACGGCAGCACCTATGAAGAGAAGACGCGCATCACGGTGCCGAACGGCCCGGGCATGCAGATTTTCTCGCCGGACGGCAAGTACGGCTATGTCTGCTCTTCCTTCACCCCAGAGACCGTCGTGGTCGGGGTAGCGGATCACCAAATCGTCGGGCGGGTGCCGCAGCCGAGCCCATTCTGTCCCAACATCGCCGCAACCCCGGACGGCAAACAGGTGTGGCTCACGTTGAAGGACATCGGCAAGGTCATGGTCTTCGATGCGCATCCGCCCTTCTCCGTGCTCAAGACGATCGATACGGGCCCGATCACCAATCACGTCAACTTTGCGTACAACGCCAATGGCGCCTTCGCCTACGTCACCGTGGGGGGCCTCAACGAAATTCAGGTGTTCCGCACCGATGACTTCTCCAAAGTCGCCACGATTTCGGTCGGCAAGTTGCCGCACGGAATCTGGCCTTCCGGAGATGGGACGCGCGTCTACGTCGGACTCGAGAACGAAGACGCGCTAGTTGCGATCGATACGGCTACGAACAAGGTGATCGCGACTGTCCCCATCGGCCAGGCGGCGCAGGCCGTCAACTATGTTTTCAGCGCGGTACCAGAAGGTGACGGCCTGCAGGCATTGCAGCCGCTCGGCGTCGCCGGAGAGGTGGCGCATCTGACGCTCGCGCCGGCGCGCGCCACTGTGACGAGCGAGACGCGTGCACCGACGAGCGTCTCTTTGTTCGATCAGGGACTGTTGCAGGTACTGCAGGCTTCCGTGACGGGGCTCGAGCCGAAACAACCCTATGTCCTCGCGCTGTCGCTTAGACCGGATGGTCGAGGCGCCCTCCAGCCGCTCGCGGCATTCACCACCAACCCTGCCGGATCCGCGATCGTCAACGCATTGGGTCCGATCCGCCAGGTCGTGCGGGCCGAAGTCGATGTGCAGCGGCGCTATCTCGTGATCGCTCCCGGAACCGCCGCCCAGCCCGGCGCGCCGGTTCAGGTCCAGGTGACCGCCGACCATCGCAGTACCTCGCACGCCGAAATGAGAGCGAATCAACCGCACGCAGAAGACGCGCGCTGATCGGGCTATTGAGCGTCGCCCTGACCCCGGGACCCAAAGCGTCGAAAGCCCCGGTGGGGTGGTAACACCGGGGCTCCGGAAGAGGGGCGATGAGGACTCCGAAGCTAGGCGGCGCGCCGGGCAAGCGCAAGGGAGGGAGGTGAAGCATCAACTCCAGGAAGGTGAAGACACGATGAACAGAAATGCGGAAGATCGATCCGGGCAGACGTAGCGAGGGTTCGCAGTGACGCATCGCGCCACGGTATGCGAAGAGAAGAGACCAAGGCCCCCGGTTGCGATTCGGTTACCGATTTTTTTTGCCTTGACGGGTGTCGATTGCGGGTCTCTAATTCGCCCGATCGAGGCCACCCATTGGAGTTCGGACGTCAAGCGTATTCGAGGCGCGCTCCGCCGCGCGATCGCCGGCGTGCGTCGCAGGATTGTCCGTAACGGCTGGATGGCCCCCAAACTACTCGGGGCGCTTCCAAGAGGGTTAGGGTTCCGAACGACGATCGCGGATCGGCTGATCAAAACGCCACGGGGAGACCAATGGCCCCAAACTGCAAACGATGGCTCGTTCTGATGGTATTGGTGCTCGTCTCTTTCTCAGGATACGCGGTGGCGGGCGACGAAGACAAAGACAAGGGCGTCTGCCCCCGCGGGCTCCCGAATGGCGCCTCTGGAATCTGCAATGCCTTCTGCAATGCGCAGCAGTGCGAGGGGCAGGAAATTGAATCCAAATCGTGCCAGCAACTGCGGCGCCAGTTCGAGCGTAAGACCGGCAGCTCCGTGTTCCCTTGCGAGAATGTCCCGGTCGGCAACAACAAGTCCGGCCCGATCGACATCACCGCGGACGGCACGAAGGTGGTCGCCGCCAACACCGACACCGACACCGTGTCGTTCTTCGAGGTCGGCGCCAACGGGCTCGCTCACCAAGGTGCAGGAGGTGGCGGTGGGCCACGAGCCGCGCTCGGTGGCGACGCTGCTCGAACAAGCCGCTGGGCGTACGTCGCCAACACCGTCGAGCGGCACGGTGTCGGTGCATCGACATGGACGACTACTCGACCGTCGCGACCATCGACGTCGGCACCGAGCCGTGGGCCGTCGTCGCGTCGCCGAACGGCCACTTCGTCTACGTCGCCAACGCCAACGACAACACGGTGCAGGTGATCGACACGAACACCAACACCGTCATCGCGACCATCCCGGTCGGCCGCAGCCCGCGCGCGCTCGCCATCACCAACGACGGCGACGCGGACGACCTCGACGAGACGCTGTACGTGCCGAACTTCTTCGCCCGTCCGCGGGCCGGCTTCACGCCGCCGAGCAGCGCCAATCTGGGCGGCACCGACGGTGCCGGCGCCGCCTTCCCGGCGGGCGCCAACGGCCAGCCGGTGGTCGGCGAGGGCATCTTCGACGACTCGCGCGAGGCCGTGGTCGACGTCGTGTCGACCGCGACCAACACCGTCGTCGACCAGGTGGTGCTCGGCGCCGATCGCCGACACGGGCTTCAACTTCGCCCGCGGCGCGTTCGTGAACACGACGGCGAGCGACGCCCCGCGCACCATCTTCGCCGACGGCGGCACCGACGGCACCGCAGGCGCAGCCGACCGGGCGCGTTCCCGAACCTGCTGCAGAGCATCGCGCTCTTCGACGGCCGCGGCTTCGTGCCCAACTCCGCCGCCTCGCCCGAGCCGCCGCTGCGCTTCAACCTCAACGTGCAGAGCCTGGTCTCGGTGTTCGACATCGGCAGCAACCAGGAGATCGCCGACCAGACCTTCAACATGAACCGCGGCATCAACTTCGACCTGCCGGCCGGCCTGCTCGACGCGCAGATCCGCGACAACACCGATCGCATGTTCCCGTCGGTGCCGGTCGACATCGACTGCTCCGACGCCACCGGCGCGTGCTGGGTGGTGAGCCAGGGCAGCGACTTCATCGTCCGCATGGACTTCGACGGCACGGGCAAGCCGACGATCAACGCGCCGACCGCGCCGGGGCCGTTCGCCGTCGAGCCCGGTGATGCGCATCTTCACCATCGATCCCGCCGAACGCGACCAGCTCGGGGCGCAACCCGCGCGGCATCGTGCTCAACGCCGACGGCACGCACGGCTACGTCGTCTGCCCGACGACCCGCGACGTCGTCGTCGCGGATCTGGTCGGCAACACCGTCCTGCAGCGCGTCCGCTCCTCCGAGCTGCCGACCGATCCGCTCGAGCAGAGCATCCTGCGCGGCAAGATCGACTTCTTCACCTCGCGCCCGTTCTGGTCCGACCGCGGCTGGGGCGGCTGCTGGTCGTGCCACCCGGACGGCCGCACCGACAACGTGACGTGGTCGTTCGAGGCCGGTCCGCGCCAGACGATCTCGCTCGACGGCACCTTCAGCAACATCGAGGGCCTGGCCGATCAGCGCCTGCTCAACTGGACCCCGGTGCGCGACGAGAACCCGGACTTCGAGCTCAACACGCGCGGCGTCTTCGGCGGCCGCGGCTTCATCACCACCAACACCGACGTCAACGTGGACGGGATCACGCCCGACTCCGACCCCAACGTCCGCAACTACGGCCCCGCCAGCTCCAACCGGGCGCTGCAGCAGGACGACATCACGAACTGGATCGCGTTCGACGATCCGCAGCGCCATCGCGCCGCCCAGCACCAGCGGCAATCCGACCCGCGGCCGCGACATCTTCGGCTCGGCGGCGCCCGGCCGGCGCCAACTGCGTCGCCTGCCACAGCGGCGCCAAGTGGACGACGAGCCGCGTCACCTACGACCCGGTCGACGTCAACCCGGTGCCGGGCACGGATACCGGGATCGTCAACATCGGCGGACCCCGGCTCGGTCTTCCTGAACGGCTTCAACTCGGCGGCCGGCGCCGGGCGCGCCTGCGAGGTGCCGCCGCCGCCGGGCGCCGCCGAGCGCCTCCGCATCGCGCGCCAGGTCGGCACCTTCACGGCCACCAACCCGATCGAGGTGCGCCACGGCGCGCATCAGCCCGGTCAACACCGTGGCGCCGACCCTGACCGTCGTCGCCGCCTTCGGCGGCGACGGCTTCAACACGCCGACGCTGCTCGGCATCTTCGACAGCGCGCCGTACTTCCGCAACGGCGCAGCGCCGACGCTCGAGGAGGCGTTCGGCATCGGCACCGACCCGAACTTCCTGCCGGCGGCGCAGGCGCACTGGCGCGCCGGCACGGGCGGCGCCGCGAACATCCTCGACAGCGACCCGAGCGCGGTCACCGACCTGATCGCGTTCCTGCGCACCATCGACGACAGCACGCCGCCGTTCCCCGCCGCCGATCTGGCGCCGAACGATCCGACCTTCGCCGACGCCGCCGCGCTCTGCGACTGCCAGAAGGATCCGCCGCTCGGCACCCCGGCGCTCGACTGCGCGCCCTGAATCGTCTCATCGGAGCGGGGTGGGTCTCGTCCCACCCCGCTCCGCCGCCCACCTTGCCGTACCCCGTCGGGGACGAAGTCGCCGATGGCGCCATCGTCCTCCTCGAGCCGTCCTTCCGCCCTGAGCATGCGGACTAGCTAGCGGAGGAGTAGGCGACCCGATCGGACGCTTTCC
The DNA here is from genome assembly GCA_963712515.1 of uncultured delta proteobacterium. GTDB lineage: Bacteria > Desulfobacterota > Binatia > JACPRU01 > JACPRU01 > CAVQIG01. Next base: position 58,651 of record CAVQIG010000001.1, read on the forward strand.
CCGCCAAACGTGGGATCCTCTTGCGATTTGGAGCGCAGCGGTAAAGACATCATGCAGGATCAACTCGAAGACGGCCGCGAGCTTGTGATCCATACCAGCCACAGCGAGTACCGCTTCGTAGTGCTCGATGCGGAGAAGCGCGACGGCCTGCTCTCCGGCGGGTCGCTCGGGCCGCAGCAGCACGAAGCCGTACTCGCCTGCGCGCTACGGGAGCAAGCGGGGGGCACGGTGTCGCAGGAAGCGGAGTTGACGATCGGCTCGCGGGCCATCTTCTACATGACTACCGGCGAAGGACTGGCGCGGAGCTTCACGACCTCGCCGGTCAGCGCGGTCGGCTCCGTCGCACCACGCCGGTCGCCGCGCGACGGAACCGCGCTCGAGGCCCCGCCCACCCCCTGAGTGGCCCTCCTCTGTTGTCCGAGCAGCCGTAGCGTTCAACGTCGTCCTCGAGTTCGGAAGCCGCCCGATCTGCGATAGCGTCGCTCGCGAGCGATCTGCACCTGAGCGAGACCGAGGTGCTGAGCGCTTACGAATCCGAGCTCGGGCAGTTCCGCCATGCGAGGATTCAGACGTTCGTTCCCCTCCTTGTGGCTAAACGAGTGAGGAAAAAGTTGCTCGGCCTCCGTTAGGATTCGACTGCGCGCGCTTCGCGACGTCAAACGGCGGCGCGGCGAATCGCCGGCGGCGTCGCCGCGCGATGCCTCAATTTCTGAGCGGGGGGATCACTTTTCGTGCACATAATCTGGGCCGGCTTCACCCTGCTTTATCTCGTCACTCGTCGGTGGCGCACTTGATAGCGCATCAGCGGTGATGCATCCGGTCTGGCCCTTCAAGTTCCCCGACAAGGCGCGCACCCCGACCAAGCCCTCGCCACACTGAGCAGAATCAAGAAGCTCGACCTCGGTCCCGACGTTTAGTTTCCCGATCTTGTTCCCGGCTATTGGCTCCCATAGCGGATACCTATTGAACCGAAGCCCGATTGTCTTACTGACCACGACGTAACGAATATCACCAGCGCTGGTTGACGAAATGATGCAAAGGACCAGCACGAACAGAAACATGACGCTTCTCTTCATCTCGTGCCTCCCCGGGGCCAAGCGCCGCGTCCTCGTGTCACCGAAGCGTCTCGGGACCAGTCGTCTCGGCGCGAGTCGCGAACTTCCTGAAAGCCGTGCTTCTAGCAAAGCTTCATTTGGTTCTCGTTACGATCTCGCAAAAGTTTCGCGCATGCGCCGCGCGGGGGGATAACCATTCATCGCCCCCGAAGTCGCCGGGGTTTCGCCGGTGCTTCCGAATGTCTGTCCATCCCCAGACGCTTCGCGAGCATCCGCGCCTGCTCTTCGGGCCCGACCTCGGCTCCAGCCGGCCGCGGGCCCACGGCAGAGAACGATCCGTCGGCGACGCCTGCCATGCGCGAGTTCGCCCGCATCTGGAAGGCCAAGCCGAAGGTCGTGTTCTCCAGGATGCTCGAGCGGGTCGAGTGGAACAGCCGGCTGGTCCGCGATGACGCCGCGGCGGAGGTTGCACGGCTCGAGGCGCAGCCGGGGTTCGACATGGACGTCGGCGGCCCAACCACCGCCTCGAGGTTGATGCGGCTCGGGCTGATCGACGAGTACCGCCTCTTCGTCCATTTGGTGATCCTCGGCGCCGGCACGCCGTTCTTCCCGGCGCTGGACGATCGCCTTGGGCTGAAGCTTCTCGAGACGCGGACCTCCGGCTCCGGCGTGTCGTTACTCCGCGCCGAGGTCGCCTCCTCCTTCCGGCTTGGTCCCTCCGCCGCCGCGGCCCCTGTAGAGGTCAATCATGAGAGTCCACGATCGAGCTCGATCCGATAGCGAGAGCGTTATTTGCGGGGCGGGACTCTCACGCTGAACCTCGAAGTAGCTCGCCAGTCCGGTTGTGTAAAGATTGTTCCGGCGAGACCACGCATTCAGTTCGTGGCTCGTCCCTTGGGCGCGGGAAGCCGCGCGCTCCGCGAGCTTGCGAGCGTTTTCCGATAACGCGTCGGTGGGTGACCCTTCCAACGACGAAACGCCTTCGAGAACGCCGCCACGTCGGAGAAGCCCACGCTCAGAGCAATCGCCTCGATCTTGAGCGACGGGTTGGACAGCAACACTTCGACGGCTTCCCACAACGTGGCGTCGCGCAGAGCACGGAAATTGGTGCCCTCCTCCGCAAGCTTTCGCTGCAACGTCCGACTGGTGATCCCGAGACTTCGGGCAACGCTCGCGCTGCTGGCGCGAATACCTGAAGCAAGCTGCGCTCGTGTCGCCTGCTCGGCTCGCTCGGAGATCGTCGCGCGCGCCGCGATGCGGGCGCTCAACGCGGCGGCGAATTTCTCGATCTCTTCGGCAATCGAGCGATTCGCGAAGCGGGGCGCCGCCCAGAGAGCCGAGAGCGGGAAGACACCGCGGTCGTCGGGTTGACCGAAATAGACCGGGCAACCGAAGGCGCGCTCGGCCTCGTCGAGCCGGCCTGCTCGGCGGTGGCTGAAATGCACCTCGTGGAGGTGAAAGTCGGCGCCGACGGCGATGCGCATCGCGCTCACGCTCGCCATGAGCAGGTATTCCATGGCGTGCCGACTTGCAGAGAAGACCGCGTCACCGGGGCTGAAAACCAAGGTCACGAACTCTCGCTCCGTCCGGGCGGTCAGCCGCAGCGTGTCGATGAGGAGCCCGCTGAAGCGCTGCGCGCGGCGAAGGCCTTCCACGACTAGCGGGCTCGACAGCAGCATGTAGAAGAGCGGACCGCGCGGTTCCGAGTGCTCGCCAGCATGCAGCCCGACCCAGGGGTCGCGCGCACGATGCTCGGCGAGCGCCAGCAGGCGCGTCACCAGCCCGGTCGGCACCCGTGCGGTGGGATCCTCGAGGGATGCCACGTCGAGCCCGACGGCCCGGCAGAATGGCGCTGGCTCGACCCGGACCCGCTGAAGCGCCTTCAGGAGTTCGAGAACGACTACCCCTGCCATCGTCGCTTGCCGCGACTTCGCCATGGCGTGTTTAGACAACAGATTGTCGCGTTGGATCAAGGCCGGGCAGCTCCGCACGCGTTATCGTGCTGCGAGACGGTCGCGGGCTTCTGTAGTGGGCCGTCCGTTTTGCCTGGTTCTCAACCTCCCCAACGCACTCGTCGATGACTCTGGAGCCGTGTATGAACCGAACGTATCCGGGTGTTTTTGAAGCAGCCGCCGGCGAGGCGAAGGTGTTGCTGTCTCGCGAGGACGAGGACTCGATTCGCTCCCTCGCCGAGGAGCTACACGAACCACTTGATCTCGTCGCAGAGATTTACGCACGTGAGCTCGCTCGCCTCCGGCGGAGCGCACGCGTGACGACGTTCCTGCCGCTGGTGGTGAGCCGTCTCGTGCGCCGGCGTCGCGTCGGGGTGAGTCGCGTGGGTTGACGAAGGCTCGACTCCCGCGCGGACCTTCTCTTGCCGCCGACCTCGCTCGTCTGGAGCGTGCCAACCTGACGGCGCACGGTCTGCTCGCTGAGGTTGGCGCGTCGCTCTTGGGTTGCGACGTCGGAGTTCGGCCGTGTAGTCTCTGGCGTCACGCCGGCGCCGCGAGCCCCGCATGCGAGCGTCGCCGCTGCAGAGCGGCGGGCAGGAGGCCACAGCGATGATACACGTCCACTACTTCATCACGCGCAAACCGGGGATGGACGACGTCGAGTTCCACCGCTACTGGCGCGAGGTCCACGCCCCGATCGTGGTGAAGATTCGGCAGTTGCGCCGCTATGTGCAGAGCCACCGCATCGCTTCGGCGCGTACGGGCTCGGCCTACGACGAGGGAGCGTCGCTCTACGACGGGGTCGCCGAAGTACTCCTCGACGGGCTCGACGCCTTCGCCGCTCTGCGCGAGACCCCCGAGTACCTCGAGGGCGCCCTGGCGGACGAGCGCAACTTCATCGATTTGGCCCGCGTCGAATGGATGGCGACGGCAGACCACGTCATCCTCGACGGACCGACCGGCGGCAGCTTGGTGAAGGGCGTGTGGCAGCTCAAACGGAAGCCCGGCATGGCGCTTGCGGACTTTCGCCGCTATTGGATCGACGTCCACGGCAAGCTCGCGCTCGCGCTGCCGGGGCTCCGGCGCTACGTACAATCGCATCTGGTCGACGAAGCCTACCTCTACGCCGAGCCGCGTCACGACGGCGTCGCGCAGCTCTGGTTCGACAGTCCCGCGGCCCTCGCCGCGGCGTTTGATTCGCCGGCCGGCAAGGAGCTGCAAGCGGACGGGCCCAAGATGCTCGACATGCACCTCTTGCGCTTCTTCCTCGCCGAGGAGCACGTCGTCATCGCCTCTCGCTGAGCTGGGAGAGCCCTGGGTCTACGACGTGCCCGCGTCGTCCGCCGTACGTCGGACAGCGCCGGGAACCCCTGAGGCGGCTCGACGCAGAACAGCATTGGTCATCTTGACGACCACCAGAATTCAACTGCATCTCGTCACGAAGTAGTAGCAGGGACGGGGCGCCTCTGGCGCTACCGTGACCTTCTCGGCTAGGAGTCGGTCCGGATTACTCGGACGGGCTCCTAAGGCTGGTCGGACCATCGGGAGGACGAAACATGAGCAGGCTCTTCGGAGAAATGCGTCAGCTGGCGTTCGTAGTGCGGGATCTCGACCGCGCGCTCCGCTACTGGACGGAGACGCTCGGAGTGGGCCCATTTTTCATGATGCGGGACCTGGTCCCGGAAAACTGGCGGTACCGCGGCGAGCCCTCTCCGCCGCCGCGCATCACGCTCGCGCTCGGCTACTCGGGCGAATTCCAGATCGAGCTCGTGCAGCAGCACGACGACCGTCCGAGCGCCTATCGCGATTTCTTGCTCTCCGGTCGGGAGGGTTGCCAGCACGTTTCCTCGTGGGTGACGCGACCCGAGTACGATCGAATGATGGCCGCGATGCGTGAGAGAGGGGTGACGGCGGCACACGAGGGCGCGATCCCTGGGAGTGGAATCCGCTTCGTCTATTTCGCGACCGACTCGAGCCCCGGGGGCATCCTCTACGAGATGGCGGAGGTCAAAGAGCCTCCGATCTACGAGATGATGATGCGCATTCGCGAAGCGGCCCGCGCTTGGGACGGCCGCGAGCCCGTCCGCGAGTCTCTCCCGTGAGCCTGGCGGTGGCCGTTCGAAGACCCCGAGACTCGCGGCATCGCGGATGAGGATCGTTCGGTTCTTCGACGTGCCCGAAAGCGGCTTGCGCTTCGAAGGGGTCGAGATCCTTCTGCCGCACGTTCGAACCGCTAGCGCCGGTGCGACGCTCGTCGCTCACGTTAGAGGGTCCTCTGCTGCGGCTCGAACGACGTTACAAGGCACGGGGATGGGCGGCTTTTAGCGGCCCGAAGTTGTCGTAGGTCCCTGTCTCAGAACTGAGACAAGCCTTTTCTCGGCCTGCCCCGCTTACGAGAACCTTGCGTTTCTTCCGAACGACCTGGGCAGACAACGAGAACGCGGGCGCGGCAGTCAAATCTCTGTCGAGTCATTCTGATTTGTCTTCGGTGGGCGGGGAGCAGACTGCTAAACTGGAGAGACGATTTCATCACCCGATTCGCAACGCGGAGGTATTTTCCCGTCATGAAGGACAGTGGCACCCTGTCAGCGCCCGAGATGCCCAGTGCCTTTTCGAAAGGCGTTGGCGCCGAGGCCGATACGGGTTCGGCTCCGGATGCCGCCGTGGATCGAGCGGTGGAGGAACTGAAGCAGAACGGAGTCGTCGTCCTGCCGCCTCTCCTTCCAGAAGCTCAGATTGGAGAGATGCAAAGAGCGTTCGAAGCACGCTTGGGGGGGGTGCGCTGGAATGATCTGGATGGCTACGAGAGGGAGCCGCTGAGGCACGTGCTTCAGGACGTTCTGACGCTGGAGCAAGGCTTCGTGGATCTAGCCGTTCACCCGTTGGTCGCAAGCGTTTTGCGAAAGTACATCGCAAGCGCGTTTGTACTAGCCGAAGCGAAGGGATGGAAGTCTTTGCCGACGAGAAGAGACTTCCAAGGCTGGCACGGAGACTACTGGTATGACGAGAACAGCGTCGATGAAATCGCCAAAGAGGTGAAGCTCGTGATGTATCTCACGGACGTTCGAAGCGGTGCCTTCACCTACATCAGAGGCAGTCATCAGAAGCACCATCCGCGAATTTTCCAAAACAGAGAGGTCGCAGACGTGCCCCGCGCCCAAATCTTGGAAATACCGGGGCGCGCAGGAACTGCCTTCCTGTTTGACACATCGGGACTCCACAAACAGGCCACGCCCATCCTCGAGCCGCGTCATGCGGTATTCTACGACTACCACGATCCGAGCGTCCCCCTATCCAAAGAGGCCCTCGACTATTACCGATATCACCCATTGCTTCTGAACGCCGCCTTCTTAGGGAACCTCACCGAGGAGGCGCGACGGATATTGGGATTCGGCAACAAGACTCGCTACAAGGCCGCCTTCCAGAGGACGACGAACCACAAGCTTCTCTACAAGACCCTCAACATCGCGTTTGCCGCCTCACTCAGCATCACTGATCTCCATGAAAGAGCAGTCGATCGATTGAAGCGGATTCTGAGGCAGAAGGGCTGAAGATCTCCGACCACCGACACCGCGCCGGCGGGAGGGACACGCGGGGAGGGCGTTGTCACGTGGTCGGACCCGGAGAAATTTTTTTCGCATTTCGAGAAACAGTTCCACAAAATGCTGGCGCGGGCACGCCTGTCATGCTATTGGACCGCGGGGGTTTTGACTGGAGGCTGGTTTCACGACGTCGTAATAGTTTCAGACGACAGTAACGCGGGTCGCTTCCGCGGCGTCGACTCCTAACGCCGTGTGTTCGACTTGATCGATCGTCGAGTCGCGAGCGTGTGATCATCGCTGCCGCTTGCGAGCGGTGACTGCGCCATCCGCATAGGACCGCGCAACAGCCCAATGCCCACTCTCGGAGCGGAGGTGGCAGATGGTCAAGTGTGTGTGGCGGGATTCGTTCTTCGCTCTGGCCGCTTTGCTCGTCAGGCCGGTTTGGGTGCCCGGTTTGGACGATGCGTTCGCGGCTCAGGGGTTCGGCGGCGCGACCCCAGGTGGATCCGGTAAGAAGGTCGTGCACGTCACGAACCTGAACGACTCGGGTTCGGGGAGCTTGCGCGAGGCGCTCCTGCACGGAAATCGCCGGATCGTCTTCAACGTGTCGGGCACGATCAACCTGTCGTCGGCGGTGGACGTACGGGGGTCCTATGTGACGATCGACGGCTCGAGCGCCCCGTTGCCCGGCATTACGATCCGCCAAGCGGGGCTGCGGATCGCGTCCGAAAACGGAAAGACGCCCCACGACATCGTCATCCACAATCTCCGGATTCGCTCGCCGGGCAGCTACTCGACGGAAGGCGACGGCATCACGATCAAGAACGGCGTCTACAACATCCTCGTCGATCACGTCTCGGTCGACGGCTGCCGCGACGGCAACATCGACATCACCGAGAACGCCCACGACGTGACCGTGCAATGGAGCGTGCTGTCGGGCTGCAGGAACAACATGCTGATCAATTACGGCGCTCGGCACGTCTCGCTCCACCACAACGCGTGGCTCGCGTCGCAGTGGCGAAACCCGGACGTCCAGTACAGCGACGGCTCGTCGCGCGTCGCTCGCGACATCACCGCGGACGTGCGGAACAACCTGGTGTGGGGCTGGGGGGACTCGGGAGGCGGCACGATCGTCAAGTGCGGCGGCAAGGCGAACGTGGTGAACAACTTCTACTCGTCGAATGCCACGACGCTGGCGCGAAAGCAGAACGCGATCGTCAACGACAGCTGCGGCTCCGGGTACCCGGGCCCCTCGTTCTACACGTCGGGTAACCAAAGCGCGGATGTCCTCTCGCTCGACATCAACTCGCTTGGCAACGTGTCGACCCCGTACTCGACCGCTTCGGTCGACACGCAGAAGGCTTGTACGGCTGCGAGGAGCGTCCTGTCCGGAGCCGGCGCGCAGCCGCGCGACGCGCTCGACCAGCAAAGGCTCGGCCAAATCTCCTCGCCGACTTGTTCCTCGACGGCCACGATGAATGCCAAGTCTGTCAGGGTGGCGTCGCCGACACCGACGCTACCCGCGCCGACGCCGACGCGCCCCGCGCCGACACCGACACCGACGCCGACGGCGACGCGCCCCGTGCCGACGCCGACGCGCCCAGCGCCGACGTCGACGGCGCCTGCGCCGATGCGACCCATGGCGACGCCGACGCGACCCGCGCCGACGCCGACGCAACCTGTGCCGACGCCGGTGCCAGCGGCGCCGAAGGTATCGCTCGGCGCGAGCCCGGCGACGATCGCGACGGGGCAGGGCGCGACCCTGTCCTGGTCGTCCAGCAATGCGACGAGCTGTTCGGGATCGGGCGCCTGGTCAGGAAGCACGGCCACCTCGGGCGTACAATCCGTGTACCCCACTCAGACCTCGACCTATGCGATGACGTGCACGGGCGCCGGGGGCAGCGCTTCGAGCTCGGTGAGCGTGGCGGTGACGGCGCCCGCGCCGACGATCTCCCTGACGGCCAACCCCGCGAGCATCAGCGCAGGGCAGAGCTCGTCGCTCAGCTGGTCGACGAGCAATGCGAACGGCTGCGTGGCCTCCGGCGGTTGGTCGGGAACGATGTCGACGGCCGGCAGCGCCAGCGTCGCTCCGGGCTCGACCACGTCGTACACGCTCAACTGCACGGGCTCGGGCGGCACGGCCACGAAGTCGGTGAGCGTGTCGGTGGCGACGCCGAGCAACGGAAACGGCTACTCCGGCTGGGGCTCGTCGACGCCGGGGGGCTACGGCCAGCCCGTCTACCACGTCACCAATCTCGCCGATTCCGGTTCGGGCAGCCTCCGTGACGCCGTGTCGCAGGGAAACCGCTACGTGGTGTTCGACGTGGCGGGCACGATCAATCTGTCGTCCGTGGTCGAGATCCGCGGGGCTTTCGTGACGGTCAACGGCTTGTCCGCGCCGTCGCCGGGGATCACCATCCAGCAGGCGGGCCTGCGCATCGCGGGGTCCCCGCACGACGTGATCATCAGCGGCATCCGCATCCGTAGCCCCGGAATCAACTCGAGCGAGGGCGACGGGATCACGATCAAGGACGGGGTCTACAACATCGTGATTGACCACGTCTCCGTGGACGGCGCCACCGACGGCAACATCGACATCACCAAGAGCGCGCATGACGTGACGGTGCAGTGGAGCGTGCTGTCGAACTGCGCGAAGAACATGCTGATCAACTACGGCGCGCAGCACGTGAGCCTGCATCACAACATCTGGGTGGATTCGCAGTGGCGAAATCCCAACATTCAGTTTGACGATGCCGCGACGGCCATGGCCCCGGACACGACGGCGGACTTCCGCAACAACATCGTGTGGAACTGGGGTGACAGCGGTGGCGGGACGATCGTGCAGTGCGGCGGGAAAGGCAACGTCGTGAACAACTTCTACTTCTCCGGGGCCACGACGGCGTACCGCAAGCAGAACGGGATCGTCAACGACGGCTGTAGCGGCGGCAGCGCGCAGCCTTCCTTCTATACGGCGGGTAACGTGAGCGGCGACGACTCTTCGCAGACCCTCAACAGCCGAGGCAACGCGGGGAGCCCGTTCGCGGCAGCGCCGGTCGACACGCAGAGTACCTGCGCCGCGGCCCGAGCCGCGCTGGCGGGCGCGGGCGTCTCGCCCCGCGACGGCGTCGACCAGCAGCACGTCGGCCGGATCTCGCTATCCACTTGCTCCGCTCCGTAAACCCGACCAAGCAGCTGGTGGCGGCGCCTCCGTGACGGAGGCGCCGCCCGTACTCCCACCAGTCCCCCAACGCGCGCATCGTGACCCGACACGCCGATCGTCAGCTGCCGGGGACTCGCGTGACGCGCTGCAGGTCGATCACCGAGCAGATCGGCGAAGAGTGCGTCACGTAAGCGAACCGGCCATCGGGGCTGACGGCGATCGCCCGCGGTTCATTGGCCACCGCGACCGTCGCGACCACAGCGCTCGTGCGGGTGTCGATGACGGAGACACTGGCCGCGCCGTAGCAGGTCACGTAGACGAATGCACCGCTCGGGTCGACGGCAATTCCGAGGGGCTCGGCGCCGACGGGGATCGTCGTCGCGGCGCCGGTGGCGAGATCGACGGCTAGAACCGTGCCCGAAAGCCCGGTCGGGACGTACGCGCGAGAGCCGTCGGGGGCCAGGGCGAAGCCCGTGGGAGCCGACTGCAGAGGGATGCTGGAGACGACGTTGGCGCTCGCCGCGTCGAGGACGAGGAGGGTGCCGTCGACGCAGGCCAACTTGCACCCGGCGACGTACAGGCGCCGTCCGTCCGGGCTCGCCGCGACGCCGACGGGATGGATGTCCAGAGGATGGTCGCCCGCGATGGTGTTGGCCGCGGTGTCGATGACGAGGAGATGGTCGTCCATGACCGTGGCGTTGGTGACATACGCCCACCGGCCGTCACCGCTGACCGCGACCGCCGGCGTCCGGATCGGCCGCGCGAGCGATCCGAGCGGTATGCTGTTGGCCAGGCTGTCGTGGATCGTGTCGAGCACGAAGAGGGACTGAGCGGTCAGGTCCGTCACGTAGCCATGCGCGCCGTCGCGTGTGAGGGCGATTGCGTAAGGTCGCCCGTCCGTCGTGATCGTGCCGGCGACCTGCCTGCTGGTTAGGTCGAGGGCGAGGACACTGCCGATCTGGAGCGGCACGTAGGCGCGCGTGCCGTCGGGCCGCACCGCTACGTCAGTACCGTAGTTGCTGAGCGGAATGGTGGCGACGACGGCGGCGCTCGCCGGCGGCCCACCGCGAACCCCGCCGGACACTGCCCCACAGGCGGACGATCCGATGACCACGAGTGTGAGCGCCGCTGCGGCGTTCATGGTTGCGCGCCGGCGCTCGAGCACGGCGAAGGGCCGAAAACCAGACGACGACCTCTTGATATTCCACGTCACGCGTTTCCCCGCTCCTCTCGTGCCGACGCCCTTCGCTTCTTCACTTCCCGCCCCTCTCTTCCCCGACCACTTGCTCCCTCATAAGCCGGCTGACCACGGCCCCGCGCTCGCTCTCGAGCGCGCGTTTCGCATCGACACGCCCGAAGATGTCCAGGAGGGGGGCCACCAGACCGGTCCAGCCCGTCTGGTGGCTGGCCCCGAGCCCCGCGCCGTTGTCACCGTGGAAATACTCGTAAAATAGAATCAAATCGCGCCAGTGCGGATCGTCCTGGAACTTGGCTGCACCGCCGTAGACCGGCCGTCGCCCGTCGGCATCGCGCAGGAACGTGCCCGCCAGCCGGCGGACGATCTCCTCCGCCACTTCGAACAGTGTCATGTACCGCCCCGAACCAGTCGGACACTGTACCTTGAATTCATCACCGTAGAAGCTGTACAGGTTCAAGAGCGCGCGCACGATCAGCGTATTGACCGGCATCCACACCGGCCCCCGCCAGTTGGAGTTGCCGCCGAACATCCCGGTATTCGATTCCGCCGGCAGGTACTGGACTCTGTATTCCTGACCACCGACGTGAAACACGAACGGATGCTCCAGGTGATAGCGCGACAGAGAGCGAATGCCGTGCGGCCCGAGAAACTCGTTCTCGTCGAGCATGTAGGCGAGCACGCGCTCGAGTTTTTTCTTGTTGAGGATCGACAACAGCCGCCGTTCTTTATAACCGGTGAAACCGGCGTCGGTCGGGGCGACGTGGGAAATCAACTCGGGATGGCGCTTGCGAAACAGGCCGATCATTTCCATCAGCCGCGGAAAGCGCCCGACAAAATCCGGCTCGAACACCGTGGAAGCGCACAGCGGCAACAGCCCGACCAGCGATCTTACCTTTAAACGCATCGCCTGGCCGTCGGGGAGCCGCAGTAGGTCGTAAAAGAATCCGTCCTGCTCATCCCACATCTCGTCGTGATGCTCGCCGCGGCGATCCATGGCATAGGCGATCCACATGAAATGCTGGACGAACTTGAAGGCGATCTCCTCGTACATCGGGTCGTATTCGCAAAGTATCAGGGCCATCTCCAACATGTTCTGGCAGTAAAACGCCATCCAGGCGGTGCCGTCCGCCTGCTCCAGCGAGCCGCCCGTGGGCAGCTGCGCGCTGCGGTCGAAGACGCCGATGTTGTCGAGGCCCAGAAAGCCGCCGGCGAAGACGTTGCGCCCGGCCGGATCCTTGCGATTGACCCACCAGTTGAAGTTCAGCATCAATCCCTGAAACGAGCGTTCCAGGAAACGCAGGTCCGCCCGGCCGAGCGACCGCTCGTATCTGTACAGGTAGAGCGTGGCAAAGGCGTGTACCGGCGGATTGACGTCGCTGAAGTTCCACTCGTAGGCCGGGATCTGCCCGCTCGGGTGGAAGTAGAGGCTCCGCAGCATCAGCAGCAGCTGCTCCTTGGCAAAATCGAAATCCACCAGCGACAGGGAAATCGTATGAAAAGCCAGGTCCCAGGCCGCATACCACGGGTACTCCCACTTGTCCGGCATGGAGATCACGTCGCTGTTGAGCATGTGGAACCATTCCGTGTTGCGCACGTCATGGCGGACGGATTCGAGCAGCGGATGGCTCTTGTGCTCGCGCAGCCACTGCTCCAGGTCGAAGTAGTAGTACTGCTTGCCCCAAAGCATTCCCGCCAGCGCCTGCCGGTGCACTCGGCGCTGATCTTCGTTCAGCGAGGTCGGCGTAATCCGCTCGTAGAATTCGTCCGCGTCGGCGATCCGGCTTTTGAATATCTCTTCGAAACCGCCAAAGGCATCTTTTATCTTGGCGGCCGCCAGACGGAGACGGATGGTCTTGCTGCCGCCGCCGGGCACGTCGAGGACATAGTGGGCTGCGGCCTTGGTCCCCGTCTTGGCGGGATTCACCGCTTCGCTGCGTCCCGAGATGATGTACTGGTGGAACGCGTCCTTGACGTAGGGAGAAGCATTGGGCTGGCCCCACAGACGCTGCGCATTGCTCTCATTCTCGGTGAAGAGCAACTCCGGGCCGCCATCGCAATGCATCCAGTACTCGCCGAGCTCACTGTGTGCGGCTTGAATGGCGCCCGGCCCCACTTCGCGCAGCGAAGGCTTGCGATCGTCATCGCCCCAAGACCAGGTGTTGCGGAACCATAGTGTCGGCAAGACACGCAGCCGAGCCGCTTCAGGCCCGCGATTGTGCACTGTAATGCGGACGAGGATGTCTTCCGGGCCCTCCTTGGCGTACTCGACAAAAACGTCGAAGTAGCGGTCGTCGTCGAAGATGCCGGTGTCGAGCAGCTCGTACTCGAACTCTTCCCGCGATCGCCTCCGGTTGGTCTCGATCAGGTCCCGGTAGGGATACTCACGCTGCGGGTACTTGTAGAGGTACTTCATGTAGGAGTGCGTCGGCGTGCTGTCGAGGTAGAAGTAGTACTCCTTGACATCCTCGCCGTGGTTCGCCTCGCTGTTGGTGAGCCCGAACAGGCGCTCCTTCAGGATCGGGTCGCGCTCGTTCCACAGCGCAAGCGCAAAGCACAGCCGTTGCTTTTCGTCGCAGATTCCCCCGAGCCCGTCCTCGCCCCACCGGTAGGCTCGCGAGCGCGCCTGGTCGTGGGTGAAATAGTCCCACGCGTTGCCGTCATCGCTGTAGTCCTCGCGGACCGTACCCCACTGCCGCTCGCTCAGGTAGGGTCCCCATTTCTTCCAGGGGATTTGCGCCTCGCGCGCCTCGTTCAACCGCTTTTGCTCGGTGACATCGACAATCTTAGCGGCCATTTCTCGCCTCCTACTCCGTCTCTATGCTCCGGTGACCCGCAAGCGCGGCACCGTCGGGCGACGAAAATTCGGAACCTGCCCGAGTCTACTCGAAGGCCCTCAGGAGTCTCGACGGCAGGGTTTGTGCCAGCTGCGCGTCGCGATAACGCACGTAGGGTGATATGGACCCGGCTGAACCAGCCTCAGGCTGGGCGGCGGGCGCGCGATTCCCTGATCTCGCGTGGCCTGCTCGCCGCTTCCTGTCGCAGGTTTGGGAAGCGCCACATGCGCTCGTCTCAGAACCAGGAAAGCTCCGATGCATGCGGTCGCTTCTTGCGGCGTTCCCAATGAAGAGTCAAGCTCGAATCAGCGCCGTCGCCCCGTCAGGATGCACTACATCGAGCTCGAGGGTGGCGCTCTCCTCGTCGAGCGAACCCGCTTCTGTTCGTAGGCTCGCGGGCGGCAAAGGCTCGCGAGGTCGTGGTCGCGTTCAGGCCAAAAACCTCGGTTCCACAGAAAATGGCGCTGAAGAACCCCCGCAGGTTCAAAGGCTTATCGCTGAAGAGTCGAACTGCGCCACAGGCCGATTCCGGAAGGAGACCTCATGACGACGAAGCTTCTCTTCGCGGCTCTCGCGGTCTGCGCCGGGATCGCCGGCTCGTTCCAGTCGGCCGCCAATGCCGGTCTCGCGCAGAGAACCGGCCTCGGCGCCGCCTTGGTCGTGAACACGACCATCGTCATGGCCGGGTCGCTCGCGTTTTTCCTCGCCCGCGGCAGGTATGCGGGCTTTCACCCCGTCGGCACTCCCTGGTCCCTCTACATCGGCGGATTCTGCGGCTTCGTCATCATCCTCAGCCTCGCCTTCGTTTTCCCGAAGATCGGCGCGGCGCTCGCGATTGCCCTAGTCGTCCTCGGCCAGAGCGCGGCCGCGCTTGCGATCGACCACTACGGTCTCATGGGCATGCCGAGGGACCCGGTGAGTGTCTCGCGTGTGGCCGGCCTCGCGCTTGTCGCAGGGGGCGTCGCACTGATCCGATTGTAGGACCGGCGCCGGGGGCGTCAGCAGATATCGTTCTCCTCACGCTCTAGCGGAGATCGCAACTAGGAGGTGGCCGATGAAATCGATCGTCGTCAAACGGTTCGAAGCCCCTGACGAAATCCGCAACTTCGAGAAGGGCAGGTTCGAACTCGTGGCCCTCGGCGGGCTCACCGTGGGCCGTGCCGCATATGCTCCCGGCTGGAGGTGGTCGACTCATGTTGCGCCGCTTGCTGGCACACGAAGCTGTGAGGTGGAGCACGTAGGTCTCGTAGTCTCCGGACGCTGCAAGATCGCGAT
Organism: uncultured delta proteobacterium; assembly: GCA_963712515.1. GTDB lineage: Bacteria > Desulfobacterota > Binatia > JACPRU01 > JACPRU01 > CAVQIG01. The sequence goes on from CAVQIG010000001.1 coordinate 73,667, forward strand.
GAATGACGGCGAGGAGATGGAGCTCGGTCCGGGCGATCTGTTCCACATCAAAGGGGGACATGACAGCTGGGTGGTGGGTGACCAACCGTACGTTTCCCTTCACTTCCTCGGCGCCGACTCCTATGCGAAATGATTGCTCGCCGTCCTGCGGTTGGAGCGGACCGGCGCGCGATCGGCAATGCCGACTTCGTCAGGATGACCGCGATCTGTGCTCCGCTTCGGCCAATTCCGCGAGTTGCCCCGCGACCTGCGTCCAGCCTTGCCGGAAGCCCATCGCCTCATGCTGCTTCATCGTCGCCTCGTCCCAGTGCCGCGCGCCCGCGCGATAGCGCGTGCCGCCGCCTTCGGGCGCGAACTCGAAGAAGCCGACCATGAAGGGCGTCTGCGGGATCCAGCCCGCGGTGAAGGCGTTGGTGAAGACGATCCGCGCGTTGGGAACGACCTCTAGGATCACGCCCTCCATCGGCGAGGTTGCGCCGTCGGGCCCGCTCATCACCATCGCCGACCGCCCGCCGGGGCGCAGATCCTGTTCGATGATCCGGGTCGTCCACGGCTTCGGCGCCCACCATTCCTCGAGCCGTTCGGTCCACACCCTGAACACGGTTTCGGGCGGCGCGTCGATATGGCGCTCGATCGCCAACTCGAACGGAGCGGCGGCCGTCATATCGCGCCCTCGGCCGCCGCCTCGAGCCTGGCGATGTCGAGCTTGACCATTTTCAGCATCGCGTCGCCGACGCGCTTGGCCTTCGCCCTGTCGGGATCGGTCATCAATTCGCCGAGCGCGGTCGGGACGATCTGCCACGACAGGCCGTATCTGTCCTTCAGCCAGCCACATTGCTCGGCCTTGCCGCCGTCGAGCAGCGCGTTCCAATAGCGATCCACCTCGGCCTGGTCGCCGCAGTTCACGATGAACGAAACGGCATGGTTGAACGGGTCGAGAGGCCCAGCGCTGATCGCCTGGAACGGTTGGCCGAACAAGGTGAACTCGACGATCTTGACCGACCCCGCCGGCCCGCTGGGGCTCTCGTTGGGAAGCGCGGTTACCCTGTCGACGCGCGAATCCGGAAAGATCGACGCATAGAAGTACGCGGCTTCCTCGGCCGCGCTGCTGTACCAGAGATGGGGGGTGATCTTCGCCATCGTCCTCTCCTTGCTCAACCGCGCCGCCCGACGAGCGCGAACATCGCACCCTGCGGATCGCGCGCCTGGATGATGAAGCCGCCGCCCGGAACCTCGCTCGGCCCGTGCAGGATCGCGCCGTGTCGGTCGTGACGAGCTCGTACCAGACGAAATTGTTCGCTCCCATCACACGTCTCCCGCGGTGTCGAAGATCGGCTCGAAGCCGCCATAGATCAGCCGCTTCCCGTCGAACGGCATCGGCTGATCGGGCTGCATGCGCTCGTCGCTCATCATCTTCTCGTTCGCCGCATCGTGGACCGCTTTCGACGGCCAGACGATCCACGAGAACACGACATTCTCGCCTTCCTCGGCTTTCACCGCCCTGCGGAAATCGGTGACCTTGCCGTCGGGCAGCGCGTCACCCCAGCATTCGACGATCCGCTCCGCGCCATATTCCATGAAGATCGGCGCCGCCTTCGCGGCCATGTCGCGATAGGCGTCCTTTTTCGCGGCCGGCACCGGAATCACGAAACCCTGAATGTAGCTCATCGCTTCTCTCCTTCTCGCAATTGCTCGGTCTGTTCCTCGTGATGGTGATTCGAAGCCTCCGTCACCGATGCGCGGTGCACGCGCAGCTCGGCACGTGATACCTCCCGTTCCCTTCGACCATGCCGCCCTTGCCGTACATGTTCCTCGGCCTCACCCAGTCCGCCAGCGAGCGATACGGCCCGTTCTCGTTGCGTCCCTTCGGCATCACGTCGAGGAACCGGTAAGCTCCGAGGAACTCTTCGCCGCCGCGTCCAAAGGTCGAGTACGTGTGGAAGATCGCTCCCGCGTCGTCCTTGAAGAAGACGCTGTCGCCGGAGAGATCGGCGAGGCCCGGGTCGGTATGGCGATAGTTGTAGTAGGCGCGTCCGGCCGCGATCTCTTCGGGCGTGAAGGACACGTTGAAATCGTAGTTGAAGTCGCTGTTGAAGGAAGAGACCCAGGTGAAACGCCAACCCATACGCTTGCGGACGGCTTCGATCTCCTCGATCGGCGCGCGTGCGACCGCGGCATAAGACACATCATGGTTTTCGAGGTGCACGAGCACGCCCTCGACGTGGTCGACCTCGAAGGAGCATCCGACGCATTGTCCGGTCTGGCCGGGTCCGAACATGAAATGCTTGATGAAGAGTTGGCTGCGGCCGTCGAACAAGTCGGCAAGGGTCACCTTTCCGGACGGCCCGTCGAAAACGTACTCCTTTTCCACCTTGACCCACGGTAGGGCGCGGCGCTCGGCGCTCAACCGGTCGCGGAGCCGCGTCAGCTCCTTCTCCTTGACGAGAAGCTGCGTGCGTGCGGCGAGCCATTCCTCTCGAGACACGATTCGGTTCGGCTGCATGGCTTCGATCTCCTTCCACCTCCCGACGGCACGGAGGGTCTCGCGGTTCGTCGGAGGATCCTAGCCTCAATCCGTTGACGAGCCGCGGGTCCGAAATTCGACACGGCCGATGAAAAAGGGGCGGCACGCGTCCGACGAGCTCTGCGACCGAGCTCACCTTCTGAGGTGCGGGTCCGGAACGAGGTAACGCCAGAGACCCGTGACGCAAGTGACAATCTTCGAAAGCGGCGGCCGGCGAGGCGCTGACCCGCGGCGTTGTCTAGAGGCCTTCAGAACGTCCACTCCTCGGAGAAGGGACGGAGCTCGACCTCGTTGCTCCACGCCGACTTCGGCTGCTCGCAGACCCAGAGGTAGGTTTGCGCAACGTCGTCGGTGGACGCTGCATACTTCGGATCGAATTTCGCGCCCATCAGCTTGCGGACGATCGGCACGTCGAGGGCACAGTCGAGCCGAACGTGGACGACGTGAACTCCGGCCTTCGCGTACGCCTTCGCGAGGCTCTGCGCGAGCGCGCGCAGCCCGAACTTGGCGATCGCGTAGAGCGGGTTCCCCGCCGAGCCGCGGAACGCAGCGGTCGCGCTCGAGAAGATCACCGTCCCCCGGGCCTTCTCGATCATCGCCGGCATGACAGCCTTGGCCGCGGCGAGCGCGCCGACGACCTCGATCTCGAGGATCTCGCGAAGCTCCGAGTATTCGACCGAGAGCGGGGGCTTCGGCCGGAGATCGCCTCGGACGTTGTAAATGAGCACCTCGACGCCGCCGGTTTCCCGGACTAGGCGCGCGAGCCCGTCCTCCACGGTCTGCGGTTTTCCCGCATCGGCGGCGTAGAATTGCACCTTGGTTTGCGGATTCGCTCGCCGCGCGGCATCGGCCGCCGCCGCGCTTCCCTTCTCCGAGCGCGACAGGAGTGCAATTTCGTAGCCTTTGGTCGCGAACGCCGCCGCAAGGGACTGACCGAGGCCTTCGCCCGCTCCCACGATCGCACAGACTTTGTGATCCATGGCCGCCTCCTCGGGGTCGTTCTAGCGCACTTTCCACCTCGAAGCTGCGGGGTGGACGATAGCGATCAACTGAGACACCGGCTATTGAAGTCGAGGTGTTACAAAGAGGTCTAAGTATGCGGAAAGCTCTGCAGATTTATCACGTCAACATCAACTGCACGAACCTCGAACGCTCACTCGCGTTCTATCAAATGCTGGGATTTCGAGAGGTCATCGACATTCCGGCCGGGCATCTCCCGGGTCTTGGGCTAGATCCCGCGGTCGGTCGCGCCAAGCTGCTGCGCTTGGGCGATGACCCGCGCAGTACCTTGATCGATTTGATCGAATGGCAAACGCCGAATCCGCACGGAGCGCCTTACGCCGACCTCGGCCACACCGGCATCGCGCGGCTCTGCTTGCGCGTCAAAGGCCTCGCGGCGATGGTGACCGAACTCAAATCTCAGGGCGTGCAGTTCATCTCGGATCCGGTATCTCCAGGTCTCGCCGGCGGCAAGCAAACGTTCGTGTGCTTCTATGATCCCGATGGCGCCGTGATCGAGTTGATGGAATTCTTCAAGGCCGACGAGAGTCAATAACCCAGCTCGCGCGCCGCGCGCTCGAGCACGACCGGCACGGACCACGCCGTGCGCGCGAGCCGGAGGTCGTCACTGCGTCCCGCCGCATACAGACCCGATGCGCTCATCCAGAATGCCGCCGACCGCATCGCGTACAGCGCGTTGTAATAGCGACAGACCTCTTCATCGATGGTGAAGCCGGTTGCCGCTTCGTAGTCGCGGAAGAACGCGTCGCGCTCGACGAGGTTCGACAGCAGCGGCGTGGCTTCGCGATTGAGATCGCTCAGGACATAGGCGACGTCGTACATCGGGTCCCCGAGTACCTGCAGTTCCCAGTCGAGCACGGCCGAGATGCGGTCTTCGTGGATCAAGAGATTGCCAGTGCGATAGGCGCCGTGGACGAGCGTGATCCTCTCCGTTGCCGGGGCATTGGCCTCGAGCCAGCAGATGAGGTCGGTCAGGATCGGTTCCGGCGGATGTTCGGAGACGGCGATCAGCTCGCGCCACTTCGCGATCTCGCGGCGTGCGAAGCCGGTGCCGGCCGCCGGTACGCCGAGGAAATCAAGACCGGCGGCGCGCCAGTCGAGCGTGTGGAGGGTGGCCAGGGTCGCGGTGAAACTCGCAGGGAGCGTGCCGCGCGCGGCGGCCGCCGCGTAGAACGCACGGCCTTCTTTGCCCCAAGGGTTCGGGCACGCCCCGGGCACTCTTTCCATGACCAGGAACGGCGCGCCGAGGACCGTCGCGTCGCGTTCGAACCAGTACGGCTTCGGCGTCGGTAGCGGCGTCGGCGCGAGGCAAGTGAGCACCCGGAACTGCTCTTCGAGATCCGACAGGTGGCGGAGTAGGGCGTTGCCCGGATCGCGCCGCAGGCACAGAGCCTGCCCGCGTGACTCTCCGCCTTCATGCCACGTCAAATCGAACAGCCAGGTCTCGTGCGACCAGCCGACTGCGATGCGCTGTACGTTCACCAGCGCGAGATCACGCGCGTCCGGCATGCGGCTGGCGAGATAGTCGCGAATGCGGGGGATCAGATCGTCGGCGTTCTCTACGCTCATCCCGCGACTTGCATGCGGCGATCGATGCTTCGCCGCAGGGTCTCACGAATACGGCCGAGCAGGGCCGCGAAGCGTACCTCGCCGAGGACCGCGCGGGCCGCGTAGAGCGCCTCGATCAAGCTACACAGCGCGGCCTGGTCGCGTGTCTGCGACAGGGTATCGATAGCCGCGCTGCACCGACGCAGGGACGTTCGCGTTCTCCAGCAGCCGCCGCAGGTCGGCGAGTAGTACATCCAGATCGCCCGTCTCGGCGGCGGCGTGCTCATTCACCAAGCCGAGATGGCGGCCGAGCTTCTCCAGCACCACGGCAGCCATGAAAGCCTGCGTCCTCGGGTACTCGGCGTCGATCGCCGGGCCGATCTGCTGCTTGAGGGTCTGCGCGATCCGTTCCAGCAACGCTCCTGCGGTCACGTCATTCTTTCTTTCGTCCAATCGAGGTCCTCGACGCGAACGGGCGTCAGCGACTTCGCCCATTTGCGGACAAGCTCAACCGCTGCGCATCACGCCGCGTCCTCGCCCAGCGATGGACCGGCCACATGTCCTGGTCTTCCCCCCAAGCGATGGTGCCGTCCAGATCCCAGCGGATCAGGCTGTTGACGTCGATGAACGTGTGGCGGTTGATGATCATGCGGCTGACCGGCACACCGGAGGCGTCCAAGTCACGCCCTGCTACATCTCGCGCCTCGATCGTGATTCGCGTGACCCAACCGGTCCGGTGGTCGCGTTCGACTCGCCGTTCGCCCTCAGCGAGCCCGGCGGTTCGCCCGTCGCGCAGGAGAAAACCGTAGGCGACCCGATCGCCCTCGGGACGCGGGTTCGTCACGGCAAGGAAACCGTGCGCGGCGTCGGCGGCGCCAGTCACGTACGCGGCCTGTCGCGGCCGGTCTTCCGGCCGCCTGCCCCAGGTGCGATCGCGCATGCCGATGCAATCGATTGCGATGCACTCGCCATCCAGCACCAGCTCGCCGGTCACACGCCCGAATTGGTCGAAGTGACGCGCGCTGCCGAAGGTCGAACCGACCGAGGTCAGGGGTTCGGGCGGCATCACGCCGTCGAAGCGCAGATCCGCCCGCAACCGCTCCCCGTCGTCGTAGCGGAGCGCGTAACGCATGCAGGGCTCGATCACCTTGATCGCCACCCCGGTCGGCAGGCGGCAATCGGTCAATTCCTGATCGCGTGGCATGCGGGAGAGCCGAGTAGTTCGTCGAGTACAGCACCTCCCACGGCAGGTGCGCGCTGTCGTCCCAGACCCAGCAGCCGCCGGCGACGGTGGCGATGTTCGGCCGTACCAGCGTATAGAACCAGCCCCCGAGACGCCGCGCAGGATGGTGGAAGGAGAACCACGCCGTTTCGGTTGCCCACCAGTCGTCTCCCATCTCGGCGAAATGGAAGCCATCGTCTCCCGGAGTGAACCTTGGACGGCTCATCGTTAGCGCCTCACTCGCTTCCGGCCGTGCGTGATCGGCATTGCGCCGCCGTGCACCTTACACCTCGACACGCCGGGGTGCCACGGACTTCGCTGTCAACGAGTCGGCATGCCGAAGCGTCTAAGGAACGCGTCGCGGAATGCGACAAAACGCTCGAAAGTTAGTTTGTGCTTCATATCCCGAGAAGGGCGAAACGATGGCCGTCAAGATTCCCCTGGTCATCGCGCCACCCGGACGCGACGCACAAGGATAGAGCACCAAGTGGATTGAATTCGAAAGCGATCAGAGAGGAGGGTCGGCCATGCCTAGCTCCGCCCCGCACGATCCGCCGTTTCGCGCCGAGCACGTTGGCTCCTTGCTGCGGCCGCCCGAGCTCCTGAAGGCCCGCGCCGAGCACGAAGCCGGCCGCCTCCCGGCCGCCGCTCTCCGTCACCTTGAAGACGACTTCGTCCGCAGGATCGTCGTGCTGCAAGAAGAGATCGGGCTTCGGTCGATCACCGACGGTGAGTTCCGCCGCGGCGTCTTCTACGCCGATTTCATCTGCCGCGGCCTCGGCGGCGGCTCCATCTACTACGAGGCCGAGCGGATGTTCTTCGTCGACGATAGGGGCGACCACATTCCGGTGCCGCTCCTGAAGATCCACGATCGACTGCAGTGGCGCGGTCCCGTCCACGTCGAAGACTTCCGCTTCGTGCAGTCCCTCACCAGCGGGACGGTCAAGATCACCCTCCCTTCGCCGACGATCGCCTGTTCGGCCAACCCGCAACACGTCGACCCGCGGGTCTACCCCGACTTCGACCTCATGCGCGAGGACGTCGCCGCGGCGTACCGCCAGGAGCTCCGCGCGCTCGCCGACGCGGGCTGCCGCTACGTGCAGCTCGACGAGGTGCCGCTCGCGCTCTACTGCGACCCGCGGCGGCGGGAAGGAGGCGGCAACAGCGCGGTCGACGCGCGTCGGCTCTACGAGATGTTCCCGACGCTCGTCAACGATGCGCTGGCGGACCGGCCGCGGTCGCTACACGTGGCTATGCATCTCTGTCGAGGCAACAATCAGAGCGGCTGGCTGACCGAGGGTGGCTACGATCCGGTCGCGGAGATGCTGTTCAATCGGGTCGACATCGATTCCTACTTCCTCGAGTACGACACGGAGCGCGCGGGCACGTTCGAGCCGTTGCGCTTCGTGCCGAAGGACAAGTCGATTGTGCTCGGCCTGGTATCGAGCAAGCGTCCAGAGCTAGAGTCGAAGGACGCGCTGAAGCGCCGCATCGACGAGGCGACGAAGTACGTCTCGCTCGATCAGCTCGCGCTGAGCCCGCAGTGTGGGTTCGCCAGCACCGCGCCCGGCAACAAGCTGACCGTGGAGCAGCAGAACGCCAAGCTCCGCCGCATCGTAGAGGTAGCGCGAGAAGTGTGGGGGTGTCAGTGAAAGTGGAAGATGGACGCTGGCGTCAACGTCGTTGCGCCGATCCGACGAGGGCCGACGGTCACTCCTGATCCGTCGGTCGTGGCGGATAGTGCCGCCACAACCACTCGATGAACGTCTCGCTTCTCGGACGCGATCGGTAGACCGATGCAACAGCCTCGAGCGTCGAATCCGATTCGTCGTTCGAGCTGTGAAGCAGTCCCGCCGGCGGATCGTAGTGCTCGATGAGCCAGGTGATGCCTGCCGCCGGCTTCGGTCGCGAAGCATCGGGCACGGCGGGTGGCTGCTCCGGCGTCGGCGCATTCTCAAAGGGTAAGATCGTAGCCGTCTTGGCCGTCATCTTTCTCCTCCCCGGCTCAGGCCGGATACCGGAAATGGCGCGAAAAAGGAACCCAGGAGAAATGGTACGCGGGCGCGGGTGGTCCAGTCAACGAAAACTTCGGGTTCTCCGGGAGCCCAAGTTGGCTACGTGGCGCGACCCGTAAGGGACCGGAAGTGATCACGATCTTTCGGTTCGACGGGGCGGCGTCATCTACTCCTCCCATACGGCCGGCCTGTTCGTTACTTCCCGAGAGAGACGCCACCCTCAACGACCGGCTCGGTCGTGCCCTCGACGCGCGATGCCACGTCAGGGAGCGGCGCTGTCGGCGCGAAGTGAACAGAGACGTCGGCGTCCTCGTCGGTTCCACCCTCCTTACCGTCGCGACCGAGCGTCCCGATCGTCACTCCTCCGTCCTTGCTGGGCTCGTACCGATAAGCCCGGGACCAGGGATCGAAGAAGCGAAGATCGGGTTGCTCCGCAGTGCGCTTCCAGGTCGCTGAGTCGGGATAGGCGCCGTGCTTCGCACGGAAGTCCTGAGCGATGGCGCCTAGCGTCTCTATCTGCGACTGAAGGCGCTCCCGCAACGGCACGGGCGGCGCGCTGAGAGCCCGCAGCAGCGCGAGGATGCCGACGATCGTCAGAGCCGTCAGTCCTATCGAGATGTACTGCAGCTTGAACTTTCGATCCGCGCGAGCCTCGCTGTGGGCTACGAGCCACGGACCGACGAACGGTACGAACGCGGCCAGCGAGGTGACCCGGTTGTGAAATGCGAGGATCTCGACGACTACGCTCGGCACCTCGGGGCCGGGTCCGCCCTTCGTGAGCTGCCCGAGCGCTTTGTCGGTACGCCGAAAGCGCGCCGCGTGGTAGTCGAATCGCGCCAGCGCGGGGGTCGTCACACTGTTGGCGCCGGCCACGACTGGCGAGCACCTCCCGCAAGTGGAGCCGCGCCCCCCCATCGCGAACTCCTGGACGGTGCCGCAGCGCGTGCAAAGAACCCTCGTTGTGAAATCGTGCCCTCTTCTGACGGGCAGGTCCGAGACGGAAGCCGCGGGGGTTTTCACGGGGTTTCCTCAGGAGGCGGTGATCCGGCCCAGGCGGTCGATCGTCACGGTGCGGGTGGCGCTCCCGGGATTGGTGAGCGTGATCGTAATGGGAGTCGTCGTTCCGACGGGTATGAGCCCGCGCGGATCGAAATCGAACGTGCTGCCTCCGGTGTGGGTCTGACTCACGAAGTATTCACCGAGCGGCAGAGAAGCCACCGTAGCTCCGCTCTTCGTGATCGCGATCGTGCTTCCGCTCGTCAAGTCGACCGTATACACGGCACCGGTGTTGATCGCCCGCCAGCGGGCGTTTTGCACGGCGGCGACGACGTCGCGTTGCGCGGAAGACAGTGCGGCTCCGAGCCGCACCACCTGAAAGGCCGGGATCGCGATCCCGACCACGAGGGACAGGATCGCTATCACGACGAGGAGCTCCAAGGCCGAGAAGCCGCGCTCGTCCCGCTGTCGCGAGCGCGCGCTCATCGCAGCTGTTGGAACGAAAGGCGCTTCAGCGGGCGGCGAAAGCGCACGAGGTCCCCCGCGTTCGCCGCCGGACATGCGGCCGCGAATTGCGCGCTGCCACCGCCGTTGGTGGAGTAGGTCGGCGTGCCGACGAGAGCGTGTTTGACGAATCCGGCGTGTCGGTGTTCGCGATCAGCATGCCGCCGCACCACTGCCCGTTGCCGCCACCGTTGCGAAGGACGTTGCCGGGGCCGATTGCGTAGACCGCACCCGTGTACGATGCATTTCCGTCGAGCGTCAGGTTGCCCTTTACCATGAGGATACCGTAGTGGGCCCCCGGACCGACGGTGAGATTGCCGTTGTAAACCACGAGCGTCGGCGCCGTTGCCGTCCCGAAGTCGATGGAAGAACTCGACTCCGTATAATCCGCCACCGCTCGGAGCTGGCCGTAGAGGCTGGTCAGGTAGGACACGCTCGTCAGGTTCGCGCTTCCGGCTTGCAGGTTCGGGGTGTTGGTCGATCCGTCGTAAGGATTGACTCCGGATATGAAGTTGTCGACCGCGTTGATCCCATTCTGCGTTCCGCTCCGGCCGGGAATGCACGTCGTGTAGTTGGAATCGCGCTTCATCTGTCCTTCGACGCCCGCCTTCAGCGCCGAGTTCGACACGGCGATGTCCGCGTAGCACTTGTTGTTCGGAAGCGTACCGCCGCCATTCCCGTTCATGGTGGCCTGGCTGTTCGGCAAGTTGAGATTGATGCTGCGGCCCGGCAGCACCATGAGCGCCGGCAGCGGCGGCACGTTGAGCGCCGGGTCGGGCACGTAGACCCCCTGGACGACCGTGAAACCGATCGTGTTCGGGCCGCTCGCGAACGACGTGAGGGTGATCTTCTCGTCGGTATCGGTGGTACTAGTCACGGCGTCGGCTCCATCGTTGGTCAGAAACACTTGATAAATGGACCCGTCGAGAGAGCTCGGCCCCAGCGCGGGCGTGTTCTGCGGGCTCGTCCCGTTCACCGCGCCGTTGGTGGTCGCGCCGAAATTCGCCCGTGCGGTCGAGTCCACGAGCGTGGTGCCGCTCGCGGCGACGCTCTGCAGCATCGGCGTGAAGGTCGTCGACAGCGGATCGTTGAAGCGCGCCGCGCGGACGGCTTCACGCGCGTTCTCGAGCCCCGCGACCGCGACCTCGAAGGAGTTTTGTTGATTCTTGAACGCCGAAGCCACTCGTTCGCCGCTGCGCGAGGACACGGCGAGCCCGGTGCTGATCACGAAAACGATCAGCATGGTGAGCAGGCTCACCACCAGGGCGCTCCCCGCTTGACCGCCGGCGCACTCGAGAGCTTGCCGTTTCATTGTGTGGGCCCCTTTTTCACGCAGACCACTCGGCGCGTGCTCAATAGTTGCGTAGCGCGACTTCCCCATTGATGGTCTTCGAGATCATCGCCGACCCCACCGTCCGATTGGTCGTCAGGAGCAGATCGACGTAGCGGACATTCGCGGTGCCATCGAGGATTCCCGAGACATTGCTCGATGGGATGGTGGCCCGGCTGGGGTCGAGAAACGTGAGTGTGAAGACACCGACGTTGCCGATCACCGTCTCGAATCCGCTCGTACCGCACGCCGCCGGAGCCGACGCTCCGCCCAGCACCACTTTTCGCTGCAGGGCCCCGCCCGAGAGTCGGTAGCAAATCCGATCCGGGAAGGCGCCCCCGCTCGAATCGACGTCTCCGCGGAACGTCACGGTGTCGGAGCTGGTCCCGGTGGTGACCGACTCGAACGTGGTCGAGGGCGAGGCGGTGTAGCCTGCGATCGACATGTCATCGAGAAAGACGTTCTTGGCTGCCGCCAAGTCTTGCTGGACCTGTACGGTCGCATTCTCGCGTGCAAACGCCAGGGTCGATGCCATCATGAGCCTGGTGGCGGTTGCTAGGACCGCGGCGATGATGATCATCACCACCAAGAGCTCGATCAGTGTGAAGCCGCGGTCTCCGTGCGGGAGGGTTCGCTTCATGGCGAGGTCGGGTACGTCAGGCCCTTGTCGGTTGCGATCATCAACTGCTGGGTCTGGCCGCGATCGTTCCATTGCACGCGAACTCGGATCGTCTTGAAGATCGCGGTTGTTGCATTCGAGGCCGAGCCGTTGTCGACGATGCTCCATTGGCGCGTATAACCCCCCGCGGCCACGGTCTGTCCCTGGGCGTTCAGCGGGTTGGAAGAGCTCACCGCCGCGCATGGCGCGACGAACGTCGCCGCAGAGGCCGTGGCGTTCAAACAGTTGGCGAACGTACCGGATGTCGGTTCGTACGAAAGGCTCTCGACCGACTCCAGCAGTTGACGGGCGAGCGACGCTGCGACCTCGCGCGAATAGGTCCGCTGGTTTTCCTTGACGCTCGTTCGCTGTACCACGATCGCCGCGAGTGCCCCGACTGCGATCAGCACTACGGCTACGAGGACCTCGACGATCGAGAGGCCGCGACTATCGACGAGCTCGATCGCAGACAGGCCGGCCCTGGCTCTGAAGTCGAAAGTCCGTGATGCGCGGGTTTCGGTCGGATGAATCTCTGCAGTCTCCAAGGTTTTACGGACTCTTCCGGCGCTTTGCCTCGCATTCACGCATCAAGCAGAACAGCAAGCGGAATGCCGTGCTGCCGCGGGTCCTATGACGGCCGCTGACGCCGACGATTGCGGAGCGCAGGCCTGAGAGTCGAGCCGACGGAGCTTAGTTGGCGACGCTATTTGTTGCGTAGCTGTGACAATCTATGGCGGTCTTTGGACCTCGGACGAGCCGGTCGGAATGTGTCGTGGATTCCTCCCATGAATCGATGGCTCGGTGAATCTAGGAAGCCTCCAGCTTTTTGCGGCTCGGAAGCGCATCGACGCGGTGCTCCGCCGAAGAAACGACGGCTCGAGAAGAGACAGGCGTTGGACGGACCTCACCGGAACCGCCGGAAGAACGCTCGCACGTCCTCGATCAGTAGCTCCGGTTCCTCGAACGGCGCGAAGTGTCCTCCGCGGGGCATCACGGTCCAGTGCCGAAGGTCGTAGTAGCGCTCCGCCCAGCGTCGGGGCATCAAGACCACTTCCTTCTCGAAGACGCCGATTCCGGTCGGCGCTTCGACGACCGGGTGCCGATCGTGCGACGGCCGCCACGGATTGTGGGTGCACTCGTAGTAGTAACGAGCAGAAGTACCGAAACTCTGCGTCACCCAGTAGAGGGTGACATTCGTCAAGAGCTCGTCTTTGGTGAAGCGCTTCTCGACGTCCCCTCCGCAGTCGCTCCAGGTACGACGCTTCTCGACGAGCCAGGAGCAGAGGCCGGCGGGAGAATCGTTGAGAGCGCAGGCGAGCGTCTGCGGCTTTGTCGACTGCAGCGCCGAGTAGCCGCTTTCGGCGGTGAAGAAATGGACGTTCTTCTCGAACCAGCCTTTCTCCTGCGGCCCGTACTCCGAAGCGTCGGGCAGCGCGCCGAGGAACACGTCGAGCGGCGCGAGCAGATGGACGTAGATGCCGAAGAGGCGTCCCGCGTACTTGTGTCCGAGCTGTGCGGTCACGAGCGCGCCCCAGTCGCCGCCCTCGGCCGCGAAGCGACGATAGCCGAGCTCGTCCTCCATGAGCTTCACCCAGAGATCGGCCGTGCGCCAGAAGTTGAAGCCGGTCTTGCGGAGAGGCGTGGAGAAGCCATAGCCGGGCAGCGAGGGAACGACCACGTCGAACGCGTCAGCCGGGTCGCCGCCGAACGCCGCCGGATCCGCCAACGGACGGATCACTTTGTGGAGGTCCCAGAAGGTCCAGGGCCAGCCGTGGCTCATGATGAGCGGCATCGGCTTCGGCCCTTTGCCTTTCTCGTGGATGAAGTGGATCGGGACGTCTTCGATCGTCGTACGGTAGTGCGAGAACGCGTTCATCGCGCGCTCCTGCCGGCGCCAATCGAATCCGTCGCGCCAGTAACCGACGAGCGTCCTCAGGTAGTCGACGTTCGTGCCGTACTCCCAACCCGCGTTCGCGAAATCCTCCGGCCAGCGCGTGCGCGCGAGTCGGTCGCGAAGGTCGTCGAGAGTCTCCTGCGGGACCGCAATCTCGAACGGCTCTGCCTTCATGAAGCCGATGCGTTATCACCCTGCTCGGCGGAGAGCTACGGGTGTTATCGCGAGTTGACAGCGGGCGCCGGCTTGGCCACCACTGTGATTCGAACGCGAGCACCAAGAAACCCCGTTCGACGAACCAAGGAGACCGGTATGAGCGACGTCGTGCGAAGCGAGCTCCGCGGCAATGTGCGCTGGGTGACGCTCGACAACCCAGAGAAGAAGAACGCGCTCGACCGACCGGCGATGGCCGCACTCGGAGAGGCGTTTCGCGTTGCCGACGCGGACGGCGAGACGCGCGTCGTCGTCCTCACGGGGGCGGGGCGCGCCTTCTGCACGGGAGCGGACCTGGTCGCCGCGCAAAAGTCGCTCCCGCAACGAGAAGGCACGCTGCGGAGCGTCCAGGACGGCTCGTCGCAGGACTCTGAGTTCAACGCCACGATCCGCGCGCTTTGGAACTGCCGAAAGCCGGTGATTGCGGCGGTAAACGGCATCGCCGCAGGCTTCGGTTGCTCGCTCGTCCTGGCGAGCGACGTCCGGATCGCCTCCTCCGCCGCGCGGCTCTCGCTCGTCTTCGTGAAGCGCGGTCTCGCGCTCGACGGCGGCGCGAGCTTCTTCCTTACGCGTCTTGCGGGACTCAACGGGCTCGAGATGGCGCTCACGGGCGACGTCGTCTCCGCCGAAGAAGCGGCGCGCCTCGGGCTCGTGAACCGGGTCGTCCCCGACTTCGAATTCCAGGCTCACGTCGCATCCTGCGCCGAAAAAATGGCGAAGAATGCGCCGCTCGCGCTCGTGGCGATCAAGGACGCAGTCCATGATGCGCTCGGCGCGAGCCTCGACGCGGTCCTTGCCGGCGAGCTCGCGACCGTGAAGCGGCTCGTCCGCACCGAGGACGTCCGCGAGGGGATCGCCTCGTTCCTCGAGAAGCGAGAGCCAGTCTTCCGCGGGCGCTGACGCCCGCGAGCTAGCCGGAGCCGTCCACAACTCGGGTGATCGAGTTCATGGAAAGCGTCGCCAGAGCTTCGCCTTCGTCCCACATCAGGGTTTCAGGACACCGGATGCCTTCGCGACGTGCGTCGAGATGGCATCCATGAGCGTGGGCGACAGGCAGTCATACGGCTCGAGACCGAGCTCCTTCAGCCGGCTCCGCACCGCCCGCTGATTGGCCGGGTCAGCACCCGACTCTATGATCGAAGAGACAAAGGCTGCGAATTCAGGCGCCGACCACCCGGATTCCCGTGACAGCTCCGTGTGAACGAAGTCGAGCCCGAAGAACGGGTGCTTGCTGTCCTCGATTCGGCCGTAAAGATGAACGCCGCAACCCTTGCAGGCATACCTCTGGATCGCCGCTTTCGAGTCGACGATCGCGAGCTTGTCCGCGTTTTCCACGACGGTGACCTTGTCACGTGGCACGACGGCAACCATGGAGAACAACGCACCCTTGGGCTTCCAGCATTTCGTGCACCCGCAAACATGGTTGTGGGCGGATTGCGCCTTCAGGGACACCTTCACCGGATTCTGCGCGCACTTGCAGACGAGCGTTCCGCCCGCGAAGCCCTTTGCGCCTGGCTTGATACCGTTGTCGACGGAGGGATGAATCGAAATCGTAGCGGGCATACTCGTCCTCCCAGTCTCTCGAGGGTCGCCCCGGCGATGACCGTCCGGTCATACTCGCTCTCGGGGAGATGTGCTATGAGCAAACTCTTAGCCCTCGTTGACCGGTCGCGCTGGCCAATACGCGCTCGATTCGCTAGGAGTCCGTCCGAGTAATCCGGACCGAGCACATGAGTCGAGCGCCAAGCATCGAGCGCGCAAAAATCCGACGAATACTCCTGCGGTATTCCGAGGATTTTTGCGCGCTCGAGGCGCCGGCGATCGGCTCATGGGCGACGGGAGCGATTACTCGGACGGGCTCCTAGGCAGGGTTCGTTTGCGGCGTCTGCGTAAAAAGCGCACGCACACAACCGAGAAACCCATGAACGCCTCCGACCCGACGGACCTCGACGCGACGGCCCTTTCGCGCGCAATTCACGCGCGCGAGGTTTCTTGCCGTGAAGTGATGCACGCTTACCATGCGCGCATCCGTCGCATCAGTCCGCGCTTCAACGCGATCGTCAACCTCGCGCCGGAGGACATGCTGCTCCGGCAGGCGGATGAGCGCGACGACGAGCTAGCGCGCGGCGGCTCACGTGGCTGGATGCACGGCATGCCCCAGGCGATCAAAGACACGGGGCACGCAGTCGGGTTTCCGACGACGTTCGGCTGCACGCTGCTGAAGGACGCGATGCCGGGAGAGGACAGCGTTCACGTCGCGCGCATGAAGGCGGCGGGCGCGATCGTGATCGGCAAGACCAACATGCCGGAGTTCGGGCTTGGCTCGCACACCTACAACAACCTGTTCGGAACCACGGGCAACGCTTGGGATCCCGCGGTCAGCGCGGGCGGATCGAGCGGCGGCGCCGCGGTGGCGCTGGCTCACCGGCTGCTTCCTGTTGCGGATGGTTCCGACTTCATGGGTTCCTTGCGCAACCCGGCGGGATGGAACCATGTGTTTGGGCTGCGTCCCAGCCAAGGCCGCGTTCCGGGTTGGCCCAAGCCGGAGGTCTGGGTGAGCCAGCTCGCGACCGACGGCCCGATGGCTCGCACCGTTCGCGACTTGGCGCAGTTGCTGACGATTCAGGCGGGTCGAGACCCTCGCGCACCGCTTTCGATCTCCGAAGCCGAGCGCAGCTTCGTCCCGGAGCCGGGGGTGAGCGTACGCGGTGTGCGCATCGGCTGGCTCGCCGACCTCGGGGGCTACCTGCCGATCGAAAGCGGCATACTCGATGTCTGCGAGCGCGCGCTGAGGCGCTTGGCCGACGCTGGTGCCGAGGTAGAGCCGCGCTCACTCGGCTTCGACCCCGCTCGCCTTTGGGATGCCTGGCTCGTCTGGCGACGCGCGCTCGTCGCTCCGATCGTCGCCGCGCTGCTCGGGCGACCCGGAGCGCGCGAGGCCATCAAGCCCGAGGCACTCTGGGAGCACGATCACGCACAGGATCTCCGCTTTACCGATTTCATGCACGCCGCCGTCGTGCGCAGCTCGTTTTATGCACACATGCTCGGTCTGTTCGAGTGCTTCGACGTGTTGGCGTTGCCGGTCTCGCAGGTGTGGCCGTTCGACGTCGAATGGCATTGGCCGAAAAGCGTGGCCGGCCGGGCGATGGATACCTACCATCGCTGGATGGAGGTGACCATTTACGCAACCTTCGCCGGGCTGCCGGCGATCAGCGTACCCGCTGGATTCGACCCGGCCGATCGGCTGCCGATGGGCCTGCAGCTCGTCGGCCCTCCAGAGGGCGATGCCGAGCTGCTCGGCGTGGCGGCGGCCTATGAAGACATGATTCCCGAGCTGCTGGCGCGCCGACCTTCCTCGTGAGTCGGTGCGGTCGGAGAAATGCGCATGAGCAGGTCGAATTGTGTCACCGTGAGTGTTCGGACTGCCGCGCCTGAAGCACGCTGCAGGGAAACGGACGCCGCTCTTGCGCAACAGCCACGGCTAGAGCGATACCGACCGGACCGATGAGCGACATGCTCACCCCATACCGCGTACTGGATCTCACCAACGAGCGCGGGCTTCTCTGCGGTCAGATCCTCGGCGACCTCGGAGCCGACGTCGTTCAAATCGAGCCGCCCGGGGGCTCGAGCGCGCGGCGGCTCGGCCCGTTCCTCGCCGACGAGCCGGGCCCCGACTGCTCGCTCTACTGGTGGGCTTACAACCGCAACAAGCGCGGCGTCACGCTCGACTGGCGTCGCGACGAGGGGCGGGTGATCCTGCTCGACCTCGTGCGCGGCGCCGACTTTCTGATCGAGTCCGAGGCCCCGGGATTTCTCGAAGAGCACGGGCTCGGCTTCGCCGCGCTCGCGGCCGTGAACCCGAAGCTCATCTACGTTTCGATCAGTGCATTCGGCCAAGACGGCCCGAAGATGAGCTATGCCGACGCCGACCTCGTGATTCTCGCGGCGGGCGGGCCGTTGCTTCTCACCGGCGACGACGACCGGCCACCGGTGCGGCTCTCAGCGGTGCCGCAAGCCTATCTGCATGCCTGCGCCGACGCGGCGGTCGGCGCGCTCGTCGCGCACCACGAGCGCGTGCGCTCCGGCCTCGGACAACACGTCGACGTGTCGGCGCAGCAGTCCGTCGCCGTGGCGACGCAATCCTACATCCTCTCCGCCGCGCTCGACTCGCCGGAGATCGGCCGCATCTCGGGGGGCATCAAGCTCGGCACGCTGCGAATACCGCTCGTGTGGAAGGCCAAGGACGGCTACGTCTCGCTCACGTTTCTCTTCGGCTCCGCTCTCGGGCCGTTTTCGGTGAGACTCATGGGCTACGTGTGCGAGCAGGGCTTCTGCGACGAGGCGACGCGCGACAAGGACTGGATCGGTTATCTCGAGCTCTTGATGAGCGGCAAAGAGCCGATCGAGGAGTGGGAGCGCGTGCGCCGCGTGCTCGAGCGGTTCGTGGAGAGCCGGACGAAGGCCGAGCTCTTGGAGCTGGCGATCGACAAGGGCTTTCTCATCGCGCCCGTGTCGACGATCCGTGACGTGGTCGAGAGCCCACAGCTCGCGGCGAGGGGATATTTCCAACCGATCGGCCATCCCGAGCACGGCCGATCATTCCTCTACCCCGGGCCGTTCGCCCGATTCAGCGACTCGCCGATCCGCTACCGGCGCCGCCCGCCGACGCTCGGCGAGCACAATAGAGAGATCTACGGCCAGGAGCTCGGCATGAGCGAGACGAGGCTCGCCGATCTCGTGGCGAGAGGGGTCGTGTGATGTCGACCGAGCGTCCGCTGCAAGACGTGAAGATCCTCGACTTCTTTTGGGTGATGGCCGGGCCGGCTGCGACGCGGATGCTGGCGGATCACGGGGCGACCGTGGTGCGTATCGAGTCGCCGACGCGCGTCGATACCGCTCGCACGCTTCATCCTCGGCATCGGAACGAGGCGGCGTCCGACAGCTCGGGTTGCTTCGGCAACAACAACGCAGGAAAGCTCGGCATCACGCTCGACCTCGGCAGGCCCGAGGCCCGCGAGGTCGTGTTCGATCTCGTGCGCTGGGCCGACGTCGTCACTGAGTCGTTCTCGCCGAAGGCGATGCGCAAATGGGGGTTCGGATACGACGACCTGCGCCAGGTGAATCCGGCGATCATCATGCTGAGCAGCTGCCTCATGGGTCAGACGGGCCCGCTCTCCAAGATGGCCGGCTTCGGGACGATGGGTGCGTCCGTCTCCGGATTTCACAATCTCACCGGTTGGCCGGATCGCGCACCGGCGGGCGTGTTCGGGGCATACACGGACTACGTTTCGCCGCGCTTCACCGCGGTCGCGATTCTCGCGGCGCTCGAGCACCGCCGTCGCACGGGTCGTGGGCAGTACATCGACCAGTCGCAGGCCGAGGCCTCGGCGCACTTTCTCACGCCGGCGATCCTCGACTACTCCGCGAACGGTCGTGATCAGGGCCGGATTGGAAACGTCGACGCGCACGATTGTCCGCACGGCGTCTATCCCGCGGCGGGATTGGATCGGTGGGCCGCGATCGTCTGCCGCAGTGACGAGGAATGGCGAGCGCTCTGCGATCTCATGGGCCGCGAGGATCTCGCGAAAGATCCTCGGTTGCGGTCGGCGGCGGATCGGCAGCAACACCGGGAGGAGATCGACCGCGCGATCGGCGATTGGTCGCGCCAGCACGAAGCCGCCGAGATCGAGCGGCTCGCGCAGGCGAGCGGCGTCCCCGCGCACCGGGTGCAGACGAGCCGCGAGTGCTTCGAGGACCCGCAGCTTCGCCACCGGCGCCACTTCGTCGAGCTCGAGCACCCGGTTTACGGCACGACGATCGTGGAGGGGCCGCGCGTCGCGCTGTCGCGCACGCCGGGCCAAGCGACGCGCGCAGCGCCGACGCTCGGCCGCGACAACCAGTACGTGCTGAGCGAGATTCTCCGCTACGACGAGCAGCGGATCAGCCAGCTCGTCGTCTCCGGCGTAATGGGATAGCGTCGAGTGTGGGAATGACCTGTGCTTCGTGTGGCGTGAGAAACGTCGATTTTGCTTCGACGTGCTTCTCATGGCGACAGCCTATTCGCCTGCATACGTCACGTAGGCAATGATTTGACCGAGTGCGCGCTGCTCGTCTGGAGAGACGGGGGGGCTACCCTGTGCCGCGCCTCGCAGCGGTGTGAAACCGCCGGCCGCGGCCGGATCGATGAAGAATTCGAACGTCTTCGAAGCTCCCGGCGGAAGCTGCTCCGGCTCCGCGATCACCGGCACGTTCCCCGTGGTTCCGCTCGGCCCCGTAAGCGCTAGATGGATCGCCAGCAACGAGAGCGTCGTGCTCCCCTGGTTCACGGCTCGTCCCACCACCGCGATCCCCGCTCGCCCGTCTGCGGCGGCCGCTCTCTCATAGTGCAGGTTTTCGATCTTGACCGCAGCGGCGAGCGCGCGACTGCGCTCCATCCAAGCCGCTGACGCCGCACTTCGTTCGTCATCGGCGCTGGCCAAGCGATCCGACGTGACTTCGGCGGGCCGATGGCTGGTACGATCTAGGGTCGTCGCTTCGGTAACCGACGTCGACGACGGAGAGGTGGCGTCAGACGAACCCGCGGAGAGTGAAGAACGGGCCGCGCACAGGAGCCCAGCCGCGCCGAGCACGAGGTATGTGATTCGGATCATGAAGCCACGGCGCATCGCATCCCTGTACGTACGGGTCGGCGGGTCAGCGCGCGAGACCCTTGTTCGGGTTGATCAGGTACTTCTGGCCGGTGGTCAGCTTGCCGTAGACGGCGATCTCATCCAATCGGAGCGCCTCCGCGAGGGAGACCTCCTTGGTGTAGTGGCTGGCGAACGTCGTCTTGATCTCGGCCGCCACCCGCTCTCGGAGCTTCTGTGCAGCCTCGGGTCCGATCTTCTGCAGGAACGCGGTGAGCAACCAGCCGCCGACGCCCCAGGCCATGCCGAAGTTGCGAACGAGCTCCGTTGGACCGCGATCCAGGCCGCCGTAGATGTACACCTGCTTGTGCGTCGTGGACCCGTAGCGGCTGTATTCCTTGGCGCTGCGGTTCGCGGCCGTCTCCATGCACGAGAGAATCTGACTCGCCAGCTTGCCGCCGCCAACGGCATCGAACGCCAACGTCGCGCCCGTGGCGACGAGGGCCTCGGTGAGATCGTCGATGAACGTCGGCACACTGGAGTTCACGACGTATTTGGCACCCGCGGCCTTCAGAACGTCCACGTGCTCCTGTCTGCGCACGATGTTCACCAGTCCGATGCCGTCCTGGATGCAGATCTTGTTCAGCATCTCGCCCAGGTTCGAGGCCGCCGCCGTGTGCACCAGTGCGGAGTGGCCCTCCATGCGCATTGTCTCGACCATGCCGAGGGCGGTCAGCGGGTTCACGAAGCAGGAGGCACCCTCCGCCGGCGTGGTGCCTTGCGGCAAGACGAGACACTGGCTGGCTTTGATGCAGCGAAACTGCGCGTACATCGCCCCGCCGAGAATCGCCACGACCTTGCCCGTCAGTCCCCGCGCCTGATCGGAGGAACCGGCATGCACCACCACGCCCGCGCCCTCGTTGCCGACCGGCAACGCCTGGCCCATGCGCCCGCCGATGCCCTTCAAGCTCGCCGGCGGGATGCTCGCCGTGACGACGGGATGGTCGGGCGGTCCGGAAGTTTTTGCGGTGGACAGATCTGCGCCGCCGAACATCAACCCCAGGTCCGATGGGTTGATGGGAGACGCCTCGACGCGGACCACCACCTCATCGGCCTTCGGCTCGGGGATCGGGACGCTCGTAAGTGAGACCTCGACGATGCCTTCCTTCGTGACCGTCGAGCGCAACTGGAGTCCCATGTTTTGCTGTGTCATGCGTTCTTCTCTCCTCAACGACTGCTCGTCACGTCCCGATGCGAAAGGCCGGCGAGCAATCGCGCAATGCGCGGGCGACCATGTCCGTGGAAAGGCGGCCGAGAGCCGCCTACAATCGGATCCCGAGCCGTCTTTCTTTTGGCGTTCACGGGGCGCACCCTAGCTCCTAAAGGTCGTCTTGTCAGGATCGAATCCCGAACGAGACCGTGAGATTCACCCGAAACCGGGACATGGGTCCCTGGATGATGCTTCCGGAAGTGCCGATAGCGGCGTCGGGCTCGCTCGCGATCCGGTTTCGCGAGCGAGGGTGCACGACTTTTCGCCAAGCCGCCTATCATCTCTACACGCTGCCGTATGGCCGGAACTCCGATCGCAGCGATCTCCTCTTGGTCCTATCGGAAGGTCGAGGGACGTGCAGCACGAAGCACGCGCTGCTAGCGGCCCTCGCACAAGAGCTCGGTGTCGCGATCAAGCTCATGCTCGGCATCTTCGAGATGTGTGAGGCCAACACGCCCGGCGTCGGAGTCGTTCTCGAAAAGCACCAGCTCTCATCGATTCCGGAGGCTCACACGTACCTGCAGTACGAGGGTAGCCGCGTGGACATCACGCGCTCGAACGTCAACCCCGCGGTGGAGATTCACCATTTCATTCGCGAGCAGGAGATTCGGCCGGATCAGATCGGAACCTACAAGATATCGTTCCACCGGGACTTCATCCGAGAATGGTTGCTGCAGCATCGCGAGCTGTCGGGCTTCACGCCCGAGACGTTGTGGAGCATCCGCGAGGAATGTATCTCGACGCTCGGTAGCGCCGAGAGCCGCTTCTAGCCGGCGCGCGCCCGTTCGATCCCCTCGTCGAGCTCTTTCCGGTTCGTTACCGAGGTCCGTCGATTTTGTAGAACGCGCGCGCGTTGTCCGCGAGGATCCGCCTCGTCGACTGAGGCGGAAACTCGGCGAGCAGGCGCGTCACCTTCTCGACCGGATTCACGAAACCTTCCGCGTGGGGGTAGTCCGAGCCGATGAAGAAGCGCTCGTCGCCGGCAAAACGCACGATCAGCGGGAACATGCGCTCTTCGGGATCGGCGGCGATCCAGATGTTTCGCCGGAAGTACTCGCTCGCGGGCCGCTTCATCTTCGAGGTGTGACCCATGTACTTGTAGCGATAGTCGAGCCGCTCGAGCCATTCACCGACCCAGCCGACCATCGCCTCGATCGTCCCGGCGCGTAGCCGCGGAAAGCGCTCGAAGACCCCGTCGTAGACCATCGTCGTGAGCGCCATCCGTGGGTCCTGGATCACGTTCATCGTGACGAACATGAAGCCCGGATACTCGTGGCGGTACCAGTCGTGGCCCGTGTAGTTCGCGTGCCCTGCGAGGTGAATGCCTACCGCGAGATCGAGGTCCTCGGCCGTCGCCCACACGGGGTCGAGGCTCGGATGACCGAAGCTCTTGCCGTCGACCGGAGCGGCCGCGACGAAGATCGCCCGAGCGCCGAGCTTCGCCACGCGCTCGAGCTCGCGGGCGGCGAGCGAGGAGTCGCGGAGCGAGATGTGCGCCGCGGGATAGAGGCGATCGGCGTGGCCTGCGCAGAGCTCGAACGCCCACGTGTTGTAGGCGCGGCAGAGGGCGTCGGCCAGGAGTGGATCTTGGACCGAGCCTTCCCAGACGAGCCCGAGGCTCGGATAGATCACCTGCGCCGCGAAGCCCTCGGCGTCGAGATAGCGGACGCGCTCGCTCATGTCTTGCCACCTGCCGCTTTCGATCAGGTAACGGTCGAAGGTGCCGAGATCGGCGCCCGACTCCTTCTGCCCGTAGGCGACCAGCGCTCCGAGCAGCTCTTCGACGTCGACGAGCACCATCGGCTTGCCGTCGACGATTAGCGCGCGCTGGCCGGTCGTCGAGTCGCGCTCGACGCGAACCGTTCGGTCGCGGAAACGAGGTTCCGTATAGCGCTCGAAGAGGTCGAGGGGCTCCGCGAAATGGCTGTCACCGTCGATCGCGTTCATCGGCAGGCCTCCGTTCTTGTTTCGCGCCTCCGGGTCGCTTCCGTCAACGACGCGAGCACGAACAGCTGGCAAACGGTTGCTGCGGCGTGCTGCGAGATCCACGTCATCTACATGGTTGTTGTGGTCAACTCTCCCGCCGAGTCCACTCCCGCAGATCGAAGCCATCTCCGAGCCGAAGGAAAACGAGCTTGGCAGGGCCTTCGAGGATGCGGGTGCGATGTCCCTTGCCGCCGGGGTCGTCGGCCATGAACATGTCCCCCGGCCCCCAACAGTGAACTTCGCCGTCGGTCGTCTCTACCTCCAGTCGACCGGTCAGCACGACGACGATCTGCCGGCTTGGTGCGACGTGCCAATCCTGATCCAATCCCTGAGGCAGATCCACGATCACCCCGCTCGAGGAGAAGGCGCGCGTCATGTGATAGGTGTTCCCGAACTCATCCACGTACGGCTGCGGAAACGGAATGTCGAGCTCCTCGAAGCGCGACCCCCCCTCGGACGTCTCTACGAACCGAATGATCCTCATCGCAGTTCCTCCTGTCGCCCGTGAAGGCAGCGGCTTCACGGGGGCGAAATGCAGCACCTTGCCGGTTCGATCGCAGCCCGTCGAGCGGGCTCTTCACGGCGGGCCGTCCCCCTTTTGGCACCTGCGTGTAGATCATCGTCGTCGACACGTCACGGTGGCCGAGCAGATCCTCCACGGTGCGGATGGAGTAACGCGGCTAACGATCGCATCAGACTCCAATGCCGAAGGTTTCTACCGTAAGTTAGCCCCGAAGCGAAATTCCCGTGGTGCCCCTTCGATCCGAAATTCGCGCGGGTCCTGTCGTCGGCGCAGCCCGCGCCGTGCTCGCTGGGCGCCCCTCCCAGCCGCTCCGCCACCCCGGGCCTTCGCCCCGCATTCGCTGCGCGCGGCGCGGGCGCCCAGCGCCGACGCCACCCACGCGAATTTCGGATCGAGGTTAGGTGCCTGCCGCGTCGGTAGGGTTCCTTCGAGGCCGGCGGGGCGTTATCTTACCGTCGCTTGTTTTCCACTTCCGATGCAGGGGCCACCCGCTCGATCACAGGTCGTTTGACGCAGTCGGAATGAGCCAGGTAACGAAAATATACGAGCACGAGGCGGAAGAAGACGTTCGGGAGCGTCTGCCACGCGCCGATTCGCGGCGGCCGGCAACCGTGCTGCACACGTCCGACTGTCATCTTGGCACCAGCGCGCGTCGCGACGAGGAAGCGGCCTTCGAGCGCGCGATCGCGCGCGCCTGCGACGAGCGCGTCGACGCGGTGCTCATCGCAGGCGATCTCTTCGACCATGTCCGCGTCTCCGACGAAACGCTCCGGTGGACGGCCGAGCAGTTCGGCAGGCTTGCTTGCCCCGTCGTCGTCATCCGCGGGAACCACGACGTCTTCGACGGGAGATCGGTGCACGAGCGCTTGATGACCCTCGCCGGGCTTGGGCATGTCCACGTCATCGACGACCACGATGGCCGCATCGTGGAAATCCCCGGAAGCGACGTCGTAGTCTGGGGACGCGCGATGCTCGAGCACGAGCCCGGGTACCGCCCGTTCGCGGGCCTGCCCGAGCCGCCAGCCGGTCGGTGGACGATCGCAACCGGCCACGGGCTCGTCCTCGAGGACGATGCATCGGGCCGATCTTCGCCGATCTTCGCGAGCGACCTCGCAGCGGTGACGTGGGACTATGTGGCCTTGGGCCACGTCCACGCCTACATCGAGGTGCGCGACCGCCCGACGCCAGTCCGCTATCCGGGAGCCACGGCCACGTCGCGCAACGGCACGCCGGGCGTGGTGCTCGTCGATTTCATTCCGGGCACGGGCGCCCGTCCGCGCTGGGTCGGTCTCGGCTAGAGCTGCCCGAAGGCGGCCAGGAAGGTGGCAGGTGTGCCGACGATAGATTTGCCGGATCACGTGCGACGCAGCCGCGCGTTGTGGGACGACTGGGCAAAAGAGTACGCGGCAGCGGGTGAGGACTGGACACGCCAGTGGCCGTGCGAGGAGGTGTGGAAGGCACGCAAGCGCGTGAAGAGCGACCGAGACAGTCCTTAGTCATCCATGCTCACAATTCGTGAGGCGCAGACGTTTGCCGACATCGAGCAAGTACGCTCGCTGTTCATTCTTAGCTCTCAGCCATTCTATCTAGACAGGCGAAGAGGAGGATCCTGATGGAGTCCACACCCGGGCAGACGCTACGAGCGCGACGTGAAGCTGTTGTTCGGGAACACATCGACGCCGAGAACTCCGGCAACCTCGACGCGATGATCGCGAGTTTTCATCGTCCTCGCTACGATGTCGTGCCGATCGGCGCGGTGAGCGAGGGGGAAGCGGCGGTTCGCGAACTCGTCGCTGGTCTTGTGAACGCGTTTGGTGACTTCCACTTCAAGCCGCTAAGGACGCATCATTCGGAGCAAGCCGTCATCGTCGAAGCCCGAATGAGTGGAAACCATCGAGCATCTTGGGCCGGCATGGAGCCGAGGGGCGGCAGGATGGATATCCGCCTCGCGTGCGTTTTCGATTTCGACGGCGACCGCTTGGTGAACGAGACGGTGTATTTTGACCTCGCGACGCTCCAACGCCAACTGGGAAGCCACTGATCGAGCAGTCCAATCCACGGGTGGAGCCGGCCGCCGCGCGACGACGCGGCGCTTGCGGACTGCTGGTACGCGGGGAGTTGGACGGCTAACAGAGATGAATCCTGGTCGGTCCGGAGGAAGTATGCCAGGCCATGGCGTGTCTGTTGCGATCGTCGGCGGGGGCATCGGCGGCCTTGCCGCGGCATTGTCACTGCTGCGTGCAGGCGTCGACGTCCACGTGTACGAACAAGCGAAGGCGTTGACCGAGGTAGGGGCGGGCGTCCAAATCAGCCCCAACGCTTCCCGTATCTTGCATCGCCTCGGCCTTGCCGAACAGCTCGCGAGGCTGGGCGTGAAGCCTCTAGCGTGGCATCAGCGGCGCTGGGACGACGGCCGGACCCTTCTTCGAACTCCGCTCGCGGAGGCCATGGAGGTCGCGTTCGGGTTCCCTCACTATCAAATGCACCGCTTCGACGTCTTGGAAACCCTGGCGCGTGCCTTGCCAGCGGAACGCCTGCATGTCGAGCATCGCTTCACAGACGTGATCGATGACGGCGACCGCGTGGAGGTCAAATTCGGAAACGGCAGGCGGATCACCGCGGACGCGCTGGTGGGTGCCGACGGAATCCATTCGGCGGTGCGTCGCGTCGTGTTCGGTCCCGAGAATCCGCACTTCACAGGCTGCGTCGCTTACCGCGGCCTGATACCGGCCGATCGCGTAGCCCATCTCGATCTGGAAGTTACGGCGCAGGTATGGATGGGGCCCGGCAAACACTTCGTGCATTACTTCGTGCAGAGTCGGCGGCTCGTGAATTTCGTTGCCATCATGGAGCAGGAGTCCTGGACACGCGAATCATGGACGGACCGGGGTGAGGTGGCCGACGCCCTGGCCGCGTTTGAGGGGTGGCACCCCCAGGTCCGGGGAATTCTCGGCGCAGTCGATGAAACCTTCATATGGGCGCTCTTCGACCGCAAGCCGATGGCACGCTGGACTGTGGGGCGGGTGACGTTACTGGGCGACGCGTGCCACGCAATGCTGCCGTTCATGGCACAAGGCGCGGCGCAGGCGATCGAGGACGGGGCTACACTGGCTGCGTGTCTATCGAAGATCGGCGCCCCGGACGTCCCCGAAGCGCTGCATCGGTACGAGAGGTTGCGCCAGCCGAGGGCATCGCGTGTTCAAGGTCTTTCGGAAGCCAACAAGGAGCGCTTCCATCTTCCCGACGGCCCGGCCCAGATGAAGCGCGATGCAAAGATGGCCGGCGGGACGACTGATTGGTCGCTCAAGGCGGTTGCCTGGCTTTATGGTCATGACGCGGAGATGTTGAATGATGCTTGATGACGGTTTCAGAAGCTTGCCACGCCCGCTCCAGGGCTGGCGCCCGGCGTTTCGCCCTCCCGACAAGTTCGCCTTAAGGCCAGGAGACACGCCATGATCTCACTGCTTGCCAACATCGACGTTCCTGACCTCGAGAGCGCGATCGAATTTTACCGGCGGGCGCTCGGGCTTCGGCTCGGGCGGCGGCTGTTCGAAGGTACGGTCGCTGAGATGCTGGGGGGAACGTCGCCCATCTATCTCTTAGCGAAAGCGGCTGGAACCGCCGCAGGCTCTGCCATTCTCGTGCCGCGCGACTATCGATTGGCTTACTCCGGCCTCAACCCCGTGAACGCATACTAATCGGGGACTTCTTCAACAGCCTGGCGGCGGGCGGACGTCTCGTCTTCACCGCATTCCATCCCGAGATGGCCGCTGCAGGAATCGAGGCGAATTTCGAGCGGAACGGAGTGGAGCACCGACTGGGTGCGCTTCGATACACGGTCAATGACTACCTGAACATGATCGACGGTGCCGGTTTTCGCAACGTTCGCATTTCCGAGTATGACGGCGACGAGGCGCTCGCTGAACAGATTCCATGGGCAGCGAAATATCTCGGGCGGCCACTCATGCTCGCCGTGCAGGCGGCGAAAGGCTCGCCGTGAAGGCCGCCTGACGAGAGACGTGAAGCCGACCGAAAGGAGGGCCAGAATGATTCGCCTTGATCACCTTGCCATCCCAGTTCGAGATCACGCGCGCTCGCGCGAATGGTACACGAAGAACTTCGGATTGAAGGTCGAGGTCGAAGTTCCGGAGCGCAACACCGTGGGCATCAAGGACGATGGCGACTTCACACTGTTCCTAGAGGAGAGTCCGGATGGACGGGTTGCTCCGTCATGCAAGCTGGCGTTCCAAGTCGATGACGTACAAGCGAAGTATCGAGAGCTCTCGGCTAAGGGGGTGAAGTTCGAGAAGTTCCCGCAGAAACTCTTCTGGGGGTACGGCGCGGAGTTACGCGACCCGGATGGATACCTCGTGTACGTTTGGGATGAGCATTCGATGCGTGAGAAGGGCGGCGGATGAGCGTGGCAACGCCCAGACGGCCACTCTCCGCTGACGGGATCACGCTTCGGCAGCACAACGACATGGCCGGCGGGCAAGAGGTCTTTCATTTTCATCTCCACGTCGTACCGCGCTTCAGTGGAGATGCCGAGCGATTCAATGCGCCTCCCGGACTGATCAGCTTTCGCGAGCAAGAGGATATTGCCGGCCGTTTGCGTGTCGCGCTATCCGACGTCTAACCGACGGTGGCCCTGATCGAACCACTACGGCAGCTCGCCCCGCGATCTCCGCTCCTGCGATTCCTCGGCCGAAGTGACTGAGTTTGGGGAGTGTGGTTCGAGACCTGGGTCTTTCACGGATCGGCGGCGGCGGAAATGCCTGAGCGTGCAGTCGCCCGTTCATCCGCCCGTAGGGCTCAGGTGCGCTGACGGGCCTTGGCCGCTGCGACCAGCTTCCAGATGCGCTCGCGGCTGAACGGCAGATCTCGAAGCACGACGCCGAACGGCTCGAGCGCGTCGGCGATGGCGTTTCCGAGCGCGCCGGGCGCCATGCCCGTCGGGCCCTCGCCTTTGCCCTTCGATCCGAGCGGCGTATGCGGCGTCGGCACGTGGTGCTCGAGCACCTCGATTGCCGGCACGTCGCCCGCGGACGCCATCAGGTAGTTCAGGAGCGACGTCGTCACCTGCCCCCCGCTCGCGTCAAAAACGAACTCCTCGTGCATGGCGTTCGAGATGCCGAGCGCCGCACCGCCGTGCACCTGGCCTCGCACCATCATCGGGTTCACCGGGAACCCGGCGTCGTCGACGGCCACGTACCGCAGGATCTTCACCACGCCGGTGTTCGGAAACACCTCGACCGTCGCCACGTGCACGTTCGTGCTTTGCATGCCGGCGGGCTCCGCTTCGAAGTGAGCCGTGTTCTCGAGCCCGCCGTCCATCCCATCGGGCAGCTCCGTCGGGGCGAGGAGGGCGGTCTCGGCGATCTTGGCGAGCGAAACGCTCTGCGAGGGGTCTGAGGCGAGCGTCAGCTTGCCGTCGGCGAAGACGAAGTCCTCCTCCGAGGCCTTCACCGACAGGAGATGCGCGGCGATCGCCGCCAGCTTCGGCCGGAGCCCTCGCGCGGCGAGAAGCGCCGCGGAGAGCGTGTAACCTCCCATGCGCGAGGCGAGCGTCCCCGCGGCAAACGGGGTGGAGCGCGTGTCGCCGGAGATCACGTAGATGTGGTCGGGCGACGTGCCGAGCTGGTCTGCAACGACCTGCGAGATCGTCGTGTCGTGCCCTTGTCCCTGCGGTTGGTCGCCGTGCGCGACCTGCACGCTGCCGTCGGCGTCCATGCGGATCGAGGCGACGCCGAAGCCCGGCTGGCGCTCCATCGGCACGAGGATCTTCGACGAAAGACCTGAAAACTCGATGCCCATGCTGAAGCCGATGCCCAAGTAGCGCCCCTCGCGGCGCGCCGCGGCCTGCTGCGCGCGAAACTCCTGGTAGCCGATCGCCGCCGTTGCCTTGTCGAGCGCGCCGGGGAAGTCGCCGCAGTCGCAGTAGACGCCGGTCGCCGTCGTGTAGGGATAGCGATCGATCGCGTTGCGGCGCCGAATCTCGACCGGATCGATTGCGAGCTTCCGCGCGGCGATGTCGACGATGCGGTCGATCGCGAAGCGCGGCACGAAGGAGCCGAACGCCCGGCTCGGCGTGAGACCCGGCTTGTGTGTCACGACGCACACGAGGTCGATGTCGACGCTCGGGATGTCGTAGGCGTTCGTCAGGTACATCATGCCGAGCCACGGCATCGAGAAGGACACGTAGATCGGTACCCGCGCGTCGCCGCAGTCGGTGAGGATGCGGTCTCGGACGGCGAGGATCTTTCCGTCCTTCGCGAGCGCCATCGAGAGATCGTGGATCTGGTCGCGTTCCTGGCCGATCACCGCCAGGTTCTCCTGCCGGTTCTCCGTCCACTTGACCGGTCGTCCGAGCATCATCGCGAGCGCGCAGACCACGATGTCCTCGCGGTAGAGCGGCGCCTTCACGCCGAACCCGCCGCCGACGTCCTTCGGCGCGATCACGCGGATCTTGCTGTCCGGGACCTTGAAGTACTCGGCGAGCAGGTGGCGCTTGATGTGCGAGCGCTGCGTCGTCATCCAGATCGTCAGGCCCTCGGCGCGGCTCCACGTCGCGAGCGACGCGCGCGGCTCCATCGGCGACGCGCCCGAGCGTGGTCCGCGAAAGCGCTCCGCCACGACCAGATCCGCTGCGCGGAACGCCGCGTCCGCGTCGCCGGCGGAGAACTTCTGACGGTAGACGACGTTGTCGCCCCACTCCGGGTAGACGAGCGGCGCGTTCTCGCGGAGCCCCGCCTCCGCGTCGAGCACGGCGGGCAGCGGCTCGTAGTCGACGTCGATCCGGCGGACCGCATCCTCGACGACGTAGCGATCCTTGCCGACCACGACGGCGACGAGGTCGCCGACGTAGCCGACCTCGTCGACCGGCATCGGCCCGAACGAGGGCCGTTTCGTCGCGCCGGGCAGGTTCGGCACAGAGAGATCGGTCAGGATCGGGCCGAGATGCTCGAAGTCCTTACCGGTCTTCACGTCGATCACGCCTCGGAGCGCCTTGGCCTTCGACGCGTCGATCCGCCGGATCCGCGCGTGTGCGTGCGGGCTCCGCAGGAACCCGACCTCGACCATGAACGGCAGCACGATGTCCGAGACGTACTGCCCCTCGCCGGTCAGGAGGCGCTGGTCTTCCTTGCGCGGGACCGATCGGCCGACCCAGTTCGTATTCATGGTGGACACCGGTTCAGAGGGGGAACCACTTCGCACGCTCCGCGGGGCTCATGTCGGAGACGTCCGCGATCGCCTGCTTCGTCGCCTCGACGATGTGGACGTAGCCCGTGCAGCGGCAGAGGACGCCCGTCATGGCGTGCCGGATCGCGGTTTCGTCGGACTTGGGATCCTTCAGGTACTCGTAGAGCGTCATCAGGAAGCCGGGCGTGCAAAAGCCGCACTGTAAACCGTGCTTGTCGCGGAACGCTTTCTGCAGCGGGTGGAGCTCTCCATCCTGCGCGAGGCCCTCGATGGTCAGGATTCGCGCGCCGTCGGCCTGGACCGCGAGCATCATGCACGACTTGACCGCGCGTCCCTCGTAGACGACGGTGCACGCGCCGCAACGCCCCTCGAAGCCGCAGCCGACGTGCGTCCCCGTGAGCCCGACCTTCTCGCGGATGAAGTCGACGAGGAGGAGCCTGAGCTCGACCGTCTCGGCGTAGGTCTTGCCGTTGATGGTGACCTCGATCTCGCGATTCATCGCGAGGCCCTTCCGAGAGCGACCTCGAGCGCCTTCGGCACCTGCACGCGGAGGAGCTGCGTCCGGTACTCGGCGGAGGCGAGCTCGTCGCTCTGCGTCCGGAGCGAGGCGGCCGCCGCTTCACCCGCTTCCGCGAGCCGCGGAGCGTCGCAGACCTTCCCGCGGAGCATCTCTTCGGCGGCGGCGGCACGCTCGATCGGTCTGGCGAGTCCGCCGACCGCGATCCGCAGGTCGGCGCAATGTCCGGCACCGTCGACCGCTACCCACGCCGCGACGCCGATCGTCGCCCGGTCCTGATAGACGCGCCCGTGCTTCACATATGCGCTTCCTGAGCGCGCGGGCGGGACGGGAACCCGGAGCGCGATGACGATCTCCGTGGCGGCCAGGTCGAGGACACCCGCGCCCCTCACGAAGTCCTCGATCGGCTGCTCGCGTGTGTGGCCGCCGCCTCCGGCGACGACCACCGTGGCGCCGAGCGCGGCCGCGGCCGGCGCGATGTCGCCGTAGTTCGCCGCGAAGGCGACGCTGCCGACGAGCGTGCCGCGGTTCCGGACCTGCCGGTCGCCGATCGCCGCGGCGGCTTCGGCGAGGGCGCCGAACCGCTCGTGCAGGTGCCGGTCGTCCGCGGCACGATGGAGCCGGACGAGCGCTCCTATCTCCAAGGCGCCGTCCGCCTCGGTGATCTCGTCGAGCCCGCGGATGCGGTTCAGATCTATGAGGATCCGCGGCGCGACGAGGCGAGCCTTCATCTGCTGCATCAGGCTCTGTCCACCGGCCATGAGCTTCGCCGAGCCGCCGCCCCGCGACAGAAGCGCGAGCGCTTCCGTGAGGTCGGTCGGTGCGTGGTATTCCTCGATCGGCTCCGGGTACATGAGCTCGGGACCTCCGCGCGCGCGCCGCGCTCCGCCTCGCAGAGACGGAGCACTCGTAGTCCCCCGGCCGTCGCGTCGTCAAGGTGCCACGAGCAATGTGTCCACGAGCAATGAAGACGTCCGCTCTGGACGAGAGGCTCATCCGTAGGACATGAAAGAGCCCCCGGATGGGTCACGAAGCAATCGTCGAGTAGGCCAGCTTGTGACGCCACCGCCGAGAAAGGACGATCCATGGAAAAGACGTACGTCAAGAAGGCAATAACCTACGAGCTCGCTGCTCGGATGGTTGCGGCCGCGATCAAACGAGCGAAGGAGCTGAACACGAAGCAAAACGTCGCGGTCTTGGACGATACCGGCAATCTCAAGGCCTTCGGGCGTATGGACGGGGCGCCGCTGCTGGGTGTCGAAGGTTGCCAGCGGAAGGCTTACACCGCGCTTTACGGGATCAGCACCGTAGACCTCTACAAGCGGATCAAAGACGACCCGTCGCGGCTGATCGGCCTCTCACACTTCTCTCGCGCGACCGTCGTGGGTGGAGGATTGCCGATCGTCATCGACGGCGAAGTCGTCGGGGGCATCGGGGTGGGGGGAGGAACAGTAGAGCAGGACGTCGCGTGCGCGCAGGCAGGCCTAGAGGTGATCGGAGAAGGCTAGCTCGGTAGGGTGCTCGAACGGAGACGGGATCGCGACCAGCGGGAGCGATCTGTGACACAGGCCCCTAGCTCGGTAGGGTGCTCGAACGGAGACGGGATCGCGACCGACGGGAGCGATCTGTGAAGCGGGTTCCTAGCGGACGATACCGGGCGATATCCTCGAACTTTCGTTCGTGGTCCTCATCGCTCACGGCGCCGGTTCCGTCTTCCCCATCGACTTGCGCGCGGCTGCGGCGCGCCTCGCAAACACCGCCGGATCGGCCAGCGGGGAATGCCCATGCCTATGTGAGCTCGGCTTCGCCGCCGTCCCGTACTTCTTCTTCGCCTCGTCGCGCGCCGCCATCGTGTCGTCGTATTCCGCACCCCGCCCGTGCTTGTACGCGGCCAGGCGCGAGGCGGACCGGTCGTCCATCCAGCACATCCGCGCGGCGCTCGGCACCCCGAGCTCGGTAACGTCGCGCTTCGCCCCCGCCGGCCTCGCGTCGATCGGCGGCGCCGCCCGCCCCGAGTGGAAGCGCGCGGCCGACATCACGCGACCCGACGGCCGGCGGCAAATCGGGCACGCTCGTCTTCGCTTCGAGGCGCTGGCGGCGACCAGCGCCTCGAACGTCAGATCACAACTTCGACAGCGCCATTCGTAGAGTGGCACGGCTCCTCACGCTCGCCGCTACTCGATCCGGTGCGGATGCTCTTTCCAATCGTCGGGATCGTGCGTGATCCAAACCGTGGCGCCGGTGATGTCGCGCAGCGCCTTGATCCGCTTGAGCGAGAGCATCGCGGTGATCGGATCGACGTCGACCGGCATCGTCGCTTCCTTGTCGAGCGCGGCGCGGAGATGGACCGTATCGCCCGGAAGCACGATCTTCCGATTGGCGAAGTTCACCACCAGCGTGCACTCGCCCGGCGTATGCCCCGGCGTGTAGAGGAACTGCAAGGCGCCGTCGCCGAAGAGGTCGAAATCGCAATTCAGCTCCTGCCAGTCGTAGGCTCGCGTGGGCAGGAAATCGTTCAGGATGAACGCCCAGCGACGGTCGGGATCCGGCCAGTACGCGTAGCGGAGCTCGCCCGCGCCGACCAGGAACTTCGCCTTCGGGAAGTAGGTGAGCCCGCCGGAGTGGTCGAGATGCGAGTGCGACAGCACCACGTACTTGACGTCGCTCGGCTTGTAGCCGACGCCTTGGATCTGCTTGTCGAGCGTGTCCGCCTTGCTCCACTTGACCGGCAGATGCGCCGCGATCTCTGCGCCCCAGTATCCGGCCGCGTCGTCGATGATCTTCGGATTGCAGCCGGTGTCGAACAGCACCAGCCCCTTTTCGTGCTCGATCAGGAAGGACGGGCACGGGCACTGCAACAACGTGGCGGGATCGCCCCCGTGCATCAGAAGCGACGCGGGGGCGGTGATTTCGGCGCCCGGAAGCGCCCACATTTTCTTTGCTTTCCCTTGGGCCATGGGTTCCTCGCTTTCGGTTCGTTGCGGCAACGTCCGCGGCGATCGCGGCTGTGTCCGCGTAGTCCGTCGTCATAGCGGACGTCAAGCCCATTTCGCTCACTTGTAACAAACACTGGAGATGTCCGGGTCATAACAGCTTCAAGATGT
Source organism: uncultured delta proteobacterium (assembly GCA_963712515.1). GTDB lineage: Bacteria > Desulfobacterota > Binatia > JACPRU01 > JACPRU01 > CAVQIG01. Next base: position 108,817 of record CAVQIG010000001.1, read on the forward strand.
CCGCCCTGGTGGGCTACGGGCGGTCGATGGAGACGATCGAGCGGAGGGTCGCCTGGGTAGAGGCAGCGGTGACGACTAAGGAGTCGCCGGTTGCACAAGGGGACGAACGGGCTAGGATCGGCATGGAGCGAAACGCGGTGAAGAGTGCATCGGTCACGGAAGAGGAGATCAATCGACGCATCGTCAGCGACGCGCCCGACGCGATCGTGTTCGCCGATCCCGAGGGTCGTATTCGGTTGTGGAACGCAGGCGCCGAATCGATCTTCGGATACGCTGCGAACGAAGCCCTCGGACAGTCTCTCGATCTCATCGTTCCGGAAAAGCAGCGGGCGCGGCACTGGGAGGGCTACCGCAGGGTCATGGAGACCGGCGTCTCGCGCTACGGGGCGAGAGACCGCCTCAGCGTGCCCGCGCTCCGCAAGGACGGGTCGCGCCTTTCGATCGAGTTCACGATCGTCCTCGTCCGCGGCGGCGACGGCAAACCGGCGGGCATCGCCGCCATCCTTCGCGACGTGAGCGAGAGCTGGAACCGCGAGCGCGAGCTCCGAGCGCGGATCCGCGAGCTCGAGGCGAAGCGGACCGGCGATCCGACCTGACCCGCCCGGTCGCCCGTCAGGCGAGCCGCGGCGGCTCCATCAGGACGTGCTCGCGGGTGATCACGAACGGAAGATGGCCGGCGACGAAGTTGGCCTCGTCGTCGCGCGTCGAGCGGTACTCCTCGGTCGCCGCGGAGGCGCGCATCGCATCGGTGTCGTCGAACCACGTGGAGGCGATGCCGTCGTAGGAGCGCGTGCGCGGATCGTCGATCGCGTGGCTCTGTACGTAGCGGCGAATCGGGCCGATTTTCGCGGCGAGCGGGCCGTGGTGCTCGCGCCAGTAGCGGTGGAATTCCCCGGCCTCGAGGTCTCGCCGGCGAACGACGAACTCGACGTTCTTGACGCCCCCCTGCGGGTTCGGTCCGTCCTTGATGAGATGCTCGACCGTGAGCATCGCGCCTGCCGTGGAGCTCTCCCGGAAGCGGTCGGCATCGGCCCGCGCCTCGGCGAAGGCGCGGCTCGCGCGGGCGGCTTCGACCGCCGCCGCGTCGGCGAACCACAGCTCCGCCAGGCCGTCGCAGAATGGCTCGCCCTTGCGGTAGCCGGAGACGAGCACGTGGCTTTGCACGTAGCCGCAAAGCCCCGGAACGCGCAGCGCCTTGTCCACGTGGGCGCCGCGCCACTCGGCCTGGAACGATTCCACCGAGAGCGCCGGTTTGCGCTTGAACCAGATGACCAGCTTGACGATCTCGCTCATCTGCTCCCCCTGTCCGAGGAATGGCACGACGCGTGAGCGCGTCGTGCGAACGCAACGAATCGAGTACCGGCCGTCACGATCAGAATTCCACAGGCAAAGCCTTCAGACCGCGCAGCGTCAGGGTCTCACGCCATTCGAGCTGTTCGGCGGCGAGCCGGAGCTTCGGCAGCTCGGAGGTAATCGCGCCGATCGCGATCTGTCCCTCGAGCCGCGCGAGGCTCGCCCCGAGGCAATAGTGGGAGCCGCCTCCGAACGAAAGATGCTCGTCGTCGGCGCGGCGTGCGTCTAGGCGCGAGGCGTCTCGGAACCGCTCGGGGTCCCGGTTTGCCGAGCCGATCAGCACCACCACCTGCTGGCCAGCCTCGACCTTCACGCCGCCGACGACCCGCTCGGTTCGCGCGGTCCGGCCTGTCATCTGCACCGGGCTGTCGTAGCGAAGCAGTTCCTCGATCGCGCCGGGAAGCAGCATCGGATCGGCGCGCAGGACCGCTAGCTGGTCCGGGTTCCGCAGCAGCGCGAGCGTGCCGTTGCCGATCAGGTTCGTCGTGGTCTCGTGGCCGGCGTTCAAGAGCAACATCGCGTTGGCCACGAGCTCGTCCTGTGAGAGTTTGTCTCCCTGCTCCTCGGCGGCGATCATCGCCGAGAGCAGGTCGCCGCACGGCTTGGAGCGCCGGGCCGCGATCAGGTGCGAGAAGTAGTCGGCGAACTGGTCGATCGCTACCGCCGCGCGCTCGAGTTGATCCGGCAGGATCATCGGGTCGATCGTCGGCGCTAGATCGCGCGACCACGCCCGGAAGCGACCGCGATCTTCGGCGGGAACGCCGAGCATCTCCGCGATCACCATCGCCGGCAGCGGATAGGCGAAGTCGGCGATCAGGTCCATGCGCCCGGCCTCGCGCACCGCCGAGAGGAGCTCAGCGACGATCTCGCGCACCCGCGGGCGCAGCGCCTCGATCGCCCGGGCGGTGAATGCCTTGCTCACCAGGCCGCGGAGGCGCGTGTGGTCGGGCGGATTCTTGAACAGCATCATGCGCGAGAGGCTGTCGATCACGCGATCGAGCGCGGGGGTCTCGTATTGGAACGATGCGGTGCTGCCCCACTCCCGGGGCTCGGTCATCGCGAAGCTCCGGTCGGCTAGGATCGAGGCGCCCTCCGCGTAACGCGCGAACACCCAAAAACCGATCGGGCTCCAGTGGACGGGCGCTTCTCGCCGCAGATCGGCATAGTGGGGATACGGGTCGGCGAGCACGCCAGGTAGATAGGGGTTATAGACGATCGGCTCGGCGCTCGGCATGGCGAATTCCTGGCTACACTCATCGGCGGGCCGAGAAAAGCCGGCGCCCGCTCGCCGCTCACGGTCTTCGCGCAAGAACGGCAAGATGCCCGGTGTTGTGCTGGGCAAGCCTGACCGTCACGATCGTGATTTTCTTCGTCCCAGGCCCGGGCCGGTGCGGATTAGCGGCGCAATTTCCCTTTGACATGATCGGTCGAACCGAGTGAGAGGACAGCTTATGATGGATCGTGAATTTGCCCGACTGCGCTCGAGCCTCCGCGGTAGCCTCGTCCTCCCAGATGACGAGAGCTACGACGACACCCGCGCCGTTTGGAACGCCGCGATCGACCGCCGCCCGGCTGCCATCGCGCGTTGCGCGAACGCGAGCGACGTGCAGCGCGCCCTCGAGGTCGGCCGCGCCCGCGGCCTCCCCATCGCGGTCCGCGGCGGGGGGCACAGCTTCGCCGGGAAGGCCGTCTGCGACGATGGTCTCGTGATCGACGGCACACCGATGAAACAGGTCGACATCGACCGCGAGCGGCGGGTGGCGCGCGCCGGCGCCGGCTGCACGCTCGGCGACTTCGACGCGGCGACGCAGGCCGTGGGGCTCGCCACGACGATGGGGACGGCTCCGCCGACCGGCATCTCGGGGCTGACGCTCGGTGGGGGAATCGGCTGGCTGATGGGCTCCTTCGGCCTCGCTTGCGACAACCTCATCGGCGCCGAGCTGGTCACGGCCGACGGCGTCGTCCTCCGCGCGAGCGCGGAGGAGAATCCGGACCTCCTCTGGGGGCTGAGGGGGGGTGGCGGGAACTTCGGGATCGTGACCACGCTCGAGTACCAGCTCCATCCCGTGACGACGGTGCTCGGCGGTGCCATCACGTACCCGGTCGACCGGGCGGCAGACGTCCTACGGGCCTATCGTGACGTCACGGAAGCCGCGGCGGATGAGCTCGTGGCCTTCAGCGGTATTCTGCCGCTAGCGACGGGGCCGGCCTTCGGTGTGGCCGTCTGCTGGACCGGTGATCCGGCGGCGGGCGAGCGGGCGATCGCGCCGCTGAGACGCCTCGGCACGCCGCTCGCGGACACCGTCCGCCCCGTCCCGTACCTCGAGGTGCAGTCGTTGCTCTCGCCGCCGCCGATCCGCATCTCGACCTACGCGCGGAGCAGCTTCCTCGCGGAACTGAGCGACGGCGCCATCGATGTCCTTGCAGCGCGGGCAGCGGCGCCGTCGCCTGTCATGTCCGTCTTCTTCACGGAGCACCTTCACGGGCGCGCGACGGCGATCGGGCCCAGCGACTCCGCGTTCGTCCACCGCACGCCGGGCCACAACTTCGCCGTCTTGGCGATGTGGATGGAGCCCGGGGACGCGGAGGTTGCAGCTGCCCACGTCCGGAATTTCTTCGCCGACATGAGCCCCTTCCTCGCGCGGGGCGTCTATTCGAACTACCTCGGGGACGAGGGGAACGCGCGGGTGAAAGCCGCGTACGGTACCGCGTGGGACCGGCTCGTTCTGCTCAAGCGGAAGTATGACCCGCAAAACGTGTTCCGGCTGAATCAGAACGTGACCCCCTCGGGCTGACCCGCCTGGCGGCCGGAGCTCCTAGTCAGGACCATAGTCTCGGATCCCATCTTGCCCGCGGCGGCGGCCTCGGCTACCTCCGTCGCATGACTATGACACCGATGATCGAGGGCCGCTGCGATCCGGCCTTCGCCGCGGTACGAGACGCGTTCTCCGCGAACTTCGAGGCCGGGCGGGAGGTCGGCGCATCGTTTGCGGCGACGGTGAATGGTGAGCTCGTGGTGGATCTCTGGGGCGGCTACGCGGACGCGGCGGGGACGCGCCCGTGGGAGAGCGATACCATCATCAACGTGTTCTCGACGACGAAGGCGATGACCGCGCTCTGCGCGCACATCCTCGTCGACCGCGGCGCGCTCGACGTGGACTCGCCCGTCGCGCGCTACTGGCCGGAGTTCGCGCAGGCGGGGAAAGAGAAGATCACCACACGCCAACTGCTGAGTCATACGGCCGGCCTGGCGGGGATCCGGCAGCCGCTTCCGACCGAGGCGTTGTACGATTGGGCGCGAATGACCGAGGTGCTCGCGGCCGAGGCGCCGTGGTGGGAGCCCGGTACCGCCAATGGTTACCACGCGTTGACTTACGGTCATCTGGTCGGGGAAGTCATCCGCCGCATATCCGGGAAGACTCCCGGCGCGTTCTTCCGAGAGGAGGTCGCCGCGCCGCTCGGGGCGGACTTTCACATCGGTCTCCCGGAATCCGAAGACTCCCGCGTAGCGGACATGGTTCCGGCGACCACGGAAGAGATGACCGCGGCGGGGGCCCCGACGACCCTTGATCGAGACACGCTCGCCGGCCGCACGTTCAGCAACCCGCCACTCCGAGCCGAATTCGCGAACCGGCCCGATTGGCGAAGAGCGGAGATCCCGGCGGCGAACGGTCACGGCAACGCCCGCGCGGTGGCAAAGGTGATGGCAGCGCTCGCTTGCGGCGGGAAGGTCGACGGCGTGCGACTGCTCGGCGAGCAGACGATCGCCAAGGCGATCGAAGAGCAGCGCTACGCGAAGGATCTCATCCTCGGGTTCAAGATGCGCTGGGGGCTCGGTTTCATGCTGACGAGCCGCCAGCTCCCGGTCGGGCCGAATCCTCGCACCTTCGGCCACGGAGGGTGGGGTGGGTCGCTCGGCTTCGCCGACCTCGACGCGCGTCTGAGCTGGGCCTACGTCATGAACAAAATGTCGCCCGGCACCGTCGGCGATACCCGCGTCGTGGGCACTCTGGCGGCGTTGTACGCCGCGCTGTAGAGCCGCACGGACCGCTGCCGCTCCGCTAGCAGCCGGCCGTGCGGAGCCCTCGGCAAGCCGATCGAGGGCCGGTACGGCTTGGTCTCGTCACAACGCCTGCCCCCAACGATCCGAATACGCCACGTCCGACACTGGCTTTCGAAGGACCTGCGCGAACTTCCCGCGAGGGTAGCCGAGCGGGATCAGCGCGGCCGTCTCGACGTGCGCTGGGATGCCGAGCAGCTCCTTGACCTCGGCGTCACGGTACTTGTGGATCGTCGTGATGCAGCTACCGATGCCGAGCGCGCGCGCGGCCAGCATGAGGTTCTGCACCGCGGGGTAGATGGAAGCGCCTGTCGTCAGCGTCGGGCTGGCGCTGACGTCGAGCGCGATGCAGGCGAGGATGAGCACGGGCGCCTCACCGAGGTGCTCCGACAGGTGCCGTGCCGAGGCCAGCAGCTTTCCCGCCTGGCTGTCGGGCGGCTCCTTAGCCGCGCCGGCGTAGTACGGAAGCTTCATCACTTCGCTCCACGATTCGCGATATAGCTCTCCGAGCCGCGCTCGCGTGGCCGGGTCGCGGACGACCACGAAGCTCCAGCCCTGGCGGTTGCCGCCGCTCGGCGCACAGATGGCGAGCGAGAGCACTTGTCGGATGATCGAGTCAGGCAAAGGATCGGGCTTGAGACGTCGCATTGCCCGCTGCGTGGAGATCGCTTCAAAAAGTTCCATGGGTCCTCCGTGATTCTCGCTTGGTTCGGTTCACTACTGGAATATCTGATCCGTTCGCAACGGGAGTGATGCGAGACGATCACGTGTCCGGAGAGCGCGTGCGTTTCGTGGAACGTCATCCTCCTCACTGCATGGGAGAGGGGCTGTTACTCGTGCGGAGTACGGGGGTATAAGAATTGCCTCGACCAGGAGGAGGTCCATGCCTTTCATCGAATTGCTCGATCCGACAGCTTCCCCTCGAGTGAACGAGCTGCCGCTCGCGACGCGGCGCGGCTCACTTGCCGGGAAGAAGATCGGCTTCCTCTCGAACGGCAAGGCCAACGCGGAGCTCCTCCTCGACTACATCGGGCAGCTGCTTCGCTCGCGGCTCGGCGTTCTCACGGTCGTGAGGGGCGACAAGGGCGCGGCCGAGCCGGCGCCCGAGGACGTCATGGAGCGTCTGCGCGCCTGCGACGCGGTCATCACGGCGATCGCCGATTGAGGCTCGTGCACGTCGTGGAGTCTCCACGACACCCTGAACCTGGAGCGCGCGGGGGTTCCCACCGCGCTCGTGTGCAGCGACGAGTTTGCGCCTCTGGCACGCGCGGAGTCGCGAGCCTGCGGCATGGGTGGCGAGCCGCTCGTGGTCATCAGCCATCCGTTGGCCGACAACCGTCCCGGCGAGGTGGCGCGCAAGGCGGCGGCGATCGTCGACGAGATCGTCTCGGTTCTCACCGAGCCGGCCGCGACGCTTGCCGATCGGTACCGTTCCCGCTTCCTGAAGCTGGCCGAACGCCGACTCGAGCGGGGCGCGGTCTGCACCGACGAGGTCTGCATCGTCGACGTCGACCGAGGGCTCGAGAGACGGTGACTTCCCAACCACCAGGGACCGGCTCGGCGCGAATTCAGGTCGAGGACTCCCTCGACGCGATCAACGACCATTTCCACGACCAGGGATGGACCGACGGCCTGCCGATCGTTCCCCCTACACCGGAGCGCGTCGAACGGATGCTCGCCTGGACCGACCGGGATCGAGCGCTCGAGCTCGGCGCCATGCCGCCGCGTCAGGGAATCGTGACGATCGAGAAGCTGGCGGTGAACGCCGTAATGGCCGGCTGCCGCCCCGAGTACTTCCCGGTGGTGGTCGCGGCCACCGAAGCGATGCTCGAGGAGCGCTTCAATCTCTATGCCGTCCAGAGCACGACGCACCCTTGCGCGCCGCTGCTGGTCGTGAACGGTCCCATCGCGAGCGAGCTCGGGGTCAACTCGCGGTACAACGCCTTCGGTCCCGGCTGGCGCTCGAACGCCACGATCGGGCGCGCGACTCGACTCGTCTTGCTCAACGTCGGCGGCGGCGCTCCGGGCGTGCTCGATCGCGCCACCCAGGGACAGCCGTCCAAGTACGCCTACTGCGTCGCGGAGAACGAGCAGGAGAATCCCTGGTCGCCGCTTCACGTCGAGCGCGGCTTCGATCCCGCGACCAGTACGGTCACGGTCTGCGGCGCCGAGAATCCCCACAACCTGAACGACCACGTTTCGAACGCCTCTCCCGGCATCTTGACGATGATTGCGAGCTCGATGGCCTCGATGGGCTCGAACAACGCCTACCTCTACGGCGAGCCGATTCTGGCGCTCGGTCCGGAGCACGCGGCCATCTTGGCGCGTGATGGTCTGTCCAAGGACGACATCCGCCGGTACTTGTGGCAACACGCGCGAATCCCGCGCGCGTGCTGGGAGAGCGGCGGGATGTACGGCATGACGGCAATCCACAAGGAGTTGTTTGCCGGCGAGCCTGCACTGCCGATGTTCCGTGAACCGGGGGATCTGATGATCATCGTGGTCGGTGCCGCGGGACGGCATTCCTGCTGGATGCCAACCTTCGGGGACATGACGAAGTCCGTCACGCGTGCGATCGCTCTCGCGGACGGAACACCTGCCGGCAGGATTGATGACTTCCGGCGCCGGTCGGCATAGCGATCTCCCGCCGAGAGGCCTCGTCGACGTGAACGATCGATCTCCGCGGTGCGATCGGGAACAGCGACAGCGCGGGCGAACACGAGAGGAGCAAGGCGATGAAGATCGGCGCAGTCTTCTCCCAGGCGGACAGCGGGACGGATCCGGAGCTCATCCGGCGATTCGCTCGTACGGCGGAGGACGAGGGCTTCTGCCATCTGATGGCCTACGATCACGTGCTCGGCGCCTCCCCCGAACGGCTCGGCCCCGGACCGTTCGGCAGCTTCCCGAGTGCGCCGTACACGCACCAGCACGTCTTCCACGAGATCCTGGTGCTGTTCAGCCATCTGGCCGCCGTCACTACACGGCTCGAGTTCGTTACGAGCGTGCTCTTGCTGCCCCAGCGAGAGACGGCGCTGGCGGCAAAGCAGATCGCCACCATCGACCTCCTCAGTCGCGGGCGCCTGCGTGTCGCCGTCGGCGTGGGATGGAACCGCGTCGAGTACGAGAGCCTGGGTTACGACTTCGCGAATCGTACGAAGCGCCTCGAAGAGCAGATCGACGTGCTGCGAAAGCTCTGGACGGAGCCGCTCGTCACGTTCCGCGGGCGGTATCACCGCCTCGATCGGGTAGGGATCAATCCGTTGCCGTCTCGAGCAATCCCAATCTTGATCGGCAGCGGCGCTGCCGAGCCGACCCTGCGACGGGTTGTCCGCAAGGCCGATGGGTGGATGCCGCTTCTCCTTCCGGGGCTCGACAAGGAAGACGTAGCAACCGGGGTCGAACGTCTACGCCGCATCGCCGCGGAAGAGGGGCGCGATCCCGCCTCGTTGACGATCCACGGCCGGGTCTACCTAGATGACGGTTGGCAGCGGGAGGTCGAGAGCGCACTCGAGCTCGGCTTCAGCGATCTCAGCATCGGTTACAATCGCCTCGCGAACCCCGGACGCAGCCATGAAGAGCATCTCGACGCCATAGTCGCGGTCAAGCCGGAGATCGACCGAATCGTGGGATAGGGGCATCGTGGTGCGGAACGCATACGATCACTTCCCGTGAACGTCGGTCACTGCGGGTAGCTGAGGAGATTTTCCCCGGAGGATTTCCCGACTCCACGAGCGGTCGCGCGAAAAACTCCATTCTTTTCGCGACGCGTTTCGCGGGCACGCATCGTGCGTGCGCGCCCGCGGGGGCGACGCTTCTCCAACACGAAAGCGAGGTGTTCCTATGAAGAGACTGAGGCTTGGTTTCGCTGTGGCCGTGCTTCTCGGATTCGCGCCGGTCGTCATGGCCCTGGAAAAGCCGCTGTTCGACGTATGCGTGAATCCCCTGACGGCTGTCTTTGTGCCCAGTGGCGCTCCCCCCGGACCGATCCCGGGAATACCCCCGCCGGGTTCTCTGCTGACCGCGGCCGGCATCATCGTTCCTGCGGGAACGATCCCCGCGGGCGGCACGAGTTCGGACTGTTCGGACGTAGAGGATGCGCGCATTGGCACGTTCTTCGTGCGCGGCAACATCGTCGCGGGCCTTCCCGCTGCAGCCGACGACGATCTCGCTTACGTCTCCTGGCAGTTCACCGTCGGCGACCGGGACGTGCTCGAGAGCACTGGTCCGGTGAAGACGACCTCACCGTACTTCCAGCCGGTCGCGGCTGCGACGGGAAGCTTCCATCAGTTCCGCGACCGTCAGTTGAGAACCGATGTCCTCGATGCCACTGGGTTCCAGTTCCGCGTGACCGCGGTCAACAAGTAAGCGATTCGGACGGTCCTCCCTGCTGCTCGAAACGCGTCGAGCCTCGACGATCGTCGAGACTCGACGCGTTTCACATCACAGCTGCACTGTCGGATCGCGGCTAGCCGACGATCTCGCTCACCTGAATCTCCGGCTGGATGTTCGTGTAGTTCGGCACGTCCGCGATGAGCTCCTGGCCGTGCGCGCTCATGCCCTTCTGAAAGTCGGCGAGCGAGTGGAAATAGAAGTGGCAGCTCGCCACGAAGGGCGCAGCAGAGCGCGGCGCGCCCCCGGCGATCCCCTTGTCGACCTCGTATCGAATCGGCTTCAGCAGCCGGCCGGCCATCGGCATGTGCTTCTTCACGTAGTAGTCGAGATCGAACTTCTTCCCCTCACCATTTCGATAGTGCACGGAGATTCGGATCATTGCTCACCTCCTCGCGCCGCAGGCGCGCATCTACGAGAGGGGGATCATACCGGCAAGCGCTCACGTTTCTAGAGCCGCTAGTGTCGGCAACGGGTCGGCTCTTCGCTCGTCCAAGACGGATCGTTCGCGTGGCGATCTGCGCGCGCTGCCGCCTCGTCTCTAGCGGCGCGCGGAGGCGGCCGCGAGCGCCGGTAGCGGGCGAAGGGCGATCTCGTGAGCCTCCGCCGACGCTACTCCCAAGCCGCGCAGCACCAGCGCCGCGAGCGCTGAAGCGTGCTCCTCGCCTGCGCGGCCTTGGAGCAGCGTGCGCATCCCCGCCAGTACGGCGCCCTGCACGAGGTCCACGGCGGCCGCTTCGCTTTCGAAGCGCAGCCGGCCGCGGCGACGGCCGGCGCGCAAGTCTGCGCGCAGCGGCGCGGCCGCGCGCGCGTCGAGGCCCGAGCTGCTGTTCCAGACGCGCAGGATCGCCGCCCCCCACGTCGGGATCCTGCATGGCCTGCAAGACGAAGCGCCGGCAGCCGACCGCGACGCGCTCGGCTGGATCGGAGACGCCCGCCCGGCTCACGGCGATCTCGGCGTGGAAGCGCTCGGCCAGGCGCTCGCTCGCAGCCTCGACGAGCTCTTCGCGCGAACGGAAGTAGTTGTAGAAGGTGCCGTTGGAGACCCCGGCCTCGGCAGCAATCTCGTGGATGGCGGCCGCGCCTGCGCCCTTGCGCGCGAAGACGCGCACGGCGGCGTCGAGCAGCAGCGCGCGGGTGCGATCGCGGATCCTCCCCCGGGTCGAATGCGTGGTAGGTACGTCGTGTCTCATGTTCCGATTCTACACGAAAATGAGAAAATTGCCAGTAATTGACAAAACTCTCAAAATGTGGGATGGTCGGGATCAATGAAGGCAATACGGGAGGCAACATGCGGATCGCGAATGCACGCGGACGATTGATCCTGCTGACCGCTCGCGGTGGCGTCGACGTGGAGCAGGCGTCGGACGGGCGCTTCGGGCCTGATCCCGGGGCGGCCTTTGCCCGCTGGTCGGAGTTTCGGCCATGGGCAGAGACGGCGGGCGCGACCGCGCCGGCGGCGCCGGTTCGCGAAGGAGACCTCGGCTCTCCGTCGCCGCGCCCGACTCAGGTCTTCGGGATCGGTCTCAACTACCGCGACCATGCCGCCGAGTCGGGGCTGCCGTTGCCCGACCGTGCGGCGACGTTCACGAAGTTTCCGACCTGCATCACCGGCCCTTATGCGGACGTCGAGCTCCCCTCCGGATCGGTGGATTGGGAGGTCGAGCTTGTCGTCGTGATCGGCGTGCGGGCGCACCGCGTCGAAGCGGACGCCGCCTGGAGCCACGTGGCCGGCCTGACGGTCGGTCAGGATCTCTCCGAGCGCGTCGTGCAGTGGGCCGCCGGCGGCCAGTTCTCGCTCGGCAAGTCTTTCCCGGGCTTCGGGCCCATGGGCCCGTGCCTGGTAACGCCGGACGAGCTTTCGAACCCCGACGACCTCGAGATTCGCTGCACGGTGAACGGGGAAGTCGTGCAGCAGAGCCGCACTTCCGGAATGGTGTTCGGCGTCCCTCGCCTAATCGGGGAACTCTCGGCGGTGCTTCCGCTTCTGCCCGGCGACGTGATCTTCACGGGTACCCCGGCGGGCATCGGCGCCACGCGCAAACCGCCTCGCTTCCTCCGGCCCGGCGACGTGGTCGAGAGCGCCATCGAAGGAATCGGCACGATCCGCAACCGCTGCATCGCGAAGCCCTGAAAGGAGAAGAGGCATGAATGAACGAGAAGCCAAGCTCTCGGAAAGTCGCGGGCGCATTCCGCCCATCAAGCTCGCCCACATCGTGCGAAGGACGTCGCGATTCGATGCGATGCTCGACTGGTACCAGAAGGTGCTCGGCGCCGAGATCGTGCACTGCGACGGCGTGCTCGCGTTTTTATCCTACGACGAGGAACACCACCGGATCGCGATCGTGAACCTCCCCGGTCTCGAGGATCAACCGCCGACGGCGGCGGGGACCGACCACGTGGCGTTCGCCCACGCCGATCTCGGCGATCTCCTCTATACCTACGTGCGCCTGAAGAAGCTCGCCATCGAGCCCTACTGGGCGATCAACCATGGTCCGACGACCTCGCTCTACTACAAGGACCCGGATGGCAACCGGGTGGAGCTCCAGGTCGACAACTTCGCAACCGCCGAGCAATGCAATCGCTGGATGCGGAGCGGGGATTTCGCGGCGAACCCGATCGGGGTCGTCTTCGACCCGGATGAGCTCGTGGCGCGTTACTCGGCTGGAGAAGCGATCGAGGCGCTCACGCAGAGGCCGCCGTTGCCGAGAGACGCGACGCCGTTCGACATGCTGAGGCTCTGAGCGATGAACGCGAGCTACGACGTCGTCATCGTCGGCTACGGGCCGGTCGGGCAGGTGCTCGCGATCCTCCTCGGCCAGCGCGGCTGGAAAGTCGGCGTGTTCGAGAAGCAACCGGCCGCCTATCCTTTGCCGCGGGCCGTTCACTTCGATCACGAGGTCGCGCGGATCCTGCAGGCCGCGGGGCTAGGAGGCGAGCTGCCGCGATTGAGCGAGCCGGCCGACGTCTACGAGTGGAAGAACGCCGCCAGCGAGACGCTGCTCCGCATCGGCAGCAGGGAAGCGGGGCTCTCCGGCTGGCCCGAGGCCAACATGTTCTCTCAGCCCGATCTCGAGCGCGCGCTCGACGCTCGCGCCCGGTCGCTTCCATCCGTTGCGGTTCATCGCGGCTGCGAGGTGGTCGATGTTCGGCGGGACGACGAGGGCGCGACGGTCTCGGTTGCGAACGCCGACCGCACCGGTGAGGTCCATGGGCGCTGGGTCGTCGGCTGCGACGGCGCCAACAGCCTCGTGCGCCACCATCTCGGGGCGACCGTCACCGATCTCGGGTTCTTCTTCGACTGGCTGATCGTCGATGTCATCCCTCACGAGCGCCGGCGCTGGGATCCGATCAACGGGCAGATCTGCGATCCCGCTCGCCCGACCACCGTAGTGTCCGGCGGTCCCGGGCGCCGCCGCTGGGAGTTCATGCGCCTGCCGGGCGAGTCCATCGAAGACCTCAACAACGAAGCGACCGCGTGGCGGCTCCTCGAGCCGTGGCAGCTCGACGCGCGCAGCGCCACGCTCGAGCGGCACGCCGTCTATACGTTTCAGGCGCGCTGGGTCGACGGCTGGCGAAATGGGCGACTTCTCCTCGCCGGCGACGCCGCGCACCAGATGCCGCCGTTCGCAGGGCAGGGCATGTGCTCCGGCATCCGCGACGCCGCCAATCTGGCATGGAAGCTCGACCTCGTGCTCGCCGGCAAGGCGGGGGAGTGGTTGCTCGACACCTACCCATCCGAGCGGATCCCTCAGGTCCGGCAGGTGATCCAGTTCTCGATCGATCTCGGCAAGGTGATCTGCGTGCCCGACCCCGCGGAGGCGGCAACTCGCGACGCCGCGATGATCGCCGCCGCTCGCAAGACGGGCCTCACGCCGCCGCTACCCACTCCCGCGCTGGGTCCGGGGCTGCTGCTCGACGGCGACCCGCTCGCCGGCCATCTCTTCCCGCAAGGCGAAGTACAGAGCGGCGACGTCCGCGGGCTCTTCGACGACGTGGTCGGACGCGGCTTCACATTGGTCGGCTGCGAGGTAGACCCGATCGCACGACTCGCCCCGGACCTCGCCGGGTTCTTCACCTCGATCGGAGGAATCGGCGCTCACCTCGGCCGCGTTCGTGACGTCAACGGCAGTTATGCGAGGTGGTTCACGGAGAACGGCGTCGCGGTTGCTCTCGTCCGGCCGGATTTCCATGTGTTCGGCGCGGCACGCGATGCGGAAGGGAGCGCGCGGCTGATTCGCGAGTTGCGGAGCGCGCTGTCGGCGGGCGCCGCTCGGTAGGATGCTCGTCCGGAGCCCGAGAGGGAACGCCATGAAGCGGGTTCAATCCCGCTACCCATGCCCATTGCCTCTGCGAGCGCGGTCCTATTCTTCGATCAGCGCCTGCATGTCGGCGACCGCTTCGGCGAATTCCTCCATGAACTCTCTCACGACTTCGCGGCTCGACTTCACGCTGTCGACCAGGCCGACGCCCTGGCCGACGAAATAGTTCACGAGCTCGCGCGCCCTGGCGTTCCCCTTTTCGGCCGCCCGCTGTGCTGCAGCGAGGGCGGGCTCGCTGATCATGCTCTGGAACGGCATCGGCAATGCACCCGGGCTCTGCGATCCTTCCCAGGCGTCGGTCCACGCCGACCGAAGCTGACGAGCGGGCTTGCCGGTGCGGCAGCGGGATCGGACGGTATCGCGCGAGCGCGCGGCGATCATCTTTTCGCGGAAGATCTCCGACGTCTCCGATTCGGTCGTGGCGAGCCAGACGGAGCCGGTCCAAACTCCTGCCGCCCCCATCGCCATGCAGGCGGCCATCTGGCGGCCGGTCATGATCCCGCCGGCGGCCAGCACGGGGACGTCGCGGATGGGTTTGATGGCGCGAAGCACCTCCGGGATCAGCACGATGGTCGCGACTTCGCCGCAATGGCCGCCGGCTTCGCCGCCTTGGGCAACGATGATGTCGACTCCGGCTTCCGCTTGACGAACCGCGTGTTCCGCAGCGCCGACCAGCGCCGCGACGGGAACGCCGTGAGCACGTCCCATCTCGAGCATCGAGCGCGGCGGGACGCCGAGCGCGTTGGCGATCAGCTTGATCGGGTGGCGAAACGAGACCTCGAGCAGCTTGAGGGCCGATTCCTCCTGGTAGGGGATCGGCGCGTCGGAATGCGCGAGCGGCGATCCCTCGACGATCGGCGGCGGCTCGACGCCATGCTTTGCAAGCAGATCGCGGACGAAATCCTTCTGCTTCTGCGGGATGCGCTCGGCGAGCGAGCGCATCGTCACGTCCTTCTCCCCCTTGATCGGCAGGTTTTCGGGGATGAGCACGTCGATGCCATACGGCTTGCCGCCGATGTGATCGTCGATCCAGCGCAGCTCGAGCTCGAGCTCGGCGGGCCGAAAGGCGACGGCCCCGAGTACGCCGAAGCCACCCGCCCGGCTGACCGACGCCACGACGTCGCGACAATGGCTGAAGGCCACCAGGGGAAAGTCGATGCCGAGGATGTCACAAATCGGTGTCTTCATCGCATCACTCCTCCGGGACTCTAACCGCGTCGCTCGGCATCGATCAATCGGCTGGCTCGTCGAGAAATCGAATCGAAGCTTTTTGACGAACAGCCGGGCGACGGCGTATTGAGGATGGTCGGAGCTGGGCGATGCGCGCAATAGCGAAAGTGCGGCGGGAGCGCGGCGCGGAAGTCATCGAGACGCCGGCTCCCGAGCCGGGCGAGGGTGAGCTCCTGGTACGCGTCGCAGCCTGCGGAGTCTGCGGCTCGGATCTGCACCTCTATCTATGGGAGCTCGGCGCGGAGCGGATGGTCTCGCGGCTGCCGTTCGTCTTCGGTCACGAGCCGGCGGGCGAGGTCGTCGAGGTCGGTCCCGGGGTGACCGGCTTCAACGCCGGTGATCGCGTCGCGCTCGACCCCTTCGGCCATTGCGGACGATGTGGTCCCTGCCGCGCCGGTCGGTTTCATCTCTGCACGTCCCCGACGCTTCTCTCCGGCGCGTTCGCGGAGCTGACGATCGCGCCGGTCGGCAATGCACATCGGGTACCGCCCGCGATGGATCTCGAAACGGCCGCGCTGCTGGAACCGTTCGGTACCGGGCTTCATGCCGTCGAGCAGTCTTCTCTGAAGGCTGGGGACAGCGCCGTGATCGAAGGCCCGGGGCCGATCGGACTCTCGATCGCGCTGGCGGCGCGCGCGATCGGCGTGACCTCGATCGTCATCACTGGTCTGCACGTCGACGCGGAACGGCTCTCGCTCGCCCGTACGATGGGATTCAAGACGGTTTGCGCGACGGATCCTGATTGGCTCGAACAGACACGCGCGATCGTCCCGGACGACGGCGCCGACGTCGTCTTCGACGCCTGTGGAATGATCGATTCGCCGCGGCAGCTGTTGCGGCGCGGCGGCGAGCTGGTCGAGGTCGGATGGCCCGCGCGCGACGTGTCCGCGGCCGAGCTCCGCGCGCTCTTCTTCCATGGCGTGACGATCGTCAATTCGAGGATTCGAACGCCGGAAACGTGGCGGCGGGCGATCGCGATGGTTTCGAGCGGCGCCGTCGAGCTCAGGGCGATGATCACCCATCGCTACGAGATCTCGCGCGGCATCGAGGCGTTCGAGCTGTTGCACGCGCGCAGGGGTGTAAAGGCGATGATCATGCCGCACGGCCTCTGACGGGCACGAGGCGCGGCCTAGACGCACCGGGAGCTCCGCCATGAAGAACGGGTTCAAGATCGCCGACGTCGATACGCACTTGATGGAGCCGGACTACGTCTTCGAGAAGTACATCGACGAGCGCTACAAATCGCAGGCCCCGAAGATGGGAGTCGCGCCCGAGTCGGGCCGGCGCACGTTTCTCGTGGAGGGCGAGCCGTTCACGCGCGAGAAGGGGAAGTACCCGATGGCCGCGCCCGCATTCCTGAAGGCGGTGCACCAAGCGATGCAGCGCTTCGAACGGGCCGCGAAACAGGGCTTCAGTCCCGAGAGCCGCCTGGTCGACATGGACGAGAACGGGGTCGACGTGCAGATCGTGTATCCGACCGCTGCGGGCCAGATGCTCGGCCGCGAGTTTCGAGACACGAAGCTGCTCGCCGCTTGCTGCCGCGCATACAACGACTGGAGCGCGGAGTTTTGCTCGAAAGCTCCCGATCGTCTGAAATGGGCGGCGGTTCTTCCGATGCAGGATCCCGGCGAAGCAATCGAGGAGGCGCATCGCGCCGCCGAACGGGGCGCGATCAGCTTTTACGTGCGTCCCAATCCGGTTCGCGGCAGGACGATTTTCCACGACGACTACTTACCTCTGTGGCGCGAGGTCGAAGGGCTCGGCCGACCCATCTCGACGCATGATTCCGCATCCGCATCGGTGGCCTCGTTCGGCGAGCGCATGGATACGCACGTGTCGGGTCACATCCTGTCTCATCCGTTTGAAGCGATGGCGGCGATGGCCGGGCTCATCTGGTACGGCATCTTCGAGAGATATCCGAGGCTGAGGATCGTACAGGTCGAAGCGGACGGCGGCTGGGTTCCCTACTGGCTACAACGCATGGAGCAGCACTGGCGCTTCAGTGGTAACGCCGAGCACGAATACCTGACGAAGCGGCCGACGGAGTACTTCAAATCGAATTTCTTCGTCGCGTTCCGCGGCGACGAAGCGACGATGAAGGCGGCAATCGAGATCGTCGGTGACGACAACTTCCTGTGGGACACGGACTATCCGCATCCCGACGGCACCTTCCCGTGGGGAATCGGCGCGATGCTCGAGCAGCCGATTCCCGACTCGAGCCGGCGGAAGATTTGGTGGGACAACGCGGCTCGCGCGTTCGGGCTCGGCTGAAGGCCGCAGGGTTTCGACGGGCGATGGGCGCGGCGCTCACGCCGCCCGTGGTGCGAGCAGACGATCGAGCGCTTCGATTGCACGTGTGACGTCTTCGGGCGAGGTGTAGTGGACGAAGGACAGGCGCAGCGCGCCGCGATTCGGATCTACGCCCATCGCCTCGAGCAGCCGCACCGCATAGAAGTGACCCGCGCCGGCCATGATGCCGCGCTCGGCAAGCGCTGGAACGAGGTCGGCCGGCTCGCGGCGTAGCGGCACGAAGGTCACGGTCGCGGCGCGCTCCGCCGCATCGGCCGGTCCCAAGAGCCGCACGCCCCTGTGCGCAGCGAGGTAGTCGAGCAGCTTCGCGAGCAGCGGACGCTCGGCATCGCGCAGCAGCTGCCGGACGCGTTGCGGCCGGCCCGCGGCGGTCGCCGCGGGGGCATGGTGAGCATCGAGCGCGTCGAAGTATTCGGCCACGCCGCGCGCGGCCGCCACCTGCGCGTGATCGGGTCCGGCGGGAACGAGCCGCTTGTGGCCGATGGAGGCGTTGAAATAGTGCCCTTCGTTGCCGAGCGCTTCGAGCGCTGACTTGCGTACCACCATCAGGCCCTGATGCGGCCCAAAGGTCTTGTAGAGCGAGAAGAGGTAGAGGTCGGCGCCGAGCGCATCGACGTCGGGCAGTCCGTGCGGCGCCCACGAAACGCCATCCACTACCGTCAAGGCGCTGGCGGCGCGCGCCCGGCGCGCGATCTGCGCCACGGGATTCAAGTGGGCGACGACGTTGGAGCAGTGCGAAAAAGCGAGCAGCCGGGTGCGCTCGCCGAGCAGCCCATCGAGGTTGGCCGGATCGAGCGTGCCGCTGTCGCGATCGACGCGCCACTCCTTGACCGCAACACCGTCCGCGGCGAGGCGACGCCACACGCCGTTGTTGGCCTCGTGGTCCTGGTTCGTGACGATGATTTCGTCGCCCGGCCGAAGCCACCTGCGGACGGCCTGAGCGAGCACGTAGGTATTCTGCGAAGTCGAGGGACCGAAGTGGACTTCCTCCGGCGTGACGTTCAAGTACTCGGCGAGGCGTACGTACGCCGCATCCATCCACTCCCCGGCTTCGATCGATGCGGGATAGCGGTAGTACGGCTGGACCTTCAGACGGCGGTAGTATTCGTGCAAGCGTTCGACGACAGGCCGGCACGGGTACGAGCCGCCGGCATTCTCGAAGAACGCCTGCCGCTCGAGCGATGGCTCGGCAAAGGCGGGGAACTCGCCACGGACGAAATCGAGATCGATGACGCGCATTGACGGAGGCTCCTCGGCGGTGTCCTCGACTTACCGCGCGGCGGCGACCAACTGCTCCGCTTCACAGTTGCTGCGAGCGGAGCTCGCCCGCCGCTCCCGCTCCGCCTTCAGGGCACGGGCGTACCACTCGAGCTCGTCGAGGAACGATGCGACGCGACGCTCGTAGTCGGCATCGATCGGCGTCCCGTCCTCCTGGAAGGCATCCTGAACTTTCGGAACCGGGAAGATGGAAGGGATGCTCGACATTCCGAGCTCGGCAAGCATCGCGCGCAGGGTGATCGCCGCTCGCACGCCGCCGAAGGCACCGGCCGAATAGCAAACGATCGCGCTCGGCTTGTAGAAATACTCCTCGAGGAAGTGATCGAGCAGGTTCGCTAGAGCGGGCGGCACGGAGTGATTGTATTCGCCCGAGACGATCAAATACGCGTCGGCAGCCTTCACCAAGCGGGCGAGGTGCTCGAGCGGCTCGGGCGCCTGCCCGGCCGGGTACTCCTTGTACATCTTGTCTAGAAGCGGCAGTCGCGACTCCAGCGGATCGACGACGGAAACGTCGTGCCCGCGCGCGCGGCAGCGGTTCGCCACGAAACGCGCGAGCTTGATTCCTTGCCGCGTGGATCGCACCGAGCCGTACATGACCAGCAGATTCAGCTTCATGGATCCTCCCCGGCTATTGGCGGTGAATTTCGGCTACGGCGCCACCAAGGCGTCGTCTGCAGTCCATTAGGGAAGCTCTGCACGAGGTCTCGCCCGAGCCGAATGGCTCGCGGGCGCGGAAAGCGGCGCGACGCTTCGAAGCTCGCCCGCGGCTCGCAAGACTTCGAAACGTCGCGCCACTTTCCGAAAGATTCGCCCGCTGCGCTTTACTTCGGCTCGGGCGAGACCTCGTGCAGAGCTTCCCTGACAGCATCGCGCGACGCGCCCGTGGCCCGCTCGCAGCCGCGATCGGGTGCACCGGCGGGGGGATCATCTGGTCCCCTCGTCGGCTCGTCGTCGGGCGAGCACGCGGGCGACGAACCGGCTCGCCTCGCCGAGGTAACGCTCCGGATCGGTGATGCGGTCGAGATCGTCCGACGCGATCCGCCGCGCGACCGCCGGCTCGTCCTTCAGCACGTCGATGAAACGCCGTCCTTCCGCGCTCGCGCGCCTGCTTGCCGCCCCGACGAGCGCGTGTGCCTCGAGGAGGCCCATCTCCTCCGCCAGCGCGAGCGCCACCGCTTCGGCCATCACCAGACCTCGCGTGCGGTCGAGGTTCTCGCGCAGGCGTGCGGCGTCGACCTCGAGCCCATCGCAGCTCTCCGCCATGCTCCGGGCGGCTCCCGCAACCAGAGCGAAGATCTCCGGCAGCGTCTCCCACTCGGCGTGCCAGCCGCCGACGCCGCGCTCGTGCTCGTGCGTCATTGCCGAGAGCAGGGTCGAAACCAGTCCCGGCACCCGCATCGCCGCCGCGAGCGCCACGGTGCATGCGACGGGATTCCGCTTCTGCGGCATCGCCGACGACCCTCCTTTGCCGGCTTCGCCCGGCTCGAACGCCTCGGAGACCTCGGTTTGCATCATCAGCGAAAGATCGCGCGCGAGCTTGCCGAGCACGCCCGCGACCAGACCGAGCGCCGCTGCGAGATCAACGAGCCGGTCGCGGTGGCCGTGCCAGGGAATATCAGGAAGCTCGAGCTGCAACTCTTGGGCGAGCCGGACGGCGACATCCAGGCCCCGCGGGCCGAGCGAAGCGAGCGTGCCGGCCGCGCCGCCGAACTGGAGGACTCGAGCACGGTGGCCGGCCTCACCGAGGCGACGTCGTGCGCGGATCACGGCAGACAGCCATCCGGCGGCCTTCAACCCGAAGGTGATCGGCACCGCATGCTGAAGGAGCGTGCGGCCGACCATCAGGGTCGCCGCGTGCTGCTCGGCGAGACGTGCGAGGCATGCTTCGAGCCGGTCGAGATCGGAATCGAGTAGCGGAAGCGCGCGGGCGATCTGCAGCACGAGCCCCGTGTCGATCGCGTCCTGGCTGGTCGCACCCCAGTGGACGAAGCGGGCGGCTTTCGCGTTGCGCCGCCCGACTTCGTGGGTCAACGCCTTCACGATCGGAATCGCCGGATTGCCTGCCTTCGCCGTCGCTCGTCCGAGCGACGCGAGATCGTAAAGGCCGCCGTCGCAGGCTTCGGCGATGACCGGCACGGCGTCGGCCGGAATCACGCCGCTCGACGCTTCGGCGCTGGCGAGCGCGGCCTCGAAGTCGAGAATTCCCTGCAGCCGGGATCGGTCGTCGAAGACCGTGGTCATTTCGGCCGTCCCGAAGAGGGTGCCGAGCAGGGCGGATGTCCCCGTCATGTCGCGTCACCCGCGTTGTCGACGTCGCTAGACATCGAAGAATACCGTTTCGTTCTCTCCCTGCAGCACGATGTCGATGCGATAGCGGTTCGGTTCATCGATCCGCTTGGCGATCAGCGTGTGCCGGCGACCGGCGGGGACGAGCGAGAGGACGAGGTCTCGATCATTCTCGGTTGCGTCTTCGAAGTAGACACGGGTCACCAGGCGATTCAGCAGCCCGCGTGCAAATACCCCGACGGCGAGATGCGGCGCTTGCGTGACGCCGTCGCGGCCCGCAACAGGTCGCGGCTTGATGGTACGGAAGGCGAAACGTCCATCCTCGCCGGTCGGCGAGCGCGCGAAGCCCGCCGACTCCCGCTCGAGACCCGCCTGCCAGATCTCGATCAGCGCATCGGAGACGCCGACGCCATCTCCGTCGAGCACGCGACCGAAGACCTCGATTCGCTCACCCGGTGCGCCCGAACGCTCGTCGCCGTCTCTTCCTTGCAAAGCTCCGTGAAAGAACGGGCCGATCGTCTGCGAGGGTGTCTGGCGAAGCTCGGCCATCATCCCACCAACGGCGTCGCGCGGCGTCCGCGCAGCACGATGTCGAAGACATAGCCGAGCGCGAACCCCTCTTCGGTGACGTCGAGGTCGAGGCGCGCGATCAGCCGCTCGCGGGCATCCTTTGGAACGCTCTGCGCGATCGGATCGATTGCGATCAAAGGGTCGCCGGGAAAATACATCTGTGTGACCAATCGCGTCGCGAAGGCCGGTCCCATGACGGAAAAATGAATGTGCTTCGGCCGCCAAGCGTTGCGATGATTTCGCCAAGGATAGGATCCCGGCTCGATCGTATAGAAGCGATAGCGGCCTTCGTCGTCCGTGACGAGACGGCCGACGCCGGTGAAGTTCGGGTCGAGCGGGGCGTCATGCTGGTCGACCGGATGGAGATAGCGGCCCGCGGAGTTCGCCTGCCAGATCTCGACCAGGGTTTCGCGCACGGGGCGGCCGCCTTCCTCGAGGACACGACCGGTGACGACGATCCGCTCGCCGATCGGCGCGCCCGCGTGCTCCTTCGTGAGATCGGCCACCGCGTGACCCAGGATGCGACGCCAGTCGTTGGGGCCCGTCGCCTCGGTCGGCGTTTGCGGGATACGAACGAGGGGCTCGAGGGGCGCTCGCTTGAGTGAGGATTTGTAGTCGGGTGCCAGCGTCGGGGGATGCGCGGCTGGGTCCAGGCGGGTGATCATCTGCTTCACTATGGCGCTCTACGACGCATCCCAGCGTACGGACTTTGTATCCAAGATTCTCGGTGGTGCACACTCCGGCAAGGAAGGAACCTCTTCGTATTGGAACGGGCTCGGGATCTGTGTTGGAAGACCGGCGTGAGCATTTCTCTGAGAGCGAGTTCGGGCTGAGCCGCAGAGGTTCCGACCTACGCGGCTCGCTTCGGTCTCTTAGGCGTTTCCCGGAGCTGGATCTTGATCTCCGCGCCAAGGGCCACAGCCGCACGCACGAGCGTGCGGAGTTCGATGTTCCGCGGCGTCGCCGACTCGAGCTGCGCGATGAGCGGCTGACTCACGCCCATCAAGATCGCGAGCTGCTTCTGCGTGACCCCGCGCTTCTCGCGAAGGCGTATTAGGTCATTCCGGATAAGGATCTTCGCGAGCATCTCGTCGACTCGCCGCCGTGCCACGGGGTTGTCCTTCGTTGCGAGCGCGTCGAGCCGCTCGATTACGCCGCCGACGGTCCGAGCCTTTCTTCGAGGGCGCTTCTTGTTCGTCATGATCTTTCCTTTCACTCGACACTCTTCATGCGGCGCCGGACCCGTTTCAGCACCTCGGCTGGAATGTCCATCCGCTTCTTGATGATCCCGTCGAGAAGCACGATCCGCCGGCCTCGGAAACAGTAGAAAATCCGGATCTGTGTCCCGCGAAGCTCGTAAAGGCCGCCGCCGAGGTTCTTCGCGTTCGGCATCCCAAGTTCCGCGCCCCGCTCGCCGAGCGCCCTAACGAGTACCGCAGCTTCCTCGCGGTCGCGTTGGTCGAGCGTTGCGACGAACGTGGTTATCGCTAGATCGCCCCGGGCGTTCTGGAACTCTTCAACCTTCCAGGGCTCAGGCTTCTCCTCTCTCGCCGCAACATTCTTCTCGCTCCGCCGCCGCTTCCCCACACGGCCGAGAATAAGTCTCGGCTAATGCGGAAGTCAATACGATAAACCTTATACGCGGCTTGCTCATCACCTAAGCGAGGGTGAGACCTCCATGAGGCTGCCGCTTCGAAACCCGAAATTTCTTGCGGATTTCATCTTGACAAGCAGGCGAAATAAAAGCGAAATAGCTCCTTCCCTCTCGCGCGGGAGGTGGCCGGACGATGGTCTCCCGCGGCGTGTTCAAGCGCGGTGTTCACGCGACATCGACACTGGCGATTTCCAGTACTATTAGGCAACTCGAATGCGGACGAACCCAACTTGGGCCGCTGTAACAGACTGCTTCAAGAGCGGCCGTGTCAATCCGTTCGAGGTGGCAAGGCAGAAAAGTTAACAATGTTCCTCCGCCGACGCGAAGAGCATCGCGACCTGAAGGTGCCTTTGGCCTGGCAGGAGGGCGATCGGCGCTGACCGGCAAGCTCAAATGACCGTCACGCCCCAGCAAATGCGGACCACGCCGGAGGGCTACTTCACGGTTCGGTGGGGGCAGCCCGAGTACACGGACTGGATCGACGAGAGCATGTCTTGGAAGGAGACGTGCTACATCGGCGACTGGTCCTTCCTCTGGGAGCGTCGCTTCAAGGGACGCGACGTCCTGAAGCTCTTCTCGGACGTCTCGGTCAACAGCTTCACGAAGTTCGCCGTCGGTCAGGCCAAGCACGTCATCCACTGCAATGACGATGGGAAGGTGATCCACGAGGGCATCCTCAGCCGGCTCGGCGAAGAAGAGTTCATGTTGTTCGGCCGCGGAGGCTTCTGGGTCGACTACAGGTTGCGGCACGGGTGCTACGACGCGATCTCGGAGGCGGACGACTGGTTCAACTTTCAGGTCTCGGGTCCGAACGCCGTGTACGTCGTCGAGAAGGCCGCGGGTCGGAGCGTCCGCGACATCGCCTTCATGCACTCGGGGAAGATCCACATCGACGGCCGTGAAGTGTGGGCGCTGCGCCAGGGCATGGCAGGCGAGCTCGGCTACGAGCTGCAGGGCCCGAGCGCGTACGCCGGTGAGATCTACGATGCCATCGTCGAAGCCGGGAAGGAGTTCGGGATCCGCCGACTCGGTGGGCGCGCCGTCTTCATCAACCACCTCGAGGCGTGCTTCCCGACGATCGTGACCGACTACTTGCCCGCGATATTCGGCGAAGACATGAAGGAGTATTTCCAGGAGTTCAAGGCGGCCATGCCCGCGTACGCGGCAACCTTCAACCTCGCGGGCAGCTTCGAGGCCGACGACGTCAGCGCCTGGTACCGGAGCCCGGTCGAGCTCGGCTGGGCGAAGAACGATCAAGTTCGACCACGACTTCATCGGACGACAGGCACTTGGAGGTCGAGGTCGCACACCCGAAGCGGACGATGAGGACGCTCGTTTGGAATGCCGACGACGTGGTCGACGTCTACGCCTCGCTCTTCCGTCAGGGCAAGCCCTACCACTACATGGAGATGCCGCGCGATCAGCGGGGCTTCATGTACGCCGACAAGGTCCTCAAGGACGGGAAGCTCGTCGGTGTGGCGACCTCCCGGGGCTACAGCTACTACTTCCGCCAGATGCTCTCGCTCTGCGTGATCGACGTCGAGCACGGCGAACCCGGCACCGACGTCACGGTCGTTTGGGGCAACCCCGGCGAGCCGCAGAAGGAGATCCGCGCCAAGGTTGCCCCGGCTCCGTACAAGAGGGACAGTCGGAGAGTCGACGTCAGCAAACTGTGACGTTGGAGCGAGAATCGTTGCGACTCGAGTTTTGACCGGACGCGCTTCTGGGATCCGAGTATCTTCGCTTCATCACCGTAGCGTCAGACGTCCGCGAGATGGATCTCGGCCGCTGAACGGGACCTCTGGCTTTCCGCCCTGCGACGGTGTTGGATTCGGCGGGACGGAGGTAGAGACCTTGGGAGCGCTCCGTGGCATCCGCATCCTCGAATGCGGCGAGCTGGTCGCGGCGCCGTACGCGGCGAAGCTCCTCGGCCATCTCGGCGCCGACGTGGTGAAGGTCGAGCCTCCAGAAGGCGATCCGGCGAGATGGCGGCCTCCATTCCCGCGCGGCGACGTTCACCCCGAGCGGTCGGGGCTCCACCTCTATTTGAACCAGGCCAAGCGCAGCGTCATCGTCGATTGGTCCCGCTCCGCCGACGTCGATCGCTTCCACGAGCTCGCGGGCGTCGCCGACGTGCTTCTGGTCAGCGGTTCGCCGCGCTCGATCGAGGAGCGTGGCCTGACCTACGAACGCCTCTCCCGGGTGAATCCGCGCCTCGTCGTCACCACGATCACGCCTTTCGGCATGGCCGGGCCCCGCCGCGACTGGGCGGCGACCGAGCTCATCGAGGTCGCAGCGGGCGGCTGGCTGTTCATCAGCCCGGGCGCGCTCGCCGACGCGTCGCTCCCTCCCCTCAAGGCGTTCGGGCAGCAGGCGGATTTCCAGGGCGGCGTGCACGGCGCCGTCGGGCAGGACGGAGCGCCCGCGACCCCGGGGCTCGAACGCCATGGACCCGAGTCGGCGCCGGCCGGTCGTTCGTCAGGTGCGGGAGTCCGTGCTGCGGCGCCTGGAGCGCAAGGATCTTCGCGAGCGTCTCGCGCCGCTTGATGGATGACTTGGCGCGTGACGGACAAGCGAGGCGCGAGCTCGACGCGTTTCATCACCGACGAAATTTCGGATCGAGGCTGGAGCGCCGAGACTTTCGTCGTGGTAGTGTCTCGCTGCCGTGAGCCCGGTAGCCACGGAG
The DNA here is from genome assembly GCA_963712515.1 of uncultured delta proteobacterium. GTDB lineage: Bacteria > Desulfobacterota > Binatia > JACPRU01 > JACPRU01 > CAVQIG01. The sequence continues at coordinate 134,955 of CAVQIG010000001.1, forward strand.
CTGGTCGTTTTGTCGGAATGAGGGGCGAACGTCGGGATCGTCTGCCCCCGGGAGGCCGCATGGAACAGGCGCTCGATCGGAAACGTGTCCAGGATTTCGCGCGAAAGCTATTCGGCCACTACACGAGCGGTATGCTCTCGCTGATGGTCGATGTCGGCCACCGAACCGGGCTCTTCGAGGCGGCGGCGAAGGGGGCGTCGACGAGCGCGGAGCTCGCAGAACGAGCCGGCCTCAACGAGCGTTACGTTCGCGAATGGCTCGGCGCCATGGTGACCGGCGGCATCATCGATTACGATCCCGCCGCGCAGACGTTCGTGCTGCCTGCCGAGCACGCGGTCTGCCTCACGGGGACATCCAGCCGAAACCTCGCCGCGAACAGCCAGGGATTGGCGATGCTCGCGAAGCGCCTGCCCGCCGTCGTCGACTGTTTCCGAAGCGGCGGGGGAGTGCCGTATTCGGAATTCCGGCCGGACTTCACCGAGTACATGGACGCCTCGTGGCGGCTCCTCTACGACGGACTGCTGATCAAGAGCTTCCTGCCGGCCGTCGAGGGGCTTCCCGAGCGGCTAGGCGCGGGAATCCGCGTCGCCGACCTCGGCTGTGGAACCGGCCACGCGGTGAACCTCATGGCGCGGGAATACCCATCGTCGGACTTCGTCGGGTACGACATCGCCGAGGATGCGATCGAGAGGGCTCGCGCCGAGGCGCGGGCGATGGGCCTCTCGAACGCGCGGTTCGAGATCGTCGACGTGACTCGGCTGCCGGCGGGGTCGAAATTCGATCTGATCACGTCGTTCGACGCCATCCACGATCAGCGGGACCCGGCGGGCGTTTTGAGGAGCGCGGCCGAGGCGCTCGCTCCCGAAGGGACCTACCTCGCGGTCGAGCCGAGGACCTCGAGCAATCTCGAAGACAACGCTCGGAATCCGTTTGCGCCGTGGATGTACGGCGTGAGCGTCCTTCACTGCATGACGGTCTCGCTCGCCGAGGGCGGCGCGGGGCTCGGCACCGCCTGGGGCGAACAGACGGCGCGGCGCTTCTTCGCCGAGGCCGGCTTCCGGTCCGTCGACGCCCTGGAGGCGCCAGGACCCCAGAACACGATCTTCGTCTGCCGCCGGTAACCAGTCGATGAAGGTGATCGATCTCCGCAGTGACACGGTGACGCGGCCGTCGCCCGGGATGCGCGCCGCCATCGCCGCGGCGGAGGTCGGAGACGACGTCTACGGCGAGGATCCGAGCGTCAACCGTCTCGAAGCGATGGCCGCCGAGATGCTCGGCACCGAGGCTGCGCTGTTCGTCGTCAGCGGCACCCAGAGTAATTTGCTGGCGCTCCTGTCCCATTGCGAGCGCGGCGACGAGTACATCGTCGGCCAGCAAGGCCACACCTACAAGTACGAAGGCGGCGGAGCGGCGGTGCTCGGCAGCATCCAACCACAGCCGCTCGACTACGAGCCGGACGGCTCGCTCGACCTTGGCCGGGTCGAGGCCGCAATCAAGCCCGACGATCCGCATTTTGCAAAGACCCGGCTCCTCTGCCTGGAGAATACCCAGGCCGGCAAAGTCCTCTCTCTCGACTACCTGAGACGCGCGCGCGAATTCGCCGCGGCGAAGGGGCTCGGGCTCCATCTCGATGGCGCGCGCATCTTCAACGCGGCGGTCGCGCTCGGCGTCGCCGTCACCGAGATCAGCCGACACTTCGACTCGGTATCGGTGTGCCTATCCAAGGGTCTCGGGGCGCCCGTGGGCTCGGTGCTGTGCGGCTCGCGCGGCCTGATCGCCAAGGCGCGCCGCTGGCGCAAGGTGCTCGGCGGTGGGATGCGCCAAGCGGGGGTTTTGGCGGCTGCGGGGATCTACGCGCTCGAGCACAACGTCGAGCGCTTGACGCAGGACCACGAGAATGCGCGTGCGCTCGCCGAAGGTCTTGCGTCGATCGACGGTGTGAGCGTTGTTGCGGGCGGCGCGCAGACCAACATGGTCCACGTCACCGTCGAGCCGCGGCGATCCCAGCGGCTGCGCGATTACCTCAAGCAGCGTGACATCTTGGTGAGGGGCCAGGGAACGATCCGGCTGGTGACGCACCTGGACGTGGATCGAAGCGACATCGAGCGCTTCGTTCGCACGGCGAAGGAGTTCTTCGCCGGCGGGGACTGAGCGGGAAGACCGCGCGCACCGATACCGCGACGCGAGCCACGTCGAGGAAGCTCACGAGCGGCCAGTTGAAATTTCCCCCGCAACGGGATTTTGATGGCGGGAGCAGGAGGTAACGCCATGCAGCAACTCACCGGCCTCGATGCGTCGTTTCTTTATTTCGAGACGGCCAACGCGCCCATGCACGTCGGCGGCATCATGATCTACGATCAATCGACCGCGCCCGGCGCGAAGGTCACGTTCCGAGGGATCCTCGCGAACTTCGAGAAGCGGCTGCACCTCGCGCGATGCTTCCGGCAGCGGCTCGCCTACGTGCCGCTCAACCTCGACCATCCCTACTGGATCGAAGATCCCGACTTCGATCTCGAGTTCCACGTTCGGCACATCGCGCTGCCAAAGCCCGGCGATTGGCGCCAGCTCTGCATCCAGGCGGCTCGGCTGCACTCACGGCCTCTCGATCACAATCACCCGCTGTGGGAAGTCTACGTGATCGAGGGGCTCGACAACGTTCCGGAGCTACCGAAGGGTAGCTTCGCGATCGTCTTCAAGATCCACCATGCGGCCATCGACGGTGTCACCGGTGCCGAGATCATCGCGGCGCTGCATGACCTCGAGCCCGACGCCGAGCCTCAGCCGCCGAAAGATTCGTGGTCTCCCGATGTGGTGCCGGGCACGACGGAGCTCTTCACGCGGACGATGTTCAACAACGTCATCTATCCGTTCCGACTCTCGCGGGTCATGGGGGAATCGTTTCCCGCCATGGCAAGGTTGCGGCAGGAGCTTCAGGCACGGGAGTTCAAGACTCCGGCGCCGGTGCCGCGCACCCGGTTCAACGGCCCGGTCACCGCGCACCGCGTGCTCGACGGGCGCTCTTTCGACCTCGAGACGATTCGCGCGATGAAGAACGCCGTCAAGGGCGCGACCGTGAACGACGTCGTTCTGGCGGTCTGCGGCGGATCGCTTCGCGAGTACCTGAATAGCAAGAAGGAGCTTCCTCGCGAGTCGCTGCTCGCCATGGCGCCGATCTCGGTTCGCACGCAGGAGCAGCGCGGAACGGGAGGGAACCAAGTGAGCGCGATGGTCGTCCCGCTGCATACCGAGATCGGCGATCCGGTGGAGCGGCTGAGCGCCGTGCACGAGGGAGCGGTTCAGTCGAAGGCGTTGACGCAAGCGGTCGGCGCGCGGTTCCTCACGGACTACGGCCAATTCATTCCCTCGTCCCTGGCCGGCTTGGCGGCTCGACTGTATTCGCGCTTCAACCTCGCGAACACCGCAAACCCGTTCTTCAACACGGTGGTCACCAACGTTCCGGGTCCGCAAAAGCCGCTCTACTTCTGTGGCGCGCGCATGGTCACGACCTACGGAATGGGACCGATCGGTGACGGCCTGGGTCTCATCCACCCGGTGTTCAGCTACTGCGGGCAGATCACGATCGCGGCCACCTCGTGTCGCAAGCTGATGCCCGATCCGGGCTTCTACGCGAAGTGCTTGCAGGATTCCTTCGATGAGATGAAGGCCGCGACGCTCGGCGGGAGCAAGGTCCGAAAGCCGGCGGGGTCCGGCGCCTCGCGGCCCGAGGCGGCCCTCTGATTCAGAAGGAGAAACAACCTCTAGAGGAGGTGCTTGAATGAGTTGGGACTTCGAGACGGAACCCGAATTTCAGAAGGAGCTCGACTGGGTCGAGGGATTCGTGCGTGAGAAGGTCGAGCCGCTCGACCACGTGCTCGGCAACCCTTACGACGTACGGAATCCGGCGCGGAACGCCCTCGTGCGCCCGCTTCAAGCAGAAGTGAAGAAACACAAGCTCTGGGCGTGCCATCTCGAGCCCGAGCTCGGGGGCCAGGGCTACGGTCAGGTGAAGCTCGCGCTGATGAACGAGATTCTCGGCCGCTCGCGCTTCGGCCCGATCGTCTTCGGCTGCCAGGCCCCCGATTCGGGCAACGCCGAGATTCTCGCGAAATACGGCACGCCGGAGCAGAAGGAGCGGTTCTTGCGGCCGCTGCTCGAGAACGAGATCGTCTCGTGTTTCTCGATGACCGAGCCGCAGGGCGGGGCCGACCCGAAGGTCTTCACCACGAGGGCCGAGCTGCGCGGCGACCAGTGGGTGATCAACGGCGACAAGTGGTTTTCTTCGAACGCACATGTCGCGTCCTTCTTGATCGTGATGGCGGTGACGGATCCCGACGCGCCGCCCTACGAGCGCATGTCCATGTTCATCGTGCCGAGCGACACGCCCGGATTCCGCATCCTGCGCAACATGGCGGTCGGCCTGCACGAGGGAGAAGGTAGCCACGGCTACGTGCGCTACGAGGACGTGCACGTACCCCGCGACCACATGCTCGGCCCGCGCGGCGGCGCGTTCGTCGTGGCGCAGACCCGGCTCGGCGGCGGCCGCATCCACCATGCGATGCGCACGATCGGGCAGGTCCGCAAGGCCTTCGACATGATGTGCGAGCGGGTGCAGTCGCGAACGACGCAGGGCTCGCTGCTCGCGGACAAGCAGATGGTTCAGGAGAAGATCGCGGACTCGTGGATGGAGATCGAGCAGTTTCGCCTGCTCGTCCTCCGCACGGCGTGGCGAATCGACCGGTACAAGGACTACCGCAAGGTTCGCAAGGACATCGCGGCGGTGAAGGCCCTCATGCCGAAGGTGTTCCACGACGTCGCGGCGCGCGCGCTGCACCTGCACGGCTCGCTTGGAACGACGCACGAGATGCCGTTCGTCGAGCAGGTCATCCAAAGCTTTCACATGGGGCTCGCCGACGGCCCGACCGAGGTGCACAAGATCACGGTCGCCCGTCAGGTTTTGCGCGAATACCGGGCGACGCGAGATCTCTTCCCGACCCAGCACCTGCCCAAGCTCCGGGAGGCGGCGGTCGGGAAGTACGCGGCGCAAATCGAGCGAGAGGTGAGAGCACGGTCATGACCGGCGCCCGGCGTCGGCGCCCGACGGAAACGTCGGCCTGCCGGCGCATGGCTTCCCGTCTTGTCACATCAGCGGAAAATCGTGCTTTACTGATCAGACGAAGCCGGCAGGCGCGGCGGTAGAAGGCTCAGCCGCCGGAAAGGAGAGTCGCAATGCATATCGGAATGGCGGTGGTTTTTCAGGGTCAAGGTGCGGGACGAACGGACCGCAACGTCTACCGCAACGAGCTGCGCTTCGCGGACCTCGCCGAGCCGCTCGGCTTCGAGTCTTTGTGGGGCGTCGAGCACCACTTCACGGACTACACGATGTGCCCCGACGTGCTCCTCTACCTCACCTACATGGCGGCGCGCACGCAGCGAATCCAGCTCGGCTCGATGGTCGTGGTGCTGCCGTGGCACGACCCCGTGCGGGTTGCGGAGCAGGTGACGATGCTCGACCACATGTCGAACGGACGCTTCATCCTCGGGCTCGGCCGGGGGCTAGGCCGCGTCGAGTTCGAAGGGTTCGGCGTGAACCAAGAGGAGAGCCGCGAGCGCTTCGTCGAGGCGTCTCAGATCATCCTCGAGGGGCTCGAGCGTGGATACGTGGAGTTCTCGGGCAAGTACTACAAGCAGATGCGACGAGACCTGCGGCCACGGCCGTTCAAATCGTTCCGCGGCAGAACCTATGCGGCCGCCGTATCTCCGGAGTCTTCGCAGATCATGGCGAGGCTCGGTATCGGCCTGCTCATCATCCCACAGAAGCCCTGGGAAATGGTGTTGAACGAGCTCGGCGACTACCGCCGCGTCTTCAGCGAGGTGAACGGAACGGATGCCCCGCCGCCGATCGTCGCCGGCTGGACGTTCTGCGACGAGGACGCCGGCCGCGCCGAGGAGCTCGGCCGAAAGTACATCGCCGAGTACTGGCGTTCGGTGGTGCGCCACTACGAGCTCATCGGCGATCACCTGACGAAGATGAAGGGCTACGAGGCGTACAAGGAAATGCAGGAGAACGCCTCGGCTCCCGGCGGCGTCGACGCCATGGTGGAGTTCTTTCTCAACCTGCAGGTCTACGGCACGCCCGAACAGTGCTACGAGAAGATCATGAACACCCAGCGAAAGACCGGCGCGGAGGCGTTCGTCGGTGTCTTCAGCTACGGCGGCATGCCGTACGACGTCGCCGAGCACAGCATGCGCACCTTCGCGAACGAGGTGATACCGGAGCTCCGGAGCGTGGTGCCGGCGGAGGATCAGCTGATCGCCCGCGCCGGCACCGGCAAGGCGGCCGACCCCTCGGCGTTCCGGCTCATGGTCGTCGCGACCTGAGCGGCGCGAGCCAACCTCCGGAACGCAATAGACGACCCCCGCGAGTCGTCGCCTTCCGCGCTCCGCGCGGTTGCGCTCGGTTTCGATCGACCCGAGTACGGCCCGAGCGAAACCGAGCGCACATTTCGTATCGCCGAGCATTCTGCCGAGACGAGGGCCCACTCAAAGATTCTGTCTCTCGTGCTACCGGGCTCTCGTCCTGATAATCTCGAAAACGCGTGGCGGACGCGGATTGCATCGTGGTGGGGCTGCGGTGTGCGGGCGCACCGCTTTCGCTCGCACTCGATCGAGCGGGGGTGAAAGTCATCGCGCTCGAGCGTGACCAGCTCTACACGGATCAGCCGTTCTCGACGCACGCGATCCAGCCCTACGGGATGCGGCTGCTCGATCGCCTCGGCCTCGGCGACGCGGTCCGCGCGCTGGCGCCCCGCGCCCTCGCTCTGCGGATGCAAGTCGAGGATGCGTATCTGCGAGTCGATCTCTCCGACGACGCGCACGACGCCCGATGTCCGAGACGGCTGAAGCTCGATCCGGTGCTGCAGCGGGCCGTCGTCGACGCCGGAATTGACGTCCGGCCGGGCACGACCGTCATCGCGCTCGTCCACGACGGCGACCGTGTCGCCGGCGTTCGTGTGCGCGACGCCGCAGGCGAGCACGACCTCCGTGCTCCACTGGTCGTCGGCGCCGACGGCCGCAACTCGACGATCGCTCGGCTGGTCGGTGCACCAGCCTATGTCGAGGATACGAGCCCACACGGCGCGTACTGGGCCTACTTCGAGGAGACGCCGCTCTTCTCGACCGATCCTCGGTACGACTGGGGGATGTGCATCCACATGCAGGGAGACGGCGCCCGCGCCGTCTTCCAAACCGATTCGGGGCTCCTACTGATGGCGGGCCTCGCGCCCCGCGATGCGATCGAGCCGTGGCGGCGCGACCCGGACGGAGAGCTGCTTGCCTACTTGAGAGCGGGAGCGTTGACGGCGCCGCTCCTCGAAGGGGCACGCCAGGCGACGCCGGCCATCGGGCTCGCCGGGCTCCGCTTCTTCGTCAAACGTGCCGTCGGCCCGGGATGGGCGCTCGTCGGAGACGCGGGGCTTCACCTCGACCCGACACCAGGCCTTGGCATCACCGATGCTCTGCGGGACGCGTTTGCGCTCGCCGAGGCAATCGTCGACGGCAGCGAGCATGCCTACGAGAGGTACTGGCGTCGCAGGGACGCGGACTCGATCGGGCTCTATCGTATGGCCGCGGACATGGGCTGCGGCAGCTACAACAGTCCGTTCACGCGACTGGTATACCGCCGTCTCCAGAAGAGCGAAGCGATGCACGCGCGGGTCCTGTCGGTGCTCGACCGCGAGAGCCGTCCCCAGGAGATGCTGCCCCTCTGGCGGTTGATCGGCTGGCTCGCTTCGGAAGCATTCCATGGCCGGCTCGAATCGTTCTCCGGCTTTGGCCGGACCCTTCGTAACGCGCTCGGACTGGCGCGCGAGCAGGCGCGCTTCGATCGCCAGCTCGCCGCCGTCGAGCGACGCGTCCCAGTGTCCGCAGCCCCCGCGCTGTCGCCTCGCCCGCTCGCGCCTCCGGAAAGCCATTACCGCCGCTCTTCCTGAAGCTTCGACAGCAGGCGCAAGATCTCCAGGTAGAGCCAGACGAGCGTGACGAGCAGCGCGAAGGCGCCGTACCATTCCATGTATTTCGCGGCCCCGCGAGCCGCCGCCTGCTCGATCATGTCGAAATCGATCACGAGGTTCAGGGCGGCCACGCCGCAGACGAAAAGGCTGAAAAGGATCCCCACCGTTCCGCTTCCGTGGATCAGCGGGATCCCCGTGCCGAAGAAGCTCAGGACGAAGCCGATGAGGTAGAGAAGCGCGATGCCGCTCGTCGCGGCGAAGATACCGAGCTTGAATTTCTCGGTGGCCCGGACGAGCCCGGAGCGGTACGCGAGCAGCAGCCCACCGAGTGTGCCGAAGGTCAAGAAGATCGCCTGGCTGGCGATTCCCGGATATCGCGCGTCGAAAGCGGTCGAGATCCCGCCCAGCGCAAGGCCCTCGAACGCTGCGTAGGCCGGGGTCGTGTACGGGGCCCAGGGCTGCTTGAAGACCGTCGCAAGAGCCGTCACACCCCCGCCGATCAAGCCGAGCACGAGGAGCCCGCCGACGCGCGGATCGCCGGCGCCGATCGTCCAGACCCACGTCGCCGCTACGAAGAGGATCGCGAGCGAGATCGCCGTCTTGTTGACGGTCCCTTCGATCGTCATCACATCGCCGCGCGCGACAGCAGGCGCGGCTCGGAACGTCTCGGCACTGAGGACGGGGTTTCCCGATGTCATCGCAAGCGCTGGGCTCATGGTCGGGATTGTATGCTTCGGGTCCGGCTGGTCAACTCGCGCCGCGTTCGCGATGTTGTGAGAGTCGAGCCTCTGGGACAACATGGCGGCGCGTACACGAGGATCCACGAGCGTCCCATGGACGACCCGCATACCGACGGCGATCGAGATCTCGAGGTCAGGGCGGAGCCACGAGAGATCGACCCCGTGTGCGGTATGAAGGTGGCCGCGGACGCGCCCATCCGGGAACAGTACGCGGGTGAGGCGTACTTCTTTTGCGGCGAACGCTGCCGCGCGAAGTTTCGGCAGTCGCCGCGGAGCTTCGTCGTCGGTGAGGGGTCTGCGGCGAAGGTGGAGGGCCGCCTCTACACCTGCCCGATGCACCCGGAGATCCGCCGCGCGGAGCCGGGCACCTGCCCGATCTGCGGCATGGCGCTGGAGCCCGTTCGGGCGACCCTCGTAGAAGAGGCGAACCCCGAGCTCGCGGATATGACGCGACGGTTCTGGGTCAGCACGGTGCTCACCCTGCCGCTGATCGCGCTCGCCATGAGCGACCTCATTCCCGGTCTTTCGCTCATGCGCATGATCTCTGCCCGGCGGCTTTCCTTCCTCGAGCTCGTGATCGCGACGCCGGTCGTGCTGTGGGGCGGGTGGCCCTTTCTGGTCCGTGGTTGGCAATCGGTGGTCGGGAAGCGCCTCAACATGTTCACGCTGATCGGCCTCGGCGTCGCCGTGGCCTACGTTTACAGCGCCGTGGCGGCGCTCGTCCCGGATCTCTTCCCGGCGTCGTTCCGAGGCGAACGCGGCGAGGTCGCAGTTTATTTCGAGGCGGCGGCGGTGATCGTCACGCTCGTCCTTCTCGGGCAGGTCCTGGAGCTCCGCGCGCGGAGCCGCACCGGCGCGGCGATCCGGGCGCTCCTCGGCCTCGCCCCGACGACCGCGAGGCGTTTGCTCGACGACGGCCGGGACGAGGATGTCCCGCTGGAGCGCGTTCGTCCGGGCGATCGGCTTCGCGTTCGTCCGGGTGAAAAGGTCCCGGTCGACGGTCTCGTCCTCGAGGGCCAGAGCACGCTCGACGAGTCGATGATCACGGGAGAGCCGATCCCGGTCGAGAAGCGGAGCGGAGATCGGGTCATCGGAGCGACCGTCAACGGCACCGGCTCCTTCGTCATGAGGGCAGAGCGTGTGGGAGCGGAGACGCTTCTCGCTCGGATCGTCCAGATGGTCGCCGAGGCGCAGCGGAGCCGGGCCCCCATTCAAAGGCTCGCGGATGCGGTCGCCGCCTACTTCGTGCCGACGGTCGTCGCCGTCGCGGCGGTCACGTTCGTGGCATGGGCCGTCGCGGGTCCGGCCCCGCGCTTCGCGCATGCCCTGATCAATGCGGTCGCCGTCCTGATCATCGCGTGTCCCTGTGCGCTCGGCTTGGCCACTCCGATGTCCATCATGGTCGCAACCGGCAAGGGCGCTTCGTTCGGGGTCTTGTTCAAGAATGCCGAGGCGATCGAGGTCATGCGCGCGGTGGACACGCTGGTCGTGGACAAGACCGGCACGCTGACGGTCGGAAAGCCGGAGCTCGTGAGCGTCGTGCCGGCCGCGGGATGGGAAGAGACACAGCTCCTGCGGCTGGCCGCGACCCTCGAGCGCGGCAGCGAGCACCCGCTCGCGACGGCGATCGTTCGAGGAACGGCCGCGAGGAACGTCGCGCCCGCCGACGCCACGGCCTTTGCATCGATTACCGGCAAAGGGGTGAGAGGAACGGTCGACGGCCGGGCGGTCGCGCTCGGCAACCGCGCGCTCATGGAGGAACTCGGCGTGGAGACCGGCGATCTCGCACGCCGGGCGGACGAGCTTCGCCGCGAGGGACAGACGGTCATGTTCGTCGCGGTGGACGGCCGGATCGCCGGCCTCCTCGGAGTCGCCGACCCGATCAAGGAGACCACCCCGGCCGCGATCCGCGAGCTCCACGAGGAGGGGATACGACTCGTGATGTTGACCGGCGACAACGCGACGACGGCGAACGCCGTCGGCCGCCGCCTGGGAATCGACGAGGTCGTGGCCGAGGTTCTGCCGGACCAGAAGGCGCAGGCGGTGAAGAGACTGCAAGAGGCGGGACGGGTCGTCGCCATGGCGGGAGACGGGATCAACGACGCCCCGGCGCTGGCTCAGGCACAGGTCGGGATCGCGATGGGCACCGGGACGGACGTCGCGATCGAAAGCGCGGGCGTGACGCTCGTCAAGGGAGACCTGCGCGGCATCGTCCGGGCGCGGAGGTTGAGCCGGGCGACGCTCCGTAACATCACGCAGAACCTCTTCTTCGCCTTCGTCTACAACTCGCTCGGCGTGCCGGTTGCGGCCGGTGTTCTCTATCCCGTATTCGGCATCTTGCTGAGCCCGATGATCGCTGCCGCGGCCATGAGCGCGAGCTCCGTATCGGTGATCGCGAACGCGCTCCGCCTGGGCAAGGTCAGAATTTAGTCGGCGGACCCGAGCAGCTCGCCGAGCCATCGCGCGAAGCCGGCGCTCGAAAAGAGCTTGCGTGCCAGCTCGTCGGCGCGCGAGAGAGCATGCCGTCGAACGGGAGCGAGGAGCCCGACCTCGTCGAGCAGGGCGCGCAGGGGCCGCGCACCGTCGGCGGCGAGCCACGCGTCGACTTCCTCGCGGAGCGCGCGGCCCGCGAAGGGCTGCCTGCGGAGGTGATCGAGCACTGGAGCGGCGAGCTCTGCGAGCTCGCTCCAGGGAAGGCTCTCCACGTCCTCGTGGAGCTCGTCGAAGCGGGCCGCGAGGAGGCGGTCGAGCACCTGCCCTTGGATCTCGCCGAGAAGAGCGCGACCCTCCGCGGTCGCGATCCGCTTCGCCAGCGCTTCGCGAAAGCCGCGTTCGGCCGTTTGGCTGAACTCGCGCGTGGCCGCCTCGATCTGTCCCTCCACGTCGAGCCCGATGCCGCTGAGGACCGCCCGGCCCGCGTCCGCGACTTGACCGGCGCGCCTTTCGAACTCTTCCCGCACGCGGTTGCCGAGAGCGGCCACGGCGCCGATGCCCGGCCACGACCTTTCGCCCGTGCCGAAGCCGGGAAGCGGCAGCCGCCGCGTGAACGCGAGGAGGACGTCTTGCAGCGCGGGCGCGACGAGCTTGCGGACGAGGACGGGATCGACCGCCGCGCGCGTCCAGCGTGCGGGGGGCGGCGGTGTTCCGGTGATGACCTCGCGGAGTCGAGCGCGGACATCTTCCGCAAAGGCTGCTCCGAGCGGCAGGCGTTGGTCGCGGCTCCGTCGCACGTGTCGCCTCCACGCTCCCGGGACGCGATCTCGAAGCATTCGAACGACGCCCTCAGACCGCAGCGAATCGACGAGGAGCTGGATCAATCCCTCCCGGTCGACGAAATCGCGGAGCGGCCGTGCGAGCACGAAGTCGACGACCAGCGTGACGCCGCTCTGCCGGAGCGGACTCCCCTCCGCCCGCAGGGTCCTGAGGATGCCCGCGAGTCGCGGGTCCACTCGCTTGGCCATCGCTATGGCACTTCCGCACTTTGATGGCTGGCATCCCGCTTCGCACGCAGCGACACCGCGTCGATCGACGACGCATTGACGCAGTTTCGCGGGACTTCGCCGCGCCTCAGCCGGTTCACGTTTGCGGCAACTTCGCGGGCGATGTCCTGAAGCGACGTGTCGGTGGCGCCGCCCACGTGCGGTGTCGCGACGACCTCGTAGGAAAACAGCGGATCCGCCGGATCGGGGGGCTCTTCCCAGAAGACGTCGAGCCCCGCTCCGCCGATCCTTCCCGAGCGGAGCGCTTCGAGCAGGGCGTCGCGGTCGACCACGGGGCCCCGCGCGACGTTCACGAGGAAGGCCCCCGGTTTCATGTGAGCGAAGGCGTCGCGGCCGATCAGGCCGCGAGTCTCCGCCTGAAGCGGCGTGGCGACGACGACGAAGTCTGCAAGCTCGAGAGCCGCATGCAGTTCGGACGCTGGCATGTGGAGATCGGCGCCCGTCTCGGCGCCCCGCGGGCCACGTCGAGAAACTGCAACCACCCGGACGCGGAACGCACGGAGGCGTTGCGCGAGGGCGCGTCCGATGCCGCCGAAGCCGATGATTGCGACGGTCTTCCCCTTGAGGGTCGTCCCAATCGGCGCGCCGATGCGGCGGGCGCGCAAGCTCTCCTGAGCGCGAGTCCACCGCCGCGCGAGTGCGATCATTAGAAAAACGGCGAGCTCTGCGACCGAATCGGCGTTGGCGGTTTCACCGCTCGGGACGTTGGCGACGTAGACGCCATGGCGGGACGCCGAATCGACGTCTACGCCGTCGAGTCCGGCGCCGAACTGTTGTACGAGGCGCACGCTCGGCGAGGCGAGCAGCTCTTCGCCTACCGGACTGACGAGCGGCACCAAGACGTTGACCGTGGCGGCGAGGTCCCGAACTTCCTCCGGCGAGCATTCGAGGACCTCGTCATCCGGAAGCTCCGCGCGGAGAGTCTCGAGGATGCGAGTGGCTCCTCGTCGGCATAGGCAGATTCTCATGTCCCGATCCATTACACGCGCGGGGCGCTCGTCGCGAGCGCCAGGTCGACCGCGCGACGAGAGCCTTGCCTCTCGTACAGCTCCGCGCGGAGCGATAAGATCGTTCCGCTGCGTGCCAGGGGGGCGCGACGTTCCGTACCCGCGCGGCGGAGCAACGAACCGCAAAGGAGAGAGCCATGGCCGAAGGAAAGGTAAGACGCATGTGGGCGCTTCCGGGGGCCGAGCTCACCGTGCCCCGTTCGTTGCTGATGCAAGGCGGCGATCAGAGCCTCGTCACGGTGCCGACTCCTTCGTACCTGATCGAGCACCCGAAGGGACTCGTGCTCTTCGACACCGGATGTCATCCCAAGGTGGTCGATGACGCCGTCGGCTATTGGGGTGAGATCGCTCGTCACTTTCCCATCAGCTATCCGCGCGAGCGTACGGTCGACAATCAGGTGAAGGCGCTCGGCTACAAGCTCGAGGACGTGAAGTACGTCGTGGTGTCTCACCTCCACCTCGACCACTCGGGCGGGATGTTCATGTTCCCGAAGGCCAAGTTCCTGATCATGGCGAACGAGCTGCGCTACGCGTATTGGCCCGATCCAGACCGGCGCTGGGCGTTCATCTTCGAGGATTTCGTTCCGACGCGTGGCTTCGACTGGCTCGAGCTCGACGGAGATTTCGACCTATTCGGCGATGGCAGTCTTCACCTGCTGAAGACGCCGGGGCACACACCGGGTGAGTCCTCGCTTTTCGTTCGGCTGCCGAACCGCAAGATCGTCCTCTGTGGCGACACCACGCACTTGCGCGCCGCGCTCGACGCCGAGGCGACGATGCCGCTCGACACCGATCCGGTTCAGGCCACGCTGTCGATCAAGCGGCTGAAGGCGATCCGCGACATGCACGAAGCGACGATCTGGATCAGCCACGATCCCGAGGATTGGGCGGAGCTACCCCACGCCCCGACGCCGATCGAATGAGCCGCGATGCCCCTCTACGAATATCACTGCCCGAGTTGCCGGCTGACGTTCGAGGCGCTCGAGCCGCTGCGCGGAGCGCGGCGGCCGGGGACGTGCCCGCGCTGCCGGCACCGTGCGCCGCGGGTCAGCTCCGCGTTTTCCATCGCGGCGCGCGGGGGCCGCTCCGATGGAAGGCCGCACGTCGCCTCTGCCGCTGTGCCCGCAAAGCCCGAACGACCGCTCTGCCTGCAATACCCCCAGGTCCCGCTCCTCTGTCACATGGACTCCAAGTCGGCGGAGCGCTTCGTGGCGCACGTGCGGGGCCGTGGCGCGCAATTCGACGACGGGGTCGCCGCGAAGGAGGAGCTGCGAAGGAAGCGCGGCGAACCGCCACCGGCAGAGGCGGCGCCGAGCGGGCCCGCGCATTCTCACCAACATTCGCACGGCAAGAGGCGGAGCCACGCGCATGGTCATTCGCATGCCCGTCACACGCACTGATCGCGGACTTCTCCGTTTGCGGAAAGGCGGAGACTCTGTTGTGACTACGAGAAACCTGGACTAGCTCCGCGAAAGGAAACCTTGCATGTCGCGAACCGCGCTCACGTCGCTTCTCATCGCCGTCGCCACCCTCGTGCTCATGGCCGCGATCATTGCGCCGCCCTACCTGCGCGCTCGCTCCGAAAAGCGCAAGAGCGAAGCCTTCGCGGCGCGCGTGCAACCGGTGCTCGACGCCCTGATCGAGGCCGAGCGGACCTACAAGGAGCGCCAGGGCAAGTTTTGGCGCGACCAACGCGACGCGCTCTCGCCCGAGGCCACGAAGCAGGCCCTCGGTGTGGACCTCGGCGTTGCGCCCGGGTACCACTTTGCGGTCTATCCCGCCGATCTCGAGGCCGATCCCACGCTGCGGGTCGCCGCAAAGGGAAGCGGCGAGAACGAGGGGCTCCTGATGGAATGCGTCTACGACGCGATCGAGCACACGAAGAGCTGCAAGCTCAGCTGACGGCGGGGACGTTCTTAACCTTCGTAACCTTCGTCGCGCGCGACGAAGGTTACGAAGGTTAAGAACGTCCCCAGGGTTAAGCCGAGAGCCCTCCCGAGCGGGACGCGGAGGCGGCGTCGAGCCGCCCGGCGATTAACCCTACGCTCCCGTCGACGCCGAGCCGGGACGTATCGACGCGGAGCTCGGCGCGCCGATACAGCGGCTCTCTTCGCGCCAGCAATCGGCGGAGCTCTGCTTTCGCCCCAGGTCGTCCTGCCATCGGCCGCGCGTCCCCCTGCCGAACGACGCGATTCCAGTGGGTCTGCGGGCTCGCGCGCAGCCAAACCGTAGTCGTGTGCCGCTCGAGAATCGTCCACGCTTCTGCGTTGTCGACGATGCCGCCGCCCGTCGCGAGCACGACGCTCCGCCGCTCGGCGATCAGCCGGTGAAGCGCGACGATTTCGAGACGGCGGAAGTACTCTTCTCCGTGTGTGGCGAAGATCTCTGCGAGCGACAGGCCGGCTTCGGCCTCCACGAGGCGATCGAGCTCGAGGAAGTCGATGCCGAGGCGTGTGGCGAGCCGCGGTCCGATCGTGCTCTTGCCCGCTCCGCGAACGCCGAGCAGCGCGACGATCCTCGGCGATGCGCCGTCACGCTCCGCTTCGGCGACGAGCCGCGACACGGTCGTTCCGAGCGCGGCCGCGAGCGACGCGAGGCGCAGGAGCGAGATGTTTCCGCGGCCGGCCTGGATCTCGCTCACGAAGCGTGACGAGAGCCCGGCGCGCGCGGCGAGATCGTTGACCGAGAGACCCCGATCTTGTCGCAGGGCGCGCACGACCCGAGCGAGGCCGTCGAGGAGGTTGTCCATACGGTAACGCAATATAATGCTGCTATGATACCTCATACAAGCAAAATAAGTCTTGACCGGTTCAGGCGGCCTCGGTTAGAGTGCGCGGATGCAGGCGATCCGCGTTCGAGACGAACCCTTCCCGGTATCAGCATTGGAAGCTCGACGTGGGGGGCGCGGTCGCGACGCTGGCGATGAACGTCGCCGAGGACGGCGGCGTCGTTCCCGGTTACTCGCTGAAGCTCAACTCCTACGATCTCGGCGTCGACATCGAGCTCGCCGACGCGATCCAGCGGATCCGCTTCTCGCACCCGACGGTGCGGACACTGGTGATCCGTTCCCTTCGCGACCGGATGTTCTGCGCGGGCGCGAACATCTTCATGCTCGGACAGAGCTCGCACCCCTTCAAGGTGAACTTCTGCAAGTACACGAACGAGACGCGCCTCTATCTCGAGGAGCTCTGCCGCGAGTCGCAGCGTGCGCGACGCTCTGCGCCCTGAACGGGACGGCCTCCGGCGGCGGCTACGAGCTGGCGCTCGCCTGCGACGAGATCCTGCTCGTCGACGACGGCTCGTCGGCGGTCTCGCTTCCGGAGGTCGCGCTGCTCGGCGTTCTGCCCGGAACCGGCGGGCTCACGCGCGTCGTCGACAAGCGCCGGGTGCGTCGCGACCACGCCGACTTCTTCTCGACGACCGCCGAAGGCGTGCGCGGCAAGCGCGCGGTCGAGTGGCGGCTCGTCGACGAGGTCGTGCCGCGCTCGCGTTTCGAGGCGCGCGTCGCGGAGCGGGCGCGCGAGCTCGCCGCCGACGAGCGACCGACCCCGAGAGGCGGCGGGCATCGAGCTGCCCCCGCTCGAGCGCCGCGAGGCGCGGACGGCATCGAGTACCGCTACGTCGCGCTCGCGGTCGACCGGGCGAAGCGGATCGCGACGCTCCTCGTACGTGCTCCCGCGGAGTCGCAGCCCTCCGAGCCCGAGGAGTTCGTGCGGGCCGGCGCGGCCGCATGGGCGATCGCGGCCTGGCGCGAGCTCGACGACGCGATCCTCCACCTGCGCCTGAACGAGCCCGAGATCGGGCTCGTGCTTGCTGCGCACCGAGGGCGACCCACGGCCGTCCTCGCCGTCGATCGCGCGCTCGCGCGAGCACCGCGACCACTGGCTCGTGCGCGAGATCCTGCTTCTGCAGACGCGCGTGCTGAAGCGGATCGACCTGACCGCGCGCACGTTCTACGCGATGATCGAGCCCGGCTCGGCCTTCGCGGGCTCGCTCTTCGAGCTCGCGCTCGCGGCCGACCGCTCGTACATGCTCGCCGACGTCCGAAGGGACGCCACCGACGATCGAGCTCTCGCCGTTGAACGCCGGGCTCCTCCCGACGAGCTCGGGCCTGTCGCGGCTCGCAGGCGCGGTTCTTCGGCGAAGACGAGCGTGTCGCGACGCTTCTCGCGCACGAGGGCGCATTCGGTCGCCGAGGAGGCGCTCGAGGCGGGTCTCGTCACCTTCGCTCCCGACGACATCGACTGGGACGACGAGGTGCGGCTCGCGATCGAGGAGCGCGCGGCGATGAGCCCCGACGCGCTCACCGGCATGGAGGCGAGCCTGCGCTTCGTCGGGCCGGAGACGCTCGAGACCAAGATCTTCGGGCGGCTCTCGGCGTGGCAGAACTGGATCTTCACGCGCCCGAACGCGACCGGCGAGAAGGGCGCGCTCACGCTCTACGGCAAGGCGGGCCAGCGCCCCGAGTTCGACTGGCGGCGCACGTAGCTGACGGGCACGCGAGCCGCGATGAGCAACGTCTCGCTGAACGAGAAGATTCCGAACAACGTCGACCTCTCCGCCGACAAGCGCCTGCAGCGCGCGCTCGAGCAGTGGCAGCCGGGCTTCCTCGAGTGGTGGCGCGAGATGGGGCCGGACGGCTTCCAGGCGAGCGACGTCTACCTGCGCACCGCGATCTCCGTCGACGCCGCGGGCTGGGCGCACTTCGACTACGTGCAGGATGCCCGACTATCGCTGGGGCATCTTCCTCGCCGATCCCGAGCCGGATCGGACGATCGGCTTCGGCGACCACATCGGCGAGCCGGTGTGGAACGAGGTGCCCGGCGAGTACCGCAACCCGCTCGCGCCGCCTCATCGTCACGCAGGGCGACACCGAGCCCGCGTCCGTCGAGCAGCAGCGCGCGCTCGGAAGCACCTGCCCGTCGCTCTACGACCTGCGCAACCTCTTCCAGGTCAACGTCGAGGAAGGGCGGCACCTCTGGGCGATGGTGTACCTGCTGCACACGTACTTCGGGCGCGACGGCCGCGAGGAGGCGGAGGCGCTCCTCCAGCGACGCTCCGGCAATCCGGACAAGCCGCGCATCCTGCAGGCCTTCAACGAGCCGATCGACGACTGGCTTTCGTTCTTCATGTTCACGACCTTCACCGATCGCGACGGCAAGTATCCAGCTGCTGTCGCTCGCCGAGTCGGCCTTCGACGCGCTCTCGCGGACGTGCCGCTTCATGCTGACCGAGGAGGCGCATCACATGTTCGTCGGGCAGACGGGCATCGCGCGGGTCGTCCAGCGGACGGCGGAGCTCGTGCCGCCAGGGCAAGGACCCGAGGAAGGAGGGCGCGATCCCCTTCGACATGCTGCAGCGCTACTTGAACTTCTGGTACACGGTCTCGCTCGACCTCTTCGGCTCCGAGGTGTCGACGAACGCAGCCAACTACTTCGGCGGCGGCCTGAAGGGCCGGCCGAAGGAGGAGCGCTACGCCGGACCATGTACTGCTCGAAGGCTCGGCCAACGTCGAGCTCTTCGAAGACGGGCACATCGTCGAGCGCGAGGTCGCGCCGCGGATGGCGGTCAATCTGCAGACGCGCAGAGCCTACGAAGAGGACTGCCAGGGCGCGGTCGACAAGTGGAACAAGGTGGTCGCGGATCTCGGCGTCGAGTTCCGGTTGCCGTCGGAGCGATTCCATCGCGGCGTGGGCACTTTCGGAGGCTATTTCTTCGCTCCCGACGGGCGCAAGGTGAGCGAGACCGATTTCCGCCATCACGAACCGCAGTGGCTGCCGTCCGACGAGGACGAGGCGTACGTTCGGAGCTTGATGACGAACCCCGTGAGGACGCCCGGCCAGTTCGCGAACTGGATCGCGCCTCCCGCCCGCGGCATCAATTCGCAGCGCCTCGACTTCGAGTACGTCCGCTTCAACGAGGCGTGACGGGGGCAAAGGCGATGAGGTTCGCGAGAGCGTGCATACCGGTCGATGAGCGGGGACGTTCTTGACCTTCGCAACCTTCATCGCGTTCCTCGCGCTAGGAAATCCTGTAAGCACGCGACGAAGGTTGCGAAGGTCAAGAACGTCCCCGGGAGCGCTCCGATGATCGACGCCGTCGTGATCGACGCGGTGCGTACTCCGATCGGCCGCCATGGCGGCGCGCTCAGCCGGGTGCGGCCGGACGACCTCGCGGCGATCCCGATCCGAGCGCTCGTCGAGCGCACGGGGATCGCTCCAGCTTCGATCGAGGAAGTGATCCTCGGGTGCGCCAATCAGGCAGGGGAGGACAACCGCAACGTCGCGCGGATGGCAGCTCTGCTGGCCGGTCTTCCGCACACCGTGGCCGCGGTGACGATGAACCGGCTCTGTGCGTCGGGCCTGGCGTCGGTGAACGCCGCCGCCAGGGCGATCAAGGCCGGCGAGGGCGACGTCTACGTCGCCGGCGGCGTCGAGAGCATGAGCCGTGCGCCGTACTCGATGCCGAAGCGCGAGCAGGGCTTCCCGACCGGAAATCTGACGGTGTGGGACACGACGCTCGGCTGGCGCTACCCGAACGCGGCGCTGGAGGCGATGTTTCCGCTCGAGGCGATGGGCGAGACCGCGGAGAACCTCTCCGAGCAGTCCTGCGGAAGATTCGACGCGGGGCGGAGCATGCCCGCGATCCCGGGCGGCCCGATCACCCGCGCGGAGCAGGACGCGTACGCGCTCGAGAGCCAGCGTCGCGCCGTTGCGGCAATCGATGCGGGGCGGCTTCGTGACGAGATCGTTCCGGTCACCGTCCCCGGTCGCGCCGGAGCGATCCGGGTAGAGCTCGACGAGCATCCCCGCTACCGCCTCGAGGGGGGCAAAGCGATTCTCGATACCGACCTCGCGTCGCTGACGAAGCTCCGTCCCGCGTTTCGTCGCGACGGGACTGTGACCGCCGGCAATTCGAGCGGCCTGAACGACGGCGCGGCCGCGTTGCTCCTGACTTCGGCGGAGAGAGCGCGTGCGCTCCGCCTGCGGCCTCTCGTGCGGATCGTCGCTTCGGCCGCCGTCGGCGTCGACCCGCGGGTAATGGGCATCGGCCCCGTGCCGGCCGTCGAGCGGGTGCTGGCGCGCGGCGGTGTCGGGATAGGCGACGTCGGGCTCATCGAGCTCAACGAGGCGTTCGCCGTACAGTCGATCGCCGTCATGCGCGCCGCTGCGATGCGCCCGGAGATCACCAACGTGAACGGCGGCGCGATTGCCTTCGGTCATCCGCTCGGTTGCTCGGGAGCGCGCATCCTGACGACGCTCGTCCACGAGATGAGGCGGCGAAACGCGGCGGGTGCGCCCGTGCGCTACGGCCTGGCCACGCTCTGCGTCGGCGTCGGCCAGGGAGAGGCGACGCTCGTCGAATGGGTCGGGGGACGTTCCTAACCTTCGTCACCTTCGTCGCGTTTCTCGCGCTGCGAAATCGTGTAAGCAGAGAGGCGCGACGAAGGTGACGAAGGTTAAGAACGTCCCCATGACGACGCGATACACGATCGAGCTCGACACCGGCGGCACCTTCACGGACGGTTACGTCAGTGGAAGCGGGGAGGCGGTGCGGTCGAAGGTCGACACGACACCGCACGATCTCACCGAGGGGATCCTCCGTTGCATCGATCAGGCGGCGGCTCTCCTCGGAGCCGATCGATCGGCGCTGCTGCGGCAGACCGACGTCGTCCGGCTCTCGACGACGGTCGCAACCAATGCCCTGATCAACCGCAGCGGCGCGAAGGTCGGCCTCCTCGTCGGCAACGACCTCTACGAATCGGTCGTCGCGCGACTCCCCGAGACGCTCCCCCTCGCGCGGAACCTGGTCGAGAAGCTGCCGTCGCCGAAGGCCCCGGAGGCTCCCGCGGCGACGGTCAAGGCGCTGCGGAGCCTCCTCGAGCGCGGCGCGCGCATCGTCGTCATCGCCCTCGCGGATGGGCCGGATCTCGCCGCGCGCGAGCGCGCGGTGCGGGCGTTCATCGCGGCCGAATATCCGCGCCACTATCTCGGCGCGGTTCCGATCGTGCCGTCTCACGAGGTGACGCTGTCGCCCGATCCACTCATTCGCGTCTCTACCGCGGTTCTCGATGCCTATCTCCATCCGGTGATGAGCCGATTCCTCTACCGAGTGGAGGACGAGCTCAGGAAGAGCGGCTCGACGCGGCCGCTTCTCGTCGCGCAGTCAAACGGCGGCTCGTCGCGGGTCGCGAAGACGACGGCGATCCGGACGTGGGGATCGGGCCCGGCGGGCGGCGTGGCGGGCGCAGCAGCTCTCGCCCGCGAGCTCGGCCTCGGGACGGTCGTGGCGATCGACGTCGGCGGAACGAGCAGCGACGTCTCGGTCGTCGTCGGCGGGGGATGGCGCTATGCCGTCGAACCCACGATCGACGGCGTCACGGTCTCGCTGCCGGTGCTCGAGCTCGAGTCGATCGGCATCGGCGGCGGCTCGATCGCGGCGGTGTCGCGCGGCGAGCTCGCGGTCGGCCCACGGAGCGCCGGCGCGCAGCCCGGCCCCGCCGCTTTCGGGCTCGGTGGCGCCGACGCGACGGTTACGGATGCGGCCTGCGTTCTCGGCTTCTTCGATCCCGCGAACTTCCTCGGCGGCCGCAAGACGCTCGACGTCGCGGCGGCGGAGCGGATCGTCGAACAGACGATCGCGAAGCCGCTCGGCACGAGCGTCGAGACCGCCGCCAACCGCATTCTCCGCCAAGCGGCGCACGCGGTCGCGGCCGACGTTCGCCGCCTGCTCGCCGATCGCGGCCTCGGCGCCGCCGAAACCTGGCTCTTCGCCACGGGGGGCGCGGGCGGGCTTCTCGCTGCGCCGATCGCAGCGGAGGCGGGCCTCGCCGGGTTTCTCGCGTTTCCTCTGTCGCCGGTCTTCAGCGCCTTCGGGCTCTCCCGACTCGACCTCCTCCACGTTTACGAGGCGCGCGTCGAGGGTGACTTGCGCACGGCCCTCGACGGCCTTTCGGAGCGGGCTCTGCGCGACATGCGCGGCGAAGGAGCGGATCTCGAGGCCCTGGCGCTCACGCTCGAAGCGGAGATCGAAAACGGCGACGGCAGCGTCCAGGCGGTCGACCTCGGCGACGCAGCCGACCTCGGAGCCGCGGTGGAACGCGCGGTGAGGCACCGCGAAGGGCTCCGGGTCCTGCGGCTGAAGGCGAGCGTGCCCGGAAGGCGGGCCGCGCTCCCGCGGCGCGAGTCGGGACCGGTCGAGCCGGGCGGATCTCGTGCCGTCATCTGGCAGGGGACGGCGGCGAAGACTCCCGTCTACGACTGGGATGCGCTCCGTGCCGGCGCGACGATTGCGGGGCCGGCGATCGTCGAGAGCGGCGACACTACGGTCCCCGTGCCGCCGGCGACGACCATACGGGTCGGGGCGCTCGGCGAGATCCGGGTGACGAGGACGGCATGAACCGACGGATCACGGAGAACCTCGAAGTCGACCTAGACCGGCTCGAGTGGCTCTGCCACTGGTGCGGCCACTCGCTCGGCTCGGCGAGTGAGAATTACAAGCACGGGTGTGTCGTCGCCGAGCGCAGCCCGCACGAGATCTGGCGCCCGCTCGTAGACGAGAAGCACTCGTTCTCGTACGACCCCGGCTGGGCGCGGCTCGTCGAGTTCTACTGCCCGGGGTGCGCGGCGATGATCGAAGTGGAGATGTTGCCGCCGGGTCACCCGATCACCCGCGACATCGAGCTCGACCTCGACGCGCTCCGCAAGCGCGCGCGGGAAGAGCAAGCGCGGGCGGATGCCCAGGAGAAGGAGCCGAAGGCGTGAGCGGCCCGGCCGGAGCAACGATCGACGTCGACATCGGAGGGACGTTTACGGACTGCTTCGTCCGCCTGCCGGATGGGCGGATTGCCGCGTGCAAAACGCCGACGACCGGCTTCCGCCTCGCCGTCGGCTTCATGCGTGCGCTCAAGACGGCGGCGAGCGAGCTCGGGCTGTCGATCGAAGAGCTGCTGTCGGCGACCGAGACGATTCGTTACTCGACGACGGTTGCGATGAACACGCTCCTCCAGCGGACCGGGCCGCGCCTCGCGCTCGTCGCGACGGAGGGCTTCCAGGACGTGCTGCGCATCTCGAGGGGTGCCTCGTGGATGGACGCGGCCGTTCTGCGCGAGATCCGCAACGTGGCGCGCATTACCAAGGCCGAGCCGCTGGTTGCGCCCGAGATGACGCTTGCCGTCCGCGAGCGGGTCGACTGCTTCGGCAAGATCGTGCGTCCGCTCGACGAGGCGCACTTCCTCGACGGCCTGCGTACGCTCGTCGATCGCGGGGCGCGCGGCTTCGTGGTCTCGCTCTTGTTTTCGTACGTGAATCCGCTTCACGAGCGGCGGATCCGCGACCTGATCGAGGCGGAGTTTCCCGAGGCATACCTCGGTGCGATGCCGATCATGCTCTCCTCGGACGTGGTGCCGAAGCGTCTCGAGTACACGCGGACGAACACGACCCTGCTGAACGCCTACCTCCACCAGTCGATGTGGGAGGAGCTTTCCGGAATGGGGGACGAGCTGCGCGACGCCGGCTACTCGCGCAGCATCATGATGGTCCACAACACGGGCGGGATGGCCGAGGTCTACCGCACCTCCGCGGTCCAGACATACAACGGCGGGCCCGTAGCCGGCTTGATCGGCGGGTCGGCGATCGGCAAGCGCCTCGGCTACGACAACGTGCTGGTGACCGACATGGGCGGTACGAGCTTCGACATCGGCCTCGTCGTCAAGGGCTCGACCCGCTTCTACCAGTTCCGGCCGATCATCGACCGCTACTGGGTCGACATGTCGATCCTCGAGACGCGCTCGATCGGTGCCGGCGGCGGCTCGATCGCCTGGCTGAACCAAGCGCTCGGGAACCGCCTCGAGGTCGGTCCGCGCGGCGCGGGCTCGATGCCCGGCCCGGCCTGCTACGGCCTCGGGGGGGAGGCGCCGACAGTGACCGACGCCGACCTCGTGCTCGGCTACATGAATCCGAACCGCTACTTCGGTGGCAAGATGCGCTTGAAGCCCGAGCTCGGCGTCAAGGCGATCGAGACGAAGATCGCCAAGCCCCTCGGCATCACGGTCGAGCAGGCGGCGCTGCGCATCAAGCGGATCGTCGACGCCAACATGGCCGACGTGATCGCGCGCGAGACGTTTCTTCGCGGCTACGATCCGAAGGACTTTGCGCTCTTCGCCTTCGGCGGCGCCGGTCCGACCCACTGCGTCGGCTACGGCGGCGCGCTCGGTATGAAGACGATGGTGATCTTCCCGTTCTCGCCGGTCTTCTGCGCATGGGGCGCCTCGACCATGCCGCTCGTCCACATCTACGAAGCATCGAAGCGGCTCGAGCTGCTGGCGCCGAACACCCAGGCGCCGATGACGCGCTTCGAGGACTTCAACGAGGTCGTCGAGCGGCTCGAGGAAAAAGCGCGGAAGGACCTCGCCGGCGAAGGCTACGATGCCAGCCGCGCCCGCTTCAGCCTCGAGCTCGACGCCAAGTACGGGGGGCAGATCCACATCCACCGCACGTCGGCGCCGAAGACGCGCCTCTGCTCGGTCGAGGACGTGATGGAGCTCTACGAGAGCTTCGAGAAGGACTACGCCTCCGCTTTCAGCCCGGTGAACGTCTTTCCGGAAGGCGGCGTCGAGATCCACAGCTTCGTGCTGCGTGCCGAGGTCGCCGAGCCCCACTGGGAGATCCCATCACGCCCGCTCGTCGGCCCCGACGCGTCGGCGGCGCGCACCGGGACGCGGCCGGCGATCTGGGACGAGAGCTGCGAGCGGATCGACACGCCGATCTACGACGAGGACCAGCTTCGGCCCGGCAACCGCTTCGATGGACCCGCGATCGTCGAGGCGGCCTATTCCACCGTCGTCGTCGCCCCGGGATACACGGTGGAGGTCGATCCGATGGCGAATCTGTTGATCACGAAGGTGGCGCGATGAGCCTTGCCGCAAAGAAACGCGATCGCAACGCGGACGTCCCTGAGCATCTGCGCGTTACGCCGCTCACGGTCTCGCCGTCGAGCGTCGTCCAGTGGATCAAGCCCGAGAAGCCATCCGCGCTAGAACAGAAGTGCATGGAGCTTCTCGCGCCGGGCGACTACGAGATCTACGACGAAAAGATCGCCAACTTTCTCGACGAAGCGCGCGAGATCTTCATCCGCAGCGGCGTGACGAGCATGCTGCGCTCGGGAGACCTGATCGTCGGCGTCTACACAGCCAACGGCGATCTCGCCAACGCCTCGGCGGGCACCTATCTCCACTGCGTCACCGCCACGCTGCCGGTCAAGTACATCATGCAGGAATTCTACGCCGACCCGACCGTCGGCGTCCGAGACGGCGACATCTTCTATGCCAACGAGGCGCGCTACGGCGGCATTCACAATTGCGACCAGATGGCGATGATGCCGGTCTTCAACGACGGCGAGCTGATCGCCTGGACCTGCGCTCTGGCCCACCAGCCGGAGACGGGCGCGATCGAGCCGGGCGGAATGCCGCTCTCGGCACGGAGCCGGAACGACGAGGGCATGAAGATCACTCCGCTCAAGATCGGCGAGAACTTCCAGATCCGCGCCGACGTGCTGCGCATGTTCGAGAACTTCATCGGCCGCGCTCCGCGCATGCAGGCCGTCGACACCCGCGCGCGGGTGACCGGCGCCGATCGTCTCCGCGTCCGCATCGTCGAGCTCGCACGCGAAAAGGGGAACGACTTCGTGCGGGGGCTGCTCAGGCGGCTGGTCGTCGTGGCGGAGAAAGCGGCACGGCAGCGGATCGCGCGGTGGAACGACGGCGTCTACCGCTCCACCATCTTCATTGACACGATCGGCCGCGAGCCCGCGCTGGTGCGCGGCGTGCTCACGGCCGAGAAGCGTGGCGACTCGATCGTCATGGACTTCGCCGGCAGCTCCCCGGAGAACGACTCCTCCTACAACTGCTACCCGCACATCGCCGCCGCCCACGCCGCGATCTACATATACGCCTACCCGTTCCACGACCTGCCGGTCTCGAACGGCACGCTCGCGGCCTTCGAGTGGAAGGTGCCGCCGGGGTGCGTATTCAACGCCGGGGCCGACGCGGCGATCAGCAACAGCCCGACGGTGAACAGCCTGGTCATGAGCCTGACCCCGCAGGTCTTTGCGCGGATGATGTTCGACTCTCCCGACCGTCTGCAGGTCGGCGCGCCGAACTCGAACAACGGCAGCGCCGTGATCTTCGCGGGTGTCAACCAATACGGGATTCCGGTCGCTGAGCTGGAGGCGACCACACTCAATTCCGAAGGGCAAGGCGCGCGCGTCGACATGGACGGCGTGAATGCCTACGGATTCCCCTGGGCGCACGCGGGACGCTCTCCCGACGCCGAGGACTCCGAAACGGAATACCAGTTCCTGCGCCTCTTCCTGAACCTTCGCGAGGACGGCGGCGGCTTCGGCAAGTTCCAGGGCGGGAGCGCGACGGAAACGGCCCTGGTGCCCTACCACGTGCCGTACTTCTTCTGGCAGGGCCTCGGTAAGAGCTCGTCGATCAGCTGCTCCGCGGGCCTATTCGGGGGTTATCCGTCGAGCGCGTGCCCGGGCATCTGGGTGCGCAACACAGACCTCTTCGAGAAGATGAGCCGCGGAGACGTCGATCTGCCGAAAAACGCGGTCGAGCTGGTGACCGAGCGGACGATTCGCGGCGAGTACGTGTTCGAGAACATCAATCGACCGACGCGCGTCGGGCTGAACGGCGACGTCGTCGTTCAGTTTGCGGCCGGCGGCGCCGGCTACGGCGACGTGCTGCAGCGCGATCCCGCAACCGTCGTCGCCGACGTTCGCGCCGGCCTCGTCAGCCGCTGGGTCGCCGAGAACGTCTACTGCGTGCGCTTCGATCCCGAGTCGTTCCTCGTCGACGAGACGGCAACGAAGGACGCACGCGAAACCGAGCGCCGACGCCGTCTCGCCCGCGCCAAGCCGTGGGCGGAGTTCGAGAAAGGGTGGTCGAAGCTACGGCCCGACGCGGAGGCGCTGAAGCACTTCGGAAGCTGGCCGGTCGGGGTCCGCGAGACGCCGCTCGTGCGGATCTGAGTGGGGACGTTGCGGCATTAACGGAATAAGTCAACGGTGCATCGGGAGTTCATCTGGTGCAACGGACTTATTCCGTTAATGCCGCAACGTCCCCACTCCATGCAGGCGGCGCCAAGCTCCGGGACGCATTTACACCAATCCCGCTAGCGTGTATCGTGCGCCGCTCGGTGCGCTGGGAGCAGATGCGCAAATCGTCCCCCGGGGCAGAGACTCCGACGGCACGCCGATTCGCCGCGTGCGCTTCTACATTCGCTGCCTTCGCATTCGTGCCATGAGCACGGGATCGGGATTCTTTTCATGGAAGCGCAGGATCGCACTTCGTCCGTCATGACGGCCCCACGCGCCGAGTTGTCTTGCAAGCGTCGCGAAGACGGCGCGCTGATCCTCCGAGTCGCGGGCCCTTGGCGTCTACAGGCTGAGCTGCCGCCGCCGAAGGCTGTCGAGGAGGAGCTGCGCACGAGCCAGCCGCGCCGGCTCGTCTTCGACGCGACCGGGCTCGGCGAGTGGGACAGCGGCTTGCTGGCGTTTCTTGTCGACGTGACCGAGCTCTGCCGCCAGCAGCAGATCGAGGTAGAGCGGGCAGGCCTTCCCTCGGGAGTGCAGCGACTGCTCGCGCTCGCGGAGGCCGTGCCGGAGCGCAGGGATGCGCGCCGGACCGAAGCCAAGCCATCGTTCCTGGAGCGCATCGGCACGGCGGCGCTCGAGGCGCGCGAACCGGCGAAGGAAGCCTTGGCCTTCCTCGGCGAGGCGACCATTGCAGTCGTCCGGTGCCTTCGCGGCAGGGCGCGCTATCGCAACTCGGACCTCCTGTTGCTCATCCAGCAAGCCGGAGCGCAAGCGCTCGGCATCATCACCCTGATCAGCTTCCTGGTCGGCACGATCCTGGCGTTCGTCGGCGCGGTGCAGCTTCGTCAGTTCGGCGCCGAGATCTACGTGGCTGACCTGGTCGGCATCGCCATGGCTCGAGAGATGGGCGCGATGATGACCGGGATCGTCATGGCAGGGCGTACGGGCGCGGCCTTCGCAGCCCAGCTGGGCACCATGAAGGTCACCCAGGAGATCGACGCGCTCACGACGATGGGAATCCCGCCGATCGAGTTCCTGGTGCTGCCGCGAATGATCGCTCTCTGCCTGATGATGCCGTTGCTCTGTCTGTACTCGGACTTCCTCGGCATCGCCGGCGGCTCGGCCGTAGGCGTGGGTATGCTCGGCCTGAAACCGCTGGTGTTCTTCAACGAAACGACCCGCGCCGTATCGCTGGGCGATTTCGCCGGAGGAGTCTTCAAATCGTCCGTATACGGAGTTCTGGTGGCCATCTCCGGTTGTCTGCGCGGCATGCAGTGCGGCAACAGCTCTTCGGCGGTCGGCGATGCCGCGACCTCGGCCGTGGTGACCGGCATCGTGCTGATCATCGTCAGCTGCGGAACTTTCGCCGTCATCTTCTACGTGCTCGGCATCTGACCCATGACGATCGAGCAGGGCCCGCCGAACGATCCGCAAGCGCATATCACCGTGCGCAACCTGACGATGGCCTACGGGAGCTTCGTCTTGATGCGCGATCTCGACTTCACGATCCGCCGCGGCGAGATCTTCATCATCATGGGAGGGAGCGGTTGCGGCAAGAGCACGCTTCTCCGACATCTGATCGGTCTCAACGAGCCGGCGAAGGGCGAGATCTGGTTCGATGGCGAGAGCTTCACTCGCGCCACTCCCGAGGAGCGGCAGAGAATGCAGCGCCGCTTCGGAATCCTCTACCAAAGCGGCGCTTTGTGGAGCTCGATGACGCTCGCCGAGAACATCGGCCTGCCTTTAGAGGAATACACCGATCTGTCGCCGGCGAAGATCCGCGACATCGCTTCGCTCAAGCTGGCGCTCGTCGGACTGAAGGGCTTCGAGGATTTTTATCCCTCGCAGATCAGCGGCGGAATGCAGAAGCGGGCCGGGCTCGCCCGCGCCATGGCGCTCGATCCGGAGGTTCTGTTCTTCGACGAGCCCTCGGCGGGGCTGGATCCCGTGAGCTCGAAGCTGCTCGACGACCTCATCCTGGAGCTGCGCGAGAGCCTGGGCGCGACTGTGGTGATCGTGACCCACGAGCTGGCGAGCATCTTCGCGATTGCCACCAACAGCGTGTTCCTCGACGTCGAGCAGCGAACGATGACCGCGCTCGGTCCACCGAAGGAGCTGCTGCGCACGGGCAGCGAGAACGTACGCCGCTTCCTCACCCGCGGGGAACCAAACGGCCATGGGGGGTAAGATCCATGGGTAAGAAAGCCAGTCCCGCCATCATCGGCGCGTTCGTGCTCGGCGCAATCGCGCTCGGCGTGTTCGGCATCCTAATGCTCGGATCAGGTCGGTTCTTCCGCAACACGGCGCGATTCGTCGTCTTCTTCCCGGGCACGGTGGACGGGCTGAGCGTCGGCGCGCCGGTCAAGGTCAAGGGAGTCGAGATCGGCTCGGTCACCGACATCCGGCTGCGGGCCCCCGGGGCCGGCGCCGCCAGTTTCAAGGACATGGCCGAAGGCATCCGCATCCCGGTGTTCATCGAGATGGACAACGACAAGTTGTCGAATCTCGGAGCGAGTGGTCGAAATCTGAACAACCCCCAAACGGTCAAGGACCTCATCGCGGCCGGTTTGCGGGCCCAGCTCGCCACCCAGAGCATACTCACCGGTCTGCTGTTCGTTCAGTTGAACTTCTACCCCGAGATGCCGGCGAGCTTCGCGATGCCGGAGGGTTTCGAGCCGCAGGAGATTCCGGCCATTCCGACGAGCCTCGAGCGCGTACAGTCCGCGGCGGAGGATCTGATCCGCAAGCTCCAGACCCTCGACGTTTCCCGGATGGTGACCTCAGCGGCCGACGCGCTGGACGGGGTCAATCGCCTTGTCAATTCGCCAAGTCTTCACCAATCCGTGGAAGCTCTCCCGGCGACGTTGACGCATCTAGATGACACCATCACGAGCCTTCATCGTATGGTGACGGACCTCGACGCCAAGAAAGGGCCACTGCTGGACAGTCTCAGGGTGACCGTGGACAAGGGCCGCGAGACGCTCGAGCAGGCACGCACCACGCTCGCGAGCATCGACCGGACACTGGCGCCGGCGTCGCCGTTTGCCACCGCAGTAGGCGGCGCGCTGCAAGACGTCTCGGAGGCGGCTCGCGCGGTGCGGCTTTTGGCCGACTACCTCGAGCGGAATCCCGGGGCGATCGTGCGTGGAAGGGACGTGTCGCAGAAATGAACGAGTCTCGGTTCGAGACGCTGCTGATCGCCTTGGCCGTCTCGATGTTGGCGGGATGCTCGAGCGTGCTCGCCCCACAGCCGGATCCTTCGCGCTTCTTCGCGCTCTCCGCCGAGACCGGGGCGCCGAGCGAGGGATCGGCGCAAAACGTTGCTGCGGCGGCGGGCCTGACCTACGGCGTCGGTCCGGTGAGGATCCCGGACTATCTCGACCGTAACGAGATCTGCACGCGTCTATCGGCGTCCGAACTGGCCTACTCGCCAACCGACCGCTGGGCCGCACCACTGCGCGCCAGCATACCCACTGTTCTGGCGCAGGATCTGGCGAGGCGGCTCGGGCAAGGCCACGTGGTCATCTATCCGTGGCTCGGGGAGAGGGTCGACTACAAAATCGAGGTGGATGTGCTGCGCTTCGAAGCGAGCGCCGACGGCAACAGCTACCTGGCGGCTCGCTGGGTGGTGCGCAAAGCCGCGGACGGGCGTGCCCTGGTGGTGCGCGACTCGAGCTATGCGCAAGACGCCGCCTCGAAGAGCACGACTGCCTCGGTGGAAGCGCTCAGTGCCACGCTCGACGAGCTCGGCCGCGACATCGCGGCGTCCCTTGGCTCGCTGCCGCAGTCGGGCGCGCAGGCACCGCCCGAGCGCCAGGCCGACACCCACTCGTCTTCCCATTGAGTCGACCCTGATCAGTGACGACGTTCGCTTGTGGCGGCCGTCCTCGACGAAACATACTCCCCTTACTCCGCGAAGACCTTCCCGGATCGCGCCTATTCGTGGGCTCGGCATCCAGGGCTCCGAGATCACGAAGATTTCACCCGACAAGTGAACTCTTAGCGCGAAGCGACGGTTCACAACATCGGGCAGATCCGTCGAGCGGGAAGCTCGTGGCGGAGCGCCGATCGGAGCGCGCGCGTCGCGCGTGGCGACCATTCTTCCGACGTGGCGTTCGCCTGCCCGGGACGCTCAAAGCCCGCCGCATAAACGCCGCGCCCGCCGTATTGGAAACCCCCGCCATACCGACTATCAAGAGACTTCGCGTACGGGCGCCGGGAGCCCTCGATTCCGGGCGGCTCGAAGAAGGGGGGTAAAGGCGAGCCTTGAGTCGAGAGCCCATCGCCATCGTCGGTGTCGGTTGCCGGTTTCCGGGAGGCGCCGACGACCCGCAAGCGTTCTGGAAGCTCCTCTGCGACGGGGTCGACGCCGTGCGCGAGATTCCTCCCGATCGCTGGACGATCGACGCGTACTACGACCCCGTTCCGGGGCGCGCAGGGAAGTCCATCACTCGCTTCGGGGGCTTCGTCGACGGAATCGACCGCTTCGACCCCGCGTTCTTCGGCATCTCCCCGCGCGAGGCGGCGTTCATGGACCCACAGCAGCGCATGCTTCTCGAGACCGCCTGGGAGGCGCTCGAGGACGCGGGCCAGGTGGCGCCTGCGCGGCTCGCCAACGGGCGTATTCGTCGGCATCTCGACGCACGACTACGAGCTCTTGCAGTCGAGCCCGGACGAGCGCAGCGAAATCGACATCTACAGCACGACGGGCGGCGTGCCGAGCATCGCCGCGAATCGCATCTCCTACTGCTTCGACCTGCGGGGACCGAGCGTGGCGATCGATACCGCGTGCTCGTCATCGCTGATCGCCGCCCACCTCGCCTGCCAGAGCCTGTGGAACGGCGACTGTGCGCTTGCCCTGGTCGGCGGCGTGAACGCGCTGCTCGCTCCAATGCCGTTCGTCGCCTTCAGCCGGATGTCGATGCTGTCGCCGACGGGCCGGTGCCGCGCATTCGACGCGAGCGCCGACGGGTTCGTGCGTGCGGAAGGGGCCGGGGTCGTGGTGCTGAAGCCGCTGCGCGCCGCGCTCGTCGACGGAGACCGCGTCTATGCGGCGATCCGCGGCACGGCGGCGAACCAGGACGGGCGGACGAACGGCATCACGGTACCGAGCGCGGCCGCGCAAGCCGCGCTGGTGAGGGCCGCGTGCCGTCAGGCTGAAGTGCCCGCGTCGGCGATCCGCTACGTCGAGACGCACGGCACTGGCACTCCGGTCGGCGATCCGATCGAGGCGAGCGCTCTCGGCGAGGCGCTCGGACCAGGCCGCCTCGACGACCGCCCCTGTATCGTCGGCTCGGTGAAGACAAACGTCGGCCATCTCGAGGCAGGAGCCGGCATCGCCGGGCTGATCAAGCTTGCGTTGGTGCTGCGCCACCGGCTCATCCCCCCGAATCTCCACTTCCACAAGCCGAACCCCAACATCGATTTCGAGCGGCTGAAGCTGCGCGTGCCCGTGACGGTCGAGGAGATGCCGCGGGGTGACGGAGAAGAGCCGCTGGCGGGCATCAATTCCTTCGGCTTCGGCGGCAGCAATGCGCACGCGATACTGCAGGCCGTGCCGAAACCGGCGCGTCCCGCTCGGGTCGCGCCCGAGCCCGTGCGCGCGCGGCTCCTGGTGATCTCGGCACGGAACCGAGATGCGCTCGCCGCTCTGGCCGCCCGCCACCGCGAGCGCCTATCGTCGGCAGCCGACGTGGTCTCGCTCGATGAGGTTTGCTGGACCGCCGGCGCGCGCCGAACGCATCACTTCGAGCGTCTCGCGGTCGTCGGCCGCGACCGGCGGGAAATCAGCGATCGGCTCGGAGCATTCGCAGCCGGCGAAGCGCCGCTGGGCATCGTCTTCGGTCAGCCGCCCGCCGAGGGCCGCCGCGACGTGGCGTTCGTGTTCTCCGGGCAGGGGCCGCAGTGGTGGGGCATGGGACGCGAGCTCCTCCGCGAGGAGCCGATCTTTCGCGACAAGCTCGAGGAGTGCGACCGCGAGCTCGGGCGGCACGCCGGCTGGCGTCTTCTCGACGAGCTTTCTCGTGACGAGCACTCCTCGCGGCTCGCCGAGACGGCGATCGCCCAGCCGGCGATCTTCGCCCTGCAGGTGTCGTTGACGGCACTCTGGGAGTCGTGGGGGATTCGGCCGGCGGCGGTCGTCGGACACAGCGTCGGCGAAGTCGCCGCGGCACACGCCGCGGGCGTGCTCACCCTCGCCGAAGCGGCGCGCGTGATCTTCCAGCGTGCCCGTTGCATGGATCTCGCGCCGGAGCGCGGACGGATGCTGGCCGCGCAACTCTCCGCCGAGGAGGCGGTACAGGTGGTCGCGCCGTATGAAGGTCGGGTGGCGATCGGTGCGCTGAACGCGCCGGCGTCGGTGACGCTCTCGGGAGACGGCGCGGCTCTCGAAAAGATCGCCGCCACGCTCGCCTCTCGGAACGTCTTCTGCCGCTTCCTGCAGGTGAACTACGCGTTCCACAGCCCGCAGATGGACCCGATCCGCGAAGAGCTCTTGCGGTCGCTCGGCAGCGTTGCGCGCGATTTCGCACGCCTGCCGATGATTTCGACCGTGACCGCGGCAGAGGTCGTCGGCGACGAGTTCTGCGCCGAGTACTGGTGGCGGAACGTGCGCGAGACGGTACGCTTCGCACCCGCGATCGGCGCGCTCGTCCGTCGCGGCTGGCGGGTTTTTCTCGAGGTGAACGCGCATCCCGCCGTCGGCGCGTCGATCGCGGAGTGCCTGCGACACCATTCCTGCAAGGGAGTCGTGCTTCCCTCGCTGCGCCGGAACGAGGCCGATCGCGCGACGATGCTCGGCTCGCTCGGGCTGCTCCACGTGAATGGCGTGGAGGTGGATTGGCGCGGAGTCTACCCGCACGCCGAGCGTCTTGCGACGCTCCCCGGCTACGCGTGGCAGCGCGAGCGCTTCTGGCACGAGTCCGAAGGCAGCCGGCGTCGCCGTCTCGACCCAGCGCTCCATCCGTTCTTGGTGCGGGAGGTCGGCGCGGCGTCGCCGACCTGGGAAGGTTGGGTCGACAAGGAGGCGATGCCATACCTGAAAGACCACCGCGTGCAGGGCCACGTGGTGTTCCCGGCTGCCGGCTACATCGAGGTGGCGGCCGAGGCCGCGCAGCGACGGTTCGCCGACGCCCGCTGGCGGCTCGAGGAAGTCGACTTCGTTCGCGCCCTCGTCGTTCCCGAGGGCGAGGAAGTTGCTCGCCTGCAGATGTCGCTCGAACCCGAGGATTCGCGCTTCACGATCTCGAGCGCTCTCGTCGGCGAGGGTGCCCAGTGGACGGCCCACTGTAGCGGGCGGCTCCGTGTCGGCTCTGACGCGAAGCCCGTCAAGCGCTCGGATCTGCCGCGGGTCCGCGCCCGCTGCGCCGAACGGGTCGCCCCCGCCGAATGTTATCGGCGCTTGCGCGACGTTGGGCTCGAGTTCGGGCCGGCGTTTCAGGGGATCGAAAAGCTTTGGCGGCGTGACGGTGAGGCGCTCGGGTGGGTGCGAGCGCCCGAGCTCACCGCCGAAGGAGTGAGCCGATACCGCATTCACCCGGCGCTGCTCGACGCCTGCTTCCAGGTGCTGTCCGCCGCGCTGCCAGACGCTTCAGACGCCGAAGCCCGGCTCTACTTGCCCGTGCACATCGAGCGGCTGACCTTCTACTCGCGTCCGGGTGCGGCGGTGTGGAGCCACGCGCGGCTCGTTCGCCGCGGCGGGAATGCGATCGTCGGCGACATCCAAATCGTCGACGATTCGGGAGCGTTGCTCGTCGAGATCGAGGGATTCCGCTGCCAGGCATTGCGCGCACCGACGTCGGCGTCAGAAAGCCCCGACAGCTGGCTCTACGAGTCGAGATGGGAGACCAAGCCGCTTCCCGGCGCGGACGCTCCCGTTCTCTCGGCGGACTTCCTTCGCTCACCGTCACGCGCCGCCGAGAGCGCGCAGGCGGTGCTCGTGGAGCGGCAGGGAAAGGACGGGGCCCGCGCTCGCTTCCTGGCGATCGAAGGCGCGCTCGACCGCCTCTGCGGAGGCTACGTCGCCCGCGGGCTCCACGCGCTCGGCTGGAGACCCCGCGCGGGCCGTTCGTTCCGCGCCCAGTCCCTCGCGCGGCGCCTCGGCATCGCCCCCGTACATCGGCAGTTGCTCGACCGGTTCCTCGAGTTTCTCGTAGCCGACGGGGTTCTCTCCGTCTCGCGAGATCTCTGGCGCATTCGCCGTGTTCCCGAGCCGGTGGAGTGCGAGTCGCTTTGGCGCTCGCTGCTCGAGCGTTTTCCGGCGCTTCATCCTGAGCTCGTCCTGCTACGTCGCGCCGGCGGCGCGCTCGCGTCGGTTCTGCGAGGCGACAGCGACCCGCTCGGCGTGATCGCACCGGGGGGGTCGCTCCTAGCGCTCGAGAGCCTCTATCAGGACTCGCCGTCCTTCGCCGACTACAACCGCGCAGTCGCGGCGGCGGTGGCAGCGTCGGCTCGCGAAGTCCCGGACGGCCGGACGCTTCGCGTCCTGGAGATCGGCGCGGGCACGGGGGGAGCCACCGCGCACGTGATCGGGCGCCTGCCCGCAGACGCCGAGTACGTGTTCTCGGACGTCTCGCCTTTGTTCTTCGCGCGAGCGGAGCAGAAGTTCTTCGAACATCCACGTCTTCGCTGCCAGCTGCTCGACATCGAGAGGGCGCCCGGTGAGCAGGGACTTCAACCGCACTCCTTCGACATCGTGATCGCCTGCGACACGCTGCACGCCACCGCCCGCCTCGACGAGTCTCTCGTCCACGTGCGCGAGCTTCTCGCCCCGCAGGGCATACTCGTCGCGCTGGAGATTGACCGGCCGACGCGCTGGGTCGACCTGGTGTTCGGCTTGACGCCAGGCTGGTGGCGCTTCCGGGATCGCGAGCTTCGACCGCGCTACCCGCTCCTCGACCGCGCTAGCTGGTGCCGGCTGCTCGCCGACGCCGGCTTCACGGAGGTCAATGCGGTGCCGGACGTTCGCGCGCGACGCCGCTCGGGGCAGACGATTCTGGTGGCGCGCGCGCCTCGATTCGCGCCTCGTGCCCCCCGGAGCGTGCGCGCGCCGCGCGCCGAGCCGCGGCGTTGGCTCTTGCTCGCGGACCGCAGCGGCGCGGCGGAGGAGCTCGCGGCGTTGTTGGAGGCCGGGGGAGACTCGGCGGCGACCGTTTTTCCGGGGGCGGGCTATCGCGAACTCGGAGAGCGTCGCTTCGAAATCGACCCGCAATCGGCGGCAGCAGCTCCGCCGCGTGTCTCGGCGCCCTCGGCGCGCCCGTGGATGCGATCGTGCACCTCTGGAGCCTCGACCTCCCGCCTCCCTCGCAGACCACGGTCTCCACCTTGATCGATGCCGAGCGCCGCGGGTGCCTCGCGGCGCTGCATCTCGCTCAAGCACTCTCGGGACACGAATCGACCAAAGCCCCGCAGCTCTGGCTCGTGACGCGTGGATCGCAACGAGTCGGCGACGAGGACTTGTCGCCGGCGCAGGCGCCGCTCTGGGCGTTCGGCCGCGTCATCCAGAATGAGCAGCGGCGGCTGCGGCTCCGGATGATCGACCTCGATCCGCGCGCCGGCGCCGGCGAGATCGAGCGACTCGCCGCAGAGCTCTGCTCCGAGGACGTGGAGGAAGAGGTCGCGCTGCGCGGCGAGGCTCGCCACGTGAATCGTCTGGCGAGGACGTCGCTCGATCGGCTGGGAGCGTGCAGCTCCGCGCCTGGGAGCTACCGACTGGAGGTCCACTCGCCGGGAGCGCTCGACGGACTGCGCCTCGCCGCGCGGTCGCGGCGCCGGCCAAAGCGGGGCGAGGTCGAGATCGAGGTGCGGGCGGCGGGACTCAACTTTCGCGACGTGATGAAGGCCCTCGGGATCTACCCGATCGAGAGCGACGACGACCTCCTGGTCGGGGACGAATGCGCGGGCCGCATCGTCGCGGTCGGGCCGGGAGTCGACGGACTCCACGAGGGAGACGCCGTGCTGGCGTTCGCGGACGGTTGCTTCGCCTCGCACGTGACCCTCGAGGCGAGTCGAGTCGGGCGCATCCCACGCGGTCTGTCGTTCGACGAGGCGGCGACGATACCCGTGGTGTTCCTCACGGCCTGGTACGCGCTCCACCATCTCGGGCAGATCGCCGGGGGGGAGAGGGTATTGGTCCAGGCAGCGACCGGCGGGGTCGGTCTGGCGGCGCTCGAGATCGCGCGCCTGGCGGGCGCCGAGGTGTTCGCGACGGCGGGAAACGGCGAGAAACGCGACTTCCTGCGCGCACTCGGCATCACGCACGTGATGGACTCCCGCTCGCTGTCCTTCGCGGACGAAGTGCTCGCGGCAACCGGCGGCCGCGGCGTCGACCTGGTGCTCAACTCGCTCGCCGGTGAGGCGATCGCCAAGGGCCTGTCGGTGCTCGCGCCGCACGGCCGTTTTCTCGAGATCGGCAAGCGCGACGTCTACCAGGACACGCGGATCGGGCTTCGCCCGTTTCGCAAAAGCCTCGCGATGTTTGCAATCGATCTGCCGCAGGTGATGCGTGACCATCCGCTACTCGTGCGCAAGCTGATCGCCGAGATCCTCGAGCGCTTCGCGGCGCGGAAGCTCCGTCCGCTGCCGCATCGCGTCTTTTCGGTATCCGACGTGGCCGGCGCCTTTCGGCTCATGGCCAAGGCGCAGCACGTCGGCAAGATCGTAGTGTCGATGGACGACGACCGGGTTCGCTCGCGCGTCGCGCGCGGAGCGGCCGTCCGCTTCGCGAGCGACGGAAGCTATCTGGTGAGCGGCGGGCTCGGCGGCTTCGGCCTCGCGACCGCGCAGTGGATGGCCGACCACGGCGCGCGTTGCCTCGTGCTGGCCGGCCGCAGCGGCGCGTCGACGCCTGCCGCGCGGCGCGCCGTCGTGGCGCTCCGGCGGCGCGGGGTGCGCGTGGTCGTCGCCAAGACCGACGTGGCGAACGCCGAGCAGGTCGCCCGTCTGTTTCGCAGGATCGCGACGTCGCTGCCGCCGCTGCGCGGCGTCGTCCACGCGGCGATGGTCCTCGACGACGGAGTCCTCGCGCAGCTCGACGCCGAACGCCTGCACCGGGTGATGGCCCCCAAGGTGCACGGCGCATGGAACCTCCACAACGAATCGCGCAATCTCGCCCTCGACTTCTTCGTGATGTTCTCCTCCGTGAGTTCGATCGTCGGCGCTCCTGCTCAGGGCAATTACGTCGCCGCCAACGGCTTTCTCGACGCCCTCGCCCATCACCGCCGGAGGCTCGGCCTGCCCGCGCTGGCCGTCAACTGGGGCCAGCTCTCGGAGGTCGGCTACGTGGCGCGGCACGAGGAGGTGGAGCGACACCTCAACCGGCAGGGCGTCCTCGGCATCTCTCCCGCCCAAGCGCTCGGGTTGCTCGGCAGCTTGCTGCGCAGCCGGGCGGCGCAAGTCGGCGTCGTGCGGGTCGACTGGCAGCGCTGGGCGAGCTTCCTACCGGCGGTCGCTTCGGCACCCCGTTACGCCGGCTTGGTCGGCGCCCCGGTCGGCGCCGAGGGCAGCGAGGCGGGACGGGGGGTTCGCGACACCCTGCTCGAGACGCCCGCCGACGAGCGGCTCGGCGTCGTCACGGCCTACGTTCGCGAGCAGGTCGGGCGGGTGCTGCGCACGCCGGCGGCGAAGCTCGACGCCGGGCGGCCGCTCTCGGAGCTCGGCGTCGATTCGCTGATGGCGTTCGAGCTCGTGAATCGCATCGAGACGCAGATCGGCCTCACGTTGCCGACGAGCAAGCTCACGACCGGAGCCACCGTCGAACGCTTGGCCGCGGTGCTGCTCGAGGTGTTGATGGGGGCGTCGGCGGCCGCTCCGGATCCGTCCGCTTCCGTCACGGCCGCCGCGCCGCAAGCGCCGGCTGCGGATCGATTCCTCGTTCTGCGTGAGGGGGGAAATCGCGCGCCGCTTTTCTGCGTTCATCCGGCGGGCGGGCTCGCCAACATTTACCAGCACCTCGCCGAGGGCTTGCCCGCGGACCTTCCCGTCCGGGGACTGCAGTCTCGCGAGATCGCCCAAGGCGTCGCCGACGAGATCTCGATCGCCCGGCTCGCCGCGGACTACGCAACCGAGATCGTCGAGCAACAGCCGGACGGTCCCTATCGGTTACTCGGGTTTTCGCTGGGTGGGATCCTGGCGCTCGCCGTCACCGCGGCACTCGAAGCACGGGGCGAGCGCGTCGCGCTGCTCGGCATCGTCGACTCGGATCTTTCGCTCACCCTGCCGGGGCGCCGTTCGGGCGCATTCGTGACGCAGCACATCGTCGACATGTATCGCACCTTCGCGCGCGAATTCACCGTTCTCCGCCGCGTCGACCCGGCAGAGCTCGAGGAGCCCGCGTCGGATCTCGCGTCACGCGTGCTCGCAGAGCCGTCGGCGGCGCGCGGCGCCGCCGTCGTCGGGTGGCTGACGGAGCGCGGGCTCCTCGCACCCGGTATCTCGCCGGCGATGCTCGAGCGGTACTTTTCGCTCTTCGACGCCCACGTCGCGCTCGTCGAAGGGTTTCATCCGGCGCCGGTGCGTGCGCCGATCGTTCTGTGGCATCGCGGTCCGAGCGCCAACGGTGACTCGGATCGCGTGGGGCCGTGGAGACTCTTGGCCGCAGGTCCGTTCGAGGAGCGGACCATCGAGGGGAGTCACTACGACATACTCTATCCGCCGCTCGTGGCTCGCTTGGCGGCCGAGCTCGACGAGATCTTGCGACGCGCCGAGATCATCTCGATTCGCGATCGATGCGCGCCTGGAGCCGCCGCATACCTCGAAGCCAGCGCTCGCAATCGAGAGCCTTCTGCTCGATCCACTCCTGCGCGACGGGATCGGTGAGGATCAGGAATCGCTCCTGGCGGACGGCCTCGACGACCATTTGCGCGACGTCCGCGGGCTCCTTGATCGGGCCGGCGGCCAAGCGCGCGAACGGGGAGGCCGTGTCGAGCATCGGCGTGCGGACTCCGAGGGGAGCGAGCAGCGATGTGCGGATGCCGCGGTCGTGGTAGGTCACCGAGAGCCATTCGGCGAGGCCGACGGCCGCGTGCTTCGTCGCTGTGTACGGGCAGTTTCCGTGCGAGATGAGGATGCCCGCCATCGACGCCGTCTGGATCAAGTACCCGGAGCCGCGCTCGAGCATCGACGGCAGCACCGCCCGAACCGCGTGCACGTGCGACATCACGTGGATCTCCCACTGCTGCTGCCAAACCTCGAGCGGGGTATCGAGCGGGTCGACGCCGCTGGCGATGCCCGCGTTGCTGAAGAACAAGTCGATCGGGCCGTACGCCCTCTCGGCCGCACCGACGAGCGCTTCGACTTCTTCCTTCCGCCGCACGTCGCATTCGACGGCGATCCCCGAGATCTCGTCGGCGACCGCGCGCGCGGCGTTGGCGTCGCGGTCGGCCACGACGACGCGCGCGCCCTCGGCTACGAACGCTCTCGCACAGGCGGCGCCGATGCCGCTTCCGCCCCCCGTGACGACGCTCACCTTCCCATCGAGCTCCATGAGGTCACCTCGTTCGCCGATTGTTCGGCGAAGCGACTCTGATCCGCAACTCCCTGGACTGTCAATCGACTTCGGACGAGCTCCTAGGTCGTGAGCGGGAGCCGGCGCAGCGACGGAACGTGAAATCAGCGAAGCGCCGCGTACCCGCCGACCAGGAAGAGCCCCACGGTCACGATCAGGATCAAATACTTGAACACGTAGTAGACGCCACGGTGCGCCTTCTTGAAGTTCCGGAAGGGGCGCCGAGCCGGATAGAGAATCGCGAACACGCTGTTCGCGAATCCGACCTTCTCGTCGTCGACGTTTCTCGACGCCGTGAGCGGCAGGATTCGAGCGATGACCCAACGGTTGAGCGCTCGCATCACGGGGTTCCGGATCGGGCGCTCGAAGTCGCAGAAGAGGATGATGCGCGGCTCGTCGGTGCGGTTCTCGAAGTGGTGAACGTACGTCTCGTCGAACACCAAGTCTTGACCGTCGCGCCAAGAATACGGCGTGCCATCGATGAAGATCCGGCAATCGTCCGAATTTGGAGTGGCGAGCCCGAGGTGGTAGCGGAGCGATCCCGCGAAAGGGTCGCGGTGCTTTCCCACGTGGCTCTGCGGCGCCATGAGCGCGAACATCGCACCGTGTACCGAGGGGATCGAGCGCAGGAGGTCGACGGTACGAGGGCAGAGAGTCCGCGCCGAAGGCAGAGGGTCGCCGTACCATTTGAGGTAGAAGCGCTTCCAGCCCTTGCGGAAGAAGGTGTTGAAGCCGAGGTCTTCGTGGCGCTCCGGAGCGCGGATGTAGCCCGTCTCGTGGAGGTGCAAGGCCTCTTCGCGGATGGTTCGCCAGTGATTTCGCAGTCCGAGGAGCTCCGGGAAGTCCTCGACGCGGAGGACCGGCGTCGCGGGCACGCCCGAGAAAAGGTAGACGAGGCAGTTGTACGGCGCGAGGAAGGTAGAATGGTCGGTGACCTGGCGGCGAAAATTGAGCCGGTCGCGCCCGCGGTGGTGAGTGTAGAGGGCTGAAGCGACGAGGACTAAGAGCGCTAGAAGCTCGACGGTTAGAATGGGGTTGACCGGCATTTTTTCGCTAGTGCCTGGCCGCTCTTTTGCTTAGCAAATGCCGGTCAAGTCAAGGATTCGACCGATCCTCCGAACCCCTGATCCTACTCGAGGAGCCGGCCTCACTGCGGCTTCAGAATAGAGCAACGGACGACCGGACCCGCGCCCGCAGCGAGCCTCAAGGAGAAGCTCGCATGATCGCCCCCCCGCATCGGCCGTCCTTCGAGGAGCAGCGTGCAAGTTTCCTCGCTACACACCGAGACGTCCTTGATGAGGGTCGAGCCGGTGTGCGTGAGAACCCCGCTGAGGATCATTCCGCCACCGACGCGGTCTTCCTGCATCGCGCGATGCTCGATCGTCGTCTCGAGACTACAGGCTTGAGGCTGGCTCCATGCTGAGGACGTCAGCCGTGAGTCGCTCTGCGCCGGCGTTGGCAGCGGAGAAACGCCAGGCTCGGTCGGCCTGGCCAGCGGCGGAGGAGTACTCTTGGGGGCTGCGGGCTTGCCGAAGCTCTCGATCTTGACGCTACCGGGCGGCGGCGCGATTCCGAAGTAGAGCTTGCCGTCGGCGGTGCGCCACGCGCGCAGAGCTGCGTCCTCGGGACTGGTGCCGCCCTCGGAAATCGTCGCGGGTGCCTCCCCGGGTTCGAGATTCGCTGAGTCGCTTTGCGGCGGCTGATCTACCCGGCGCGGTTCACGCGAATCGGGTTCTGACGGCGCCACCGAGCCGACGTCGGACGTCGTGTCACCCGGCGAGGCCTCGGGTAGCTCCCCGAGCCGCGCCCCGGCACTCGTATCGCCCGGCGGCGGAGCGGATGGGGTCAACACCGTGTAGGCGGCCCAGGCGAGGGCCGCCACCACGATCGTCCCAAGCGGCAGCCACCAGGAGCTCGTGCTCGTCGGCGGAGGCGTCCACGTGGTCGTGGAGGGCGCGCTGGGACGACGGGTGACTGGCGGGGGAGCGGTCGTGCTCTTGCGGGACGACTTCCGGGGTTCGGCGGCCGCCCAATCGATCGGCCACCCGCACTTCGGGCAAACGCCCGCCGCGTCATCGACTTGATGTCCGCAAAGAGCGCACTTGCTGACGATCATCGACCAGGGACCGGAAACACCCGGGCCGGCGGGCGCGCTCGAATCAGGCCGACGCCGCGGTGGTGCCTGTCGATCGCTCCTCCGGCTGTGCCAATGGCTCCGTCTCCCAGCGCGTTACTTCGGGCAGCACGTTCTCGACGAAGCACCGCAGGTTCCGCTCTGCCTCTTCGTAGGGCATGCCGGCGTAGCTCGCGCCGATCATGAACCCGTTGGCGTCGATCGTTTCGCGGATGAAGGCGAGCTTCTCGAGCACCTCGTCGGGCGTTCCCCAGGGCATCAGGTTGGCGAAGTCTTGCGCCGCACCGTCCATCCCGCGTTTGGCGATGTACTTGCCGAGGTTCCCGTAGAACTCGTAGCTCTTGTGAGTGCCGAATTTCTCGGACGTCATCTCGTAGTGGCGCATCGCAGTGCCGTAATAGTCCGAGATGTATCTCATGCCGAGATCCCTGGCACGGTTGCGATCCTCATCCACGAATACGAAGGCGCCGCA
The DNA here is from genome assembly GCA_963712515.1 of uncultured delta proteobacterium. Lineage (GTDB taxonomy): Bacteria > Desulfobacterota > Binatia > JACPRU01 > JACPRU01 > CAVQIG01. The sequence continues at coordinate 178,418 of CAVQIG010000001.1, forward strand.
AAGCGGCTTGGGTATCGGGGCCGTGCCGTTCACCTCGCGCCATACCCGGTGGTAGGTCTCGAAATCCTTCTTCACCGAGTCCCACGGCTTCTGCGGAATCACCAAGAGGCCAACGCCGAGCTTCGCCATGATCGGCACCGACTCGGGCGAGACCGCCGCCGCGTATGTACGGCCGCGGAACGAGCGTGCCGGGAGCGGCCGGATCGCGCGCCGCGGCTGGCGCGTCACCGCGCCTCCTTCCATGTAGCCGGTCTCGAGCGCACCCAACACCAGCTCCGCGTACTCGATGAACCGCGCCCGTCCCTCGTTCTGATCGAGCCGGAAGCCCTCGTACTCGAGGCGTGCTAGTCCGCGCCCGAGCCCCAAGATCAGCCGGCCGTTCGAGACGTGGTCGAGGAGCGAGATCTGCTCGGCGACCCGAATCGGATCGTGCCAGGGCAGCACCACGACCATCGAGCCGAGCTTGATCGTGCGCGTACGACCGGCGAAGTACGTGAGCAGCTGGAGGACGTCGGGGACCATCGTGTAGTCGTCGAAGTGGTGCTCCACCGACCAGATCGAATCGAAGCCGAGCGGTTCCGCCATCTCGGCGAGCCGCAGCTCCCGGCGATAGACCTCGGCGTCGGGGAGCCTGCCGTCGGGGTTTTGGAAGTAGCATCCGTAGCCTACGTGCATGATTGGCCTCGCTTCGACGATTTTCGAAGGATGACGTGAAATCCTTCGTAGGACAACCCTATGAAACGCCCCCGCGTTTGACTAGACCAGAGCGAGAAAGGAGCAATCATGTCCAGCGCTCAGCTCGAGAAGGTGATCGCCGACGTCGCCGCGACGTTCGGCGCTTGGGGGCCACAAACGACTCTCCCGGAAATGCGCAAGGGGTGGGACGGCTTGTTTGCCAACGTGAAGCACACCGTGGGAGCCAAGACCGAAACGGTAGATGCCGGCGGCGCCAAGGGCGAGTGGATCAGCGCGCCCGGCGCGGCCGCGGACCGCGCGATCCTCTATTTCCACGGCGGCGGCTACGTCCTCGGCTCGATTCACTCCCATCGTGACATGTGCGAGCGCCTCTCGCGCGCCGCGCAAGCGCGCGTGCTCGCGCTCGACTACCGCCTCGCGCCCGAGCATCCATTCCCGGCCGCCGTCGATGATGCGAGAGCCGCATACCGCTGGCTCCTGAAACAGGGGCTCCAGCCGAAGCGGATCGCGCTCGCGGGCGACTCGGCCGGCGGCGGGCTCACCTTCGCAACCCTGCTGGCGCTGAAGGAGCACGGCGACCCGCTGCCGGCGTGCGCAGTTCCGCTGTCACCGTGGGTCGACCTCGAAGCGACCGGCGACTCCATGATCAGCAAGGATAAAGAGGACCCGATGGTCCACAAGAACCTGGTCGAGCAGATGGCAAAGACCTACGTCCCGACCGGGGACCTGCGGAATCCGCTCGCCGCGCCGCTCTACGGCGATCTTCGCGGGTTGCCGCCGCTGCTCATACAGGTGGGCTCGCGCGAGACGCTCCTCGACGATGCCGTGCGGATCGCGGACAAGGCGAAGAAGGCGGGCGTCGAGGTCGAGCTCGACGTCTGGAACGGTCAGATCCACGTCTTCCAGATCTTCGCGAGCCGGCTCGATGAAGGGGAGCAGGCGATCCAGAAGATCGGCGCGTTCATCAAGAAGCACGCCGCGTAGGGAAGGTCTGCTTCCGAAAGATCGGCCCGGTGCGTTTACTTCGGCTCGGGCAAGACCTTGCGCAGAGCTTCCCTAGGGGGCGGCTCGAGTGCGGCGCCTCCCGGCATCGAGGCGCGCGCGAGGAATCGCTTCACCAGATCGAGGAGCCGCTCGTTGTTGACCGGTTTCTCGAGGTAAGCGTCGCACCCCGCGCTAAGGGCATTGGTGCGGTCTTCGGGAAGCGCGTGAGCGGTCACCGCTATGATCGGCAGGTTCTTCCAGATCGGGTGCTTGCGAAGGGATCGGGTGAGCTCGAGGCCATCCTCCGTCCCCTTCAGCGAGAGATCCATCAGCACCAGATGGATGTGCCCGGCCCGGGCTTCGAGACGACGCCACATCTCACTCCCGGAGACGGCGAAGAGAACCTCGTAGCTACGGCCGAGCAGCACCTTCATGAAATTCTGGGTCTCTCCGTCGTCTTCAACGACGAGGATACAAGGCCGAGCCGCTTGCCTCCGCGGCGCACGCGCGCGTCCGCCGCCCTCGTGAGCTGAATTGCCGAAACGAATCGTGAAGACCGAGCCCTTGTTCTTCGCGCTCTCCACGGCGATCTGCGCGCCGTTCAGCTCTACGTAGTTCTTGACCAGGGCGAGGCCGAGGCCCGACCCTTCGAAGCGACGGGTGTATCCCGAATCCTCCTGCGAGAACCGCTCGAAGAGCCGGGACCGGTAGCTTTCGTCGATGCCGACGCCAGTGTCGCGGACTTCGAGGCAGAGATCGCCGTCGCTGCCGCGCTCGAGCCGGACCGTGATCTTACCGTGTTCGGTGAACTTGACCGCGTTATCGAGCAGGTTCACCAGTGCCTGCGCCAGGCAATACTCGTCGAAGAGCACCGCAGCGCCGGGTTCCTTGATCTCGCACGAGACCGAAAGGCCTTTGGCCTTCGACAGCTCTTGAAACTCGTGGACGACCTGTTCGAGGAGAACGGGTAGCTGGATCAGCACCGGGTGGATCTCGAAGGTCGAGGTTTCGATCTTCGACATGTCGAGGATCGACTGAACCGTGCGGATGATGCGGTTGCTCGCGCGTTGGATGCCGGCCAGGGCCTCCTGGTGGCTGTCGTCGCCGAGCTCGGCGAGGCGGTCCGCGATCAACTGATTGTACCCGCCGATGACGTTGAGCGGTGTGCGGATCTCGTGACTCATGTTGGCGAGGAAGGAAGACTTGAGGCGAACCGCCTCGAGCGCGGCATCACGCGCGCGTGCGAGCTCCTCTTCGAACTGCTTGCGCTCCGTGACGTCACGGATGGCCATCGTGACGAGCGCTCCGTCGTCCGTACGGAGCGGGCTGAGGCTCACTTCGATCGGGAATTCCGTGCCGTCCTTCCGACGTCCGCTGAGATCCTGTTCGAAACGGGTCGACTCGGTGCTCTGCTCCCCGAAACCGCCGCCCCCGGTGTCGACGAGCCCGCGTGGAACCAATACTTCGACCGAACGCCCGAGCAGCTCCTCGCGAGCATGTCCGAAGAGCTCCACGGTCTGGTCGTTGACGAGGACGATCCGTCCCGAGCTGTCCGAGATGACCATGGCATCGGGCGCGGAGTTGATGAGGTCGCTCTTGAAGCGCGCCGACGCCTGGAGGTGCTCGACGAGCATCGCGTTCTCGATCGCCAGCGAGGCGTTCTGCGCCACTCCCCTGAGGATCTCGAGGTCAGTGCCGCTGAAGGGCGTGGGCTCGACGCGGAGCGCTACGAGCGCTCCGAGCGGCTTATCCTGAGAGGACAGGATCGGCGCCATCGCGAAGGTCGTCGCGCCGTGGCGCTGCATCAGTTCGACCGGACCGTCGCGGCGGGTTCCACTCGCCACTTTGCCGTCGAGAACCTGATCCATGCCGCGGAAGTCCCCGCGACGCAGCCGGGATCGTCCGATCTTGGCGAGGTCGCGATCGGACACTCCGAGGGTGGCTTCCGCGACGTACGCTCCTTCGATCGCTCGCCAGAGAAACGCGAAGCTCTTGTCGCATGGCACCAGCCGGCGCACGATTCCGGTCAAATCGGTGAGCACCGCGTTCACGGAGGCGGCGCTCTGATTGAGCTGGCGGGAGCTTTCGAGCAGCGAGGAGACCGCGCGCAGCGCGCTCTGCGCGGCCTCCGAGCGGAACTCGTGGAAGCCGATGCCGACGACCTTCGCGAGCTCCAACGAGAGCCGGTTGTGGAGGGCCAGAAAGGCGGGCAACCGAGGATCCGCCCCGAACAGATCACAAAGCCGATCGAACACCCGGGCGCCGCCGATCTCCAGGGACAGGTGAAGCTGCGCCAGGGTCGAGCGCTCGCTTGGAGCGAGATCGCGCTCGAACTCGAGAAGCGCCATAACGGCCCCGAGGCTCTCCTCGAACACCCGATCGAGCTGCCGCTCCCGCAGGTTCCTGAAATACCGTTCGAGGAGATGATGGTTCACTTCGGTGAGCTTCTCGACCGAGGTGCGAAGCGGCGATTCGAGCTCGCGGACGAGCTCATCGGTCCAGGCCTCGACGATCGCGGAGGTGTAAGGGGCGAGCTTCTCGGCGCTCTCCGCTAGGAGATCGAGATCCTCGGCGGAATAGCGTGAAAACGAAGCAGCCAGGGTGCGGCTCATCGCTTGAACGATCGTGCAAACCGCGCACCCGTATTTTATCTAGTGAAAATCGAAAGGAATTTTCGTGATGTACGAATCTGCGCGGCAAATTTTTGGCGCTACGAATATTTGACTATCCGAATCAGGAGAAGAAAACGTCACTCGAGACGCTTGACTACAAAATCGGCGATCCAGAACTTCACATCGTCGGCGCGAAAACCGGAGGCGCCAGGACGGGTTATCGGAGATGCCCACCAGCCTTGCCAGCCGGGTACCGTATCGAAATACCCCCGTTCGAAGTGTTCTTCCTGGGTCTCGCCGTTTGCTGCGACGCCGGAGCGGCCATCATCGGTCGCGGAATAGACGAGCACGCCGGCCCGGTACGCCTGAACCTGTACCTTGTTGCCATCCACGTTCCTCACCGTCACCTTGAAATCGTATGGCGTGAGGCCGTCGTGAGCGAGCTTCGGGAACCGCGGCTTCGACGCCTCGTTCGGGGGGAGCAGCTTTTGGACGGCGCTCCAGGTGATGAAGAGCTTGCCCGCGCCGACGAGGGGCTGAGCGTCATCGGTAGGGAGCGTGTAGTAAACGCCCTTGTTCGCGATCAGCTTTGCGGGGCCTGTCCAACCCTGAGCGGGTATCTTGCGCTTCGCTTGCAAGCGGTCGTCCGCACGGTCGAACTGGAATACGTAGAGATTGTATTGCGTCTGGTAGCGAAGCCACACGTCGACCGCGTCCGCGGACTCGCTCGCGTAGCCTTCTTCTCCGAATTGCGCCGAACGGTAACGCCACGAGATCGCGGCGTCCTGGATGCTGAAGTTCCGGGTGTTCATGCGGAAGAAGTACCGGTCCTTCCAATCCCGCGGGCGGCCCGAATAGCCCCAGTGCCCTCGGCGGTAGAAGAAACCCGAGTCGCCTTCCCACACGGGCGACGGATTCGAGGACAACGAGGCGCCTCCGAACGGAAAGTCGCCGGGAGTGTAGTGTTCGTGACTGGTCACGATCCCGTCTTCCGCCTCGAAGGCGTCTGAGACGATCACGTCGTCCGAGGGCGACGGTGCCGCCGCCGACGAAGACGTTGCGGGAGCGGGCATCGGAGACTCGGTCGGGCTCGATATCCCACCGTCTCCAGCGAAGCCTTCGACGGCCATGAATGACAAGACCATGAAAACTTGCGCGGCGTGCATGTGGGCTCCACCCCTGTCGAGGAGGATGATCGAACAGCCCTATGGGAATCGCGCGGCTCGAAGATGACCGTAGAGCGTGCTTCGCCTCGCCGCAAGCGGTGAAACGACTGACGAGGTTCTACGCAGCACGGTTGACCTGGCGCTCGCGACGCGGCCCGCGCCAGGCGCGAGCCCGCAGAGTTCGATGGGTTCGCTTCGGAGCTGAAGGATCCGAGTGCGGCATGTCCTCGAATCTGTCAAAAGGAGGAGCTGGAGGTGGCCCGATGGAAGCCTCACCCGCGTGGGCTCGTTGTAACAGTTGCAAGGGCGACATCGATTTCGATCAGACGTACTACGTCTGCAGCGTCTCGACCTGCAACCGCAAGGGAACCGAGCTTCGCTTCTGCTCGGTGGAGTGTTGGGATGCGCACGTGCCAGTGATGCGACACCGCGAGGCGTGGGCGGAGGAGAAGCGCTCGCCCACGCAAGCGGCGTGGGAGCGCGAGCACCCGCCAGCGGAGGAAGAAAGCCCGCCCGTCGCTCCTGCGGGCTCTCCCGGATCAATGCCGTCTCGACCAGAGCCGCCGATCGCTCGTCTCAACGAGACGGGCCTGCCGCATGACGTTCTGATCGTCGTTTCAAAGCTGAAGGCCTACGTGCGCGCCCGCTCAGGCATGAACACGTCGGACGCAGTCATGGAGGTGCTCTCGGATCGGCTGCGTGCGCTCTGCGACGACGGCATCCGCCACGCCGCCGCCGACGGGCGGAAGACCCTGATGGACCGTGACTTCAAGTAGCGGTTCGTCAGGCGCGGCGCTCGTCCACGGCGAGCTCGAGCGCCTCGAGACTCGTCACGTAGTCCGCGGGCAGCCGGTGCCGTCGAGCGCCCTCGAGCAGCAGCCCGATGTAGCGCGGCGAGGGCTTGCGCCCGTTCACGGCGATCGACGACCGATACGTGAACGCCACGAGCCGCCGTTCGCCATCGAGCAGAACGTCGACGGCGGTTCTCGCGTAGAGCCCGCCGCCGACACCCTCGGTGCGATCGAGCCGGTCGCATTCCTCGAGAAGAAGAAGGTAGGCGACGCCCCACACATGTGCTCCCGCCGAAGGCTCGACGTTCGCTACTCCGCGCTCGCCCGGACCGACTGGAATGTCGAAGACGAGCCGATAACCGTCGAGCCGGGCGCGGGTTGCCGCCAGCGGATGCATCTCCCGTCGCTCGAGGAAGATCGTCGGGCTCATGTTGCTGCCGTATGCGAAGTACCAGACGGCCCGGTCGGCGCGCCGTTCCGCGTCGCTCATCGAACGACTTCCGAAACGCCGCAATGACACCGGTGCATCCCGGGTACTCGGGAAGTGCCAAAAGATCGCACGGGGCGCATGGCTAGTGTCTAGCAGATTTCGGCCGCGCGGCCGCGAAACGGAGAAGGAAGCCGCTTCGGGCGCGTTGGCGCGCGGCTCGATTGTCGACCCGTGTCGAGTTGAGGCATAGATGGCGATGCGGATGACGCAGCGTCGTCGGCGGCTCTGTCGACTGTCGAGCGGAGGTGAGCATGAAGATCGCATACATGCCGGACACGCACGGCGGCCCTTATAACCAGCCGGAGCCTTCGGCGAACGAGGCTGCGCGATTCTGCGAACAGCTCTTGCAGGAGGGTATCGAGGCCGAGGGCGCGGGCTTCGACGGCATCTTTCTGCCGGAGCGACATCATCGCACCGAGACCATGTTCCCTCCGCCGCTCGTGCTGCTCGCGGCCTACGCAGCTCGCACCACGCGGGTAGATCTCGGAACCTTCGTGCTCCAGCCGCCGTACTACAATCCGATGCACCTCGCCGAGGACGTGGCAATGATCGATCTGCTCTCGAAGGGGCGCGTCGTCCTCGGGGTCGGCCTCGGTTATCACCCGGACTACTTCCGGCTTTTCGATGCGCCCTACAACGAGCGCTTCTCACGCTTCGAGGAGACCCTCGAGATCCTTCGCCTGGCATGGTCTCGGCGCGAGCCCTTCTCGTTCCACGGCAAGCGGTACCACTTCGACAACGTCTTGTTGACGCCGAAACCGTACCAACCGGGCGGACCGCCACTCTGGATCGGTGCTGCGTACCCGGAGGCGATCCGCCGCGCCGGCCGCCTAGGCGACGGGTGGGGGATCCTGCCGTTCTGGGAGCCCGTGGCGAGGCTCAAAGAGCAAGCCGCGCTCTATCGCGAGACCGCCGCGAAGCACGGCCGGCGACCCTTCGTGGTATTGATGCGCGATGGCTGGGTGGCCCCGACCCGGGCGGAAGCGGAACGGGTTTTTGGCCCGTTGTGGGTCCAGGAGATGCTCTTCTACTACCGCTGGAAATTGCTCACGCCAAACGACGAGTTTCGCTCCGAGGCGGACTTCACCGTCGAGAAGCTGCGAAAGTATTTGGTCATGGGCTCGCCCACCGACGTGATCGAGCAGATCGAAGCGTGGACGGACGCCGTCGAGGCGGACTATCTCATCGTCCGGTTTCGCTTGCCGATGGGCCCGGCGAAGGAGCAGGTCCTCGAGTGCATTCAGCGGTTCGGCGCGGAGGTGATCCCCCGCGTCCGAAACCGGCGCTAGCTCGGTAGGAAGCCCGAACGGAGACGGGATCGCGACCCAACGGGAGCGATCTGTGACTCAGGCTCCTGGCCGTCGAGGAGGAAGCTCGCGGCGGACCAGCCAGGTGCGGGCTCGCCGCGTTTCGGATCACGGACGAGGATTTCGGTTCGAGGTCACGCGACCCGCAGCTTCTTCCACGGCCGGTCGTTCAGGTTGTCGAGAGCGCTCCAATCGTCGACCTTGCCGTAGGCATATGGCAGAAAGTCGGCGGCTTTGATCGATGCGATCGTCTCGCAGCGGCTGACGATGTCACCCTCGACGTAGGACGCGCCGACGATCTCGACGATCTCGATCTCGCCGAGCGGATCGTGAATCGTGTTACCGAGCGTCACTCTCGCTCGCCCGCGCTCGCAGAGCGCCACCTTGGTCTGGAAGGTCGCCATCACCAGCGCGGGATCCGATTGCAGGCCGATGCCATCGGCGCTCGGCAAAAACTTGTAGTGGAAATTGACGAAGCCCCCATCGCTCGCGCGATCGACGCTCTCCATGGTCGCGTCGATCGAGATGATCGGTCGCCCATAGCGAACGCATTTGCCGCGGATGCGGTTTCCCTTCCGCTCGAGCGTGGTCGTCGCCTGTTTCTTCGGTTCACCGAAGAGCTCGCGGCCGAAGATGATTGCCGCATCCGTGGACATGGGCATCGCCAAGCAATAGTCGCCGACGTGGCTTCGATGCCGCGCCTGTACGTAAAGCCCACCGCCCGCAAACGCGTGAACGCAATTGCTCCGCCCCCAACGCCCGACCATGACCGTCACGAGCGGTGATTCGGTCGGCTCGAGGCCCGGAGGCAGGACGTTCTCCACGATCTCGCGTTTTGTAAGGTACTGAACGCTGAGCATCTGCGAGCTGAAGAAGCGCGGCTCGTGCAGCACTGCCTGAATCCGGGCAATCTCCTCAGGTGTCTTGACGAACCCCATGGTCTCGCTCCTTTCCGTGCCGCGGCACGTTCGGGGGAGACTACTCCCGGGCGGAGGCAAGCGTCCAGGGTGAAATGGCCTTTTGCGGAGGCGATGACGATGCTACCGCTAGTCTGCGCCACGCTGGCTAGACGGCCAGCGCTTCGAGAATACGGACGATGTGTCTCACTTCTCGGCGCAGCATCCAGGAGCACCAGCCTTGCGTCTTCTCGTCCGGGCTTTGCCGCAGTAACTCTGCTACCGTTTGCAGCGGCACGAGTGCGTTGCGAATATCGGCGGATGCGACCGCCAGCCGTTGTTCGAGCTTTGTAACCGCCGCCTCGCCCTGCGGGTCCTCGACTGCCTCGTATGGCAGGGCCGATCTCAGGACCGGGCGCACCACCTCTCCATCCGAAATTTGATTGATCATGGAGCCTATCAAAGCCAAAAACATGCCTTACGAAGCCTGAACGGAAGACCCCGGAAGAAAGGACGAAATACGAGCATTTCTATGGTAAATACTGCAAATCGATATCCAGAGACCGAGTACGCGATAGTTGGGTAAACCCGTCGTTTGTACGAAGTTGTCCGATTAGAATCATATAAACGACGGCGGCGAATAACGTCCTTGCAAATCTATCGAAGGAAAAAGGCGTCAGAGATTTGAAGAAATTCAAAATCAATCTTGGTAGTCGCATGGCAATGTCGGAAACCGTTGCAAATTGGTCGCCCAGCCGTTCGCTACTTCGGAATCGGTCCGATGGACAAGATCGACGGTCCTCACTACTTCTTGATGATGCTTGGGGCCAGCTGGGCCGTCGTGCCGGGCGGGTTCCGCCTTCGGATCTGACGGGCGATCGTCTTCGGCGGGATTCCCAGGGTTTCCTGATATGGCCAAGGGCGCGCGTCAGCGAGACAACGATGTAGCCCGGGGGAAGAGCGTGGCTGAGCTACTCAGCGGTGCCGCAGAGGCTGCCTTCGATCTTTTCGATACGCTGCGTTCCCTGTACGCTGCGACGGGCTTCGGCGTCGAGTCTCTCGACGGGTTCGTCGAGGTGTTGCGACGCCTCGCCGCGGGAGACTTCCATCCGGCGGTCATCTGGCCGATCTACGCGGCGGACACACCCGACAAACTGGCGCTCGTCGAGCGTGAGCGCTCCCTCACGTGGCGGCAGGCGAATGCTCGGATCAATCGCCTCGCCAATGCGCTGCGCTCGATCGGCATCGAGCCCGGTGATCGCATCGCGATCATGTTACGAAACTCGCTCGAGTGGTTCGAAGCCATGGCCGGCTGCCAGAAGGTCGGCGCTTTTCCCGTCTTCGTTTCCTACCGCTATACGTCGCGGGAAGTCCGCTACCTTCTCGAAAACTCCGGTGCGACCCTGGTCCTGTTCGACGTGACGCACGCGTCGGTCATTCGCGAAAGCACTGCGGGGCTCGGTTTCGAGAGAGACCGACAGGTCGCCGTCGGACCGGAGCAAGAGAGCGACGGCTTCGTCCCGTACGAGATCTTCCTCGCGCTCGGCTCGGAGGACGAGCCGCCCGCTGAGTGGCGACGCGGAACGAGCCGAACGATCCTCTATACCTCGGGAACGACGGGCAAGCCCAAGGGCGCTGTCCGCGACCTTCTGAAGGCGAGCCCCACGGAGATGCTAGGGCTGCTTCGCCGCGTACCGTTTCGCCATTCCGACCGCCACCTCGTGGCTGCACCACTCTACCACGCCACGGGTTCGGGATTCGCGACCATCCATCTCTCGCTTGGAGCCACGCTCTACATTCTGGAGAAGTTCGACCCGGTCGAGTTTCTCGCGACCGTCGACCGCGAAAAGATCACCACGACCGCGCTGGTGCCGACCATGCTGCGCGCCCTCGTCGAGCAACCCGCCGAAGAGCGCGCTAAATTCGATACCACGAGCCTACGGATGATCGTCACAACCGGCTCCACGCTGTCGGAGGACGTCTTAGGCGCCGCTCGTGAGACCTTCGGCGACGTCGTCTACGACCTCTACGGATCGACCGAGATGGGCTACGTGACCGTAGCCGGCCCGGAGGACAAGCGCGCCTGCCCCGGTACGATTGGGCGTCCAATACCAGGTGTCGACGTGGTGTTGCTCGACGATCGTCGTCGTCCGGTTCCGGACGGTGAGGTTGGCGAGCTCTTCGCGCGCAGCTCGCTCACCATCGAAGGCTACCACGGCAACGACGCGGCGACGCGCTCCGCGCGCTCCGGCGACCATTTCAGCGTCGGTGACCTGGCCGTGCGAGATTCACGCGGCTATCTGCACCTCGTCGGCCGCAAGACGGACATGGTGATCAGCGGCGGCATGAACGTCTACCCGGCTGAGATCGAAGCCGTCCTCGGTGCCCACCCGGCGATTCGCGAAGCGGCGGTAATCGGCGTACCCGACGAAACGTGGGGCGAGGCGCTCGTCGCTTTCATCGCTTCTCGCATACCCGCGGAAATCCCGAGCGCCGAGGAGTTGATTGCCTTCTGCAAGAGGAGCCTCGCGGGATACAAGGTGCCGCGCCGCTTCGAGCGGATCGACGAATTGCCGCGAAATCCGACCGGAAAGGTGTTGAAGGAGGAGCTCCGCGCCCGACTCGGGCAGATGGAATCGAGACTGCAACAATTGGAAACAGCCGCTAGTCAGATTTCGGGAATCCGCCGCGGCCAGTTACAATGGCCGAAGTGGGAGCGCCGAGACGAGTAGGGGCGGATGACTGATCTTTGCGCCTGAAGTCGCAGACGTTGCCTGGCTGGACCCGCGTACCGCTTACCGTTCTCGTGGTAATGGTCGCCCTTTCCGTGACCGGCGGGCTGGAGACCGGGGGCCAACCATTTGGGGTCGCGCATTCTGCTCCCATTGATTCTCTGGCCTCGGATCGGTCGCTCCCATCGTGGACCGTGCTCGCCGGTGGGGTGACTTTCACGGCGCTCTTCGGGGCGTTGCTCCTCGTGCTCACCCGACGAACGGCATCAGTCGAACGCGCGGCGGACCCCGCTCGCGAAGCGGCAGAGAGTACGCACGCGCGCGGGGAGCCGCGCCCGAGTTCGGAGGCGCTTCGGGCAAGCGAAGAGCGCTATGGTCAAATGCTCACGGAACAGTCGTCGGACTTCATCGCTAGCCACCGGATGGACGGAGTCTTGACCTACGCGTCCCCGACGTGCCGGTCGCTCTTCGGCTACGAGCCCGAGGAGATGGTCGGAATGTCCTATTTCGATCTTCTCGATCCGGCCGACGTGGAACCCGTGCGCGAGAAAATCCGCGCGGCGGTGGACGCGAGGCCCGGGACCGCGACCGTGTGCTGCCGGGTGCGGCGCCAGGACGGCGGGTACGTTTGGCTCGAGAGCAGGCTGCGCGTGCTGAACGATCCGCTGACGCAGGCCCCGAGCGAAGTGCTCATGACGTCGCGGGACATCTCGGAGCGAAAGCGCGTCGAAGGCATGCGCCAGGAGCTCGTGGCAATGCTCTCGCACGATCTCAAGAATCCGTTGACGGCGGTGATCGGTTTCGCCGAGATCCTTCGCGATCTACCGCCCGACGAGCCCCAGCGAGACGAGTTTCTCGGCCGTATCGAGGCCAACGCGCACGCGGCGCTCGGTATGGCGATGAACTTCGTCGATGCGTTGGAGATCGAAAACGGCACGGTCGCTGCGAGACTCGAGCCGGTCTCTCTCAACGAAGTGATCGAGCACGTGGTCCGCCGCCAGGCTAGTCGCGCGCGCGTGAAGCAGATCCGTCTCGAGACTCGGCTGGATGATTCCGAGCCCATGGCTCTGCTCGACCCGCAGCTCTTCGACCGCGTCATCGCCAACCTCGTGGACAATGCGATCAAGTTCTCGCCGACCAGCGGAAGCGTATCGGTGGAGACCGCCGTTCATGACGGAGCTGTCGTGGTGCGTGTCCGAGACCAGGGCCCGGGTATTCCCGAAGACCAGCGCCCCAAACTCTTTCAGCGCTTCAGCGCGATGCGATCGCGGCGGCCCGATTCGTCGGGCCTCGGCCTCTTCATCGTGAAGGCGCTCGTCGACGCTCAGCGAGGGAGCGTCAGCGCCAAGTTTCCCGCCGAAGGGGGTACGATCTTCGAGCTTGCGTTCCCCGCCGCCGGCGATTCGCTGGCGGCAAGTGACGTAGGCTCCCCGGGCGATCGTCCCTGACGGGTTAGTGCGACGTTCCTTGGGCGGGTGTACGGGCAGGAGCGTCGGAACCACTGCCGTCTTCTTTCTTTGACGCCAGCCGGTACGAGCGTTGCAAGAGCCAGCCGACGCGGGAGCGCAGCTCTGCGTTCTCGAACGGCTTGACCATATAGTCATCCGTCCCCGCCAGGAAGCCGAGGCTCTTGCTCTTGGTGTCGGCGAGCGCCGTGAGCATCAGGATCGGAATGAACGCAGTCTTCAGATTCGAACGCAGCCGTCGGCAGACCTCGTATCCGTCCATGTCAGGCATCATCAGATCGAGGATGACGAGGTGCGGCTTCTCCTCCTCGATCCGAGCGAGCGCGTTGGCCCCGTTCTCCGCTTCTTCCACGACCATCTCGTTCCCGCCGGTCTGCAGCGCGACGCGGACCAGCATGCGCACGTCGGCGTAGTCGTCGACGACGAGGATCTTCGCCTTTTCGCTCGTTTTGGTGACGACCTCGATCGCGGGGGCTAGCGGGCTTGCCTCGCCTTGCCCTGGGGCAGTCGGGACAACCCCCGTCTGCCGCGTCGCCGCGGGCGTGTCGGCCTGCGCCGCCCCGCAGTATGGGCAGCTCGTCCAATTCTTCTTGAGGGTCTGGCCGCACGCATGGCAAGCCGAGCGCAGCGATTGACGGCAGTACGGGCAGGAGACGAAATGCTCTTCGACCGGGCTCAGGCACTGCGGGCATTGCAGCCCGTGATGCTCGACCTGAATCACGCGCGCCGCTTCCTCGGCGGTGGTTACTCCGCTCATCACCTTCGCGAGCGCATCGTCGCGCAGCGACACCGTGCCCTCTTCCTCGGCCAGCATGCGAATCTGACTCTCCAGCGCCTTTGCCTCGATCAAGCGCTGAACTCCCTTGCTGATCTCGAGCACTTCGTAGCAGCCCGTGCGGCCGACGTATCCCGTGCCGTGGCACGCCGGGCAACCTTTGCCCTGGCGCAGCCTGGGCTCGGGGGCGAGAGTCGGGCCGTCGGCCGCCACCGGCTCGGCGCAGCGGTCGCAAACCTTGCGCACCAGACGCTGCGCGATGATGGCGATCAGCGACGGTGCGATGAAATACGGCTCGATGCCGAGGTCGAGGAGGCGAGTGATCGTCGAGACCGTATCGTTCGTGTGCACGGTGGACAGAACGAGGTGACCGGTTTGGGCGGCGCGGAAGGCGATCTCGGCAGTCTCACGGTCGCGGATCTCTCCCACCATGATGACGTCCGGGTCCTGCCGCAGCACCGAGCGCAACACGCTGGCGAAGGTCAGGCCCTGCTTCTCGTTGACCTCGACCTGGGTCACGCCCTTGATGTTGAACTCCACCGGATTCTCGATCGTGACGATGTTGCGGTGCGGCGAGAAGATCTCCTCGATCATCGCGCAGAGCGTGCTGCTCTTGCCGCTGCCGGTGGGCCCCGTGACGAGAATCATGCCCTCGGGCTTGCGGATGAGCTGTCGAATCTTCGCCAGGTCCTCCGGGCCCATACCGAGCGCGTCGAGCTTGCGCGACGTGGCGTTCGGGTCGAGCAGCCGCAGCACGAACTTTTCGCCGTCCGTGGTGGGCATCACAGAAACGCGCACGTCGATGAGCCTCTCGTCATGCCGGATCGTGAAGTGGCCATCCTGGGGCGTCCGCCGCTCGGTGATGTCGGCCTTCGCCATGATCTTGATGCGCGCGGTGAGCGGATTCTGCACCCACTTCGGCAGTTGATGCCCCTCGACGAGCATGCCGTCGATCCGGTAACGGACCAGCACGACGTTCGGGCTCGGCTCGATGTGAATGTCGCTTGCTTTCGAGGCGACGGCATCGATCAGAATGAGATTCACCATCTTGACGATCGGCGCCTGCTCGGCCTCTTGCGCGAGCTTGCTAGGGTCGATCTCGTGCGCCTCCGACGACGGTGTCGTTCCTGGAATCACTTCGACCGACCCATCGTCGGGCACGCCCGCGAGCACGGTGGCCAGGGTCTTTGCGTGGCGGTAGACTTGGGACACCGCCTCCAGAATGTCGCTGCGAGCGGCGACCGCGCGACGAACGCGGCGTTCGGTGGCGAACTCGACGTACTTGATTGCTTCTTGATCAAAGGGGTTGGACATCGCCAGCGTGATCGTCTCGTCGTCGACGCTGACCGGAATCAACGCGAAGCGGTTCGCCGTGGCCTCGTCGACGAAGTCGGCGGCCCATTCGTCGATGCTCACGGTGTCGAGCCGTAAGAGCGGTAGCCCGAGTCCCTGGGCGATCGCCTCCGCGAGTTTCTGCTCTTGCTCGGGCGCGCCTGACGAGAGGAACTCGATCGCCGAGATGCGATCGGTCTGGCAGGCATTCCTGGCCGCCTCTGCTTCGCGACGCTCGAGCTTCCCGATCTTCATGAGAAATCCGAGCAGGCGCTGGTCTGCGACGAGGACTTCTCCCGCTCCCGCTTTGTCCGCGTGGGGATCGAGCTGAGCTGCTTTCGAGCCGTCAGTCCGTTGGGGTGTCGGGCCAGGGGTGGATGGTCGTTGTGTCATCGAAGTCGTGGACTGGCGCCCCGGATGTGATCCGACGGCGTTAACTTTAAAAGTATATCAGGAGAACACAAATCGAGCACCATCCAGCATATCATAATCGCCCCCGAGACCGAGTGCAGCGGCCAGCGTCGACCCTCGCCAGCCGCGGTCGATGGCAAACAAAAGCGTGCTCTCTAAAAATTCTACGCTCCGTGACCCGTAAGCGCAAATCTTACGAGAGCTCAGCAAGCTATGTACCTTCGGGCACGCTCGCTGGAAACGGTCGTCTCGACGAGCGTTCTCGCGGTTCTGGGGGTCTCGCGAGCAAGGGAGAGACTAGACCAGCTCGTGTCGGCCGGAGAATTGGCCCCGTTCTCGGTCTCGTCGCCGTCCACATAATGGGTAAATTTCCCATTGCTTCCTGGTGCCGGTCGCGACGGTCGGCTAGGATGCCGGCGTGTCGCGCGAGGACGCAGACGGGCTGCTGGCGGGGGCGGCGGAAACGCTGCGCCCGATCGTGCGCCGTTTGCTCGCCGCGGGCGTTCCGTTCGGGCTTCTCGAGTCGCGGCTGCGGGAGCTCGTGATCGAGGTCGCGGACGAGGACTTCGCGCTCGCCGGCCGGCGCCAAACCGACAGTCGCATCTCGCTGATCACTGGCATCAACCGCAAGGAGGTGCGGCGAATCCGTGCGCAGAGCCCGGAGGCGAAGCGCCTGCCCTCGTTCGGCCGGAATCAGGCGGCCGGCCTGGTCAGCCGGTGGCGCGCCGATCCGCGTGCTACCGACCGGGCGGGCCGACCCAAGCCGATCCCGTACAAGGCGGGTCGTGGCCCGAGCTTCGTACAGCTCGTCGAGCAAGTCACCGCGGATCTGCCCGCGCGAGCGATTCTCGACGAGCTCGTGCGCACGGGAGCCGCGGAGCTTCGGGGAGACGGCTGGGTCGTGTTGAAGAGCGACGCCTACGTGCCGAGGCTCGGTCGCGCCGAGAAGTTGGCCATGCTTCGCGAGGATCCGGCGGACCTGATCGAGACGATGCTCCGCAACATCTTCGAGGAAGTGAGCGAACCACTGCTGCAGCGCCGGGTGTCGTACGATAACGTTGGCGCCGACGGGGTGGCGAAGCTGCGGCGGCGGGTCCGTTCCACGGCCGAGACCTTTCTGCGGGGGATCGACAAACTGTTCGCCAAATACGACCGCGATCGCAACCCGAAGGCGCCCGCGGGCGAGCGCCAGCTCGCCGGGCTGGGCGTCTATTACTTCGAATCGCCACACGCGAAGAGAACAGCACGAGCAGCGAGCCGAGAACGTTCGCGACGTGGAGACGAGGAGTCGAAGAGATGAATTCCAAGTCGACAGGGCTCGTGCTGGCGATCGTGCTGGCGGTCGGGGCCGCTGCCTGCGATGGAGGGTCGAGCGGCACCGGGATAGCCGGAACCACGACGGCCCAGGGGAATGTGGCGGGCGCCAGTAGCGCGCGCCGCGTTACTCCCGCGAGCCAACGGCCGCCGACGATGCTGGCCCGCATTCTCGGCTTGCTGCGATTCGAGAGCGAGGCGAACGCGCTTGGCTCACTCGAGGGCATCCGCGTGACGATCGAGGGAACCTCGATCGAGACACGGACGGACGCGGCGGGATTCTTTTCACTCCGCGGCGACTTCGCCGGACCGGTCGGCATGCTCTTCGAGCTGCCGGAAGGGGGTTCGAGCGCACGCCTGGTGATTACCGTTCCCCGGGGCGGGCACGTGACGGTGACGAACGTGCAGCTCGACACGCAAAGCGGTGAGGCCACGGCCGACACTCAGCGCGTTCGTTTCGAAGGATTGGTGGACGGCACGAACTGCAGCCAACAGGCGGCGACGATCGTCAGCCGTGATACTCCGAACGATGGCAACACCTATTCCGTCGATCTGGCTAGCGCGTCGGTTCGCGATACTTCCGGGAACCCGCTGGGTTGCGCGAATCTCACCTCCGGCGATTCGGTGGGTGTGGTTGGCGAGGTCGCCGGTGACGGCGAGGTCGACGCGAACGTAGTCGAGGTCGGCGACGCCTCCGGCGGAGGCGATGGCAGCGGGACCGGGTCGACGGAGGGAAGCGGCGACGGTGGCGGCGGTACGAGTGGCGCGGACGGAAGCAGCGGCAGCAGCGGAGGAGGAACTGGCGGGGAAGGCAACGGGAACGCCGACGGCTCGGGCACGAGCACGGGCGGCGGAACGGGCGGGGTGACCTAGGGAGATCTGCTCAACGTCTCACCCGAGCCGAAGTAAAGTGCAGCGGGCGGATCTTTCGGAAAGTGGCACGAAGTTTCGAAGTCTTGCGAGCCGTGAGCGGGAGCGAAGGCATTTCATACCCGAGTGTCGCAGGTGCCTTCGATCGCGACTAACGGGAGCGATCTTTAAAGGGCGTTAGAGCTTCGAAACTTCGGGCCACTTTCCACGCCCGCGAGCCATTCGGCTCGGGTGAGACCTTGAGCAGGTCTCCCCTAAGTCCTACCGTCGCTATCACCGACCAACGCGCGGGCTCCTTGCTCGTGTATTTCTTGCTCGCCTTGGACTATGAATGCGCTCGCTGGCGATGGAAAGATCGGAGTTCTATCGGGACGCTTACAAGGACTTTCCCGGCCCGCTGACGGGTCTGCGCGTGCTCGAGGCCACGACCACCTGGGCGGGCCCGCTGTGCGGCTGCATCCTCGGCGATTTCGGCGCCGACGTCATCAAGGTCGAGATGCCGGGGGGCGAGGTTGGCCGCCGGCTGCCGCCGTTTCTGCCGGGTCTCAAGACACCTGTGTCGATCTTCCATGCCACCGTCAATCGCAACAAGCGGAGCCTCACTCTAGACCTGCGCCGTCCCGAGGGGCGAGACATCTTCCTTCGCTTGGCCGAGGGCTCCGACATAGTCCTCGAAAATTTCCGGCCCGGCACGATGAACGAGTGGGGCCTCGGCTATGCGGCGGTGCGTGAGCGAAAGGCCGACATCATCTACGTCTCGATCAGCGGGTTCGGCCAGTTCGGCCCCGACGCGGGCCATGTCGGCTACGACCCGTTGGCGCAAGCGGCGAGCGGGTTCCTGTCGCTCAACGGCTCGCCCGACGGAGCGCCGGTCAAGGCGCCGACGTTTCTCGGCGACGATCTAGGCGGCCTGCACGGCGCGCTCGGCGCGTTGGCCGCCCTGCGCCACCGCGATCAGACGGGTGAGGGCCAGCACGTGGATGCAGCGCTGCTCGATTGCCTGCTCTTCCAATCGAACGGCTACCTCTCGTTCGGCGCGTTGGGTTTGCCGCTCGCACGTTCCGGGAACGAGTACGGGTTCGCCGTGCCGGCCAACGTCTTCGCCTGTCGCGATGGACACGTCTATCTCGGGGTCCTGCTCGACGCTCAATGGCAAGCGCTCGCCCACCTGATGGGCCGGGCCGACCTCGCGACTCACGCAGGCTATGCGACCGCTAAGGCGCGCACGCGGCGGCGGGAGGACATCAATCGACTGGTCGCAGACTGGGTCCGGGCGCAGCCGATGGAGAGCTTGCTGACGCAATGCCAGGCGAACCGCGTACCGATCGCCCCCGTTCGCACGTACGCCGACGCGGCCCGTGACCCGCACGTCCAGGCCCGAGAGATGTTGCAGAACGTCGAGCAGGAGGAGGGATCGTCGGCGCCGATCACCGGGCCAGCGGTCAAGTTCTCTCGCGCACCCGCCCGCATCCGCGCCGGCGCCCCCGCCCTCGGCGCGCATACCGAAGAGATCCTGCGCGAGGTCGGGATCAAGACCGCCGAAATCGCCTCTCTTCGCGAGCGCGGAATCGTTTGAAACCGCGTCCCTCGCCGCTCTCGTCTTGCGGTAGTCGGCAGTCGGAGGTCCTTTCACGGGACCGCCCCGCCGTGGAGCAGCGCTACGGGAAGCGTCCGCAGGAGGCCGGCGATCCGAATCTCGTCGTCCGCGATGAACCGCTCGCCGGTGAGCACGTCCTCGTAACCCCGCGGCGCGCGCAAGTCGGCCGGTAGCGAAAGCGTCGTCTGCCCCCAGCTCGCCTCGCCGAGCGGCAGCGGATGGTCGGATCGCGTCATCTTGGCCGCGAGCCGGGGTACGACCACGATCAGCGTCCCGCCGGCATCTCGCCGAGCAAAGCTCACGACATGCGCGCCGCGCTCGCCGACCGTCTCGAGCGGACGGTACTCGCCCGCCACAAAGAGCTCCGCTCTGCGGTTTCTCAGGTCGAGCCCGCGCGCGGTGATCCACATCTTGATTCGGCCGTCCCGCCAGTGCGCGATCATCTCCGCAACGCCGGCGCGGCGATCGTCCGGCGGGCATCCCGGTGCGAGCAGTGGCTCCATCGCCTCGAGCAGTCGCTGCCGATGTGAGAAGTCCACGGGCCGGCGATTGTCTGGATCGACGAGCGTCAGATCCCAGAGCTCCGTGCCCTGGTAGAAGTCGGGAACACCCGGCGAGCAGATCTTCAGCGCGAGCTGGGCGAGGGAATTGACCATGCCGGCTCGAGCCACTCGCTCTTGAAAGGGTAGGAAGGAGGAAAGAAAGCGCTCCGAACGGCGCCCGCGCAGCGATTGGTCGACGAAGGCAACGAGCGCGCCGTCGTAAGCTTTGTTGTCGCTGATCCAGCTGGTGTGGAGCTTCGCCTCTTTGGCCGCCTTGATCATGTACTCGGACAAGCGGCCGGCCAGCTCCGGGATCGCCGCGGCGGCGTGCGCGGCGGGCCACACGCCGAGGAGCGCTTGGTAGAAAAGGTATTCGTCGTTGCGGTGGGGCGCCCAGTCCCCGTCGATGCGCGTGCGATTCGGAGCGTTGATCCGGCTCCAGCGCCAAACAGCGGCCCCCCATTCGCGTGGGATCTCGGAGAGCACGTCAAGGCGCGCGCGCGCGTCTTCGCCGCGCTTCGTATCGTGCGTGGAGGTCGCGAGCATCGAGTACGGCCAGAGCGCGCAGGCGACGACGATTCTCTGCGTGAAACTCGGCCGGCGAGCGTCCGAAGCGCTGTGGATCCCCGCCCACCTCGTTCAGCGAAGCGAGCACGTTGTGGCGGTAGAAGGCCGTGTCCTCGAGGCCCTTTGCCTGAACCGGACCGGTGTACTGCTGGAACTTCATCGCGAAGGCGAGCCGCAGCGGATAGGCGGGATCGGCGAGTTCCGGAGTCGGCGCAGGCAGAAGGGTCCCGCGCAGGAAGTCGAAGATCGACGATTCCGTCGAGGGATTCCGCCGTCTCGCGCGCGCGATCGCCGTCTCGATCGTCGAGCGATCTTCGTCCGAACACTCCGCCGCCGTCAGGTAGGTACGGTAAACGGGAAAACACGCTACGACCTCGCGGAGCGCGTCGCGCAGGCTCTCCAGCGTGAAGTCCCGCGTGCGTCGGTCGGTCTCGGAGATCCGGTTGACGGCCTGGGCGAGCACGTTCAGCTCGCTCGCCATCGAGATCGAGGTGATGAGCCTCTTCGCGACGTACGCCTCGATCGGGAACGGGATGCCGCGACCGGTGAAGCGCTCGTAGAGGCTCTTCATGAGCCGTTCGCCTCGCGGGTCGACGAAGAGTCCGTTGACGTCGTTCAGGAAGTCGTAGCCGGTCGTCCCGTGGATCGGCCACGATCTCGGCAACGACTCGCCGGCCGAGAGGATCTTTTCCGCGATCAGATAGATCGATCCGGCCGCGTCGCGCAGCTTCTCCAGATAGCCGCGCGGATCCAAGAGCCCGTCGATGTGATCGAGGCGTAGGCCCGCGAGCTTTCGCTCGCGAATCCAGCGCAGCACCAGCGCGTGCGTCGCATCGAAGACCGCCGGGTCCTCGATGCGCAGACCTACCAAGTCGTTGATGTCGAAAAAGCGGCGATAGTTGATCTCGTGGAAGGCCGTCTTCCAGTAGGCGAGGCGGTATGCCTGGCGCTCGAGAAGCTCGTGCAGGCGAATCGAAGCTCCGCGGCTCGCCCGGACGGCCGTTGTATGCGCGTAAGGTCGGCTCGATCCCGGCAGCCTTGGCGCAGTGACCGACGAATTCGGCCGAGTGCGGCTCGAGCGGAAAGGAATGATCGAAGTAGCGCAACACGAACCCGCCGTCCTCGTGCGCGAGCTGGATCTCGGCGCGCTCGAGAGCGGAGCCGTAGAGATCGCCGAGCACCGGCAGCAGCACCTTGCCACGCAACTCCGGCTTTGCGGGCGACCAGTCGATGTCGAAGAAGCGAGCGAACGCCGAGTGCGGACCGTTGGCGAGCACGTCTCTCCACCAGCGGTTGGCCCGGGGATCGGCGGCCATGTGGTTCGGCACGAAGTCGAGGATCAGGCCCATTTCGTGTCGAGAGAGCTCCGCGACGAATGCGTCGAAGCCCGCTTCCGTGCCGAGCTCCTCGTCGAGACGGCCGTGGTCGCAGATGTCGTAGCCGTGCGGGCTCGACGCGCGCGAGGCCAGGGCGGGAGACGAATAGCAATCGCTGATTCCCAGCCTCGAAAGGTAGCCGACCAGGAAACGACCTTGACGAAAGTCGAAACTACGCTGAAATTGCAGCCGATACGTGCTTCGCGGCAAGCGAGAGCTCAATGCGCAACTCCATGGTCGTCGAATCCTTTAACCCGTGAAAGAATCGCGGTTGCGCGTCCCTCCTCGCTGCGGGGCCTGCCACCGAGAATCAAACACGTCGCGGAAGAGCGCACGATGTATCGACGAACCCAACGACGTGAGCGGGCACTGATGCCCGCGCACGGCCTCTTCGCCGGCGCTAGGCTCGTCATCGAAGGGGTCTCCCCGCAGGTCGACGCGGGCCGGCATGCCGTCAAGCGTGTCGTCGGCGACGTGCTGATCGTCGAGGCGGACATATACAAGGATGGTCACGATCTCCTCGCCGCTCGCATTGCCTACCGGCCGGCCGACGAGCGGCAGTGGGCTTACGCCCCCATGCGGTACCAAGATCCACGCGACCGCTGGGTCGGCTCCTTCGCGCTCGAGCGCGTCGGTCGCTGGCGCTACACGGTCGAGGCATGGCCCGACGTCTTCGCGACCTGGCGGAGCGAGCTCACCAAGAAGCGCGCGGCGGGTTACGACTTGTCCTCGGAGCTCGCCGAGGGCGCCGCGCTCGTCGCCGCGGCAGCCCGGCGCGCCAAGGGCATGCCCCGATCGCGATTCGCCGAAGCTGCCGCGGTGCTGCCGGACCAAGACGTCGACGCCGAGCATCGAATCGAGGTCGCTCTTTCGGACGAGCTGGCCAGGTTGATGGCGGAGTTCGCCGAGCGCGTGATCACCCGCTACGAGCGCGAGCTCGTGGTGATCGTCGATCGCGAGCGAGCCCGATTCGCCGCCTGGTACGAGATGTTTCCGCGATCGCAGGGCACCGTGCCGGGGCGGCATGGCACGTTTGCCGACGCGGAGCGACGGCTTCCCGAGCTGGCCAGGCTGGGCTTCGACGTCGTGTATCTTCCGCCCATTCACCCGATCGGCCACACCCACCGCAAGGGGCCGAACAACTCGCTGAAGTCGGCCCCCGGAGACGTGGGCAGCCCGTGGGCGATCGGAGACGAGCAGGGCGGTCATACCTCCGTGCATCCCGGGCTTGGCACGCTGGACGATTTCGATAGCTTCGTCGGCGCCGCCGACGAGCTCGGCCTCGAGGTTGCCCTCGACTACGCGCTGCACTGCTCTCCCGATCACCCGTGGCTCCGTGACCACCCCGACTGGTTTCTCTTTCGTCCCGACGGCAGCATCAAGTACGCCGAAAATCCGCCGAAGAAGTACGAAGACATCGTGCCGCTCAACTTCTGGTGCGAGGACCGCAGCGCGCTGTGGACGGCTTGCCGCGACGTCGTGCTGTTCTGGATCGAGCACGGCGTGCGTACGTTCCGAGTCGACAATCCCCACACCAAGCCCTTCGCATTCTGGGAATGGATGATCGAAGACGTCCAGCGAGTGCATCCCGACGTGATCTTCCTATCCGAAGCGTTCACACGTCCGAAGCGTATGAAGGGCTTGGCCAAGCTCGGCTTCACGCAGTCGTATACCTATTTCACTTGGCGGAATACCTACGACGAGCTTCGCGAATACTTCACGGAGCTGAACGAGACCGAGATGGTGGAGTATTTCCGCGGCAATCTCTTCGTGAACACTCCGGACATCCTTCACGAATACCTTCAGAAAGGAGGCCGGCAGGCCTTTCTCGTTCGCGTGCTGCTCGCCGCCACGCTGTCCCCGCTCTACGGAATGTACAGCGGCTTCGAGCTCTGCGAGGCGACGCCGCTGCGCCCAGGTAGCGAAGAGTATCTGAATTCCGAGAAGTTCGAGATCCGGGTGCGGGACTGGAGTTCCCCCGGCAATCTCAAATCGGAGATCGCCCTGCTCAACCGCATCCGGCGCGAGAATCGTGCGCTTCAGCTTTCCGGGAACGTGACGTTCCTGCGGTCCGAGAACGAGCGGATCCTCTGCTATTGCCGATCGGCACCCGGCAACGAGCTCTTGATCGCGGTGAATCTGGACCCGCACCGTCCCCAGGAGACGATGGTCCACGTCCCGCTCGCCGACCTCGGCATCGCGAACGAGGAGGCGTACTTCGTGGACGACTTGCTCACCGCTGCGCGCTACAGCTGGCGCGGAACCCGGAACTACGTGCGCCTCGATCCCACCGTGGGTCAGGCAGGCCACGTTCTCAGGGTAGAGCGGGGAGCGACACGGTGAGCGGAACGACGCAGTGGCACAAGGATGCAATCATCTACGAGGTCCACGTAAAAGCCTTCCGGGACAGCAACCGCGACGGATACGGCGACTTCGTCGGCCTGATGGAGAAGCTGCCCTACCTCGAGGAGCTCGGCATCAACTGTGTGTGGCTGCTCCCGTTCTATCACTCGCCGCTGCGCGACGACGGGTACGACATTTCGCACTACACGCTGATCCATCCGCGATACGGAACCCTCAGGGACTTTCGCAGATTCGTCGGCGAAGCCCACGATCGGGGCATCCGTGTGATCACCGAGCTCGTCATCAACCACACGTCGGACCAGCACCCCTGGTTTCAGGCCGCGCGAAGAGCGCCGGCGCGGTCTTCGAGGCGGAACTTCTACGTGTGGAGCTCCACCGACCAGAAGTACAAGCAGGCTCGTATCATCTTCAAGGACTTCGAGAATTCGAACTGGAGCTGGGATCCAGTCGCCAAGTCCTACTACTGGCATCGGTTCTTCTCGCACCAGCCCGATCTCAACTTCGACAATCCCGCGGTGCGGCGCGCGCTGATGCGGGTGATGCGTTTCTGGCTGAATCTCGGCGTGGATGGCCTGCGGCTCGACGCGATCCCCTACCTGGTGGAGCGCGAGGGCACGAGCTGCGAGAACCTCGACGAGACACATCGAGTGCTGAAGGAGCTCCGCGCCGAGCTCGACAAGCACTACACCGACCGGATCTTCCTCGCCGAAGCCAATCAGTGGCCGCCCGACGTACGGCCCTACTTCGGAAGCGGCGACGAATGCCACATGGCCTTCCACTTTCCGCTGATGCCGCGGATGTTCATGGCGATCCGCAGGGAGGATCGGCAGCCGATCGTCGACATTCTCGCGCAGACCCCGGAGATCCCCGAGAACTGCCAGTGGGCCACGTTCTTGCGCAATCACGACGAGCTCACACTCGAGATGGTCACCAACGAAGAGCGCGACTACATGTACAACGAGTATGCCAGCGACCCGAAGGCGCGGTTGAATCTCGGCATCCGCCGGCGCTTGGCGCCGCTGATGGGCGGGGGTCGGCGGCAGATGGAGCTGATGAACGCGCTGCTGATGTCGATGCCGGGAACGCCGATCCTCTACTACGGCGACGAGATCGGCATGGGCGACAACATGTATCTCGGCGATCGAAACGGCGTGCGCACGCCGATGCAATGGACCGGGGACCGTAACGCCGGGTTCTCCGAGGGGGACACCGCGGCGCTATACAGCCCGGTGATCGTCGACCCAGTCTATGGGTATCAGTCCGTGAACGTCGAGGCGCAAGAACGGTCGGGTTCGTCGCTTCTTTCCTGGATGAAGCGCCTGATCCGAATCGTGAAGCGCCATCCGGCGTTTCGCCGCGGGACGTTCGAGGTCCTCCACCCCGCCAACCGCAAGATCTTCGCGTTCGTCCGTCGATCGGGTGAAGATGTGCTGCTCGCCGTGAGCAATCTCTCCCGCTTCGCGCAGGCCGCGGAGCTGGATCTCAGGCGCTTCAGCGGCTGCGTGCCGGTCGAGCTGTTCGGGGAAACGCCGTTCCCGAGGATCGGCGAACTTCCGTACTTTCTGACGTTCGCCCCGCATGGCTTTTACTGGTTCAAGCTCGCCGACCCGGACAAGCCGTGATCGTGGAATCCGCCCCGCCCGTGACCGTTCGCGTCGCCGCGCATCTTCGAGACGCCTTGAGCCTCTCCGTGCTCCGCGGGCTCGACGGCGGACCGTTGATCGAATTTCTCCGCAGGCAGCGGTGGTTCGGCTCGAAGGGGCTCGCGGCCGCGACGGCGCGCTTCCGCACCGTGATTCCACTCTTCGGCGAGCCGATCGACGCGGCGATCGCCCGCGTGGAGTCATGGTGGGTCAGGCCTCGATCGCCGCCTACCAGCTCATACTCGCGGTCGGCGCGGCGCGGCGAGCGATACCGGCGTGCTGGCCGTGGTCGAGTCGGACGCCGGGCGCGGCATCCTCGTCGATGCGGTTGACGACGCGGAATTCCGCGCGCGCTTGGTGCGTGCACTCCGCGACCGCGAGCGCTTCGAAGGGCAGGGTACGCGCTGGATCGCCGAGCCGCGCGGCGAGTCGCTCCCCGATCCCGAGACCCCCTCCCGCCTCCTCGAAGGCGAGCAAAGCAACAGCTCCATGGCTTACGGGGAGTCGGCCGTGCTCAAGATTTATCGGCGGCTCACGGCGGGGCCGAATCCCGAGGCGGAGATCGCCGAGTTCCTCACGGCGCGCGCCTTTCCACACGTGCCCGCGCTGCTCGGCCTGTTCCGGCTCGTCGACGCCGACGGATCCGAGACCGTCGCCGGCATCGCACAGCAGTTCGTGGCCGCGATCGGCGACGGTTGGAGCTACGCGCGACGGAGAATCCGTGATCTGGTCGTCTGTCCTCACGAGCAGACCGCAGGATGTGCGGCGTTTCTCGACGATTGTCGCCGGCTCGGGGAGATCACCGGTGCCCTCCACCACGCGCTCTGTTCCGACGCCTCGAATCCCGACTTCTCGCCTCAGCCGGTCGGCGCCGACGACCTCGCTCACTGGAGGGAAAGCTTGCGACGCCAGGTCGACACCGGCGTCGCGCTTCTCGACGCGAGCCTACGCTCTGGAGCGTTGGCCCGCGAAAGGAATGGCGACGCCCGAGTCGTGCTGACGGAGGCGCGCGCGCTTCTCGATCGGGCGACCGCATTTCTCGCCGCCGTCGGACCGAGCGCCGGCGCGCGGATTCGCCACCACGGCGACTACCACCTCGGGCAAGTCCTCCGGAAGACGGATGGTGACTACGTGATTCTCGATTTCGAAGGGGAGCCGGCGCGACCGCTCGCCGAGCGCAGGCAGCGTCACAGTCCGCTTCGCGACGTCGCCGGGATGCTGCGCTCCTTTGCGCTATGCGGCGACCGTCACTGTCAAAGAGGATGTTCCCACGGATGCCGACGTGCGTCCATTTCGAGCCCGAGCCGACGCCCTGGCGACCGAAATGCGGCAGGCGTTTCGCAGAGGCTACTTCCGCGCCGCGCCGTCCGCGCCCATCTTGCCCTCTTCGCCAGATGTAACAGACGGTCTCCTTGCGATCTTCGAGATCGAGAAAGCGTTCTACGAGCTCGCCTACGAGCTCAACAACCGCCCGAGCTGGGTGGACATACCGCTCACCGGCATCCGGGAGCTCCTCTCGCGCGCGGTGCCCGATCCTGTACGGTTGGCACAGTGAGAGCGCGCCCGTGGTCGCTCGAGCGCGGCGCCAGACCCGGCGATGACCTCACCGTGAGGTTTGACGTCTGGGCACCGGCACGCGGAGCGGATTGCGGTCCGGCCCGCGGGCACGCGCGGCCGGCCGGACCATCCGCTGGAGCGTCGCGAGGACGGCTCGTTTCAGGGAGCCGTGCAGGCCGCGGAGATCGGCGGCGACTACTTCTACGTCATCGACGGAGAGCGAGAGCGGCCGGATCCCGTGAGCCGCCATCAGCCGTTCGGCGTGCACGGGCCCTCGCGCGTGGTCGATCCACGAGGCTTCCGCTGGTCCGACGCCGGGTGGCGGGGAGTCGGGATGCGCGGACCTGGTGATCTACGAATTGCACGTCGGGACCTTCACCGAGGCGGGCACCTTCGACGCGACGAGCGAGCGGCTGACGGCCCTGCGCGATCTCGGCATCACCGCCGTCGAGCTGATGCCGGTCGCCGAGTGCCCCGGCAGCCGCAACTGGGGATACGACGGTGTCTATCCCTATGCGGCGCAAAGCTCCTACGGCGGGCCGGAAGGACTGCGGCGCCTCGTCGATCGCGCTCACGGCGTTGGGCTCGGGGTGATCCTCGACGTCGTCTACAACCACCTCGGGCCGGAAGGAAACTACCTGGCCGAGTTCGGGCCCTACTTCACCGACCGTTACCGCACGCCCTGGGGTCAAGCGCTCAACTTCGATGGGCCGCGGAGCGACGAGGTCCGACGCTACTTCATCGACAACGCGCTCTACTGGGTGAGCGAGTGCCACGTCGACGGCCTTCGGCTGGATGCGGTTCACAGCATCTTCGATTTTTCCGCCGTGCACATCCTCGCCGAAATCGCCGCGGCGGTTCACGCGCTCGGCGAAACTCTCGGCCGGCGCACGCTGGTGATCGCCGAGAGCGATCTCAACGATCCGCGCATCGTCCGACCGCCGGCGCAGGGCGGCTTCGGCCTCGATGGTCAGTGGAGCGACGACTTCCACCACGCCGTACACGCGGCGCTCACCGGCGAGCGCGGCGGGTACTACGCCGATTTCGGCACCGTCGGCGCGATCGCCGAGGCGCTTCGCGAACGGTTCGTGCTGCGGGGCGGGCACTCGCGCTTTCGGCGCCGACGCCACGGCGCGCCGGCCACAGACGTCCCCGCGGAGCGCTTCGTGGTCTTCACGCAGAATCACGATCAGGTCGGGAATCGCGCTCGCGGGGATCGCCTGGCCACGCTGGTTTCGTTCGATGCGCAGAAGCTCTGCGCCGCGTTGCTCCTGCTCTCGCCGTATGCACCCCTCGTCTTCATGGGACAAGAGTATGGCGAGACGCGGCCGTTCCTCTATTTCGTGAGTCACGGCGACCCGGAGCTCGTGGAAGCCGTGCGGGCGGGCCGCCGGTCGGAGTTTGCGGGCTTCGGATGGCAGGGCGAGGTACCGGATCCGCAGGCGGTCGAGACGTTCGAACGATCGCGGATCGATTGGTCGTCTGCCCGCTCGCCGAGCCACGCTGGAATGCGGCGCTTACATCACGACCTCCTCGAGCTCCGCCGCAACGAGCGCTCCGTCTGGGGTGTAGAGGCGCGCGTGACGGCCGGAACGAGTGACTGGATCGCGCTGCGCTACGGCGGCTCGAACGGGCGAGCGCTGCTCGCCGTATTCAACGTCTCGCCGATGCCGCAGACCATTGTTCTTGAAGAGGACGGTGCGGAGCCAATCTGGCAACGGGTACTGGCGACCGATGAAGAACGATACGGGGGGAGCGGTGGCGCGATCCCCGACTCCGTTCGCACGCACGAGGGCCGGCTCGCCGTTGCCCTTCCGGGACAGACGGCGATCGTCTTTCGGCGTGGATGACGGTCAGAGTTGTCGGGCGGCGAAATCCCAGTTCACCACGTTCCAAAACGCCGCGAGATATTTCTTTTTGGCGTGGCGGTAGTCGATGTAATAGGCGTGCTCCCACATGTCGCAGGTGAGGAGCGGGACCCAACCGTGAAGCAGCGGGTTTTCCGCGTTCGGCGTCGTCTTGAGGCTGACTTTGCCGTTCGCCTCTAACACCAGCCACGCCCAGCCGCTGCCGAAAAGCTCCGAGGCGGCGGCATTGAATTCACGGCGCAGATCGTCGACTGACCCAAAGCTCTGCCGGATTCCATCGGCGAGCTTACCGGAAGGATCGCCCCCGCCTTTGGGCGACAGGCATTGCCAGTAGAAGGTGTGATTCCAGTGCTGTCGTGCATTGTTCGCCAAGGGGCCCGGCGCTGCCTTGCGCACGACGTCTTCGAGACGCTGTTCCGCCCACTCCGTACCTTTGGTCAGCGCATTCAGCGTGTCGACGTACTTGGCGTGGTGCTTGCCGTGATGGAATTCCAGCGTCTCGGCGGAGATGTGGGGCGCCAGGGCGTCCAGCGGATACTGCAGCTCGGGTAGTCTGAATGGCATGGAGACCTCCTTTGATCTGTTGATGCTGATCTGTTTCGTTCGCGGCTGCGGAAGGGAGCCCTCGCGACGCAAGCGTCCGCGCTCCCTTCGTTTTCGAACAATTCCTGTCGGCGAAGGTTGCGACTCGGGAACGGCTACGGGATCGAATCAGCTCTTACTTCAGCGCGCGTCGTCGATCTCGGCGAGGCGCGTGAGCAACGCTGCGGTCTCCTGTGGGGAGCGCAGATAGTACCGCGCATCGGTTGCGCGCGGCGGGTTCATGACCACGACGGTCAGCTCGCTTGGGAACGCGCGAAATACATCCTCGTCGGTCGCGTCGTCGCCGACGAAACCGAGCGCCGCGCCGCCGACGTCACGCCGGACGTCGGCAATTGCCAGATGCTTGCGGGCGGCCGTCGGCCGCGCTTCCGCGACGAGGTGCCCGCGCAGGCATTCGAGCGGCGCGCCTGCTGCGCGCTCGCTCTCGATGACCCGCTCGAATGCTGCGAGCGCCTCGCCTCGGAGCTCCGCCGGTTCCAGACCCCGCACGTGAAGCGCGATCGCGTGCTGCTTGTCCTCGATTCGCCCGCCATGAGAGAGGGCTTCCCCGAGCCGCCCGCGGATCCGCTCGAGCGCCCGATCCGACGGCCGTGGATCGAATCGCAGGCGAGAGGGGCCCTCGCCTAGGGCGAGCTCGAGCCCATGCAGGCCGATCCAGAAATCGAGCGGCGGGAGAAGCCGGCGCAGCTCCTCGATGCGTCGCCCGCTCGCGACTCCGACCCGCAGACGGGAGCCCGGTGAGCCGCCGGCGACCGTCAGTCGCCGCAGCGCGGCCTCCGCGGAGGGATCGATGCGCGCGGCTTGCGGCGTCGGCGCAAACGGCGCGATCGTACCGTCGAAGTCGAGCACCAGCACTGCACCGCGCTCGCGCGCGAATCGTTCGACCGCCTCCGCGCCTTCCTCGAGAAGGTGGAGCATCAGGACGCGGCACGACGACTACGTCCGTTCTCGACGGCGGTGGCCGCCGCCAAGAACCATCCGAGCCACCAGTTCATGTCCTCGGACATCACGCGGCGGCGCATCGCGCGCATCGCCGCGCGGCGCTCGGCTGCGCGCATCGTGAGAGCGCCTTCGATCGCGCGCAGCATGCCGCTCTGGTCGTAGGGGTTGATCAGCACCGCCTCGCGCAGTCGCTCGGCGGCGCCCGCGAATCGCGAGAGAATGAGCACGCCGTCTTCGTCGGCGCGGGTGGCGACGAACTCTTGGGCGACGAGGTTCATCCCGTCCCGTAGCGGCGTGACGAGCGCGACGTCGGCGGCGCGGTAGAACACGACGAGATCGCGGCGGCTGAACCCGTGGCAGAGATAGCGCAGCGGCGTCCATTCCGCCGTCGAGAAGCGGCCGCTGATGCGCCCGACCTTGCGGTCGATTTCCTCACGCAAGCTGCGATACTCGGGCACGCTCTCGCGCGACGGCACTTGGATCTGTACGAAGCAGACCCGGCCGTGCCATTCCGGATGCCGCGCGAGGAACCGCTCGTAGGCGTCCAGGCGCTCCGGGATGCCTTTGGTGTAGTCGAGCCGATCGACCCCGAGGATGATTCGCTCGGTTCCGATCGAGGCGCGCAGCCGCTCGACCTCGGCAAGCAGGGCTGGGTCGGAGCCGTAGCGGTCGAACTGCTCGGCCTCGACGCCGAGCGGGAAGTTGCTGACGCGCGCGACGTGGCCGTGCAGAAGCGCCTCGCCGCGATCCGAGGCTACCTCGGCACCCGCAATCGAGCGCGCGCATTCCAGGAAGTGGGTAGCGTACTCGGCGGTGTGGAAGCCGATCAGATCCGAACCGAGCAGGCCGGTCACGACCTCGCGTGCCCACGGGAGGATCCCGAACACAGCCGCCGCAGGGAAGGGGATGTGCCAGAACGTGGCGATGCGCGCCCCGGGACGGATCAATCGCAACATGCGAGGGACGAGCGCCAAGTGAAAATCATGAACCCAGGTGATCCCGTGCGCCGGCACGCTCGTACTCGCAGCCCGGGCGAAGAGACGATTGACGGACTCGTAGGTCTTCCAGTCGTCGATGTCGAACTCGGCGCGCGGCGCGAAGTAGTGGCAGAGGGGCCAGAGACTCCGGTTCGAGAAGCCGTGGTAGTAGCCGGACACTTGCTCGTCGGTGAGGCCCAAAAGCCGCAAGCGGTACACGCCGCCCGGGGACGGCAGCGAGCGGATGGTCGGATGCGCGGCGTGACCGCTCCGTATCACGTTTCCGGACCAGGCGAGCCAAACGCCGCCGCGCGTCCGTAGTGCGTCGTCGAGGGTGCTCGCGAGCCCGCCGATCGAGCGCACCAGCTCCGTCTTCCGCCCGCGCCGGCGGAGCGAATAGGGTGCTCGATTCGAGACGATCAACAGTCGCTCGCTCGTCGCATCGGCTTTGCGCCGCATGGTCAGCGTTTCTCCCACGATACCGACGTCACGAAGCGTAACCGTCGCGTGGCAGATGCAATCCACGACGCGGCGGGCGGTATTGCGACCGCCGGAGCCGCCAGGTGCGAACACTCCGGATCGGGCATTGTGACTCGCGCTCCCCGCGCATTCAAGCGCCGATTTTGCCTGGAGGCGACGGACGGCTTCGAAACGCGAACTCCCCGGCCAGCAGTCCGGCTCGCTCCTCGCTCGATGCCGATGGCCGCTCGTCGTCTCTTCTGATAGACGCCTGAACCGTGTCAACGCCCGTTGCGGTCGTGACCGGTGCGAGCCGAGGGATCGGCAAGAAGCTCTGCGGCGACTTGGCGATCGCCGGCTACGACGTCGTTTGCGTCGCGCGCTCGACCGACGCCGCGCCGACTCGCCTCCCCGGATCGGTCGAGGAGACCGCGAAGCAGGTCGAGAGCCGAGGCCGCCGTGCTCTGGCGATCGGCCTCGACGTTCGCGACGAGGATGCAGTGTCGGCGCTGGCC
The DNA here is from genome assembly GCA_963712515.1 of uncultured delta proteobacterium. GTDB lineage: Bacteria > Desulfobacterota > Binatia > JACPRU01 > JACPRU01 > CAVQIG01. The sequence continues at coordinate 211,270 of CAVQIG010000001.1, forward strand.
GAGCGCGTTCTTGCCGAGCTCGGGCGTTGCGATCTGCTCATCAACAATGCGGCTGTCGCCTCTCCTCTCCCGGCGCTCGAGGACACCACGCGGCGCTGGCGGCTCGGCGTCGACGTCAATCTGAACGGCCCCTTCTTCATGATGTACTATTTCTGTCGCCGCATGCGTCGCGGGGAGGGGAGGGTCGTCAACGTTTCCGCGGGAGCGGCCGAAATGCCGCAATTTGGCCGGCCAAACTATACGGCAACCAAGCTCGCGCTCGAGGGGCTGACACGGGCGCTCGGCCATGAGCTCAGGGGACGCGTCGCGGTCAACGCCCTGCGCCTCGATCTGCCCGTGTGGAGTGAAGGGTTCGCCGCGACTCTCCCCGAGGACACCGACCTCTTCTTCGAGGACCCCGTGATCATGTCGGATGCGGTGCTCTGGCTCGCCAAGCAACCGATCGACTACACCGGGCAGGTTCTTTCCATCACGGAGCTTCGCGAGCGCGGCGTCGTGCGACCCGTGACGCCATACCAATCCCCGTAGTCGATCATCCAACACGTGGCCGCTCGGCGTCGGAACGTAGCTCGACGGCCCCGCACGGCCAACCGGCGCCGCCGAGACCTTGCCTGATGGGTCGCCCTAGGGGGTTTCGATGATCGCGCCAGCGCTGGCCCCGAGCGCGCCGCCGAATCGCCGCGTAGAATCCGGACTGAAACGTCAACCCGCGAAGCCGCTCGGAGGTTGCGCGGTGCGCGCCGCGTTGCGTCAGCGGAGGTGGAGCAGACGACCCAAACGCTGGAAGAAGCCCTCGGCCCTGGCCGTCTGAACGGGCCGCTCCGCGGGCGCGACTTTGGCGAGCTGGCGCACCTCGCCGATCGACTGCATCAGCTTCGCCACGTACTCCGCCGTGATCGCGAAGTTGAGGTTCTGGCCGGTCTTCAAGGAAGACGTCGCGACGCCGATGACGCGGGCGTTCGCGTCGAGCACCGGCCCACCGCTGCTCCCGCCGGAAATGGGCGCGGTGATCTGCAACAGTCGAACGTCCGCGAGCTTTCGCTTACCGCTGATGATGCCCTCGGAGAACGTGCCCTCGAGATTCTGAGGGTTGCTGACGACGAAGATCTTGTCGCCGATCGAAGCCGTGCTGCTGTCGCCGAGCGAAAGCGGCGCCGCTTCCAGCGTGGGTACGGAAAGGAGCGCTAGGTCGAGCGCTACGTCCCAGGCCAGCGCGCCTGCGATCCGGGCCGATTCCCGGTCGCCGACCAGGCGCACGGTGCCCGCCGTGCAGCCTTTGAGGACGTGGAGGTTCGTGAGCACGACGCCTTTGCGGACGACGAACCCGCTGCCGAACGACAGCGGCCGACCCCTCGCGTCCGCGGTGGAGACGAGCACCACCGACGCGAAGCTGCGCAGTGCGATGTCTCGCGACGTGAGGGCGGTCACCGTCGGAACGGCGACTGGCTCTGGAGCCTCCACGCTCATACGCGAGGTGTAGATTGCTCCCGCGGCGCCGCCGAGGACGGCCGAAGCGAACGCGACGGCAATCATCTTCGTGATCGCCCTCGGACGTCGCGGCATTGTCGGCTCAGTGAACGAGAATGTGTCCTGCAAGTCCGCCCTCGAGCCTCTGGCTCAAACGCTCCCAGGCGCGCACGACGCGTAGTGCCTCTTGGCGATCGACAAAACCCCCCGCGACGGTCATTCCGGTGCCGGCGTCCGTGACTTCCCAGCTGACGTGCCCGGTACGCCGATGTCGGACTTCGCGCAGCCGATAGTTCGGCGACGCCTCCTCCTCGAACAGCACTTCGCGCCCGATCATCGACCGATCATACCGAGCGGCGATCGATCCAGCCAGCCGCAGGTTCCGAAATTGACCGGTGTCGGCCCATCGTCTACACAATCGGGCGATGCGCATGCGAACGAACGGCGCGCTGATCGTTGCCGGTTGGTTGTTGATGTCGCCGCCTCTCGTCAAGGACGCGAAGGCGCCCGGCGGATATCGGCTCGATTCGTCGGCGAAAGTCGCCGAATGGAATCAGGTGTCGGCGCACGACAGCGCGACCGACTGCGAGCGAGCGAAGGCTCAGAAGGCGCTGGATGCCATCTCGATGAGCCACCAGATCGCGGAAAAGAAGGACGTGCTCGATCAGCCGCTGGTCAACGCGGCGATGCATTCGCTCTGCGTGCCGTCCGAATACCTGTACGGGCCGGCGGACGACGAAGCCGAATGTCCCGCGGGCCCCGCGCAGCTCTGACCTTGACCACGACTCGGGCCTGGGAGCCTGCGTCACGGATCGCTCCAGATTGGTCGCGATACAAACTGTGTGCGCGCTCCCGTTGATCGCGTGGCGTGGGTTTCGTTTAGGTCCTACCACTCTAGCGCTCCTCGAGCAGGAACGTCACGGGGCCGTCATTCACCAGCTCGACGGCCATGCGCGCCCCGAACGATCCGGTGGCGATGCGAAGGCCCGACGCGCGCAGTCGGTCGATCATCCGTTCGTAGAGCACACGGGCCTCTTCAGGCGGTGCAGCGCGATCGAAGGAGGGTCGCCGGCCGCGATCGAGCGAGGCCGCTAGCGTGAACTGGGAGACGACCATCACCTCTGCGCCGACGTCGCAAACCGAACGATTCATCCGTCCGGTCTCATCTTCGAAGATGCGCAGCCCGAGGAGCCGCTCCGCGAGCCTGTCCGCACGCGCACCGTCGTCGCCCATCTCGACGCCGACGAGCACGAGGAGTCCTCGCCCGATCGCTCCCGAGTCGCGATCCTCGACGCGCACCGAAGCGCGCGAGCAGCGTTGCACGCAGGCGATCATTCGCCGTGGATGCTTACAGCCGATTCAGGGAGATGAGCAATGGCTTCGATCTTTGGCTAGTGCAGCGCCGCGGCGATCGCAACGCGCTGCGGCTCCGTATAGAAGGCGGCGAGGCGTGCACCGTAAGCGAGGGCCGCGATCACGACGACCGCGATCCCTCCGTAGAGCAGTCCGCGACGCGACCGGGGACGGACGGGCTCGGGCTCTCGCACCTTGGCGACGTACGTGCTCGGCAGCTCCTCGACGTTGCGTCGCGTATCGGACTTCTTGATCGAGCTTTCGCTCTTCATGGTCTTCCCGCCGGGACGAGATCCCGGATCTTTCCGGTTGCTTTGCGTAGATCGACGTCGGCCTGAGCTTCGTCGGCCAACGCATCAATGCGCGCGTTTTGGGCCGCGGAGAGCGACGTCTCCGCATTGTCGACTTCGATCGACGTGGAGAGACCGTTGGCGAACCGGTCACGGGTCACGTCGAGCTGCGCGGAAGCGAGATCGGCGTTGTCCTTGGCGAGGCCCACGCGACTTTTCGCGCTCTCGAAGGCGAGCAGCGCCCGTCGCACGTCCTCGGCGATCTGGCGCTCGAGCTCGAGCTTCTCGAGTTCGAGCTCGTGTGCCGCCGCTCTTGCCGCGGAGATCTCGCCCTCGATTCGCCTGCCGGTGAAGATCGGCAGCGTGAGCGTTCCGCCCGCTGTATAGACCGTTTCGAGATCGCTCGGCCCGTTGCCGTTCTCGGCGGCGAAGGCCTCCGCGCCGATCGTCGGCCAGCGCTCGGCGCGGGCGGCGCCGAGTCGTAGCATCGCAGCTTGGAGGCGCTCCACGGACGCGCGCAGCTCCGGACGCTCCGCGCGAGCGAGCGACAGCGCGTCCTCGGCGCTGGCGAAGTCGCCCGTCCGTTCCCGGAGCGAGTCCGTGAGCCGCACCTCGGCCCCGAGATCGGCGCCGATCGCGTGGAGCAGGGCGAGCCCCGACGCGTCGTAGTCGTTGCGCGCCACGAGCAGCGCTTGACGCTCGCGGGTGAGCTGGACGTCGGCCCGCATGGTGTCGAGCTTGATGGCGACGCCGGCCTTCTCCTGGTCTCTGGCTAGATCGCGCAGCTTCTCGAAGAGCTGAACGTTGGCGCCGGCCTGCTCGACCTTTGCCCTTGCCCGCTGCATCGCTACATAGACTGTAGCGACCGCCGCCGCGACGTCGTTCTCGATGGCACGCCGCTCGCTCAGGCTGACCGTCACGCCGTGCGAAGCGGCCTGATAGCGGCGGAATGCGGCGACGTCGATGAGTTTGGAGGCCGCCGAGATCCGCCCGTCGAGGACCGTGAACGGTCCCGTGAGAGGGGAGCCGCTTGGAGGCGTGAACCCGAAATTAGCCAGGTTGATGACTTGATCGGAGCCCGCCAGAGAGGTTTGGAGCGTTGGAAGCAGCGCGGATCGGCTGATCTGCGCGAGCGCTCTCGCTCCTTCGACCCGCTCGGCAGCGATGCGAGCCGCGGTGCCGTCGGAGAGCGCCCGCGCGACCGCGTCAGCCAGCGACAGCTCGATCGGCTCGGCGTAGGCCGATCCGGCGACGAGCAGAGCGGGCGCGAGGAAGAAGAGCGCTGAGCGCTTCATCTACCGGTACCTCCTCGCCGGGATTCGGAGAGCATCCATTCGCGCACATACGCCGGGCACCCGGTGACTGCGATATCATGCGCGTCCCGTCTCGTTAGAAACTGTACCGCCGCACGGTCGATGACCTGGACTGCGGAAAGATCGATGCCGACCGCCGCCGCGCCCGCGCAATGGGCCTCTTCGATTAGGCGGGCGACCTCGGGAATGTCCGCAGCATAAAAGTTGCCGGCGAGAAGAAGCCCGATCTCGGTCGGTCCTCGCTTGTCGATGTCTATACGCAGCACGAAAGACTAGAAACCAAGAACCGTGCCGGCCAAAAACCCTGTATTTTTACAGTAAATTCAGGAAAATCGATGACGAGATATCGTAAATTCACGATGAATATACGAATTTTCGTTAAATACAATCAGGATTCATGCGGCGAGCGGAACCTGTGTTTGTCGATGCCGAATCGTCTGATCTTGGATTCGAGCGTCGTTGACGGAATGCCGAGCCTGGCGGCTGCTCCGCGAGGACCGGACACACGTCCGTGCGCGGCGCTGAGCACCTTCTCGATCAGAGTCCGCTCTTGATCTCGAAGCGCGCGCGGAAGACTGGGCAGGGCCGACGCGCCCGCGTGATCCCCGCCGAGCTCTTGTTCCTCTACACGCAACACGTCGCCGTCGGAAAGGATCACGGCGCGCTCCATCACGTTTTGCAGCTCGCGGACGTTTCCGGGCCACGCGTAGTCGAGCAGCCGCTGGCGCGTCCGCCGTTCGATGCGCGCGAACTTCTTGCCGAGCCGAGCCGCATAGCGCGCCGCGAAGTAGTCGACGAGGATCGGAATGTCCTCGCGGCGATCGCGCAGAGGCGGTATCTCGATCGGAAAGACGTTCAACCGGTAGAAGAGGTCTCCGCGGAAGCGGCCGTGGTCCACCGCCGCGGCGAGATCGCGGTTGGTGGCGGCGATGACGCGCGCGTCGGTGCGGATCGTCTGTGTTCCGCCGACGCGCTCGAATTCGCCTTCCTGGAGGACGCGAAGGAGCGCGACCTGCACCTCGGGCGGGAGCTCGCCGACTTCGTCCAGCAAGATCGAGCCGCCGGCCGCGAGCTCGAAGCGGCCGACGCGCTGCGCGATCGCGCCCGTGAACGCGCCCTTCTCGTGGCCGAACAGCTCCGAGGCGATCAGCGATTCGGGCAAGGCCGCGCAGCTCACCTTGATGAGAGCACGCCCGGCGTGGGCGGATCGCTTGTGGATGGCGCGGGCTACCAGCTCCTTGCCGGTGCCGGTCTCGCCGGTGATCAGCACGGTCGAATCGGTGGCGGCGACCCTTTCGACGCGCGCCAACACGGCATTCAGCGCCGGCGATGAGCCGACGATCTCCTCGAACATCGACTGCTGATCGATCTCCTCGCGCAGCACGAGGTTTTCGGCGTGGAGCTGGTCCTTGAGCCTGCGGATCTCCTCGTACGCCAACGAATTGGCGACCGCCAGCGCAATCGGCCGCGACACGTCCTCGAGAAGGGCGACCTCTTCGGATTGAAACGGCCGGGGCTGCAAGCGGGAGAACGTGATCGAGCCGATCAGACGTTCGCGGACGAACAACGGCGCTCGCACATAGGCGCGGATTCCGTAGGACGACAGCCGTTCGTCCTCCGGAAACGTCTTCTCCACGTCCAGATTCTGGCTGACGTGCGCGCGGCCAGTGCGCCCGACGAAGGCGACGCCGGAACCGGCGAACGGCATGCTCTTGGGGAAGCGGTCCTGAGGGAGATTCAGGCCGCGCGAGGCGACGTCCGCGAACGACTCGCCTCTCCGCCGCTCGACGCCGGAAATGTGAATCGCGTGCGGTCGTAGCTGATCGTGTTCGACGGTCACGACGGCGACGGCATCGACGGGAACGAATGGCTTCAGGGCACTGGCCACGGCCTCGAGCACTGCGGCGAGCTCGAGTTCGCCGTTCGCTGCTTGCGAAACCTGTAGGAGGATCCGGTACTTGTGCTCTACCGAAGATGGCTCGGGGAAATCCGCCATAGGGTCTCAACCGAAGCACGAACGGCTCCACTTGGAAACCGGTCGGGGCCAAGACCTTGCGGTAGCCCCGATCAAGCTAGGAGCTCTCGCGATAAGATCCGAGTCAAAGCTGCCAGCTGCCGCGAAGCGCCAAAGCGGAACCCGACCGAGCATCGGTGCGGTGCACCCGGTCTTCGGGGCGCAATCGCCTATCGGCGATTCGCACCCTCGAGCCATAGCGGGCCGCAGATTCCCGGGTTCAAGCGGTCGGGCTTGCGAGCTTGTTGCGATGCTCCTGCGCGATCCGCACCCGGTCCTGATGGGTGCGCCCTCTCTGTAGCGCCTGCTTGAGTTCGCGCAAGCGCGTCTTGCGCCGCTTCGCTCGTCGCGTACGCCGCTGACGAATCTCCTTCTGGCGCGTTACCGCTCCCACGGCGGTCACCCTACAAGATTCCCCGCTCGAGTGCGAACCCTATTCGAGGGTGAGTAGGGCGAGTGCTCGGAGCACTTAGCCTGTCGCGCGAATCCCGTGAGACCGCAATGAAACCGACGAGCGTCGACCGTTGACCCGGCGGAACGGGAACCGGTAGACCGTCGCGCGCCCGCTGGGTGCCTCGAGCTGCGCCTCTTTCCACCGCTCGAGCCCGCGCCGAAGAAAGGCCGGCTCGATGTCAAGCGCGTGGCATACATTCTCGAATGCGAACGGCCAGCTGCTGTCGTTCGACCAGATCCACTCCTCCGCCTCGCGAAACACGCGCTGGCCGTGACGGCTCTTGGCGTCCACGTTCCGTTGAAACGTCGCTACCGCTTCCTCGAGCACGGCGAGCATGAGCCGCTTCTCGCCCCGGTCGGTCTGCTTGAGACCGACCTGCTCCCCGAATTGCGAGGGCAGGATCACCTCGGGACCGAACAGAGTGGCGACTGTTTCTTCTGGAAACATCTTTTCAGCAGTAGCTGGCATTGGCATCGCACCTCTCGGAGGAGTGTCGAAATTCTCGCGTCGAAACAGTCCTACGCATTGCGTGACTCCGACCCTTGTAGAAGTCTCTCTCGACCTACGAGACCTAGGGTCACCAAGCGCTTCCCCGCGTGCGTAGCAACGCGATCAATGACAACTCTACCCTCCACACTTGAACTTCTGATGTTTTCATCCGGAAGCTAAGCAGGGTTGGTGCCATGAGAGTGGCGACCCGGGATCACAGACTCTCTTCAGCGATTTCAAAATGTTGGGGAAAACAGAGTCCCTCGGACGCCCTTCTTGGTGCATCACTTTCTTTGCATAAGCAGATTCAATGCTGCGGCGAACGCTAAGAAAAGTTTACAACTGAGAATACAGGAAAAGCCGGTAGGTTGCGGAGGCTGTGAGCGCTCCTAAACGACGGCAGGGCTTCAAGCAGCCCCGGTCACCAGGAACTGCGGCAAGACGAGGAGGTAGGTGCCGCGCTCGATCGACGCCTTGAACTGCTCGAGCAGGTGGTCGATCTTGCCCGGATCCATCCGTCCCGAAGCACGCGCGTAGCTCGCCATGTTGAAGACGATCGGTGCGAAATGGCCGCGGGTGTCGGCGCTGGCGAGGATCTGGACCTGCACGTCCCGGAAGCCGGCGGCACGCATCGCTCCATAGAGCTTTCGTCCGATGAGCGGCGTCTTATACGCGAGGCTCGCGGCGGCGAACAGCTCCGCGATCGCTTTCTCGCCGAGCGGCTCGACCGCGAGCATGCCCCAGTCGCTGTCGATCACGTGAAGCCGGCCGCCCGAACGGAGGGCGCGTCGGATCTCGAGGAGCGTCGCATGGAGGTCGCCCACGTATTCGAAGACGTTCTTGGAGATCACGCAATCGAGGCCTGCGTCGCGGACGGGTATCCTATCGTCGGTCAAGCGATGAAAGCTCATCCGCTCGCTTACTCCCGCCTCCGCCGCGTGCTCTCGTGCGCGCGTCAAGAACGCATCGTTCACATCAGCCGCGTGTACGTGGCCTTCCCTGCCCACCCGTCGCGCGAGCTCGATCGCCATCCAGCCCGGGCCGCAGCCGTAATCGAGAACCGCCTGCCCGCTCGCTAGGCCGGCGGGCGCAAGCAGCGGGTTCATCTCCGGTCGCCAGCGGAACATCTGGTCGTAGGCTTCGAAACGCTCCGGGTCGATCGTCAGCCAGTGATCGCGATAGTACGTTTGCGGGTTTTCCATCTCCGGCCGTTCTGGCAGAATCCGTCGAAGCTTGCGAGGAGGATCCAAATGGCAGACCCCGTTCCCTCTCAGTTTCTCGATCTCTTCCAGAAGAAGGCCTTCGCGAGTCTGGCGACGGTGATGCCCGACGGGACGGCGCAGGTGACGCCCGTGTGGGTGGACTACGAAAGCGGGCGCGTGATCGTGAACAGCGCCCGCGGCCGGCGCAAGGACAAGAACATGAAGGTCGGCGCGAGCGTTGCGCTCGCGATCATGGATCCGGACAATCCGTACCGCCACCTGCAGGTGCGCGGACGCGTCAGCGAAGTCACCGAGCAGGGCGCGGACGCGCACATCGACCGGATGGCGAAGAAGTACCTCGGCCAGGACAAGTATCCGTTCCGGCAGCCGGGCGAGGTGCGCGTGATCTACAAGATCACGCCGACGTCGAGCAGCGGGATGTAAGTCAGGCGAGGAACCCGCGGAGCTCGCTCGACGGTCGAGCGGGTGTCGTCCGGTGAGCCGACGGCTTGGACGATGGCGAGCTCGCGGGCATCGTAGAGCGGCTTCAGCGCTGCCAGGCTCGAATCTTCGAGCTCGACTTTCCAGTCGTCGATTCGGGGACTTCGCGGAGAGTCGAAAGGGCCTGCCTTCGCGCTTTCGCATAGCTCTTTCTCGGCCCCGATCCGACTGATAACAATAGGGGATTGTGACCTTGGGCGCCGACCCCGTGAAGAGCGTTTACGGGCACAAGTTGGGTCGCCCGCATTGGCTGGCGGATCTGTGGCTTCAGCTGATCGCGTGGTTCAAGGTTCTCAAGGCAACGCTTCTAGTCGCGGCCGGCATCGCGGCGATCGGTCTGCTGAACTCGGACGTCGCGAAGGTGGTGACGCGATGGGCCATGGATCTCGCCGCAGATCGTCACTATCACGTGCTGGACATGCTGCTCGTCAATCTCGTGACCATCGATGAACGGACCCTGCGGCTGTTGAGTGTCGGGAGCTTTCTCTACGCGGCGCTTTTCTATACCGAAGGGTTCGGGCTCTTCTTCGACAAACGCTGGGCGGAATACTTGACGATCATCACCACCGCCGGCCTGATCCCATTCGAGATATTCGAGCTCCACCGTCACGTGACCGCGATCAAGATCGAGGTGCTGATCGTCAACGTGGCGATCGTCGCCTACCTCGTCTGGCGGGTCGGTGCGAAGCTCGACGAGGTCGATGCCGAGCCGCCCGTGCGCGCCGTCGGCTAGGAGGACGCGCCACGGCGATCGCGCCCACGGCGGTGATCGGCGAGTTCCCCGGGCGAAATCATTGCGCTTCGCGGTTACCCGGCGGACGGAAACTTCGGCGGCCGCTTCTCCTTGATGCCCGAAATGCCTTCCTTCACGTCGGGACCGAGGAAGTTCAACATCTCGAATGCAAGCGAGGTGTCGAAAATCGGCCCGGCGACTCGGAGCCAATTGTTGAGCGCGCGCTTGGTCCAGCGCTGAGCCAGCTGCGGCCCTGCGGCGAGCTTATCCGCGACCTCCCACGCCTTGTCCATCAGCTTCTCGGCGGGCGCGGAGAGGCTCACGAGACCGATCCGTTCCGCTTCCTTGCCGTCGATGAAGTCCGCCGTCAGCAGATAGTACTTCGCCTTGGCCATGCCGCAAAGAAGCGGCCAGATGATCGCCGCGTGGTCGCCGGCGCCGACGCCGAGCCGCAGATGTCCGTCGGTGAGGCGCGCCGTCTCGGACATGATGCTCACGTCGGCCATCAGCGCCACGGCGAGCCCCGCGCCGACGGCGACGCCGTTGATCGCCGACACGATCGGCTTGTCGAGATTGATCATGTTGTACACGATGTCGCCCGCCTCGCGCATGGCCTGCGCGACGGCGGAGGGGTTGCCCGCCATGTGCTCGATCATCTCGAGGTCGCCGCCCGCGGAGAAGGCCTTGCCGGCGCCGGTGACGAGCACGACCTTCGCGGCAGGGTCGTCGTCGACGGTCTTCCAGATCTGTGTGAGCTCCCAGTGAAGACGCGCGTTGGTGGCGTTCAACACCTCGGGTCGGTTCAGCGTGACGAGCAGAACCCCATTGGGCTTCAAATCGAACTTCAGATGTTGATATTCATCGTAGATCATGGGCGTCTCCGCAATGGTTTCAGCCTTCGGGCCTCTGGCTTCGGTGAGAGACAGTCACAACTCTCGCTGCAGCCTGATGCCTGAAGCTCACAAAGGAGTCCATCATGCCGATGGGTAAGAAAGCGAATCAATCGCTGTACGGTAGCGAGTCCTCGACGCGCGAGCCCGCTGCGGCGACGCGGGTGGACGGCGGTGAGCTGGTATCGCGGGTCCTCGAGTCGCAGGGCGTCAAGTACCTGTTCGCGATCAACGGCGGGCACACGTTTCCGATTCTGGCTACGCTGCGCGAGCACGGCATCAAGCTGATCCACATGCGGCACGAGCAGGCGTGCGCCTACGCGGCCGACGCCTACGCGCGGACCAGCGGCGCCCCGGGCGTTTGCAGCGTGACGGCCGGCTGCGGGCTCACCAACGCCGTGACCGGGCTCTGCGGCGCCGGGCTCGCCGGCAGCGCGGTCGTGTGCATCGCCGGGCAGCATCCGACGACGCGAGGACCAGCTGGGGTCGTTCCAGGAGGCATACGGCTCGGAGGTCTGCCGCACGTTCTCGAAGTTCACCAAGCGGGTGCTCGACTGGACGACGATCGAGGTCGACCTGCGCCAGGCGTTTCGCGAGGCGACGATTCCGCCGCAGGGCGTTTCGCTCGTCGAGATCCCGACCAACATCCTGTACGAGCAGCCGACGACGCCACCGAGCAGCGCCGCGGCGCGAAGGTCGTTCCGCCGGATGAGCTCCGCGTCGGCCGGCGATCCGCGCGAAGATCGAGCGCGCCTCGAGCTGTTGCAGTCTGCCGAGCAGCCGTTGCATTGCGGCGGGCGACGGCATTTTTTGGTCCGGCGCGGCCGCGCGAGCTCGGCGAGTTCGCCGAGCTGACGGGTATCCCCGCCTACGCTCGCCGTACCGGACAGGGCGCGCTTCCCGAAGACCATCCGCTGGCGATCCGCGGCGTGTGGAAGAAGCCGTTCACGGGCCGCGCCGACGTCGTGTTGGCGATCGGCTTTCGCTTCTGGAGCGGCGAGAAGTTCGGCGAGCCGCCCACCTGGAGTGACAAGGCGCGCTACATCCAGGTCGATGCCACGCCGAATCGAATCGGTCTCCACGTGCCGGCCGAGCTCGCCGATCGTCGGCGACCCGAAGCTCGTGCTTCGCCAGTTGATCGATGCCGTCCAAGCGGCTCGGTCTCTCGTGGAAGAAGAACGCGGATTCGAAGTGGCGGCGCGAAATCGCCGAGGTGCGGGCCAATTACGAACGAACGGTCGACGAGGCCGAGAAGAAGACCCACGAGCAGACGCCGATTCACCCGGATCGACTCTGCCGCGAGCTCTGCGAGCTCCTCGATCGCGACGCGACCGTGGTGATCGACAGCTTCACGTTGTCGGGTTGGATGACGCAGTGGTTCCGCTCCCGCTTTCCGGGACAGGTCGTCGACGCCGGGCCGCTCGCCCCGTCGGGCACGGCGTCGGCATGGCGATCGGAGCGCAGCTCGCGCGGCCGGGGAAACAGGTCGTCCTGGTCATCGGCGACGGCGGCCTCGGCATCGGCGGCTTCGACATCGAAACGGCGGTCCGCTACGGCTTGCCGGTCGAAACCCTGCTCTGGAACAACAGCTCCTGGGGCCCGGGCTTCGAGGAGATGCCGCTGCTCAAGGGCCGGACCGATCCGTTCAACATGCTTGAAAACATCCGCTACGATCAGATGTTCTCGGCGCTCGGCTGTCACACGGAGCACGTCGAGAGGCCGGGCGACATCCGCGCCGCGCTCCAGCGCGCCCTCCGCTCGGGCAAAGCCTCGCTCATCAACGTGATCGGCGACAAGCGGATCGGGCACCCGAGGCTCGGCGGGAACTTGCTCGGGTCGACGCAGATCTGAGCCGACGGAATCGACCTTTGCGGTTCACACTGAGAAGGAAAGATGCTCTAATTTCTCGACCACGCCCCGGATTGCAGATGGCGCTTTCGAGAGAACGGTTCGCTGGCGAGCTCAGCCAGGAGATTCGTGCGCGCCGAAGCTTCGGGGGCCATCCCTTGTGGCGGCAGATCGAGGCGGGTCTCGTGGCGCGGGCCGGGGTTCGCACCTTCGCGAAGCAGTTTTTCCTCCAAGTTTTCGCGTTTCCGCGCGCGGTCTCCGCGCTCCACTCGCGCTGCGTCGATGCCGACGAGCGGATTCGCCTCGCCGAATCGCTCTACGAGGAAGAAACGGGGCGCATCTCGGGAGTAAACAAGCCGCATCCGGAGGTGTTTCTCGATTTCTGCGCCGCGCTTGGACTCTCGCGGAGCGAGGTCGTCGGCGCAGCGCCGCTCCCATCGACGGCCGCCCTGATCCACTGGTTCGAGTATTCGACGAAGATCTTACCCTTCCTGGAAGGAGTGGCGGCCATCAACCTCGCCGCCGAGGGCCAGGTCGTCGGCGCGTTCGCGCCCTTCGCCCGCGCGCTCGAGAGCCACTACGGCCTGTCGCGTGACGCCGTGGTGTTCTGGGACGTCCACGAGATCGCCGACGCGGACCACTCCGACGTCGGCGATCACATCGTCATCAACCACGCACAGAGCGAGGAAGCGCAAGCCGGCGTTCGGCGCGCGGTCGAGACGTCGCTCAGCATGTGGTGGCAGTTCTTCGACGGCATCGAGCGCGAAGTGAACGGGGGCCATGAACGCGGGTAGTCGTCGGCAGCCGACTCATCGACGTGGTCGATTCTCGCGCGGGGCGAGCGCCCTCCTCGCATCCTTCGCCGCCGCTGCTCTTCCGGCCTGCAAGGGAGGCACCGTCCACGAGCTCATCGAGTACGCGACGACGCCGTGCCCATTCGGTACGGAGCAAGTCGTTTCGACGGAGACCGGCACGCCGGGTCTCAAGAAGCTCGCCGAGAAGTGGTGCGAGACGAAAGACGCGCAAGGCGAGCCGATCCGACACGGTCCATACATCGAGCTCTTCGAATCCGGCGCGAAGGAACAAGTCGGTCAATACCGCAACGGACGCCGCGACGGTACGTGGACGCGCTGGCACCCGAACGGCAAGGTCGATGCGATCATCGTCTACGCGGACGGGACGCCGCAGCGCTTCGAGGCCTGGCACGACAACGGCCAAAAGTGGGAGCAGGGTTACTTCAAGGACGGCTTCAAGGAGGGGCCTTGGATCCGTTGGCACGGAAACGGCCAGAAGGAGTTCGAGGGTTACTACGAGCGCGGAACCCTCGAGCTCGTTTACACGATGTGGCACGACAACGGGCAGAAGCAAGAGCAGGGCGAATACAGGCACGGGGTACGGGAAGGGCTGTGGACGATGTGGCACCGCAACGGGCAGAAGCGTTCGGAGCTTCTCTTCCACAACGGCAAGCCGGATGACTGGTACCGCGCCTGGCACGAGAACGGCCGGCAAGCCGAGCTGGCGCTTTTCCACGATGGCAAGCCTGAAGGCAGCTACACGATCTGGCACGACAACGGCCAGAAGGAGGAAGAAGGCACGTACCGCGACGGCGTGCTCGACGGCAAGGTGACCGCCTGGGACAAGGACGGTCACGTGTGGATGAAGACGGAGTATAAGGGCGGATCCCTCGTCGACGACGTCGCGCCGGCTCCGCAGGCGTCCGCGAATCCTTCGGAGCCCCCCGCGCCGGTCAAGTGACGCAGGTGGCGCAGGCGATCGGATCCTCGGCGCGCCGCCGGTCGTCCTCACTCTGGTATTGCGGAGTGTCGTAGCGCGGCTGGCGCTCGTCAGCGCCCGCCAACGCGGTTCGCTTCCAACCCTCGTCCTCCGACCAGCGGAAAGCCAAGCGCTTCACTCTACCCGGCTCGGGAAGAGACTCGAAGGCTTCGAGCGCTTCGAGCAGGATCGCGCGCTGTAGCTCGGGTTCGCCCGGCTTTCCCGTCGTGTGGCCTAACGGGTAATCGAGAAACGCCGCGCGCGGCGGGTTCACGCTGCGCGTGATGTCGAGGGCGCTCGTCATGCACAACGTAGAGATGCCTGCCGCTTCGACCTGTCTCGCGATCAGCCCGACGGACTGATGGCAGACGGGTCAAACCGGGACGAGCAGGGCAGCATCGACTTTCTCGCCGACGAGCCGCTCGGTGATCTTCGGCGCCAGATCTTCAGCGACCTTCCGCGCGGAGTAGATTCCACCCATGAACGTGAACGCGCGTCCGGCGAGCGCGCCGACGACCCCGTCCGCCGCGAGTCGCCGCAGGGTATCGATCGGGAAGACGACGTTCGGGTCACGCCGCGCATCGGTCAGGTCATAGGCGAAGTGGGTCGCGCGCAGATCTTCCGTGCGTACGTCTGTCGGGATTTCTCGAAACGTCGTGTCGTCGCGCCAGTGAAACGCGACCTGCCCGCTCACGTAAATTCCACCTGAAGCCACGAGCCCCAGCCGGCACTCGGACAGCGGCTTTTCGAGGGGCGTCCAGGGCGGAGGACTCGCCGCATTGTCCACCCACGCGTACGGCTTGTACCCCAGTCGGGCGTAGTTTTCGCGGATGCGCGTGATGTATGCTATCGGCGTGGAGCCGGTACTGTAGGATTTCTCGTTTTCGATCAACATGGAAGTGCGAAACACCGTCGCCATCGCAGGTTTCGGTTTTCTAGCGACGCACTACGAGATTCCGAGTTTTCGTGAGCGAATGCAATGGCAATGACCGAAGACCTGAAGGAGATCACGACCGGCATCTACGTCCTCACCGTGCGCTCTGGAGCCGTCCGACACGGCATGTCGTCTTCGTGGGTGACGCAGGTGTCCGGCGAGCCGCCGCTGATCGTCGCGTCGGTCGACCGCGCGCACCTCTCCAACGGGTTGATTCGAGCGTCGCGACGCTTCGGTCTGAACGTCGTCGGGCGGCGAGGCCGCCGGCTCGAGGATTTCTTCTATTCGCCCGCTGCGCGCGCGCAGGACAATCTCGAAAGCTTCGCTACCATCGAGTCGCCGAGCGGCGTTCCATTGCTCGCCGAGGCGATGATCGGGTTCGACTGCGCAGTCGAGGCCGAGCACGAGGCGGGCGACCACACGCTGTTCGTCGCGCGGGTGGAATGGGTACGGCGCGCCGAGCGCGACACGCCGCTCAGCTCGCTCGAGCTCGAGTACGTTTATCTCGGCACCGGCCGCATCGTGAAGCGGTGACCCGTGTCGCAAGGTCCTCTCGGGAGTCATGAACACCGCTCGCTCCGCGCTGCCAATCCGCGAGATCCAGGATCATCTCGTCGAGCGGGGCCTCGATGGATGGCTCCTCTGGGATTTCCGCGGGCAGAATCCAACCGCGCTCGCGGCTCTCGATCTCGGCGGGCACCTGCTCACCCGCCGGTGGGCGTATCTCATCCCGCGTGAAGGCGAGCCGCTGCTGCTCGTTCACCGCATCGAGGCCGGCAGTCTGCCGCGGCGACCGGGGCGTGTGGTCTCGTACGCCGGCTACCACGAGCTCCACGAGCGCCTGCGCGAGATCCTCGCCGGGCGTCGAACGGTGGCGATGGAGTACTGCGCGCTCGGCGCGATTCCGTACCTTTCCCGAGTGGACGCGGGCACCGTCGAGCTGGTGCGCTCGCTCGGCACCGAGGTCGTCTCCTCTGCGGATCTCGTTCAGCAATTTCTCTGCAGGCTGACCGCCGATCAGATCGACAGCCATCGCCGGGCGGCGCTCGCGATCGATCGCGCCAAGGATGACGCGTTTCGCTTCATCGCCGAGCGGATCCGCGCCGGCCATCCCGCGCTCGAGACCGAGGTCCAGAGCCGAATCATGCAGGTGTTCGAGCGCGCGGGGCTGATCACCGATCATCCGCCGATCGTCGCGGTCGACGCGCACGCCGGCGATCCACACTACGTCCCTCGAAGCGAGGTTGCGCTGCCATGCGCCGAGGGCTCGCTCGTGCTGATCGATCTCTGGGCGAAGGAGAAGGATCCAACGGCGGTGTTCGCGGACGTCACGTGGATGGGCTTTGCGGGAGACGAACCCCCGGCGCGAGTCGCCGAGGCATTCGACACTGTCCTGCGCGCACGTGATCTCGGGCTCGACACCGTCCGGCGCGGGCACGCCGCCCGCGAACGACTCGAGGGCTGGATGGTCGACCGTGTCGTTCGCGACTACATCACCGCCCGCGGATTCGGCGAGTTTTTCGTGCACCGCACCGGTCACAACATCGGAGCTCACGCCGACCATGGAGACGGCGCGAACCTCGACGATCTCGAGACCCACGACACGCGGGCGCTGGTGCCGGGTCTGTGCTTCTCGATCGAGCCGGGAATCTATCTTCCCGAATTCGGCGTGCGCTCCGAAATCAACGTGGTTCTCGAGGACGGCGGCCCAAGGGTGTTCACGCCCGCCCAGCGCGAGCTAGTGAAGATTCTTCGGCTGAGCGGATGATTCGATTCTTCTCGATCGTCTTCGCTTTCGTCGGCGGCTTTATCGGCTGGAAGCTCGGCGCGCTCGCCGGCGTCACGTCGGCCTATTTCGCCAGCGTGATCGGTACCGCGGGCGGCATTGTCTTGGGCCGCCGTGTCGCAGAAAACCTACTGGGATAGGGCGCTTTTCGCCGTTCCAGTCTCCCAGCGTCGAACGCTCCCTTCACGGTCGAATTTGCTGTTGCGCCAAGCGCCCATAGCGCTACATTTGCGCGTGGACCGAACGTGAGCTACTCGCGAAGGCCCAGCAGGAGGACCCCGGTGAGATTTCCACAGTTTGCCCTTTGGACAGCGTCTCTGTGTGTGCTGACGGTCGCTTCGAGCCGACTCGACGCCTACACGGAGTCGTCTCCTCAGGCTGCCCCCAGCAGATCCGAGCAGGCGTACTTCTCGTATCCGCTTCGGGCCGGCGAGTCGCTGAACGACGTGGCGCGAATCTTCCGGGTTCCCGCCGAAGAGCTGGCGGCTCTGAACCAAATTAGAGATCCGAGCCTCCTCCAAATCGGGCAATTGTTGCGTGTACCGGACAGATTCGCGCAGGAAGCCGCGGAGCTGCGGGCCGAGCGCGAACGATTGCTCGTTGAAAAGCAGCGCATCGATCGAGAGTCGGACGCGCGCAGACGAACGATCACGGGCCTCGAGACGCAGCTGCGCCAGGTTCAGGCAGAGAAAAACGCCGTGGCGGCCGAGCTCGCGGCCAACGTCCAGTGGCACAAGACCGCGATCGCGGTTTCGATTCTACTCCTCGGGGCGCTTGCCTGGGGGCTCAAGAGTCGGATCGACAGAGCCAATCTGGCGCGCCGGCAGCGAGTGCTGAGAGCGGAGAACGCTGCTTTGATGGCGGCGAAAGACAAGTATCGACAGGCCGCGTCGCAACTCGAGCTGCGCTACCAGAGCCTCTACGCGAACAAGAGTGACGAACCGGTTTCCTATGCGGTCGCCGAAGGCGTCGAGCGGATCGGGCGGGCGTTCAAGGAAGGCTCCAGCGAGGTGGAGCGGCGTCTCGCCGAGTTCGGGGTCAAGCGCGAGCAAAAAGGGGAGGCTCCGCACGGGGAGGAGAAGGTGCGAGCGCGGCTCTTCCATCCGGTGCGCGAGTTGCTCGAGCGGCAGTGGGTCAAGTATCACACTCCGTAGGATGCGGCTGGAGTTCTGGTTCGAGTTCGCGAGCACCTATTCCTATCCAGCGGCGTTTCGGATCGAGCGGCTCGCGTCCGCCGCGGGCGCGCCGGTGGAGTGGCGACCGTTCCTGCTCGGGCCGATCTTCCAGAATCAGGGTTGGAAGGATTCTCCCTTCAACCTCTATCCCGTGAAGGGTCGCTACATGTGGCGCGACCTCGAGAGGCTCTGCGAGCGTGAGGGTCTGGCGCTGCGCAGACCGTCCCAGTTTCCGAGGAACGGCTTGTTGCCCGCTCGCGTCGCTTGCCTCGGCTCAATGGAGCCCTGGTGCGCGGACTTCACACGACGCATCTACCACGCGAACTTCGCCGAAGACCTCGACATCTCCGATCCGGCGGTCGTCGCTTCGATCCTGGAAACGGTCGGCGTGCCGCCGACGGAGATCCTCACTCGCGCGCAGAGCGCGGAGAACAAGGATCGCTTGCGACGGCAAACCGAGGAGGCGATGCGCCGCGGGATCTTCGGCGCGCCGAGCTTCGTGCTCGGCGAGGAGCTGTTCTGGGGAAACGATCGGCTCGAGCAGGCGCTCGAGTGGTGGAAGGAGCATGCATGATTCCCCTTCACACGATCGCCGAAGCGCGGATCCGCGACGCGATCGCGCGCGGCGAGCTCGACGACCTTCCCGGCAGCGGCAAGCGACTCGATCTCGAGGACCTGTCGCAGGTGCCGGAAGATCTCCGCGCGGGCTATCTTCTGCTCAAGAACGCCGGCGTGCTGCCCGAGGAGATGCAGCTCAGGAAGGAGATGGTCACGCTCGAGGCGCTTCTCGACTCCTGCGCCGACGCCGACGAGCGCACGCGTCTGCGCAAGGACCTCAACTGGAAGATGATTCGCTTTCAGGTCCTGATGGAGCGTCGCCGGCCGCGCGCCGTTCCCCTGGAATACCGCTGCAAGCTCGTCGCGAAGCTCGCGCGCTAGTCGGCAGGCCTTCCCTAGGAGTAGATCTCCCTGACGACGGCCGCGAGCTCGCGGAGCGCCTGCGCGCCGTCTCCGCGTAGCACCGAGCCATGCATGGTCGCGAGCGTCTTCGGTTCGAGCGCCGCCAGGCGCCGGAACGTGCCGTCCGTGTGGGGAGTGTACGGCAGGTAGTTCGCGAAGGGTCCCTTCTGATAGTTCATCATCGATTGCCGGCAGAGGTCGACGAGCTCGGGACCTCCGACCGGAGGGCGCTCGCCGTTCTGCTGCAGGAGATCGCTGCAAAACAGCGTCCGATCCGTTTCCTCGAAGAGCACCCCGGCTTCCCAACAGTGCGGAACGTGCGGGGTGTGGAGAAAGCGGAAGCGGCGCTTACCGGTCGAGAAATTTTCGCCGTCCTCGAGTGACCGCGCCGGGCGGGTCGCGAAGTCGTTCACGCTGACGATCGCGCCGACCAGGCTGCACGCCGCCTGCGCGCGCGGCGCGATCGACAGCCATTCGTTCAATGCTCCGCACTCGTCCGCTTCGAAATGGCTGAAGCTCACCCAGCGGATCGTCGAGGGATCGAGAACCTTGGCGACTGCCTCGCGGACGGCGGGAAAGAGCGCCTTCATACCGGTCTCGAACAGCAGTGGCTCCTCGTCGCGGACCAAGAACTGGCCGAACTCGAGGTCGGCCTCCGGAACGTACGTCGCGATCCGAAAGACGTCGGGCGCCACTTCATTGACCGTGGTCATGACCACCTTCCTTTCCGGAGCCCTTGCGAATCCACAGCTCTTGCGAGGGGACCCGCAGCGCGCGGTTGAACTTGCTGGAAGCATTCTCCCAGGCGATCGTCGCCGTCAACTCGACGACTGCGTTTTCGTCGTAGAACCGTCGCAGGCGCGCGAACAGCTCGTCGGGGACTTCGCGACCGGTGACCGTCATCGAGTCCGCGTACTCGAGCGCGACCCGCTCGGACTCGGTGAACAGGGGGCTTGTCGCGTAGTCCGCGAGCGCGAGGATCTTCTCCTCGGGGATGCCGAGCTCGCTGCCGACCGCAGCGTTGATGTCCTGTCAAAAAACGCAGCCGTTGAGGGAGGCCACACGGCGGTTGAGCAGCGACACCAAGCCGCGGTCGAGCAAGCCCGACTGGGCGAGCCCCACCCACATCCCCTGCACGGCTTTGAAGATCGTCGGCCGGCGCGCGTAGAGCGGGTAGGGTGCCAGCACCGCACCCCACTTCTTCTCCTGGCCATGGAAAGCCCTTTCGATCGACGGCTCTACGTCCTCGCGTTCGGCTCCGCTGATTCTCGGCATGATCCATTTTCCTCCGCGCAGTAAACGCTGGCGCGCCGAACGCGCCGAAGCAAGAGAGCCAATTTGCGCCGGCCCAAACCGGACCGACCGGGACCCGTGTGCTGCGGCCGCACTAAGCTCGGCCGGCGGCCGTCGCACGTCGGCGGATTTCGCCGACCGACAGGTCCTCCTTGTGCGTCGCGATCCACCACACGTAGCCGAAGGGATCCCGCACGCCGCCGCGGCGGTCCCCGTAGAACTGGTCCGCCACCGGTTCGATCTCCTGGCCGCCGGCGGCGATGGCGCGTCTGCAACACCCGTCGACGTCGTCGACGTAGAGATAGATGTTCATCGGTGAGCCACCCAACGACTCCGCGCTCCGGAACTGCGGAAACTCTTCCGGGAACTCGTCGGAGATCATCAACCGTGAATCGCCGATGCGAATCTCGGCGTGCCGAACCTTTCCGTCGGGATCTGCCATGCGCATCATCTCCTCGGCGCCGAATGCACGTCGGTAGTAGTCGATGGCGCGCCCCGCGCCCTTGATCATCAGGTGGGGTGTGACGGCGTGGTGTCCCTCCGGAATAGCCTTTACCTCGCTGCTCATGGCTCCTTGCTCCTCTACGTGAGCGGGCTTTCCCGCTGCCGGGCTACATGCGGAAGACGCCGTGTCTGGCGTCCGGCACCGGAGCGTTGAGCGACATCTCGATCCCGAGACCGAGCACGTCGCGCGTCTCGAGCGGATCGAGGACCCCGTCGTCCCAGATCCGAGCCGTCGAGTAGTAGGCGCTCGACTCGTAGTCGTACTTCTGGAGGACCGGAGCCATGATGGCGTCGGCCTCTTCCTTGGCGAGGGTCTTGCCCTGCTTGGCGAGCTGCTCCTGTTTCACCTGGACGAGTGTGTGGGCGGCTTGCTCGCCCCCCATCACCGAGATGCGGCTCCCCGGCCACATGAAGAGCAACCGCGGCCGGTAGGCGCGGCCGCACATGCCGTAGTTGCCGGCACCGTGCGAAGCGCCGACGATCACGGTGAACTTCGGCACCTGCGCGGTGGAGACCGCGTGCACCATCTTGGCGCCATCCTTGGTGATCCCCTGGTGCTCGTACTTCCGCCCGACCATGTAGCCCGTGATGTTCTGCAGAAAGACGAGCGGGATCTTCCGCTGACAGCAGATCTCGATGAAGTGAGCGGCCTTCAGCGCGCACTCGCTGAACAGCACTCCGTTGTTGGCGAGAATTCCGACCGTGTAGCCGTGAAGGCGCGCCCAACCGGTGACGAGCGTCGTCCCGTAGCGCGCCTTGAACTCGTGGAAGCGGCTGCCGTCGACGAGGCGAGCGATCAGCTCGCGGCACTCGTAGGGCTTGCGCGTGTCCCAGGGCACGAGGCCGTAGATTTCCTCCGGATCGTACGCGGGCGGCTCGGGGGCCTGCCGTTCGAGGGGAAACTTCCTCGGCTTCGGAAGGTTCGCGAAGATCGAGCGAATGATCTCGAGCGCATGCTCGTCGTTCTCCGCAAGGTGGTCCGAGACGCCGCTCACCCGCGTGTGCACGTCTCCGCCTCCGAGTTCCTCGGCCGTCACCACCTCGCCGGTCGCGGCTTTAACGAGCGGGGGGCCGCCGAGGAAGATCGTGCCTTGCTGCTTGACGATGATGTTCTCGTCGCACATCGCAGGTACGTACGCGCCGCCCGCCGTGCACGACCCCATCACCGCCGCGACTTGCGGGACGCCCATCGAGGACAGCAGAGCCTCGTTGTAAAACGTCTGTCCCCCGTGGGTCTCGTCCGGAAAGATTTCCGCTTGCAACGGCAGGAACGCCCCGCCGGAGTCGACGAGGTAGACCGTCGGCAGGCGATTGTCCATCGAGATCCGTTGCGCGCGGAGCTGCTTTTTCACGGTGACTGGATACATCGTGCCGCCCTTGACGGTGGCGTCGTTGGCGATGACGACCGCCTCGCGGCCTTCGATCCTGCAGATGCCGGTCACGAGCCCCGACGAAGGAGCCTCGTTGTCGTACATGTCGAAGGCGGCGAGCGGGGAGAGCTCCAGCAATGGCGTCCCCGGATCGATGAGCTTCTCGATTCGATCGCGGACGAGGAGCTTGCCGCGCTCGATGTGTCGAGTCCGCGATTCCGCCGACCCGCCCTCTCGCGCCCGTGCGAGGCGCTGCCGAAGCTTGTCGACCTCTTCTTTCATCTTCCGCCGGTTCTCTGCGAACTCGGAGGATCCCGTGCGCAGGTTCGAGACGATCTTCTCCATGGTGGCTCCGCGTCGTTACAACACCCCGGCTACGGACTCCAGATATGATCGGCCTCCAGGAGCCTGCGCCACGGATCGCGCCAGTTGGGCGCGATACAAACTGTGTGCGCGCTCCCGTTGGTCGCGTGGCGTCTGTTCCCTGTAGATCCTACCACTTTAGCGTCCATTTTTTGACGATACGGTTTACAAATCCGTCCGGAGATAACGGCGGCCGGTTCTATTTTCCTTCGCCGAAGAAGCTCTGCCAAATCCGATACGTAGGCATGGCCCTTGCTTCGAGTGGATAGACATGAAGCAGAAGGGCGTCACGGGCGGGCTCGTCATCGATTTCCTCGTTCCAGCTCGCCTCGCAAGCCGCTATTGGGCGCGCTTGACGGCGCTGTCAGCTGCCGAAGCGGAGCTTAGTCTCTCGTTCTGCCCGAGTATCTTTCGGTCGGGAGTGCTCACATGTTGTCCCGCCGAGATCTCGGCCGTGTTCGGCGCCTCGGCGGTCCGGGTGCGCGGGTCGTTCCACCTCGAGGGCGGTAGCAGCTGCACGACCGCACGCTTTCGATTCGATCCGCCGATTACCCTGCGTGACCTGGAGCTCTTGCAGCAAGCGAGGCCTGACGACGCGGAGCCCGTTTCGCCGCCGGACTCAGTCGCCGACGT
This sequence comes from uncultured delta proteobacterium, assembly GCA_963712515.1. Classification (GTDB taxonomy): domain Bacteria; phylum Desulfobacterota; class Binatia; order JACPRU01; family JACPRU01; genus CAVQIG01. The sequence continues at coordinate 234,615 of CAVQIG010000001.1, forward strand.
GGCCCTCGACGAGTGTCCACACGAGTCCGAGTCCTCCTGGTTTCAATCGACGACGACGCATTGAACGACCGTCAGCCGTCGGCTAGAAGCCGGTCAAGGCTCTTCCTTGCCCGGGATAGCCTCGCCGATCTTACGAACCTCTCGCTGGAGGCTCAGCCGATCGAGAAGCTCGACCCGCAGACTTGCGAAGAGCCTGATCCGTGTTTGCAGATAATGATACGCATCTCGGAATGCCCGGATCTGCGCGGCCTCCGGGCCCAAGACCGCCGCGGGATCTTCGACGCCCCAGTGGGCGGTCATCGGCTGCCCCGGCCAGTTCGGGCATGTCTCTTTGGCTGCGTTACTGCAGACGGTTAAGACGAAATCCAGAGAAGGGGCGCCGGGGCCGGCGAATTCATCCCAGCTCTTGCTCCGAAGGCCTTCGACCGACTCGCCGAAATCCCGGAGTACCTCGAGCGTCCGCGGATGCACCTCGCCCTTGGGGTGACTCCCAGCGCTGAAGGCCCGAAAGCGCTCTTTGCCAATGCGGTTCAGAACGACCTCGGCGATGATGCTACGAGCCGAGTTTCCGGTGCAGAGAAACAGGACGTTGTAGATCCGCGCTTGCGGCATTCGTCACCTCGCGTGGGTCTGAACGTTCGTTGTCGCGTGGTTCTTCCGGAGCGAGCCAGCCGAAGAATGCAGCCGACGCTCCTGCTCCGGCGAGTTGCGCGAGCAGAAAGCTCGGGACGTCCGCAGGACGAATCCCCGCGAACGTGTCGGAGAGGGAGCGCGCCATCGTCACGGCCGGATTCGCGAACGACGTCGAGGCGGTAAACCAGTACGCAGCCGTGATGTAGGCTCCGACGGCAAAAGGGACCGCCTGTCGATTCTTGCGGTTAACGCCAAGGATGACGGACAGGAGTCCGAAGGTAGCTACGAACTCGCTGAACATCTGTGCCGGGCCACTTCGCGTGTGCTGAGAGAGGGAGAAGATCGGGAGCTCGAACATGAGGTGTGCCGCCGCAACGCCTAGAATCGCCCCGACGACTTCTGCGGCGACGTACGCAGGAACCTCGCTCCATGCCGTCGCGCCGCGCCACGCTTCGACGAGCGTGACAGCAGGATTGAAATGCGCGGAGATCGATCCGAAGGTGAGAATAAGCGCGACGAGTACGGCGCCCGTCGCGATCGTGTTTGCTAGGAGTGCGATGGCGACGTTGCCGCCGGCCAATCGCTCGCCCATGATTCCCGATCCGACGACACAGGCGAGGAGCATTGCAGTTCCCACCGCCTCGCTCGCCAGGCGACGGGAAAGGCTCATGCCCGACGCTTCGGCCTACGGGTCTTCGCCGCCCTGGCCGGCTCCGGGATCGACAGGACGTTGCGAAGCGCCGCGAGCTGCTCCGGGATGATCCGGTAGTAGACCCAAGTCCCCCGTCGTTCCCGTTCGAGCAGTCCGGCGTCGAACAGAAGCTTCAGGTGATGGCTCACCGTCGGCTGCGACAGGTTGAGCGGCCCTTGGAAGTGACAGACGCATGCCTCTCCGGAGGGCTGCGATGCGATGAAGCTCAGGACGAGCAGCCGCGCGGGGTCAGCAACCGCTTTGAACGTCGCCGCGAGTTGCTCGGCCTCCTCGCGGGTGAGGGCGCCCGCCAAAACGGGCGGGCAACAAGGCGAAACGACGGGCCTCAACGAACGCATATAGTTGAATATTGACATCTTTCGATGGCTTGGTCAATATCGACAGACTTCGATGCAGGGAATGAGAGGTTAGTCGCATGAACGGGAAGACTTCGCGAGGAAGAAGGCCGTTTGCGCGCGGCCTGGCCACGGCGTTTCTTCTAGTACTCGGCTGCTTTTCTGTCTGCTTGGCGGCTGGCGGGGAGAACCTTCACGGAGGTGGATCCACACTCATCGATCCCTTAATGCGAAAGTGGATCGGAGAGTACCGAAAGGTGCGCGGGGAGATGGTCGAATATGAATCGACCGGCTCAGGAATGGGTATCACCGGGATGACCGACAAGAGCCTGGACTTCGGCTGCACGGATGCGCCGATGAGCGATGCGGAACTCAAAACGGCGGCCAACGTCGGCGGGGCGGTCGTGCACGTGCCCCTGACTCTGGGTGCGGTCACTCCGATCTACAACCTCCCCGATCTCAAAGAGCACATCCGCTTCTCAGGGCCGGTGCTGGCGGGCATCTTTCTCGGGCGGATTCATCGCTGGAACGATCCAGAGCTCACGGCGTTGAACTCTGAACTCCCCTTGCCGGATCACGAAATTGCGGTGGTTCATCGTCTCGACTCGAGTGGGACGACCTACGTGTGGACGGACTATCTCGCGAAGGTCAGTCCCGAATGGCGGTCGAAGGTCGGTGTCGGAAAGACCGTTCCGTGGCCGGTAGGAATCGCGGGAAAGGGAAACGAAGGAGTCGCGGGCTTGGTCAAGCAGAATCCATGGAGCATTGGATATGCGCAGCTCGCCTACGGGATCCGTAAGTCTTTGCAATACGGCAGCGTCAAGAACGCCGCCGGGGAGTTCGTAGAGCCGCTCCCAGGGGCGATCACCGCCGCCGCCGAGGAGTTCGCCGGGTCGATTCCAGAGGACTTCCGTTTTTCGATGACCGACGGGCCCGGCACGAGATCCTACCCGATCAGCAGCCTCACCTGGGCGATTGCTTACACGAAGCAACCTGGCGGGAAGCGAAGACAGATAACCGATTTTCTAGCGTGGGCAACCCACGATGGGCAGCAGTACGGTGAGGCCCTGGAATACGCCCCGCTTCCCAAGCCGCTCATTGATCGTGTCGACGCGAAGATCAAGCTGATCGTCGACGGCAACTGATCGAGGGAGTCCCGAGGGATGGATCTTCGATGAAAGTGGTTCTCTTCGCCTGCACCCACAATGCCGGAAGGTCGCAAATGGCAGCGGCCTGGTTCAACGTGTTCGCCGTGCACGGAGTGGCCGGGAACCGTGGTCTCTCTGGTGGTGTATCGATTCCCGATCGGAACCCGTCTAACCGGGCGGTGATCAGAAGGCCGATCACTTGCTAGTGGATGGCACCTCGGGTGCCGAGAAAGGGCTTAACGATGAACAACCTCGACTTCGTTCAACGTGAACTCGTAGCGCTTGGCGCTGCACTGGGCAGCAACTGTGTTCCTTGCGTGGAGCACCATATCTCGGAAGCGAGAAAGTCCGGGCTGACCGATTCTCAGATCTCCGAAGCCATTCAGTTTGCCGACAAGATTCGCAAGGTTCCTGCTGCCAAGGTCCTCAACGCCGCCCTCCAATTGCTGGGCGCGGAAGCCGTCTCGAGCGCGAGCAACGAGACTCCTCTGCAGTGAGGGCGGTTCGATAGCCACGCCGCAGGGACGTTGCTGCACCTGACCACTGAATCCCTGGCGAGTCTCGATCGAGATTCGCCAGGGGTAAGGCTCTGATTCGCGGACAGAAACCGAGCACATCATGGAACCGTCCACTCAAAACCATTCTTTCCCTGAACTCGCCCAGAAGCTCTCCAAGGATCTCCTCCACTACCTGCAAAGGTACGTGGGCGACCCGGCAACCGCCGAGGATCTACTGCAAGAAACTTTGACTCGGATGGATCGCGGCCTTCCGGATTTTGCTGGCCGCGCGAGTCCCAAGACCTGGGCCTTCTCCATCGCCACCCGCGTTGCTGCGGACTACCTTCGCAAGCCGGAGCGCAGAATCCAGATCGTCGAGGTAGACGAAGCGACGCAGGATTCCAGCAGCACGCCCCCCTCGATCGACCAGCGGCTCGTCGTGGACGAAATGAGCGCTTGCGTGCGGCAAGTGATCGGTAGTTTGCCCGAGGACTACCGCGCAGCGCTCGTGCTTCACGAAATCCAAGGTTTCACCGCCGAGGAAACAGCCGAGACATGCGGCTGCTCCCTGGCAACTGCCAAGATCCGAATTCACCGCGGCAGGCTGCGTCTGAAGGACGCGCTCCAAAAGGAGTGCGACTTCTACCGAGATCGCGAGAACGTGTTTCGGTGCGACCGAAAGCCCTAACTCAAAACCGTCTTGCCCAGGCTAGGCGCGAAGTCCCCAAGCTTCCAACCTGGCCTGCAAGAGCTTCGCTCGAGGCGTATGTGGTAGGTTGACGCTCCCATGACCCGAACATTCATGGTCGTTGAGGCCCGCGTCTTTGCCGAGGGCCTTCGCGACCTAGCTCAAGAACGCGCTGAGGATAGTCCCAACTCGGCCTGGACGGTTGAAAGAGACCGGTCGCTTGACCCTCACTTTGCGGACATGAAGCTTCACGCCGGCGCCGCATCGGCCGTGTATCCTACCCCGGTCGGCGGCCGTCCATGAAGGAGGCGGTATGAGGCGTCGCCTGGCCACGCTCTTCGCCGATATCGCCGGCTCCACGCGCTTGGTCGTGCAGCACGAACCAGAGACCGTGCTGGGGGTCGTCCAATGCTTCGCCGACCTGGTGTCCGACATCGCGCTCGCGCACCGAGGCCACGTGAAGGACTTCGAGGGCGACGGCGTGCTGCTCTACTTCGATTCCGCGGTGGACGCCGCCGAGGCGGCCCTGGCCACCCGGGCGGCGCTCGACCGCGAGCAGTGCGACACTGGCTGCGGCGGTGGGCCCGGGGCGCCGGCGCGTCTCGCGCTCACCGTGGGCGATGTTGCCATCGGCGTGGTCGGGCCGCCGATTCATCAGGCAGTGGCGCTCGTCGGTCCCAGCGTCAACCTGGGCGCGCGTCTGCTGAAGGCGGTGCCGCCGGGCGGCGTTGCGGCCAGCGCCGAGTTCGTCGCCGCCCTCGAGGTCGAGGCCCCGCGGCTGGCCCGGCGGTTCGCGCTCCTCGATCGCGCCTACGTTGTTCCGGGCGCCGGCGGCCTGACCGTCGCCGTCTACGCGCTCACCGGCGACCGGCGGATCGGCGCAGAACCGGCTAGAATCGTGACATGAGCGCGAAAGCGGGTGGGGCGGCGCTGGACTTCCAGCGACCCGGGGTTTCTCGCTCGGCGTCTTGCGATGTGATCGAAGGCACTAGCTAGTTCAACGTGGAAAGCGTCGTCGTCTCGCCGCGCCGGCGATACCCACGGTCGAGACTCCCGTGAGCATCCGGGTCGAGGTGCATGAGGAGAGCCGCAAGTTTATTCGCGACTGGATGCCCGGTTCGGGTCTCGAGAACTATGTCGCGTCCGCAACCGTCCAGGCCGTGAAACCGGGCGGCAAGTCCTGCTGCGAACCGTCTTGCTGCGCGCCGGAGAGTTCCGCGTGATCGACCGTGCGGTGCGTGCAACTGAACAACGCAGATCTCACCTAGTGGGCCGACGATGCAATGGGTCTGCAAGTGGTGGCTGTCCCATCGCCCTCGACATAGGCCGCCGAGTTTCGACGCGGAAACGCTAAAAACCATTGCAGCACAAGGGCTATAATAGGGTTCTGAATGATGAGTCCGACAGGATTCATGCCACTGGACCGAGAGATCGTGTTTCAGTTCGTGAAGAGCTCAGGACCGGGCGGGCAGAACGTCAACAAGGTCGCGAGCAAGGCGGTGCTCCGTTGGGACGCGGCGTCGAGCCCGAGCCTTCCCGCAGACGTGCGTGGCCGTTTCCTCGAGCGCTTCGGCTCGCGCATCACGGCAGGGGGCGAGATCGTGATCAGTTGCGACCGGTATCGCGACCGGGAGCGCAACCGCGACGATTGTCTAGAGCGCTTGCGGCGAATGCTCGCCGAGGTGGCGATCGCCCCGAGGCTCCGCAAGCGGACGCGGCCGCGCCGCGGCGCAGTCGAGCGGCGCCTGCGTGACAAAGCGCGCGCGCGCCGAGCGCAAGCAGCAGCGCCGCTCTCTCGAATGACCGTCGGCTCGGGCCGAAACGGCAGTGCGCGCTCTGGAGGTGGAGGACTAGCCTTCGTCCGAGATCGCTCCCGTTGGTCGCGATCCCGTCTCCGTCGGGCATCCTACCGAGCTAGCGGGCCCAGCGCGGCGGCCGCTTCTCGAAGAAGGCGGCCATCCCCTCCTGTCCCTCCTCGCCGGAGCGCATCTTGGCGAGCATCTCGGCGGTGTAGCGGCGGTTCGACTCCGGCGTGCCGGAGATCACGGTCGCGACGATCTCTTTGACCGCGGCGAGCGCGCCCGGGCCGCAGCGCTCGAGCTCGCGGCAAACCGATTCGACGGTCTCGTCGAGCGCTTCGGCCGCGACCAGGCGATCGATGAGCCCAAAACGCTCCGCGTCTTCGGCGCTGAAGGTCTCGCCGGTGAGAAACAGGCGCTGCGCGCGGGCCGCGCCGACGCGTCGGATCACGAACGGAGAGATCATCGCCGGAGCGATGCCGAGGCGCGCCTCGGTGAATGCGAAGGAGATGCCGCGGACCGCTATGGTGAGGTCGCACGCCGAGATGATGCCGAGAGCGCCCGCCATCGCCGGCCCCTGGATGCGCGCGATCACCGGCTTCGGCGCCGCGGCGATCTCGTAGAAGAGGCTCGACGTGAGGAGCGCATTGTCGACGTTGTCCTGGAAGCTCGCGGTCCGCGATGCCTTCATCTCGTTCAGGTCGGCGCCGGCGGAGAAAGCCTTGCCCGCTCCGGTGATCACCACCGAGCGGACGGAGGTGTCGGCCACCGCCGCGCGCAGCGCCTCGCGGGCTTGCCGGACGAGCTCGGCGGAGAGCGCGTTGCGGATCTCCGGACGGTCGAGAACGATCCAACGGGCCGTGCCCCTCGACTCGGTGCGGACGACGACCGACGAGTCGGCGGTCATGCTTCCCTCAGGTTCTCGATCTTCACCGATTCGAAGACCTGGATCGGCACGTCGAGTTCCATGCGGAGAAGCCCCTGCGCGAGCGTCTTGCCCTTGGTGGTCGACGCGTAGCGAGAGCGTGCCGCCGCCGCCGAGCGCTTCCTTGAGAACGAAGTTCAAGGCGCGGAGGTTCGGCATCTCGTAGCGCACCACACCCCCTCTGCAGAGACCTTTGTAGTAGTCCGCGACCACCTCCGCGGTGAGCGCGCCTCGCAGGAACTCATAGGCCGCATCGGAACGTGCTGCCACTCCGATGTTGGCGGAATCACCCTTGTCGCCCGAGCGCGCGTAGGCAATCGAAACCAGCCTGGCGTGGCGAGTGTCGTGGGTCCGGCCGCGGATGTTCGTCGTCGGCCCGCCCAACGAGCGCGCAGTGGCGGTCGGCTCGGCCGCAGAGTCGAGGCGCATGGGAATTTCGAACGGCGCGGCGTCGCGTCCGCCTTGGACTTGCACGCGGGCGTTCAGCAGGTGGCGAGGCACGAGCGTCGGCCAGAAGGCGAACGCCTCCTGCACCTCGGGACGGCCGCCGACCATGCCGAGCCCGGGCGGACCCTGCAGGCCGAAGCCCAGCAGCAGCCGCGAGAACTCTTCGACCTTTGCCCGGTCGCGGTCGCGCACCGCGAAGCGCAGGATGCCTTCGTTCGGCGTGTGCTCGGGAGCGGCGCCGAGCCAGCACGCGTCGAAGCCGATGAGGTCTGCTCGCGAGTCCTCGAACTCGTGCTTCAGGCGGCTCCACAGGAGCTGTGCGAGATGCTCGGCCTTCTGGCGCGTGCGCGGCCCGGAGAGCAACACCATGCCCGTGGCGCGATAGCCTTTCGTATAGACCGCGGAGACCTTTAGGTACGGCGGGGCGGGGAAGCCCTTGGCACCGCTGACCCGCACGCGGTCGCGGCCCACCTCCTCGAGGTGGACGCTCGTGAAATCGCAGGTGACGTCGGGCGTGAGGTACGCTTTGGGATCGCCGATCTCGTAGAGCAGTTGCTCGGTGATGGACTTCCGGTTGACTAGTCCGGCGGTGCCTTCGTGCTTGGTCACGACGAAGTCACCGCTCTCGTCGATCTCGACGATCGGGTAACCGAACCAGCCCTTCTCGCTCCACAGGGGCACTTCGAGGAAGTCGGTGTAGTTGCCGCCCGTCGCCTGCGCTCCGCACTCGAGGATGTGACCGGCGACCGTGCCGGCGGCGAGCCGATCCCAGTCGGTCTCGTTCCAGCCGAACTCGTGGATCATCGGGCCGAGCGCTACGGCGGCGTCGGTCACGCGCGTGGTGAGCACGATCTGCGCACCTCGACCGAGCGCCGCGGCGATCGGCCGCGCTCCGAGGTAGGCGTGCGCACTCACGAGATGGTCGGCGATCGCGGCGAACTGCTCGCCGGTGTCGAGATGCTGAAACGAGACACCCTGCTCGCGGAGCTGCTTGATGCGCGGCAGCAGGTCGCCGCCGTCGACGACGGCGATCGGGATCGACACTCCGGCCCCGCGGCAGAGCTCCGTGATGGCGTCGCGGCAGGCTTCGGGATTCACGCCGCCGGCGTTGACGACGACGCGGATGCCGCGCCGGGCGATCTCGGGAAGCGCACGGCGAAGGTGGCCGATGAAGTCGTAAGCGTAACCGCGGCTCGCGTTCGCGCGACGCTGGCGCTCGAGGATCACCATGGTGATCTCGGCGAGGTAGTCACCTGTCACGTAGTCCACTTCACCGCCCGACACCTGGCGGTAGAGCGCCTCGGGGTCGTCGCCCCAGTAGCCGCTCGAGTTGGCGATCCGCACCACTTTCATCGGTTCCGATCCTTGCGCAGGATGGTGGAACGGAAATCCTGTGCCCAAAGAGGACTTTGTATCGCGAATCCATCCGCCGCTCCAGAGAGCGGTTCCTCCCAGGTGCTCTCTTTGGTATGGCCGCTTTGGTACTTTCGATCGCAGACAAGCCCGCGAGAAAGGGATAGGGAAGGGGCCATGCGAATTGCCGTTCTTGGAGGTACGGGCCCCGAGGGGCTCGGATTGGCCGCACGCCTCGCTCAGATTGGCGAGTCCGTAATCATCGGATCGCGCTCGGCGGAGCGGGCGCAGGAGGCGGTGAAGACGCTCCGCGCGAAGCTGCCGCATGCATCCCTCTCGGGGGGACCGAACGCCAAGGCGGCCGCCGAGTCGGAAGTCGTCGTGCTCGCGTTTCCCTACGAAGGCATCGACGGGATTCTCGCCGATTGCGCCGCGGCGATGGAAGGCAAGCTCGTGATCGATACGATCGTCCCGCTCAAAGTCGAGAAGAAATTCTTCGGCATCGAGCCTCCCCCCGAGGGCTCTGCCGGCGAGAAAATCCAGGGGCGAGTGAAGGGCGCGAAGGTCGTGAGCGCGTTCAAGCACCAGAGTGCTGAGCACCTGATCGAGCTCGAGCACGAGATGGAGGGCGACGTGCTTCTCTGTGGCAACGACGAGACCGCGAAGGGAGTCGTCGCGGGGCTCGTGCGGCGCATCCGCGACCTCCGCCCCGTGGACGCGGGAGACCTCCGCAACGCGCGGGTCTTCGAGGCCATGACGGCGCTGCTCCTCAACCTGAACCGCAAGCACAAGACGCGGGCGTCGGTCAGGATCGTGGGGGTGTGAGGGAACGGCGACGGAAGAGCGCGTCCTTCAGGTAGCGAATACCTTCCTTGCCCGCGAGCGCGGTGCCGAGCGCGAATAGGCTCCAGCTGAGCATCCATCCGGCGAGGCCGCACGCGATCTTGCTCTCGGGGGAGATCGGCAAGAACACGATCAGCGCGTAGGCGGGATAGAGCGCGAAGCTCATCGCCGCGCACGCGGCGCCGATCCAGAACCGAAAGCCCTTCCGTCTCACGCAACCTTCAGCACCGCGGCGCCCCGCACGCGATCGTGCTTGAGCGCCTGCAGCGCCTCGTTGGCTTGCCTCAGCGGGAACACCTGGATCTCGGTTCGTACCGGGATTTCCGCTGCCACGCTCAGAAAGTCCTCGCCGTCTTGGCGCGTGTTGTTCGCCACGCTGCGGATCACGCGCTCCTGGTAGAGGAGCGAATACTCGAGCGGCGGAATCGTGCTCATGTGGATGCCGCCGAGAACGAGCACGCCGCCCTTCTTGAGGACTCGCAGCGCGGGGGGAACGAGCTCGCCGGCCGGCGCGAAGATGATCGAGGCGTCGAGCCGTTCCGGCGGTCGATCGGCTACGCCGCCGGCCCATGCGGCGCCGAGACTCCGCGCGAGCTCTTGGTGCCGCGGCTCGCGCGTCAGTGCGTAGACCTCCGCTCCCCAGTGCCGGGCGACTTGGATCGCGACGTGCGCGGCGGCCCCAAATCCGTAGAGACCGAGGCGGCTGCCCTTGCCGATCGCGGAGAGTCTGAGCGAGCGAAAGCCGATGATCCCGGCGCAGAGGAGCGGCGCGGCCGCGAGATCGGCAAAACCCTCGGGGATGCGGTAGATGAACGCTTCGGGCGCGACCACGTACTCAGCGTAGCCGCCGTCCGCGCTCCAGCCGGTGAAGAGCGGATCGTCGCAGAGATTCTCGCGGCCCGAGCGGCAATACTCGCAGCGGCCGCACGTCCGGTGAAGCCAGGCGATGCCCACGCGCTCTCCCGGAGCGAAACGACTCGCGCGCCGGCCGAGGGCGTCGACTGTTCCGACGACCTGATGGCCGGGGATCACGGGTGAACGGCGGGGCTCGAGCTCGCCCTCGACGACGTGCAGGTCCGTGCGACAGATGCCACAGGCATGGACCCGGACCCGAACCTCGTCCTCCCGAGGCTCCGGGAGCGCGACGTTCTCCCAGCGAAGCGGCGCCTGATCGACCGGCGCCGGCGAATGGAGCACGAAGGCCTTCATGGCGACCTCTCCCTAAGAGCCTGCCTCACAGATCGTCCCGTTGGTCGCGATCCCGTCTTCGCTCGGGCATCGTACCGAGCCAGCCTTCAGGATTCAGGCGGCGGCCGGGACCCAGTTGCCGTGGAAGCCGTACGGCACGCGGTGCGGGAGCGGACATCCGCGCGCACGGGCTCGCCGGCGATGTCGCGCGCGTCGAGGATCACGAACTCGCTGGCGTTCCGCGTCTGATCGTAGACGAGCGCGAGCACGTAGCCGTCGTCCTCCGTCGGCACTCGGCGTGGCGCGGCGACGAAGAGCGGCTCGCCGGCGCCGTTGCCGCGTCCGAAGCGCGCGCGTCTCGGTCGTGCCGCGCTCGAGGTCGTATCTTCGGATCGCCGTGAACACCGGGTGAAGCGTCGTCGTTGCCTTCGGGCCCGGTCGCCGCCATGTAGCCGAAGCGGTGCTTGCGGCCGACGACGCCGCTCGTCGACGCGCGGGAATTCGCCGTCGCCGTCGTCGAGCGGCTCGGATCGGACGCCGCCGCCGCGCGAGGTCGATCCGCCAGCGATGGAGCCGCGCCACGTTCTCGTCGCGCCAGTCGGGGTCGCGCGCCGCGCTCGGCGATCATGAAGAGCAGCTGCTCGTAGCGCGCGACGTCGAGCACGATCGCGTCGCCGTCGTCGTAGGCGTTCATCGGATGGAAGACGTAGCAGGCGTCGGTGTCGAACCAGCGAACGTCGGCGTTGCCGCCGCTGCGCGGCATGACGCCGATCCGCGTGCCGCGCTCGGGCTCCCACGAGAAGACGCTCTGCCGCGCTCCGCGAGGTTCTCGAAGCTGAAGACGATCGGGCAGAGGATGAAGATCGACGTGGTCGCGGGTGATCGCGAAGTCGTGGATCATCGACGGCCAGCGCGATGTCGATCGGCTCGCTGCGCACGAGCGCGCCGCCGCGCGTCGGCGACGTGGTACTGGAGGTAGGGCGGGAACGGCGAGTAGCCGAAGAACAGCATCTCGCCGGTCTCCGGATCGATCTTCGGGTGCGCCGTCATCGGGCCGGCAAGCCGGCCGTCGAAGTCGTAGACGCCGAGCGTCTCCAGCGTGCACGGGGCGAGCGCGGTCGGCAGCGCCGCTCTCGATCAGCGCCAGCAGCTTCCCGGCGTGCAAGACGATGTTGGTGTTGCCGGTGTTCTTGAAGCGCGGCGCCTCGGTCGTCGACAGGCTCGAGGAGGCCCGGGATAGAGCGCCTCGCCCGCCGCGCGCTCCTCGTGGAGCCCGTCGCTCCTCACCCAGCGGTTGCGGTACGACGCGCGGCCGTCGTCGAGGCGGATCGCGTGGATCATCCCGTCGCCGTCGAACCAGTGGTAGCGGCCGCGCGGCTCGTAGGCGGGATTCGGTCCGTTGCGGTAGTAGGTGCCGTTCAGCTCGCGCGGGATCTCGCCGACGACCTCGAGGTCGTCGGCCTCGCCTTCGATGCGCCACGGCGCGAAGTTGCCCTGCAGGAACGGGTTCAGATCGGATTCACGGGCCGTCATCGGCGGATCCTTTCGCGGCGCCGTCGGCGCCGTCGGCTGGGGAATCGAGGCAAGTGAGCTCGGCCAACCACCGACTCTTACCGAGAGCCGGGGCCAAGGCAAGCCTCGAAGGGCTCTCCCATCGGATCGGGAAGCGAGTCGCGCACGTTTAAGGCGGACATATTCATGAGCAACGATACCCCCGGTGATCGATCTTGACAGCCGCAGGCGGTTTGGGCGATTGGGGACGGCTGCTACGGAGATTCGGCGTTTCAAGCAAGAAGCATGGAGGCGCGGCCAATTTTTTCGACGGTCTTCCCGTGGTATTCGCGGGAACTACGAGCAAGGTGCGACCCCAAAGGAGGAGATATGACAACGACGCACTCGCGGACCTGTCGGAGCGGGGGTCTGGCTGCGACCGTGACGCTCTGTGCCGTGGCCCTGTTCGGAGCGGCATCAGCCGTGGCGGACGAGACCTGCATGTCACCCTACATGGCGAAGATCGTGGGGCAGGAAGACTTCATCTACGTGTGGACCCTGGGTATGGCCGGCGTCGGCGATGAGCAGGACAAGCTCGTCACCATCGACGTGAACCCAAAATCGGCCGACTATGGCAAGGTCGTCAACACGCTCTCGGTGGGCGGCCGGAACGAGGCGCACCACTCGGGGTTGACCGACGATCGCATGTACCTGTGGGCGGGCGGCCTCGACACGAACAAGATCTTCGTCTTCGACATCCACACCGACCCCGCGAAGCCGAAGCTCTCCAAAACGATCACCGACTTCGTGGCGAAGAGCGGCGGCGTCGTCGGCCCGCACACGCACTATGCGCTGCCCGGGCGGATGATGATCACCGGGCTGTCGAACAACAAAGACCACGGCGGACGGACCGGCATGGTCGAATACACGAACGACGGCAAGTACGTCACCACGCACTGGATGCCGACCGACGACCAGCTCGCGGGCGCGAAAAAGACCGGCAAGTACGCCGACGGCTACGGCTACGATGTCCGCGCCCTGCCCCGGCTCAACGTGTTCGTCACCTCCTCGTTCACGGGCTGGAACAACTACATGATGAACCTCGGCAAGATGATGGCGGATCCCGAGGCGATGAAACGCTTCGGCAATACCGTAGTGGTGTGGGACCTGCACACGCGCAAGCCGAAGAAGGTCTTCGACGTCCCGGGCGCCCCCCTGGAGATCCGTTGCGCCTGGGGAGCGCGACATGACTACTGCTTTACCAGCACCGCGCTGACCTCGAAAATCTGGCTGATCTATGCCGACGGACAAGACGACTGGCATGCCGAGGCCGTCGCCGACATAGGTGACGCCAGCAAGATCCCGTTGCCCGTCGACATTTCGATTTCTGCCGATGACTCCCGGCTCTGGGTGGACACTTGGAACGATGGGAAGACACGACTGTTCGACATCAGCGACCCGCATCATCCGAAGCAGGTCTCCGAGGAGAAGATCGGCGATCAAATCAACATGGTGTCGCAAAGCTGGGACGGGAAGCGGGTGTACTTCACCTCGTCGCTGCTGGCGAACTGGGACAAGACCGAGGGGAAACCGGGCGACCTGCAGTACTTCAAGGCCTACAACTGGGACGGCCAGAAGCTGACACCCGCCTTCGCGATCGACTTCCAGAAGGAGAAGCTCGGTGCGCCGCATCAGATGCGCTTCGGTGCCCGCGCGTTGTACGGCAGCGCTCGGCGCGATGAGGACGTGCGGGTCGCCGAGGCGGTGCCCTAATCCGAGGAGTGGCGCGGTCGCCGCGCCGCGGCGTGGCGACGATGCGTAACGGGCCGCCACTCCTCGTCCTGGCGTTCGCCGCGGCCGCGGGCTTGGCGCACGCCGAGCCCACACCCGCGCCCAAAGTGCTGGCGCCCGGCTGGACGGCGCTCGGCTATGCGGCCCCCGAGCCGGGCACATACGAGCTGCCAACGCTCGGCGAGGCGGCGGACGGTGAGGTGCTCGACACCGCCGGCCTCCCCCGCCGCCTCCATGACTTTCTCGGCGACAAGGTCGTCGTACTGAGCTTCGTCTACCGGTCGTGTCCGGACGTCAATGGATGTCCGCTCGCGAACTTCGTCCTGACGGGCATCGAGCGACGCGTTCTCGAGGATCCGGCTCTCCGCGACGAGGTGCGGCTGGTCTCGATGAGCTTCGATCCGGCGCACGACCCTCCCGCCGCGATGCGCCAATACGGCGCCGCGATCGCTCCCAAAGGAGCGGACTGGGCCTTTCTCACCACCGCCTCGGAACAGGCGCTCGCCCCGATCCTGGAGGCCTACGGCCAGTCGGTGCGCAGAGAGTATGACGAGAACGGTAAGCCGCTCGGCACGATCTCCCACATTCTCCGCGTCTTTCTGATCGACAGGGGGAAGCGCATCCGCAACATCTACTCGAGCTCGTTCCTGCACGCGGACACGGTGACGAGCGACATCCAAACGGTCCTGCAAGAGGACCAGCGCGACGGCGGCCGACCTGGAGACGAGCTCGCGGGCGGGGCTGGCGGAGTTCCCTTTGCCGGGGACGACAAGCGCGGCTACGAGCGCGACGACTACGAGACGCGGTCACACAGCCTCGCCACGCAGACCGGCTCGCCGACGAACCTCATGCGCTTCCAGGTGAACTCCCCACTCGGCTTGCCCAAGGTGCCGGTGCCCAAAGACAATCCGGTCACAGTCGAGAAGGTGGCACTCGGGCGGAAGCTCTTCTTCGACCGCCGGCTCTCACGGAACAACACGATCTCGTGTGCCATGTGCCACATCCCCGACCAGGGGTTCACGAGCAACGAGATCGCCACCGCGGTCGGGATCGAAGGGAAGACCGTGCGGCGCAATGCACCGACGATCTACAACGCGGCCTACGCCAAGCTCCTGTTTCATGACGGGCGCGAGACGCGGCTCGAGCAGCAGATCTGGGTGCCCCTTCTGACGCGCAACGAAATGGGCGATCCCGCCGTCGGCTACGTGCTCGATAAGATCCGTGCGCTGCCGGACTACCGCGGGCGTTTCGAGGCCGCGTTCGGCGGACGCGGGCTCACGATGGAGACGTTGGGGATGGCGCTCGCGAGCTATGAACGCACGCTGCTGTCGGCGAACAGCCCGTTCGACCGTTGGCACTTCGGCAAGGAGCGGGGAGCCGTCTCGCCGTCGGCAGCGCGGGGTTTTCAACTCTTCACGGGCAAGGCCGGCTGTGCCCATTGCCACACGATCGCCGAGAGCTACGCGCTCTTCACCGACCAACAGCTGCACAACACCGGCGTAGGCTACCGTCAAACGATGGCCGGCACTCCACGCCAGCGGCGCGTCCAGCTCGCACCGGGGACTTTCGTGACCATGGATACGGCCGTGATCGCCGACGCGTCCGAACCGCCGCCAAGCGACCTCGGGCGTTACGAGATCTCCGAAGATCCGAACGACCGCTGGAAGTACAAGACGCCGGGGCTGCGCAACGTCGCGCTGACGGCGCCGTACATGCACGACGGCTCGCTCGCGACGCTGCGTGAGGTCGTCGACTTCTACGACGCCGGTGGTGCCCCCAACGACCTGCTCGACCCGGCGATCCATCCCCTCCACCTCGGTGACACCGAGAAGCAGGACCTCGTCGCCTTCCTCGAATCGCTTACCGGCAGCAACGTGGGAGCGATCGTCGCCGACGGCCTCGCCGCGCCCGTGGGCGATCCAGGGTGACGGTCAGCCTCGCGCACCCTGGATTACGCTACCGACAGGCGGCGAGCAGTCGCGCCACCGCAGACGCGGGGTTCTCCGCCGCTATGACTTCTCGGATCAGGGCGACGCCATGAGCGCCCGCCTGCAGAAGCGCGGGGGCGTTTTCCGCCGTGACGCCGCCCACCGCGTAGACGGGGATCGGGAGGCGGGCGGCGGTGCGAATCGCCTCGATCCCCTGAGGCGGTCCGAAAGCCGCCTTCGATGGCGTCTCGTAGACGGGACCGAAGAGGACGAAGTCGCACCCCTCTTGGAGCGCCCGCTCGACTTCGGCGGCGGAGTGCGTCGAGCGTGCGACGAGCCTCGTCGGGCCGAGCAGGCGGCGAGCGACTCGGGTCGGAAACGAGTCGGCGGGAAGCACGACGCCATCGGCGCCCGCTGCGAGCGCGACGTCGAGCCGGTCGTTTACGAGGAGCCGCGCGCCGGCCCGACGGCATTCGGCTGCGAGCGACTCCGCTAGCGCGAAGAGCGCGCCGCCCTCGAGGTCCTTCTCGCGTAGCTGGACGAGCCGCGCGCCGCCCGCGAGAGCCATGCGAACGGTCTCGATGAGAGATCTGCCGCGGGTTGCCTGGCGATCGGTGATGATGAGGAGCCGAGGGAGACTGCTACTCAATCATCCGCTCGAGGGGGCTCGAAGCGGTCGCGTAGAGCTTCTTGCCGATGCGTCCGGCGAGAAACGCCTTGCGACCGGCCTCCACCGCCTGGCGCATCGCCTCGGCCATGAGGATCGGATCCTTCGCGCCGGCAATCGCGGTGTTCATCAGGACCGCGTCGCAACCGAGTTCCAAGGCGATGGCAGCGTCGGAAGCGGTGCCCACGCCGGCATCGACGATGACCGGGACCTGGCTCTGCTCCAGGATGATCTGAAGGTTGAACGGATTCCGGATGCCGAGACCCGAGCCGATCGGTGCGGCGAGGGGCATGACGGCCGGACACCCCATCTCCTCGAGGCGCTTGCAGGCGATCGGGTCGTCCATGATGTACGGGAGCACCGCGAAGCCTTCCTTGATGAGGATGCGCGCCGCTTCGAGCGTCGCCGGAACGTCGGGAAAGAGGGTCTTCGGGTCGCCGATCACCTCGAGCTTCACGAGGTTTCCAACGCCCGCTTCGCGGGCCAGGCGCGCGGTGCGGATCGCCTCTTCGGCCGTGTAGCAGCCCGCGGTATTCGGGAGGATCGTGTACTGCTTGGGGTCGATGTAGTCGAGAAGGTTTTCCTGGCCATTGTCCGTGATGTTGACGCGGCGGACCGCGACGGTGACGATCTCGGCCCCGGCGGCTTCGACCGCTCGGCGCGTCTCTTCGAAGTCCTTGTACTTGCCAGTGCCCAGGATCAGCCGCGAACGGTATTCCCGGTCGCCGAGAACGAAGGGGTCTTTCAACATCTGCGGGCTCACCCTCCACCGACGAACTGGACGATCTCGATCGTGTCACCCTCGCGGATCGCTCGCGACGCGTACTCCGCGGCGGGAACGATGTCGCGGTTCAGCTCGACCGCGATCCGCCGCCCACCCAGGCGAAGCTCGCCCAGCAGATCGGCGATCGTCTGTCCGTCTTCGAGCGGTCGCTCTTCGCCATTCACGATCGCAATCACGAACGTTACTCCGTAACCCGATTCTGCTTTCTTTACAACGGCGACTCGGTTCCGTAAAACCACCGCCACTCTCTTCTGAGGAACTCCCATTCGGAATCGGAGTTTGCGATGGCCAAAATTCGACGCGCACTGATTTCCGTCAGCGACAAGACCGGCCTCGTGGATTTCGCACGCGCGCTCGTCGACCTCGGCATCGAGCTCGTCTCGACCGGCGGCACGGCGAAGCTGCTCCGCGACGCGGGCCTTCGTGTCGTGCAGGTCTCGGACTACACGGGACAACCCGAGATCCTCGATGGCCGTGTGAAAACGCTCCATCCGAAGGTCCACGGCGGACTGCTGGCGATCCGCGACAACCCCGACCACACGAAGCAGCTCGATCGGCAGGGCTTCGGCACGATCGACCTGGTAGTCGTGAACCTCTATCCCTTCGAAGCTACGATCGCAAAGCCACAGGCCACGTTCGCCGATGCGATCGAGAACATCGACATCGGCGGGCCGGCGATGATCCGCTCGGCGGCGAAGAATCACGCGTTCGTGACGGTGATCGTGGATCCCGCCGACTACTCGCGCGTGCTCGAGGAGATGCGCTCGAGCGGCGGCGGGGTCTCGGCAGCGACCAACCGCGAGCTTGCCAAGAAGGTGTTTCGGTTGACCTCGCACTACGACGGCGCCATCGCCGACTACCTCGGCTCCCTCGACGGCGGCGACGGCGAGCGTCTGCGATTCGGCGAGACGCTCCACGTCGAGCTCGTCAAGGCGCAGGACCTCCGCTACGGCGAAAACCCGCACCAGCAAGCGGCGTTTTATCGAGAAGCGGGCGACCTCGGCACCGAGCCGTCGGTCGCGAAGGCGAGGCAGCTCCAGGGGAAGGAGCTCTCGTTCAACAACATCGTCGACGCGAACGCCGCGCTCGAGCTCGTCAAGGAGTTCCGCGAGACCGTCGCCGTGGCAATCAAGCACACGAACCCGTGCGGCGTGGCGACCGCGGAGCGATCGCTGGCCGACGCGTTTCGCAAGTGCCGAGCGTGCGACCCGGTGTCGATCTTCGGCGGCATCGTCGGCGCCAACCGCGAGGTCGACGGCGAGACGGCCGAGGAGATGAAGGACATCTTCCTCGAGATCGTCATCGCCCCGTCGTTCAGCGCGGATGCACGGAAGATCTTCGCGGCCAAGAAGAACGTGCGTCTGCTCGAGGTGCCGTTCGCCGAATATCGGCCGACCGGCCTCGACATGAAGAAGGTCGTCGGCGGGATGTTGGTGCAGGACCGTGATCTCGGCGCTCTCGACATGCGCGCGTGCAAGGTGCTCTCGAAGCGGCCGCCGACCGACGCCGAGCTCCGCGCGCTCGGCTTCGCGTGGAAGGTCTGCAAGCACGCCAAGTCCAACACCATCGTGCTCGCGCGCGAGGACTCGGTCGTCGGCGTCGGCGCCGGCCAGATGAGCCGCGTCGACTCCGCGCGCTTGGCTGTGATGCGCGCGCAGACGCACAAGCTCTCGACGACGGGCACTGTCGTCGCGTCGGACGCTTTCTTTCCGTTCCCCGACGCGCTCGAGGTGTGTGCCGATGCCGGCGCCACCGCGGTCGCGCACCCCGGGGGCAGCATCCGCGATCAGGAGGTCGTAGACGCGGCCGACAGACACGGCATGGCTATGGTCCTGACGGGGATGAGGCACTTTCGCCATTGAAGTAAAGAATTGCTTCGGGCTTTTGACTTCAGGCTTCCGCAAACGACACCCGCGCCGAAGGGCGAAGCTTGAAGCCTGAAGCCCGATTCCTCTCGTGAAGATCCTCGTCATAGGCTCCGGCGGTCGCGAGCACGCGCTCTGCTGGAAGATCCGTCAGAGCCCTCACGTGCGCGAGCTCTACTGCGCGCCGGGCAATGGTGGCATCGCCGACGTGGCCCGCTGCGTACCGATCCCGGCGGCCAACGCCGCCGGCCTCACCCAGTTCGCCCTCGAGAAGAAGATCGACCTCACGGTCGTCGGCCCGGAGCTGCCCCTCACGCTCGGGCTGGTCGACGAGCTTGAGAAGCGCGGGCTTCCCGCGTTCGGTCCGCGCCGCGACGGAGCCAGGCTCGAGGGGAGCAAGGCCTTCGCCAAGGAGCTCCTCGAGCGATGCCGCGTGCCCACCGCTCGATTCGGCGTATTCTCCGACGCCGACGCGGCTCGCGCCTTCGTACGGGCGACGGGCGCGCCGATCGTAGTCAAGGCGGATGGGCTCGCCGCAGGAAAGGGCGTCACCGTCTGCGAGAGCGAGGAGGACGCCTTCGCGGCGATCGATCAGAGCCTCCGTGAGCGAGCCTTCGGCGATGCCGGCCGATCGGTCGTGATCGAGGAGTTCCTCGAGGGCGAGGAAGCGTCCTTCCTGGCGCTCACCGACGGAGAGACGGTCCTGCCGCTCGCCTCCTCGCAGGATCACAAGCGGATCTTCGACGGGGACCGCGGACCGAACACGGGCGGCATGGGCGCCTACTCGCCCGCGCCGGTCGTGACCCCCGCCGTCCACGACCGCGTGATGCGCAAGGTGCTCGCACCCGTGATTGCGGGTCTGAAGGCGCGAGGCATCCGCTACCAGGGAGTCCTGTACGCCGGCTTGATGATTCGGGACGGTGAGCCGAAGGTCCTCGAGTTCAACGTCCGCTTCGGCGACCCGGAGTGCCAGGCATTGCTCGTGCGGCTCGAGACGGACATCGTGGAGCTGATGATGGCGGTCGTCGAGCGGCGGCTCGCCGCCGAGCGGATCCGCTGGGACCCGCGGCCGGCCGTCTGCGTCGTGTTGGCCGCGGAGGGATATCCGGGAGACGTGGAAAAGGGGGACGAAATCGGCGGTCTCGAGGCGCTGCGCGGCTGGTCGCAGGGCGCCGTGTTCCACGCCGGCACCACCCGCCGCGATGGGAAGCTCGTCACCGACGGAGGGCGGGTGCTCGGGGTGACGGCTCTCGGAACGACCCTGCGAGAGGCGATCGATCACGCCTACGGGGCCGTCGACAAGATCCACTGGCGCGGGATGCACTACCGCCGCGACATCGGCAGGCGCGCGCTGATCCATTAGCCCGAAGCGAAATTCCCGTGCTGCCGCTTCGATCCGAAATTCGCGCGGGTCCTGTCGTCGGCGCAGCCCGCGTCGTGCTCGCTGGGCGCCCCTCCCAGCCGCTCAGCCGCCCCGGGCCTTCGCCCCGCATTCGCTGCGCGCGGCGCGGGCGCCCAGCGCCGACGCCACCCACGCGAATTTCGGATCGAGGTTAGGGCCACGATTTCTCGCTTCCACCACGAAGAAGATATGTGAAGCGATGAGTCAGCAGGCCGACGACGTTGGTTGCGGCTGCGAGTCGCGCTATGAGGAGACCCGTGAAGGCGAAGAGCCAGGTGGCGATTCTGATGGGCAGCGACAGCGACTGGGAGACCATGTCCATCGCGGCGAAGCGGCTCCAGGCGCTCGGCGTCGGTTGCGAGGTTCACGTCCTTTCCGCGCACCGAACTCCGCGACGCACGGCCGCGTATGCCGCGGGCGCCGCGGGCCGCGGCATCAAGGTCTTCATCTGCGGCGCGGGCGGCGCGGCACACCTCGCCGGTGCGGTAGCCGCGCAGACGACCCTTCCGGTGATCGGCGTCCCGCTCGACGCGTCGAGCCTTCAGGGGCTCGACGCGCTGCTCGCGACCGTGCAGATGCCCAAAGGGATTCCGGTCGCCACGGTGGCCGTCGGCGCCGCCGGCGCCGAGAACGCGGCGATCCTCGCGGCGCAGATCCTGGCGCTGTCGGACGCGAAGCTCGCCGGCACGCTCGCCGCCTTCAAGAAGGAGCTCGAGCAAAAGGCGGTCGCGGCCGACGCGAGGCTCCAAAAGGCGTGGACGAGTGGATGACGTCGAGCGCGCCGCGGCGGCGCTCGAGCGGGGCGGGGTGGTCGTGTACCCGACGGAGACGCTCTACGGGCTCGGCGTGGACGCCAACGCGGAAGCGGCGCTCGCGCGGCTCGGCTCCTTGAAGGGGCGGGACCGCGACAAGCCGGTCTCGGTGCTCGTCGCATCGCGCGCGATGCTCGACGAGATCGTGGCTTCGGTCACGGACGTCGCCGAGCGGTTGATGGAGGAATTCTGGCCCGGCGCGCTGACGCTCGCCTTTCCCGCTAGGCCGCACCTCTCGAGCGCGCTCACCGGCGGGGCAGGGACGGTCGCCGCGCGAATCTCGAGCGAGCCGATCGCGCGAGCGATCGTCGAGCGCTTGCGCCGGCCGTTGACCGCGACCAGCGCCAATCCTGGAGGCGCGCCTGCGGCGGCGGACGTTGCCGCCGCGAGAGCGTATTTCGGTACGCGCGTCGACGTCTACGTGGACGGCGGACGCACCCTCGGTGGTCCAGGCACGACCGTGATCGATTGCTCGAAGGACGTTCCGAGGCTCGTCCGCGAAGGGGCCGTTCCGCTCGCCGCAATCGAGGCGGTCGCGGGGATGCGCTTGCGGCGGGAATGAGGTAGTCCGAGGCGCATGCCCGTCGTTCGACCGTTTCGCGGCATCCTCTACGACGCAGCTGTCGTAGGCCCGATCGCATCGGTCGTCGCGCCTCCCTACGACGTCGTCGGGCCCGAAGAACAGAAGCGTCTCTACGAGGCGAGCCCGTTCAACGTGATTCGGCTCGATCTTTCGCGGGAGAGCGATCGCTATGGAAGCGCGAGCCGTACGTTTGCTGAGTGGCGCGCACAAGGCGCGCTCGCCCGCGACCGCGACCCCGCGTTCTACCTGTACGCGCAGCGCCACCACCGGAAGAGCGGCGAGCGAGCACGAACGCTTCGGCTTCTTCGCGCGCCTGCACCTCGAGGAGTTCACGTCGGGAAAGGTCCTGCCGCACGAAAAGACGCTGGCGTCCCCGAAGGCCGATCGCCTCGCACTCCAACGCGCTTGCCGCGCGAACCTGAGTTCCATCTTCGGCATCTATTCCGCGCCGGGGTTCTCGCTCGTCGAACCCGCGCGCGCCACGCTCGAGGCTCCCCCCTGGACCGACTTCACGGATGCCTCGAGCGTGCGACATCGGCTCTGGCGCATCACCGACGAAGCGATCCAAGGAACGCTCGCGCGCCGGCTCGAAGCGCGAACCGTGTACATCGCCGACGGTCATCACCGATACGAGACCGCGCTCCGCTACCGCGACGAGATGCGCGCCGAGACGGGCCGCCGAAGCGGAGAGGAGCCCTTCGACTACGTACTCGCGTATCTCGTCAACATGGACGAGCCGGGGCTCGTCGTCTTGCCGACGCACCGTCTGCTGCGGGAGCTGCCGGTCGCGGCGCGGCCGCTCGTCGAGCGACTGCGCGGCTGCTTCCGCGTCGAGGAGGTGCTCCGTTCGGCCGGCCGAAGCGGGTTCGTCGGCCGCCTGCGCTGCGCCGCGGGCGAGCGCCGCATCGGCATGGTACTGCGCGGCGAGGATCGTTTCTTCGTGCTCGCGACGCGCGATGGCGAGAACGACGAGCGTCTCGCCGGCTCAACGGCCCTCCGCCGGCTCGACGTGACCCTGCTCCACGGGCTCGTGCTCGAAGGGCCCGCGAGCATCCTCGCGCTCGACGCGCACCACGAGGCCGAAGCGGGACGCCTGGTCTATTCGAAAGACGAGGACGAGGCGATTGCACGCGTCGAGTCGGGGGAGTTCGCCGCCTCGTTCCTACTCAACGCCACCGGTGTCGACGAGGTACGTGCGGTCTCGGAAGCGGGCGAGACGATGCCCGAGAAATCGACCTACTTTTATCCGAAGATCGCCACCGGGCTCGTGTTCAACGCGCTGGAGCAGGAATGAAAAATGGCGTCAGGCTTCAAAAGCACGCGGAGTCTTTCGCCGACGTCTGAATCCTGATGCCCGAAGCCAATTTCTCCACGCAGCAGCCCCGCGTCGTCGCGCTCGCACCGATGCCGCCCGAGAAGGCGGCCTATGCTCTTGCCCGCTACAGTCGCTCGCCCGACTCGATCGAAGCGAGCTTGCGCTGGGTCTTCGACCATTCGGCGGAGAAATTCTGGGAGCAGTTCTACTTCGAGTACGGCCATGCCTCGATCGCCGATCTCGGCCACGCCGTCGTCTGCTTCGAGAACATCTCGGAGCTCGCCGCCATCCACGTCGAGGACGAGCGCGTGTGGGACGGACAGGCGAAGTCGAGCCGCTATCAGGACTTCGCCAAGCTCGGGTATCACGTGCCGGGGGAGGTTTGCGAAGCCGACGTCGCCGTGTTCCGATCGGCGGCCGACGGCTTGTTCGCCGCGTACCGGGAGCTGTTTCCGCCGATCGAGGCGTTGCTCCGCAGTCGCAACCCCCGGCCCGCGGAGATGAAGGACGCGGTCTACGCGCGAAGCGTCGCAGCGCGCGCCTTCGACGTCGTCCGTTACGTGCTGCCGCTCGCCGTACCGACCAACGTCGGCGAAGTCGCGAGCATCCGTACGCTCGAGAAGCAAATCGGCCATCTGCTCGCCGCTCCCTACGCGGAGGTACGCGCCGTCGGGGAGCAGCTGAAGGTGGCCTGCGAAGCACCTCCGCTCGACGTGTGGGGCGAGCTCGGCGGCCGCGCCGCCGGCGCCGCGGTCGAGCCGCTCGCGCCGACGCTCGCACGCCACGCTCGCCGCAACGACTACTGGCGGAAGGCCTATGGGGTGCTTGCCGAGATCGCCGCCGAGGAGCTTCGGCTAGGCGAACCCGCGCCTGCGCCGCTCGTGGATCTCGTTCCCGAGCACCCGCTGGAGACCGAGCTCGCCGCCACACTCCTCTATCGCGCGAGCCACTATCCGTACCGGCAGATCCTCGCGGCGGTGTCGGAATGGAGCGAAGAGAAGCGCCGAGAGGTCGTCGAGGCTGCGCTCGCCGATCGTGGGCGCGACGAGCTCCTGCCCGAGCTTCAGGGAGGTTATCGGCTGATATTCGACGTGTTGATGGACGTCGGAGGCTGGCGCGACATGCATCGCCACCGACGCTGCCAGCAGGTGCGCCAGGGCTTCACGTTCGCGCATGGCTACGACGTGCCGTCGCTCCTCACCGAGGCGGGCGTCGAGATCGCGTACCGCGCCGCCATGGATACGGCCGCTGCCGCCGCGCGCCGGCTCGCGCCCGAAGCGGCGGCATACCTGTTGCCGTTCGGCCATCGCGTGCGCTGCCTCTTCAAGATGGACTACGCCGAGGTCGAGTACGTGTCGCGACTCCGCTCCGGCGTGAAGGGACACTTCTCCTATCGTCAGGTCGCCTGGGAGATAAAGGAGGCGCTTGCCAAGCGCCACCCATTCCTGGCGGAGCGCATCGAAGCCACGCCCCCCTGGATCGAGGACTCGCTCAAACGATGAGCGATCCGTTCGAGCGCGGAGTGGAGCTTTTCAACCGCCGCGCCTATTTCCAATCGCACGAGCTTTGGGAGGATGTCTGGAACGTTGCCGAGGATCGCGACAAGAAATTTCTGGGCGCGCTGATCCAGATGGCCGCGGCGCTCCATCTGCGCTTCGAGCGCGGCGGCGGCCGAGGTACGCGCAATCTGCTCGTGCAGGCCCTCACCGCGCTCGAGGATTACCGTCCGACGCATCACGGTGTCGACGTCGAGCGCCTGTACGCGGAACTCACTTCGTATACGGAGCGCATCGAGGAGCGAAAAAACAGCGAGGCGGGATGGCTAGACCGCTGGCTCGCGCCGAGAATTCGCCTCCTTTGAGCTAGTGGCTGGCACGCCATTCGCTAGAGCTCCCCCCTTGGAGCGTGGGCCTGGCGTCCAGTGGACGGCGGCGCACGGCTGCGAGGTGGAGAAGTCCAGAGGAGGCCTGGATTTTTCAACGACTGTCGACCGGCAGTCGCAGCCAAGGGGGATAGGGTGTTGGAACAATCAGGCAGCACTGCCGCCAAAAATTGCACAGTTCTCGCAGTTCTTTTCGTAGTTTCGAGCGGGGTAGGAGGTCGCGTGGCGTCGGCCACGGATGACAAGGCCGCGTACGACGCGCTGATTGGCGAGCTCGCCACGAAATACAGAGTCGAGCCAGCTCTGGTGAAGGCGGTAATCCGCACAGAATCGGACTTCGATTCGCAGGCCGTGTCACCGCAAGGCGCGCGAGGATTGATGCAACTCATGCCTCACGTCGCGCGGAGGCACGGTGTGGCCGACCCCGAGGACCCGCGGCAAAACATTCGCGCCGGCGTTCGGCTGTTGCGCAAGCTCCTCGACAGATTCGAGAACGATACCGAGCTGGCGCTCGCGGCGTACAACGCCGGGGGCGGCGCGGTGGACCGCTGCGGCGGATTGCCTCCCTACCGCGAAACGCGTCACTACGTTGCAACCGTGCTCCGCTTTCGCGATCGTTACCGCAAACAAGGAGGAAGCTACGGCGACGCTCGGATCTTTGCCGGCGGCGTTCGGCCGTCGCCCGACGATTGGCCGCGGCGCGCGGAAACCATCTGGTACGGCGCGGGGGCTTCCTCCTACGGCGGCGCGCTGCGGGCCGCGCTGCACTCTCCAGAAGCGCATCGCGGCGCTGAGCCCCCCGGCAAGTCGGCCGTTCCGTAGGACGCTCCGACATTTCGGAGTGCCGCTTACAAAAAAAGAGGAGGCGGCTTTCAGGCCTCAGGCTTCGGGCTTCAGCAAAGAGCTCCGCGAGTGCTGCTGAAGCTCGAAGCCCGAAGCCTGACGAGCCCCGCCTTCGCATCCCCGCCGCACAGTTAGACAGCGAGCGGTGAATCGAGGATCATCCGGGTCCGTGGAGATCACCGAGGAAGAGGTGCGACGCGGGCTCCGCGATGCGCGCTACGTAACGACCAATCGCGTCGAGACGGCCGTTTACGTGGCTTTGGTGCTGGAGAAGCCGCTGCTCGTGGAGGGCCCCGCCGGCGCCGGCAAGACCGAGCTCGCCAAGGTCCTCGCCGAGATGCTCTCGACCGATCTCGTTCGCCTGCAGTGCTACGAGGGGCTCGACGAAGCACGCGCGCTGTACGAGTGGAACTACCAAAAGCAGCTGCTCCGGTTGCAGGCGGACCGCACGGTCGCTGCGGGCGCTTCCTGGGAGGCGTTGTCGAAGGACGTCTTCTCGCGCGAATATCTCCTCGAGCGACCGCTGCTCCGCGCGATCACTGCGGAGCGGCGGGTGGTTCTGCTGATCGACGAGGTCGACAAGTCGGACGAGGAGTTCGAGGCGTTCCTGCTCGAGGTTCTGTCCGACTTCCAAGTTTCGGTGCCGGAGCTCGGAACGATTCCGGCGCGCCACCGCCCGGTCGTGCTGCTGACGTCGAACTGTGCGCGGGAGCTCTCCGAGGCATTGAAGCGACGCTGCCTGCATCTCTACATCGAGTTTCCGGGCATCGAGAAGGAAGCGGAGATTCTGGCGCTGAAGGTTCCGCAGGCCGAGGAAGCGCTGCGGGCGCAGGTCGCGCGCTTCGTGAATCGCCTGCGCAGGCTCGAGCTCAAGAAGGCTCCGTCGATCGCCGAAACGCTCGACTGGTGCCGGGCGCTTCTCAGTCTCGGCGTCGCGGGCCTCGATGCGCCGGCCGTGCGCCGGACTCTGAACCTGCTCCTCAAGCACGAGGAGGACATCCGCAAGGTCGAGCCGAAGGTACACGCGCTCGTCGGGGAGGCGGCGGGCTCCTGAGATTCACGGAGTTCGCCGTCGAGAAGCGATCGTCGAGTAAGCCGCAGTCCGTCCGTTGACCTCTCGGCGCTCCCCTGCGACGATCTGTAGCGGCGCTTCGCGCCGACATGCGCAGAGTTCTGACCGAGTTCTTACGGGAAGTGCGTGCTGCGGGCGTGCCGATCTCGCTCGCCGAGTCGATCGACTATCTTCGCGCGGCCACCGTGGTTGGCGTCGAGCGCGAAGCCCTGCGCGAAGCGCTCGCCGCGGCCGTCGTCAAGGACGAGATGGATCGGCCGATCTACGACGAGGTTTTCGAGCGCTTCTTCTCGACGGCTCGAGCCGAGCCGCGAACGAAGAAGCGCGCCGTCGCGGGCGATGGAATTCCCGGGCAAGCGGGCAAAGGCGAGCAATCGACGGGCAGCCGTGAGCCTCGCAGGGAGCGGTCGGAACGGCGTCCGGCACAACCTGTGACCGTTTCGCTCCGGCCGGCCGAGGTCGCACGGCGGGCGGGCGAGCGCAGCCGGGAGCTCGAGCGACGTCAAAAGCGCCGCCGCCTTCTCGCGACCCCGTTTCGCGAGCTCGAGCCGCTCGCGGCCGAAGAGCTTCCGGAGCTCGCGGCGGAGCTGGCGCGGCGCTTTCGCGGCCGTCTCCGCCGGCGGCTCCGTCGGGCTCGGCGCGGCCGGCTCGACTTCCGCCGCACCCTTCGCCGCTCCGTCGCGCATGGAGGTGCACCGTTCGACCTCGAGCTCCGCCGCCGCCGGCCGGGTGCGATAGACCTCGTCGCGCTCTGCGACGTGTCCGGATCGGTTCGCCACGCGACGAACTTCCTCGCCGGTCTCGTCTCTCCCTGCCGCGACCTGCTGCGCACGCTTCGCGTGTTCGTCTTCGTCGATCACGCGGTCGAGGCGACGTTCGAGGACGGCCGCCTCGTGCCGCACGCGCCCATGGACTTGCACGCGTTCTCCGACTTCGGACGGACGCTGGTCGGGTTCGAGCGTGGCTTTGGCGCCGCGCTCGGCCGCAACACCGTGCTTCTCGTGCTCGGCGACGCGCGCAACAACCGTAGGCCACCGCGCGCCGACGTGCTCGGGAGGCTCGGGTCGCGCGTTCGCGCGGTCTGGTGGCTCGTACCGGAAGTCCGCACGCGTTGGGGGGTCGGCGACAGCGCGATCGAGGCGTATCGCCCGTGCTGCGACGCGATTCTCGAGTGTGCCAACGCTGCCGCGCTACTGGCGGGGCTCGACCGCCTGACGAGATGAGGCGATGCGGACGGGCGTAGAAGCCATGAAGGAGCTCGCTCCCGCCGGGTACTCGGCCTCGGCGAAGAAGGAGACGAATCCGTCCACCGGAGCCGGAACGTCGGCGTCGAAGCGGTCGCCTTGCCGTCGAGCCTCCACCGATCGCCAGCGGGCACCACGAAAATCGCGGCTCGGCGATTCGGCGTGCCACACGCGCACGCGAGTCGGCGTCTCGTCGGAAACGACGGCTGCGAGTTGCGGAGCCGCCTCCGCCCAGCGCAACCGAGGGAGCGGTTTTTGCTGGGCGATGCGCTCCACGAATGCCGCCACCGTTCCCGTCGCGCGCGGATCGGAACCGGCATCGTGCCCCGCATTCGCCACGCAGAAGAGCGCCTTCGGATCGGGGAGCTCCGGCCAGTAGCGGTTCACCGCGTCAAGCTCCCAGTAGGGATCGTTCGATCCGTTGATGACGAGCTTCGGGATTCGCGCGAGCGAATCCCGATACGCATACGGATCGACCATCGTGACGAGCTTCCGCCCGCCTTCGGTCCCGATCAGCGCTTGCAAGGCGCGCTCGGTATAGTCGCCGAGCATGTTGCTGTAGTGACCCCAGACGGTGAGCTGGTTCTCCATCTGCGGACCGAAATTCAGGTTGTCGAATGCCACGGGAACGATCGCCGCGACGCGGCGATCGGCGACCGCGGCAAGCCACGTCGTCCAGCCTCGCTTGGAGGCGCCGGTGACGACGAAGGAGCGCGGCGGCTCCCGGTGCTCTTGCCGTGCGAGCTCCTCGATCGCATCCATCGCTTGCGTCGCGGCCTTCGTCATCGGAAACAGGAGTGGCCAGTCGTCGTCTCGAGTCGCGAGATAGCGCTCGAAGGTGTAGGCGATGAGGGCGTCTTCGCTTCGGCGGAACAACGGCTGATTCGGTACGTGGCGGACGAGCGCGACCGTCACCCCCGTCTGCGCGGCGAGTTCCGTTTCGTCGAGATAGGCGTGCTCGCCGTCACCGCCGATGATCAGCACGGCGAGATCGGGGTGGACGGGGTTCGGTGGCAGCGAGACGCGGAGCGCGTGTCGCCAGACGAAGCCGCGCCAGGTTTGCGAAACGAGCTCGGCCTCGACCACGCGCGCACCGCCCGCGCGGCGCTCGGAGAGCTTCTCCCAGCGCGCCGACGAATCGGGGCGATTGACGAAATCGAGAAGCTCCGCGGCGCGCACGGAGACGGGCAGAAGCAGGAGCGCCGCCACGACGATCCTTCGGCCGATGCGCGCGATTTGCCTGAGCACGATTCTCGTTATGCAGCGCGATCGTTCCGGCAGCTACTGGCATTTGCCGCGTCAGACCGGGTCCGACGAATCCGTGACCGACCTTTCGTGTGCTAGGATCCGGCCATGCGCTGGGTCCGGTATCGAGAAGGCGGCCGGGTCCTTTCCGGCGTTCTCGAGCATGATGCGGTCCGCGAGGGCGTAGGGAGGGCAGATTGAAGGGCGGGTTGCGGGTGGCGCGGGTCGGCGAGATTCCGCCGGGTCAGTCGAAGAAATTCATGCTGCCGCTCGGGGAGAGCGAGGTCGAGTGCTTCCTCATCCGTTGGCGAGGTGAGCACTACGCGTACGTCAACAAGTGCCGGCACATCGCGATGAGCCTCGATTGGGTCGAGAATCGATTCTTCGACGAGGAGCGTCGCTACATCCTTTGCTCGACCCACGGAGCGCTCTTCGAGCCGGCCTCCGGCGAGTGCGTGGATGGGCCCCCTTACGGGAGGTACTTGATCCGCGTTCCGCTCGAGGTACGTGAAGACGAAATCTACGCGGGTGTACCGGACGATTTCGAGGACGTGCTGTAGGCTTCAGGCGTCACGCCTCTGCCTTGAAAACGACCCCGCGCGGCTCGGAGCCCGAAGCTCCGAAAACCAACTTCAGTCCGGATCGTCGCCGAAGTGCGCGCGGATGATCCGCTGCTTCAAGTACTCCAGCGTGCCGAGATCCTCGAGGATGTCGCCCCCGGTGTCGTAGAAGAAGATCTCGCCGTTCTTGTTCTTGCCGACCGCCACCAACCAGTCGAGCTCGTCTCGGTCTTCGAGCAGGTAGTTGATCGTCTGCGAGACGCCCTTGACCGGAAGGATCCGGATGTTGGCTCGAACCTTCTCTTGTTTGGGCATGAGGGGGGGAATCTCCTTGCGACGCGAGGATAGGGGGCGGCTTTAGGGGTGTCAATGCCGTTTCGCCCCATCGCGGCTCAGATGCTCGTTCCCGGGGGGAGCACACCGTTCTTGGCGACGATCACGACCCCTTCGCGGATCGAGTAGCCGCTGCCCTCCGCTTCGACCACTCCCTCGACGTTGCGGATCGTCGAGCCGTCGCCGATGCGCGCGTTCTTGTCGATGATCGCACGCTCGATCACGCAGTTCTTGCCGATGCCGAGCGGGCCGCGGGAGCGGTTCCAATCCTCGAAGTAGTCGGCGCCGAGAATGACCGAGTCCTTGACTTTCGAGCCAGCACCGATTCGCGTGCGGATGCCGACCACCGAACGCTCGATCTCGGCGCATTCGAGCATGCAGCCGTCGGCGATCATCGAGCGCCGGATCGTGCAGTCCGTCAAGCGCGACGGAGGCAGATAGCGCTGCCGCGTGTAGATCGGCCAGTCGGGATCGACGAGCTGGAACGCGGGGCTCGGGTCGGTGAGCGCGAGGTTCGCGCGGTAGAATGCGCCGATCGTGCCGATGTCTTCCCAATAGTCCTGGAACGAGTATCCGCGGACGCGGCGATGCTCGATCGCCTCGGGAATGACCTCGCGCCCGAAATCGACCGTCCGCGATTCGTGGAGCACCGACGCGAGCACGTCGCGATCGAAGACGTAGATGCCCATCGACGCGAGGAAGCGGCGATTCATGTCGAGAATACCCGCCTTGCGTGCGGTCGCGACGTCGAGCTCGAGGCGATCGAGCACCTCCGGCTCCCTCGGCTTCTCGACGAACTCGACGATCCAGTCCCCCTCCATGCGCAGGATGCCGAAGCCGGGCACGCTCTCGCGCGGAACCGGCACGACCCCGACCGTGATCTCGGCGCGATTGTCGATATGAGCTTGCAGGAACGGCCGGTAGTCCATCTTGTAGAGATGGTCGCCGGACAGGATGAGCACGTAGTCACAGTCGCGCGACAGGAAGCGGATCATCTGCTTGCGAACGGCGTCGGCGGTGCCTTGATACCAATCGGAGCTCTCCTCGGTTTGCTCGGCGGCGAGGATCTCGACGAAGCCCTGCGAGAAGGCGTCGAAGCGAAACGTGTTCGAGACGTGACGGTTGAGCGACGCCGACTGAAACTGCGTCAGCACGAAGATCTGGCGGAGCCCCGAGTTGATCGCATTCGAAACCGTGATGTCGATCAAACGATACTTGCCGCCGAGTGGCACGGCGGGCTTGGAGCGATAGCGGGTGAGCGGCATGAGCCGTGCCCCGCGCCCGCCCCCGAGAATGACCACCAAAGCCTTCGGAACCGTCGTCATCGCAGCAGGAGAGGCATCTTGCTTGGTCCCGGGGTTCAGGACAAGAGAGGAGACAGCGTGTCCTGGCTTCGGGCTTCGGCAAGGGGCTCCGCGAATTCTTCCCTGAAACCTGAAGCCGAAAGCCTCCTCAGAAAAACGCGGGTCCGCGTGCGCGCAGCGTTTCGTCGAGCATCGCCTGGATCGTCTCGCGCACCTCTTCCGTGATCGCGTCGACGAGCACGGGGTCGGAAGCGTCCTTTGCGGAATACCGTCCGGCGAGCTGGATCGGATCGCCGAAGGAGATCACCCATTTGCTCGGCAACGGCAAGAGACCGAGAAGACCGAGCCAGGGAAACGTGAGCGTCAACGGGAAGTAGGGGAGGCCGAGAAGCTTCGCTGGCCACTGCCAGGTGCCGAGCAGCGGATGGATCTCCTCCGCGCCGACGATTGCGACCGGCACGATCGGAGCCCCGGTGCGGAGCGCCAACGTAACGAAGCCACCGCGGCCGAATCGCTGCAACCGGTAACGCTCGCCGAAGTGCTTCTTCATTCCCCGAACTCCCTCCGGGAACACGCCGAGCAGCTCTCCGCGCCGGAGCAAACGCTCGGCATTCTCCGGGCAGGCTCGTACCCCGCCGACCCGGGTCATCAACGAGGCGAGAAACGGCGCGTGAAAGACGAAATCATCGACCAGCGGTCGCAACTCCCGCGCTTCGGGGTGCTCCAGTCGCAGCGCGACCTTGAGCATCGCGCCGTCGTAGGGGAACATTGCTCCCCCGTGGTTGGCGACGAGCAACGCCGGCCCTGTGGCGGGGACGTTGTCGATGCCTCGCCCGTCGACGCGCCACCACTGCCGATAGAGGAATACGAAGAGCGGCTCGACCATCTTCTCGAACTCGAGGTCGAGGCCGAACTCGTCGACGCGCTCGGATCCGCGCACTCGATCGAAGCGGTCGAGGAGCGTGGCGAGATCGGGCACGCCGAGTCGACCGAGCCAACGATCGACCACGGTGGAGGCGGCGCGCGCCGCGTCGCTCCGGCGGATCGCCTCTTCGAGCGCTCGGTCGAGGCGCGTGAGCTCGGCTTGGAATTCGTCGACGCCGCGCGATGCGTCGGCCGCGCGTCGCTCGTTCTCGGGCGCGCGCTGCTTTGCGTGCCGCATTCCGCGACTGCTAGGAGAAACACGCGGGTGCGTCAACGCCCGCGTCGCCGACCGAATTGACTGTGCGAGATCCGTCGCGTAGGAGTCTGCGGCACGGATCGCGCCCGTTGGGCGCGATCAAGGGAGAACCGAGATCCTACCCAGCTAGCGTCCGCTCGATGCCGTTTCATCCGATCCTCGATCGTCGCTTGCTTTTCGTCTCCGGCAAGGGCGGGGTCGGAAAGACGGTGACGACTGCTGCGCTCGCGTTGTTCGCGTTTCGCCGGCGCAAGCGAGTGCTCGTCGTCGAGCTCTCGCCGTACGGGAGGCTCCGCGAGCTGCTCGGCGGTCCGGAGCCCACGCCCGAGCCCGCGGAGATCCAGCCTCATCTCGAGCTCGTCCGCATCGAGCCGCGCCGCGCGCTCGAAGACTTCCTGCAGGGCATTCTTCCGATTCGCGCGCTCCGTAGCCGACTGCTGCAGAGCCATTCCTTCTCGATTCTGACCGCGGCGGCGCCCGGCATCGAGGAGTTCCTCGCCCTGGTGAAGATCGCGCAGTTCGAGACCATGCGCACGGGTGTGCGTCGGCGGCCGCGGTACGATCTCGTGATCGTCGATGCACCCGCGACCGGCCACTCGCTCGCGCTGCTGTCGACCGCCAAGATCCTGATGGAGATGCTGCCGCTCGGTCCGATCGCAAAGACCGCGGAGGAGGTGAATCGGGTCCTCGCCGATCCGCGCCGCACGGCGGCGGTGATCGTGACGATTCCCGAGGAGATGGCCGTCAACGAGACGATCGAGATCAGCTCGGGGCTCAGCCGGGGGGGAGCAGTCGCGGTTGGTCCGGTGATCGCCAACGCGGTCTGGTCCGATCGGTTCACGCCCGACGAGGCGCGCTGGTTGATGTCGAGCGCGCTCGACGGAAGCGACGCGCTCGTTGCCGCGGGTCGCTACCACGTCGAGAAGCGGCGGCGGGCCGAAGAGCAGCTCGCGCGCCTCGGCGCGGAGCTCCGCGTCGACCCCGTCGAGCTTCCGTTCGTCGTCAACGCGACCCTCGATCGCCCGCACCTGCGGCGCCTGGTCGCGGCGCTCGACGCCGCGTATCCACCCGCCAGAGCCCCCAATGCATAGGATCGAGGCGCTGCTCCACCAGAAGAAGATCCTGCTCTGCCTCGGCGGCGGCGGGGTCGGCAAGACGACCGTATCGGCGGCGCTGGCGCTCGCCGCCGCGCTCCGCGGGCGCAAGGTGGCGCTGCTGACGATCGATCCCGCCAAGCGGTTGAAAGATGCGCTCGGCATGCCGGATCTCGCCGCGGAGCCGACGCGGGTCGCGATCGATCGGCTCGGCGGGAGCGGCGAGCTCAGCGCGATGGTGCTCGACGCCAAGCGTACGTTCGATCAGCTGGTCGCGCGCTTCGCGCCGAGCCTAGACGCCGCCCAGCGGATACTCGACAATCGTCTCTATCAGTACGTGTCCGGCGCGCTCGCCGGTTCGCAGGAATACATGGCGCTCGAGAAGCTCTACGAGATCGCCACGGCGGATGCCTACGATCTGCTGATCGTCGATACGCCGCCGACCCATCACGCGCTCGACTTCCTCGATGCGCCGCGCCGGATGATCGATCTACTCGGCTCCCAGGCGCTCGCCTTCCTGCGGCGGCCTTCGGCTGCGCTGCTCGGCGTAGGCTCGCGGATCGTGCAGGCGGCGCTCGAGTCGATTCTCCGCGCGCTCGAGCGCTTCACCGGCATGAAGCTCCTCGCGGAGGTCGCGGACTTCATCGGCGGCTTCGAGGGGATGGTCGAGGGGTTTCAGAGTCGCGCCGACGCCGTGCGTCGCCTGCTTCGCGATGCCGACACCGCCGCGGTGCTGGTCACCTCCGCCGAGCCGCTGACCGTCGAGGAGACGATCGCCTTTTACCGCGAGCTCGATCGCGCCGGTCTGTGCGTTGGCGGCTTGGTGATGAATCGCACCGTACCCGAATCCTTGATCGGCCGACGGCGGCGCCGAGTGAACGCCATCCCACCCGAGATCCGTCGCAAGCTGCGCGACGCGCGCCGAGAGCTCGAGGCGCTCGCCGATCGCGACCGACGGATGGCGGCGAACCTGCGCGCCGCCGCCTACGGAGTGCCGATCGCGATGGTGCCGGCGTTCGCGCGAGACGTGGCCTCGCTCGAGTCGCTGCGGGACATCGCAGAAGTCTTCGCTCCCCAACTCTCCCGGCGCGGCAAGGTCGTGTCGCTTCGGGGCTAGCGTGGTAGGTTCTACAGGAAACACCTGCCACGCGACCAACGGGAGCGTAAACGGTTTGATTGCGCCCAAGGGGCGCGATCCGTGACGCACGCTCCTAGGCGGAAGGGGACATGGAGGCGGCCGAAGGCTTCGGTTTGGCCTTCGGCCGTGCCGATCGCTTCGCGGCCTTGGGCTCGCGCTGTGCGAGAATGCGGTCGAGCTTGATGTTCAGGTTCACGAGGCTTCCCTGCAACGCCTCGACTTTGGTTGCCAGCTTCTTGTAGTCCGCCTTGGATGGCAGGTTGAGGAGGCTCAGAATCGTTTGCATGTTGCGGTCCACCGTTCCCTTCGTCGACATCGCCTGGTGCAGCGTCTTGCCGAGGATGTCGGCGAAGCGTGGGCTCGACATCACGTCGTCGAATACTCGGTTCAACTGCTCTTCCCCCAGCTCGCGGAGGCGCTGGAAGAGGTTGCGATCGTCATGACCCGCCATTGTGTCACCCGACCTTTCGCGGCAAGGTAGCCGATAAGTATACGCTGCCGATGCCCGATCTCAAGACCTTCCTCGGGGTGCTCTCGGGGCTCGCGTTCTTGCAGCCGCAGATTCCGCTCGACACGCTCGTCGGCACCATGTTCGTCGTCAACGTCTGCGATGCGATCATGTGCCGGCTCTTCGCCCACAACAACGGCTACCCGAAGAATCTCTGGACGGCGATCGGGTTCGTGTTCGGCATCTGGGCCGTCGCGGCGCTGATCGTCATGCCGAAGCGCGAGAAGCGGTCCGCCGCCCCATGATCGTTGCCATCGGGGTCGACCTCGCCGAAGTCGATCGCATCCGCGACGCGCTCGAGCGCGCGCAGACCGCAGGACGCTTCCGAGACCGCGTCTTCACCGCGGGGGAGCAGGCGTACTGCGAACAACGGCGGCGCCGGAAGTACGAGAGCTACGCGGCGCGCTTCGCGGCCAAGGAGGCGATGATGAAGGCGCTCGGGCGCGGCTGGAGCCACGAGGTCGGCTGGACGGAGATCGAGGTGGTTCGAGAACGGGGCGGGCGGCCGATGATCCGGTTGCACGGAAAGACCGCCGCGTACGCCGCAAAGCTCGGCATCCGCCGGATCTCGCTCGCCCTCACCCATACCGCGGAAACCGCGCTGGCACAGGTCGTTGCGGAAGACTGAGCCCACTTCGGCTCCGGCAGGCCGGCCTGCTATCCTGGAATGTGGTGGAGCGAGAGTTCGCAGGTCAACGGGTGCCAGACTTCGGCGGCGGAGCCGAGGATATGCCCCTGCTCGAGCAGATCGACCTCCCGCGGGCCGACGGCGTGAACGGCGCATCCTCCGGCGCGTGTGGGATCCGCGGTGAAGGGGTCACGAACGGTCTTTCCCGCCCACATCGGGACGAGCCGCGCGAAGCGGTCCAGGAGCGACGGCGGAACGTCCTTCTCTTGAGATGGCTGAGCATCATCACCATCAGCTACCTTCTCTTGCTCTCTCCCGGCGGGTCGGCCGAGCCTCTGGTCGTCGTCTCCGTCCTTCTCCTGCTCGTCTCGAATGTCGTTTTGCACGCTCTGCCCGAGCGGCTGATCTTCGCCGATCGGACGCTCATCGCGATCGTTCTCGTCGACACCTCCGTCACCTCGATCGCTGTCCTCTGGCTCTCCAGGATTCAGCCGGACGTGCTGATCTTCTACTTCTTCGTGATCCTTCAGGCCGCCGTCGGCCGAAACTTCCGGAGCACGCTACTGGCGGCGGTCGCGACGTCGGCCCTGGCGTTCGTCCTGGACCGAAACGGCTCGCCACGCACGTTCAGCGCCGACGTCCTTCTCCGCATTCCCTTCATCGTGTGCCCCGGGATGTTCTTCGCCTACTTGTCGGAGCAGCTGCGAGAAGATCGTGAACGAGAGCTCGAGAGGGCCCGGGACGCGGCGCTCGAGGCCTCGCGGCTGAAGTCTTCGTTCGTGCGCAACATGAGTCACGAGATCCGCACGCCCGTGACCGTGATCCTCGGGTACGTCCGCCTCATCGGGGAGCATCTGACGACGATCGGCGACGAGACCTCCCGTGCGTTCTTCGATGCCGTGGAGCGGAACTGCATGCGCTTGCTCGGCACCGTGCACAGCATACTCGACATCTCGCGGATCGAAAGCGACACCGTCAAGATTCATCCAGAACCTATCGAGCTCGGTACCTTCGTCCTGGAAAAGGTCGCAGACTTCCGCAAAGTCGCGGAGGACAAGGGGCTTTCGCTGATCGAGAAGATCGACGCCCGCGCGGCCGCCGTGATCTTCGACGTGTACTGCCTTTCGCGCGCCCTCGTGAGCCTGCTGGACAACGCGATCAAGTTCACTCAGCAGGGTAGCGTATTCGTCTGGCTCGGTCGGAGCCCCGACGGCCGCCTCTGCCTCGAGGTGCGCGACACCGGAGTGGGCATCGATCCTGCCTACCTTCCCCACCTCTACGATGCGTTCTCCCAGGAGAGGTTGGGAAGCTCGCGCCCGTTCGAGGGCTCGGGGCTCGGCATGGCGCTCACCAAAAAATTCCTCGAGATCAACGGTGCGGCGATCTCCGTCGAGAGCCAGAAGGGGAAGGGATCGAGTTTCGCCATCCACTTCTCTAGGGAGTGCGAGACGCGATCGTCTCTGCCCACGCAAGCCGATTCGGACAGCGTGTGAGGGTGTCTCTGCTCGCTCGCGTGGGTCACGAAACGGGGTCCGACGCGCGGAGGCTCGCGACGATCTCCGCGGGCTCGAGCCGCTTCGTGTAGTCGGCGTCGACGTACTCGGCAGTTACCCGGTTTCGACGCTCAGCACGCGCCGCACGTCTTGCACGTCGAGACGTCGCAGGGCGGCGTCTCTCGCTCGCGGAGCGCCTTCTCGCGCTCGGTCCAGAGGTAGAGCTTGCGCACCCGATGGTCGATGAAGTCCCAGGGCAAGGTCTCATCGTAGTCGTAGGAACGATGCACGAACCAATCCGGATCGACGAGCCCCTCGGCCGCCCGATTACCCCCCCGCCCGCGTTGCAGCGACCGCCACCAGCTCTCGCCTTGGCGTGCGCCGCGATGGAGCTCGACGATCCAGCGCGCCACGCGGCGATCCCCGCGCGAGAGCAGCGTCTGCAGGTATGCCTCGCGCGGCGACTCTCCGTCGACCTCCACGTTGGCGATCGGGCGGAGAAGCGCGCGCAGCCGACCGACCTTGGCCTTGGCGGCCGCGACCTCGACCATCGGGTCCCATTGAAACGGCGTCCACGGCTTCGGGACGAAGGTGTTGACCGAGAGCGTGATCGCGCCGATGCGCCCGCGCTCCTTGCCCTTCGCCGAGAAAGCGCTCGCGGATGTCGACCGTCAGCCCGGCGATCGCGTCGACGTCGGCCTCCGTCTCGCTCGGCAAGCCCACCATGAAGTAGAGCTTGAGATCCTGAACGCCCTCGCCGACGAGCATCTCCGCGGCGCGCAGGATCTCCGGCTCCTTCAGGTTCTTGTTGATGACCCGGCGCATGCGCTCGCTGCCGGCTTCCGGAGCGATCGTGACCGTGCGGCTGCGGCTCCGGCCGAGCGCCGCGGCGAGCGACGGGGATATGCAGTCCGCCTTGAGCGAAGCGGGGGAAGCCCGGCCGCCGTGATCGGCGATCGTCTGGCAGAGGTCCGCGATGCCGGGAAGGCTCGCCATCTCGGCGCCGACGAGACCGATCGTCGAGCGCGACTCGAGGCCGCGCACGACGTCCGCCTTCAGGCTCGCCGACCGAGCGGGTGCGCAGCGGACGGTACATGAAGCCCGCCGCGCAGAACCGGCAGCCCCACTGGCAGCCACGGCTCGCCTCGACGAGGAACATGTCACCGAAGGCGACGTCCTCGGTGAGAATCTGCGAGCGTGGTCGGGAATCGGTCGAGATCAGCGACGAGACGGCGCTCGACACGCAGGGTGGGGGCCGTCGACGAGCCTCGGACCGTCGTAGCGCGGTTGGTGGAGGCGCGGCACGTAGGCCCCCGCCGTCGCCGGCGCTTCCTCGAGAATCTCGTCCCGCGATCGGCCGCGCACGCGGGCGTCCTCGAGGAACGCGAGGAACTCGGGGAGCATCTCCTCGGCCTCGCCGATCAAGAATACGTCGACGAATTCGGCGATCGGCTCGGGATTCAGGAAGACCGCGGACCCGCCGGCGATCACCAGTGGATGCCGCTCGTCGCGCTCGTCGGCGAAGAGCGGCAGACCCGCACCCGCGAGCATCGTCGGGACGTTCAGATAGTCGGTCTCGAACGAGATCGAGAGCGCAAGCACGTCGAGCTCTCCTGCGGGCCGGCGGCTTTCCAGCGTGACGAGACGTGCGCCTCGCTCCGGTAGAAAGGCGCGCTCGCAGTAGTGACCGGGCGCCTCCGAGAGAATCCGGTAAACCGCCTGGAAGCCGAGGTTGCCCATGCCGAGCGAGTAGCGGTTCGGGTAGGCGAGGCAGATTCCCGTGCGCCCGCCGCGGGAGGGCGTGAACAGCACCCGTTCCCGGGAGAGAAGCTCGCGCGCGTGCGATTCGTTGGACCAGGACATGATCGGCTGCCGGCTACAGGCTACCGGCTACCGCCCACGACGTCGAGGAGTCTCTCCGGAGGCCGGCGGTCGGAAGCCGGCAGCCGCATGTCATTTCGTCTTCGGTCGCGGCGTGAGGTCGAGGTCTGGTGGTGGCTCCGCCGGGACTTTCCAGCGCAGAAACGGCTTGTCGTAGAGCTCGTGGTAGACGTTCGCCTGTTCGACCGACTTCTCGAACGCTAGGTTGAACGTCTCGAGATTCTCGCTCTCGAGCGCGGCCATCATCGTCTTCACGTGATCTTCGATGAACTTGCCGAGCGTCTTCTGATATTTGGGGCGCGTCAGCGCGCCGAGCTCCATCAGCTTTTGAGCCTCTTTGAGCTGGAACTTGGCGAGCGGCCAATTCTTCGCTTGCGCCGCGTGGTAGAGCTTCCACACGCGGTTGCCGATCTCGGGCATGAGCCGCGCAAGCCCGGGTTGCATCGCCGCGAGATCCACGCCGGTGAGCTTCCGGCCCTGTCCATTGTCGAACTCGACTTCCCGAACGCGGTCCTCGAAGTCCTTCTCCTCGGGCATTGCAACCTCTCTAGGTTTGGCGGGGCCATCGTTGGGTAGCTCACGGGAACGGAGTTTACAAGCGAGGTTCGAGCCCGCTGCGTTTCAGGCCCCGGGCAAAATTTCGGGTCGAGCTAGGGGCACGCTTTTCAAACCCGGGAGGGCAAGCTAACAACGGAGCACCATGGGCACCACGCTCGACTACTACGACATCGAGAGCCAGCTCTCCACCGACGAGAAGATGGTGCGCGACACCGCGCGCAAGTTCGTCGAGGAAGAGTATCTGCCGATCGTCCGCGCGGCGTTTCGCGAGGGATATTTTCCGAAGCAGGTCATCCCGCGCGTCGCCGCGCTCGGCTTTCTCGGCGCAAATTTGCCAGAAGAATACGGTTGCGCGGGTCTCAACAACGTCGCTTACGGCCTCATCAACCAGGAGCTCGAGCGCGGCGACTCGGGGCTGCGCTCGTTCGTGAGCGTCCAGTCTTCGCTCGTCATGTATCCGATCTACGCGTTCGGATCGGAGGCGCAGAAGCGACGTTGGCTTCCGAAGCTCGCCTCCGCCGCGGCGATCGGCTGCTTCGGTCTCACCGAGCCCGACTACGGCTCCAACCCTGGGGGAATGCGGACGCGCGCCGTACACGAAAAGGGCGGCTGGCGGATCTCGGGTACCAAACGCTGGATCACCAACGGCTCGATCGCCGACGTGGCACTGGTGTGGGCGAAGACCGAGGGCGACCACCCGAGGTCGATCCGCGGCTTTCTCGTCGAGCGCGGCACCCCGGGCTTCAGCGCTCCGGAGATGCAGGGAAAGTTCTCGCTACGCGCCTCCGTTACCTCCGAGCTGATCCTCGAAGACTGCTTCGTTCCCGAGGAGAACGTCCTGCCTGGGAGCGGCGGGCTCAAGTCACCGCTGATGTGCCTCACCCAAGCGCGCTACGGAATCAGTTGGGGCGCGATCGGTGCAGCGATCGCGTGCTACGAGTGTGCGCTCGACTACGCGAAGAACCGAACGGTCTTCTCGCGGCCGATCGGCGGCTACCAGCTCGTGCAGCAGAAGCTCGTGACCATGGTCACCGAGATCACCAAGGGGCAGCTTCTCTGTCTGCGGCTCGGACGCTTGAAGGACGAAGGGAAGCTCCGTCCCGAGCAAGTGAGCCTGGCGAAGATGAACAACGTGTCGGAGGCGCTGCGGATCGCGCGCTTGGCGCGCGACATCCTCGGGGCCAACGGCATTGCGGACGAATACCCAGTGATTCGCCACATGCTGAACCTCGAGACGGTCAACACCTACGAGGGGACCGAAGACGTGCACCGGCTCACGATCGGGCGCGACGTCACCGGGCTCAATGCCTTCGAGTAGCAGAGAGCAATCGGTTCTTCCGTCCGCAGGCCCTCGATCGAGCGTGTCGCGATCGGCGCTGCGGCACCTGCGGCGGCTGATCGTCGCCGTGGTTGGCCTGACCGTGCTCGTGATCGGCGTCGCGATGATCGTTCTGCCCGGACCCGCGACCGTCGTGATCCCGCTCGCGCTCGGCATCCTCGCCGTCGAGTTCGCCTGGGCCGAGCGGATGCTGAACCGATTGAAGGACGGAGGGAACCGCGTGCTCGGCCGTGGACCCGGGAAATGATCCGAGCCGGGCTGACGAAATTGAGAATCTGCTCCACTCCAACGCCACGGGAGGCGCCATGAGCGCGCCGTCGAAGGAAGAGCTCGAGTGGTTCGTCGCGACGTTTCTCTACTCCCGCGAGGCATTCCTCGTCGACGACGTGCTGCACGTCGACCGTGACTCGCGAGAGATCGAAGCAAAGATGGACACCACGCGGCTCCTACCCGTCGGGCGCTTCCAGGTCGGCGATCCCCGCGTTCACCCGCGGCACGTCTCGGCGCCCGACCTCCTTCTCCTCACCGGCAACCTCGGCTGCCTGCACGCGTACTTTCTCCACGGTTGCCGCTGGGACGAGGGCTGGGTCGGCTTCGGTAACCGGATCCATCGCGCAGACTTCCGCAGGCTGGTGACGATCGGCCCGCCGCTACGACTGCAGTCCAAGGAGACGCGCGTGCGCGAAGGGCCGAAGCGTGTCATGCTGCGCTACGAGTTCCGCTTCTGGCAGGACGGCGAGATGGCTTACTTCGGTGACCAATCGGCGATGTTCGTGAAGGGTCGAGCGCTCGGCACGATTTCTCGAGCAAAATCCCTTTCGCTCCACGGCTAGTCGAGCCGCGCCAAAATCCAGTCGAGCAGCCGCCGCCGCAGCTCCTCTTCCGCGCCGAGCAGCAGATGGCCTGCGCCGGGAAGCACCACCAAGTCACCGTGACCGGCAAGCGTCCGTACCGCTTCGCTCGCGGCCACCGGCAGAAGCTCGTCTCGGTCGCCGTGGATGAGCAGGAGCGGAATGTCGCCGAGCGCCGCGGCGGTCTCGCACCCCGCGGACTGCGTGGAGAGCGTCACCACGCCGCGGGTGAACCGGCGGAGCGCCGCGCCGGCGTTGACCGCGACGGCGCCGCCGAAGGAATGACCGATCACCACGAAGCGTTCGGCGCCTCCACGGTTGGCGACGTCGGCGGCCGCGCCGACGTCCAGCGTGCACGTTTGCAGATCGTTTGGCCGGCGATAGCCGACCCGGACTGCACCCACGCCCTTCGCCGCCAGCGCCGTGCCGAGGTCGTGATAGAGGCCGCGCGACGGTCCGAGCAGACCGCCCATCGCTCCGCCGCACATCAGAACGACGCTCGTCGCCGAGTCCGCGCCGTGCCAGAGGAGCGTCAGGAGGCCATCGACCGTGTAGACTTCGACGTGGCGGAGCCCTTCGCCGACCGTGACTTCTTGAATGGCGAGCGTGCGCAGTCGATCGAAGGGCCGCGCCTTCGCGCGCTCGCCGGCCTCGCTCATCCGGTCGGCTGCGTGGCCTCGGCGGTCGGCGCCGGCGATGCCAGCGAACGTGACTCCGGACCGAGGAGCAGCACGCGGCGCAGCACGTAGGGCTCGAACAGGATCGTCGGCTTCGCCATGAGATGCATGACCTGCAGGAACCGCCGCGACACCTGCTCGTCCGTTCTGGCGAGGCGATACACGCGCGCCGTATACCATCCCATCGGTTTCGCCCACAACGGCCGCTTGCCCCCGGCCTGCCGGTAACGGAAATCTTCGCCGAGAACGGTCATCCAGGGCGCATCGATCACCTTCGCGACCCGCTTCTGGAACCGCGCAGCGACTATCGATCGATCGCCGACCGCTGACAATCCACCCGGAAGGGGACGACGCGGGCTCTTTCGGGTGAGATGGAGATGAGGATTCGCACTGCCCCTACTGGCTACAGGTGAAGACTTCGTGAATCCTGCCGTGACCGGAACGCCCGCAGCGCCGAAGCCAAAGGAGGGATTTCGATGAAGCTCTACTATGCGCCAAGGTCCCGCGCGACTCGTGCCCGCTGGATGCTCGAAGAGATCGGTACCCCCTACGAACTCGCGCGTATCGATCTGTCGAAAGGCGAGCAGAAGCAGGCCGAGTACCTGAAGATCCACCCGCACGGCGTCGTGCCGGCATTGTCGGACGGCGACGTGACGGTCTTCGAGTCGGCCGCGATCTGTGCCTATCTCGCCGACAGGTTCCCCGAAAAGCGCTTGGCGCCTCCGGTAGGCAGCGGGGCACGGGGACTCTATTACCAGTGGCTCGTGTACTCGACGGCGACCGCCGAGCCGCCCGTCGTCAAGGTGTTTCTCAACACGATGATGCTGCCCGAAGCCAAACGCTCCGCGGCCTTGGCCGAGGAAGGCCGCGCGCAGTGGGCGGAGGTGGCGCGCGTGATCGAGCGAGCGCTCGACGGCAACAGCTTTCTCCTCGGCGAGTCGTTCACGGCCGCCGACGTGATGATCGGCTCGATCGCCGGCTGGGTGGGGTTCATGGGGCTTCTCGAAGGGTTCCCCGTGCTCCAGGACTACGCCGGCCGGCTCTCGAGCCGCCCGGCCTATCGACGCGCGATCGCGGACTGACGAGAGCCCTTGACGACGGCGGCGAAGTTTAGTACGAGTTTCGTATTATCTGTAGGTCGGACCAATGGCCAAGGAGAACGAGCAGCGGGTCAAGGAGCTGGCCCAATTCATCGAGGCGCTGACCGAGCGCTTCAAGGCCAACGAGTCGGTCTTCGCCGACCGTCTGGAGGTGTCGGAGCGCGAGCTCGCGCTGCTGCGCGCGCTCGCCAAGGAGGGACCGATGATCACGCGCGCTCTCGGCGGCCGCTTCGGGGTCCCGGTGAGCACGATGACCGGCCTCGTGGATCGCATGGAGAAGAAAGGGCTTGTGCGGCGCGTGCGCGGACGGCGAGACCGCCGCGCGATCGAGCTGGAGGCGACGCCGGCCGGCGGGCTCGCGCTGCGCGAGCACGCGCGTGGAATGGAGGCGATCGCGCGCGGCATGCTCGAAACGCTCGGCGATCGAGATCAGCAGGCGCTGATCGCGGTCCTGCGTCGCGTACGCGAGGGATTCGCAAGCGCCGATCGGCGCGCCTCGGCGTGATTTTTTTGGCGCAAGACGGCACGGTTGTCGAATCATTCACGAATCGTATCGACTCGACGGCGAACGGGAGGACCGAATCATGAAGCCAACGCTTGTCACCGGTGCCAACGGCCACGTCGGCAACAACATCTGCCGCTTGCTCGCGGAGCGCGGCGAGCCGGTTCGCGCGATGATCCGGCCGTCCGCCGATGCGAAGGCGCTCGAGGCGCTCGGCGTCGAGATCGTCCGCGGGGACATTCTCGATGCCGCGTCGACCTCGGCGGCCGTCGCAGGAGCGGGTCGCGTGTACCACACCGCCGCGGGGTTTCTCATGTGGTCGAAGGATCCGGACCGCG
The DNA here is from genome assembly GCA_963712515.1 of uncultured delta proteobacterium. GTDB lineage: Bacteria > Desulfobacterota > Binatia > JACPRU01 > JACPRU01 > CAVQIG01. The sequence continues at coordinate 279,591 of CAVQIG010000001.1, forward strand.
ACATCATCCGTCCGAGCGTGGAAGGCACCCGCAACGTGCTCGAAGCAGCGGTGGCCGCAGGCGTCGAAAAGGTCGTGGACACGAGCACGACGGGCACGATGGGCTTCGCCGCGACGCCGGACGGGATGATCGACGAGAGTCATTTCAACCAGCATCCACACACGCACTACGTGCGCGGTAAGATCGCCGCCGAGAAAGAAGGCTTCGCGATCGCCGCCCGCACGGGATTGCCCTTCTGCACGACGAATCCCGGATTGATCCTCGGCCCCCGATTCTCGAAGCTCTCGGAGTCGGTCAAGCAGGTTGCCGACTTTCTCAATCGCGGCACGCCGCTCTACTTCGATGGCGGGTTCAGCATCGTCGACGTCGAAGACGTCGCGCGCGGCTCGCTTGCCGCGATGGAGAAGGGACGGAGCGGGGAGCGCTACATCCTGGCGGGCGAGAACGTGACCGTGAAGCAGCTCTTCGACATCCTCGCCGACCTCACCGGCCTGGCGGCGCCGACGATCAAGGCGCCCGTGGGTGTCGTGCGCGTGCTGGCCACGCTCATGGAGTTCGCCGCCAAGCTGACCGGATCGCGGCCCATGCTCGATCGCAGCCAGGTGGACGAGTTCGCCGGCAAGTACGGCTACTTCGACAACTCGAAGGCGATGCGAGAGCTCGGTTACACCTACCTGTCCGCGCGCGACACGCTGCGCCGCACGGTGGCCTGGCTGGTCGACAACGGCTTCGTCAGCGAGCGACGCCGTCAGGCGATGAAGTTGGATCCGTCGCTGGCGAATGCGTACTGAGGACGCCATGTACAAGCTCGTTGCCCTTTGGTCCGCTCCGAAACCCGGTGACGTCGATGCGTTCGAGTCCTACTACCGCGAGGTCCACGTGCCCAAAGCAACGGTGGTTCCGGGACTCAAGCGCATCGCCCTGACGCGCATCGATTCCGGTCTCGAGGGCGCCGCCGCGCCCTTCTATCGCGTTGCCGAGATGTTCTTCGACAGCCCGAAAGCGATGGAGGAGAGCGCGCACTGCGAAGTTTGGCAAACGATGCGCGAGGACGCTCGGCAGATGATCGAGCGCTTCGGCGTGACGCTCACGGTCGGCATGGGGTGGGTGGAGGAAACCAAGCGCTAGCTTGTAGGAGATGTGGTCGGCGCGCGCCCATCGCTCAGGGATACGTCCCGGCGACGCTCTCCGGCAGCACGTCATCCGCGCTCACGAAGCCCGGGCGCTTGCCGGTCGTGGAATCGACGGCGAGAAAGCCCTGCAGCGCCCGCGTCACGAGGATGCGCGTCCCGGGGGCGAGATAGGTGACGATCGAAGCCGTCTCGCTCGGTGATTGGAAGAGGGGCGTGCGGTAGCGCACCACGTACCAGCCGGGCCGGTGCCGCCGCGCGGCCTCAGCGGCGGCCTCGGGGGGTTTCCTGCGCGTCGACCTCGCCGGAGCTTTCTCGTGCGGCGGTGCGGCCGCGATCGTCGGCTTCGCCACCGCGACGTCCGAAGGCGCGCTCCGCGTCGGCTCGGTGCGAGCTTCTTCGTGCGCAGGCGCGACCGCGGGGGACGGGACCGCGATCGTCGGCTTCACCGCGGCGGCCTCGGCGCGCTGCTCCGCGGGCGACGGCGCAGGAGTTGATTCCGTTTGCCGCCCGCCGAGGACGGGTAACGTGCCCGTTTGCTTCCGTTGGTAGGCGATGAACACGGCGACGAGCACCAGACCGGCGACGAGGATTGCGGCGAGCCCGCGGCCGCGGCGGAGGGACGGCGATTGCGACACCTCGCCGGGAGTCGGCTTGCGGCTCTCCACTTCGCGGGTAGCGGTGCTGTGCGTGGCGCCGCCACGGACCTGGACGAGGATCGCGCCGCATTCGCGGCAGAACTGGGCGTCCGGAGGATTCGCATTCCCGCACGAAGGGCAGAGCCGCTCCGTCACTTCCGTCACGGTTTGCCTCTCCTGACGCCGAGTATCGCGGTTCGAAGCTCGCCCACTTCGTCCCCACTGAGTAGCTCGGCGAGCGGCACGAGTCGATCCTCCGGAAGCGCCCGCGCTCCGACGGGGGCGGCGACCGCGAGGCTCGCGACGATGCGGTCGCCGATCTCGGACAGCGCGGGGCGGAGCTCGGTCTCGAGGTCGAGGGTCGACTCGGCCTCGGTCGCGCGTCGCTCGATTGCCTTTGCGAGCGCGATTTGGACCGAGAAGAACGCGCGGACCGACCCAGGGTCCAGGCCGGCGGCGCGGGCGGCGCCCTCGGCCCGAGCCAAGACGGCCTGTTCACGCACGGAGTCCTCGACCGCCAGCCCGTGGGCGCGCTTCCACGCCGCGACCGCCGGCATCAGCGCGAGCCGGCGCGCGGCGAGGTCGATCAGGTTGTCGATCTCGTCGCGGGGCGACGCTCCGCCGAGCCACCGGCGACGGAGCTCCTGGAGCCGCGCCTCGTTGGCGCCGACCCAGGCGTCGACCCGCGGGCCGAGCTCGCGCGCGCGTCGAGGAGCGATCCAGTAGACCTTGCGATCGCGCGGCGGCTCGCATCGGACCGCGTGGTCGGCCCGATGCGCGCCGCTCGCCGCCTCGAAGGAGTCGGTGACGAAAGCGCTCACGGCGCCGCTCTCGAGGAGCGTCGACAGCGAAAGATTGTCGTCGACCGAGACGATTGATTGCGGCGGAAACCGCCGGCGCGCCCAGCTCTCGAGCACCCCGCCCCGATTTACGGCGACTCGACCGACGTTCGGATCGCCGACGACGCAAGGGCCGCCCTGGGCGACGGCTCGGCTCATCCAACCGATCACCGCCCGTTCCGGGCGCCAGGTTATGCCGCTCATCGCGACGTCGAACACGTCGGCGCGTACCTCGCCGCGAAGCTCCGGCCAGCGGAAGCGGACCCACTCGATGCGCATGCCGAAGTCACGTGCCATCGCCTCGGCGGCGTCGACGTCGAAGCCCCGGCCACGAAGCGAGAACGGCGAATAGTCGTCGCTCGTCCCGACCCGCAGCACCGGCTCGCCGGCGAAAGCCACTCGAACGAGCAGGAGACCAGCGAGAGCGGCGAGCTCGGCCGCGCGTGTCGGCGATCGGCGGGTCATGACCAAATCGAGCGATTCTCTGACGTGCGTTCGCGAGGTTCTTGCCATCGGCGGCGTTCTCTCCCATAGTCCGATCCGGCCGCTAGCTCGAGAGCCTGCGTCGGCCGAAGGAAGATGGATCGCGATCCGACGGAGTGATCCATGAGGACGCTCCGACCTACCAGGAGGGCTGAACCGTGACGCGTCTTCGCATCGACTCGATTCCGCAGGCCGTGGGTCACGCCGCCGCGCTCACCACGGCGAGAGGGATCCAGTGGGCTGACGCCTACGCGCAGTTCCCGAGTCAGATGGGCCGACTTCTGGTCACGCGTGAGAGCTACGGGGGGCCCTTCCTCGAGCTCTTCCAGAGGATCATGTGGGATCCGGGACCGCTCACGCGGCAGGAACGCGAGATGATCGCGATGGTCGCCTCGCGCGCCAGTCGCTGCAAGTATTGAACGGAGATCCACGGAGAGTTTCTCCGTTTCGAAAGCACCGATCCCGCGCTCGTCAAGCAGATCAAGACGGATTTCCGCTCCGCGCCGATCGAGCCCCGCCACCGTGCGCTTCTCGAATACGCCGAGAAGCTGACGCTCACGCCCTATCGGATCGTCGACGACGACGTCGAGCGCCTCCGCGAGAGCGGTTGGGACGAGGACGCGATCGTCGCCGCCACGCACGTCGTCGGCATCTTCAACTACCTGGTGCGCCTCGCCGACGCGTTCGGGATCGAGTGGGAGCCCGAGGTGCAGGCCTCCGCGACGCATCAGCCGGAGCTCTGGAAGGAATAGCGGGGACGTAGTCCTCCGTTCGTTCTCGGCGCGGGGGTTGCATCCCGCCCGCTGAACTGGCGATACGTCGGCTCGGATGGGCGCGGTCATCAGCGGAAGCGGTCTCTACACGCCGCCCGAATCGATCTCCAACGACGAGCTCGTCGCTTCGTTCAACGAGTACGCCCGTCGCTGGAATCGCGAGCACGCCGCCGAAATCAGCTCGGGCGGAGCGCAGCCGCTCGCGGAGTCGAGCAGCGAGTTCGTGGTCAAGGCGTCGGGCATTCGCAGCCGCCACGTCGTCGACAAGCGGGGCATCCTCGATCCCGAAGTGATGCGGCCACTGATCCGCCGGCGCTCGAACGAGGAGCCGTCGCTGCTTTGCGAGATCTCACTCGCCGCGGCGCGCCAAGCGCTCGAACAGGCGCAGCGCGATCCGGGCGACATCGACGGAGTCCTGGTCGCCTGCTCGAACCTCGAGCGTGCCTATCCGGCGGTCGCCGTGGAGGTGCAGCATCGTCTCGGCGCGGGCGGTTACGCGTTCGACCTGAACGTCGCTTGCGCCTCGGCGGCGTTCGGCATCCAGGCCGCGGTCGATGCGGTGGCCCGGGGAAACGCCCGGGCGGTCGTGGTGGTGAATCCCGAGATCTGCAGCGCGCATCTCAACTTCCGTGATCGCGACAGCCACTTCATCTTCGGCGACGCGGCGACCGCCGTCGTCATCGAGGCCGAGCCATCCGATCCGTCCGGGCCGCACGCCTTCGAGGTGCTCGGTACGCGGCTCGCCACGCGCTTCTCGAACAACATCCGCAACAACTTCGGCTTTCTGAACCGTTGCGAGCAGCCACCGCGCGACCCCGACGAGCTGCTCTTCGTCCAGGATGGTCGCCAGGTCTTCAAGGAAGTCGTGCCGATCGTCTCCGCGCTGATCACGCGTCAGCTCGGCGAGCTCGGCATCGAGGTATCGGCGGTCAAGCGTTTTTGGCTCCACCAGGCGAACCTCAACATGAACGAGCTGATCCTCAAGCGGGTGCTCGGCCGAGCGGCGAACCAGAGCGAAGCACCGATCGTCCTCGACGAGTACGCCAACACGAGCTCGGCGGGATCGGTGATCGCCTTTCACAAGTATCACGAAGGCTTCGCCAAAGGAGAGCTCGGCGTGCTCTGCGCGTTCGGGGCTGGATACTCCGCGGGTATCGCCGTTCTTCGCAAGCTGTGAGACGCGCGGATCGAGCCTAAGTGCTCCCTTTCGGAAATACGGTGACGTAGGCCGAAGGTCATCGTGGTCGCCTGCAAGGCGCGACGACGAGCGATACTCTTGCGGTATCGCGAGGAGGAGCACGCAGCAGGCGGACGAGGACCGAGGAATACGTCGCCGTATTTCCGAAAGTGAGCCTAGCGGCCGGTATTTGCGGCAGCCGCTCGAGCGCGTCGGCGATCGCCGTGGCAGGATACTCGTAGTCCTGGAGCTCGCCGCGGAAGTATTGGTCGTACGCCGCCATGTCGAAGTGGCCGTGGCCGGAGAGGTTGAAGAAGAGAACGCGCGGCGCGCCGCTCCGCTTGCACTCGAGTGCCTCGTCGATGACGGCGCGGATCGCGTGACTCGCCTCCGGCGCCGGCACGATCCCCTCGCTGCGAGCGAAGGTCACGCCGGCTTCGAAGGTCGCGAGCTGTGGGACGGCCAGCGCCTCGACGAAGCCCTCGCGGACGAGCTGCGATACGAGCGGCGAGTCGCCGTGATAGCGGAGACCTCCGGCGTGGATCCGCGCCGGTACGAAGTCGTGGCCCAGCGTGTACATGAGGAGGAGCGGCGTGAGGCCCGCGGTGTCGCCGAAGTCGTACGCGTAGTGTCCACGGGTGAGCGTGGGGCACGATGTCGGCTCGACGGCGACGAGGCGGAGGCGACGGCCGGCGGCCTTGTCGGCGAAGAAGGGAAACGCGACGCCGCCGAAGTTCGAGCCGCCACCGCAGCACGCGAAGACGACGTCCGGATACTCACCGACCTTCTCGAACTGCTTCTTCGCTTCCAGGCCGATCACGGTCTGGTGGAGCAGCACGTGGTTGAGGACCGATCCGAGGGCGTAGTTCGTGTCCTTCCGAGACGCCGCCTCCTCGACCGCCTCCGAGATGGCGATCCCGAGTGAGCCCGGTGAATTCGCATCGCCTGCCAGGATCTTCTTACCCGACTCGGTATCGCGGCTCGGGCTGGGGATGACCTCGGCACCCCAGGTCTCCATGAGCGAGCGGCGAAAGGGCTTCTGCTCGTAGCTCACGCGGACCATGTAGATCCGCACGGAGATACCGAAGAGCCGCCCGGCGAGCGCGAGCGCCGACCCCCACTGGCCGGCGCCGGTTTCGGTGGCGAGCCGATGGATGCCCGCCTCGGCGTTGTAGAACGCCTGCGCCACGGCGGTGTTCGGCTTGTGCGAGCCCGCCGGACTCACGCCCTCGTACTTGTAGTAGATGTGCGCCGGGGTGCCGAGCGCGGCCTCGAGCCGGTGCGCGCGAAAGAGCGGGCTCGGACGCCAGAGCCGGTAGATCTCACGCACCGGCTCGGGAATCGAGATCCACCGTTCGCGCGAGACCTCTTGCTCGATGAGCGCAGCGGGGAAGATCGCTGCCAGCGCTTCGGGGCCGACGGGCTTGCCGTCTGGGCCGAGCGGCGGGGCGGGAGGTGTCGGCATGTCCGCGACGACGTTGTACCACTGCCGCGGAATCTCCGATTCGTCGAGAAGCACCTTCGTGTCCTGCATGGCTGCCCTCTCCTTAGCCCCGGCGAGTCAGGGCGTCGCGAACGACCGCTTCTAGGATTTGCGCGGACCGAGCCTTGACCACCTTCACCGCCTTACTTCGCTCGATGTACGCCCGAACTGCCGCGCGTCGTTCCGCATCGCCCATGCCTCTCTTTTCTGGCAGAAAACGGGGGAGGGCAAGAGTGGATGGCGCGAGTACTGATTGCAGGCTGCGGCTACGTGGGGACGGCGCTCGCCGCGAGCCTCGCCGTCGAACGCCACGAAGTGTGGACGCTCCGCCGGAGCCCGACGCCGCCGCCCCGCGGCGTGACGGGGATCCGCGCCGACCTCACCGACGTCGATGCGCTTCGCCGCTTGCCACCGCGTCTCGACAACGTCTTTTACACCGCATCGGCCGACGGCACGGACGACCGCTCCTATCGCAGCGCCTATGTCGATGGCCTTCGTCATCTCCTCGCGGCGCTCGACGGCCATCCGGTCCGTCGAATGGTCTTCACGTCGAGCACCGGCGTGTACGCGCAGTCGCACGGCGAATGGGTCGACGAAGACTCTCCCACCGAGCCGACGGGCTTCTCGGGGAACCGGCTCCTCGAGGGAGAGCGTCTGCTCCGTGCTCGCACGCTTCCCCGCCACGGTCGTTCGGTTCGCGGGCATCTACGGACCGGGTCGTGCGCGGCTCGTCGAGCGGGTGCGGCGAGGGGAAGCGTCCATCCCGGGCGGCCGTCCCGTCTTCGCGAACCGCATCCATCGCGACGACTGCGTGGGTGTTCTGCGCCACGTGATGACGCTGCGAGCACGCCGATCCGCTGTACGTGGCGGCGGACGAGGAGCCGGCCGAGACGGCCGTCGTTCTGCGCTGGATCGCCGAGCGCCTGGGGGTCCCGCCCCCGAACGTCGATCCGCTCGAGGACGGCTCTCGCTACGGCCGCACGACGAACAAGCGTGTCCGTAGCACGCGCCTCCTAGCCAGCGGCTATCGCTTCCGCTATCCGACGTTTCGAGAAGGTTACGGAGAGCTGATCGCCGGCGGCGAAGCCGCGGGGGACTGAAGGTATGGATGAACAATCACAGATCCGAGGCATCAACCTCGAGGCGGTGACGCGCTGGTTCGAGAGCCACGTCGAAGGCGCGAAGGCGCCGCTCGAGTTCGCGCTGATCGCCGGGGGGCACTCGAACCTGACGTTCAAGGTGACCGACGCCTGCGGCGAGGAGTTCGTGCTCCGCCGTCCGCCGCTCTCGCACGTGCTCGCCAGCGCGCACGACATGGGCCGCGAGCACAAGATCATCTCGGCGCTCTGGCCGACCCCCGTGCCGGTGCCGCAAGCGCTCGGATTCTGTCCGGATCCCGAGATCAACGGCGCCCCGTTCTACGTGATGCGATTCGTTTCCGGCGTGGTGATGCACGATGCGGAGATCGCGCGCAAATCGCTCGGCGAAGCGGAGCGACGCTCGGCCGGAGAGTCGTTCATCGACGTGCTCTCGGATCTTCACGACGTCGACGTCGATGCCGTCGGCCTCGGCGATCTCGCCAAGAAGGAGGATTACATCGCGCGCCAGCTCAAGCGCTGGTACGGCCAATTCCAGCAGTCGAAGACCCGCGAGCTTCCCGCGATCGACCGCGTGCACGACGTCCTCAAGGCGCAGATTCCGCGGCAGGGAAACGCGTCGGTCGTGCACGGCGACTATCGCCTCGGCAACTGCATCACCGACCCGAAGCGGGGTAAGATCGTCGCCGTTCTCGATTGGGAGATCTGCACGCTCGGCGACCCTCTCGCCGATCTCGGCTACGTGCTCGCCACGTGGACGCAGTCGACCGATCCGGTCGCGGGCGCGCCCGGCGCCCCGTCTCTCGCGCCCGGCTTCCCGAGTCGGGAAGAGATTCGCGAACGCTATGCCAAGCGCTCCGGCCGCGATCTCTCCAAGATCGACTATTACGTCGCGTTCTCTTTGTGGAAGAGCGCCTGCATCATCGAGGGCGTTTATGCCCGTTACCTCGGCGGCGCGCTCGGCAAGACGGACGTCAACCTCGACCAGTTCAAGACGCGGATCGATTCGTTCGCGCAGCTGGCCGAGGCGGCGGTCGAACGAATGGCGTAGGAAACGAGCTCATTCAAGAGACGTCCCGGCGCAACTCCCGGGAGCCGATGCGTCTTTCTCGTCAGAACTTCGTGATGGCGTCGACCTGCCAGCGGACATCGGTATTCGGGTTACGGCTTGGCACGTTGACGACCGGCTTGTCGATCCAGGCGGTGGACAGGAGCGAGAAGTTCTTCGTAACCACGTAACCGGCCTGCAGGATGTTCGCCTTGGTGTTGGTGCCGCCGTTACGGCCGTAGTCGCTGTTGGTGAACGCCGAGATCACCGCGTCGGTCTCCAGGCTCTCGTAGGCGTAGCTGAAGAAGAAATCGCAGGGATCCTTGTAGCTACCGATCGTAAACCCACCCTGATAGCCCGTGTTTGCGCTCGAGCCCCTCGAGTCGGTGTTGATGACATAGTCGCCGTACAGCCGAACCGGCCACCTGGGCATCCCGGTCGGAATCAGGATGTCCATCGGGATGTCGACCTCGTTGAAGGGGTTGATCAGCCTCGTGATCGTGATCGGCTTCGCTGGAGTAATGACCTCTCCGGTCACCGGGTCCACGACGGGCGATGTCATGCCGTTCTTGTTGGGGCCCACCTTGCTGAGATCGATGGGCGTGCCTCCGACGATCTCGCCGTCCGACAGTTGGACGAAGTTGCTGATGTTCAGCTGGCTGTTCGTGTTGCGCGCCACCGCAATCGAGCTCGGGTCGACGTAGTAGTAGTCCGCGGGCGCTATGTTGAACGCCGCGTCGCCGAACGCCATGGTGAACAAACCCTGGAAGCCGTAGATCGCCGCCTCGCCGGTGTTGCTGTTCTCCTGAAAGATGAACTGCCCGAGGTTCAGCGCCACCGTGCGTAGGAACCCCTCCTTCTCATCGACCGCCTTCAGGGTCTCGAAGAAGCCCTCGGGCGTGAGGTCGGGGTCGAGGACCAACTGGTTCGGCGTCGGCGGAACGTAGAACGGCTGGTCGAACTTCCCGCCCATCAGCGTCACCCAGGGCCGATCGAGGCCGATCGACTTGTAGGGCGTGAGCTTGATGTAGGCGTTGGCGATGTTGATGTTCTTGAAGGTGAACTCGTCGGTGAAGGTCTGGTTGTTGGAGATCGGATCGTTGGCGTTGCCGCTGGCGAGCTTGAATCCGGTCTCGATCTCGTCGCTCGGCCTGACCTTCGCGCCGAAGCGGAGCCGGAAGCGCTGGCGGATGCGGTCCTGAGTGCCGTCCTGGAAGAAGACTTCGTTGCGGATCCGCACGTCCCCGAACAAGGTGACCATCTTGACCCAGTCAGGCAACGCCGGGATCGACGAGACGGCCTTCTCGGTCGCCGCCTGCTCCTTCTCCTTCGACGCCTTCACCTCCGCCGCTTCGCGCGAATCGATGATCCCTTTGTCCTGCAGAATCTCCTCGAGACTCCGCGCGAAAACGGGGGCGGCGAATCCGGCGACTAGGCCGGTGGCGATGATCGCCGCGCGCCAACGAATCGAGCTGTACATCCGGTCCCCCTCTTCGTACCGCGTCCTGGACAGGAGATGGCTCTGTGTATTATCAGTCGTACCTTGTGTAAAGGACAATTTACTCTACCAATGCCGCCGCTGCACGTCCACAACCGACTCCGCGAACGACGAAGCGCTTCGGGATGGACGCAGCTCGAGACCGCCCGGCGAGTCGGCATTACACGCCAGAGCCTCATCCACCTCGAACGCGGAAGGTGCGTTCCCTCGACCACCGTCGCGCTGCAGCTCGCCCACGCCTTCGGCTGCCACGTCGAGGATCTCTTCTCGATCTCGACTCCGGCGGCGCGGCTTCGTGCCGTTCTCGCGTCGTCCCTTTCACCTGGGCCGACGAACGGACGAAGCCGCGTCGTGGTCGGCCTAGTTGAAGGACGATGGGTCGCTCATCTCCTCCACGGTGAAGAGTCCGTGACGCTCGTCGCCGATGGCGTGATCGAGGTGCGTAGCGGCCGGCGCCGAAGTACCGTCGACGTCGACGCCCTCCGTCCCGAAGCCGACACGCGGGACAACCTGATCGTCGCCGGCTGCGATCCCGCGCTGACGCTGCTCTCCGCGTGGCTCGGCGAAGCCTCGCCCGCCGTGCACGTGCGCGTGCTCCATGCGCCGAGTCGCCATGCGCTTGCCGCGCTCGCCGGTGGTCTCACCCATGTCGCCGGAGCGCACCTGCTCGACGAAGTCTCTGGAGAGTACAACGTGCCGTTCGTCCGCCGCTCATGCGCCCGTCGCGGCGCGATCGTCGTCAACCTCGCCCGCTGGGAAGAGGGATTCGTGCTGCGGCCCGGGAACCCGCTGTCGATCCGCGGCGCCGAGGACCTCACGCGTCGGAAGGTCCGATTCGTGCCCCGCGAGGTCGGGTCCGGCGCGCAGAGCTTGCTCGGTAGGGTGCTCCGCAAGGCCGGCATTCCCGCGGCCGCGACCCACCCGATCGCGCAGGTTGCCAGCGGCCACAAGGCGGTCGCGCAGGCGGTGGCATACGGCGCAGCGGACGTCGGCGTGGCGAACCGAAGCGCAGCCGCCGCCTACGGCCTTGGGTTCGTGCCGCTGACCGAGGAGCGGTCCGACCTCGTCATCGGGGCGGAGCTTCGAGACGACCCCCGCATCGGCCGGCTCACGGATGCGTTGCGTGGTGCGGCGCTGCGGCGGGAGCTCGCGAGCCTCGGGGGATATCAGACTGACGACAGTGGACAGGTCGTCGCGGAGGTCGCTCGCGCATGAAAAGCCCGAAGGTGTCGGCCGTCGTCGTCTTGACCCTCGTCGCAGCGACCGTGCTCGGCTACACGCGAGCCGCCCTCGGTGCCGAGTCCGCCAAGCCTCGCGAGGTCACCGTATTCGCGGCCGCCTCGTTGAAGGAGACCTTCGAGGCGATCGCAAGGAAGTTCGAGGCTGCACATCCCGGCAGCCGCGTCGTGCTCCAGCTCGCGGGCAGCCAGGAGCTGCGCACGCAGATCGAGAACGGCGCCAAAGCCGACGTCTTCGCCTCAGCGGATCTTCGCCACATGAAAGCGCTGCAAGACGCCGGTCTCGTCGCGAAGCCCACGGTCTTTGCGCGAAACGAGCCCGTGGTCATCACGCCGAAAGCGAATCCTGCGGGTCTCCTCCGCTTCGAGGATCTGCCCAAGGCGAAGAAGCTGATCGTCGGCGTCGACGAGGTTCCGATCGGAAGGTACACGAACGAAGTGCTCGAAAAGGCCGGCAAGGACCTCGGCGAGGCCTTCGTGCGTGCGGTCACTGCCAACATCGCCTCACGCGAGCTCAACGTGCGCCAGATCCTCGCCAAAGTGAGCCTCGGCGAAGGGGATGCCGGGTTCGTCTATCGCACCGACGCCGCGACTGCCCGTGACACGGTTCTCGTGCTCGATATCCCCTCACGCTGGAACGTGATCGCCGAGTACCCGATCGCCGTGACGGCACACGCACCCGATCCGGAGCTCGCCAACGCGTGGGTGGAGATGGTGTCGTCTCCACCTGGTCAACAGATCTTGTCCGGCGCCGGCTTCCTGACCGCGGGCCCCGTACCGCACTGAGTCCGCGCCGTCAAAAATGGCTCGTTGCCTTGCCGGGTAGCCTCGATAGAATTCTTCTTCTCTTCTTTCATGGAGGACGACGATGAGACTCAGTGCGCGCAATCAATTCCAGGGGAAAGTGAAAACGGTCAAGCTCGGCAACGTCATGGCCGAGGTAGTCGTTGACATCGGTAACGGGCACGAAATCGTCTCTGCGATCACCCGCGGTTCAGCCGAAAACCTAGGGCTCACGCAAGGCTCGACCGTGACTGTCATCATCAAGGCGACGGAGGTCATCCTCGCCAAGAGTTGACGCCCGCAACGCTGTGCAAAAAGCGCGAGCGATCCTGCCGAAGCGTGAATGAAGATGGTGTGTCTCCTCGCGCGGTCAGGGGAGACCGGTCGCTGCCGGCGACTGCCAAGGCTATCGTTCTGTGCTAATACGACCGCCCGATGGAGAGCATCAATTTCACGCGCGGCGTGCCCGCGAACGAATCGTTTCCGATCGACGAAGTGATCGACGCCGCGGGGGGCGCATTCAAGGCGCGCGGGGCGCCGATGCTGCAATATGGTCCGTCGCTCGGCTTTCAACCGCTGCGCGAATGGCTCGCCGAGTGGCAGGGCGTGACCGTCGATCGCGTGCTCACCGGCAACGGATCGCTCCAGCTGATCGAGTTTCTGTGCATACACTTGCTGAAGCCGGGCGACGTCGTGTTCACGGAGTCGCCGACCTACGACCGGACGATCACGCTGCTTCGCCGCCACGGGGCGCGGGTGATCGGCATCCCGCTCGAGCCTGACGGGCCGAACCTCGCGGCGCTCGAGAAGGCGCTCACCGCCGCCCCGAAGTTCTTCTACGTGATCCCGGACTTTCAGAACCCCGCGGGGGCGACGTGCTCGGGAGAGAAGCGGCGGAAGCTCGTCGAGCTCGCCGGGCGTCACGGGTTCTTGCTCGTCGAGGACGCGCCCTACCGGCTGCTTCGCTATCACGGCCGCGAGGAGCCGACGCTCTACTCGCTGGCGCCCGAGCGCACGCTGCACATGAGCTCGTTCACCAAGCTGATCGCCCCCGGCGTGCGAACCGGCTTCATGATCGGCGATCCGTCGCTGATCGCCAAGCTCGCGAAGGTCGCGGAGGATACCTACATCTCGCCCGGCTACGTCGCGCAGGGGATCACCTACGAATGGTGCCGCCGCGGGCTGCTGCCGCCACAGATCGAGCGGCTGAAGAAGCTCTACGCGCCGAGGCTCGGCGCCTGCCTCGCCGCAATCGACAAGTACATGCCCGACGCGGTGGCGACGCGGCCGGCCGGCGGATTCTTCATTTCCTTGACGCTGCCGGAGGGCATCCAGACGACGGCCGTACGGCTGGAGGCCGCCAGGCGCGGGCTCAACCTCGCCGACGGGCTCGCCTTCTTTCCCGAAGGCGGAGGCGAGAGGTTCCTGCGGCTGCCGTTTTGCGCGCTCACGCCGGTGGAGATCGACGAGGGAATTCGAAGGCTCGCCGAGACCGTCAAGCTGGTGCGGAGCGCGCGGTAGCGACGGGTCGGGCTTCTCGGGGTGGCGCGGCGCGCGCGCACTTGTCGAGCTTCCCCCGATGGGCCATGCTTCGCCCGTGAAACGCGCGGTCTTCGCTACCGATCGCAAGCCTTCCGAGTCGGTGGAGATAGTGGCTACGACCCGCCATGCGGGGCGACGCTCCTCGCGGGTTCGCGACTCGGTTGCGCGCGAAGAGCCGCTCGAGATCCAGCTCGACGGCGCCCCGCTGACGGTCGTGATGCGGACGCCGGGGCACGACGAGGAGCTCGCACTCGGTCTTCTCTGGAACGAACAGGTGATCGGGTCGCTGGCGGACGTGACCTCCATTCGCCATGCGACGCTCGCGCCGAATCCGGAAGCCGCCGACAATATCGTGCAGGTTCGGTTGCGAGAAGGGGTGCGCGTCGACTGGCAGCGGCTGAAGCGGAACTTTTACGCGAGCGCGAGCTGCGGGGTCTGCGGCAAGGCGACGATCGACGGTGCGCTCGCGGAGGCGCCGCCGCTCGACGATCGCTCGAAGTTCCGCACGACCTTGTTCTATCCGCTCCCGGAGCGGCTGCGCGCGAGCCAGGAAGCGTTCGGCGAGACCGGCGGGTTGCACGCGGCGGGGCTCTTCGACGCCGAAGGTAGACTCTTCGTGGTACGCGAGGACGTCGGGCGACACAACGCGGTCGACAAGGTGGTCGGTTGGGCGCTCGAGCGCGGTCGGCTGCCGCTTCACGGTCACGTGCTCCTGGTCTCGGGGCGGATCTCCTACGAGATCGCCGCCAAGGCGCTCACGGCGCGGATCCCGGTAGTCGCGGCGGTGTCGGCGCCGTCGTCGCTCGCGGTCGCGCTCGCCGAGCGCGCGCGCATGACGCTCCTCGGGTTCCTGCGCGGCAACGGCTTCAACGTCTATGGCGAGCGCTCGCGGGTGATCGCGGAATGAGCGGGCCGGAGCGATCGGCCGGCGGGCTCGGCGCGATCGGAGCGACGCTGAAGAGCCTCGCGCACACGAGCCTCTGGCGCGCCGGCCGGGCGCTTTTGCAGCTCAATCGCGAGACGGGATTCAGCTGTCCGGGCTGCGCATGGCCCGAGGCCGCCGAGCGCACGCGGATCGACTTTTGCGAGAACGGAGTGAAGCACGTCGCCCACGAGGTCACGAGGCGCCGAGTCACGCGCGAGTTCTTCGCCGCATGGCCGATCCCGAAGCTTCTCGCCGAGACCGATCATTGGCTCGAGCGGCAAGGGCGCTTGGTCGAGCCCATGCTCAAACGCGCGGGCTCGGATCGCTACGAGCCGGTCTCGTGGGATGCTGCGTTTCAGCGAATCGCCGAGGTCCTGCGTGGGCTCGACTCGCCGAATGAGGCGGTCTTCTACACGTCGGGGCGCACCAGCAACGAGGCCGCGTTTCTCTACCAGCTGTTCGCCCGACAGTTCGGCACCAACAACCTGCCCGACTGCTCGAACATGTGCCACGAATCGAGCGGCACGGGCCTCTCGCAGGTGATCGGCGTCGGCAAGGGGACGGTCGCCTTGGACGATTTCGAAAAAGCCGATGCGATCTTCATCATCGGCCAGAATCCGGGGACGAACCACCCGCGGATGTTCACGACGCTGCTCCAGGCAAAGCGGCGTGGCGCGAAGATCGTCAGCATCAATCCTCTGAAAGAAGCCGCGCTCGTCCGCTTCACCCATCCGCAGAACGTGCTCGGCCTTCTCGGGCAAGGCACCGAGATTTCGGACCTCTACCTTCAGGTCCGCGTCGGCGGCGACATCGCGCTCGTCAAGGGCATCATGAAGGAGGTGCTCGCCGCCGAGGAGCGCGCGCCCGGGAGGGTCCTCGACTGGGCCTTCATCCGCAATCACACCGAAGGGCTCGAGACGTTTCGCGCCGGGCTCGATCACATCTCGTTCGAGGAGTTGGTGCAGGAGAGCGGCATATCGCGCCAGGACATGCAGAGGGCCGCCGCGATTTATCTCGGCGCCGAGCGCGTGATCGCCTGCTGGGCGATGGGCCTCACGCAGCACAAGCACGGCGTCGCCAACGTGCAGGAGATCACCAACCTGCTGCTGCTTCGCGGCAACATCGGCAAGCTCGGGGCGGGCGTGTGCCCGGTGCGCGGTCACAGCAACGTCCAGGGCGATCGTACGATGGGAATCTGGGAAACGCCGAAGCCCGAGTTTTTGCAGAAGCTCGGCGCGGAGTTTCGCTTCGAGCCGCCGCGGAAGCATGGCCTCGATACGGTGGCGGCCATCCGCGCGATGCATGAGGGGCGGGCGAAGGTGTTCTGCGCCATGGGCGGCAACTTCGTGGTTGCGACGCCCGACACGGAGTACACGGAGGAGGCGCTGCGCCGTTGCAGGCTGACGGTCGGCGTCGCGACCACGCTGAATCGCACGCACCTCGTCGCCGGCGAGGAAGCGATCCTGCTTCCCTGTCTCGGACGAACCGAGATCGATCTACAGAGGAGCAAGCCGCAGTTCGTGACGATCGAGGATTCGATGAGCATCGTGCACCGTTCCGAAGGCAGGCTGACGCCGGCCTCCGCGGAGCTCAAGAGCGAGCCGGCGATCGTCGCCGGCATGGCTCGTGCCCTCTTCGGCGATGACGGCCCGGTTCCGTGGCGAGACCTCGGCGAAGATTACGACCTCGTGCGCGAAGCGATCTCGCACGTCATTCCCGGCTTCGAAGACTTCAACCGCCGGGTGCGCGAAGGCGCGGGCTTTCGATTGCCGAGCGGGGCGCAGCGCCGCCAGTTCACGACGCCTTCCGGCAAGGCCTCGTTCACGACCCTGCCGCTACCGCGAACCGAGCTCGCGAGCGGCGAGTTCCTGATGACGACGATCCGTGCCCACGATCAGTTCAACACCACGGTCTACGGCTACGATGATCGCTATCGCGGGATCTCCGGCAACCGCCGCGTCGTGTTGCTGCACCCGGACGACATCGCCGCCGAGGACTTGAAGCCCGGCGACCTCGTCGAACTCGAAAGCCGGTTCGCCGAAGAGCGGCGCATGCTCCACGGGTTCACCGTCGTGGCCTACGACGTACCAAGCCGCTGCGCCGCGACCTACTTCCCCGAGGCCAACGCGCTGATACCGCTCGGCAGCGTCGCTGACGGAAGCAACACACCGACCTACAAGTCGGTGCGGATCGTCATCCGGAAGGGTAGGGACGTTGCGGCATTAACGGAATAAGTCAGCGGCGGCATCCGGAGTTCAGGTGCCGCAACGGAACTTATTCCGTTAATGCCGCAACGTCCCCACCCCTCGTCACGGCACCGGATGGTGCGATTCGATCTCCTTCTGCCGCTTCTGGATCATTCGCTGAAGAGGCTTTCATCGCAATCCGACCTCCTCTCACGGGAGCATCGCGGCCGCGACCGAGACACCCGAATTCCGCAGAGGTCGCTCGCCGCCGCGATGGCGCGGTTTGCCGCGATCGTCTCGGTCAGGCGTCGCGAAACGTCGCAGCCCGCTTTTCGAGAAACGCGCGCACACCCTCACGAAAATCGTCGCTTTGCGTGCAGAGGATCTGGTTGCGATCCTCCATCGCGATCACCTGCTCGAGGCTCCCCGCATCGAGGCTCATGTTCAGGCACTCCTTGGTGAGCTTCACGCCGAGGGGCGAGTTCCGCAAGATGTCGCCGGCGAGCGCGCGCGCCGTCGTCTCGAGCTCGGCGTCCGGGACGACCCGCGAGACCAGTCCGACCCTCTCGGCGCGAGCGGCGTCGATGAAGTTGCCCGTGAGCAGCAGCTCCGCCGCGACGGAGGCCCCGACCATGCGTGGCAAGAAATAGCTGACGCCCACGTCGCAGGCCGAAAGCCCGATTCGGATGAAAGCCGCATTCATACGAGCCGATTCGCCGGCGATGCGTACGTCCGCGCCGAGCGCGAGCGCGAAGCCCCCGCCCGAGGCGGCGCCGTGCACGCAAGCGATGATCGGCTGGGGCGCGCGGCGCATCATCAGCACGAGCTCACTGATCCGACGCTGCGCGCGAAGGCCGGCCGGCACGCCGCTCTCCACCTCCTCGCCGTTTCCCCTCTCCTTGAGATCGAGCCCGGCGCAAAATGCTCGGCCCGCGCCGCGCAGGACGACGACGCGCGTCTCTCGGTCCTCGGGCAAGCTCGAGAAGAGCTCGCGGAGCTCGGCGACGAGCTGACGGCTCATCGCGTTGAGCCGCTCCGGCCGGTTGAGCGTCAGCCAGGCGATCGCTCCCTCGCGTTGGAGCTTGAGAGTTTCGAACAAAGCCTACCCCGTCCTTGTCACCCCGCTCCTGATCGTCGCAGGGCGAAGCTTGGCACGGTGCTCGATCCAGCCCGCTCGCGACCGACGGGAGCGAGGGAAAAAAACGCTACGGCTCTGCCTGTACGTCGTACCATGCTAGCTCGGCAGGATGTTGCATTCCCTTTGATCGCGCCCAACGGGCGGCGCGATCGGTGACGCACGCTCCTAGCGACCGAACGCCTGGGTCACGAGCTCGGTGTCGAGGTATTCGGCGATCGCCTTCACCTTGCCGCCCTCGACGCGGAACACTTGGCAGTAGGTGTTGTTGTAAGGCTTACCGCTCTTCGTCGTCGAACGACCGCGCGCCTGCACGACGACCGTGTCGCCTTCGGCGACCATGCCGTCCACCGTGATGGCAAGCCCGCCTTCGAGCTGGCTCATCAGCGGCGTCAGGAGCTTCTGCACGACCTCGTTTTTGCCGTTGAACGTGCCGGAGAACTTCGTGGTGCCCATGATCGTGAAGCGCACGTCGTCGGCGAGACGATCGAGGTAGCCCGCGCCGTTCCCGCGCGAGAGCTCCGCGAACATGGCTTCGATCAGCTTCTTGTTTTCCGCTGCACCCATGATGTGCCTCCTATCCGAGAAACCCGGAGACGGCCGAAACGAACACTTCCGGCTGCTCGTAAGGGACCATGTGGCCGGCCTCGCGGATCTGCACCACGCGCGAGCCGGCGATCGATCGACTCCAGTGTTCGGCGTAGATCGGCGGGATCAGCGCGTCGCTCGCTCCCCAGACGATCAGCGTCTCCGCCTTGACCCGGTACAAGCGCTTCGAAAGGCGACGATTGGGGATGGGGAAGAGGATCTTCCCCGCCATGGCCATGCGGCGTGAATTGGCGATGTAGAACTCGGCCAGCACGTCGAGGTTGGAGAAGTCGAGCCCACCGGTGAGCAACGCCAGGCCGGCCGCGGGATCGTGAAAGAGATACTTCGGGTACTCGTGCGGCAGCATCGCGAAAAGGTCGGGGATCGGCTGCTCCGGGATCCACAGTCCCGCCGCGCCTACGAGCACCAGCTTCTCGAGGTCGTTCGGCGCCGTCGCGGCCATCTCCGCCGCGATCATTCCGCCCATCGAATGACCGATGAGGTGCGGTTTCTCGATGCCGAGCTCGGCGACCACGTCGCCCGCGTGAAGCGTGAAATCGAGCATGTCCTCGAGGAGGTCCTCTCCCGTGGAGTCGCCATACCCGGGGAGCTCGGGGGCGAACACGTGGTATTTCTTCGCGAGCGCATGGAGAAACGGATTTTCGGGGAGAAGACCGCCCGCGCCGTGAAGGAACACGACCGGGGCGCCGCTGCCTTCCTCGAGCACGCGCACCCGGCAGCCTCGCTTGGTCGTCAAGAATTGGCTCTTCATCATCGCGCCACCTCGTCCTTGACCCCTGCCGCGGAGCCGCCGCCGTGCGCTCGGCCCTTCGAGCCGCGCTCCGAAGGGCGATTTCCCTGCGCCAGCGATCGCTCAGGCTGCACCCGGTTCGGCATCGGCTTGATCCACCAGCGCTGGTCGTCCTTCCATTGCGGCCAGAGGTCACGGAGCTTCGGCATCACGCGCTCGGCGAAGAGCCGAGTCGAGTGGCGGGTTTTCTCGTCCGGCATGTCGCCGACGTGGAGCAGGCAGAAGACGTGGCCGACGTGCAGCCCCTTGATCAGTTCCTCCATTTGCTGCCGTACCGTCTCTGGGCTGCCGGCGATGACGTAGCGGTCCTCGAGAAGTTCCTTCCACGTCAGCGTCGGGAACTTGGCGAGCGCGTCCTCGGTGAGCGGGGTCAGCGCGCCGTATTTCAGGGTCTTGATCGTGCGGTAGCCCGGCGGATCGGCGAAGCCGGGATATATGTGCAGGCAGCGGTTGTAGAAGTAGTGCACATGTTCGGCGTACAGCTTCTCGGCTTCGGCGTCCGTGTCGGCCACGCAGATCGTCTGCGCGAAGGCGCCGCGATAGGGCGACTCGTCTTTGCCGCGCTTGGCGACCTGCTCCCAGTAGCCGTCCATCAGCAGCTTGCCGCGCTTGTAGCCGGTGAACGAGAGGTAGGAGTAGTTGTAGTCGTTGTCGATGCAGAAATCCCAGGTCTCGATCGAGCCGCCGCCCGGGATGTAGATGGGCGGATGCGGTTTTTGGACCGGCTTGGGCCAGCAGTTCACGTAGCGGAGCTGATTGTACTTGCCGTCGAAAGAGAAGACGTTGCTCTCCTTCCACGCGCGCATGATGAGCTCGTGTGCCTCGGCGTACTTGTCGCGCGTGAGCGCCGGGATCTGCCCGTAGCAGAAATTCGTGTCCATCGGCGTGCCGACCGGGAAGCCGGCGATGAGGCGGCCGCCGCTGATCACGTCGAGCATCGCGAACTCTTCGGCCACGCGGATGGGCGGGTTGTACAGCGCGATCGAGTTGCCCATCACGCAGATCGCCGCGGTGGAGGTTCGCCGCGCGAGACCCGCGGCGATGATGTTCGGCGAGGGCATGAGCCCATAGCCGTTCTGGTGGTGCTCATTCACGCCGAGCGCGTCGTAACCGAGGGTTTCCGCGTACTCGAGCTGGTCCATGTAGCGGTTGTAGAGAAAGTGGCCCTTTTCGGGATCGAAGAGCGTGTTCGGGATGTCGACCCAGATCGAGCGATTTTTCTCGCGGAAATCCGCCGCGAGGTACGGCCAGGGCATGAGGTTGAACCAGGTGAACTTCATCTACGATGCCTCCCTTCGGGCGCCGCCCGCTCAAACCTAAGACAAAGAGAGAGGGGCGGGCAATAGGCGTCTCGCGGCGCGTGGCGGCCCGTGGCTCGGAGGGGGTCCGTTGCCGCGCGTTTCTCGGGTACGACCTACTGCAAAAGCGGATGAAGGAGCTCGCGGATGCGGGCGAGAGCCCGCCGGGTCGAGAGGCCACCTTCCCGCGGAAGCAGCCGTTCGAGCTCGCCGACGTTCTCGGCGACGTTCTTCGCGAGAACGCTGGTGCGGCCGGCGGTCCGCTGGTGCAACGCAAGTGCGAGCGAGCGGACGGAGTCGAGCTTCGCGAAGAAGCCGTCGCCGAGCTCCGGCGAGCGCTCGATCGAGATCGCGTCGAGGAGCTCGAAGACCTGCCGAGCGAGGCTCTCGAACTGGTCTTCCGAAGAGGATTCGTGGCGGTGCCGTCGACTCTCCTCGGCCCGACGAACGATCGACAGGACGCGCTCGGAATTGACGGGCTTGGTGATGTAGTCGAAGGCGCGAAGCCGAAGCGCGTCCACCGCGGTTTGGTAGGAGCCGTAGCCGGTGACGATCACCACCTCGACGGCGTCGTCCACCTCGCGAATCTTCGCGAGCGTCTCGACCCCGCCGAGCCCCGGCATCGTCAGATCGAGCAGTACGACGTCCACCGGCTCTTCGCGCAGCGCGCGCAGCGCCGATTCACCGCTCGATACCGTCCGGACGCGGAAATGCCGATCGAGAAGAAAGCGCAGAGATTCTCGCACTCCCTCCTCGTCGTCGACGACGAGGACGAGCGCCCCCGTTCCGTCCTTCGACGACTGCGCGGGAGCCGCTTCACCGTGACGCTCGTTCATCTCGGCCTCGATCGGGGAACCGCGAAGCAGAGTTCACGGTAAAGGTCGCGGTCGGGGACAGTCAAGGAATTCGTTGCGGAAATCGCGTCGCCCTTCTTCAGGCTTCCAGTTTCGAACGCGCCCGGCGGCTGCTAGAGATGGAGACGATGCCCCGAACCGCCGCAGCCTTTGCGCCCCACCGTCTCGTCGCGAACCCCCACCTTCAGTCGGTGCTGGCGGCCTCGAAGCTCCGACTGATCCGCCACCGGCGAGTGGGCGGTCTCGGAATCGTACGGGAGGCGCGAGCGCAAATCGTCGATTGCGGGGACGGGACGCGGCTCGCCGCGCTCTCGACGCCGGCGCGCACGAT
This sequence comes from uncultured delta proteobacterium, assembly GCA_963712515.1. GTDB lineage: Bacteria > Desulfobacterota > Binatia > JACPRU01 > JACPRU01 > CAVQIG01. The sequence goes on from CAVQIG010000001.1 coordinate 301,448, forward strand.
GGCGCGCGGCCGGCCCGATCTCGCGGTGATGATTCACGGCTGGGAGGGATGCGCCGACTCGACGTACATGTTGTCGACCGGCGAGATTCTCCACCGCGCCGGCTATGCGGTCGTGCGCCTGAACTTACGCGATCACGGCGGAACGCACGCGCTGAACGAAGGGATCTTCCACGCGAACCGGATCGAGGAGGTGGTCGGAGCGATCGGCGCGATCGCGCGATCGATTCCCCATCGGCGGCTCTGTCTGGTCGGATTCTCGCTCGGCGGAAATTTCGTGCTTCGCACCGGCCTGCACGCGCCCGGCGCGAAGCTGGCGATCGCGCGCATCGTGGCCGTGAATCCCGCGCTCGATCCGCCCTCTACGGTCGAGGCGATCGATCGCCATCCGCTCTATCGGCGGATCTTCCTGCGGCGCTGGAGGCGCTCGCTGCTACGCAAGCAGAAGCTCTTCCCACATCTTTACGATTTCCGCGGCGTCCGCGGCCTCGGCACGGTGCTCGCGCTCTCCGAGCACGTGATCCCGCGATACACTCCGTTTGGAACCGTCGAGGAATATCTCGCGGGTTACACGCTGAACGGGGAGCGGCTCATGCAGATGGAGGTCCCGACCACGATCGTGACCGCGGCGGACGATCCGATCATCTCGGTCGCTCATTTTCTCGCGCTGCCGCCGATCGCGGCGCTCTCCATCGACGTCCAGGCACACGGCGGGCACTGCGGCTACATTCTCGGTCCGACCCTCCGCTCGTGGCTCGAGTCCCGGATTCTCGCTATCCTCGCCTCTTGAGAACCGTCTCGGCCCCCTCCGTCGGCAAGAGAGCAATCGCGACCAACGGGAGCGGCCCGTGCCGCAGGCTCCTAGTCGCGACCGCGCCGCTCCGGCTATGATGCCGCCGGTTGTTCGGGGGTCGGTGCGATGACGGCTGCTCGCGGGAAATCGGCCGGCGGGGTTTGCGCCGGTGCGCTGTGGACGTTTCTCGCGTTCGGGTGCACACCGCTCATCTACCCCCTCAACTACCGCTCGATCCCCGGCTCCGTCGGCTATTTCTTGAATGTGCCGTCGCGCGTCCAGTGCGTCGATCCACAGGTGCTCAGCCCGGCGATGGTCGAAGAAGGCTCGCTGCCGCCTGGCGTCACCCTCGAACCGGACGGTGTTCTGACGGGCACCCCGACGAGCGCGGGACATTGGCATGCGATGATTCGGCTCGCGCGCGTACAGTGCCCTGACACTGTCTACCCGGACGACCGGATGGGGCTGAACTTCGACATCGCCGCCCCGCGGAAGCCATGAGCCGCGCGAATCCCGAAGCGGGGGCGGCGGGGCACGCGTTCTTCGCGAGCTTCCTCGGCTGGACGCTCGACGCCTTCGACTTCTTCGTCCTGGTGTTCGTGCTGCCCGCCGTTGCCGATGAATTCCACCGCTCGGTGGCGGACGTCGCCTACACGATCACGCTGACGCTGGCGATGCGCCCGATCGGAGCGCTCGTCTTCGGCTGGATGGCGGATCGCTACGGACGGCGGATCCCATTGATGATCGACGTGGCCTTTTATTCGATCGTCGAGATCCTCTCCGGCCTTGCGCCCGACTATTCCACGTTTCTCGCGCTGCGCGTGCTCTATGGCATCGGCATGGGAGGGGAGTGGGGTGTGGGCGCCTCGCTGGCGATGGAGGTGGTTCCCGCAGCGCGACGCGGGCTACTCTCCGGTCTTCTTCAGGAGGGCTATGCGATCGGCTACCTGCTCGCCGCGGCGGCCTACTTCGCGGTCTTTCCGGCGCTCGGCTGGCGGGCCCTCTTCCTGCTCGGCGGCGTACCGGCGCTGCTCGTGCTCTACATCCGGAGCCACGTTCCCGAGTCGCCCGCGTGGCAGCGCTCCCGGCCGGAGCCTCGTCGCATCGTTCGAGCGGTCGCCGAGAACTTCGGAAGCCTCCTCTACCTGACCCTCTTCATGGCGATGCTCAGCTTGATGTCCCACGGCACCCAGGACATGTATCCGACGTTCCTCGAGAAGGAGCGCGGTCTCAGCCCGCGGATGGTGGCGACGATCGCCATCATCTACAACTTCGGCGCGCTCGCCGGCGGGCTCGCGTTCGGCGCGCTTTCCGATCGCTTCGGTCGCCGCCGCGCGATGGTGCTGGCGGCGCTCGGCGCCGCGCTGGTCATTCCGCGCGTGGATCTTCTCGCGCTCGTGGGCGTCGCTCGCGGCGGGCGCGTTCGCGATGCAGTTCATGGTGCAGGGCGCCTGGGGCGTCGTCCCCGCGCATCTCACGGAGCTCTCTCCCGCCGAGGTGCGCGGCTTGTTCCCCGGTCTCGCCTATCAGCTCGGCGTACTCGCGGCCGCGGGCGCGCCGTACTTCCAAGCCCGTCTGGCGACCGAGATAGGCTACGCGAACACGCTCGCCATCGTCGCCGCCGTCGTGATGGTCCTCGGCGCGGCGGTCATCGCGGTCGGCCGCGAGCGCGCGGCGGTGGACTTCGCGCTGGCGGAGCGATAGCGGGGAACTTCGGAGGAGATTCGCGATGGCCTACAAGTGCATTCGATCCGAGAGCCGGGACGCGGTGGCGGTTCTCACCCTGAACCGCCCCGAGGCGTTGAACGCGCTCACCGACGAGATGAAGGGCGAGCTCGCCGCCGCGCTCAAGGCCGCCGAGCGCGACGACGCCGTTCGTGCGATCGTGCTGACCGGCGAGGGGCGAGGGCTTCTGCGCCGGCGAGGCGTTGAACCCCGAGCTCCTGCAATCGGCAGAGCCGCCGCTCGACCGGACGCTGCGCGATTACTACCACCCGGTGATCGAGCGCATGCGCGCAATGGACAAGCCGATCGTCGCCGCCGTGAACGGGACCTGCGCTGGCGCCGGAGTCAGCCTCGCGCTGGCGGCCGACCTGCGCCTGGCGGCGGACAAGGCCTCGTTCGTCATGGCGTTCGTCAAGATCGGGCTCGTCCCGGATGCCGGCAGCACGTTCTTTCTGCCGCGCCTCGTCGGCATGGGTAAAGCGGTGGAGATGTGCATGACCGGTGACAAGATCGACGCTGCCGAAGCCGAGCGAATCGGTCTCGTCAACCGCGTCGTGGCGGGCGATCGACTGCTGGAGGAAGCGACGAAGCTCGCCGCACGGCTGGCGCAGTCGCCCACGAAGGCGCTCGGGCTCATGAAGCGGGCTTTCGATCGGAGCTTCCGCGTGCCGCTCGAGGACCAACTCTCGTACGAGGCCGATCTGCAGGCCATCGCCGCGCGGACCGCCGACTTCCGCGAGGGCGTGGAAGCGTTCCTCGAGAAGCGGCCGGCGGTGTTCCGGGGCAAGTGAGAGCGTAGTCGCACTTCGTGCCGCCGCCTGCTAACCTCCGAGCCAATTGAACCTCGTGAGGGAACCAGCGGGGTGGGAGGAAGCGGACTCCGCGGTCGGAAAGAGTCCTGGCTCGCTCGGACGGGTCGCCGGCTGGAACGACACGGCGCGACTCCTGTCGAAGGAGCTCGTCCACTTTCAGCAGGCGCTCGTCGGCGAATACATCGCGCTCTTCAAGATCGCGCCCGGATTCGCGCGCGAGCTGTTCCGCAGCGGCGTCTACCCAGGCCCGAACCTGACGTTCCGCAAGCTTCCCTATCGCCGCGAGCGGTCCGAGCTGGCGCGGTTACGCGAGTGGAATCCGGGCTGGATCTTCCGCGAGGACTTCGATCCACGCAGTTGGGTCATCGTCTTCCTGCACGGCTACGTCGACAACACCGGCGCGGAGCGCGTGGCCTACAAGCTCGCCCGTCTCGGCTACCAGGTGTATCTCGTGCGTTATCCGTTCCTGCAGAGCGTCCGCCGAACCGCGATCGGGGTCATGGAAGTGCTCGAGACCATCCAGCATCGCGAGCACGGCAAGCGCATCGTGCCGATCGGCCACAGCCTCGGCGGCTTCATCTGGGACCACCTGCTCCTCCACCGTCCGGAACTGGCGAAGCGCTACCGCATGCCGCTCTACATCTCGATGGGAAGCCCGCGGTTCGGAACCCTGCCGGCGAACCTCGGGTTTGGCCGCAGCGCCCGTGAGATGCGCCCGGGGAGCGCGCTCGTGCTCGACCACCTGAAGCGCTCGTACCCGCCGGCCCTGGAGGTATACCCCTTCATCAGCCGATTCGACATCTTCGTGCTGCCGATCGAGACCGCGCTTCTCAAGCAGGGGATCAACTACGTATTCAGCGAGACGGGCCACCTCGCGCAGGCGACGCGCAACGAGACCGTGCGCGCGATCGAAGAGATCATGGCGTCGCCGCGCGAGATCCTCGAGTCGCGCGCCGAGCGGCGCCCCTTCCACCCGTCGGGGCTCACCTGGCTGCTCAGCAAATTCCCGAGGCCCATGCTCGATCGGCTCGGAGTGACGGGCATCCTGGACTACGTGCTCGACGGCGCGAAGCCACCCGAATTCTGGATCCGCATCGTGCACCACGACGTGCGCAGCGGCCGGTTGCCTCTGCTCAAGCGGGGACCGTGAAGACTCGGCTTCGGCGTCGCGGATCGCTCCCGCGGGCCGCAATACAAAGTGTGTGAGCGCTCCCGTTGGTCGCGTGACGGTGTGCCTTCTAGATCCTACTACTACCGCCGCGGCGCTCGAAGTGCAGGTAGAACGAGAGTCCGAAGTAGTAGATCGGAAACACGAGCGAGCCGTACACGAGCGTAGGGGAGGATTCGGGCAGGCGAGCGAGCGCGACCATCAGATACCGCGGCCCAGGCGAGCCCGAGCGCGATCGTCAGCGACCGGAGAAACGGCTGGCGCGTCGGATAGACGTAGCCGATCGGCACGAAGACGAGCAGCGACAGCAGGACGAGGACGGCGGCGTTCACGCTCGGCGGAGCGCCGAATGCGTACATGTAGAAGACCGTGATGTTCCAGTACGACGGAAAGCCCGTGAAGAAGAAGTCGGCGGTCTTGGCCGCGCTCTGGCAGAACCCGTAGGCGCTGGCGAGGAGCGGCAGGGCGGCGATCGCGACCGCCCAGCGGTCGGGCAGGAGCTTCATCTCGACGGCGAAGAAGAGGGGCACCAGCACGTAGTTCAGGTAGTCGACGATGTCGTCGAGCTTGCTGCCGTCGTACGTCGGGACGACCTGCTTCACCCGCGCGGCGCGTGCCAGCGTGCCGTCGGACGAGTCGATGGCGAGCGCCACCGCCATCCACAGAAATGCCGCCCGCGCGTCGCCGCGAACCGTCGCGACGAGGGCTTCGAGCGCGGTCACCGCGCCGAGAGCCGTGTAGAGGTGCACGGACCACGCCAGGGCACGCGACGCCGCCGAGGAGCCGTTCATTCCCGCGACGCGTTCGGCTCGAAGAGCACCTGGACGACGTTGCCGTCCGGGTCCTCGAGGTAGAGCGAGCAGCTGCCGTCGCGATGGCGCCGCGGCGGCCGAACGACGCGCGACCCCGTTGCGCGCCAACGCGCCGGCGATCGCGAAGACGTGGTCGGCGCTGTCGACGAAAAACCCGAGGTGATCGAGCGGCGATCCTTGCGCGGCACGCGGCGCGCGCCTTCGGTGGAGGGCGAGATTGTCCCGGCCGCTCGACAGATAGACGTTGTCGGCATCCGGCCGCCAGACGACTCGCATGCCGAACACGTCCTGGTAGAATCGAACCGTCTCCTCGAGCTTCGCGACGTTGAGCGCGAGATGCGCGAGGCCGCGGGTGGCGATCGGCAGCTCCCTCTCCGCGAACTCGAGGATCGCCGCGGCGACCGCCTCGGGCGCCTCCATCGGAAACATGTGCGTCGTGTCGGGAAGCGTGCGACGCTCGCCGCGGCGAGGCGGCCGACGGCGGACTCGGCGTCGCTGTCGGAAAATGCGTCGCTCTCCGCGCCGCGCAGGACCAGGCGTCGGCACCGTGAGTCGTTCGAGGGCTTTCCAACCGTCGAAGCCAGATTCGGGCGCCATGCGGAAGACCGGCGCCTCGATCGTCGGCGCGACATTTCAGGCGCACGCCGCCGTCGTCGGCGGCGAAGCCGTGATCCACGTAGAGGCGAAGCACGCGTCGCGCCACTTCACGAACGGGCCTCGCCCACGGTAGCTCGCGAAGACCTCGTCGTGGCTCGGCCACACCTCGCGCCGCTTGAGTGCGCCGTTCGCCATTGGGTTGTCCGCCGATCGATAGATTGCGAAACTCGCGCGGAAACAGGATCGGATCGAGAAGCGCGACCGCTCGGAATAGGTCGGGCCGATCGGCTGCCGCTCCGGCCGTCGTCGTGCCGCCGAGCGAGTGGCCGACACCGAGGATCCGCCCGAGCCCGAGGGCTTGAACGAATGCGACGAGATCGGAGATGAACGTCTCCCACCGATAGCCGTCGGCCGGCTTCTCGCTGTCGCCGTGTCCCCGGGCGTCGAGCGGCGAACACGCGGTAGCGAGTCGACAGCGCCTCGGCGATCGGCGTCCACACCCACGCGTGGAAGCCTGTCGCGTGATGAAGCACCGCCGGAGGTCCGTCGCCGCCGTAGTCGAGATAGTGGAGGCGGACGCCATTCGCGGAGACGAAGCCGCTAGCCGGAGTGGGACGAGCCATGAGCGCGGCTCCTGTTTAGCCGCGGCTCCGGAGCGAGGCAATCACAGGTTGAGATGGTCGTTGCGGGCTGGTAGCAGGTGCCCTGCGTGACGACTCTCGCGGACATCTTCGGTCTCGTCGGGCACCACGCCGTCGTCACCGGGCGCGTCGAGCGGCCTCGGCGTGGATCTCGCCGAAGCACTTGCGATCGCCGGCTGCGACGTCGCGCTGGTCGCCCGCCGTGCGGATCGCCTCGGCGAGGTCGCTCGCCGCCTCGAGCCGCACGGCATTCGCGCGATTTCCGTGCCCGGCGATCTCGCCGATCTCGCGTCGATCCCGGCGATCTTCGACCGCTGCGAGCAAGCGCTCGGGTCGATCGATATTCTCGTCAACAATGCGGGCTTTCTCGATTCGGTGCGCGCGGAGAAGGTCACCGTGGAGCGTTGGTCGCGCATGCTCGACGTCAACCTCAGCGCGTCGTTTCGGCTCTGCCAGGAGTTCGCCAAGCGTCGTTTCGCGCGAAACGAGCCGGGGCGCATCGTCAACGTCGGATCGATCTTCGGGGCGGTGGCCAGCTCCACGCCCGGTCTCGCGCCGTACGCCGCGTCGAAGGGCGCGATCACGATGCTCACCCGCCAGTTGGCGATCGAATGGGCAAGCCGCGGCATCACCGTCAACTCGTTGGCTCCCGGTTTTTTCCCGACCGAGCTGAACGTCAAGGACTTCGAGCGGCCGGGTGTGCGCGAGCGCGTCGAGGCATTCATCCCGCTCGGTCGGCTCGGCCGCTCCGGTGAGCTCACCGCCGCGCTCCTCTTCCTCGTGTCGCCGACGGCGAGCTACGTGACCGGCTCGACCGTGTTCGTCGACGGCGGATACACGGCCTGGTGACGAAGCCCGCGCGTCTCCTCGCGCCGGCGCTGTTGCTGATCGCCAGCGCGGGTCTGGCACAGACCGACTCTCCGTTCCCGCGCATTCGCTCGATCGTCATCGAGCACAAGTCGGTGTTCGGCCCCGAGGAGCGGCTGGACGACATCCCCCATGTTCCCGACCTCACGTTCATCTTCCACCTCGCGAACCTGCTGCACATCGACACCAAGGAGGAGGTGATCCGCCGCGAGCTCCTGGTGCACGAGGGAGAGCCCGCCGATCCCGCCTTGATCGCCGAGTCGGAGCGAAACCTCCGAGCGCTGCCGTACATCCGGCGGGTCAAGATCTTGGTGTCGCCGGCTCCCGAGGGACAAGTCGACCTGCACGTGCTCGCCCAGGATACCTGGACGACGCAGCCGCGCGCCTCGTTCGCCCTCGGAGGCGGCTCGCACCGCTCGAGCCTTCGGGATCGTCGAGGAGCAACGTCCTCGGCTACGGGAAGAAGGTTCGCCTGCTCTACCGCCATGGAATCGACCGCGACTCGACGCTCTTCGGGTACAGCGACCCGCGGCTGCTCGGCAGCCGCTGGTTCGCATCCGGCGCTTACCAGGACACGAGCGACGGGCACGTGGCAACGGGATTCTCTCGTACCCGTTCTATTCGCTCGAGACGCCGTGGTCGGGCAGCGCCGGCTATTCGGATCGCCGCGAGCGCGGCAAGGAATTCGATCACTTCGGAACCGAGACCGCGAGCTTCCGGCACGAGCAGGATTTCACCGCGCCACGGTTCGGCGCTCGCCTGAACATGCTGTCCGATTCTGACGTCGTCTGGCGGGCGGGACCCTTGTACCGGTGGAACGATGAGACGTTCTCCGACCTGTCGCCGTCGACCGCTCCGCCCTCCGACCTGCCGGCAAACCAGCGCTGGAGCGAACCCGGCATCTTCCTGCACCGCGAGACCGTGGACTGGGTCCGCGAGCACCATTTCGAGCTCTTCGACAAGACCGAAGACCTCAACGTCGGCAACACGTTCGACGCCGATTTTGGATATTCGTGGCGCGAGCTCGGCGCGCTGGTCGACGAACCGATCCTCAACGCAAACGATCAGCAAGGCTTCGACTTCGGCGAAGGTCGGAAGGCGTTCCTCTATACGCTCGTCACCGGTCGCTACAACGACGGGGACGTGCGCAACGCGGTCGGCGAGGTCGAAGCGATCGACTACTACCGCTTCTTCTGGTTCTACGAGCACACGCTCGTGTCGCGGGTGAAGCTCGACCTCGGCCGCAATCTCGACAAGGACGTGCAGATCTTTCTCGGCAACTTCAACGGCCTGCGCGGCTTCGACACCCGCCAGTTCGCCGGCGAGAAGCGCTTCATCTTCAACCTCGAGGACCGAGTGTTCTTCGTCAACGATCTCTTCCATCTGGTATCGCTCGGCGCGGTCGTCTTCTTCGACAGCGGATACGTCTGGGCGCCGAATCAGGGCGTCGACTTCCGGCACTTGGCGACGAGCGCCGGCATCGGGCTTCGCGTCGATGCGCTGCGCGGCGCGGGTGAGGCGCTCTTCCGCGTCGATCTGGGGTTCCCGATGACGGACGGCGGCTCGGGAGCGCACGGTCTCGGGGTCGACGGTCGGGACCGGCCAGGCGTTCGAGGCCATTCGATCGGGCCGTTCGATCTGCAGAGCACGTCGGGACCGGATCCTGACGTCAGGGATCCGAATCTCGCGACCGAAATGCGCGTGGGTAGCGTCGTAGCGCGCCGACGGCAGAAGCGCGCGCATTTTCGCTTCGAGGGAAGCTCATGAAGTTTGCGTTTCTCCAACGGACTCAGCGCGCGCACTCGCGCGGCACGACGAAGTAGAGCTCGCCGCGCGAGCTCATCGAGCCCGCCTACGAGGCCCCGCGGCTTCGCCGCTGCCGAAGAAGAGGTCGACTCGGCCCGGGCCGGCGATCGCCGCGCCGCTGTCTTGCGCCAGGACGAGGCGACGAAGCGGCCGCCGTCCGGTCGGCTGACCCGCGGAATCGACGAGCGGCGCCTCCGTCTCGACGTAGGCGAGCGCGCCGAGCGGGTAGAGCGATACGTCGACCGCGATCGATCGTCCTGCGGTGAGCTTCACGCCGAGGCGGCCGATCGGCCCGTCATCGACCTCGCGAAAGAATACGTAGCGTTCGTTGTGAAATAGAATGTCGTCACGCCGTTCGGAATGTGCGCTGAGGAAGGCCGCAATCGCCGGCGCGGTCGCCTGTCCCGCAGGGAGCGAACCGTCGTCGACCAGCAACCGCCCGATCGACGTGTACGGCCTGCCGTTCGAGCCGGCGAAGCCGACGTGGAGCTCGGTGCCATCCTCGAGGCGGAGGACTCCGGATCCCTGCACCTGCAGGAAATACCGCGCGACGGGATCGTCGAGCCATGCGAGCTCGAGCCCCCGATCGTCGAGCGCGCGATCTCCATCGATCTCGCGCCGAGTATAGTAAGGAACGAGCTGACCGCCCTCGACCCGGCCGTAAATCGTCGTGCCCTGCCATTCGCCGCCGAAATCGCCGAGCCGGATCTCGATCAGATCGCCGGGTCGGCGATAGAGCGGATAGGCGAACGACCCACCCGGCCGTCTGCGACCCTCGAGGATCGGCTCGAAGTAGCCGGTGAAGAGCGTTCCGCCTTCTCGGCCAGCCGAACGGTAGAACTCGAAATGGTTGCGAACGAAATCGCCGAGGTCCGTTTCCGGCAGCGAAGCCGCCTGACGGAGATCGCCGAGCGCGCGCGCCAGGTCCGCCGGCGAGCAGGAGAGGGAGCGGATCCGCGTGGCGGCTTCGAGGTCGCGGTCGATCGCCGTGACCAAGCTCGCGCGGTCCAGATCGTCGTCGATCACCGGCGGCTCGACGCGTACGAGGTCGGGTGTCGGCGTGGGCGGCGGCGTCGGAAGAGAGGGTGGGGCGGGGAGGGTACGGCAGGAGGCGACGAGAAAGAGAAGCGCAGCCGCTCGCCGTCTCAGAAGCACGCCTCGGCGGCCGCGGCCGCGGCACCCGCTCGGATGGGCACGCCGGCGTGCGGCAGGATCTGCTCGAGCGCCGCGAGCAGCCGCAGGACCTTCTCGCTCCGGCTCGATTCACCCATCAAGCCGATCCGCCAGATCTTCCCCTTGAACGCGCCGAGCCCGCCGCCGACCTCGATCGAGCACTCGTCGAGAAGGCGGCGGCGAAGACGTGCTTCGTCGTGCCCGGCTACGAGCGGCGGCAGGAACACGCTGTTCAACATCCACAGACGCCGGGAGGGCTCGACGACGAATCGGAAGCCGAGCGCCTCGAGCCCGGCCACGAGGGCCAAGTGATTCCGCCGATGGCGCTCGAAGCGCGCCTGCAAGACCTTCCTCTTCGACGAGCCGCAACGCTTCCGCGAGCGCATAGTTCATCGAGATCGGCGCGGTATGATGATAGACGCGCTCTGCGCCCCAGTACTTCTCGATCATCGTCAGATCGAGGTACCAGCTCTGCACCTTGGATCGTCGGCGCCGCAGCGCTTCGAGCGCGCGCGGTCCGAACGTCACCGGAGCGAGGCCGGGCGGGCAAGACAGGCACTTCTGCGTGCCGCTGTAGCAGGCATCGATCTTCCAGCGGTCCACTTCGACCGGACAGCCGCCGAGCGAGGTTACGGTGTCGACGACGAAGAGCGCGCCCGACCGCTCGACGATCGGCGCGATCTCCTCGACGGGGCTCCAGGCGCCGGTCGACGTCTCGGCGTGGACCATTGCCACCAGCTTCGGGCGGCGCGCCAACGCGAGCGCCTTCTCGACGTCCTCTGGCTCGACCGCGCGCCCCCACGGGATCTCGAAGGGAACCACGCGAGCGCGACAGCGTTCGACGATGTCCGTCATGCGCCGTCCGAACTCGCCGTTGACCATCACCACCGCCTCGTCGCCCTCCTCGAGGAGGTTCACGAGGCAGGTTTCCATGCCCGCGCTGCCGGTGCCCGAAACCGCGAAGGCGAGCTCGTTCGCGGTTTGGAACACGCGCGCGGAGCAGCCGCTTCACTTCGTCCATGAGCGCGAGGAACGCGGGATCGAGGTGGCCGATCAGCGGCTGCGAGAGCGCTCGCAAGACGCGCGGGTGCGCGTCGCTCGGTCCCGGGCCGAGCAGCAGGCGGTGCGGAGGCTTGAACGGCGTGGTCATCGGCTCAGCGCGGCACAGGCGCAACCGAAGGGTGGTCGCGTGCCGAGGCCTCGTATCTCATATCTTTGTGTGAAACAGCGAGATCCTGCCCTAGTCGTTCAGGCTCCGACGTTGCCCGCCTATTTATGCTAGGAGTCGTTGCGATGTCGATGCCCCGAAATCTCGTCGCGGAGCTCTCGGCGATCGTCGACGCCGACGGGATCTTGCTGCGCGACGAGGAGCTGATGGTCTACGAATGCGACGGCTACACGCTCGAGCGCTCGCGACCCGAGCTCGTGGTGCTGCCTCGTTCGACCCGCGAGGTGGCGGCGATCGTCGGGCTCTGCAACCGCCACGGCGTCCCCTTCGTTCCGCGCGGCGCCGGCACCGGGCTCTCGGGCGGCTGTCTGCCGATCGCGGCGCCGGTGATGATCTGTCTGTCGCGCATGAATCGCATCGTCGCAATCGACGTCGAGAACCGCACCGCCCGCGTCGAAGCGGGAGTGGTCAATCGTGACGTCAGCGCGCGCGCCGCGGCGCACGGACTCTACTATGCTCCCGATCCGTCGAGCCAGCCCGCTTGCACGATCGGGGGGAACGTCGCGGAGAATTCCGGAGGCCCGCACACGCTGAAGTATGGCGTGACGACGAACCACGTGCTCTCGGTCGAGCTGGTTCGTGCCAACGGCGAGGTCGTCGAGCTCGGCGCCCCGTTCGACGACGGTCCGGGCTACGATCTGCGCGGCGTGGTGATCGGCGCGGAGGGCACGTTCGGGCTCGTCACGCAGGCGACGCTCCGCTTGCTGCCGCTTCCGGAAGGCGCCAAGACCCTGCTCGCCGTGTTCGATCGCGTCGACGACGCGAGCGCTGCCGTTTCGGGAATCATCGCCGCCGGCATCGTCCCCGCCGCGCTCGAGATGATGGACGGCCTCATGGTGGAGGCCGTCGAGGCGGCGTATCACTTCGGGTTCCCGAGGGATGCCGAAGCGGTGCTGATCATCGAGATCGACGGTCTCCGCGCAGGCTTCGAGCGACAAGCCGAGCGAATCGTCGCCGTCTGCCGGGAGCGCGGCGCGCGCGAGGTGCGGATCGCCGCCGACGAGGACGAGCGGGCGCTGCTCTGGAAGAGCCGCAAGCGCGCCTTCGGCGCGGTTGGCCGGCTGGCTCCGAACTACTGCACCCAGGACGGCGTGGTGCCAAGGACCAAGGTGCCGGAGATCGTGCGCATCATCCGGAGCGTCGCCGTCGAGCACCGCCTGCGCGTCGCCAACGTTTTTCACGCGGGGGACGGCAACATTCATCCGATCCTGCTCTACGACGAGCGCGACCGCGGCGAGGTCGAGCGTGTGCTCGCCGCGGGGCGGAAGATCCTCGAGGCGTGCGTGGCGCTCGGCGGCAGTCTGACCGGCGAGCACGGCATCGGCGTCGAGAAGATGGATCTCTTGCCGCTGCTCTTCTCCGAGGCCGACCTCGATCTCATGCGCCGTGTCCGGCGGGTCTTCGACCCGGAGCTCCGATCGAACCCCCACAAGATCTTCCCCGCGGAGTCGGCCGGCGTCACGGTGCGCGAGCCGCAGCGGCGGGCGGCGTTGTGAGCCTTTCCGCCTCCGTGGAACGAGACTTCCTCGGGCTGTCGCGGCGATTTCTCGACCTGCTCGGCGCCGACGGACTCGGCTCGGAGTCCGATCAACGGCACTTCGCGGTCGACGGCATCGAGCCCTCGTGGGTCGTGTTGCCCGCCGCCGCGAGCGAGACCGCGCAGGTGCTATGCCTCTGCGCGGAGCACGGCCTCGCGGTCGTTCCGGCGGGCGCAGGCTGCCGTCTCGGTCGCGGGCTTCCGCCGGAGCGGCTCGACGTGGTGCTTTCGACGTCGCGGATGGACCGCATCATCGCGCACGCGGCGGCCGATCTGACGATCACGGTGGAGGCCGGCGCGACGCTCGCCGCGGTCAACGAGGCCTTGCGCTCGTCCGGACAGTGGCTTCCCTTCGATCCGCCGCGGCCCGCCGAGACGACGATCGGCGGCCTCATTGCCGCCCAGGCGTCGGGGCCGAGCCGGCAGGCCTTCGGCACCGTTCGCGACCGGCTTCTCGGCCTAGCCGCGGTGCTCGCCGACGGCACGCCCGTCAAGAGCGGCGGGAGGGTCGTGAAGAACGTCGCTGGCTACGATCTCCACAAGCTCCTCGTTGGATCGCTCGGTACCCTGGCGGTGATCGTCGAGGCGACGTTCAAGCTGCAGCCGTTGCCGGAGGCGACGCGGATCGTGTGCTTCGGATCGGACACGCCCGAGTCGCTCTGCGGGCTCGCAATCGCGCTTGCCGATTCCGTCCTCTCGCCCGAGCGTCTCGAGATCATCGCGGGCTCGGATCGCCAGCCGCGTCTCGTCGCCGGATTCGCCGGCACGCGCGAGGAGGTGGACGACGCGGTGGCGCGGGCCGGGTCGATCGCGGAAGGGCGAGCGGTGGAGGAATCGAGCGCGCCGATCGACGAAGCGGCGCTCGCCGCCGCGCTCGAAGAGGTCGAATGGGGCCGCGAGCCGTCCGTGGTCCTTCGCGCCGGCCTGCCGAGAAGCTCGCTCGGAAGATTCCTTGCCTCCGCGCTATCCGAAAGCGGTCGTGCCGCCGGCGCTGTCGTCGTGCACGCTCACGCGGGCGTCGGAGTGGCCCGGCTTCGCCTCGAGGCCCGAGAGCGCGAGCCCGTACGCGAGGTCATGAGCCGGCTTCGCAGCGACGCGCGCGCGAGCGGCGGCTACTTGGTCGTCGAGAGCGCGCCCGCCGCATGGAAGCGCGACGTGGACGTCTGGGGACCCCCGCCGGCCGGCTTCGATCTCATGAGAGGAGTCAAGGCCGCCTTCGATCCCCTCCGGCTTCTCAGCCCGGGGCGCTTCGTCGGCGGGTTGTGATTCGATGAGCGATCGCGAAGACGCTCCGAAGATCGCAGCGCTCGAGGACTTCCTGGCGTGCGTGCACTGCGGCCTGTGCCTCTCGTCGTGCCCGACATACGTCGAGACTGGCGCGGAGGCCGATTCGCCGCGCGGGCGGATCTATCTCATGAAGGCGCTGGAAGAGGGACGAGCCGCGCTCACCGACGGGGTCGTTCGCCACCTCGATCTCTGCCTCGGCTGTCGCGCCTGCGAGACGGCGTGCCCGTCGGGAGTCGCGTACGGTACGCTGATCGAGGGTGCGCGGTCGTATGTCGCGGCGCATGCACGCCGCGGCGGCATCGAGCGCTGGAAGCTCGCGATGCTCGCCCGCTGGCTCCCCGATGCGAATCGCCTGGCACCGGCGAGGGACGTCTTCCGTCTCGCCGCCCGTCTCGGCGTGGCGCGGCTGGCACGCGCGCGATGGGTGCCGCAGCCGCTTCGCCGTCTGCTCGCGTTGATGCCGGACGCCCCGGCATCGCGCCGACCGCCCGCGATTCTCGAGCCCGCAGGGCCGCCGCGCGCCACGGTGGCGCTGCTCAGCGGTTGCGTGAGCCAGGCATTCTTCGGGCGCGTGAACGAGCTCACCGCGAAGCTGCTCGCGCTCGCGGGCTATCGGGTGCTCGTGCCGCGCGGGCAGACGTGCTGCGGAGCGCTGCTCGCGCATCTCGGTGAGCGTGCCGAGGCCGAGCGCCGAGCGCGCCGAAACGTCAACGTCTTCCTGCGCGACGAGGCCGACTTCATCGTCACCAATGCCGCCGGCTGCGGGGCGATGCTGCGCGAATACGGGCGCTGGCTCGAGCGCGATGCGACCTATGCGCGGGCCGCGCGCGAGGTCGCCGCCAAGGCCCGCGACGTCAGCGAGCTGCTCGCCCGGGGAGCACTTCCCGCGCCCACGCAGGCGGTGCGCGCGCGCGTCGCCTACCACGACGCCTGCCACCTCGCGCACGGCCAAGGAGTCCGCCGAGAGCCGCGCGACCTGCTGCGCACGATACCCGGCCTCGAGCTCGTGGAGATCGGCGGGGGAGAGCTCTGCTGCGGGAGCGCCGGCACGTACAACCTGACCGAGCCGGACATGGCGTGGCGTCTCGGGGAGCGCAAGGCCGAGGCCGTGCTCGAAAGCGGCGCCGAGATCGTCGCCGCGGGCAACCCCGGCTGCATCCTGCAGATTCGCGCGGCGCTGCGCATGCGCGGGCGCGAGCTCGCCGTTCTGCACCCGGTCGAGCTGCTCGCGCGCGCCCACGGCCTCGCTTGACCGGAACCGAGGCGCTCTCCGATTTTCCCGCCTGCTCGCGTTGATCTCCAGACTCGAGGGGCTCTCGGACGGCGAATCTCCCCAGCCTAACGCGCCTTGCGTCAGTGAAACGTTTGTTTTAAACAACCGTTTCATGCGGCGATCGAACGATGGTACCCGTCGACGTCTGATCACCGCGGCGAGCGAGCTATTCGCCGAGCGGGGGTTCCACGCCGCAACGGCGCGCGACATCGCGCGCCGCGCCGGGGTCAATCTGGCGGCCGGCCACTATCACTACGGCTCCAAGAAGGATCTCTACCTCGAGGTACTCCGCGAGCAGTTCGCTACCATCCGGACCGTGCTCGAGCGGCGCGGCGGGACGAGGCCGCCGGAGGAAATCGAGCGGCTCGGCCGCGCCCGGCTCGCGCAGCTGCTGCTCACCCGAATCAAGGTGATGCTCGACATGCTGATCGGACCTCCCCCGGGGCTGCACGGTGCGCTCATGCAGCGGGAGATGACCGACCCGAGCCAGGCGCTGCCGATGATCGTCGCCGAATTCATCGATCCGATGATGCGGGAGACGGAGCAGATCGTCGCGCGGCTAACCCCGCGTCTCGGCAGGCGAGACGTCGAGCGCTGCGCGATCAGCATCGTCTCGCAGGCGGTCTTCTACCGGTTCGCGATGCCGGGGATTCTCCATCGCAACCGCTGGAAGGCGTATCCGGCGGGCTTCGGTAGCGATCTGGCGCGGCACATCGCCGAGTTCTCGCTCGGTGGCATGGAGCGCGTCGGCAGCCGACGAACAGGGAAACGACGTGCGCGCTGACTCGGCAGCCGGCGTCGGCCGCGTAGGGATCGCGACCAACGGGAACGATCGGTGAAGCGCGCTCCTAGGGTGGGTATGGGAGCGGAGATGGCGATCGCCGTCTGTCTCGCCGGCTGCGCACAAGTTGCGGACTTCCGACGGCCGGACGGAGACGGCGGCTGGAGTGCGACGCGACGAGCGGAGGAGCTCGGGACGATCGCTCGGCGCGCAGGGGTCGACTTCGCCGCCGCCCCCGAACCGACTCCTCCGGCCTCGGAACCCCTGGACCTGGCGACCGCGCTCGCCATGGCGGCGAAGGGCAACCGTCGGATCGCGATCTCCGAGAGCGAGCTCCTGGGCTTCGCGGAGCAGGTACGTGACGTTCGCGGACGTCTGCTGCCGGCGACCGTCGGGTCGGGGCGTTACACGTGGTACACGTCCGCGGAGCGCAACGCCGTTCAGCTGCCCGCCGCCCTTGCCCCGCCGGGTGGGGCCTCGATCGAGATCCGTCCGGCAGATCTCGGCGCCGTCAACGGCACGCTCACGCTCCCGATCGACGTGAGCGGCGAGCTCCGCCACGCGCTGGCGGCTGCGCAGGCCGGCTATCGCGGCGAGCGGGCCCGCGTGTGGGCCACCACGCTCGACCAGCAGCTCGCCGTCGTCCGCGCCTACTTTCAGCTGCTGGAGAACGAACGTCTGCGCGAGGTCACGGAGACGAACGTGACCCTCGATCGCGAGCAGTTGGCGAACGCGCAGGCCAAGTTCCAGAGCGGCCGCTTGACCAAGAACGAGCTGCTGGTCGTCCAGGTCGCGTTGCAGACGGACGAAGAGCAGCTGGACCAGCGCGCGCTGGCAATTGCAGAGGCGCGCTACGCGCTGAACCAGGCGATCGGTGCCGACGTAAACGCTCGGACCGAGCCCGCGGACGTCGTCGAGCGCCCGGTCGTGCCCCCGGCCGAAGAAGCGCTGCGGGTCGCCTACGTGGACAATCCGGTTCTCCACTCGCTCGTCGAGGAGCAGCAGCGCCTGGAAGAGACGGCCCGCTCGCTCGTCCGGAGCCGCTTCCCGAGTGTTTTCGCGGGGGGCGCGGTCGACTACACCAACTCGCCGATCCTCGAGCCTCGCGACATCGGCTCGGGCTTCGTCGGGTTCAGCTGGGATCTCGGCACCGACGGGCGGCGCGAGGCCGAGATCGCCGAGGCCAAGATCGCGGCCGATCGCAATCGTCTGGAGATCGAGCGGCAGCTGCGTGAGCTCGAGGCGCTGGTTCGCTCCACGCGCCAGGCCGCCGCCGAGCGCCTGGCCGCCCTCGCCGCCGCGGAGACGGCCGTCGGCCAGGCAGAGGAGAACTTGCGCATCCGCCACCAGCAGTTCGACGCCGGTCGCGCCTCGAGCGAGGACGTTCTCGACGCGCAGGCCCTCCTCGCCGGGCAACGCGAGGTCCGCGCAGCCGCGCTCTACCAGGCCCACGTTCGTTGCGCCGAGTTGCGGAGCTTGATGGGCCAGAGCGCCGCATCCGAATCGAACCCGAGGTGAGCTCATGAAGGCCAAATGGATCGTCGCCGCCGCCGTGCTCGCGAGCGCCGCCACGGGCGTCTATTTGTATTGGGGGCGCGATCACCGGCCCGCCTACTACACGGGCTTCGTCGAAGGCGAGGAGCGGATTCTGCGTAGCGAAGTGTCGGGGCGCGTGCTCGAAGTTCGCTTCGGCGAGGGCGCGAAGATCGATTCGGGTGCGATCGTCGCGGTGCTCGACGGTCGCGACGTCGAGTCGCAGATCGAGACCAAGAGGCGCGAGATCGCGATGTACGAGGCGGAGATCCGCACGCAGGAAGAGCGCGCGCGGATGGTGAACAGCACCTCCAAACGAGAGGTGAGCGCGCAGCGGGCCGAGCTCGAGCAGGCACAGGCGGCGCTGGCGCTGGCGGAGAAGACGTTCATGCGCGAGCAGGCGCTCGTCGAGACCGGGGCGAGCACCGCACAGCTCCTCGACGAGGCTCGTTCGAAGCGCGACCAGGCGCGCAGCGCCGTCGAACGCGCGCGGCAGCTGCTCGCCCGCGCCGAGGCGTCGCTCACCCGCTCGACGATGGCCGAGAGCGATCTCGAAATGCTGCGCCGCAAGCGCGAGCTCACGCTCGCTCAGCTCGCCGAGCTCGACGTGACGCGAGCGAAGTACGAGATCCACGCACCGGCCGTTCCCACGGTCGTGCAGACGCAGTACATCTGGCCGGGCGAGCTCGCCCAGCCGGGCACGGCGGTCGTCTCCGTGATCGATCCGCGAGACAAATACGTGCAGATCTACGTGCCCGTGGCGCGAGCTCGAGCGGTTCCGCATCGGCCAGCACGTCCAGATCGAGCTCGACAGCCGGCCGGGACGCAGAGTCGCCGGCGAGGTGAGCTTCGTCGCCGACAAGGCGAACTTCACCCCGGAGAAGATCGAGACGCGGAGCGATCGGATGGGGCAAGTCTATCGCGCGAAGATCCGCATTCTCGAAGACGTCGAGAGCTTTCAGCCGGGGACGGAGGGGAATGTCTACATCCGGTGATCGCGAGGAGGGCGAAACGCGCCGAGATCCGCCTGCGCGGCCTCGAGAAGCGCTACGGCGCCAAGCGCGCGCTCGGTCCCGTCGATCTCGAGCTCGATCGCTGCGAGATCGTCGGCGTGGTCGGTCCCGACGGAGCCGGCAAGACGACGCTGCTGCGCTCGATCGCCGGGCTTCTCGAGATCGTCGCCGCCGAGGCCTGCGTGCTCGGCCACGACCTCCGCGGCGACGTCACTGAGCTCAAGCGCGAGATCGGCTACGTGCCGCAGGTGTTCAGCCTGCATCGCGACCTTTCGGTGATCGAGAATCTCCGCTTCACGGGCCGTCTGCACCGCATGCCGGCGGAGGAGTTCGATCGACGCGCCGGCCGCCTCCTCGAGCGCACGGGCTTGACGCCGTTTCGCGAGCGTCCTGCCGGAGCACTCTCGGGCGGCATGAAGCAGAAGCTGGCGATCGCCAACGCGCTGATGGTCGAGCCGCGCCTGCTCGTGCTCGACGAGCCGACGGCCGGCGTCGACGTCGTGGCGCGCGGCGAGATCTGGGCGATGCTCGCGGCCGAGAAGCATCGCTCGCTGGTGCTCCTTGCCACGAGTTATCTCGACGAGGCCGCGTCCTGTGATCGGCTCGCGTATCTCGACGGCGGCCGGATCGTCGCGTTCGGGACGCCTTCCGAGCTCCGCGCTCGCGTGTCGCTCGAGCTGTTCCGCGTGTGGGCCGACGACCCGAAGGCCGCGGCGCGGGCGGCGCGGGCGCTTTCCTACGTCAATGCGTCGCGCGCTTGCGCCGGCTACGCGCGCGTCGAGGTGGGCGGCGAACGCGCGCCGAACGACGCCGAGATCCTCGCCGACCTGCTCGGCTTGTCGGGCGCGCGCTTTGCCGAACGGACGCCGATCGACATGGAATCTACGCTACTGGCGCTCGCGCGCCACGCCGAAGGCCCATGACCAGCTCGATCATCCAGGCACGCGGCCTCACCAAGCGGTTCGGCGAGTTCACCGCCGTCGACGGGCTCGACCTGTCCGTCGAGCCGGGATCCATCTTCGCGTTTCTCGGCGCCAACGGCTCGGGCAAGAGCACGACGATCCGCATGCTCATCGGACTGCTGCGACCGAGCGCGGGAACGATCGAGGTCGAGGGCGTGGACGTCATCCGCACGCCGCGAAAGGTGCGGGACCACATCGGGTACATGGGCCAGAAGGTGAGCCTCTACCAAGGCTTGTCGCTGCGCGAAAACGTGGAGTTCTACGCCGGCCTGTACGGACTGACGGGCGAGGAGCTCGCGCGGCGCTGGGCGGCGCTGCGCGAGCCGCTTCGACCTCGGCCCATTCGAGAAAGAGAGATCCCAGGATCTTTCCGCCGGCGTCCGCCAGCGCGCCGGCCTCGCGGTGGCCATTCTGCATCGGCCGCGCCTGCTGTTTCTCGACGAGCCGACGGCGGGTGTCGACGTCCACAATCGCGCCCGCTTCTGGGAGATCATCCAGGAGGAGGCGGAGGCGGGCGTCACCGTGTTCGTCACCACCCATTTTCTCGAGGAGGCCGACTACTGCGACTGGGTGAGCTTCATCGATCGCGGCAGGCTGATCGCCAATGCCCCGCCCGAGGAGCTGCGCAGCCGGTTTTCGGAGGGCTACCGAATCGACATCGACGTCACGGCCGACGAGCGCCCCCGCGTGCTCCAGCGACTCGGCGGCGCGATCCCTGCGCCCGAGCCGACCGCCACGGGGCTGCGCCTGCGGCTGTCGAAGCTGGAGCCTGAATTTCTCGGCAGGCTGGAGCAGGCGGCCAAGGAAGCGCCTGGCGCGCGCATCGCGATCGAGCAGCCGGCGATGACCGACGTGTTCCGCCGGGTGCTCGGGAGCGCCGCATCGCGGGATCTGCGAGGTGCACGATGAATCGTCGGCGACTGTGGACCCTCGTCCGGCGCGAGATCCAGGCGACCTTTCGCGATCCGTTCACGGTGACGATCCTCGTGAGCGTGCCGGTCGGGGCGCTCCTGCTGTTCGGATTCATTCTCGCGACCGACGTCAAGCACCTCTCGCTCGGGCTCTTCGACGGGGCGCGGTCGGCTGCGAGCCGCCGGCTCGTCGCTGATCTCGCGGCGAACGGAACGTTCGACATCACCGCGTACCCGTCGCCGGATGCGATCGGAGACGCCCTCGGATCCGGGGCGATCAGCGTCGGCGTAGTGATCCCCGCGGACTTCGACGACGATGCGCGACGCTCGAGGCCGGGCGCGGAGCCGCCGCGCATCCAGGTCCTCTACGACGGTGGCGAGGCCGCGCTCGCCGGCAACGCCGAGGCATTCGCCAACTCTCTCTTGCAGGCGAGCGCCCCGACGATCGGCGACCAATCGCGCGATCCCCGGCGCACGGTCGTTCCGGGCGCGGAGCACGCCGCCGGGGGAATCGCCGTCGTGGCTCGCGCCGTGTTCAATCCGGGCCTCGAAGGCACCCCGTTCATGGTCGCGGGCACCTTCGGGTTCGTGCTGTCGTTTCTGACGACGCTGATCACCGCGGTGTCGATCGTCAACGAAAAGCTCGCGGGCACCTTCGAGCAGCTGCAAGTGACGCCGGCCACGTCGATCGAGATCCTCCTCGGCAAGCTCTTGCCGCTCGGCGCCGTGTTCGCCTTCGACGTCGTGCTCATGGTGATCATCGCGGGCTTGGTGCTGCACGTCTGGCCCGAAGGCAGCGCGCTGCTGTTCGTGGGCGTGTCGTCGTACTACGTTCTGATCTCGCTCTCGCTCGGCCTGATCTTCTCGGCGACGTCCGCGACCGCGGCCGAGGCCGTGCAGAAGACCGTGCTGTTCTCGGTTCCGCTCGTCCAGCTCTCCGGGTTCATCTTCCCGGTTCGCAACATGCCGACCGTCGTGCAGTGGCTATCGAACGTCTTGCCGGCGACCCACTACATCAGGATCAGCCGGGCGATCTATCTGCGTGCCGAAGGGCCGGGCTCGATGATGCCCGACCTCTTGTTCCTCTTCGTCTGCGGCGTCGGCTTGATCTACTACGCGCGCCGCGTGATCGAGGCGCGCTCATGAGCCGCTGGCGCACGTTCGTCTCGAACGTCGCCGCCGTCGCCTACAAGGAGACGGCGATCATCCGGCACGACAAGGCGTTCCTCAGCATGGTGCTGCTCCAGCCGTGGATGATGTTTCTGATCTCGAGCTACGTGCTCTCGAACAAGCCGGCCGACGTTCCCTGGGCGGTCCTCGACCAGAGTCGGACCGCACTGTCGCGACGTCTCGTCGAGAGCGTCCAGGCGACCGGCTACTTCCTCCCACCGCAGACGCGAAACGAGCTACGAGAGCGCCCGCGAGCGGCTGCGGGTCGGAAAGGCTCTCGCCGTGCTGGTAATTCCGCAGAGCCTCGCCCGCGACGTCGAGCGCGGCGAGCCGCGCGTGCAGCTTCTGCTCGACGGCAGCGACCCGCTGTCGGCGGCGCGCATCGGCTCCTACGTCTCGCAGGTGGCGTCGGCCTTCGAGCCGCGAATCGATGCTCCGGCAGCCCCCGACCCCGATCGTCCGGTCCGCAAAGCCGGCACGATCGAAATCCGGCAACGCTTCTGGTTCAACCCGACGCTCGCCGACCGCCGGTTCTTTCTCGCGGCGCTCGCCGGCATGTTGCTCACCAACCTCTGCCTGTCGGGGACCAGCCTCGGGCTCGTCGGCGAGCGCGAGAGCGGCACGTACGAGCAAATGCTCGCCCTGCCGACGCGCCCGATCGAGATCGTGCTCGGCAAGCTCGTGCCGTTCGTCGGCATCTCGTATCTGGTGATGCTCTTCGCGATCATCATGCCGGGAGTCTCGTTCGGGATCTGGCCGAGTGGTAGCTGGCTCGCGCTCTTCTGGACGACGCTGCCCTTCGTTCTCGGCTCGTTGGCCATCGGGGTGTTCGTCTCGACGCTCGTCCAGACCTCCGCGCAAGCGGTATTCATCACCATGTTCTTCATGTTGCCGTCCTACGTGCTGTCCGGGGTCATGATGCCTTACCAGTTCATGCCGCACGGGGTCCGCGAGGTCGGCGCGGTGCTGCCGCTTCGCTGGTATCAGATTGCATTTCGCCGGATCATCGAGCGCGGGGGCGGCCTCGTCGAGACGGCCGAGCCGACGTTGGCGATGTTCGCAATTTTCGCAGTGCTGCTCGCGCTCATTCGGTGGCGGATGAGGCCGCGCCTCGGATGATCGGGTAACGATGAACTACTACGCGCTCTTCTACGAGGTCGTGGAAGACTTCGTTGCGCGTCGTACCCCCCACCGCGCGGAGCACCTTCGGCTCGCGCGCGAGGCAAAGGCTCGCGGCGAGCTCATCTTGGCCGGAGCGTTCACAGAGCCTGCCGATCGCGCCTTGCTGGTCTTCCGTGCTGCCGATCGACGCGTCGCCGAAGACTTCGCGCGAAGAGATCCCTACGTCATTGCCGGGCTGGTGAGACGATGGGAGGTGCGATCGTGGGCGGTCGTGATCGGCGATGAGCCCCCCCGCGGTCGCCATAGCAGGTTGGAGGATGAGCCGGAATGACATGGGACCGGGATCGTGCGAATTGCATTTCCCCACCCGACGTGGAAGCTCTCGAGTGTCGTGTCGAGCTGAGGAACGGTCGGCAAAGGTGCATGGGATGCTCGTCAACGAGGAAGACGACCGGTTCTACGTCGCGGACTCGACCCTGCCGGGCGCGGGGAGCGGCCTCTTCACGAAGGTGCCGCTCCGCAAGGGCGACCGCCTCGAGGTCGTCGGCGTGATCGTGCGCCGCGACTCGGCCTCCGACCGGTGTACGCACTTCTGCGATCACCACAAGTTCCGCATCGGGGAGAGCCTGCTGCTGATCCCGCTCGGCTTCGGC
Source organism: uncultured delta proteobacterium (assembly GCA_963712515.1). GTDB lineage: Bacteria > Desulfobacterota > Binatia > JACPRU01 > JACPRU01 > CAVQIG01. The sequence goes on from CAVQIG010000001.1 coordinate 325,309, forward strand.
GCAGTGGTGAACCACTCGCCTACTCCCAACCTGCAGAAGGTCTTCGAGGGCGACCATCTCTACCTCGAGGCGCTGCACGATCTTCCGGCGGACGCGGAGGTCTTCTTCACCTACACGCCGTACGCGCAGGAAGCGTTCGGCCTGCTCTGATCAAGCGGGCGTGACGGCGTAGCGCGTACGATCGGACACGCCCGCCTCCACGAACGCCTCGTGCCGCTCGTGGCACTTGAGACAGGTGCCGCAGTGCAGCGGACCTCGGGGGCCGCCCTCATCGAGGCTCGTGCCCGCCTTCTGGCCGATGCAAGTCAGGGTCAGATGCAGCGGCAGCTCGCGGTGCGTGCGGATGAGATCGGATTTCTCCATGCCGCGGTACGGCGCGACGATCTCGATCGCGTGGCTGAGGGCTCCGCTCAGCAGCCGACCGTAGTCGGCGAAGAACTCGGACGTCGCGTCCGGGTAGGGATTCTGCATCAGCGATCCGAGCGCGATCCGGCAAACGTCGTGCAGGGCGCACCAGACGCCGGCTACGCCAAGCAGCAGGATGTTCCGGCCGGGAAGGTAGTCGGCGTCGATGCTGGCATCGTAGTCCGGAACGTCCTCGCCCGTGAGGCTCCAGTGGCGTCCGTAGACACGGTCGACGGGCACGGCGAGCGTCACCAGCGGCGCGAAGCGCCGGCCACCGAGCGCGGCAAGATAGGTCCGCAGGGCCTTTTGCTCGGCCGCCTCCCAGGCGAGGCCGAACTCGACGTAGAGCGGGAAGACGTCGGCGCTTTGAGCGAGGTCGGCGACGAGCACCGCGCTATCGAGACCGCCGCTAGTGAGGACGGCTACGCGATCCACCGCTCGCTCCCGCCAGGCCGCGCCGCTCTTCGCCGTCGGTTCGTCGACCATCGAATGACAGCCCTAAGCTCTCGGGCCCCGGCCCTTGAGCGTCGTCCCGACGATGTGCCTGCCCGAGTCGACGCGAATGTTCTCGCCAGTCACGGTCTCGAGCTTCAGCAAGGTCGCGACCAGCTCGGCCATCTCTTCCTCGGACGATTCGCGGTGGAGCGGCGTCTGCGCGAGCGCCGCCTTCCATTCGGCGCTCGATACCAGAGCGGGGTCTTGGACGGTCGGTCCGGGCGAGATCGTGTTGACCAGAATGCCGTGGGGCGCGAGCTCGAGCGCGAAAGCGCGGGTCATGAAGTGAACGGCGGCTTTGGCGGTGAGGTACGGTAGGTAGTCCGTATAAGGCGTCTCTTCCGCGGCCCAGTCGCCGAAGAAAACGATGTGGCCGCGCGTGGGGCCGGCATTGCCCTGCATCGCTCGGCCCGAGGCCAGCGCGAGCAGGTAGGCTCCCTTCGCCGAAGCCATCGCGTGGTCCCAATCGGTGGCCGTGAGCGACGAGTAGGGCGTGCGAGGATAGTCGAACGCGGCATCGACGCAGAACGAGAGATCGCCGAGCTGGCGCTGCGCCTCGTCGACGAGGCGCGACACGTCTTGCGGTGAAGCGAGGTCCGCCTGGATGACGCAGGCCCGTTCTACGCGATCACGGACCGACGCGTAGAGGCCGTCGGCGACGTCACGGGAGCTGCGATAGACGATGGCGAGATTGACGCGTTCGCGAGCGAGGCGCTTGACGACCGTCGCGCCGATGCGTCGTGTTCCCGCGACGATTGCGCCGCGGCCCCTCAGCTCAAGCATGCCCGCACGTCATACCGATGTCGGTATAGGAGAAACTACCGGATGTCGACATGGAGACCTGCAGCGTGCACTCGCAGCGGATCCGCGGGCGGCCGTCAGTCGTGGAGTACGCCGCCGAGAATGGGTTGGCCGGCTGCGCATTCAGCGAAACCGCTGCGTGTCGCAGCGCCGAGTGGCGCTAAAGGTACTCGGGGACGGGCCTACAGGAGCCGCGGCCGCGGCTTTTCGTTCACCGTGCAGAGGTCGATCATCGTGCCTCCAAGACCGTCACCCCGGCTTCCCTCGCGATGCGCACAATGCTCGCCGTCCCCTCATCGCCAGGGAATGCGACGAGGAGCCCGGGACGCGTCGCGAGCACCAGCTCTTTCCGGATCGGCGCTAGCGCCGCTTTCTCGAGCGACTTGCCAAACTCAATACCTATCTCGACCAGCGCCACGCCACGCTTCATCGCCCAGGCCGACGACAATCCATCGGCCCCCGCCGCGCCTCCATTCACGATCAGGCCGATCGGTTCTTCCGCGTGCAGCCGATCGAGCATGCCGAAGAGGCTATCGCGGTCGTAGTAGTCGCGCCCGCCGCAGACGAGCACGGTTCTCACGATAGTTCCGCGGGCTGCAGTTGGCGTCGAACGGTGATTTCCGCTTCGGTTGTCGGACATTGAAGCACCGTTGTGTGCCGGGCGAAATGCCATGCCTCGCTCTTGGTGCATAGTGTACGAAGCGAGGTTGCGAGTGCATCAGGGAAAGCCCCTATGCCGCCGGCATCAGCACCGTGTCCGTATCGTCCTCTTCGCAGACTTCGAGGGCGACTCGTCGCCGCTCACCTCCGCGACCCGGCCGCGGAAGGTGAGGTCCGGCTCGGGAAGTAGGTGCGCAGGAGACGTTGAGGCCGAGATCGATAATGCCCCGGAGCCGGGCGAGATCGGCCATCCACCCCGTCGCGACTGGCCGCACGTCCGATCGGCTACTCAGCGCCGCTTCAGCTCCACCAGCACGGCGCGGTACTCCTCGCCTCTGTTGTGCGCGGTCTCGACGTGACCCTTCAGAACGAAATCTGCAGTGCCGGGTTTCGGATGGAACGAAAAGTGCTCGCCGAGCCCCCCGCCCGTGCCCTCATGAAAGGCCACCTCGATCGGGCCATGCCCCGTGACGTTCAACAAAAAGTAATCGTTCGTGTGCATGTGCTTTTCGATCGTGCCCCCCGCGGGCACGACCTGATTCCATACCCGCACGTACTCGTCTTCGTAGATCACCTGCGTCGCGATCGGTGCAAGCTTGTCTGCCATGTGTCCCCCTCTTCATGTCGGTCCCGGGCCATTGTTTGCCGCGCCGTCGAGACTTTCAAGTTGCGGCCGGCCGAGCATGAAGCGGTTACTATGCCCTGCGGGATACTGCAGCCATGGGGGCCCAACTCACGTAACGACTCCGGGAAAACCGCGGCCGTTCAATGACCAAGGAGTGGGTTCCCACCCCTAATGCGTACGTGCGTGGCCGTAGCCGAAGCTGCCCGTGCGGGTGACCATGCTCCACCCGAAGACGACGATGATCGCGCCGAGAATCGCGGAGAGCAGTGGAATGCCGGCCACCGTAAACTGTGGGGCGATGGCGATATGAAAACCGTCGGTCATCAGCCATGCGCCCAGAAGGCCGGCTGTTATGGCACCGATCCATCCAAAGGGCATCGCCCGCTCAGCGAGTCGCTCCGCAGTCACTCCGACGACCGCTCCTACCACGAGAAGAGTCAAGAGATGTATCATCATTCGGACCTCCAAAGGTTCTCAGTCAGACCGCCAAGTCGATTCCGGGCAGCCACTAGCCAAGACTACATCTCGGCAGCCGCCTCGCAAGTAAGGACAAGACCCTACGCCCGACAATAAGGGCTTCGAGGCGAAACGGTGATCGTAGACAAACGGGGCCCGCGCTCGTGGCGAACGCGGCGTCGCAAGCACGATCGTCGAAATTCTCGAGATTCCGGCCGCAGCACTAGTCGCGCTTCGCGCCGCTAGACATTCGCCGAGACGTTCACATGGCCTGACCAATCGGCCGCGTCCTGGGGGCTCTCGAGCACTCGAGCGCTTGAACCATTGCGGCTAGCTTTGTCCCTAATTCGAAGTCGCTTCCGCACCGCTTTAGCGTCCACTCCGAGAAGATCGCAGACATTGACGAATGCAAACGGCCAGTCGCGCCGCTCGGATGCGAGCCACTCGAAAGCCTCCGAGCGCTGGCGGTGCGTCACGCTGCTGCTGGCTCGCCGAGCGCAATGTACGGCGTCCTCGAATATTGCCGCGACGAGAGAAATCTCCGGCAGGCACACCCGCGTTCCGCCAGCGAACAGGTTCGCGGTAAAGACGCCGTGACCGGCGGTCGTAGAGTCATCATGGTCTGCTAGTCGCGTTTGATCTCTGAACATTCAGGCACCCCTGCGAAGCCGAGCTTCACCAACGTCTGAGTTGCGCACGGAGGCGTACGCCGATGCTATCGCGGATACTATAAGGAGAAGCCCGTACTGAAGGGCAAGTGGAGGCAGCATAGGGGTTTATTCTGACTGCGCTCCATGAGAACAATTCGTACAGTGCCAAGGCAGCGCTAGACAGGAGGCCGACGTTTGAACAATAACAATCAAAGCTCAGCCGTGGCCATCTACAATACGCACACCGATGCCGAAGAGGCCGTTAAGGAGCTTCAGAGCGCTGGCACCGACATGGAGCTGCTGTCCATCGTTGGAAAGGACTATCATAACGAGGACCATGTGGTCGGCTATTACAAGACGGGCGACCGTTTGAAATACTGGGGGAAGCTCGGAGCGTTCTGGGGTGGAATCTGGGGCCTCCTCAAAGGGGAGGCCTTCTTCTGGATGCCGGGAGTCGGGCCGATCCTGGTAGGCGGCCCGCTGGTCTCGTCCATCGTGGGAGCCTTGGAGGGAGTGAAGGTGCACAATGGCCTAACTCCTGTCGGATCAGCTCTCCACGCCATGGGCATGCCGAAGAGCAGTGTGATCAACTACGAAAGCGCTCTCAAGGCGAACAAGTTCCTGGTCGTAGTTCACGGAGCAAATGGTGAAGGTTCCAAAGCCATCGAAATCCTTCGAAAGACAGATCCCGTCGAGCTAACGGCGCACGGCGACTGAAATCTGAGGCGATGATGACCTCGGAACTCCCTCGTCTGCCTGGCGTCGTGCTCGGCGGCGCTTGTACCGCCAGGTAACCAGTCGAGCCCTATTGAAATCGCTCGGCGACGCGCAGCGCTGCTCCTGACTCGTTAGCGAAGACGACTCCAAGTCGAGGAGTGCCGCTCGCCGATGCCGCGGCTGGAGAGAGCCCCCGTGGATCCCCCGGCGTCGATCACTTCCGAGGTGGCATTGGTGTACGGCTGGCGCCGGAAGGCAGGCGGCAAACCCTCGTCCCGGGATGCGACGAAGCTGATCGGACCGAGCTCACCACCTCATCGCCCAGCGCAAGACAATGTCACGACGGCGAGAACCTCGAACCTGCCGGCAAAACAACAGTCCGTCGCCCGCCCACCCGGACGAAGCAATAGTCACGAACCCGTGCTGCAGTCCCGATCTACGTCACAAAGCACCGGCCAGCAGTGCGATCAACATGATGACGAGAGCCACACCGCCAATGCTCGACGGCCCATAGCCGTACGAATGGAGTTTCCAGCTCGGCAGGCCTCCCACGACCAAGAGGATTGCCACGACGAAAAGAATCAGAGTCAAAGTCATAGTATTTCCTTCCTCCGGAACTCCTTGCGATTGCCTCTCTCTCAGGCGCCCGATTGCGCAGGTGCGCCTCAGCAGCCAGTAACGCTCGGAATAGCCGAGAGCGCTATCAGGGAAATCCCCCATGGGAGCAGACGTTGTGCGGGAGTAAGGTCTGTCGGAGGAAGGTAACCACCGATCGAACCACGATCCGCGATCCCCGCCGTCTTCATAGCCCGCGCGATCCCCTAGGCCTCCCCGGCCCCGCCGATCAGGGGGTCGGGGCAAGCCCCTATGACGACGCGACCTGATTCGGGGTATGCTTCCGATCGGAGGCTAGAGAGAAGGCGCAATTCGCCGGATGCGTCCCAAGACGGAACAAGACGAGCTGCTGAAGCGCGAAAGGGCGGCGCTCAGCGAAGCGGAAGCGGCGCGTAGAGAAGCAGAAGCGGCGCGGTCTCGACTCTCATTTCTCTCCGAGGCGAGTCGGGTTCTCGGCAGCTCGCTCGACTACGAAACGACGCTCAGCAACCTGGCGCATCTGATCGTGCCGGAGCTTGGGGATTTCTGCGTCGTCGACCTCGCGGAGGAGGGGGAGAGGATCCGTCGCGTCGCGGTAGCAGACATCGACCCACAGCGAGAAGAGCTCGTGCGGAGAATCGCGCGCCAGCATCCGCTCGGCGTTCATTCGCCCGTTCATTCCAGGGTGTTCTCCACCGGTGAATCGGAGTGGCTCCCGGAGGTGACCGATGAGGTGTGTCTCGCACTACCGCAGGACGCCGGCCGCGACGTCGTCCGGGCCTTGAAGTTCCGCTCCTTCATCAGTGTCGCGCTCCCGGTCCACGGGCAGATCCTCGGATCGATCAGCATCGCTCGCTCGACGCCCGGGCGCAGCTATAGCTCGGTGGATCTGGCGCTTGTCGAGGAGCTCGCACGGCGGGCAGGACTGGCGGTCGATCACGCGCGCCTGTACCGAGCTTCGCAGGAGGCGAACCGGGTCAAGGACGAGTTCCTGGCCACTTTGTCTCATGAACTGCGCTCGCCGCTCAGCTCCGCCCTGCTGTGCGCTCAGATGTTGCGTCGAGGCATCCTCGATCAAGAAAAGACCGCGCGCGCCCTCGAGACGATCGAGCGAAAGATCAATCTGGAGGTGCGCCTGGTCGACGACCTCATCGACGTCGCGCGCATAAACGCCGGGAAGATCTCCCTCGAAATGAACAGGGTGCCTCTCACCGCGGTCGTCGACGCTGCGGTAGAGAGTGCTCGCGCGGCCGCGGAGGCCCAGGGAATTCGACTGCGGTTCACGTTCCACGAGATCGACGCATCCGTACACGGCGATGAGGCCCGCCTGCAGCAAGTGATGGACAATCTTCTCTCGAACGCGATCAAATTCACTCCGAAGGGAGGCTCGATCGACGTCGGACTCGAGCGGGTCGGCGCGCAGGCACGGATCACCGTTCGCGATACGGGCATCGGCATCTCTGCAAAAGCGCTCCCCGAGGTCTTCGATCGCTTCCGGCAGGTCGACACGTCTTCGACGAGGAAGTACGGCGGGCTGGGTCTCGGACTGGCCATCGTTCGCAATCTCGTCGAGCTCCACGGCGGCAAAGTCGCCGCCGAGAGCGCCGGAGAGGGCCGCGGCGCGACATTTGCGTTCACGTTGCCCCTGCTGCTTTCGCGGACCTATGTCCCGTCGCCTCCGTCCGTCGACGCTCGAGACTCCTCCGTCGGGATGGAGGACTTGAGTGGGGTTCATGTGCTGGTGGTCGACGACGACGAGGACGCACTGGAGTCCATGGCGACCGTGCTGACGACATGTGGGGCGACGGTCACGACCGCGGCCTCGACACGCGAGGCTCTCGACGTCCTCCAACGAGGTGGGAAGCAGCAAGATGTTCTAGTCAGCGACATCAGCATGCCCGACGTCGACGGCTATGCGCTCATGCGAACGATACGAGCCCGCAGCTCGGGCGACGCCGCAATCGTGCCGGCCGTCGCAGTGACGGCGCACGCCGGCGCCATGGGTCGGCAGTCGGCTCTCGCCGCCGGATATCGTTTGCACCTGTCAAAGCCCGTCGGCCAAGACGAACTGGTTGCGGCAGTCGCTGAGCTCGCCAGAAGACGTCCGCGCCGCCCAGCGAAGAGCGGGAGTCCGGGATCATGAACGAAGCGGAGTCGACTGTTTTCGTCGTAGACGACGATGCCGACCTAAGGGAATCCCTGGGCTGGCTTTTTCAATCCGCCGGGCTCCGCGTCAAGAGCTACTCGACGGCACAAGAATTCTTGACCGACTACAAGCCTGAGGAGCCTGGCTGCCTGCTTCTCGACGTGCGGATGCCAGGCCTCTCCGGCCTCGATCTGCAGGAAGAGCTCAGGCGGCGCGGGGTGCCGCCACCGATCATCATGATGACGGGGCACGCCAGGGTGCCGATGGCCGTCCGCGCCCTCAAAGGGGGAGCGATCGACTTCATACAAAAGCCGTTCAGCGATCAGTCGTTGCTGGAGCGGATTCGCCAGGCTATCGACCTCGATCGCCGGACCCGGCAAGTGCGAACGGAGGCTGCGAAGTTTGCCGCCCTGCTCACCCACCTCACGCCGAGGGAGCGAGAGGTGATGGATCTTGTGATTGCCGGGAAGCCGAACAAGATCATCGCGGCGGATCTCGGTATCAGCCCAAAGACCGTGGAGATTCATCGCGGGCGCGTCATGGAGAAGATGCAGGTGGAGTCCGTCGCGGAATTGGTGCGCCTGGACCTGCTTTGTAGAGCCAATCGCGTTGAGGGCGTCGACTCAGAGTAGGCTGGTGATTGGCTCGCATCGCCAAGTGCGTTGAAAGACACATGTGGCGACCAAGCAGGCGAGAAGGATCGAGGTAAGCTTTCCTAGTAGTAGGGGGCTTCCCTCATAGCCTTCGTGGCTTTCGGCGTTATCACTCGGTTGTGTGCTTTCATACTTCCGCAACATGAAAAGGATTGTCAGGCCCAAGTTATCGAGACGGCGTAGGGTCTGGCCATTGGCGGGAGCGGTGAAAAGAAGGCGGTAGGCGTTCGAAACAACTCGCAGATGGAGGCGACTATGAGTCAGAAGGTGAAGCCGCTTCATGATCGGATGATCGTGAAGAGGCTGGCGGAAGAGAAGCAAACCAAAGGCGGCCTCATCATCCCCGACACCGCGAAGGAAAAACCGCAGCAGGGCAAGGTGGTCGCCGTCGGCCCTGGTCGACGCGAGGATGGGAAGGTCTTCCCCCTCGACGTCAAGGCAGGCGACACGGTTCTGTTCGCGAAGTATGCCGGCGCCGAGATCAAGCTCGACGGCGAGGAGCACCTGATTCTTCGTGAGGACGACGTCCTCGGCATCGTCGAAAGTTGATCGTTCGCCGAGTTCAAAGGAGAGCAATCCAATGGCTGCAAAAAGTTTCCAGTTTGGTACCGAAGCACGTGAAAAGATCCTCGATGGCGTAAAGATTCTCGCCGATTCGGTGACCGTGACCTTGGGTCCGAAGGGCCGCAACGTGATGATCGAGAAGTCCTGGGGTGCTCCCATCGTGACGAAGGACGGGGTCACGGTCGCGAAGGAGATCCAGCTCGAGGACAAGTTCGAGAACATGGGTGCGCAGATGGTGAAGGAGGTCGCGTCCAAGACCTCCGACGTGGCTGGCGACGGCACGACGACGGCGACGGTTCTGGCCCGCGCGATCTTCAGCGAAGGCTGCCGGATGGTGGCTGCCGGTCATGATCCCATGATGCTCAAGCGCGGCATCGAAAAAGCGGTCGTGGCGATCGTCGACGAGCTCAAGAGCCTCTCCAAATCGACGAAAGACCCGAAAGAGATCGCCCAGGTAGGCACGATCTCGGCGAACAACGACCCGACCATCGGCTCGATCATCGCCGATGCCATGGAGAAGGTCGGCAAGGAAGGCGTGATCACGGTCGAGGAGGCGAAGGGCCTCGAGACAGAGCTCGAAATCGTCGAGGGAATGCAATTCGATCGCGGCTATCTATCCCCGTACTTCGTCACCGACCCGGCTCGTATGGAGGCAGTCGTCGAAGATGCGTTGATCCTCATCCACGAGGCGAAGATCAGCAGCATGAAGGATCTGCTGCCCGTGCTCGAGAAAGTCGCCCAGGGAGGCAAGCCGGTCGTGATCATCGCCGAGGACCTGGAAGGCGAGGCGCTGGCCACGCTGGTGGTCAACAAGATCCGCGGTACGCTTGCGTGCGTCGCGGTGAAAGCGCCGGGCTTCGGAGATCGCCGCAAGGCGATGCTCGAGGACCTGGCCATCCTGACTGGCGGGAAGGTGATCGCCGAGGAGCTCGGCCTCAAGCTCGAAAACTTGAGCCTTTCGGATCTAGGCAACGCCAAGAAGGTGGTCATCGACAAAGACAACACCACGATCATCGACGGCGCCGGAAAGAAGGCTGCCATCGAGGGACGGGTGAAGCAGATCCGCGCTCAGATCGAGGAGACCACCTCGGACTACGACCGCGAGAAACTCCAGGAGCGGCTCGCAAAGCTCGTCGGCGGCGTGGCGCTGATCCGCGTCGGCGCAGCGACCGAGGTCGAGATGAAGGAGAAGAAGGCGCGCGTCGAGGACGCACTGCACGCCACGCGCGCGGCGGTCGAAGAAGGCGTGGTGCCCGGCGGCGGCGTAGCGCTGCTGCGCGCGAGCAGCGCGCTCGCGAACCTGAGAGTCAGTGACGAGGAGAGGGTTGGCGTGAAGATCGTCCACCGGGCGCTCGAGGAGCCCCTGCGCTGGATCGCGCAGAACGCGGGCTGGGAAGGCGCCGTCGTCCTCGACAAGGTGCGAAACGGCAAGGGCGCTTACGGCTTCAACGCCGCGACCGAGGAGTACGAGGATCTCATGAAAGCGGGCATCGTCGACCCGACGAAGGTGGTGCGCTCGGCGCTGCAGAACGCCGCTTCGGTCGCGGGGCTCCTTCTCACCGCCGAGGCCCTCATCACCGAGAAGCCCGAAAAGAAGGGGACGAGCTTGCCGGCGGATTCCGAGTACTGAGTGTTAGCGTGGATCGCGGGATCGTGCCGGCGCAGCGGCCGCTCCCGTGATCCTATTCTCTGCCCAACTGCCCCAAGAGGCAGTGCCGGTGTCCGAGATCCCGAGCTGACGTTTAACTTCCGCGCGAATACCGGCTAACGTGGCGCTTCGGCCGCAGCGGTAGGTTGTGTGCGCCATTCGAATGATGGCACGTAATCCCTCGAGATCAACGCGACCATCACCCTACCGCAGGTTCCCGCAAATTCCACAGCGATGAAAACCATCACCAACAAAACTCAGAAGCCCGTCAGCGTCCCATTGCCCGGTGGCAGGAGGCTACATCTAGGCCCCGGAAAGACCGGACAGATCGCCTCAAACGCCTCCGAGCATCCGCCGCTGAAGAAGCTCGTCGACGCCGGCAAGGTCGAAATCATCGACGAGGGTTCGCAGGCCACTGCGGAGGCCGGAGGCGGCAAGTTGGGCCGAACCTGGATGCCGGGCTACGGTTCGAGCAGCGCCGGTCGCCGCGGCGGCGATCGCTGAGCACTCCCCACAGCTGGGCGGCGCTGGGTTAGGTCCGCTGCCAGTGCGGCGTGCGTTGCAATTCAGTCCTCAGCAATTGGGGGTGCAACGCCCGTCGCAAGATCGGGCTATATCGGGCTAGTAGTAGTATGTGACTGGCGTCTCGCGATTCCTCAGGGGGGGTCGATCGTCACCACTGCCACTCGGGAAGCCTCCACCAGAATCGCCAAAAGAGGTGTCGATGGTATTGGATGGCATGATGTTCGTACCTCGCAAATCGCAACCGCCAGAACTTCCAAAGAAAGGGGTTTAGGGATTGAGGCATGTCGATTCACCCCCGATGCTTCCTCGCCCGTGGCTCTCTAGTACCGGACGTTCCCGAAACGCGCGACAAGGACCTCGAGCTTCCGTCGCACGTCAGCGGGACTCTCGCCCGACGCCAACCACCGGCGTATCTTGCCGATGTACTCCTTGCAGATTTTGCCACGATCTCCACTGTGCTCTCCCTGTCGCAGTATGCTTTCGATCCTCGATAGCTCGCTGACGGACACCATCCGGTTGATCCTCGCGGCTGAGCGTGCACAAACCGGCCGTCACTTCCGTCGAGCCTCAGGTTGGGTTCTTGCGGCGACGGTACCTGTTACCGCTGCCGAGACTTCCTGAGAGTGGGGTGCGGGAGAGTCGCGGAAAGCGGGGTGGAACGGGATTTCTCGCGCCGGACAGTCAGGATCGTACTGTTGAATTTACCACCCGGTGGCCTTCGGCGCAATCGCCGCTCTTGCCCTCGAGGCGCTGCCCGATTGCTTCCGTTCAGCGTCCGCGGGCCCGACCGAGGCGTTCGAGCTCCTCGCGCGCGGTATCGCGTTCCTGTACGGCTCGCCTCCCTTTGTCGCTTTGCCCGAATGGGCTCCGTATCAGGTCACCAACTCGATCCGCCCGTTGGCGAGGTTGTACACCGCGCCGACGACTTGGACCCTCTTGTCCTCGACGGATTTGCTGAGAATGGGCGCGGCGGTCTTCAACTTCGCGACGTTGAGGATGACGTTCTGCCTGATGGCGTTAGTGAGCGTATCCCCCGGCTTGTCGAGCACGGCCTCGACCGCGGGACTGATGCTCGTGACCAGTGACGGGAGATGGCCCGGGAGCGTGGTATTATCCTTGATCGATTTGATCGCTGCACTGACCGCGCCGCACGCTTCGTGTCCGAGAACCATGATGAGCGGCGTGCTCAGGACTTGCGCTGCATACTCGAAGCTGGCGACTCCGTCGTCGGTAGCGAAGTTGCCCGCTACGCGTACGACGAAGAGATCACCGCGGCCGGTGTCGAACGCGTACTCCGGCGCGACGCGCGAATCGGCGCAACTCAGGATTCCGGCAAACGGGTTCTGTCCCATCGACAGGGCTTCGCGCTCGGCTTTGAAGTCGTGCCGTCGCGCGACCCCTTCCACGTAGCGCTTGTTGCCTGCCATCAGGCGCTCGAGCGCTACGTCGGGGGAGACGACGTTCTCCGGTTTCGGCGGCCGCTTGGCCTCCTCCGCGAACGCCCGGCCGGCGACGGCGAAGCCGACTGCCGCACCACCTGCGAGCTTCAGAAAACCCCGTCGTGGAACGACCGGTTCATCGATGTGTCGTGCGTCACCGCATGATTGGCACATCCGCCCCTCCTGTTGACTGAAACTCGTCGTTAGACCCGACTGATATTCAGTTGCGAAATCCTCGGCATGGAAGAACGCCGCCGCGCGAACCGGCCTCGTGAAGTAATAGCACCGGAGGATAGCCACGACGAGCGGTGACCCATAGTCTGCGGACGACGCCTCCCTCCCTTCCTCCCACCCCGCTTTACGACCAACGCGGGCGGCGGGACGAAGCCGGTGTGGCCCACGACCTCGCGCAGGCTGAGCCTTGTCAAGCTACGGTCTTTCGCGGGAAGAGCGAGGGCCCCCTAGACGAGTGCGCGCCACGTGGTAGCTAGGGTTCTTGGCGCGTGAGGTTCGCCGCCGAGCTGGCCATCGGCCGGTCGGTCTCCGCCGAGTCGAACTAAGTGCATGAGCGTACGCCATGAGCGTGGAAGCGGGTGTCTTCGGAACTCTTGCGACTAGGCTATTTCTCGACCGCCAGGTCGATTTCTGGCTGCGCGAGGTCGACCCAGTCTTGTCCCTCCGCGAAGTCCGTGCGCGAATCACCGACATCGTCGAGGAGACGCCTGACGCCAAGACGTTCGCTCTCTGGCCGAGCCGACGTTGGCCGTCCTTCGCAGCCGGACAGTACGTGACCATCGACGTGGAGATCGACGGCGTCCGCCGGCGGCGCTGCTACTCGATCTCGTCGGCGCCGAGCGGAGGCCGATCGTTCACGATCACGGTCAAGCGGATCAGCCACGGATGCGTGTCGAATTGGCTTCACGACCGGGCGCGGATAGGCAACGCCGTCGTGATCGCAGCGGCGGCCGGCGCCTTCGTGCTTCCCGATCCGATTCCCCGGAAGCTTCTCTTCGTGGCTGCCGGGAGCGGCATCACGCCGATCTTCTCGCTTCTCCTCGAGCTCGCCAACCGCCGTCGTCTCGACGACGTCGTTCTTCTCCATTACGCGCCGACGCGTGGCGACGTGATCTTCCACGATCGCCTCGTGGCCCTGGCGAAGGAGCATCGAGGCCTTCGTCTCGTGATCCGCTTCACGCGTGGGTTCGATCGCCGAGGCCACTTCAGCGAAGGCTCGCTTCGCAGCCTGGTCCCCGATTTCGCGGATCGCGAGACCTTCCTTTGTGGCCCGCCGCCGCTGATGACGGAAGTCGAGCGCCTGTGGGCGCAGCACGGTCTCCTTGGCCGGCTGCGCCGCGAGCGCTTCGTGCCGCCGACGCCGCTACCGGGCGCCGCCGGTGCCGAAGCCAGCGTCACGCTGCTTCGCTCCGGCCGAACCTTCGTGAGCGATGGCAGGCGAACGCTCCTCGAGCAAGCTGAGCGAGCCGGCGCCAGGCCCGCGTACGGATGCCGCAAGGGGATTTGTCAAAGCTGCAAGTGCCGGAAGAGGAGCGGAACGGTCCAGAACGTGCTCACCGGCGAAGTCTCGTCCGCGCCCGAGCAAGACATTCAGCTCTGCATCTCCGTGGCGCGCTCGGATGTGGAGTTGAGTATTTGAAGGAGCAAAACACGATGAGAACGACCAGCAAGGCATTGTCGCCCGACGAGGTCGAATCCTTCGGCCGTGAGCTCGACTCGCTGCGCGGGCAGCTGGCCGCCGATCTCGGCAGCCGCGACCTGGACCACATTCGTAACGTCATCCGAGCTGCACGCTATGGCGAGGCTGCGGGTCGCGTGCTGCTTCATTTTGGTCCGGGCCCCGTTAGCTTCGCTCTCGGTGTTGCAGCGCTGGCGACCGCGAAGATCCTCGAGAACATGGAGATCGGCCACAACGTCATGCACGGGCAGTACGACTGGATCGGCGATCCCGACCTCGACTCACGCACCTACGAGTGGGACACGGTCTGCACGGGCGACGCGTGGCGCCGCTCGCACAACTTCGAGCACCACACGTACACGAACATCCTCGGCAAGGACCGCGACGTCGGATACGGCCTTCTGCGCATGAACCCGGAGCAGCGCTGGGTGCCCGCGTATCTTGGCCAGCCGCTCTACGCGTTGGCGCTGGCGCTCGGGTTCCAATGGGGTGTCGGAGCCCACGACCTGCGTGTCGAGGAATTCCTCGCGGGGAAGCGGCCTCTCGCGGAGTTGGCGGAGCGAGCCCGTCCCTTCCTCCGCAAGGCGGGCTGGCAACTCTTCAAGGACTATGCGTTCTTTCCCGCGCTCGCCCTTTGGAACGCGCCGCGCGTCTTGACCGGTAACTTGCTCGCGAACTTGATCCGCAACATTTGGGCATTCGGAATCATCTTTTGTGGACATTTCCCCGACGGGGTTCGGGTCTACAGTGAGGAAGAGACGAGGGAAGAGAGCCGCGGCGCGTGGTACCTCCGGCAGCTGGCCGGCTCGGCGAATTTCGAGGGCAGCCGCCTCTTCCACATTCTGTCCGGTCATCTCAGCCATCAGATCGAGCATCATCTCTTCCCGGACATTCCCGCCGCGCGTTATCCGGAGATCGCGGTTTCGGTGCGGGAGATCTGCGAGCGCCACGAGCAGGCGTACAACACCGGGAGCTTCTGGGAACAGTTCGGCAGCGTCGTCGCGCGGATCTTCCGCTATTCGCTGCCGCCGGGGGAGGCGCTCGCCACCGTCTGAGCAACCCGTCGGCGTCGGTTCGCTTCGGCCGGTGTCGTGATCGACGTCGAAGCCGGCGTCGCCCCCCTTCGATCGGGGATGATGCGCGTGCTCCTCTTTCGTTCCGTCAGAACTGGGCCGGGCTCTCTGCGCTCCTCCGGTGTCTCGCCGATAAGTGAGAAGGGACTTCGAGCGGTCGGCTTGGAGGGCTCCGCGCCTTCAGACGGGTCTGATCTATCGCGCCAGAGCCAGCCGCGAATCCTTTCTCATTTCTGGGACGCTTTGAGACTAGTGATTCCAGCGCATAGGAAAGAGACAAACAAATGTACACGGATCGATCGATTATTAGATGGCACGGTACTTGCCGCCACAGATGCGGTGCTCATCTAACGTTCAATTGCAAGTGGGCAGGGGGATTTGGGAGAGACATGATCAGAACCGATGCGACCACGAACGGCTTCACTCAACGCGTGGTCGTCCTTCTTGCAGCGGCGGGTGTCCTCGCCGCTTCGATCGCGGTGGTCGCCGACGAGAAGAATGGCGGTCCGGTGCCCGAGGCGGCGATGAAAGAGGCGCAAGAAATCTTCAGCACCCGGTGCAGCGTGTGTCATGGGCCGTCGGGCAAGGGCGATGGCCCGGGCGCTGCAGCGTTGAATCCGAAGCCGCGAAACTTCACGGACCCGCAGTGGCAGAAGAGCGTCAATGACGAGTACATCGAGAAGATCATTCAATACGGCGGCATCGCCGTCGGAAAGAGCCCGACGATGCCGGGCAACCCCGATCTGAGCGCCAAACCGGACGTCGTCAAAGGAATTCGCGCGACCGTGCGGGAGCTCGCCGAGAAGCACTAGCAGCTGGGGCAAATCCCCGGAGGGAGGTTCCGATGCGAAAGAGTAACCCCGGCTTCGACGGATGTATCGCTCTCGCGGTGGTCATCGCGGCTTTCGGGCTCCTGCTCGGGTGCGAGTCAGGGTCCGGACCGGGGGGTGTCATCAGCGTGGGGGAGGCAGCGGCAGCCGCACCGAGCGGCCCGAGCGTGGCCGACCTGATGAAACAGCGTGGCCTCAACGAGTCCGACGTGGTCGGCGCGCTCAAGACCTACGTGCCGCCCGGCAAGCGCGACGAATACGTGCTCTTCGCCTCGGGCGGGCACGGAGGCCAGCTGCTCGTGATCGGCGTGCCGAGCATGCGGATTCTCAAGGTCGTCGCGGTGTTCACGCCCGAGCCGTGGCAGGGCTTCGGGTTCGACGACGACACCAAAGCCATCCTCAAGGCAGGCTCGCCGGCGGGCGAGATCCTCACCTGGGCCGACGATCATCACACCGCCCTCAGCGAGACCAAGGGCGACTACGACGGCCGGTATCTCTTCCTAAACGATAAGGCGAACGCGCGCATCGCGGTCGTCAATCTCGAGGACTTCACGACCGTCCAGATCGTCCGAAGCGGCCTCATCCAGAGCGACCACGGCGGAGCGTTCGTCACGCCGAACACCGAGTACGTGATCGAGAACTCGCAGTATCCGACGCCGCTCGGCGGCGCCTACGCACCGCTCGAGGATTTCCAGAAGAGCTACCGCGGCGCGGTGATTTACTGGAAGTTCGACCGCGAGAAGGGCCGCATCGACCCAGCCCGCTCGTGGGCGATCGAGCTGCCACCGTACATGCAGGACCTCTCCGACGCCGGGAAGCTCGTGAGCGAGGGCTGGTCGTTCACGAACAGCTTCGACACCGAGATGGCGCACGGCGGCAACGCCGAGGGGAAGCCCTCGCTCGAGTCCGGGGCCTCGCAGAACGACATGGACTATCTCCACGTCGTGAACTGGAAGAAGGGCGAGGAATTGGTCGCCGCGGGGAAGGCCAAGACAATCGCCGGCATGAAGGTGCTCCCGATCGAGGTCGCCGCCGCCGAGGGGGTGCTCACGCTCGTCCCAGAGCCGAAGAGCCCGCACGGCGTGGACGTCACACCGGACGGAACGGAGATCGTGGTCGCGGGCAAGCTCGACACGCACGGTACGGTATACAGCTTCGAGAAGATCAAGCAGGCCATCGAACAGAAGAAGTTCGCCGGCGCGGACGCTTTCGGAATCCCGATCTTGCCCTTTCAGGACGTGATCCGCGGGCAGGTGGAGATCGGTCTCGGCCCGCTGCATACGCAGTTCGACGACAAGGGCTTCGCCTACACCACCCTCTTCCTCGAGTCGGCGGTCGCCAAGTGGTCGCGGAAAGACCTCAAGGTCGTCCAGAAGATTCCGTGCCACTACAACGTCGGGCACCTAGCGGCCGCCGAGGGCGACACCGTGAGCCCCGATGGGAAGTACGTGGTAGCCATGGACAAGTGGTCGATCGACCGCTTCCAGCCGGTAGGACCGCTGCAACCCCAGAATTTTCAGCTGATCGACATCAGCGGCGAGAGCATGCAGCTCCTCTACGACATGCCGTTGCCGACGGGAGAGCCGCACTACGGGCAGATGATCAAGGTCGACAAGCTGAAGCCCATTGCCGTCTACAAACCGGTGGGCACCAACCCGGTCCTCGGTCGCAAGGATCCGAACGCCGTGGAGGGCGGCAAGGAGCGCGTCGAGCGCACGGCGGATGGCGTACACGTTTACATGACCGCGGTCCGCAGCCACTTCACACCCGACACCCTGCGCGTGAAGCAAGGCGATACCGTGCACCTGCACATCACCAACCTCGAGCAGACACAGGACGCCACCCACGGATTCGGCCTCGACGTTTACAACATCAACCTGAGCTTGGAGCCCGGCAAGCACAACAACGTCACCTTCAAGGCCGACCGGCCGGGCGTCTTCCCGATGTACTGCACCGAGTTCTGCTCGGCCTTGCACCTCGAGATGGCGGGGTATCTGTTGGTCGAGCCTACCGGAGAAGCGAAACGCTGAGCGCGGCCCGGGCGCTCGCGGCCTTCCTCGCGGGTGCGATGCTCGTCGGCGCGGGTGGATCCGTGGCTTCCCGCGCCGACGAGGGCGGACACCCCGTCGCGGCGGTCGTAGACCTACACGACGCGGAATCCACGACCGCCTCCGGCGCGCCCGAGGCGGCGGCCCGCGTCCCCGCCCTTCTCCCCTCCGCACCGGAGGTGCGGCCGCCCCGTCCCGAGCACTGCCGAGCCGTTGGGCCTGGAGCCGGCCTCCAAGCCGCGCTCGATACGGTCTCTGACGGCGATACCCTATGCCTTGCGCCGGGAACTTACGCCGGACCGATCACGATCGCCCGCAGCGTCACGCTCTGGGGGCCGCGAGACGCTGTTGTGGAGAGTGACGGCCAGGGTACCACCGTCCGAGTTTCCGGTTCGGGTGCAGCCCTTCTCGGTATCAGCGTCGCCGGCAGCGGCTCCCGTTACGACAAACAGGACGCGGGGATCCTCATCGCCGCCGACCGCGTCCGCGTGGAAGGGGTGACTGTGCGCGACGCCGTCTTCGGGATCACCGTGGAGCAGGCGCACGCGGTCGTCGTTCGCAGTAACCGGATCATCTGCCGTCGCCAGCCGATGCTCGGATTGCGGGGTGACGCGCTCCGCCTCTGGGAGGTCTACGACTCGACGGTCGAAGGCAATACGGTCGTGGACGGGCGCGACGTCGTCGTCTGGTACTCCTCGCGCAACCGGATCGTCGACAACCTCGTGACCGGCAGCCGCTACGGCACCCATTTCATGTACAGTCACCAGAACGTGGTTGCCGGCAACCGATACGTGGGAAACGTCGTTGGCGTCTTCCTGATGTATTCGCGGCAGGTCGAGCTGCGCGACAACCTGATGGCCGCTTCCGGCGGCGCGGCGGGATTCGGCCTCGGTCTCAAAGAGTCCAGCGGGCTCACCGTGCAGGGGAACGTCCTCGTGAAGAACACCATCGGCATCTACGTCGACTCTTCGCCGTTCGTGCCGGGGATGCCGAATCGCTTCGAGGGCAACATCGTCCGCCTCGGCGAAACCGCCGTGCTGTTCCACTCGAGCCCGCACGAGAACGTCTTCACCGGCAACAGCTTTCGTGACAACTTCCAGCAAGTACGAGTCGATGGCGGGGGTGACGCGCTCGACGTTGTCTGGCGCGGCAACGACTTCGACGACTACGTGGGTTACGATTTGGACGGCGATGGGCTCGGCGACGTTCCATACGAGCTGCGCAGCCTGAGCAACCGCTTGGTCGGCACCTATCCGCCGCTCGCATTCTTGTATGGGACGCCCGCACTCGCCCTGGTCGAGGCCATCAGCTTCATCGTTCCGCTCTTTCAACCCCGTACCCTGCTCGTCGACCCGGCTCCGCGCATGGCGCCGCTCACGATCGGGTCGGTCCCGTGAGGATCGAGCTCGCGCACGTCACCAAGCGGTTCGGGAACGTCACCGCACTCGACGACGTCACGCTCACGATTTCCGAGGGGAGCCGCGTGGGCCTCATTGGACCGAACGGCTCCGGGAAATCGACGCTCACACGCATCCTGATGGGAATGATTGCCGCCGAGGGCACGGTCCGGATCGGCGGCCTCTCTCCCTTTGCCGACCGGGTTCTGCTGGCGGAACGACTCGCCTACGTGCCCCAAGCTGTGCCGGCCCTCACTGTAAGCGTGCGCGACTTGGTCGGCGCAGTCGCCACGGTCCGGGGCCTTGCCCCTTCGGTAATCGCCGCCCGCGGGCGGGAGCTCGGCCTTGACATCGGCGCGGTCGGCAACCGACCGCTGCGCAACCTGTCCGGGGGCATGAAGCAGAAGCTCATGATCGCCCTCGCGCTGGCCGCGGCCGAAGCCTCTCTGGTGATCATGGACGAGCCGACCGCGGGCCTCGATGCGACGTCGCGTCGCCGTTTCTACGCGATCTTCGGCGCCCTTCCTCCCGCGACCCTGGTGCTCTGCTCGCACCGTCTGGAGGTGCTGCGCCACCTCATCGATCACGTGATCCTCCTGGAGGAGGGCCGCGTGGCCTGGAACGGACCACTCGATGCCTTCCTCGCGCGCTGCGCGACGAGCGTCATCGAGGTGCGAGCGACTTCCGACGCGCGAGCGCGGTGGCTGCGCGCGCACGGCTTCGCGCCGGGTACCGGCTATTGGTGGGCGAAGACCGTGCCGCGTGCTGACAAGGCAGCGGAGCTTCTCCGTCTCGTTGCCGAGCTGCAGGGCGACCTCAGCGATCTCCTGGTGCGCGACGTCGAAACGGTCGAAAGCGGCGACGGGACGACCGGGGGCGCGGGTGCATGCTGAGGCCGCGCGGAGCCCCGCGCCACATGCGGCGGCGGCCTGGCGAACCGCGCGCCACGGAAGAATGCGAGTCGGGCTGATCGTCACGGGCGCTGGCGTTCTCGTGGTCGCCGGCGTCGTGCTCTGGGCGATCGTCGGGTCGCGCACGCCGCCGACGGGCCCGGTACCGGTCGCTTGGGACCGTCAACCGTGCGCCCATTGCGGCATGCTTCTCGGAGAGCCCGCCTTCGCCGTCCAGCTCCATACGGCCGAAGGTGACGTGCTGTTCTTCGACGACCCCGGCTGCTACTTCAGCTACCGCGCGGGGCACATGACGGTCGTCCATGCGGCGTGGTTCCACGATCTGCGGGAGGATCGCTGGCGACCAGAATCCGCCATCGGGTTTCTGGCCGTCGCTGCTTCACCGATGGGGTGGGGGCTCGGCGCAGTGGAAGCCGGTACGGCAGGTGCCCTTTCGGTCGATCGCGCTCGCGCTCTGGTCCTCGCCGATCGGCGAGGGGACGGCGGGCGTCGCGAGCGCCCGGTGCGCTGAGGCGGCGATGGCCCTCACTCGGGACATCGTGGCCGTTGCGCGCCTCGACCTCGCGGAGGTCTTGCGCTCGCGCTGGCTGCTCTTCTGCGGGGGGCTCTACGCCATTCTCGCCGGCAGCTTCATGCTGGTCGGCCTGCGAGAGTCGAGCATCCTCGGTTTCACCGGCATGGGTCGCGCGCTCACGTCATTCTACCACGCGCTGTTGTTGGTGCTGCCGCTGCTTGCGCTCACCGGCACCGGGCAGGTCGTAATCCAGGCGCGCGAGAGCGGCGCGCTCGAGTTACTCTTCAGCCATCCGTTCTCGCGCGCTGGCTACTATCTCGCCGTGAGCCTCGTGCGCTACCTCGTGCTCCTGCTCCCGCTCGTCGCCTTGGTGATGGCGCTCGTGCTCTACGCGCATTTCATGTTGGGCGAGCGGCTGCCGTGGGGTTTCGTCGCCCGCACCGTCGCGGTGAGCGCGGCGCTCTTGTGGGCGTTCGTCGGTGTCGGCCTCCTGATTTCGACCACCGTGCGCCGGCAGACGCGGGCCCAGACCTACGTACTGCTCACCTACGCGGCGAGCATTGCGCTCCTCGACTTCGCCCTGATCGGCATGATGCTCCAATGGCGGCTGCGGCCGGAGGGCGTCTTCGTGCTTGCCGCGCTCAACCCCGTCCAGGCGGCGCGCATGGCGTTGCTATCCTCGGCCGACCCGGAGCTGTCGGTGCTCGGGCCGGTGGGGTTCTTCCTCGCCAGCCGTTTGGGTCCCGGCCGTCTGTTCGCGCTCGGCGTCGTCTGGCCACTCCTGGTGGGCACGCTCGCCTGGCTCGCCGGCTTTTGGCGGTTCCGACGCGACGATCTAGTGTGACGCGCAAGGCGGTGCTGCGCGCGAGGATTCCGAAGGGAGGTCAGCAATGAGGGAGCCGATTCACAAATTCTGGGAGTTTCTTTCGCGGCCCATTCAGATGCGGGCCCGCGCGGTGTTGGCCGTGCTGATCCTGCCGCTCGCCTTGAGCTTCGTCTTCCCGCTTTGGAACATCTCGATGAAGGCGCCGCAATACCCAAGGGGCCTCACCCTCGACATCTATCTTTACAAAGTCGAAGGGGGAAACGAGGGTCAGCACATCCAGGAGATCAACACGCTCAACCACTATATCGGCATGACCCCGATCAACCGCGAACAGCTGAGTGACCTCGGCTGGATGCCCTTCGCCATCGGACTTCTCATCTTGCTGACGCTCCGCTGCGCCGCGATCGGCGACGTGCGCATCCTGGTGGATCTCGCCGTGCTCAGCACCTACGTCACGCTCTTCGCCCTCGGCCGCTTCATCTACCGGATGTACGTTCTCGGCCATTACCTGGACCCGCAGGCGCCGATGAAAGTCGAGCCGTTCACCCCCGCGATCTTCGGAACGAAACAGATCGCCAACTTCACGGTGTCGAGCTATCCGCGCGGGGCGACCCTGATGATCGCGGCGTTCGTGACGGGCGTGTGCCTCGTGGCGGTTTGGGCTCTCTTGCAGGGCCGGAACGAGGCGCTGCGCGAGGCACGCACGATCGCTAACTGAGCCCCGCTTCGGGGGCGGTCGGGGTCGGCTCCTTGCGCTCGCGGCGGCTGGCGATTCCCGGCCGGTGCGGTCACTCGCTACGCCGGCTTCTCGCCCCCTTGGCTGCCGTCAGACAGAAAACTAGTGACGACAACGATACAGGCCGTAAAAGGTCGCTATCGGACTCGAACGCCGTCACGCCCTCGATGGGTACTCCATCCTCTCTGAGGAGAACCAAGCGGTATGAGATCCCGGATTCGAGGACGACATCTTCGTTGAGTTGGACGCTCACCCACGGCCCACCGAATCTCGCCCTGCAGGGTACTCTCCGCGCGGATCCATCGCTGCCGGTAATTTCGAGAAACGCCGTCGACTTCAGCTTTCCCCGGATCGCGCCAAGTCGGATACCTCCTTTGTGATCTTGCGGTTGCCTCTCTCGAGCACGGACGCTTGGCCGGGGCGGATGTCTGCGGGTCGTCCCTCGCGGCGGCCGTGGTTGTCGAGCGCGCGATCTCGCTTCTGAAAAAATCGACCGAGCAGGGAGCTCCGAGTAAAGGGGGTGCCCGGCGGAGAAGCAACGGCGGTGGAACACGACTTCATGGTCGAAGTCAGGAATGTGCTTAACGGCGAACACGACGTCGGGATCGTCCTCGTCGATCGGATGAAGGCAGCCTTCACACCAGATACTTTTGAGCGTGCGACTCATTGCCTTCCTCTCGCGAGTCGGGGCCTCATGCCCTCTTCCTGCGCCTTGTCCCTACCACCGCCCCTGGCAGATTTCGACCGATAAGGAAGAGGTGCGCTGCGGGGTGGAGCTCCTGAACGTCGGCTACGCCGATCAGGTATTGTTATTGCGCCGAAGTGGCGGGGCAGGCTGACAAAATCCTTGGGGCAGCGCGTCTTCGCCGAGCACGGCCGGAGAAGGACGCCGCCGTCCGCTAGAACCCCGCGCTCTTGATCAAGTAGTTGATCGTGAAGGTGTCGGGCGTGTTCCAGTCGCGCGGCTCGTCCACGTAAGCGTGCCCCACGCCGGGATTGGGATAGAGGTAGGCGTCCGGCGCATCCCACTTCGAGGCGTGATTCAGCTGCATGTCGACCATGCCGCCGTGGGAGGCGCCGACGCGCTCGTGCGAGTACGACGGCGGATTCAGCGTCTTGGTCGGGACGACCTTGATCGAGCCGTCGGGCTGGCGCTCGATGTCGTGCGGCGACTTCCCCGCGTCGCCGTAGATGTAAGCGGTCTTCCACAGCTGGCCGCCCTGGTCGTAGCCCTCGTTGAACAGGGCCATCAGCGATTCCTTGTCGATGTAGACGATGCGCTTGCTGAACGCATACTGGGTGAAGCCGGTCGGCGTGCCCTCGACGATCACGATGTCGCGCAGCTCGTGGTTCACACAGCAGAAGAAGGCCTTGATCCCGGACGCGCCGTCCGGCTGGGCGCAGAGAGCCTCGCGCTGCGCGTAGCCGCCCGAGTGGAACGCCGTGAGCTGCTTGTGCGTGCCGAGGTACTTGAAGGTCCAGAACGAGAGCTTCGAGTTCCACGTCCAGATCGAGTCGATGTCGATGTCGGTCCCCCAGAACGCGTCGGAGCGGTTCGCCATCGACAGCCGGCGCACCTTCCGCAGCTCCGGGACATAGAGGTAGGAATCGTCGGGCACGTCGGGCGAGACGTAGCGGAAGTTGAGGACGCCCGCGCCCTTCAGGTCGTTCGGGTCGTGCAGCGGCCCCCACTGCTCGGAGTAGCCGATGGCGGGTTCGTGCGGCACGACGGGCTTCGGATCGAGCACGATCCGGCCGCGCCACATCATGCGCCGCCAGAAGTTCGAACCGAAGAAGCGCTCGCGCTCGCCGCGGTTGTTGACGAGCTCCGTGTTCCAGCCGACGCCTACGTTGTCGGTGTACTTCGGCCCCTGCTCGTGGTCCCACATCCATTTCGCGCCCGCCTGCGGGTCGTTCTCGTCGATGACCGGGAACGGGGCACCGGCCACGTAGTTGACGATGTCGCGGCCGTCCGGGCTCAGGTGGACCTGGCTCGCATACTTCTCCGTCGCTTCCTTGTACGCCGGCTGCCACTCGTACTTGCGGTACTCGGTGACCGGCATCGTGGCGCCGTGCTTCAGCATGTACTGCTGTGTCGGGTTCAGCACCTCGCTGTACTTCTCGGCGTTGTCCTTGTTGACGACCGTTCCGACGGGCGGGAGCTCCGCCGAGACGCGGGGCGTAGCGGCGAACAGGGTCACGAAGAGGACGACGATCCGCAGAATGCGAATGCGGGCTCCCACACGAGAACGGTAACACGCGGGGAGAAGCCACGCTACCGCCGCGTACCGCCGTGCCTCCCCTACGCAAGGAATTTCCGGCGTGATACAAACATCGGGGTTTGAGGCCGTCTTTTGGACGAGCGATGACCATTCGCATCGAGACGCCGACGGGACGCGAACCGCTCACTGAGTTCGTGCTCTTCCACGACCGTGTCTACGAAGGCCGCGGCGCCCACTGGCCCGCCACCGTCGAGCTCGAACTGCCGATCCTCCTCGGCGAAAGCCCGTTCAACGCCGAGCGGCGGATCCGGCCCTTCGCCGCGTGCGAGGACGGAGCGATCGTCGCACGCGCTCTCGCGATCGTCGACGAGCGCTACCAGCGCCACTGGAACGAGAAGCTCGGCCACGTCGTCATGTTCGAGGCACTCCAAGGTCGTCGCAGCGCCGTGCGGCAGCTGATGGATGAGACCTGCGAGTGGCTCGCATCGCAGGGCGCCGTTGCCGCGCGCGCCGGCATGGGCATGCTCGAAACGCCCTTCGTCGTCGACGAGTACGACTCGCTGCCGCCCGAAGTCCTTCGCCACAATCCGGCTTACTACCACTCGCTCCTGAAGGACGCTGGCTTCGAGACCGAGAAGGGTTGGGTCGACTACAAGATCGCGGTGACATCGGATCTCGTCGCCCGCTGGCAGAGCGCGCTCGAGGCGTGCCGGCGGTCGGGTGTCGAGCTCGTGCCGCTCGCCGACATGCCGGAATCGACGCGGATCGCGCACTTCACCGACACCTGGGCCGACACGTTCAAGACGCACTGGGGCTGGACAGCCTTCTCCCAGGACGAGATGGCGGTCCTGCTCGGCCTGTTCGCGCCGGCTGGCGCGCTCGACACCTCTCTCCTCGCGTACCGCGACGGTGTCCCCGTCGGGTTTCTCGCCGTCGTTCCCGAAGTCAGCGCCCTAGCGGTCACCAAGCCCGGCCACGCAGTGCGGGACGACGAGAAGCTCAACTTTCTCGGCATCGGCGTCCGCGAATCGGCGCGCGGGCGCGGGGTGAATTTCGGGATGGCTGCGCGGACCTACCTCGAGCTCGTCAAGCGCGGCGCGAAGTATCTCAGCTACACTCTGGTCCTCGACGACAACTGGCCATCGCGGCGGACAGCCGAGAAGCTCGGTGCGTACGTCTGTGCAAATTACGTCACGTACCGGCGGAACTTCCGGCGCTGAGTCGGCCATAACCGGTCGAGATGGTATGGCGGAAACAGGAAAATGGAGGGTCGTTCCATGCCTGCTGCGTTTTTCGGCGGCTGCGCCTGCGGCGCGGTTCGCTATGAATGTACGGCGGAGCCGCTCTTCTCGCTCAATTGTCACTGCCGGGATTGTCAACGAGAGACTGGCAGTGCCTTCGCTCCGATCCTCGCCGTGCCGAGCTCGGGTTTCGCGCTCACAAGAGGGGACCCCAAGTCTTTCGAGCTCACCGCGGACAGCGGCCACAAGACCCGGCGATTTTTCTGCGCGGGGTGCGGATCGCCACTCTTCGGCGAACCCGGCTCCCGCCCTGACATGGTCACGATTCGAGTCGGAAGCTTGGACGACCCGAGTACGTTCCAGCCAAGCCAGGATATCTATACCGCGAGTGCCCAGCCCTGGGACTACATGAACCCAAGGCTGCCGAAGTTGCCCAAGCTATAGCCCTCCTCAGGGCAGGGCCACTCCGCATCCATCACTGGGTTCGTCGGAAAACGCGTCGATCGCGCGTAAGGGCCGCGCCGGGCTCGGATTCCGGGCGTCTGGACATGGATCCATCGAGATCGATTGAAAGCAAAGTTCTGATGGCACCACCCTCCAGGGCGACAAAGCCGCTCAGGCGACGATCTTCTGCGCGCGGAGCTCGCTGATCTCGCTCGCCGAGAGCCCGAGCACGTCGCGCAGGACGCGGTCCGTATGCTCGCCGTGGAGCGGCCCCGGCGACTCGACGAAGCCCGGGGTCTCGGAGAGCTTCGGCGGAACGCCATCGAGCTGAAGCACTCGTCCTTCCGGGTCGCGCAAGCGTGCCCAGTAGCCTCGCCACTGGAGGTGCGGGTCACGCGCGCAAAGATCCTCGCCGTTGGCCACGGTGAACGCGGCGACGCCAGAGCGCTGGCAGAGGGCGGTCACCTCTTCGGGGCTCCGCGTGCCCGTCCAGCGCTCGATGACGTCGTCGAGGAGGGCGGCGTGCTCGAGGCGCGCCCCGTTGGTCGTGAAGCGCGGATCGGTGGTCCACGGCTCGCCGACGACGTCCCCGAACCGGCCCCAGTCTTCGTCGCAGAGGATCGAGATCGCCACCCACCGGTCCTCGCCCGAGCAGCGATACACGCCGTGCGGCGCTCCGCGCGCTTCCTGGGAGCGGTTGACCACCGGCTCGGGCACCGTCCCGTTGTTCGCGAGGTCGAGAAGCATGGGCCCCATGTAGGCGGTGACGCTCTCGAGCTGTGAGAGATCGATGAATTGCCCTTCGCCGGTGCGCGCGCGGTGATGAAGCGCGGCGAGCACGGCGAGCGCACCGTTCAAGCCGCCGCACACGTCGGAATGCGAGAAGCCCCAGCCTGCCGGGTCCCTTCCCGGAGGTCGCATCAGCATCGTGTGACCGCACAGCGCGTGCAGCGTGGGGCCGAAGCTCACGTAGTCCTTCTGCGGGCCCGTCTTGCCAAAGCCCGACATGCCGATTGCGATGATGTCCGCTCGAAGCTTCTGCAAGCCCTCGTAGTCCAGCCCCCAGTTGCCCATGACCCGCGCGCTGAAATTGTCGGCGACCACGTCGCTCCGGGCCGCCAGGCGCTTGGCGAGATCGACGCCGCGCGGATCGCTCATGTTGAGGATGAGGCTTCGCTTGCCGCGATTCAGGTCACCGAAGAACCCGCCGCGCCGCTCGCCGAGATCCAGCGTCACCGTGCGCTCGACCTTGATCACCTCGGCGCCGTGGTCGGCGAGGATGCGAGTGGCGATCGGGCCCGCAACGACGTGGGTGAAGTCGAGGACTCGAACGCCCTCGAGAACGCGGCGGGTAGCCTGCCTTTCAGCCTGACCCTCTCTCCCGGAGGACCAGATCCTCGGGGCCCCCCTCTCGCGACGAAAGGCGATCGCTCCTCCTGAGCCCTGCGCGGCGGGAGGGTCGGGACGAGGAGCACATGCTGGCGCCGGCCACGAAGAGCTTCCTAGCCGTGGTTCGTCGGACCGCGTCACCAGCGGTGTCTTCGACATCCGAAACGGCGCTCCCGGGAAGCGACGGCTCGTGCCGGGAATGGGCGAGAAGAATCCTCGATCGGCGAGCTGCGAATCCTCGAGCAATGTCTCGGGCGCGCGCACCGCGGCGAACGGGAGGCGGCGGAGCTGCGCGCCTGCGAGAATCTCCTCGGCGGTCTGCTCCGCCGCCCAGCGGTCGAGCACGGCGTAGAGCGTCTCCCAGTGCTCGCGGCGATAGTAGAAATCGTCCCATTCTGGAGCGGCGAGCTCCGCGCCGAAGCCCCGCTCCATCATCCAGCCGACGAGCGTCGTCCAGTCGCAGAAGAGGCAGAGCATGACGAAGCCGTCGCGGCAGCGGCTGGTGCGGAATACCCGCGTCCAGTGGACCGGGCCGCGTCGGATCTCGATCCGCCGCTCGGTGTTCCAGGCGGCGCTGGTCTCCTCGAGCGCGCCGGCCACCGCTTCTTGAAGGCTCACGTCGATGACTTGGCCCCGGCCGCTTCGCCGTCGCTCGAGGAGCGCCAGCAGCGCGCCGATCACGGAATACGCAGACGCGGCGTGATACGCTTGCAGACCGAAACCCTGGAGCGGCGTCTCGTTCGGAAATCCGTTCGTGAAGACCATCCCGCCCGCCGCCTGCGCGACCAGATCCGAGGATCGAAAGCCGGCGTACGGACCGGTCAGGCCGAACGGCGTGACGCGAACGATCACCAGCGGCGGATTCGCGGCGCGGACGGCGTCGACGTCCAACTCCCAGGGCAGCGGCTCGCTCGGCGGAGTCGAGTCGAGCCAGACGTCGGCCGAACCGACGAGCGCTCGAACGGCTTCGCGGTCGGCGCCACGCGAGGGGTCCGCGACGAGGCTTCGCTTGCCGGCGTTGTAGAAGCTGAAGAACAGGCTCCGGGCACCGTCTCCGCCGAGAAACGGCGGGACGCGGCGAGTCGGGGCGCCCTGCGGCGGCTCGATCTTCCACACCTCGGCCCCGAGGTCGGCGAGCAAGCGGCCCGCGAACTCCGCGGCGACTGCCCGCCGTCTCCACCACCCGAATGCCGCCGAGCGCCTGGTCAGACACGTGTGAACAGATCGCTCACCCCTTCGTCGGTGAGCTCCGACACGCGCGAGATGCGGTCGGCGATCTCGCCGAGCGTTTCGAGCGTCGAGCCGCCGACGTCGATCAGGATCGCGTAGAGCGAGAAGTCGAGCCGCTTCTTTTCAGCGAGGAAGCGCTCGCGCCACTCTTCGCTCACGCGGCACTCCCCGTCGGTGATCAGCACGACGTCGCCGCGGCGAAAGCGCGAGGAGCCGAGGCAATCGAGTGCGGCGTCGAGCGGGTGCTCGAAGTCGGTGCCACCGCCGGCGAAGTAGTCGGCGAGATCGAGCGCACCCTGGAGGTCCGACGCATAGCGCTCGCCGCGGTTCAGCTCGAGCGTGTAGAGGCCGGTCTCCGGCGACGAGAACAGGATCGCGCGGAAACGCCGGCGCTCGCGGCGCGCGATGTCGAGGAGCGTGAGCGCGACGGCCTTCGACCAGATCTCCTTCGCGCCCGCCATGGAGGAGCTGGTGTCGAGACAGACGATCATCGGTCCGCGACCGCGCTCGTCGTCGCCGCGCAGACGGTACTGCAAGAGGGAGCCCTCGACGTAGCGTCGCTGCCAGTCGCGGCGAAGCGTGGGATGACGGAGCGCCAGTAGCTCCTGCGGCAGCATGCGCGCGATGTCGCGGCCGGTCTCGACCTCGTAGACCTCCTCGGTCGGCCGCTCGAAGAGCCGATGGCGAAGCGCGAGCGCCTGTTCGCGCATGCGGCCGAGCAGCGCCGAGAGCTTGCGGAGCTTCGGATTGCGCGCCAGCCTGCGCCCGAGCTCCAGGCTCCGTCCCACCGAGCCCGTGCCCTTGGCGCCGAGCGCTCGACCCCAGCTCTCGGCTTCGTCGGCGGCATCGTCGAGCGTCTGCGCGACCCCGAGGGCTTCCGCTTCCAGCCGCTTCTTCGCCGTCCCCGCCTTCGCCTCGACGTCGCGCGAGGCATCGGCTGCCTTACGCTCGAGCCGCCGCTGCGCCATGCGGGCTTCGCGGGCGAGCCGCTGGCGCAACTGGTCGAAGGCGCGTCGCGACTCGTCGCCGAGCGACGGATCTTCCGCCGCTTCGGCCGCGCGCGCCGCTTCGGCGACGCGCTCGGCGTCCTCCGTCTCGTCGCGCGCAAGCGCGAAATGGTCGAGCAGGTCATGCCGCGAGAACAGCTTCTCCGATTTGACGAGCTCCAGGGCGCGCTCGCCGAGCAACACGGTGGCGAGCCCGGCGCGTGCCTCGTCGAGCTGGGTGCGGGTCTTCAGATGCTCGTACGGTGCGGAGGCGAGCAGCCCGTCGAGCAGCACTCGGTTGACGCGCGCGCTCGGGGCGATCGCCGGGGCTGCGAGAAAGAGAACGTTGTACTTGAAGAGCGCGGCGAACAAGTCGCGGAGAAGCGCGCCGAAGTGCGGGAGGAGGATGTTTCCCTGTTCCTCCAGCGCCCGCAGCGAGCCGGAATCCCGCCGCAGCTCTTCAAACCGAGCGCGATCGTACGAATCGGTCTCGATCCACCCGGTGCCGGTCGGGATGGGCGGCGGGAGCGCAACGGCGACGGAGCCGGCGAGAGGCTTGCGGCGGCGACTCAGTGATGAAACTCCTTCTTCGTGTAGAACTGCTCGAGGCCGGACAGCACCTCGACGAGGTGTGCGAACTCGTCCTCGTTCAGGTAGACGTCGAGCCCGTGGTTGTAGAGCGACAAGGCGACGTTCGTCTGCCCCTCCTCGTCCCAGTAGCGGAGCACGCGGAAGCAGTCGCACTCGTAGAGAACCTTTTCGTCCTTTTCGGCCATTGAGAGCCCTTTCTCTCGTGCCCTAGTAGCGCAGGAGCATCAGACCGACCGCAGCGTTTCCTGCTCGATCGCGGCGATCTCGACGCGGATCTCGAGCGCGCGCTCGAGCGGCCGGCCGCCCTCGCGGGCGGAGTCGAGGATCGCGTCGACGCGCTCGAGGATGTGGCGGAGCTTGGTTTGCACCTCGAGTACCGCACGGGCGCGCATCTCGCGCGTCTCCCACTCGCGCAGCGCGTAGTCGCGAAGCTCGCGGCTCTGGAAGAGAAGCTCCTGCACCTCGTCCTCGTGGCCGCGAATCAGCGCCCGTAATGTCGCCCTCACCTCGGCGCGCTCGGCCGGATCTCGCCAGAGTACGTGCTCGAGAAACAACAGGTCCTCCTCTTCGACGGCGGAGCGACGGTCGAGGAGCGCCCGTGCCCGCAGCAGGCCGAGCGCCTGGCGGTAGCGACGGTCCGATGCGACGATCTGCTTGCGTCCGAGCTCGCGCCGAAGGTCGGCGAGGCGGCGCAGTACGGCCGGCGGGATCGGCAGCCTCGCGGCGGCGTTCTGCAGCTCGGCGAGCGCGGCGAGCGACAGTGTGGTCGGCCGGGTCGTCGGCTGCACCTCGAGCATGCGCAGGAATCGGAAATCCTCTTGCACATAGCCGAGCACGAAGCGCAGCAGAAAGCGATCGTAGAGCGCGGCGAGCTCGTCTTCTTCGGGAAGCTCGTTGGTCGCACCGAACAGCGTGACCAACGGAACGTGCTCGATCGATCGGCCGTTGTGGAAGAAGCGCTCGTTCACGAGCGTGAGGATCGCGTTCAGAATCGAAGAATTCGCCTTGAAAACCTCGTCCAGGAACGCGATGTGCGCCTCCGGCAGCTTGCCGGTCGTCACCCGGCGGTATTCGTCCGCTTCGAGTGCCTTCAGGCTTACCGCCCCGAAGATCTCTTCGGGTGTCGTGAACTTCGTGAGCAGCCATTGGAAATAGACCCCGCCCTCGATCCTTCGGCAGAGCTCGTCGGCGAGCATCGACTTGGCGGTGCCGGGCGGGCCGATCAGCAGGACGTGTGCGCGCGCGAGCAGCGCGATCAGCGCGCCTTCGATCACCTCGCTCCGCTCGACGAAGGCCTGCTCCAGCTCGTCGCGGACGCGCGCCAATGTGTCGATCGGGGTCATCGCGGCGGCGCAGAAGCGGTCAGTCGACGCGGTCGATGTCGGCCGCGAGCTCGAAGTCTCGCTCGGTCAGGCCGCCCGCCGCGTGGGTCCAAACGATGAGCGTCACCTCGCGGTAGTGAACGAGAATGTCGGGGTGGTGGTCTTCGACCTCCGCCAGATCGGCCACCCGATTGACGAAGCGAATCGCCGCGCGGAAATCAGCGAAGCGAAACTTCTTCTCGATCGTCTTCCCCTTGAGCTGCCATCCGGCGAGCGCGGGGAGGCGACGGGATATCTCTTCGGGCGAGAGGAGTGCTGCCATCGTCGCGCCATCCTATCGGGGGTCGGTGGCAGCGACAAGGTAGTGGGGCGGGCGGCCTACTCTCGGCGCGCTGCACGCCCGGAGGCGCTGTTCCGCCGAGGTAGAATCGCGGCCGCCGAGGCCCCGCCCCGTTCGCAATCGCGCGATGAGGGCCCGTCTCGCCACGTGCTCGGTCCTCCGGTCGTGCGGCGTACAAGGAGTACGCTTCCTCCCTGCGGCCCTGCGCGCGCGACGGGACGGACCCTCCTCCCGCGATTGCCCCCACCCCTCCGGGAATAAGGTGTGCCGCCTTGCTTCGCTCGGCGTCACGCAGAGGATTCTTAACCCCGCCCACCTCCCCGATAAGGGGTTCAGCTGCACGTCAGACGCGTTTCTCTCACGTGGAGACATTTGTACATCGCTTCGCTCGTATAGTTTCCGGCGCGGTGGCACTTGGTGAGCCGATCGCGGAAAGCCGCAGCGGGTGGGGCGGTGGGGATAAAAAGTTCCCGCCGCCAGCGAAGCGAAGGCGGCCACCGAGCTTCTGGCGGGGTGGGGGCGGGTCGCGGGAGGAGGGTGCAGATCGACACGCGCGCAGGTCGCGCAGGGAGGAAGCGTACTTCCTGTACGCTGACGACCGGAGCGGCGAGCACGTGGCGAGATGCGCCCTCATCGCGCGACCCGCGAACGGGGCGGGGAATCGTCGGGGAGCGGGTTGGGGGGGCCTACGGCTTGGCCGTCGGCTTGCCGGCGTCGTTCCAGCCTTTGATGCCGTCGGCCATCACGCTCACGTCCGTGTAGCCAGCCTCGACCGCCCGCCTGGCGGCCTCGTGCGAGGCCATTCAATGCGTGTTCGCGCAATAGAAGACGAGCTTGGCGTCCTTGGCAGGAGGGAGATCACCGGCGACGTCGAAGCCGTCGGCCGAGGGCAAAAGCCGCGCGCCCGGCACGATGCCGTCCTTCGCTCGTACGCTCGGCGGATTGACGTCGTAAATCCATACTGTACTTGCGTTCGTGGCGATCAGTGCCGCGAGATCGTCGACGTGAAGGATCTTGAACGACTCCGCGGCTTGGCTCACGCCGGCGCGGGCAAGGCAGAGCGCCACGGCCAACATGACGAACTTCCAGACGGATCTAGGCATCAACTCGTGGTAGCCGCCTCGAAGTCGGGACGCAAGCCCGTTTGCGCGTGAAAATGTTCACCCGACTCGTCGGCTCAAACGTCGCCGCCCAAGTAGACGCGCCTCACCCGCTCGTCGTCGGTGAGGTCCTTCGCCACACCGGCGAGCGCGACACCGCCGGTCTCGAGCACGTACGCGCGATCCGCGGCCTCGAGCGCCATGCGAGCATTTTGCTCCACGAGCAACAGTGTGGTGCCGCGGCTGCGGATCACGCGGATGATCTCGAAGATCGAGCGCACGAGCTTCGGCGCCAGGCCGAGCGAAGGCTCGTCGAGCAGCAGCAGTGTCGGCGCCGCCATGAGCGCTCGCGCCATCGCCAGCATCTGCTGCTCGCCTCCGGACAACGTGCCGGCGTTCTGGCCGTAACGCTCCTTCAGGCGCGGAAAGAGCGAGAAGACTTCGCCGAGTTGGCGAGCGACGGCCTCGCCGTCGCTTCGCAAGTACGCGCCTAGGCTCAGGTTCTCGCGAACGGTCAAGTTCTGGAAGATGCGCCGTCCCTCCGGTACGTGGCTGATGCCGCGAGCGACGATTTGGTGAGGCTTGAGGCGGGTGAGCTCGCAGGCGCCGTCGTAGACGACAGCCCCCTCGGCGGCGGGGACGAGCCCCGAGATCGTCTTGAGTAACGTCGTCTTCCCCGCGCCGTTGGCACCGATCACGGTGACGATCTCGCCACGAGCCACCGCGAGATCGACCCCGTGCAGCGCCTCGATGACGCCATAGCGAACCTTCAGCCCGCGCACCTCGAGCAGCGGCGTGCTCGAAGCGCTCGCCGCCGTCACCGCGCCGCCTCCTCGCCGAGGTAGGCCTCGATCACCTCCGGGTTTTCTTGGACGTCTTCCGGAGAGCCTTCGGCGATCACCTCGCCGTGATCCATGACGACGATCCGCTCCGAAATGCCCATGACCACGCGCATGTCGTGCTCGATCAGCAAGATCGTCAACCCTCGCCGTGCGCGCAGCTCCGCGACCGTCGCCGTCAGCTCCGCCTTCTCGCTCGGGTTCATCCCGGCCGTCGGCTCGTCGAGCAAAAGTAGCCGCGGCTCCGTGGCGAGCGCGCGGGCGATCTCGAGCCGCCGCTGGTCGCCGTACGGGCAGGTTCATCGCGCGCTCGTCGGCGGCGTGCTCGAGGTCGAGCTCGCGGAGAATCGCGGACGCGGCTTCGCGCGCTTTCGCTTCGGACGCGCGATGCGCCCGGGTGCGCAGCGTCGCCGCCACCAAGCCCGCCGTCAGCTCCGCATGGCAGCAGAGGAGCACGTTCTCGTAGGCGGTGAGATTTGCGAACAGCCGGATGTTCTGGAACGTGCGCGCGATGCCGAGACGATTCACTTGCGCGGGCTTGCGGCCGCGCAGATTCTGGCCATCGAAGAGGATCTCGCCCACGACCGGCTCGTAGATACCGGTCAGCATGTTGAAGACGGTCGTCTTGCCGGCGCCATTCGGTCCGATCAGGCCGACGATCGAGCCCGCGCCGATCTGCAAGGACAGGCGCGAGACCGCTTTCAGTCCCGCGAACGCGACGGTGCAGCCGCGGGTCTCGAGCAACGCCGGCGCGCTCAAACGGCCTCCTCTCCCCGCCGGAGCCGCAACCGCTTGACGAGCGGCCGCAGGTCGAGCTCGCGATCGCCGAGCACGCCTTGCGGACGGGTGAGCATCAACACGATCAGCGTGACCGAGTAGATCACCATGCGGTATTCGCCGACCCGGCGCAGCAGCTCCGGGAGGAGCGTCAGCAGCGCGGCAGATGCCACGGAGCCGCTGATGCTGCCCATGCCGCCGAGCACGACCATGACGATGATCTCGATCGACCGCATGAACGTGAAGGAGTTGGTGTGCAGGTACGCGTCGAAGTGCGCGAACAGGCCGCCGGCGATGCCCGCGAAGAACGAGCCGACGAGGAACGCCGTGACCTTGTAGCGGGTCGAGTCGAGGCCCATGACGTCGGCCGCGAGATCGTCCTCGCGCACGGCGAGAAACGCTAGGCCGCGCGCCGAGCGGACCATGCGATTGACGGTGACGATCGTCGCGACGACGAAGAGGTACACCCACGAGAATCCCGCCAAGGCCGGAATGCCCGTGAAGCCGCGCGCGCCGCCGACGACGTCGAGGTTGAGGATCAGCACGCGGATGATCTCGCCGAAGCCGAGCGTGGCGATCGCCAGGTAGTCGCTCTTCAGCCGCAACGTCGGAACGCCGACGAGGAGGCCGGCGAGCGCGGCGAGCGCGGACCCCGCGGCGAGCGCGATAGTGAGCAGGACGAGGTCGGCACAGGCGGGGCCGGTGGCCGGATCGAGCGTGCCATGGAGCCCGGGGCCGCCGTAGACGCTCACGGCTGCAGACGTGTATGCGCCGATCGCCATGAACCCCGCGTGGCCGATCGAGAACAGGCCGGTGAAACCGATGATCAGGTTCAGGCTGACGGCGAGGATGATGTTGATGCCGACGCGGACGAGGACGTTCAGGTAGTACGCGTTCAGGTAGCGATCGAGCAGCCAACCGAGCGCCGCGAGCGCGGCGATCCCGAACGCGGCGCTCGCCAACTGTTTCACTCAGACCTTCTCCTGAAGCGACGCTCCAAAGAGCCCCGAGGGTCGGACCAGGAGCACGACGATGAGGATTACGAAGGCGATCGCGTCGCGGTAGGTCGAGGAGACGTAGCCGACCACCAGCACCTCGGCGAGACCCATGAGGATGCCGCCTACCATCGCGCCGGGGATGTTGCCGATGCCACCGACAACGGCGGCGACGAACGCCTTCAAGCCGGGCATGATCCCCATGAGCGGCTCGATCTTCGGGTTCGAGAGCCCCACCAGCACGCCGGCCGCGCCGGCCAGCATCGAGCCCAGCACGAACGTGAGCGAGATCACGCGATCGACGTCGATGCCCATCAGGCTCGCGGCCTCGGCGCTGTAGGAGACGGCTCGGAGCGCGGTGCCGACGCGCGTGCGAAACACGAAGATCTGCAGGCCGACCATCAAGGTGATGGAGACCGCCAGGATGAGGATCTGCACGTTGGTGACGACGATGCCGCTGCCCGGCGAGATCTCGCGCGTCTGGAGAAGCTGCGGAAAGAACTTCGGATCGGGCCCGAACACGAGCTGGCCGCCGTTCTCGAGCAAGAGCGAGACGCCGATCGCGGTGATCAGCGCCGTGAGCTTCGGAGCGCGGCGCAGCGGACGGTAGGCGAGTCGCTCGATCAGGAACCCCAGAGCGCCGCACGAGACCATCGAGAGCGCGAGCAGCGCGAAGAACGCCGGCGCCGACGAGGTCTCGGGCGCGAGCAACGCTCGTGCCGCGTAGTACGCGACCATCGCGCCGATCATGTAGACGTCGCCGTGCGCGAAGTTGATCAGGCGCAGCACCCCGTAGACCATCGTGTAGCCGAGCGCGATCAGCGCGTAGAGGCTACCCCAGGCGATCCCGTTGACGATCTGCTGAAGGAACTCGTTCACAGGATCGGATTCAGGCTTTTGGCTTCAGGCTTCGGCAGGAGAAGCCGGGAAGGCTTTTGCCTGATGCTTGAAGCCCGAAGCCATTTTTATGGCTCGACCTTCTGGAAGAACTTCACCTTGCCGTCGTCGATCTTCAGCACCACGATCGACTTTCGGGCATTGCGCTCGGCGTCGATCGTGATCTTTCCCGAGACGCCGGGGAAGTCCTTGGTGGCGGCGATGGCATCGCGCAGCTTTCCGCCGTCGGTGGTGCCGGCCCGGCGGATGGCGTCGGCGAGCACCCCCGTGGCGTCGTAGCCGAGCACGGCCATCGCGTCTGGAATCTCGGAGTGCTTCTTGCGGAATTTCTGCGATGAAGCTCTGCGCGATCGGGTTGGGATCGTCCGCCGCGTAGTGATTCGAGAAGTAGCAGCCGTTGACCGCCGCGCCGCCGATCTCGACCGTGCGTGGCGAGTCCCAACCGTCGCCGCCGAGCAGTGGCACCGTGATGCCGAGCTCGCGCGCCTGCCGCGCGATCAGCCCGACTTCGGTGTAGTAGCCGGGAACGAACACCACGTCGGGGCGGACTCCGCGGATCGCCGTGAGCTGGGCTTTGAAATCGATGTCGCCCTCCGAATACGAGACGTCGGTCAGGATCTTGCCGCCGCGGCGCGTGAATTCGTCGCGGAAGAAGTCGGCGAGGCCGACGCTGTAGTCGTTCTTCACGTCGCGCAGAATCGCGGCGGTCTTCGCGTGCAGGGTCTCGACCGCGAACTTCGCCATCGTCGAGCCCTGGAAAGGATCGATGAAGCAGACCCGGAAAATGTAGTCGCCGACGGCGGTCACCTTGGGATTGGTGGAGGCCGGCGAGATCATCGGTACTCCCGAGCGCTGGCATTCGGGGGCCGCGGCGAGGCTCCGTGAGCTCGCGACCTCGCCGAGCACCGCCACGACCTCGTCCTGCTTGAGGAGCTTCAGTACCGCGGTGCGCGCCTCCTCCGGCTTGCTCTGATCGTCCTCGACCACGACGCGAACCTTCTTCCCGAGGAGACCCCCGCCGGCATTGA
This sequence comes from uncultured delta proteobacterium, assembly GCA_963712515.1. Classification (GTDB taxonomy): domain Bacteria; phylum Desulfobacterota; class Binatia; order JACPRU01; family JACPRU01; genus CAVQIG01. The sequence continues at coordinate 363,116 of CAVQIG010000001.1, forward strand.
TCTCTTCGACGGCGAGCTGAACGCCCGCGTCGCTCGATCGGCCGAAGGTGGCGGTGCCTCCCGTCAGCGAGGCGAACTCGCCGATGACGATCTCGTCCGTCGGTTTGCTCTTGCACGCGCCGACCGCGGCAGCGACGAAGATCGCGGCGAAGAAGAGCGCGAGGGGTCGAGGCATGGGGTGCTTTCTAATTACGCAAGCGACTCAGAGGCTGCAAACGCACCCGATCGCCCCGAGCCGTTCACGCGTTGCCGGGGAACTGCCCGCCGTCGACGTCGAGCGTGGTGCCGGTCACCCAGCTCGCGCGCGGCGAAGCAAGGAACGCCACCGCGTTCGCGACCTCTTCCGGCGTTCCCATGCGGCCCCACGGGATGGTGGCGACGATGCCGTCGTACATCGGCCGGTTGCTCTTGCGAACCGTGTCCCAGAAGCCGTCGGGGAAGTCGATCGAGCCCGGCGCCACGACGTTGACTCGGATCTTCTTCGCGGCGAGCGCGGTCGACAGATTCTTGGCGTGGCTGATCATGGCCGCTTTGGCCGCGGCATACGCGGGCGGCTGGCCGCCCATGCGCCCCGAGATCGAGGAGATGTGGATGATCGCACCGCCACCGGCCTTCTCCATCCACGGCACCACCTTCCAGGTGGCGCGCACCGCCGCCATGAGGTCGACGTCGAGGCTCGCCTTCCACCCCGCCTCGTCATCGGCGAGGGCGAAGGCAGACGGGTTGTTGACCAGCACGTCGATGCGGCCGAGCGCCTTCGCCGCTCCATCGAGGAAGGCGGCAAGCTGTTTCTCGTCGCCGACGTCGCAGGCGGCGGCGTGCACCTTCACGCCCTTCGCGGCGAGCTCTCCCGCGGCCCTGCGCAGCCCCTCCTCGCCGCGCGCGCAGATGGCGACGTTGGCCTTTTCGCCCGCGAACGCTAGCGCGATCGCCCGTCCGATTCCCCGGCTTCCCCCGGTGACGATCACTCCCTTACCCGCGAGCTCCAAGTCCATGGCGACTCCTTTCGGTTTGCGGCGTTACGGAGCGTGCAACGAGCGGTCTGGGAGACTGGCTTGTCGCACCGTAGCGAACGCCCTATAGTCGACGCTGGACCAGCTGTCGAGGAGTATGAATGGGAGTCTCCTTTCCGTCGGTGGAGTTCTTCGCCGCGCTGCAGAGCCGCATGCGCGACGCCGCCGAGCAGTTCCGTCGTCTCGGATATTTCGACACGACCTTCGCCGTTCGCGTCGAAAACGGCGCCGATCGCTCGTTCGTCCTCGCGTTCGAGGTCTTCGACTGCATCGATGTCCGGGAGGTCGACCGGCCGACGAGCGACGCGGTCGACTTCACGCTCGCGGGGAGCCTCGCGGCGTGGAGAGAGATGCTCGAGAACATCCGCGACCACGGCCAAGCCGACGCCCACCACTCGATCAACACGCTGACGCATTTCGGCGAGAAGATCCGCGTCGTCTACGACGACCCGGACGGGCACGACAAGCTCTACCGGTTCGTCGAGAGCATCCAGCAGTTCTTCAACCTCGCCGCGGGGCTCGATATCGACTACGCGGGCGCTGAGACGCGCCGTATGGCAAGCGCATGAGCGACGCTTCGGGAGGCGAAACCCAATGGCTTATCTGAGCACGATCGACTTCTTCGAGGATCGCTCGTTTCTCGATCGCTGGAAGGCGGCGATGAAGGGTGATCTCGATCTGTCGTGGATGAAGGCGGCGACCGAGCAGATCGAGTGCCGACCGCAGAATCCCCGCCGCGGCCTCACGTTCCGCGACCTCGACGTCGGAACCTACGGGTACACAGAGCTTCCCGAGGTCGTGCGCAAGAACCGCACCTTCGCCCCGCGCGGCGCCGAGCTGGTGGACGGGTTGCCCGATCTCCAGCCCGAAGTCAGCCGCAAGTCCGAGGTCTGGGCTTACAACATCGAGGGTTACTACGAGGAGGCGATGACGCGGCAATGGAACGCCGCCACCGACATCGCCTGGCACGACCTCGCGAAGTACGAGATCCCCGACGAGATCAACCGCGCGTTCGCCCAGCTCTGCACGTTCCTGACCGAGGTCGAGATGATCGCCACCGACTTGCCGGCGAAGTGGGTCGGCAAGCTCTCTCCCGACTTCTTCGAGGTCAAGAACTTCATCGCCACCCAGGCGATGGACGAGGCGCGCCACGCCGAGGTCTTCCGCAAGCGGGCGCTGGCGAGCGGCGTCGGCCTCATGAAGGCGAGCCCTCAGAACGAGTGGTCGCTGAAGCAGTTGCGCGATGCCGACAGCTTCGCCGAGATGTCGGTCGGCCTGCACCTCGCGGGCGAAGGCTTCGTTCTCACGCTCTTCCGCTTCAGCGAGTACATCTCGCCGACCGACGTCGACAAGAAGATGTTCCGCCTGGTGATGCAGGACGAAGCCCGACACGTCGGCTACGGCATGCAGCACCTGAAGTGGGTGATCGACAACTTCCCCGAGAAGCGCGAGATGATCCACGCGCACCTCGACGAGGTCGAGAACATGCTGTTCGGCGGCGGTTACGCGACCGAGGTCACCGAGTCGTTCATCATCCTCTCGGGCAAGGGCTTGAAGCGGGAGAACATCGAGCAGGGCGTGCGCATCACCGCTCAGTTCCAGCTGAAACAGATTGAAGAGTACTTCGAGCGGCTCGACAAATGCGGGCTCACCGAGCGGCGGCAGATGTCGAAGCTCGCCAACGCGATGGAGTTGACGCGCGCGGCCCTCGCGGAGATGGGAGTCGCGGCGTGAAGATCGGCTTCGGGTATCGGGCTTCGGGCGGGGCGCCGGGGCGTCTCTATCGGGAGCCGCGAGGAAAGCTCTGCACGAGGTCTCGCCCGAGCCGAATGGCTCGCGGGCGCGGAAAGCGGCGCGAAGTTTCGAAGCTATTAGCGCCCCCGAGGGATCGCTCCCGTTGGTCGCGATCGAAGGCAGCCGGGCACTCCAATGGAAATGCCTTCGCTACCGCTCACGGCTCGCAAGACTTCGAACCTTCGCTCCACTTTCCGAAAGATTCGCCCGCTGCGCTTTACTTCGGCTCGGGCGAGACCTTGTGCAGAGCTTCCTCGGCCGGCGGCCGCTAGCCGTCTTTTCCGATGTCCTTCTACCTCGAGAAAGACTATTTCGCGGACGAGGAGCTCTACGACCTCGTCAACCAGGTGATGCAGGGAAATCTCACCCTGCACTGGTTCGACGCGAAGACCGAACGCGTCCGCGCGAAGCCGAAGAGTCGGCAGCGCGGCATGACCTACGAGGATGTGAGCATCGGCTCGTATGGTTACGATGCGATCCCCGAGACCCTGCGCGACAAGTACACGATGGCTCCACGGGGCGCCGAGATCTGGGGGCGGCTTCCCGATCTCGGCTATACGATCAACCGCAAGTCGGACGTCTGGTCGGACAACGTCGCGGCGCTCTACGAGGAAGCCAAGAGCCGGCGCTGGGCGCCCGCGGTGGACTTGCCCTGGAGTCGGCTCGACGCCGCCACGCTGACCGCCGAGACCGAAGCGGCCGTCGCGCAGCTCGCGACGACGCTCGAGGAGATCGCCCTCGCCGGCCTCGAGATGCCTTCGCGCTGGGTCTATGCGATCAACCAGGAATTCCTCGAGATGAAGAGCTTCCTCTGCGCGCAGATGCTCGACCAGGCCCGCCATCTCGAGGCCTTTCGAAAACGCGCGCTCGCCGGCGGCCAAGGCTTGAAGCGCGCCAGCGTCGCGGCGGAGCAAGCCCTCAAGGAGATCCTCTTTGCGGAGACGTATCCGGCCGCGTCGCTGTCGATGAATTTGATGCTCGGAAGCGGGCTCCTCACGCTCTATCGTTTCGCCGCGGCGATCGCGCCGTGCGAGGTCGAGCGGCGTCTGTTCACGCTCGCGATGCAAGACAAGGCGCGCCACGTGGCCTACGGCATGGGGCACATGCGCTACCACCTCGCTCGGCAACCGCGACAGGTCGAGACGCTCGGCGACTACCTCGACCGCACCGAGCACTGTCTGTTCGGCGTGCTCGGCGCGCCGGAGCTCGTTGAAGCGCTGCTGGTGATCTCCGGCGATCGGCGGCGTGTCAGCCGTTTCTTCGAGCTCGCGGTCGACGAGTACCTCGCGCGCTGCGAACGAGTCGGCTTCGCTGATCGCCGTTCGCGAAGTCGCCTCGTGCCGATCTTGCGGCAAGTCGTCGCGGCGTGAGCGCGGCTCCGATCCCGGTCGGCGTCGTCGGCGCGGGCAAGCACGGCGAACGCTACCTCCGACACATTCACGAAGACGTGCCGGAGCTCTCGCTGCGCCTCCTCTGTCGCCGCGACCGTGCCGCCGGCCGCGCCCAGGCGCAACGTTTCGGCGCACGTTACCTCGACGACTTCCGCGAGCTCGTCGCCTCGGCGGAGATCGCGGCGGTCGTCGCCGTCGTGCCGCCGACGCTGAACGTCGAGATCTGCACGGCGGCCGCCCGCGCGGGAAAGGCCATGCTCGTCGAGAAGCCGCTCGCCGTCGGTGTCGCCGCGGGAGTCGAGATCCGGCGCGCGGTCGAAGCCGCGGTGGTTCCATGCATGGTCGCCCAGACGCTGCGCTTCAACTCCGTCGTTCGAGCAGTTCGCGACGACCTCGTGCGTCTCGGTGCGCTTCACCAGTTGTCGCTCACGCAGCGCTTCGAGCCCTCGCTCCTGGACTGGCTCGACGAGCCGCGCACCTCGGGTGGCGGCAACTTGCTGCACACCGGCGTCCACAGCTTCGACTTGCTGCGCTTCCTCACCGGGGAGAGTCCCCGCGCGGTGAGGGCAGAAACCCGCCGCGTCGTGACGCGGCGAAGCGAGGACAACTTCGCGGCCGTCTTCTCCTTTTCCGGACCCCTGCTGGCAGTGGTGAGCGGGTCGCGAGCCACGGCCAGCCGCTCCGGGACAATCGAGGTCGCCGGCGAGCATGGTCAGATCATCGCCGACCATGTGCATGGCTTCGCGTTGCGCCTGAGCGGCGCCGAACGCGAGCCACTCGAGGTGCCGCCGGCGGTGCCGACGGTCCGAGAGGCTCTTCGGGCGTTCGTGCGCGTTCTCCGCGACGGCGCGCCGCCGCCCATCACGCTCGAAGACGGCCTATGGAGCGTGGCGATGGCGGAGGCGTGCTACCGGTCGGCGCAGAGCGGGAAGACGGAAGCCGTCGTGATTTGAGGCCGGGCTATCGGCAGGGTCTTCAAGGCGAATCCTGCGGGCCCGACCGACTACCCGGCGACCGACACGCCGGCCGGGGGCGCGATACGCAGATGCTGGCGGAGGAAGCGCGCGGTGTGGGAGCCCGCGCCGTCGAGCAGGAGCTGCTCGGGCGGCCCCGAGAACACGATTCGTCCCCCCGCGTTGCCCCCTTCGGGTCCGAGGTCGACGACGAAATCGGCCTCTTTGACGATGTCGAGGTTGTGCTCGATCGTCACCACCGTGTTGCCGCGGTCGACGAGCCGGTGGAGGGCTCCGATCAGCCGCTCGATGTCGGCGAAGTGGAGGCCGGTGGTCGGCTCGTCGAGCACGTAGAGAGTCGACCCTTTCGACTCCTTCGAAAGCTCGTAGGCGAGCTTGATGCGTTGCGCCTCGCCGCCGGACAGCGTGTTCGACGGCTGGCCGAGCGTCAGGTACCCGAGCCCGATGTCGCAGAGGAGCCGCAGGCAGCGCTCGATCGCGGGGACGGCGGCGAAGAGCTCGAGCGCCTCTTCCATCGTCATCGCCAGCACGTCGGCGATCGACTTGCCGCGGTAAGTCACCGCCAGGGTCTCCTCGTTGAAGCGCCGATCGGCGCACTCTTCGCAGGCGACGTAGACGTCGGGAAGGAAGCTCATCTCCATGCGAATGCGCCCTTGGCCGGCGCAGGACTCGCACCTGCCGCCCTTGACGTTGAACGAGAACCGCGACGGCGCGTAGCCGCGCAGGCGCGCTTCGGGCGTCCCGGCGAAAAGCCGGCGAATCTCGTCGAAGAAGCCCACGTAGGACGCCGGAATCGAGCGCGGCGTTCGGCCGATCGGGGTCTGATCGACCTCGTACACACGCTCCACCGCATCCGCGCCGGTCAGACGCCGGTGACGCCCGACCGGCCCGGCGAACTGGCCGAGCTTCTGCTTGAGCGCTCGGTAGAGCACGTCGCGCACCAGCGTGGATTTGCCCGAGCCGGAAACCCCGGTGACGCATGTCCAGGCGCCGAGCGGAAGCTCGAGGTCGACGTTCTTCAGGTTGTGCTCGGCAGCCGCGACGATCTTCAGGCGGGGGAGGCGATCGACCGGACGCGGCTGGCCAATGCGGCTCGGGACCTGCGCGAGGTAACGGCCGGTCGCCGAGCGCGGCTCGCGCTCGAGCGCGGCAGGCGGGCCGACGGCGACGATCTCGCCACCGCGGTTGCCGGCGCCCGGCCCGAGATCGACGACGACGTCGGCGCTGCGGATCGTCGCCTCGTCGTGCTCGACGATGATCACGGAGTTGCCGCGGCTGCGCAGCTCGCGCAGCATCTCGAGCAGCATCTCGTTGTCTCTCGGATGAAGGCCGATGGTCGGCTCGTCGAGGATGTAGCAGACGCCTTGCAGGTTGGAACCGAGCTGAGCCGCCAGCCGGATGCGCTGCGCCTCTCCGCCGGAGAGCGTGTCGGCGCGGCGATCGAGCGTCAGGTAGCCGAGGCCGACTTGCTCGAGGAAGCGTAGGCGCGGCTCGATCTCCTTCAGGATGTCGGCCGCGACCAGCCGGTCGCGCTTCCCGAAACGATACCCCGCGACGAGCGCACGCGCCTCGGCGACTGTCGCCGCCGTGACCTCGGCGATCGTCTTGCCGTCGACCCGCACGGCGCGCGCCTGCGGCTTCAAGCGCTCGCCGCCGCACGTCGGACAAGGGCTCTCGCCGAGAAAGGGCGAAAGCGCTTCCTGCAGCTCCTCGTCCTTCCAGAGCTCGTCGAGGAATCCGAGCAGGCCTTGGCGATCCGTCGCGCCCCGCAGAACGATCTCTCGCTGTCGCGTCGAGAGATCGGCGAACGGCCGTGCGAGCGGCACGCGGAGACCACGGAGAAGCGCGAGCGCCTTGCCGCGGTGACGATCGAGCGGTGGATTGTGGAACGGATAGAGGGCGTCCTCGAGCGGCCGGTTGGGATCGATCAAGCGCTTGGGATCGAACTCCCAGAGCGTGCCTGATCCGGTGCACTCCGGGCACGCCCCTTGACGGCTGTTGAAAGAGAAGAGCCGGGGATCGAGGGGGTCGAGCCCAAGGCCGCACGGCGGGCAATAGAGCCGCTCGCTGTAGACGCGCTCGACCCCGCCGACGAGCACGTGACAGGTCCCCGCGCCGAGGCGTAGCGCGCGATCGAGCACCTCACGTGCGTTCTCGTCGCGAGCGCCCACCTCGCCGACGACGACGTCGATGTCGTGCTCCTGAAAGCGAGCGAGCTTCGGTGTCGGGTCGAGCGCGACTCGCCGGCCGTCGATGCGCGCCGACCGGCAGCCGAGCTTCCGCGCCCCCTCGAGGATCTCCTTGTGGAATCCCTTGCGTCCGCGCACGACCGGCGCGACGAGCTCGCCGCGCCCCGAGCCGAGGTCCTTCCGCAATCGATCGAAGATCTGCGCGCGCGTCTGCGGATGAATCGGGCGATCGCAGCGGGTGCAGTGCTGCTCGCCGATCTTCGCATAGAGCAGCCGCAGGTAGTGATAGATCTCGGTGATCGTTGCGACGGTGGATTTTCGCCCGCCTCGGCTCGTGCGCTGCTCGATCGCCACCGTCGGCGGAACGCCGAAGAGGAGCTCGACGTCGGGCTTGGCGAGCACCTTCAAGAACTGCCGCGCATAGGCCGAGAGGCTGTCGATGTAGCGGCGCTGTCCCTCGGCATAGATGATGTCGAACGCCAGCGTCGACTTCCCCGAGCCGGAAAGGCCGGTGACCACGACGATCGCGTCGCGCGGCACATCGACCGAGATGCCCCGCAGATTGTGCTCCTTGGCGCGGATCACGCGGATGACGCTCGTCCGGCGCGCGCGGTGCGGCGCCGACCCGTTCCGCGGGAGCGGGCGCGGCGTCGCGCTCGCCTGGAGCCTCTGCCGCCGACCAGCATCGGTCTAGATACTGCCGGTGTGTGAACCCTCGACACGCGCGAGATCCTCCGGGGTTCCGCCGCGATCACCCACCCGCCGGCGTCGCCGCCTTCCGGACCGAGATCGATCACCCAGTCGGCGACCTTCACGACTTCGAGGTTGTGCTCGATGACGAGGGCCGTGTGGCCTCGCTCGATCAGCCGGTCGAAGGCGCCGAGCAGCTTTCGCATGTCGTGCAAAGTGCAGCCCTGTCGTCGGCTCGTCGAAGAGGAAGAGCGTCGGCCTGCTCCAAGCTCGGCGGCACTGCGAGGTGGGACGCGAGCTTCAGCCGCTGCGCCTCGCCGCCCGAGAGGGTGGTGAGCGGCTGACCGAGCCGCATGTAGTCGAGACCGACGGCGACCAGCGGCGCGAGCGCTGCGACGAGCTCTGCGCTCTCCGCGAAGAATTCCGCGGCCTCGGCGACCGTCATCTCGAAGATCGTCGCGAATCGAGCGGTCACGTACTTGACCTCCAGCACCTCGGCGCGGAAGCGCTTGCCCTGGCATTCCGGACAGGGCACGTAGACGTCCGAGAGGAACTGCATCTCGACCTTCTCGTAGCCCTCGCCGCGGCACGTCTCGCAGCGCCCGCCCTCGACGTTGAACGAGAACGTCGAGGCGGTATAGCCGCGCAGTCGCGAGAGGTCGGACGCAGCGAAGAACCGCCGCACGGCATCGTAGGCGCCCATGTAGGTGAGCAGGTTCGCGCGTGGCGTCGTGCCGATCGGCGTCTGATCGACGAACACCACGCGGGCGATCGGCTGCCAGCCCTCGATCGCGTCGTGCTCACCCGGGATACCGGCGCGGTTCGCCAAGCAAGTCGTTTGATGCCCCGGTAGAGGATCTCTTCGACGAGCGTCGACTTTGCCGGAGCCGGAAACCCCGGTGACGCAGGTTAGGGTACCGAGCGGCACCTCGCGTCGATCGACTTCAGGTTGTTGGCACGTGCGCCCCGCACCCGCAGGCGACCCTTCGTCGTGGGCCGCCGGGCCGCGGGCAACGGGATCTGCCAACGACCGGAGAGGTAGTCGGCGGTCAGCGAATCGCGGTAACCGAGCAACTCGGCGGTCGGGCCCGCGAACTGCAGCCGGCCGCCGTGCTCGCCGGCGCCGGGTCCGAGGTCGATGACGTGGTCGCCCGCGCGGATGACCTCCGCGTCATGCTCGACGACGACCACCGTATTGCCGTTGTCCCGTAGCTTCTTGAGGATGCCGACGAGGCGGCTCGAGTCGCGAGCGTGGAGGCCGATCGACGGCTCGTCGAGGATGTAGAGCGTGTTCACCAGGGACGAGCCGATCGCCGTCGTCAGGTCGACGCGCTCGAGCTCGCCGCCGGAGAGCGTGCGCGACTGGCGGTCGAGCGTCAGGTAGCCGAGGCCGACGTCCACGAGGTAACGCGAGCCGCGAGCGGATCTCGTCGAGCATCGAGCTTCGCGACTTCCGCTTGTGCGCGGCCGAGCTCGAGCCGCGGAAGAAGCCGTGCGCCTCGGCGACGCTCATCGCGTGCACGTCGCCGAATGCTTGCCGGCGATCTTCCAGTCGAGCGCCTCCGGCCGCACCCGCGCGCCGTTACAATCGGTGACAGAGATCGTAGCTCCGGTAGCGCGAGAGAAAGACCCGCACGTGCATCTTGTAGGTCTTGGTCTCGAGCCACTCGAACCAGCCACGGACGCCGTAGTACTTGCCGTCCCCCTCGAGGAGCATTCGTCGCTCGCCGGCGGCGAGATCTAGACCATGGAACGTCGGTCGGGATCTTCCTTCTGGCGGCAAAACTTCAGGCACTCGTTTCGCTCCCACTCGGCCGCCTTGATCGACCAGGGCTTGATCGCCCCGTCGCGGATCGACTTTCGCGGATCGGGAACGACGAGACCCATGTCGATTCCGATCGTGCGGCCGAAGCCGCGGCACTTCGTGCAGGCGCCGAGCGGACTGTTGAACGAGAACAGGTTCGAGGACGGCTCGCGGTAGCGGATCGAGCACGCTGGACATTCGAGCTCGACGGAGAAGCTCTCGCGCCGGCCGGCGCCGGGGAGTTTGCGCCACGGATCGCTCCCGTTCGTCGCGATGAAAGGGGATGCAGTATCCTGCCGAGCTAGCCCCGTCGAAGCGCCCTCGTCGGGGAAGAAGAGGCTCGCGTGCCCCTTGCCGAAATGGAAGGCCTGCTCGAGCGAGTCGACGATACGCTTGCGCTGCGCGGCGCTCGCGACCAGTCGATCGACGACGACCTCGAATGCTCCTCGCGCGGCTTCTTGTCGAGCGTCTCGAGCGGTACGATCGCCCCGCCGAGGAGGACGCGGGTGAAGCCGGCGCGCTCGAGCCCGCCGCGGATTTCCGCCCAAGGGAGTCGCGCCGGAGCCGATACGGAGAAGAGGACGAGAAAGCGCGAACCCTCCCGCAGGCGGCGGAAGACCGATTCCGGGGTGTCGCGCTCGATCGGGCGCGCGCAGCCGCGACAGTGAAGCGTGGCGACCTTGGCGAACAGCAGCTTCAGGTGATCGTGCAGCTCGGTCATCGTCGCCACGGTCGAGCGCGATGTCGCAACCCGCCGACGTTGATCGATCGAGATCGCCGGCAGGATTCCGCGAATCGAGTCGACGTGGGGCTTGTTCATTCGGTCGAGGAACTGGCGCGCGTACGCGGAAAAGCTCTCGACGTAGCGGCGCTGACCCTCGGCATAGAGGACGTCGAAGGCGAGGCTCGACTTTCCAGAGCCCGAAACACCGGTGACGACGGTGAGCGAACGGTGCGGGATCGCGACGTCGATTCCCTTCAGATTGTGCTCACGCGCGCCGCGGACCTCGATCATCAGACCGCGAACTATAACAGCCGAGGCCGCGAATGGAATCGGGGTCGAAGCACCTGAAGATCAGGACGGCGGGGTGAGCAGCTCCTCCGCGCGCATCAGATCTTCCGGGGTGCCTACGTCGCTCCAGAAGCCCCGGAGCGGGAAGGCGTAGACCGCCAACCCGTCGGCGAGCATCGCGCTGATCGCGTCGGGGATTTCGTATTCGCCCCGCGGCGAGGGCTTCACCGCGGCTGCATAGTCGAAGACCTCGGACCGAAACACCGCGATCCCCGCGTTGTTCCAATGCGTCGCTGCGGTTCCGGGGGGCGGCTTCTCGACGATACGCTCGATGCGATGGTCGCGATCCACGTATACCGCGCCGCCGCGCCACGGATCCTCGACCCAGTTGACGCTGAGCAGACCGTAGGGCCGCCTCTCACGGAAGGTCGCGAGCAAAGCGGGATAGTTTCCAGGGTCGGCGAGAATGTCCCCCCAGGCGAGCAAGAACGGGCGATCGGCGATCGAGTCGCGGCCGAGCAGCAGCGCCCGGGCGGTCCCATCCTGCACCTCCTGTCTCCGGTAGACGATCTCGACACCGAGGCGACCTCCATCACCGAAGTGGTGCTCGATCGTCTCCGCGTGATAGCCGGTGACGACGACGAATCGGCGGATGCCCGCGCTTCGCAGCGCGATCACGATGTGCTCGAGAAGCGGCCGGCCGGCGATCCGCAGCATCGGCTTCGGCAAATCTTCGGTCAGCCCCTTCATCCTCGTGCCGCGCCCGGCGGCGAGCACCAGCGCGTCGCCGACCGAGGCCGAATCGTCTCCGGTCATGGCCGGGAATCCTGCTCGACGGTTCTTCAGCGTTCAAGGGCCGAATCGCACTTGTCATGAAAATCGACAGGGACTATTGTGGAGTTGGTCACTCATGAACGAGGGGAATACCGGCAAAATCTACTTCCTCAGTGGCCGGGGACGCCGGTCGGCTGCTCGCGTGCCGCTGCGCAAGAAGAGCGAGCCCGCCGGGAGTTCGTCCGCTGAACGCCGCAAGCCGTCACCCCAGGAGACGGTCTGGCTCGCACGCGCCCTGTTCATCGAGGGGATGTACTTCGCTCTGCTCTGGCTCGCGGAGGGCACCGATCTCTTCTCGTTCCAGCCGGACAGCGGCCTTCGCCAATGGTTGTACTCGTTTTTTCCCGCGGAGATCTTCGTCGCTGTGGTCGCCGTCGTCGGCGCGTACGAGCTGCAGAGACACGCCGGCAAGCATGATTCATTCGCGCTCGTGGCTGCCGGAGGGCTGGTATTTCTCGCGCTCGAGCGGCTGACTCTCCTCATCTCCGGAGGATTCCGCCACGATTTGACGCCGGGCGAGCGGCTGGAGATCACGGCCATGGGCATCTGCATGGGGGTGGGAATCTGGACGATCTCCCACGCGCTCCGCTTGCGGGCGGAAAGATGACGCTCTGCCGCTCGGCATGCCGGCTTCTGCCCGCCTGAGAGAGCGGTTGTTCGCCAGGCGTTCCGCCGGCGAAGAAGACCCGTTCGATCCGCGCCTCTTGTCGCGCCTCGATCGCGTTCGGTTTCGCTTCGGGCGGGTGCACGGCGCGCGCGGCGGCGAGACGCCGGTCCGAGGGTTGACACAAGAATCCGGGATCGAGATCGAGAGCTTCAAGAGCTACTCCGCCGGCGACGACATTCGTTACGTCGATTGGAACGCCGTCGCCCGGCTCGACCAGCTGCTCACGCGGCGGTTCGTCGCCGAGCGCGAGGTTCCGATCCACCTCCTGCTCGACGGAAGCGCATCGATGACCGTACCCGCGGAGGATCGCAAGTTCGGCTTCGGCGTGGGGCTGGCGGGAGCCCTCGCGTACATCGCGCTCAACGGCAACGATCCCGTGCGGATCGCCGTGCTGCGCGAAGGGCCGCGCGGAGCGGTGGTTGAGGAATCGCCTCTTCTGCGCCATCGCGGCCGGTTCCTGCGGCTGAAGCCGTTCCTGTCCGCGCTGGCGGCGTCGGGGGGCACGGCCCTGTTCGAAGGCGTCTCGCGGTATCTGGAAACTCACCGAGAGCGAGGCGTGGCAGTCGTCATCTCGGACTTTCTCGTCTCTCCAGATCTCTACGAGCGGACGCTCGAACGTCTACAGGCGAGTCGGCTCCAGGTTCAAGCGTTGCAGGTCGTCGGACGAGAAGAGCGCGCGCTCGCAGCGCTCGGCGGCCGCTTGCGGTTGCGAGATTCGGAGACCGGCGCCGTGCGCGACGTCGTGCTTTCGGCCGCGGACCGGCGCCGCTACGCCGACTCGTACGGCGCCCGAATCGAAGCCGTCCGCTCCTTTTGCCACCGCTGCGCGATCGGGTACGCGGTCGTCTCGCCCGACGCGGGCGTCGAGCACTGTCTCACTCACGTGCTGCCGGTGAACGGGATGCTGCGTCTGCGATGATGGGCTTCTCCTCGCCGATCGGGCTCGCCGCGCTGGTCTTCGTGGGGGCGCTCGTGCTGCTGCACCTGCGCAGGCGACGGCAGCGAGAAGTCGAGGTGTCGAGCCTCCTCTTGTGGGAAGTCGTGCAGGACGAGCCGCGGCGCGGCCGGTTCCGCCCGAACCTGCTCTTCGCGCTGCAGGTCGTCCTGCTCGGCGCGCTCGGCATCGCGGTGGCCCGACCCTACTGGTCGGAGCAGGCTGCCCCCGTCGGCGGCGGTCGCACGGTTCTCGTCTTCGACGTTTCCGCCAGCATGCAGACGATCGAAGGCGGAGAGCGGCGATTCGATCAAGCGCGACGCAAGGCCGGCGAGATGATCGCCGGCCTCGGGCGCGACGTCGAGGTGATGATGATCGCGATCGCGACGCACCCGCGGGTTGTGGTCGCGTTCACGCGAGACCGGAGCGTCGTTGCCCGCGCCCTCGAAGCGCTCGAGCCGAGCGATGCGCCGACGCGGCTCTCGCTCGGCATCCAGCTCGCACATTCCGCTGCGGCCGGACGCGGTCCGCTCGAGATCGACGTCTTCACCGACTTGGCTGGAGAGACGGTCGGCTTCTCCCCGTCGGCCGGCGAGCGGCTGCGCTTCTTTCGCTTCGGGCGCACGGACGACAACGTCGCCCTCGCCGCGCTGCGCGTTTATCAGAGCCCGTTTCAAGACGCCGGCGAGGCGCGCGGCTATGCTTTGGTGAAGAACTTCGCGCACCAGCCGAAGGATCTCGCGCTCCACGTGACCCTCGCGTCCAAGCCGGTGCTCGACGAGACCCTCCACCTCGGCGCTCGGGAATCCCGTGTGGTGCCGATCCGCAGGCTTGCCGAAACGGGCCGCCTCGAGGCATCACTCGACGTCTCCGATGCGCTCGCCGTCGACAATCGCGCGCTCGCATTCGTTCAGGCGGCGAGGCGGATTCGCGTGCTCGCCGTGACCGACAGCGCGGAGGTCCTCTCCGATCTGAACGCGCTGGCGCACGCGGTACCAGCCATCGACCTTCGACACCTGACGCCCAGCGAGTTTCGGCCGGAGCTGGGGCGTCTGGCCGAAGTGGCCATCTTCCACGGTTTCGTGCCCGCCGAGCCGATGACCGCGAACACCCTCTATCTGTATCCGCCGGCGACGAACGACCTGTTTCGATCGGATCGGGACGTCGTGGGCGTGCAGATCCTCGATTGGAACGAGAGCGACCCGATCTTGCGCGATCTGCGGTACGTCGAGGCCTTGCCGCTCGATCGAGCGCGGATCCTCGCGCTGCCCCCGTGGGCGCACACGCTGATCGCATCGCGCGCCGAAGGGCGAGACTTCCCGCTAGCCTTCGCGGGGGAGACCGGCGGGCGCCGCATCGTCTGCTTCGCGTTCGACCCGTCCGGCCGGTCGTTGGTTAGGAGCGAGAACCTGAGCCTGCTCCTCCTGGTGCTGAACTCGCTGCGTTGGTTGACCCCCCCTGATCCGAACGCGCCGGTTCAGATCGACGTCGGCGACAGCTATCGGGAGGCCCTATCGGCGCCGCTCTCGTTGACCGTGACGGCTCCCGACGGCCGGACCGAAAATCGCCCTGCGAGGCAGCAGATTTCCCTGGAGATCTCGCGGGCGGGTGAATATCGCCTCAGCGCGGGAAACGAGCGGCGCGTCGTCTACGCGAACCTTTTCGATGCGGACGAGTCCGACGTCGGTCGCGAGCGGGGCCCGGGTGAGGAGACTCTCGAAGGCGCCTCGACGGCACCCGGTGCGGTCGTCGCCGCCACCCTGCTTCACGAGCTCGCGCGCGCGCTGCTGATCGCCGGGCTGCTGCTCGGCCTCGTCGAGTGGGGGTACTGGTTGTGGCTCGAGCGCGGCGCAAGGAGATCGAGCAATGCTGTCTGACCTCCTTTCGGGGACGGCCGTGCTCGGCTTCGTCACGCCACCGCGGCCGTGGCTGATCGCGCTCGCGGCGCTCGCCGCGGTCGCCCTGATCGCCCCGGCGCGCCGTCGGGCGCCGCTCGCGGCGCTGCTGCGGCTAGCCGCGTTGGCTCTCGTGTTGCTCTCCGTCTGCGGGCTGTCGATCGAGACGCGCGAAGGTGCACAAGACCTCTGCATCGTGCTCTCCGAGGACGTGTCGGCGAGCGTCGGCGCAGCCGGCGAGCGGCTCGAGGCGGAGCTCGCCCGCGAACTCGTGCCGAGGCTTCGGTCGACTGACCAGCTCGGCGCGGTGGCGTTCGCGCGCCAGGCGGAGGTGGTCGCCTGGCCGTCGGCGCCGCCAGAGGCGCCGAGCTTCGCGCGGGTGAAGCTCGATCCCTCCGCGACTCGGCTAGCTTCGGGGATCGAGCTCGCCGCGCCGCTCTGTCCCGATGGCAGCGAGAAGAAGATCGTGCTCCTCACCGACGGCAACGAGACGATCGGCGAAGCGCGTCGCGCCGCCGCCCTGGCGCGCGAAGCCGAGGCACGAGTCTACGTCGCGGTGCCGGGCGCAGGCCACGCCGCCGGGCTCTACTTCGAGAAGCTCACCGCTCCCCCGCTGGTTCGCGAGGGGTCCGTTTTCCCTCTGCGCGCGATCGTGCGCAGCGGATTCGCGCAGCCGAAGACCGGGTCGCTCGACATCTTCGTCCACGGCGAGCTCGCCGCCCACGAGGCCCTGCGTCTCGATCCCGGCATCAACGTGTTCGAGGTCCCGTATCAGCTTCACGAGCGAGGTTCGGTGGAGATCGCGGCGCGCCTCTTCGGCGAAGGTCTCACCACGGAGGAACGGCGGGAAACGTCGCTCGCGGTCGCCGGCCCGATCCGCGCGCTCGTCATCGGTCACAGCCGCGACAGCGCGCTCGCCAAGGCGCTTCGCCTACGCGAGGTCGACGTCGAATTCCGCGATCCCGCGGGCTTTCCGAAGCTCGAGGAGCTGCTTCCGTATCATTGCGTGATCCTCGACGACGTGCCGCGGAGAGAGCTCCCGGACACGGCCCTCGAGGCGCTCGAGTCGTACGTCAAGCGCTTCGGCGGCGGCTTCTTGATGACCGGCGGACCACGCAGCTTCGGCGACAAGGCGTACCAGAAGTCGGCGGTCGAGAGGATCCTGCCAGTCGACTTAGTCGAGCAACAGCCGAAGGGGAAGGGCAGGGCGCCGATGGGCGTCTTCCTGGTCGTCGATCGATCGAACAGCATGGGCTACAACAGCCGCCGCCACGACGTGCGCGACGGCGAGAAGATGCGCTATGCGCGCGAAGCCGCCATCGTGCTCGTCGAGCAGCTCCGACCGGAGGATCGCGTCGGCGTGATCGCCTTCGATTCCGACCCCTACGTGCTTGGACCGCTGCGGACGCTGTCGGAACAGCGGGCGGTGCTCGAGGACCGGATCGCGCGCCTCGTGCCTGGAGGCGGCACCGATTTCAAGGCGGCGCTCGAGATCGCCACCGCGCAGCTCGTGCAGAGCGGCTTGCGTACCCTGCACGTGATCCTGCTCACCGACGGCGACACGAACCGCGGACCGGCGGACCACGCCGCCGTCATCCAGGCGATGCAGCGGCTCGGCATCACCGTGACGACGATACGCATCGGCGATGACGACGTGAATCTCGAATTCCTGCAGCAGATCTCCCGCGACACCGGCGGGCACTTCTACCACGTCGAGGACATCGAGCGCTTGCCGCAACTGATCGTGAACGATACCCACCAGGCGCGCGGAGAGAAGGGCGAGGGGGACGCGGCGGCCGACAAGGGCCCACCCGGAGGAGCGGTGCGGCCGGTGATCGGCGAGCCGACCGAGGTCGTACGTGGGCTGGTGGGTCAAGAGTTTCCGGTCGTGCGCGACGTCCCTGCCACGAAGCTGAAGAACGGGGCGGACCTGGTTCTCTACGTCAACGAGGAGGGACAACGGCAGCCGTTGCTAGTCACCTGGCTTTACGGTCTCGGGCGAGCCGCGGCGTTTCCGTTTGACCCGGCGCAGCCGGAGGCCGGCGGCTGGGCCGCGTGGCCAGGGTTTGCCAAGTTGTGGTCCCAGCTCGTGCGCTGGGCGATCCGCGAGGAAGCGCCGTGGGAGACCAAGCAGGCGGTGCGCTTCCGCGACGGCATTCCCTATCTCGAAGTGCAGACGTTCGACGACATCGGGGAGGGAAACATCGAAGCGCAGCTCTTCACCGGCCCGGAACGGTCCGTGAGCCTCACCTTGACGCCCGTTGCGCCACGCATATACCGGGCCCAGCTGCCGCCGCTCGCGGCAGGAAAGTATGCTCTGCTGCTCACGCGCCGAACGGGTGAGCAGGTCTTGGGGCAGAAGCGGGAGGTGCTGGCGGTCGAAGGCTCGGCCGACGAAGGGGCGAGCGCCGAGCTGGCGCGCAAGCTTCCCGATCTCGAGCTGCTTCGCGAGATCGCCGCCGAGACCGGCGGCTCGCTGAACCCATCGATCGACGAGCTCGTCGCTCGCCACGGCGCCAAGCGGCTGGTTCGGCGCCATCTCGATTGGCTTCTCGTACCACTGGCGCTCACGCTCATGCTCGCCGACATCGCGCTACGAATGCGTCTCGAACTCTGACAGTCGGTCGACAGAAGCGCAGGTGGGGACGTTGCGGCATTATCGGAATTGTTTTTCCATAAGCGCTTGACGTATCTGCCCACGAACGAAACAATTCCGATAATGCCGCAACGTCCCCACCTGCGCGTCGTACCCATTCCAGTCTTGCTCGACAACTATGCTTACCTGGTGATCACCGAATCGGGGGTCGCAGCCGTCGTCGACCCGTCCGAGGCGCAGCCCGTGAAGGCGGTCGTTGAGCGCGAAGGGGTCGAGCTACGCGCGATTTGGAACACGCACCATCACTGGGACCACGTCGGCGGCAATCGCGACTTGTTGCTCGCCAGCCCGCGCCTCGAAGTTTACGGCTATGCGGGTGACCGCGCGCGTATTCCCGGAATCACCAATCCGGTCGAAAACGGCGAGGAGTTCGATTTCGAAGGAATCCGAGTGCGCGTCCTCTTCATTCCCGCCCACACGAGCGGGCACATCGCTTATCACCTCCCCGTCGAAAAGGTGGTGTTCACGGGCGACACGCTCTTTGCGGGCGGTTGTGGTAGGCTCTTCGAGGGCGATGCCACCACGATGGTCGCTTCGCTCCGCCGGCTGACGGCGTTGCCGGGCGATACCAAGATCTACTGCGGCCACGAGTACACCGAAAAGAATCTCCGCTTCGCATTGACGCTCGAGCCCGGCAATGCCGAGCTCGCCTCCAAGCATGCGAGGGTCAAAGCGCAGACCGAGCGCCGAGAGCCGACTGTCCCCACGACGGTCGCCGAAGAATTGGCTACGAACCCTTTCCTGCGTTGCGACAGCGCGGAGCTGCGTGCGTCGATCGGCAAACGGTTCCCGGGTGCAGCCGATGATCCCGTGGCCGTCTTTGCCCGTGTACGCGAGCTGAAGGACGCATTCTGATCCCCGGGTCTATTGCGAAGCGCCAGGCGTGGCTGCTTCTCCCGTACTCGCACAACTATTTGTAAACGCAGGTGAAAGCCGGCCTCGACGAAACGCCGGCCGCAGGCATGGCATGAATCGCTCGGCGGCATTAAATTAGGTCAGACTGCGAATCGTCAAAGCTATGGCGAACCGATTGCTCGGCAATCGGGTTAAATTCGTGGTGGATTCGAGTGTTCAGGTGTTTTATTATTGTCAAAGAGAGGAGTTCTAATTGAAACGCATCCCGGGCATAAGGCCTCGCTTCACGCGCTGTCGGATCGTGCGTCCGGACGGAAGTGTCCTCGAAGGATGGGAGATGTTCGTCGGTGATCGCTCCTATGGTCGATCCAACAGCCGAACCGCGCTCCTGAGATCCTGGGAGGCTCGCTTGGAAGAAGCCGAGAACGGCCGTCCGTTTGCCTTCCGACCGATGTACCGGCGCTCTCAACATCCCGAGCGCACCGCGACAAAGCGAACGGACGAAAAGACCAACCGCGGCAAGGCCGCACGGCGTAGCGCCTAAGAGCCGAAGACGCGCGAAAGGGTTCGGGGCTCGAAATCGAGTCTCGGACCCTTTTTCTTTTGCGTTACCCCGCGGCCGGTTGCGCGGGTGCCGCCGCGCCCGCGCGCACCGCGCGGGTCTCCTCGAGCAGCCGCACGAAGTCTTCGCTGGCGATGTAGCCGACCATGCGGTGCTGCTCCTTTCCGTCTGCGGCGAAGAAGATGGTCGTCGGGACACCGAGAACTCCGTACTTTGAGAGCACGCTCTCCGTGTCCTTCGACATCTCGGTGACGTCGGCACGGAGCATCTCGAAGTCGCCGACTCGAGCGGTGACCTCCGGTGCGACGAACGTCGTCCGCTCCATCTCCAGGCAGGGAAGGCACCAGTCGGCGCGGAAATCGACCACTGCCGGGCGGCCTTCCTCGCGAGCCTCGTCGAGCGCCTGCGAGGAGAACTCCCGCCACGGGATAGCGACAGCGTGGGGTGCACGGAACGCCGATAGCGCGATCCCGAGGGCCGCGAGGAGCGCTGTCGCGCCGGCCGTGCGCTTGAAGACGGTGAAGTACGGCAGATGCCGTGCGTGGCCATCGAGAAATCCGAGCGTGATTCCGGCGCACGCGACCAAGCCCGCCATCGCCCACGGCAGCACGGGAGCAGGAAGCAGGGGCCCCACGAAGTAGAGCGCGAGGCCGAGGAGCAGAAAGCCGAACAACCGCTCCACCCAGAGCAGCCATTCCCCGGAGCGGGGCAACCGCGCGATCGATCCTGCGGCCGCGCCGAGCGCCACGTACGGGACGCCAAGGCCGAGCGACAGAGTGAAGAAGAGCAGAAACCCGAACCCCGCCTCGCCCCTCGCGCCGACTGCCAGCAGCAAGCCGACGACGATCGGTCCGACGCAGGGTGCGGCCACGACACCCACGGTCAAGCCCATGATGAATGCGCCCGTGAGCCCACCCGCCGCGCCGCCGAGCCGTTGCAGCATCCAGGCCGGCGGCTGAAGGGTGTAGACGCCGAAGCTCGCGAGCGCGAGCGCAACCATCACCGTTGCAACCAAAACCAGCGTGACCGGCTGCTGCAGCGCCTGACCGAACAAACCTCCGGAAAGCGCGGCGGCCACGCCGAGGGCGGAGAACGTCAACGTGATTCCAAGGGCGTAGGCACTCGCCAAAACGATTGCCCGAGCCCGCCGGTTGCGCGCTTGGCTGCCGAAATATGCCACCGTCACCGAGATCAACGGGTACACGCACGGCGTGAGGTTCAGCCCGAGGCCCATGATGAAGACGAGGACCAACGTCGGCGCGAGGCCGTATCGGTTGAGCCAGCTCTCGATCGGGGATTCGTTCCCCGCTGCACGGCCACCCGCGGCTTCGAGGTCCGCAGGCCGCTTGACGAGAAAGGTCCGCGTAACGTCCGTCGGCTGCAAGCAGCGTGTATCGTCGCAAGCCTGGTAGTGAAGCTTCGCTTGGAACGTCGCGCCCTGTTGGGTGAAAGCCGTTTTGACCGCGAGCGGAATGCGGAAGCGAACGTTGCCGCTGTAGAGGAGTAACGTCTCCGCGGCAAAGCCGAGCGTACGGCGTTTCGGCGCCGGATACTCGATCTCGCCGACCTCGAAACCCGGTGGGGGCGTGACCGAGAGCGTCGTGGGGATCAAGGCATCCGACGTCGGACGATGCGCGTTGACGTGCCAACCTTCGGTGATCTCGGCCAGCAGGAGGACGTCCAGCGCATCGTGACCGGGCGAATAGCTCGCGCTCTCGACCTTCAATCGTACGATCTCCGCCGGGATTGGCGGAGGATCCGTCGCGATGGCAGGCGAGGCGACGACGAGGGCGGCGAGCGTGTAACCGACCGTCAATAGCGCGGCCGCGACAAGCGAGCGACGCGTCAACCGGGACGACGGAGTCCTATACACCCTCGGGAACCGGGTAGCTCGCGTCGAGCGCCAGCGGCACGCACTCGACGATCTCCAGACCGTAGCCGGGAAGGCTCACCAGGCGCCGCGGATAGTTGGTGAGCAGCCGGATCTTGCGCACGCCAACGTCGCGCAGAATCTGCGCGCCGATTCCGTAGTCGCGAAAATCGCTGAGGCGGCCGCGCGATGCGGTGCTCGGACGCGTGTCCTCGCCGGCGGTCGCCCCCGAGGTGATCTCCTCCGCCATGCTCTCGCGACGCAGATAGAGCACGACGCCACGTCCCTCTTGATCGATTCGCATCATCGCCCGGTGAAGCATCTCGCCGGTGTTTCGGCTCTGGTAGGCGAAGACGTCGCCGGGGAGGTACTCCGCGTGGGCGCGAACGAGGATCGGTTCGTCGCCGACGACGTCGCCGCGCACCAGCACGAGATGCTCGCTCCCGTCGACGTGAGATTGGTAGACGCGGGCGCGAAACTCGCCGAAGCGGGTCGGTAATCGCGCCTCGCCGAGGCAATGAACCAGAGAGTCGTTGCGCAATCGGTATTGGATCAGGTCGGCGATCGTGGCGATCTTCAGTTTGTGGCGCTCGGCGAACAGCTCGAGATCCGACAGACGGGCCATCGTGCCGTCGTCGCGCATGATTTCGCAAATCACTCCCGCTGTCCGCAGCCCGGCGAGCCGGGAGAGATCGACCGCGCCCTCGGTCTGTCCGGTGCGCACGAGCACGCCGCCTTTGCGAGCGATCAACGGAAAGACGTGACCGGGCGTGACCAGGTCCTGCGGAACGGCGCCGTCGCGAATCGCGGTGAGAATCGTCGTCGTTCGGTCGGCGGCGGACTGACCGTGAGTGATGCCGCGACGCGCGTCTATCGATACGGTGAAGGCGGTGCCGAGCGGAGAGTTGTTCTCGCGTGCCATCGCCACCAGCCCGAGCTGCTCGGCGCGATCGGGTGTGATCGGAAGGCAGATGAGACCCCGCCCGAACTTGGCCATGAAATTGATCGCGTCGGGAGTGACCCGCTCGGCCGCCATGCAGAGGTCGCCCTCGTTCTCGCGGTCCTCGTCGTCCATGAGGATGATCATGCGCCCCGCGCGAATCTCGGCGATCGCCTCCTCGATCGCGACGATGTGTCGGCTCGATCGATCGGGTCGGTACGGCGCGGTCGAGAACATGCGGCTCTCCGAGGGTATCGGGGGCCGGTGGACGAGTAAAGGAGGCGCCGTCGGCCTCGTCATTCGCGGGTTGCCGAACGGCCACCGATGGAGCATGGCAATTAGACAAGAGCGATGAAACTCTGATAGCCGGTGCGGCTGCCCGCGATGGAGTGGGCAGAAAAGGGAGATCGAATCATGGCGACCATCACCTTGCGAGGAAACACGATTCACACGGCGGGGAATCCCCCCGTGGTGGGAAAACAAGCTCCGGATTTCGTCCTTGTCGACGGCAAGCTCGCGAACAAGAGCCTCGCCGATTTCGCGGGCAAGAAGAAACTGCTCAGCATCGTGCCGAGCCTCGACACGCCAGTCTGCGCGCTCTCGACGAAGAAGTTCGACGAGCACGCCAAGGGGCGCTCCGATACGGTCCTGCTTTTGGTCTCGGCCGATTTACCTTTTGCGCAAGGCCGCTTCTGTTCCGCCGAAGGGACGACGAACGTCATTCCGCTATCGACGATGCGATCGCAACAGTTCGCCAAGGACTACGGCGTGCTGATCGAGGATGGCCCGCTCGCCGGCATCACGGCGCGCGCGGTCGTCGTGCTCGACGCCAACAACAAGGTGCTCCACAGCGAGCTCGTTTCGGAGATCGCTCAGGAGCCGAACTACGAAGCCGCGCTGAAGGCCCTCGGGTAGGTGGCGATGCGTCGCGCTCCTCATCCCGGCGTTGCCGCGCCGTTGCGCGACGTCCGAGAGGCGCCGCGAAGCCTCGCCGAACGCTATCGCGAGGTGCGAGCAGCCACCGATCGGCTCGCCGAGCCGCTGTCTGCGGAAGACTGCACGGTGCAGTCCATGCCGGACGCGAGCCCCGTCAAGTGGCATCTGGCGCACACGACCTGGTTCTTCGAGACGTTCATCCTCGAGCGCGGCGTCGCCGGCTATCGGCCCTACCGTCCAGAGTTCCGCGTTCTCTTCAACTCGTACTACAACGGCGTGGGTGCGCAGCATCCTCGCCCCGAGCGAGGCTTGCTCTCGCGGCCAGCGCTCGACGAGGTCCGGGCGTATCGTGCAGACGTCGATCGGCGGCTTCTCGAGCTGCTCGAGCGCTCGGCGGTCGAGCCGCTCGCCGACACGATCGAGCTCGGCCTCCATCACGAGCAGCAGCATCAAGAGCTGATCCTGACCGACGTCAAGCACATGCTCTCGTTGAATCCCCTTCGCCCCGCGTATCGCGATCTGCCGCGCGCGCCCGCGCGGGACGTCGCGGCGCTTCGCTGGGTTCACTACCCCGGCGGCATCGCCTGGATCGGTCATGACGGCGGATCGTTCTCCTTCGACAACGAGCGGCCGAGGCACCGAGTGCTCGTGGACGCCTTCTCCTTGGCGTCGCGGCTCGTCACCAACGCCGAGTACTTGGAATTCGTAGCGGACGGCGCGTACTCGCGACCCGACCTCTGGCTCTCTGACGGGTGGGATGTCGTGCGGTCGCACGGCTGGCAGGCGCCGCTCTACTGGGATCGCGATCCGGGAGGAGGATGGCGGGTCATGACGCTCTCGGGCCTGCGCGACCTCCGGCCGGACGAGCCCGTCTGTCACGTGAGCTTCTACGAGGCCGATGCATTCGCTCGCTGGTCGGGGGCACGGCTGCCGAGCGAAGCCGAGTGGGAGATCTTCGCCGGGAAAGCCGCGCGCGACGGCAACTTCGTCGAAGATGGGTGGCTCCATCCTACGGGTCTCGAGCCTGCGGGCGCGACCGCACCGGTCGAGCTCTTCGGCGACGTCTGGGAGTGGACGCGGAGCCCCTACGCTCCGTACCCGGGCTATCGCCCGCCATCCGGCGCTCTCGGCGAATACAATGCCAAGTTCATGTGCAACCAGCTCGTGCTTCGCGGCGGCTCGTGTGCGACGCCGCGGTCTCACATCCGTGCGACCTATCGGAACTTCTTCCCGCCGCATGCGCGCTGGCAATTCAGCGGCATTCGCCTCGCGCGCGACGGGACGGCGTGAGGCTCGCTCGGCAGGATGTTGCATTCCCTTGATCGCGCCCAACGGGCGCGATCCGTGGCGCACGCTCCTCGCGGTCAAGGTCGTCGCCGGATCCGCGCGAAACCGAATTGGCGGCTGGCTCGGCGATTCCCCGAGGGTCGCGGTGAGCGCGCCGGCCAAGCACGGCAAGGCGAACCGTGCCGTCGCCGATCTTCTGCGCGACGCGCTCGGCGTGGAGGTGCGGCTTCTCGAAGGAAAGCGCTCGCCGCGCAAGATCTTCGACGTCCCGGGTCTCGATGCCGCGGCCGTCGCCGAACGAGTCGCTACTCGACGGTGACGCTCTTCGCCAGATTGCGCGGCTGATCGACGTCGCTGCCGCGCTCGACGGCTACGTGGTAGGCGAGGAGCTGCAGCGGCACGGTCAACAGGAACGGTGTCAGCAGCGGCTGGGTGGTCGGCACGACGAGGACGTCGGAGGCCATCTTGGAAAGATCATCACTGCGTCGATCGGTCACGGCGATGATCTTTCCGCCGCGCGACTCCACCTCTTTCAAGTTCGAGACCGTCTTGGCGTAGACGTCGTCGTGCGGAGCGAGCACGACGACCGGCATCGCCTCGGTGATGAGCGCGATCGGACCGTGCTTCATCTCGCCCGCCGGGTAGCCCTCCGCGTGAATGTAGGAGAGCTCCTTCAGCTTCAGGGCACCCTCGAGCGCGATCGGGTAGTTGATGCCCCGACCGAGGTAGAGGAAGTCGCGAGCCTGCGCGTACTTCCTCGCGAGCTGCGCGACTTGCTCGCCGACCGCCAGGCTCTGCTCGGTGAGATGAGGCACGTTGCGGAGCTGGCCGAGCAGCGAACGGGCCTCTTCCGCGCCGAGCCGGCCGAGCCGTCGCCCGAAGCTCACCGCGAGCAAGAAGAACGCCGCGAGCTGGGTCGTGAAGGCCTTGGTCGATGCGACGCTGATCTCCGGGCCGGCGTGCGTGTAGAGGACGGCATCGGAGCGGCGGGCGATCGACGAGTCGACGACGTTGCAGATCGCCAGCGTCAGCGCGCCCGCGCGCTTGGCTTCCTCTACGGCGCCCAGCGTGTCGGCCGTTTCGCCGGACTGCGAAACGACCACCAGTAGGTCGTGCTCGCCGAGAACGGGGCTCCGATAACGGAACTCGCTCGCGTAGTCGACCTCGACGGGCAGCCGCGTCAGCTGATTCAAGAAGAACTTGCCGATCAACGCCGCGTGCCACGCCGTGCCGCACGCTGTCAGCGTGATGCGCTCCAGGCCGTCGAGGCGCTTGGCGAGACCGTTCAACTCGGCGAGGTCGACGTCACCCGACTCGAGACGGATGCGCCCGCGCAGCGTGTCGATCAGCGCTTGCGGCTGCTCGTGGATCTCCTTCAGCAAGAAATGCTTGTAGCCGCCCTTCTGCGCTGTGACCGCGTCCCAGGTGACCCGGCGCGGCGCCCGCGTGTGAGGTCGGCCCGCGAAATCGGACACCGCGACTGCCTCGCGTGTGACTTCGGCGATCTCGCCGTCCTCCAGGAAGATCATGTCGCGCGTGTATTCGAGTATCGCCGGGATGTCCGACGCGACCAGGTTTTCCTTCTCGCCGAGGCCGATGACGATCGGGGTGGCGGTCTTGGCGGCGACCAGCCGGTCACGCTCGAGTTCGCTCATCACGACGATCGAAAACGAGCCGTGGAGCTTCTGCACGGCGCGTCGCGTTGCCTCGAGGAGGCTCACGCCCGGTTTCATCTCCTCGTCGATCAGGTGCGCGATCACTTCGCTGTCGGTCTCGGACAGCAGGCTCCGGCCGCCGTGCACCAGCTCGGCGCGGAGCTCGAGGTAGTTCTCGATGATCCCATTGTGGATGAGCACCACGCGTCCGGCGCGGTGGGGGTGTGCGTTCTCCTCCGACGGCCGGCCGTGCGTCGCCCAGCGCGTGTGACCGATGCCGATCGAGCCGGCGAGCGGATTCTTGACGAGCAACTGCTCGAGGTTGCCGAGCTTGCCGACGCAGCGGCGCACCTGGATACCATCCCCATCGAGGGCGGCGACTCCGGCAGAATCGTAGCCGCGATACTCCAGACGCTTGAGCGCGGAGATGAGGACGCCACTCGCTTCACGAGCGCCTACGTATCCGACGATCCCGCACATCAACGCTTCCCTGGCTTCATTTTCCTGCGCTTTTGCTCGGTCCACCCATCGCGCACCCGTTCCCGACGTTCATTATATACCAGCGCACCGGCTGGAACGTCATGCCGGACCGTCGTAGCGGTGGCAACGTAGGCGTCGTCGCCGAGCGTGACCGGAGCCACGAGGGTGGTATCGCTGCCGACTTGTACGCGATCACCGATGACGGTCGGGTGCTTCCCGAACCCATCGTAATTGCAGGTGATCGTGCCAGCGCCGACGTTGGTGTCCCGGCCGATCGTGACGTCGCCAAGGTAGGTCAAATGATTCGCCTTCGTGCCCGCGCCGATCACCGCCTTCTTGGTCTCGACGAAGTTGCCGATGTGGACACGATCGGCAAGCGATGTCCCAGGTCGGAGGTGAGCGAACGGGCCGATCACCGCGTCGTTGCCGACCTTCGATTCCGATATCACCACCGAGAACTTCAAATGCACGCGGTCGCCGAGCTCGGCATCCTTCAAGTAGGCGCTACCGTCGATGCGGCAATCCTTGCCTATCCGCGTCCGGCCGCGTAGCTGGGTATTCGGGCCGATTGCGGTTCCCGCGCCGATCTCGACCCCCTCGTCGATGTAGGTCGAAGCGGGGTCCTCGAGAACCACCCGCGAATTCTGCCAACGCCGGGCCGCTTCCACACGCTTCTCCCTGCCCATGCCGAGCATTTCAGCCGGGAACCGGTACGTCGTGCAAGAGCGGCGGCGCGGATCCTACCGAGCTAGGAGTGTGCGCCACGGACAGCTTGCGGCTGCAAATCGCCATCCATCCGCGATCGACTTCGTCGCCGACCCCTCGGCGTATCGCAGAGATACGCGGTCGGGGTCGGCTCCTTGCGCTCGCGGCGGCTGGCGATTTTCGCTCGCAACCTATCCGTGGCGCACGCTCCTAGCGCGGTTGGGTCAGAAACTGGCCGACTAGCAGCGGCCAGTCGTTCTTCCAATCGAACGACCGACCCGTATCGGCCGAGTACGGATCATAGTAGCCGCTCGGCGGGTAGTATGGATCGTAGGCAGACGGCTGGTAGCTCGATCCCCGATAGCGATAATTGTAGACGTCGCGCTGGGCGTTCCTCAGATCGTCCTTGTACCACTGCAGCGCCTTGCGGTGGCGCCCGGTGGGTGTGATCTTGGCGATCTGGGCCCGGTCGTAGGCCATCCGGTCCCTGAGCTTTCCGTACTGGGGATCGTACGCGCGAGAAGGGCCGTAGCCACCATAGTAACGACGGCCGTAGACCTCGCGGCGCTGCTCGTAGGCGTCCCAGTTGCGGTGGTCGCCGCGCCACGCCGGACGATCGTAGTTCTTCCAGTTCTCGTGCTTGTTGTGTCGCCAGACCCCCGCCCAAGGAGGGGGATCGGCGTTGACCCGCGGCACGAACGTCAACGATAGTCCCGCCGCGAGCACTCCCAAAACCAAGGTTCGACGCCAGTTCATTGCTTTGCAGGCCTCCGTTCTGGGGGCTTTAACCCAGGAGTAGGCCCCGGCGTTGCGCCGCGGGAAAACCAGCCTAGGGCGCCAGTTTTCGGTATCCCCCACGGAAAAACAGCAGTGGAGGCACGTCTTGGGCGTCGGCCCCCAGGACCTCGCCCACGTAGATCGTGTGGTCGCCGGCATCGTGCGATTGAAGGATGCGACAGTCGATATGACCTACCGCGTCGTCCAGGATCACGCAACCGCTGTCGCTCTTGCGGTATCCGATGCCTTCGAACTTCTCGATGCCGCTCGTGGCGAAGCGGCGCGAAATCGTTTCCTGCTCCTCGGACAGAATGTTTACCGCGAACACCTTGCTCCGGTCGAAATAGGCATACGTATCGGCCGTCTTGTCGACGCAGATCAGGATCAGCGGCGGGACGAGCGACACGGAGGTGACGGCGTTGGCGGTCAAGCCGAATGGCTTTCCCGCCTCGTCGCACGTGGTGATCACGGTCACGCCCGTCGCGAAGTGACCCATCACCCTGCGAAGCTCGTTCTTCTCGATTGGCACAACCCCGTGCTCCTACCCGGGGCGGCTGGTCTGGTCAATCGCCGGCCGACACCGCGTGACCGGGCCTCGCATCGTCCGGCGCGATTACGCGACGCCGGTCCGACCCGAGCGTTTCGGGGATACCGAGGCCGAGCGCGAGGGTCGCCAGGGCAAACAGCCCTGCGACCGCGAAGGCCGTTTCGAACCCGAACCATGTTGCCAGCGCACCCAGCGCCACGGGACCGAGTAGCAGCCCGAGATCGCCCGCCATGCGGTAGACGCCGATCACCGCGCCGAGCATCTCGCGGGAAGTCAGGTCTGCCACCATGGCAGCGGGCGCCGGCGCGAGATACCCGAGCGCAACGCCGAGACCGGTGCTAACGACGAGCAGATTGGCGAAGCCCGGCGACCATGCAAACCCGAAGCAACAGAGCGCCGTGGCCGCAAGCGTCGGCAAGACGATCCGCTGTCGCCCGCGGCGGTCGAGCAGCGCTCCTGCGTGCCAGAGCACCGCGAAGTTGGCGAATGCCGAGGCGGAAAGAATGATGCCAATCGCCGATTCGCCGAGCCCGCCGCGCTCGCCTCCGAACAGCGGGATCAGATTGGTGCGGGTGCCGGCCCGTACCGAGAAGACGTAGAACGTGAGGAAGAGGATGTAGAGAAACGTCCGGCTGCTGACGTGACGCGCGACCGCCGCGAGCGGCGGCCGGGCGATCTGCGTTTCGTGCTGGGCGCGGACCTCGCTCGTAACCAGGCCCCACGTGAGCACCGCGACGATCACCCCGAAGGCCGCCATGACGTAGAAGGGCGCCCGCAGGCCCCAGAGCTCGGCGACGACTCCGCCGATCGTCGGTCCGAACGAGACCCCGAGTAGGATCATGCTCTGGTAAAAGCTCATCGCCTTGCCCATCTGTTCGGCGCCGACCGTGCGCGCGAAGAGCGCCATGATCGTGATCACGTAGAATGCAGAGCCGACGCCTTCGATCACGCGGTAGCCGACGAGCCACGAGAAGCTCGTCGCCCGCGCGCACAGAAACGCCGAGACGGCGGTGATCGCGGCCCCGGCGGTCGTGAGCACGCGCGGGCTCACGCGATCGGCGAGCGCTCCGCCCACGTAGTCGAAGGCGAGCCGCCCCGCCGCAAAGGACGAGACGAGAAGCCCCGCGCCGGCGTAGTTGACGCCGAACTCGCGTGCGTAGAGCGGTAGAATGGGTGAGATGATGCTCGAGCCGAGCATGATGACGAGGGAGGTCGCCGACAGCAGCGTCACCTGCCGGTCGAGCCCCATCGTCGATGCGCGCAGCCATCGGGATACGACCATGCCGAGCACCTTAGCCGAAAAGCGCGGCCGACCGGAGCGAGCGCCGGCGAGTGATGCGGCCGCGCACGCGGACCCGCTTCTTCGCCTTGCCTTGAACACGCCTTCCATTGGAAAATGTCGCGAACGATGAGGAGAACCCCGACGAGAGCGATCGGTGCGGTGTTCGGCGCCGCGGCGTCGTTGTGGCTTCCCGCGTGCCGGCCGGCGCCGGTGCCTCGAGCCCCCCGCGCTCCCGCCCGCGCAGGTTGACGAGGTCGCTCCACGCGATGCGATCATCGACGGGTTCCTGCCCTGGGCCGAGGAGCAGAGCCACATGATCGTCGTCGACAAGACGGCTCGGAAGCTCGTTCTTTATCGCCGCGGCCGGGTGGTGAAGACCTATGCGGTCGTACTCGGGCGCAGCCGCGGGCGTAAGGCGGTCGAGGGCGACCGCCGGACTCCCTCCGGCGTCTACAGGATCATCGCCAAACGCGTGCATCCTCGGTACGACCGATTCTTGTTGATCAACTACCCGAACGACGGCGACGTCGAGCAGTACCGGGCGGCACGCGGCGGAACGCTGACCGGCGCCGTCCTCGGGCAAAGCTCGGTCCGCGGGCCCGGCGGCCTGATCGGCATTCACGGCTCCGACAAGGAAGAGCTCAACCGGCTCGGCGTCGACTGGACATTCGGCTGCGTCTCGCTCGCCAACCGCGACATCGAGGAGCTCTATGAGGAAGTCGAAGTAGGGACTCCGGTGCTGATCTTCGATGATCAGCAGCCCTGAGGATCGCTGCGCCAGAGCGTGGCGAATCTCGCGAGCGTGCGTTCACGGCCGAGCTGAGCGAGGTGTCCGCCGGGAAGCCACTCGATCGGCGCCTGCCAGTGAGCGGCGAGCGCGGCGGGGTGCCCGGTTGCCGTCGCGCACGGGCATTTCTTGATGCCGCGGGAGCCCTAGGTCGTCCCTGCCGCGCTTCTCCAGGAGTCGCGAGCCCGCATCAGTTCCACAACCGCTCCCACCACCTCTGCGACGTCGTTGGTCCACCGAGGTCCATTCTCTTGCGGATCTCCTCCAGCGGCCAACCGGTGAGCGAGGCCAGCGTCGAGGCCTCATGCTCGCGGCGCCTGCCGAGCTCGTCGAAGTAGCTCTTTGCAGCCGCGCATGCGTCGCGGTCGCCGTTCCATGCGTGACGGAGCACGT
This sequence comes from uncultured delta proteobacterium, assembly GCA_963712515.1. Lineage (GTDB taxonomy): Bacteria > Desulfobacterota > Binatia > JACPRU01 > JACPRU01 > CAVQIG01. The sequence continues at coordinate 394,045 of CAVQIG010000001.1, forward strand.
AGCGGCCCTGGAAGTTTCCGCCGTCCGAGGTCTCTTGAAGAACCAGATCTTCCGGGAAGGTATCCGGCGAATAGCGCACGTGGAGGCGCGTCACCATCACGGGCAGCGGACCGCCGGGAACCGGCGCCGGTCGCGGCGGCGCGAATCCGGGCCGCGTCGATCCGGAATCGTCATCGAGCCAGAACACGCCGAGCTTGCGGAGCTCCTCGCGCGATAGCGGCTCCGCCGCGCAGGGATCACACCAGCCCATGTTCCAAACGTACTCGGTGAAGACCGCGCGCATCCTCTCGGCGGTCACCTGTGTGTCGAACATCGATTTGTAGAAGCGGGCAAAGTCATCCTTCACGTATTCGGGCACGTCCATGCCCGTCGGCAGCTTGACCGTCCGGTAGTTCGTGGTCTCGACGCGGCCACCGCGCGTGATCACGTAGAGGAGGAGGTCCTGCGATCCGTTTGCGTTCATCATGCCGAGGCGGATCGGCAGCATGAACTTCGGCGACTCGAACGCGAACTGCAGGGGGCGCAGATAGTTGAGGCCGGTTGCCTTTTGCTCCTTCAGGTTCACCTTGGCGACGAAGAACTTCATCCCCTGCTGGACGTAGGGATGAAGGGCGCGGCTGGCACCCTTCGGGATCCGGTAGCCGTTCTCGACGAGCCACGACTCGAGCCCATCCGACTGCTTCGCCGACAGGATTACGATGTCGTACTCGCCGACCGTATATTCGGCCTCGATCGTCACGCCGAGCGACTTGGCGCGCTCGGCTGCTTCCTTCCTCATCATCTGCGGTGCAGCGGCCATCGGCCCCATGCCGTCGTAGGCGATTGGCCGGCACGGATTCTCGTCGTAGTACTCGACCAGGCGCGGCGCGCTGTAGGCGTCGAGGTGCCTGAAGAGCTCGCGATCGCCGATGTGGACTTGGCTCTTCTCGAGTAGCACCGGCACGGGAACGACCAGCGCGAACTCGTCGAGCTCGCCTTGATAGTCGTTCATCATGCTGATCACCGTGCGTTCACCGTTTCGCACCAGCACGACCTGCGAGGCATGGTTGTACAAGCTCGCATCCGCCTTGCCGACATAGAAGCCGCAGAACGCGCGAGCGTCACGCGGCGCGGCCAGCCAGCCGAGCGCGGCGAGCACCAGGAGCGGCGCGAAGTGAAATCTCCCTCGTTTCATTTGAGCCTCCTTGTCCGTTCCATTCGTATTTTGCGGCCGGCCAGAGCATGTCCCAGAGCGGGACCGCGGGTGCAGCGAAGAAAAGCGCCCAGAGAAGCGCGCTCGGTCGGTAGAGCGCGAACTGCCACACGTAGGCGAGAGCGGCGACCAGCGCGGCGTGAGCGACGCGGCCCCGCGGGTGATTCGGAATCGTCATCGGATCGGAGATCATGAAGAACGCGAAGAGCAGCAGCGCTCCGTTCTGGAGCTGATGAACCCACACGGCGCCGCGCTGGCCGAGCCAGAGGACGCGAAGCGCCGCCGCGCCGAGATGGAAGGCGAGAAACGCGACGCTCACGTCCATCCGCCGCGCGCGGTGGGCGACCAAGCCGCCGAGAGCCACGAGCCAGGCGGCGAGCGCGAAATCGTCCCCCCACTGCGCCGGCGAAACCCAGGTCCCGGGAAGGGCGACGAGCGCGAAGATGACGCCGAGATTTCCCGGATTGAAGAGGTGCTTGCCGCGGACTCGCACGACGAACTTCGCAGCGATTGCGACCGCTGCAGCGATCGGGTGAGCCCAGAGGTTGTCGGCGCGAAGCAGGAGAGACAGGCTCAGCGCCGTGATGACCGCGCTCGGCAGACTGGGCCGGCCCGTGCGATCGAGCCGCTCTCCGAATCGCTGGGCGAGGATCGCGGCGCCGAACGCCAGGGCGCTCTGCTCGGGACGGATCGCGAAGTCGCGCAGCCACGCCCCGGCGGCGAGAAGAATGCCGAGGAACGAGATCTGGACGATTCGCGGATCACTCGGGAGAGCGAGGCGCCGGGTCGCCGGTGCTATGCTGGATCGGATCACCTCCGCGTCCTCGCTGGGGAGAACGGGGCGGCGCGCACGGCTTGCAGATTTCTTCGCGATGCGCCGGAAGCGGCGTCCGAATCAGCGCTTGGACCAGGTGCGGCCGCCGTCGCGGGTGTATAACCACTCGCCGCCTGCGGTCTGGACGGTCGCTTTCGTGGCGTCCGACGCGATCACTTGCGTGAGGTCGCTTGCCGTCGGCGAAGCCAGCCGCTTCCAGTGCTCGCCGTCGGTCGTCCGTAGCACGAGGCCGCTTCGACCGGCGAGCCAGCAGACCTTGGGGGAGGGCGCCGAGCCGGCCAGCAAGCCGGTCGCGTCGCCGCTCGGCTGTCCACGCCAGGTTTTGCCGGCATCGTCGGATCGCTCGATCGACCTGTCGCCGAGACGCCAAGCCACATCGAGATCCGGTGCGCGCGACGATGACGAGCGCGTGCTGCGAAGCCAGTTTCGCGACCTCTGCGAACGCGGGAGCGCCCCCCTGATTCGCGGGCGCTGCGGCGAGCTGGTCCTTGGAGGCCTGCTTCGTGCGGGCCGCTTCTTCCGGTGGGGCAGAAAGCGCGGCGGGCGGAGCGAGCGCAGTCGGCGAGGCGCTCGTTTGCGGCTCTGACTCTCGCTGCCCAGGAGAAGTCGTCGCTGCGTTCTCGAGAAGCGCCGAATCGGCGGGAGCGGATTCGGACCCGCCCCCCTGCGTCGCGTCGAACTCCGGTGGAGGTGGCGGACTCGCAGCCGTCGTCGGCGCAGCAGGTGCCGCCTGCGGCGCCTCCTTGACGCTCGCGTCCTCGTCGCGCCCCGCGGCAAGCGACGCGTTCTCCGGTTTTTTGGCGCCCACGCCAGATTCGCGCGATCGTCGAAAGGCCTGGTCGATCAGCGGAGAGAATCGATAGGTCACGGAGATCGCCAGTACGGCGCTCGCCGCCAATGCCAGCGGAGCGACCCAGTTCCAAAGCGTACGCCGCCGCTTTGGCGTGAAGGCCTCGGCAGGCGCCGCTTTCGTCGCGGCTTCGGGAGATGGTTCGCCCTGCGCGCCTACCGCGGGTGCGGCCGCCGGCTCCGCCGGCGTCCCTTCGATCGCGGGCTCTGATTGCAAGCGAAGGAGAGCTGCGAGCTCGGCTTGGCAACTGTTGCAGCCCGATAGGTGGAGCTCGAGCTCTCGGGTCTCCGGCTTCGTGAGCTTGCTTTCGAAGTAGGCAGACAAGAGCCCCGGATGCGGGCAGTTCTGGCGGGAAGATCCCGGATCCTCGCGCAGGATCGAGGTGAGGACGTGCTCGAAACGCTTGTCGTTGTCGGCCGGTCCGCTCACCCAGTTCTCCTATCCATTTCGAACGGCGAATTCATCAAGGCTTGCGCGCGTCACTTCGACCCTTCTCCGCCGGCCGGAGCGAGCTCGGCGCCGAGCTCGTAGGGCCAGAATTCCAGCGCCGTCTCGTAGCACGCCCGGACGTCGTCCTCGCCGAGTCCGTGGTCGCTTCGCAGGCGACGTTCCACCTCCTTGCGCAGCGCCGTCCGTGTCTCTGCCAACTTGCGTGAAACCGTCGATTCGTGCTCGCCGAGGAGTCGTCCGACTTCGGCGAGCGTGAGGCTCTGAACGTAGTAGTACGAGAGTCGAAGCCGCGCGCGCGGCTCGAGCTCGCCGAGCGCGCGCGAGAGCGACTGACGCAGGCTCTCGAGGTAGCGCGCCCGGTCGGGGTCGCTCGGCGGAGGCGTGACCCCCTCCTTGCCGTCCATCGCTTCACTCAGTCGGCCCCGCAAGGCATGCCCGCGCTGGACGATGCGATACCCGTCTACGAAGGCGCGCGCCACGACCGCGCGCAACCAGGTGCCGAGTGAGCTCCGACCGTGGAAGTACTGGAACAGCGAGCGGCGTCGGCCATCTCTCTCCTCGAGACCGTAGAGGTCGGCGTAGAGACCGTCGGTAATCTCCTGCGCGCGCCCTTCCTCGCGTGCCAGCGCGAGCGTGGCGGCGAGAAGAACCGGCCGGAATCGCCCGAGAAACTCGACCCAGGCCTGTTGATCCCCGCGTTCGCACGCCGCCGCGAGCGCGAGGTCCTCGACGTGGAGTGAACCGAGATAGCGCTCGACCTCCTTGGCTGCGGAGGCCCCCTGGCCGGCGAACCGACCCGCAGCGCTGCGATGGAGGGCTAGGGCGAATTCCTCCTCGGAGAGCTTCCAGCGCTCGGCGGACCCCCGCGCATAGAGACGCGCGATCGCACGCGCATGGCGGTTCTGGAACTCCTCGAGAGAACCGGCGCTCATCGGCGATCCTTCGGGCCTATGCTCCGCTGGTATTCAGAAAATCGATCATCTGGCGCAGTCGGCCGAAGTTGGTCTGATTGAAGTGAAAGACCAGCCTCGGCAGCTCCACGGTCTCGTCGCGGTCCTCCTCGGCCAGCGCATGCGTCAGTTGGAACCGCCCGCTCGTTGCGAGATCGGCGAACTCGGCGTGCAGGCGCTCGAGGACGTCGTCTGCGAGTGAACGCGTCAGGCGCATGACGAGCCTTTCCCCGACGTACCGAGACGAATGATAGACGCTGTAAAAACGGCGAACCTCGTCGACGGCGACATCGACGTCGTCGGTAACACGGAAAAGCGAAAGGTCTTCTTCCGAGATCAAGTTCCGATCGAGGAGACAGTCCTTCACGTAGTCCTGCCACGCGTTCCAGTAGGTTCCTCCCGGCGCGTCGATGAACACGACCGGCATCGGAGCGGCCTTTCCGGTCTGCATCAGCGTGAGGCACTCGTACGTCTCGTCGAGGGTGCCGAATCCCCCGGGGAATAGAACCACCGCGTCCGCTTCCTTCACGAACAAGAGCTTACGCGTGAAGAAGTACCTGAACGTCATCAGCTTGGGATCGTCGGCGATGAACTCGTTCGGCCTTTGCTCGAATGGCAGGCGGATGTTGACGCCGAAGCTGCGTTCGCGTCCGGCCCCGGCCTGGCAGGCACGCATGATTCCGCCGCCTCCGCCCGTGATCACCATGTAACCCCCGTCGGCGATCTTGCGCGCGAACTCCTCGGCCTGGCGATAGACCGGATCCGTTTCCGCGGTGCGCGCCGAGCCGAAGGCGGTGACTTTGCGGATCCCGCGGAAGCGAGCGAAAATGCGAAACGCGTAACGGAGCTCCCGGACGGCGGAGTTCAACAGACGGATGTCCGCGATCGGCGTGCGATCTTCGAGGAGCCGGATCGCCGTCACCATGAGCTCGCGGACGTATTGAGCCGCGGGCTCGGAAGCGTCGGGGCGAATCTCGCTCAGAAACGCCTCGACACGCTCGAGCGCTGCGGACTGACGGCGTCGGCGCTCCGCGCGTTGCATCGCGCCCGACGGTTGGCCGTCGCTCACCGAAGCGCGGCCTCGCAGCCGCAACCGAGACGTCGTCGGGCTACTGACGCCTCGGATCTCATGTGTTCGATTCGAAGCAAGAAATCGTGCCCCAGTAGCTCAGTCCTCGAGCCGAACCCGAAGCCCACCCCACTCGGTCTCCGGGGGCGAACATGTGAAGCGGTGGCAGACGTACGCGGTCGGTCGCGAGTCGGCGAGAGGCTTGTCGCGCGCGAACGGCGGTACCCACGCGGGGGGTGAACCGGGGTCGTAGCAGAACACGACCTGGTTTGGGGCGTAGTGACGGCCGAGCGGCTCGAGCAACGGCCGAGCGCCCGTGCCGCCGCCGACGGCGACGACCGCGATCTCCTTCGGCTGCCGTGCGTGGAAATCGAGCGAGGCGAGAAGATTCGAATACGCAAAGGGGTTCTCTTCCATGCCGTCTCGGTGAAGACGCAGCACCCGCTCCCCCTTGTCGAGATATTCCGCCTGTTCGGTCACCGCGTGAAGACGGAGGCAAAGCATCGCCGCGAGCGAGTTGCCGGAAGGTACCGAACCGTCGTGGACGGGCTTGGTGCGGGCGATCAGCTGCTCGTGCTCCCCGCTCGTGAAGAAGAAGCCGCCGTTTTCTCCGTCCCAGAAATCGCGGAGCATGCGCTTTGCCAGCCGCTCCGCCCACTCGAGATGGCGACCGTCGAACGTCGCCTCGAAGAGGTCGAGGAAGGCAAGACCGAGCGCCGCGTAGTCATCGAGGAAGCCGGCGTGCTTCGCCTCGCCGTCCTTCGAGCCGTGGAGCAAACGGTCGTTTGACCACAGCGTGCGGGTCACGAAGAGAGCGGCGCGCTCGGCGACGTCTCGGTACGCCTGGTTTCCCGTAGTGCGGAACGCGTCGGCATAGGCCGAAAGCATCAAGCCATTCCAGGCGGCGAGGATCTTCTCGTCGCGCGTTGGCTTGACGCGCTTCTCCCTCTCGTCGAGCAGACGCTCGCGCGCGTCGCTCAAGAGTCGGCGGATCTCCGCGGGCTCCTTGTGGAACATTTTGCCGGCCTGCTCGGCGGCGAGCGAGACGTGCAGGATGTTTTGTCCCTCGAAGTTGCCGACGTCGGTTAGGTCATAGACGCGACAGAAAATATCACCCACTTCTTCGCCGAGCAGCTGCAGGACCTCGGCTCGGTCCCAGACGAAGAACTTCCCCTCGACACCTTCGCTGTCGGCGTCCTGGGTGGAGTAGAAGCCGCCCTGCGGCGAAACCATTTCGCGAGTGACGTAGCGAAGCACATCCTCCGCGACGGCCAGAAAGAACCCTTCCCCGCTCGCCCGATAGGCGTCGAGGTAGAGCCGAACGAGCTGTGCGTTGTCGTAGAGCATCTTCTCGAAGTGCGGCACCAGCCAGCGCTCGTCGACCGAGTAGCGGTGAAACCCGCCGCCGAGATGATCGTAGATGCCGCCCTCCGCCATCCGGCGCAGCGTGTGCGTGGTCATCTCGAGAAAGGTCTGACGACGCGAGAGATGAAACGCGCGGAGGAAGAGCGAGAAGACCATCGTGTTCGGAAACTTCGGCGCGCGGCCGAGGCCTCCGAAGCGACCGTCATAGGCGGCGGAGAGCGAATCGGCGGCACGCTCCAATAGCGCGGCGTCGAGCGGCTTGTCGGACGACCGGGCGCGGTCGAGACTGCGTAGACCCGAGATGAGCTTGGCAGCAGTCTCGCGCACGTCGCCCGGGCGCTGACGGTACGCTTCCGCGACGGCGGCGAGCACCCTTCGGAAACTCGGCATCCCTTGACGATCGCTCGGAGGAAAATACGTTCCCCCGTAGAACGGCTCCCCCTCGGGCGTGAGGAACACCGTCATCGGCCAACCGCCGTGCCCGGTCATCATCTGGACGCAGTTCATGTAGATCTCGTCGAGATCGGGACGCTCCTCGCGATCGACCTTGATGCTCACGAAGAGCTCGTTCATGAGCCCGGCGGTGTCCTCGTCCTCGAAGGACTCGTGCTCCATCACGTGGCACCAGTGGCATGCCGAGTAGCCGATCGAGAGCAGTACGGGCTTTCCCTCCCGGCGTGCGGCCGCGAACGCGTCGGCGCCCCAGGGATACCAATCCACGGGATTGTAGGCATGCTGGAGAAGATACGGGCTCGTCTCCCGCGCCAGTCGATTGGCGACGCGATCACCCATGGAATCACTCTAACCCGGATCGCCCGAGAAGTCTGCTCCGCAACGGTTTCCTCACACTCGGACGTCTCCGCCGCGGCGCTGCGGCCGCGAAGCGAGGCGATTCCGACGAAGCTTCAACGAGCGAGCACGTACCGACGGGCCGAGATGTCTCTCCGCCCATTCATCGCCACGAACCAGGCACGCGCCGAATCGGCGACGACGATCACGACGAGCAACATGAACACTCCCGTGATCACCGCGTCAAGATAGTCGTTGAAAATCAGCCGCTCGAGCTTCGCCACTTCCGCCTCGGGCAGCCCTCCCGCCGCGAGCCTGCGGCTTCGTTCGGCAGCCTCGGCGAGGAAGCCGATGCGCAGATCGGTGCTGAAGATCTTCTGATACCCGGCCGTCATTGTGATGGCGAGCAGCCAGGCGAGCGGGGCGAGTGTCGTCCAGGCATATTTCGCACGCCCGTTCTTGAGGAGGATGGTGGTTGTGACGCATAGCGCGATCGCCGCGAGCAGCTGGTTCGAGATGCCGAAGAGGGGCCACAAGCTGTTGATCCCGCCGAGCGGGTCGACCACCCCCTGATAGAGAAAGTACCCCCACGCGCCGACCATGATCGCGCTCGATAGCAGGACGGAGGGGTACCAGCCCGTGCGTCCGAGTGGCGTCCAGAGCTGTCCGAGGAAATCCTGGAGCATGAAGCGGCCCACGCGTGTTCCCGCGTCGAGCGTCGTCAGGATGAAAAGCGCCTCGAACATGATCGCGAAGTGGTACCAAAGGGCCATCAGCTCGCGACCGCCGAGCGTGTTCGAGAAGATGTGCGCCATGCCGACGGCCAGGCTCGGCGCCCCGCCGGTGCGCGCGAAAAGGCTCTTCTCGCCGATGGCGGACGCGAGCTCGCTCATCTGTGCGGGTGTGACGGCGAAGCCCCAGTCGCTGATCGTCGCGGTCGCCGCCTCTGGAGTGGCCCCGACCACGCCGGCGGGGCTGTTGATCGCGAAGTACACGCCCGGCTGCAGCGCGGCGGCGGCGATCATCGCCATGATGGCCACGAACGACTCCATCAGCATCGCTCCGTAGCCGATCATCCGCGCATCGCGCTCGTTGGTGAGGAGCTTCGGGGTGGTGCCGGAAGAAATCAGCGAGTGAAAGCCGGAGATCGCTCCGCAGGCGATGGTGATGAACACGAAGGGGAACACCTTGCCGGCGAAGATCGGCCCCGTGCCGTCGGTGAAGCGGGTGAGCGCGGGCAGCTCGATTTCGGGGCGCAGCGCGACGATGCCGAAGGCGAGCGCCACCACGGTGCCGATCTTGACGAAGGTGCTCAAGTAGTCGCGCGGCGCGAGCAGCAGCCAGACCGGCAGCACCGACGCGAGGAAGCCGTAGGCCATGATCATCAGCGCGAGATCCGGCCCGCTGAACGTGAGCCATGCGGCGAGCGCGGGGTTGGCGTCCGCAGAGCGCCCGCCGACGACCGCCAGCGCGAGAAGCGCGAGCCCGATCGCCGTCGCCTCTACGACGGCGCCGGGCCGAGCGAGCCGCATGTACCAGCCCATCAGCATCGCGATCGGAATGGTGGCGCCGACCGTGAACACTCCCCACGGGCTGTTCTTCAGCGCGTTGGTGACGACGAGGCCGAGCACCGCGATGAGGATGACCATGATCATCAGTACACCGCTCATCGCGACGAGCCCGCCGACGACCCCGATCTCCTCTCGCGCCATCTGCCCGAGCGACTTGCCGTCTCGCCGGAGCGAACACGAGAGCACGCAGAAGTCTTGTACCGCGCCGCCGAGCACGACTCCGGCGAGGATCCAGAGCGTGCCCGGCAGATACCCGAACTGCGCGGCGAGCGTCGGCCCGATCAGCGGACCCGGCCCCGCGATCGCAGCGAAGTGGTGACCGAATACGATCCAGCGATTGGTGGGGACGAAATCCCGGCCGTCGTTGATGCGAGCCGCAGGGGTCAGGCGCGATTCATCGAGCGCGAGTACCTTCGTCGCGATGAAGCTCGAATAGAATCGATAGCCGACGGCGTAGACCGAAACCGCCGCGATCACGAACCAGATCGCATCGATGGTTTCTCCCCGTGTGAGCGCGATCACCGCCACGGCCGCGGCGCCGGCGAGCGAGATGGCCGTCCAGAGGACGGTCTTGACGAGCGCGGGCATGTTCCGCTCGAAGCCTCTATCCTGGAGGTCGAGGATGAGACAAGCACCCACTTCGCGGCCACGCCCGTTCCGTGCCGAGAGCGCTCGACGGAGCTTTCCGGGTCTCGGCGACATCGTTTTTCTCAACGCCGCGAGCATGGGAATCGCATCGTCGCCTGCGCTCGCGGCGATCGAAGACCAGGCGCGGTTGCTGAGGGCCGGGCCGCGATCGCGCCGCTGGGCACGGTTCGTCGAGCTCTTCGAGCGCGGCGTCGCCGAGGCCCGCCGCGAGGCCACCCGCCTGCTCGGCGCCGAGGTCGACGAAGTGGGGTTGATCAGCGATACCACCGCCGGCCTGCACCACGCGATCGAGGCGATTCCCTTCGAGGCCGGCGACAACGTCGTGCTCGGCGACCTCGAATACCCCCAGGTCGGGTTGGCCGCGGCGAACGCTCGCCGCGAGCGGGGCGTCGAGCTGCGATTCATCCCGCATCGTGCCGGGCGCATGTCGATGGACGATGTGCGCGCAGCGATCGACTCGCGCACCCGCGCCTTGCTGGTGAGCTCGGTCGGCTGGGTGACCGGCGAACGGGTCGATCTCGCGGCGTACTCCGACCTGGCCGAACGGCACGACCTGTTCCTCGTGGTCGACGCCGTGCAGCAGCTCGGCGCCCTCTCCATCGATTGTTCGAAGCTGCGAATCGATTTCCTGACGTCCGGCGGCTACAAATGGCTGAACGCGCCGTTCGGGTGTGGTGTGATGTACGTGCGTCGCGGAGTTCACGACCGCGGCGTGCACGTCCGGCGGATCGGTCTTCTCGGCCTCGAGGAGCCGCGCTCGGGGTGGAGTTCGTTTTACGCGTCGCCGGACATGAAGCCGCTCCCGGATCTTCTTCCGGCGCGAACGATCCGCCGCTTCGAAGCGCAGGGGACCCCGAACCGCCTCGGAGCCGCCGGTCTCGCCGCGGCGCTTCGCCATCGCAATCGTCAGGACGGTCGCGGCGTCGATCGACACGTTCTCGACCTCGGCGCGGAGCTCATCGCGGAGCTCGCCGCACGGGGCGCGAGGATCTGGACCCCCCGCGAAGAGGCCGCACGCGCCGGAATCGTCACCTTCACGTTCGGCGACGGGCCCGCCGCCGACGAGAGCCTCCGCGGCTTTCTCGAGCGGCGACGGATCTACGCCAGCGCGCGTTACTGCTCCGGCGTGGGCGGAGTGCGCGTGGCGATTCACCTCTTCAACGTCCGGGAGGACCTACGGGCGCTGCTCGCGGCGATCGATGCCTTCCGGAGGCGGTGATTTGCGCCCCCGACGCATTCATGTCATCCGGACGCCCGTGCCGAACGCTCTGCTCCAGAGATTTCGCGTGGGGAACCTGCGTGTGGTGTTCGAGCGTTCGCCGGGTCCGCTCACCGGCATCGTTCTCAGCGTGCGCTCGGGATCACGATTCGACGGCGAACGCCCGGGGATCGCCCATCTCGCCGAGCACATGCTGTTCCAGGGAACGAGGACGCTCGACCACGCCGCGATCAACGAGCGGGCGGCGGAGCTCGGCGGCGATCACGATGCCAGCACGAGCTACGAAGACCTGAACGTGACCTTCCAGGTGTTGAACGCGGACGCGCCGTCTGCGATCGCGCTGATCGCCGAGCAGGTGCGGCGCTCGACCGTACCCGAGGATCGTCTGGAGAACGAGCGCCAGGTGGTTGCCCAGGAGATCCGCGGCCATCGCGAGGACGCCATCAGTTACCTGTCCGACGAGACTTGGACGCGCTTCTACGCTGGCGGCCTGCGACTGCCGCCGAGCGGCACGCTGGCGAGCGTCCGCGCGATCCGCGCCTCGGACCTCCGCCGCTTCCTTCGCCAACGACTGGTCGGCGCAAACGTAGTGCTGTCGATCGTCGGCGATCCGCCGCTCGCCGAGCTCAAGCGGGTGTTGGCAACGGAATTCCGAGGGCTTACTCACGGGATCGCCTGCAGGGCGAACGGGGCGCGCGTGGTGCGTTCGGGTGAAGTGCGGTTGCGACGCTCCGGGCTGACGCAGCTCTATCTGAACATGCTGTTCGCGGTGCCGCCGACGCGCCGGGCGTTGTTGGCGCTCGGCCTCGCCCTCGAGATCGTGGGCACAGACCCCGACGGACGTCTCTATCACGAAGTTCGCGAGAAGAGCGGTCTCTCCTACGACCTCTGGGCGGATCTTCCCGGCGGAGCCGGGTGGGCGGCGCTCGCCGTCGGCGCCGTCGCCGAGCGGCGTGCCGAACTGCGATTGCGACGCGCCATCGACCGGGTGTTCGAGACCGCCGCCGCCGAAGGCTTCCGCGACGAGGAAATCGCACGCGCGCGGCGCAAGGTTCGCTACCGCTATGCGCGTCTCGAAGAAGCCAAGCTCGATCGCGCCGCCGCGCACGCCGCGTCGATTCTCTACGGGGCACCGCGCCTCGACGAGGCGGAATCGATCGTGCGCACGCTTCGCGGCGAGGAGATCGAAGCGGCGTGGCGCCGCGCGCTTCGCGGCCCGCGCTTGACGGGCGTGCTCACCGCTCGGTGACGGGGAGTGGGGACGTTGCGGCATTAACGGAACAAGTCCATGCACCGGCGAACTCCAGATTGCTCCGCTGACTTGTTCCGTTAATGCCGCAACGTCCCCACTCCCCGGTTGCGCGGGCACCGGCACGGGCGGTACAAATTGCGCTTCATGGCTCTGCGCATCGTCCTCGTCGGGCAAGCGGCGTTCGGAGAGAAAACGCTCGCGCGGCTCTCGCGTGATCACCAGATCGCCGCCGTCTACTGCCCTCCCGACGCGCCCGGGGGCAAGATCGATCCGCTGAAGGAGAGGGCGCTCGCACTCTCGATTCCGGTGCGTCAGCCGAAGTCGATGAAGGGCGACGACGTTCAACGAGAGTTCGCGGCTCACGAGGCGGACCTCGCCGTGCTCGCCTTCGTCACCGTCATCGTGCCCGAGCGCATCATCCGACTCCCGCGCCTCGGCACGATCTGTTTTCACCCTTCGCTGTTGCCACGCTATCGCGGCGGCAGCGCGATCAATTGGCAGATCATCCGCGGCGAAACGCGCGGCGGGGTGACGGTCTTCTGGACGGACGCGGGCATCGACACCGGGCCGATTCTTCTCCAGAAGGAGGTCGCGATCGGTCCCGACGATACGACTGGATCGCTCTACTACGAGAAGATCTTCCCGCTCGGTCTCGACGCGATCGAGGAGGCGGTCGCCGAGATCGCCGAGGATCGCGCGCCGCGCATTCCGCAGGACGAATCGCTGGCGAGCTACGATCCCCTGTGCCGAGACGAGCATGTCGGCATCCGGTGGTCCCAGCGCGCCCGCGAGGTCTACGATCTGGTGCGCGGGGCGGATCCGCAGCCGGGAGCTTGGGGACTTCTTCGCGGCGAAAAGATTCGCTTCTACGATTGCCGACTCGGCGCCTCCGGCGGAGGCGAACCGGGTCAAGTGCTGGCGATCGGCGAAGAGGGCGCGGAAGTCGCGCTGGCCGGCGGTGCGCTGCGCGTTCGGCGACTACGCGCCGGGGACGCGGCGAAGAAGGTGACGCCCGCCGAGCTGGCGCGTGCCGGCCAACTGCGCGTCGGCGATCGTCTCGAATCGGGGAACGCCCATGACCGATGAGATGAGGAGCGCCATCGGGCGGGCGTTTCAAGACAGCATCGATGCGAAGCAACAATTCCTGAAGCAGCAGCTACCGGCGCTCCTGAAGGTCATCGAGGTGATCGCGGCGCGGCTGCTCGCGGGGAACAAGGTGATGTTCTTCGGCAATGGAGGCAGCGCGGCCGATGCCCAGCACCTGGCGGCAGAGTTCGTGAATCGTTTTCTGCTCGAACGGCCGCCGTTGCCGGCGATCGCGCTCACCACCGACACCTCGATCCTGACCAGCATCGGCAACGACTACGGCTTCGTCGAGGTCTTCGCCAAGCAAGTGAAGGCGCTCGGGCGGGAGGGCGACGTCGCGGTCGGCCTTTCGACCAGCGGAAACTCTCCGAACGTCGTGCGTGCCGTCGAGGTCTGCAAGAACAGAGGCATCATCACGATGGCGCTGACCGGCGGGAACGGTGGGAAGCTCGGGGGGATGGTCGACCATCATCTCTGCGTGGCCGGGACCAAGCACACCCCGCGCGTTCAAGAGACGCACATCCTGATCGGCCACGTGATCTGCGAGATGGTGGATTGCAAGCTCTTCGGGCACGACCCGGGAAAGCGCGTCCCCGGTTGAAATTTCCCGAGATCGACCTCTCGCGCGTCCGCACCTATCCGCTCGCTTCCCGAGCGAGCAAGGTGGACGCGCAGGCGCTCGGGCGACCGCTGGCGCGGGGGGCGTCCGTCGCGGAGCTGCTGTCGAGCCTGCCCGATCTGCTCGCCGCTCGCGAGCTGCGAGAGTCGGCGCGCGAGCTCGCCCGCCGTCACCGCGCAGGGGGTGCAATCCTGCTCGGCATGGGAGCACACCCGATCAAGGTCGGGCTGTCGCCGCTGATCGTCGATCTCCTCGAGCGCCGCGTATTCGCAGCCGTAGCGATGAACGGCGCCTGCATCGTTCACGACTTCGAGCTCGCGCTCGCCGGTCGTACGTCGGAGGAGGTCGCCGAGCAGCTAGCCGACGGCAGCTTTGGCATGTCGGAGGAGACGGGGCGTTTCCTCAATCAAGCGGCCAGCGAGGGCGCCGCCGCGGGAATCGGGCTCGGCGGCGCCGTCGGACGAAAGATTCTCGGCGCGGGCTTCCCTCACGCCTCGCTCAGCATTCTCGCGGCGGGAGCCCGTCTCGGCATCCCCGTCACCGTGCACGTCGCGCTCGGTACCGACATCGTCCACATGCACCCCAGTGCCGACGGAGCGGTCATCGGTGAGACGAGCTTGCGCGACTTCCGAATCCTCGCGGAGCGCGTGGGCGCGCTCGAAGGCGGCGCCTTCGTGAATCTCGGCTCGGCCGTGATCCTTCCCGAGGTGTTTCTCAAGGCGCTCGGCTTGGCCCGCAACGTGGGCCGCACGGTCGCGGACGTCTTCACGCTCGACATGGACTTCAACCGCCAATATCGCCCACTCACCAACGTTGTCTCGCGCCCGACGCTGCAGGGTGGAAGAGGGATTCATCTGACGGGACACCACGAGATCATGTTTCCGCTGCTGTGCGCGGCGCTGCGCGAAGAGATGGAGCGATCGTGAGCAAGAGGTCGAGTTCCTCGGCTTCTCTGAGCCGCAAGACCGAAGCCGTACGGACCGCGGGCCGGACCGAGGCTACGGGTGGGATCGTCACGCTGCTGTCCGACTTTGGCCAGCGCGACGGCTTCGTCGGCATCGTGAAAGGGATCGTGCTCGGGATCTGTCCCGGCGCGACCATCGTAGATCTGAGTCACGATGTCCCGCCGCAGGACGTTACCGGCGGCGCGCTGATCCTGGCCAGCGCGGTCGGCTATTTTCCGGACCGCACGGTCCACTTGGCCGTCGTCGATCCGGGGGTCGGCACGGCACGCCGGCCGATCCTCGTCGAGACCGAACGCTTCGTGTTGATCGGCCCCGACAACGGCTTGCTGAGCGTTGCGGCGGATGCCGCCCCCGTTCGCCGCGTCGTCCACCTCGATCGACCCGAATATTTTTCGCCCTCGCCGAGCCACACGTTCCACGCGCGAGACGTGTTCGCTCCGGTCGCGGGCCACTGCGCCCGCGGCGTCGACTGTGCCTCCCTCGGCTCGTCGCTGGACGGTTTCGCCCGGCTATCGCTACCGGCCGTGCGGCGGCTGGAGGATGCGCTCGAGGGCCAGGTGATCCACATCGATCGCTTCGGGAACCTGATGTGCAACATCCGCCGCGAGGACCTGAGCGGCTTCCGCGAGCCGGAGCTTTCGATTAGCATCGGTGGCGTGCAGATGGCGGGCATCTCCCCCCACTACTCCGCGGTCCGAGAAGGCAAGCCCGTCGCCCTTTGGAACAGTTGGGGAAGGCTAGAGGTCGCGGTTCGAAATGGATCGGCGGTTCGTCATCTGCGCGCCCGCAACGGTGACCGCGTCCAGGTGAAGTTCAGGCGATGACGCCGGTCGAACGCCGGTCGCCCTCGTTTGAAGAGACCGCCGCGGCGGAGGTCGCGGTCGCGGCTCGAACGCGACGGCGCCTGCCCGTCTTGAACCTGGTGCTCTTCGCGCTGACGCTCGCGACCACGACCATCGCCGGGGCTCTCAACGCCGACGTTCCGATTTCGGAGCTGCGCGTGAACTGGACGAGCGGTCTCCCGTTCTCGCTGACGCTGATGGCGATCTTGCTGGCCCACGAGATGGGCCACTACACGCTCGCGCGGCTCCATGGCGTGCCGGTGACGCTACCGTTCTTCTTGCCGGGCCCACCCTTCTTGACAGGCACGTTTGGCGCGTTCATCCGCATGAAGTCCCTGCCGCGGAACCGCCGCGTCCTGTTCGATGTCGGTGCGGCCGGTCCTTGGGCGGGCGTCTGTGCGGCGATCCCTGCCGGTGATCTTCGGCCTGCGTCTGTCGGAGATCCGTCCGATCCCTCCGAGCTTCAGCGGATTCGAGTTTGGAGACTCGCTGCTGTTCAAGCTCCTGTCACGCTGCGTGATCGGTCCCGTGCCCTATGGCTTCGACATCATCCTGCACCCGATCGCCCTCGCGGGCTGGTTCGGCCTGCTGGTGACCCTGCTGAATCTCCTGCCGGTCGGCCAGCTCGACGGCGGTCATGTGGTCTACGCGCTGTTCGGCCGGCGGCATCGCTGGATCGCCCGCGGCTTTCTGATCGTGACGATCGGAGTCGGATTTCTCGGCTGGTATGGTTGGTTCCTGTGGGCGGTCTTGATGCTGCTGGTCGGTCTCGACCACCCCCCGACGCTCGATCACGACACGCCGCTCGACCCGACGCGGCGGCTGGCGGGCTGGCTCACGCTGGCGCTGTTCGTTGCCACCTTCATTCCCGTGCCGATTCGGTTGCTCGAGGGCGGACGCGGTCCGAGCCCGGACGAGCTGATTCCCGCGACGTTGTGGCTCGAACCGTGAGGACTCGATGAGCGAACGACCGTCCTGGGACCAGTACTTCATGCTGATCACACGGCAAGTCGCGGACCGTTCGACGTGCAACAGAGCGAAGGTCGGAGCGGTCATCGTTCGTGACAAGAACATTCTCGCCACCGGCTACAACGGCTCGCCGGCGGGGCTCCCGCACTGCACGGAAGTGGGGTGCCTGATTTACGAATCGCGGACGCCGAGCGGGGAGATCGAGGAGAACTGTTTCCGCACGATTCACGCCGAGATCAATGCGATCGCACAAGCGGCGAAGAACGGATCGTCGATCCGCGAGGCCGACATCTACATCACCCACACCCCCTGCATTCACTGCTTCAAGGTCCTCATCAACACCGGTATCAAGCGCGTTCTCTACGAGAAGCCGTACAAGCTCGCGACTCTCGACGAGCTGCGGCGATATTGCGATGTCGCGCTGATTCAGGTCCCGATGTGATCCATGAGCTGGCAGGTTCCGCGTTGGAGGCAGATCGACGGGCTCGAGCAGGGCTTCGGCGACCGCACTGCGGCTCGACCGCGCGCAGTCGCGACGCTGCGGCAGGTCCACGGTCGGCTCATCCACCATCTCGATGATTTACCCGAGGGCGGCGAGGGAGACGGGCTGATCACGGACCGGCGGGCGACGCTGGTAGGTGTCTGGACGGCGGATTGCGTACCCGTTCACCTGCTCGTGCCTAACGACGGGATCGCTGCTGCGCTCCATTGCGGCTGGCGCGGCAGCGCCGCGGGAGTGATTCCCGCCGCCCTCGAGCGTATCGAGCGGCGATGGGGGGTGAAGGCGCGGGACATCGAGGCTGCGCTCGGCCCTGCGATCGACGATTGCTGCTACGAGGTCGGCGACGAAGTTCGTAGCGCCTTCGTGGCCAGGGCCGGCCCGGAGCTCGGCAAAGTCGGCTTCCGGACGCGTGAGCGGCGCCTGTACTTGAATCTGCGAGATTTTCTCGTTGCGGAGTTCGAGGCCTTGGGCGTTGAGCACGTCTCGAGGCTCGGACCCTGCACCGGCTGCCGCACGGACCTGCTCTACTCCTTTCGTAAGGAAGGAAAGACCGGTCGGCAGCTGAGCTGGATCGGCTGGCAATGTTGAGTGTCATCGGTATGTTCTTGCCTCGAGCCCCCACTTCCAGTACTCGATCGGATTGCCATGGGCCGAGGCAAAGTGACGACCCCCAAGACGATCAAGGTGTCGCCCCGCCGAGCGCTCTCCGAGGTGCGAAAATCGCTGCCCGGTCCGACCAAAGTGGAGGCTAGCGGGCGAAGCTACCAGCGGACCCGGGAGCGCCGCGCGACCCGCGAAATCGTTGCCGAGGAGGCGGGAGGCTGCTAGGTTGAGGTCAGGTGCTGGGTCGCTGAGAGGAGGATTCCAGATGAAACGATCGATCGCCGCCCTGAGCTTCGTGGCCGTTCTCGCGATGTACGGCTCTGCGCTCGCCGTGCCGCAAGACGAGTACGATGATTCTCAGTCGTACCCGCTGCGGGTGGCAGCCTACATCTTGCACCCGTTGGGTGTCGGTCTTGAATATCTGATCTTCCGGCCTCTCCATTGGTTGGTGTCGTACAACGACACGACGGAGCTGATCTTCGGCCACCGGTCGCACGGCTCCGAAGAGATGAAGACGTTGATGGCGTGTGACGAAGTTCACGTGACGTCGTGCGAAGCGTTGTATACGCCGGAACCTCCGCCGCCACCTGCGCCGCCACCTCCGCCGCCGCCCGCGCCGGCCGAGTCAACGACGACCGGCACGTCTTGGATGAAGTAAGCGCGCCTCGCACTCGCCCGAAGGCCGCAGTGGGGCTGAAAGGGCGCCCGTCTCTTCTGTCTCGGGCCGCGCCGTTCCTCCACTATGCCGAGGCGCATCGGCCCGGGGTCAGAGAGCTTCCAGTCTCGCCACTGCTACGGCTAACTTGCGGATTCCGAATCCGCCGAACATGACGGTGACCTTTTCGCGCTCGCCGTTGCCTTCGGTGGCGCGCACGACTCCCTCGCCGAGTGTCGGGTGCCGCACGCGCGTGCCGACGCGGAACGAAGGCCCCGGTGCGGTGCCGAGCCCCATCCGTCGAGGTGGTACGGCGAGTTGCGATTCATTGTAGTCGATCACGCGCTCGCGGGGCGCGTGGGCCGACTCGTCGCCGTTCCGCTCCTCGCCCCAATCCGCGAGTGCCGGCTCGCGCAGCTCGAGAAGCTCGGCTGGGATCTCGCGAAGGAAGCGGGACGGCGGGTTTTCGGTCTCCAACCCGAAGAGGTGGCGCCGACGCGCGCGCGAAAGATAGAGCTGCTCGCGGGCTCGAGTCATTCCCACGTAACAGAGGCGGCGCTCCTCCTCGATGGCGTCACGCTCGGTCAGCGAGCGCCGATGTGGGAACAATCCTTCTTCCATGCCGACGAGAAATACGACCGGGAACTCGAGTCCCTTCGACGTGTGGAGCGTCATGAGCGTGACGCGCTCGCGGTCGTCGCTCAAGGCATCGGCATCTGCCACGAGTGCTGCCTGCTCGAGGAACTCGACGAGACTCTGCCCTTCCCGATCGGCCTCCTGAGCCACCGTCACGAACTCCCGCAGATCTTCCAGCCGCGATTCTGCGTCGCCGTTCGCCCGTGCGCGCAGCGACTCGAGGTAGCCCGTGAGACGGAAGATCTCGTCGACGAGGGCGCCGATCGGACCCTGCGCGCGGGTGCGAAGCTCCGCGAGGAGCTTCGAAAACGCGAGGACCTTCTCGCGCAGCATGGCCGGTAGGGCGTCCGGAGGGTTGGCGAGCGCGTCGGCAAGCGAGACCCCGCGGGCGCGCGCCGCCGCGACGAGCTTCTCGAATGTCGAGGCGCCGATGCCCCGCGCTGGGACGTTGACGATGCGCTGTAAGCTCCACTCATCGTCGCGATTCGCGACGACCCGCAAGTACGCGAGTAGGTCTTTGATCTCTCTGCGCTCGTAGAACTTGGTGCCCCCGATCAGCGAGTACGCCATACCGGAGCGCAGGCACTCCTCCTCGAAGACTCGCGATTGCGCGTTGGTGCGGTAGAAGACGACGAAGTCGCCGAGCGGCCGCTCGCGCGAGCCCCGAGCGATCTCTTGCACCACGAAACGCGCCTCGCCACGCTCATCGCCCGCGTGATGGAGGATTGCACGAGAGCCACGCGGGTTCTCGGTCCACAATGTCTTTCCTCTGCGGCTCCGATTGTTGCGAATGATCGCGCCGGCCGCGGCGAGGATGCTCTGGGTGGAGCGGTAGTTTTGTTCGAGTCGGATCACCGTGGCGTCGGGATAGTCCTTTTCGAATTCGAGGATGTTGCGAATGTCGGCGCCGCGCCAACCATAGATCGACTGATCCTCGTCGCCGACCGCGCTCAGATTGCGATGCCCGCTGGCGATGGCCCGAAGCCACTGGTACTGGGCACGGTTCGTATCCTGATACTCGTCGACGAGCAGGTGGTGAAAGCTCTGTTGGTAGCGTCGAGCGAGCGCCGGCACGCGTTCGAAGAGCTCGAGCACAAGCAGTAGGAGATCGCCGAAATCGACGGCGTTGTTGCCGACGAGCGCCGCTTGATAGAGCGCATACGCCTCGGCGGCTGCGACGTCCGTGGCCGTCGCCGCCGCGGCGAGCAGGCGCTCGGGAGTGAGCGCTTCATTCTTCGCCTGGTCGATCCGGGCGAGCAGCGCCTGGGGCGACAGGGGAAAGGACCGGCCTTCGATCGCGGCGGTCAGCACGCCGAGCTGATCGTGGTCGTCGTACACGGTGAACGAGCTCCGATAGCCGAGGCCGAGCGTTTCGATGTGCCGCCGCAGCAGGCGAGACGAGATGGAATGGAACGTGCCGACCCAGAGCTCGCGTGCGCCTGAACCGATCAACCGTTCGGTACGCTCCCGCATCTCGCGCGCCGCCTTGTTCGTGAACGTTACGGCGAGCAGATCCGCGGCGCGCGCGTGGCCCGCTCGGAGAAGGTGCGCGATGCGGTGCGTGAGGACCCGTGTCTTCCCGCTTCCTGCGCCGGCGAGTACGAGCAACGGTCCGTCACCGTGCTCCACGGCCTTGCGTTGTTCGGGGTTCAGCCTCCCATCCACCACATGCATCCCCATCTGCCCAGGCTTCTCTTTGATGCAATTCCAAGCGACAGGCAATGACGAGCAAAAAAAGAGGGCCGCGAGATCGTATGACCTCGCAGCCCTCTTGGAGTGGATTCGGTCGGGCGCCGATCGCCCTACACGGCGATGCGGTTTTCCTCTTCGGAGGCCGCCGCTTGCCCGGGCACCCCGCTACCGCTCAGGCGCGCGCGCTGACGCCACTCTTGCAGACCGCGGCGCAGATAGTCAGCGTTCAACTCGAGGGTGTGGCAAATGTTCTCGTACGCGAAGACCCAGGAGTTGTCCGATGAGAACAGCCATTCCTCCGCCTCGGAGAAGAGTTCGCGACCGCGCGAGTCGCGCGAGAACGCAAACTTCTGATAGCAGTCGACAGCGTCTTCCAGAACCGCCAGCATCAACCGCTTCTCGCCACGGGTCGCCGAGCCGCGACCACGAAAATGTGCGAAGAACTGCGATGGTAACAGCGTATCCGGTTCGAACAGGCTCACTACGGACTGACGCATTTACACTACCTCCTCAGTAACAGCTTCCAGCATCCCCTGCCTCTAGATTGATCGCGGGCTCAACGAGCCTACGACCAGCGCTGCGACAATAGGCCGGCGAACATCAGAAAGCTAATGAAAAACTCTTTCTTGTATTATTAGTCTTGCTTATCGCGGCGCGTCAAAAATAGCGCTCGCTCGGAGGTATCGCGGGCATCGTCGAAGAGCAGCGGAAGATTCCCAGACCGAGGCACGAGACAAGCTTATTCCCTCGCGATTTCAAGTGGTTATTCCGTGGCGCGGTGCCGGATCCGGCGAAGGCGCGGCGGCTGGACAGGCGCTGCACCCCGCATCTTTCCACCTCGATGAGGCTCGGCGTGCCGCTTGTCCAGGGTTGTATCGGACTAGTCTACGGGGAAGAGAAGGCAGGGAGATTTTCGCCCTCGTCGTTGCTTTCGACTACGATCTCGTCGGAACGAGGAAGCCTGGGCCGAACGACGAGCGGAAGGACGACTACGACAGCGCGAATCAGAGTCAGGCCGAGGGGAGTAAAGTCCCTCAGCGCCTCGTGGACGCCATACGGAGGCGCTGACACGGATCGATGAATTCGGCTCAAGCGCGAGCGCCGAGCTCGCTTGTAAGCCGGCGCCCGCTACGCGGCACGCGGCGTGTTCGCCAAGCTTCGCTGCTTATCCCGCCAGGCGAGCAAGGAGCACCTTACCTTGACCGGATTCAATTGGAAGAGCTCACAAAGTCGATCGAACGAGAAGATGGATTCCTGTCCAGTGAGCTCGATCCACTCGAGGGTTTCGATGTACGCTTCGCTCCGTTCACGGCCGAGGAGCACTTCCTTGCGAAAGGTCTCGATGCCGTCGCTGAACACGGTCCACAAGAGCGAGAGTTCGCCCGACCAGTTCGGCTGCTGCTCGGGAAAGAACTGCTCGGGTAGAACGAAGTCCGGTTCCAGACTTGCGAAAGCTGCCGGATCCACGGGTTCGGGTAGTTGCTGCGCCATTTTTGACTCCCTCCACACCATGATGATTGACAGGAGGCGAAGCAATTCCTTTGCCAATCCCTGTCCGGGCCAAAAATTGGCCATTCTTTTATGTGGATCTGTGAGTTAGCCAAATATTGGTGTCCGGCTTTGAATCCGTTGAGATACAAGAAAGACAAGACTTTGCCGCTAGTGGCCAATAATTGTCGCTCGAAATGAGCGCTTTTGTCCGCGTCGACGCTCGGGCGAAAGACGCGTGTTGCCTGTCACGACGACGATGTTTAGTCTTTAGCTCCCCGTTGCAGTCCGCTGCGCGCACGATGCTCTACGAAGACCGAGTCGCCGAATTCCGCTGGCAGATTCCCGAAGAGTTCAACTTCGCGGCGGATGTGATCGACGCCTACGCGGAGGATCGAAGTCGGTTGGCGCTCGTCTGGGAAAACGAGGCCGGCGAAGAGGCGCGATACACGTTTTGGGACTTCTCGGAGCAGAGCCGGCGATTCGCCAACGTGCTGCGAAGTCTCGGCGTGCGTGGCGGTGACCCGGTGCTGATCATGTTGCCGCGCATTCCCGAATGGCAGATCGTCTTTCTCGGCGTGATTCGCATCGGTGCGCTGGCGATTCCGTGCACGGCGCAGCTTCGCGCCAAGGACATCGTCTACCGAGCGAACCACAGCGAGGCGAAGGTGATCGTCACTGCCGCCGAGAACTGTGAACTGGTCGAGAGCGCGCTCGCGGAGTGTCCATCCCTCGGAGCAAAGATCGTCGTGGGTGAATCGCGGCCGGGATGGACAAGTTTCCGGCAAGCGATGCGGGACGCGTCGCGCTCATTCGAGCGGACGTTCACGCGCTCGAGCGATCCCGCGATTTGCTTCTATACGTCTGGGACGACGAAGGAGCCAAAGGCCGTCCTGCACGCGCATTCGTATACGCTTGCGCACCGCGTGACCGGCGAAGCCTGGCTCGATCTTCGCCGCACCGACCTCCACTGGACGACCTCCGACACCGGGTGGGCCAAGGCTGCTTGGGGCGTGCTTTTCGGTCCGTGGAATCTCGGTGTGCCGGTACTCATGTACAACGGCCGCTTCGAGCCCAGGAAAGAGCTCCGGCTTCTCGAAAAGCACCAAGTGACCACGTTTTGCGCGCCGCCCACCGAATACCGAATGCTCGTCAAGGAGGATCTCGCGCGGTTCGACCTCTCGAAGCTCAGGCACTGCACGGGGGCCGGCGAGCCGCTCAACCCTGAGGTCATCGAGCAATGGAAAAAGGCCTACGGCCTGACGATCCACGACGGCTACGGGCAAAGCGAGACCGTGCTACTGGTTGGCAATCTCGCCGGCCTGCCGGTCCGGCCTGGCTCGATGGGCAAGCCCGCGCCTGGCCACGACGTCCGGGTCATCGACGAATCTGGAGACGAATTGCCTGTCGGGGAAGTTGGCGAGGTGGCGCTGCGGGGGCGAACGCCGTCTCTATTTCTTGAGTACTGGAAGAATCCCACCGAGAGCGCCGCATGCTGGCGAGGGCAATACTATTTGACCGGAGATCGCGCGTACCGCGACGAGCAAGGATACTTCTGGTTCGTTGGTCGCGGCGACGACGTGATCATTTCTGCCGGCTACCGCATCGGCCCGTTCGAGGTTGAGAGCGCGTTGCTCACGCATCCGGCGGTTCTGGAATCGGCGGTCGTGGCGAGCCCGGATCCCATTCGTGGCAGCATCGTCAAGGCGTTCATCAAGCTGCGACCGGAGCACGTTGGTTCCGAGGATCTACGAAAGCAAATTCAAGACCACGTGAAGCGCATCACGGCGCCCTACAAGTACCCACGAGAGGTCGAATTCGTCGACGACCTGCCGAAGACGGTGAGCGGCAAGATTCGCCGGGTGGAGCTTCGCAAGCGCGAGGAAGAGCGCAAACGATCGGGGACGTCGGCGACGTGACGGAAGGAGCGCTGGCTTGGTGCGGGCTTGCGCACGTCGCCTCGCTACTTTGCTTGACAGCTCCCGCGACCGGACGTAGATTACCCCGTGGGCCGTGGTGCGCGGCCCATTTCCGTTGAGGGACCATTCTCTGACGTTTTCCCGGCTATCGCGGTTGCAACTCGCGTGAAGCGCTTCGTGTTCCCGTACCTAAGGTAGGGTTCATGGCGAAACAGGCTCCCTCCCGCGCCGCCGCTTCGCCTCCGGTGAAGGGGCAATCGCAGACGAAGGCCCATCCGGCCGCCGCTGCCACCGATCGCAAGCAGGATCCAAAGAAGATCCGCAAGCTCATCGACCTCGGCAAGGAGCGCGGCTATCTGACCTACACCGAGGTGAACGAGGCGGTCCCGCGCGAAGGCTCGACGCCCGAAGAGCTCGACAGCGTGATGTCGATGCTCGGCGACATGGACATCGAAGTCGTCGAATCCATGGACGAGGAGGGATTTGCACCGGAGGCCGAAGCCGAGGCGGAAGCAGCCGAGCCCGAAGTCGAGGCTCCGGAGCCCGAAGAGCGCTCGTTCGGTGACACCTCCGATCCGGTCCGCATGTACCTCCAAGAGATGGGCGGCGTGCCGTTGCTCTCTCGTGAGGAAGAGGTGGCGATCGCCAAGGAGATCGAGGCAGGCAAGATGCAGGTGGCCGACGAGGTCTTCTCGGTGCCGCTCGCGCTGCACTACGTCATGACCATGGCGGAGAAGCTGAAGAGCGGGGAGGTGGAGGCGCGCCAGGTCCTGTTCGAAGAAGACGACGAGGTCGACTCTCCGGAAAAGGAGGAGCGTCGCGTACAGGCGTTCCTCAAGGCCGTCGGACCGCTCAGGCGCTATTCGGCCGACCTCGCGAAGGCGGCGGGAGGAACGAAGAAGGCCAGCACGAAGGACCTCGTGAAGCGAGAGAAGAAGCTGCACTCGCTGCAGGAGAAGATCAAGTCCGGCCTCGTCGCACTGGAGCTCGGCGAGCGGCACATTTCGGCCGTCGTCGACAAGCTGAAAGAAGCGACCGACCTGATCCGAAGCCACGAGCAGACCGTGCGCGGGTTCGAGTCGCGCTCCGGCAAGCCCATTGCGGAGCTGCTGCGCACGAGCGCGCGGCTCCGCAACGGAGCCAAGAAGTCGAATCGCGCCGTGGCGAGCGCCTTCAAGATGCCGGTCGAGGAGATCCAACGGGTTGCCGAAGTGGTGCGTACGGGCAAGAAGCGGGTGACGGAGGTCGAGACCGAGATCGGCATGTCGCGCGACACGATGTTCCGATCGCTGCGTCGCATCCTGGAGGGTGAGCACAAAGCGCAAGAGGGCAAGCGAAGGCTCATCGAAGCGAACCTGCGTCTGGTCGTATCGATCGCCAAGCGCTACACGAACCGGGGTCTCGGGTTCTTAGATCTTATCCAGGAAGGCAACATCGGCTTGATGCGTGCCGTAGACAAGTTCGAGTACCAGCGGGGCTATAAGTTCTCGACGTATGCGACGTGGTGGATCCGCCAGTCGGTGTCGCGGGCGATTGCGGATCAAGCGCGGACGATCCGCATACCCGTCCACATGATCGAAACGATCAACAAGGTGCTGCGCACTTCGCGGTATCTCGTCCAGCAGCTCGGCCGCGAGCCGACTCCCGACGAGATCGCCAAACAGATGGAGATGCCGGCCGACAAGATCCGCAAGGTCTTGAAGATCGTCAAAGAGCCCGTTTCCCTCGAGACCCCGATCGGCGACGACGAAGAATCGAGCCTTGGCGATTTCGTGGAAGACCGACAGAGCCTCTCTCCCGCCGACGCCGCGATGTACCTGAACCTCGAGGAGCAGACTCGCAAGGTACTTGCGACGTTGACCCCGCGCGAGGAGCAGATTCTTCGCATGCGGTTCGGCATCGGCGAAAAGACCGACTATACGCTCGAAGAAGTCGGACAACGCTTCGCCGTTACCCGCGAGCGGATTCGACAAATCGAGGCGAAGGCGTTGCGGAAGCTGCGCAACCCTTCACGTGTGAAGTCTCTCGAGGCGTTCGTTCAGAACTGATTCACGGAATTCGCGAGCGACTTCCGGTCACGCCTGAGTCTCGACTCAATGCCTGAAAAGGGGGTCCGATAGCATGCTCAAAGATCTCGAAAAGGAGCTGAAGCGCTGGCGTGAGAAGCGGGCGCAAAAGCCGGCGGCGAGATCGCGCGAAGCCGCGCTGCCGTCCGCTGCCGATCGCCGTACCGTCCGCGTCAATGGTCAAGAAGTCGTCGTAGTCAAACGAGGCCGCAAGGCACTCGCCTAGGAGCGTGCGTCAGGATCGCGCCCGTCGGGCGCGGTAAAAACTGTGTGCGCGCTCCCGTTGGTCGCGTGGCGCGTGTCCCTGTAGATCCTACCACGCGAGCGCTCAAAGATTGAGCTGCTGAGCGACCGCTTCGCGATGAAGCGGCGCGGAGCCGAAGGTCACCTCGTTCGCGAGGGCGCGACGGTAGTAAAGATGAATGTCGTGCTCCCAGGTGAAGCCGACACCGCCGTGGACCTGAATGGCGTCGGCCGTTACGTTCTTCCCCATGTCGCTCGCATACGCTTTGGCCATTGCCACGGCCGTCGCGCATTCGCGATGGCGCTCCTCTACCGCCCACGCCGCGTAGTAACCGAGTGACCGGGCGTTCTCGATCGCAACCATCATGTCGACGCACTTGTGCTTCACGGCCTGAAAGCTGCCGATCGGTTTTCCGAACTGCATCCGCTCACGGGCGTATTCGACCGACAGCTCCAGCGCGCGCTGCGCCACCCCGACCGTCTCGATGCAGAGGGCTGCGGTGCCCACCTGGAGAGCCCGTGACAGTATCGGCCAGCCCTGGTCCACCCGCCCGAGCACCCGCTCGGGCGGCACGTCGACGCGGTCGAAGATGAGGTTCGCCTGCCGGCGCGTCTTGTCGACTGTCGCCAGCGGGACGATCGAGAGTCCGGGAGCGCCGCGCTCGACGAGAAACAGCGTGACGCCTTGTCGCTGGCCCTTCCTCCCCGACGCCGTTCGTGCCGCCACGACCATCCAGTCGGCAACGGAGGCGTCGAAGACGAAGAGCTTCTCGCCGCGCAGCACGTAGTCGCGGCCCTTGCGTTTCGCCGCGAGATCGATTCTCGCCGCATCGTGTGAACCGGGGTCCTCGACGAAGGCGAGCGTCAGCACGGCCGAACCCTCGACGATTCGCGGAAGGATCTCCTTCTTTTGCGCCGCAGAGCCGCCAGCGCAGATCGCGATCGCGCCGAGCAGCACGGTCGCGAGGAACGGACCGGGAAGAAGCGCCTTGCCCATCTCTTCGACGATGACGCTCGCGTCGAGCAGGCTTCCGCCCATTCCGCCGAAGCGCTGGGGGATCAACAGACCGAGCCAGCCGAGATCTGCGAGCTTCTTCCAAAGCTCGGCCGAATGCGCGGTTTCGTGCTCCATCATCTTGCGGACGAAAGCCGTCGGGCACTCGGCCTCGAGGAACTTGCGGGCGCTCTCGCGCAGCATCTCCTGTTCCTCACTGAAGCCGAAGTTCATCGCGTCCCCCGCATATGGCCGTCGGACCGCAGCGTCAAGGTTGGCCGGCCGAGCGGGAACGCTTACTCGCCGACTGGTTCTGCGGTATAGAAACGCCGCGCCGCGGTCCCGTCCCTTTTTCACGATGAAGCTCAGCCAACTCCTCGCGCCGACCCTCAAGGAAGACCCCGCCGATGCCGAGGTCGTCAGCCACAAGCTCCTCGTGCGGGCGGGGATGATCCGTCAGGTCGCCCGCGGCATCTACGATCTCCTTCCGCTCGGCCTGCGTGCCGTCCGCCGCGTCGAGACGATCGTGCGCGAGGAGATGAACCGCGCCGGAGCGCAGGAAATCCTCATGCCGGTGGTGAGCCCGGCGGAGCTCTGGCAGGAAAGCGGACGCTGGCAGAAATACGGCCCGGAGCTCCTGCGCCTGAAGGATCGCCACGAACGCGAGTTCTGCTTCGGGCCGACGCACGAGGAGGTGGTCACCGACATCGTCCGCCGCGAGGTGCGTTCCTATCGCCAGCTGCCGCTCAATCTGTATCAGATTCAGGTCAAGTTTCGCGACGAGATCCGCCCGCGCTTCGGGCTGATGCGCGGCCGCGAGTTCCTGATGAAGGACGGGTACTCGTTTCACGCGTCGGCGGAGGATTGCCGCCGCGAGTACGAAAACATGTTTCAGGCCTATTCACGGGTGTTCGAACGTTGCGGGCTGCGCTTTCGACCGGTCGAGGCGGACACTGGGGCAATCGGCGGCTCGCTATCCCACGAGTTTCAAGTGCTCGCCGACTCGGGTGAAGACGCGATCGCGAGCTGCAGCCAATGCGGCTACGCGGCGAACGTGGAGAAAGCCGAGCGCGGCTCCGAGCCGCTGCCGCGGGCGCCGGGTCGGTCCCTCGAAGCGGTCGCGACGCCAGACCAGCGATCGATCGAAGAGGTGAGCACGTTTCTAGGCGTGCCGCCGAGCCGGTTCGTGAAGACGCTCGTCTACGTGACCGAGACCGGCGAGGTCGTCGTCGCGCTCGTGCGCGGCGACCGCGTGCTCTCCGAAGCGAAGCTCAAGAACGCGGTCGGAGCCGCAGGCGTCGCGTTGGCCGACGAGGCGACGGTCGAGCGCGTCACCGGAGCCCCGATCGGATTTGCCGGTCCCGTCGGCTTGCGTGCGCGCATCATCGCGGACCCGCTGTTGCGTGGCATCAGCGACGCGGTCACCGGAGCCAACGTGGCCGACCGACACTTCGTCGGGTTCGACCTCGACCGTGACGCGCCGCCGATCGAGTTCGCCGATCTCGTCGCGGCCGGGGCGGGCGACCGTTGCGGGCGCTGCGCGGACGGCCGGTTCGAGATCCATCGAGGCATCGAGGTCGGGCAGGTGTTCTACCTCGGCCGCAAGTACAGCGAGCCGCTACGCGCCACGTTTCTCGACCCCGCCGGCGCGGAGCAGACGATCGAGATGGGGACCTACGGGATCGGCATCACGCGCACCGTGGCGGCGGCGATCGAACAGAACCACGATGCCCAAGGGATCGTCTGGCCCGTCCCGCTCGCGCCGTTTCCCGCGATCGTCGTGCCGGTGAATCGCGCCGACCAAGCCGTCTGGGCGGCGGCAGAGCGGGTTTACGCGGAGCTCCGCGGCCGCGGCATCGAGACCCTGCTCGACGACCGTGACGAACGTCCCGGCGTCAAATTCAAGGATGCTGATCTGATCGGCATCCCGCTACGCGTGACCGTCGGGCCCAAGGCGTTGGCGCGTGGTAATGTCGAGCTCAAGATGCGCCGCGCCGAAAAGGCGGAAGAAGTCGCTCTCGCGGAGGTCGGCGGACGGGTCGCCGAGCAGCTGAAGAAGGCAACCACTTCGTGACGCTCAGTTGGCCGTTCAGCGGGTTGCGACAGGGGGGCGCGCGAAGCCGACTGATCTTCGCGCTGGACGTCGCCCGGCTCCGCGAAGCGGAGCAGCTCGTGCGCACGCTCGTGCGCGAGGTCGGCCTGTTCAAGATCGGCAAACAGCTTTTCCTGCACGCCGGTCCGCCGGTCGTCCGCATGGTGCGCGAGAAGGGCGGCGAGGTGTTCCTCGACCTCAAGTTTCACGACATTCCGCGCACCGTCGCGAAAGCCGCCGCTGAGGCGACGCGCATGGGAGTACGCATGTTCGACCTCCATGCCTCGGGGAGCCTGGCGATGATGCAGCAGAGCGTCACCGAGGTGAACCGCATCTGCCGCAACGAGCAGCTGCGACGGCCGAAGATTCTCGCGGTCACGGTGCTGACGAGCCTCACGCGGGATGACCTACGCCGCGTCGGCGTGCAGGCGGGGGTCGAGAGCCAGGTCGTTCGGCTTGCCCGGCTCGCTCGCGAGGCATCGATGGACGGTGTCGTCGCCTCGCCCCTCGAGATTGCCCGCATTCGTAAGGAGTGCGGCCGCGGCTTTCTCATCGTCACGCCGGGCGTGCGCATGGCGCGCTCGAGCTGGGACGATCAGAAGCGCGTGCTCACGCCCGACCAGGCGATCCAGGCCGGGGCGGACTACATCGTCGTCGGCAAGCCGATTCGTGATGCCAGGGACCCGCAAGCCGCGGCGCGCGAGATCGTCATGGAGATGGAACGCGGCGGCTCGGGTCTGCGCGGCAAGGGCCGCGGAGACGGTTGACCCTTACAAGGGCTTGATGCTGCCGCTCCGTGACGTGTCGTAGCCCGCGAGCGCGGCTACGGCGCTCGCGAAGTCGGCCGAGCCGATCACCTCGAGCAGACGGGCGCCGAGGTCGCTCGCCGCGAACTCCTCGAGTAGCACGAGGTCGTAGTCCTCGACGTCGGTTGGAACGAAATCGAGAGCGAGAGCAGCGGCGGCTTGCTGGATGCCGAGGCCCGCGTCGGCGATTGCGGTCTTCACGGCGACCGCCACGGCCATGTGCGTGAACTCTTCCCGTTCGTAGCCGCGAATCTGCGTCGCTCGCAGCCCGAGCTGCGCGAGGCGAAAGTCCAGGAGCACCCGCGTCCCCGCGCCCGGTTGGCGATTGACGAATTGCACGCCCGGCCGAGTCAGATCCTCGAGCCGCTCGATGTGTTTCGGATTCCCGCGAGCCACGATCAGGCCTTGTCTCCGCCGCACGAGATTCACGACGCGCACGCGGCGGTCGGCGAGCAGGCGGCGAACGTCGGCGAGATTGTATTCTCCGCTGAGCGGGTCGAGCAGGTGGCAGCCGGCGACGTGAGCTTCACCGCGCCCGAGGGCGACGAGTCCCGCGATCGAGCCGACGTTGGTCGCCGAGATGCGCGCGCCCGGCTCGCGCCGCTTCAGGCAGTCTTCCAGGATCGACAGCGACAGATCGTGGCTGCCGCTAGCGAGAATCGTCCGCTCGATCTCCTCGTGACGGCGCAGGAGCTCGATCTCGACCTCTTCTCCTGCGTTCAGCCCTTCGACGTTGGGCGGGATGCGCAGAATGCCGTCGGCCTTGACCATCGTCGTGATCACTCCGGCGCCGCGGCCGAGGGGATTGGCGACGAGCCGCCCACCGACGCGGCCGAGCGTCACCCGCACGATCTCTTCGAGCCCTAGCCGTGAGGGGATCTTCCTCGGCAGGGTGGCGAGGGCCCGGTCCGGTTCCGCGGGTGCCACGCCGAGCGCACGGGCGAGCACTCGCCGCACGAACTCGTGGGCGATGACCACCGCCGAGACGGGGTATCCCGGGATACCGATGACGGGCTTCGCGGCCGCGACGGCCAAGATCGCCGGCTTCCCGGGCATGACGTCGACGCCGTGGGCGATGACTTCGCCGAGCGCGCCGACGGCCTCGGCCGTGAAGTCGTGCTCGCCCGCGGACGAGCCGGCGATCACCAGGACGACGTCGTGCTCGGCGATCGCACGCTCGATCGCGGAGCGGATGCGCTCGAGGTCGTCCGGCACGGGCGGCAGGCGGCGTGGATCGCCGCCCCAGTCGAGGACGTAGGCGGCCAACATCCGCGAGTTGAACTCGATCACGCGGCCAGGCGCGGCACCCGCGCCGGGCTCGATCAGCTCCGACCCGGTCGGCAGGATCGCAACGCGCGGACGCACCGCGACCGCGACGCGCTCGACGCCCGCCGCGAGCAGGGCGCCGAGGTCTGCCGGGCGAATCCGATGGCCGCGCGACAGCACGGGTTCGGTGGCGACGACGTCTTCGCCGACGAGGCGGACGTGTTGCCACGGGACGGCTGCCTGGCGGACTTCGACGTGCGCGTCGTCCAGCCGGAAGACGCGCTCGATCATCACCACCGCGTTCGCCCAGGAGGGGAGAGCGGACCCGGTGTCGACGTAGGCGAAGCGACCGTCGCCCGCGCCGAGCTCGAGCGCGCGCGGCGCGAATTCGGTGGCGCCGAAGGTATCCTCGGCGCGGACGGCGATCCCGTCCATGGCAGCGCCGTGGTAGTGAGGCGCGGACAGCGACGCGATGACGGGCGCCGCGGTGAACCGGCCGAGTGATTGTTCGGTCGCGACGTCTTCGACGTCGGAGCGGACCGAGCGGTAGCGCGCCGATGAAGACGCTCCGCGCCTCTTCGAGGCTCCTGCGCTTCAGGTAACGCTTCCGCATCGCGCCCTCGCTTCCTTACCAGTCCTTCCGCGAAACGCCATCGGGCGCACCGCTTGACTCCCGCCCCGCCTTTGAATACGAAATTGAAAATCATTTTCATTTTCATCTTGAATTCACGCGAAGGGAGCGCGAGATGAGAAGACTTGGCACGCTAGGCACGGCGTCGATCCTGTTCCTCTTTGCGATGCCCGCCGCGGCTACGGAGAGCGCGGCGGAGAAGATGGAGCGGCTCGAGCGCCAGCTCGAGGAGCTGCGGCAGGAGATCCAGGAGCTGAAGCGGCAGCAGTTGCAAACCGTTTCCCCTGCTCCCACGGCTCAAGCCCCCGGGGTGGCGGCGCCGGCGGCTGCGGGGCCCGCGGTGGCGGCCCCGGCGGGCCAAGAGCCAGCGCCGGCGCAGGCCGCCGCCACGCCGCCGACCGACTGGAAGCGGGAGGTCCTCGAGCGCGTGCAGATCGGCGGGTACGGCTCGACGCGCTTCGAGGCGAACTCGGCGACCAACGAGAACACCACGTTCACGCTTCGCCGGCTGGTGCTGACCGGAGACGCGGCCATCGCGCCGCGCCTGCGATCCTACTTCGAGCTCGAGTTCGAGCGCTTTCGCGAGCTCGAGCTCGAGCGCACGGTGACCTCGGAGAACGGCGGGCTCACGATCAAGCAGGCGGTCGACGGGACGGACCAGTCGGAGATCGAGCTCGAGCAGGCGTGGCTCGAGTTCGAGCTGGTCGAGCAGGCGAAGATCCGCACGGGAGCGGTGCTTGTGCCGCTCGGCCGCTTCAACCTGAACCACGACGACAACCGCTGGGACATCGCCCGCCGCCCGTTGATCGACCGCGGCGCTCCCGTGCTGGCCGTCCCGGCGGCATGGGACGAGCTCGGTGCCGGACTCAATGGGGACGTCCCGATTGGCGAGCACGGGACCGTCGGTTATCAACTCTACGTCGTGAACGGGGCGGTTTTGCAGCCGGAGGTCGAGTCGGAGCTCGAGACCGTCAACGAAGAGGGCGGCAAGGAGCTGGCGATCGAGGCCGAGTTCTCGACGGCGAACGGGACGTTCGGCAACGACTTCAAGGATTCCAAAGCAGTGACGGGTCGACTCGTCTACAGCCCGTCTCTCGGACAGGAGATCGCCGGCTCGTTCTATACCGGGCGCTATACCCCCGACTCTTTGCCGAGTGAGAATCTCACCACGATCGGCGCCGACGGTCTGTCCATCTGGGGACCGATCGAGCTCGAGGGTGAGTACCTGTACTCGGACTTCGGCGACGTGAGCGAGCTTGCCCGCGGCTTCGCGGGCCGCGTGGGAGCCGACGAGGTTGCGTTGTCGAGCTCGGAATTCGAATCGGTGATGGAGTTCGCTCTCGACAGCCTCGCCGACACGAAGCAGGGCTATTGGCTGGAAGGCCGCTATCGTTTCCGTCCGGATTGGCTGAAGAGATCGATCTTCGGCCGGTATTTCGAAGATCCGGTGTTGACCGCAGTCGTTCGGGGTGAACAGGCGTGGTACAATGGCTTACTAAGAGAGCTCACGTTCGCCGCCGGTCAAGTGACGAGCCTCGAGAAGGACAATCGGCGCATCGACCGGATCACGATCGGCGGCTCCTACCGCCCCGTTCCGCTCGTGGTGTTCCAGCTCGCCTACGAGTTCACGCAAGTCAACAAAGGAAGCCTCGCCGAGGTCACGAACTATCTCGACACGAGCGATGACAAGGCGCACGCGATCCTCATCGGTGCGGCTTTCGGTTTCTAGAGTTCTGCTGATGGCGGCGGCGCTGACGTCCGGCGCCGCCGCTCCCACCTTCGCCGACCAGGTCTACCTGAGCTCCGCCGAAGCGCCGCGCGCCGTCTTTCCCGACGCCGACCGCTTCGCGCGGCGGCAGATCACCTCGACCCCGGAGCTTCGGGAGCGCGCCGCGCGCCGCCTCGGAGACCTGAAGCCCTCGATCTGGGAGCCGAGCTACGAGGTGACGACGGCTTTCGCCGGGGACCGCCGACTCGGCCGCGCCATCGAAGTCGAAGAGATCGGCAAGCATCGGGCGATCACGCTGGTGATCGGCATCGATCCCGAGCTGCGGGTCGCGGGGGTCGCGGTCATGGTCTATCGCGAGGCATACGGCGGCGAGATCCGCACCCGCCGATTTCTCGATCAGTACCGCGGCAAGGGCGAGACCGACCCGTTGATGCCCTCGCGCGACATTCGCAACATCACCGGTGCCACGCTCTCGGCGCGCGCGGTGGGGCGCGCCGTGAAGAAGGCCATCGCCGTTCTCGAGGTGATCGGCGACGATCCTTCCAAACCCGAAGCGACGACGCCGTCGGCGAAGCGTTCGGAAGGAAGCCCTGCGCGCGTTCGCGAAGCTCACTACGTCATGGGTACGATCCTCGAGATCACCCTCGACGCGCCCAGCGAGGAGGCCGGACGCGCGTGGATTCGCCGAGCCGTCGGCGAGGCGCGGCGCCTCGATGCCGAGCTCAGCTCGTTCCGAGACGACAGCGCCCTCTCCGAGCTCAATCTCCGCGCCGGCATGGGCCCGCAACGCGTGCCTCCCGACCTCTTCCGCGTCCTCGAGCGATCCAAGGAACTGTCGGCCGCGAGCGGCGGGACGTTCGACGTCACGGTGTCACCGCTCGTCGAGCTGTGGCAGCGCGCGGCTCGCAACGGACGCTGGCCGTCGCGGGTGGGGATCGCCGAAGCGCGTAGGGGCGTCGGATACGAGCGGATCCGCCTGCGGCCGCCGGACGAGGTCGAGCTGCCCGCGCACACCACGCTCGAGCTCGGCGGCATCGGCAAGGGCTACGCCGTGGACCGCATGGTCGAAGCGCTGCGGCACTGCGGCGCGGCGAGCGCGCTCGTCAACTTCGGCGGCTCGAGCATCGCCGCACTCGGCCCGCCCGCGGGGGAACCAGGCTGGCCGGTGTGGATCGAACACGGTGGGGCTCTCGAAGGCCCGCTGGTCTTGCGAGACGTGGCACTGTCCACGTCAAACAGCCTGGGGGAAACCGAGCGCGTGGCGGGCCACAGGATCGGGCACATCGTCGATCCTCGAACCGGCAGGGCTCTCGACGACGCGACGCAAGCGACCGTGCTCGCGCCTACCGCGATGGAGGCGGAGGCGTGGAGCAAAGCACTGCTGGTCGATCCGCCGCTCGCTCGGCGAGCGATGGCTGCGCGGCCATCTCTCTCGGGTCTGCTCTTCGCAGGCTCGCACCAGCTCGCCGACGGCCGCTTCGCCGCGTCGAGCGGCTGGAAGCCCTCGCGGCCGTGACGGTCTCCGCCCATCGAACCGCCTTCCATTCGGAGCGCGACTCTTCCATCTCTCATCGTGATGCGTGCCGCCGTCGACGAGGATTCCGCCGCCCGCGAGAAGACACGGGGCCCGACGAATCGAGGTGGAGCCATGACCTGTGGCTCGTGCAGCGTGAGAAACGTCGCGCTCGCATTTCGCGATGCCACGGGAAAGCTCGTCGAACCGCTCTCGCCGACGACGCGTAGCCAGCCCACGGAGTCCGACACCCTCTTCGAGAGCTTCGACTACGCGATTCCGCCCGACGCGCCCGCCGGCGAGTACGACCTCGAGATCGCCGTAGACGACGCCGTGAGCACTCGCTCCGTGCGCATCCACCGCACCATCTCCGTCGAAGCGGCGAGCCCTCACTAGCCCGGAAGATCGCCGGCCGCCCCCGACACGGCCGCGTCCCCGAACTTCGCACCGGTGGGGCCGCTCGCCGTCGCGTCCCCGGGACCCGCGGAAGCTTCCGAAAGCCCCGGCCTCCCCCAGCGAGGCTTGACGAGAGATAGATGAAAATGATTATCAACTTCACTCAAGGAGGGCGCCCCATGGACGATTCGGGTTGGATCAGAGTGCGCGCATGCGGCAACGGCCGAGTGCATCTTCAGGTCGGGTTCGTCACGCTTTGCCTCGAGGCACGGCAGTTTGCAGAGCTTGTGAGGAAGGGCAGCGAAGCGCTGAGCACGCATGAGCGTGCTGCGCGCGACGTCTCACCGAGCGGGCTGTCGCACTAGAGGGGGAGGAGGAAAAGCGATGAGCTGGAAGAACCTGCGCCGGCTCGGCCCGGTCGGCTTGCTGTGGTTGTCTGTGGTCGGGAGCTGCGGCGGTGGCGGGGAGGGAGGCGAGTCGAGCCGCGACGTGGCCGCGCTCGGGAAGCAGATCGACGTGGCGGAGCTCGGGGAGAAGATTTTTGACGACACCGGCCTCTCCGAGCCGCCGGGCCAGGCGTGCGCCAGCTGTCACGATGAAGCTCACGGCTTCGCCGACCCTCGCGGCGGGGCCGTGTCGGCGGGCGCAGCACCTGGAGCGGTCGGATTCCGCAACGCGCCGAGCCTCGCCTACGCGTTGTTCACGCCTCCGTTCTCGGCACAGGGTCCAGTCGGCGGGCTGAACCGCGACGGAAGAGCGGCGGGTTTCGTCGATCAGGCCGTACGACCGCTACTGAATCCGGCGGAAATGGCCAACCCGGACGTCGCGACGCTGATGAGCAAGGTGGCCGCTGCTCCCTACGCGGAGGATTTCCGAAGAATCTTCGGCGCCGACGTGTTCAATGATCCGGATCGCGCCTTCGAACACCTTCGCGAGGCCCTGGCGGCGTACGAGCAGACGGACGAGTTCCAGCGGTTCGACTCGAAGTTCGACCTCGTGAAACGCGGCGAGGCTCAGTTCACACCGCAAGAACAGCTCGGCTTCGAGCTGTTCAACGACCCGGAAAAGGGAAACTGCGCCGCTTGCCATCCGGCGAGCGGCAGCCGCCCGCTGTTCACGGACTTCACGTACGACACTTTCGGAGTGCCGCGAAACCCGGCGATTCCAGCCAACCGAGATCCCGCCTTCTCCGATCTCGGTCTGTGCGGGCCCGCGAGGACGGATCTCGGCGACCCTTCGCTTTGCGGGGCGTTCAAGGTCCCTACGCTACGCAACGTGGCCGTCACCGCCCCGTACTTTCACAACGGCCGGTTCCAGACCCTTCGGGAGGTCGTCGACTTCTACGTGACTCGCGACACGAACCCGGAGCGGTGGTATCCTGGCGGAAGCAAGTTCGACGATCTCCCGCCGCAGTACCGCGGCAACGTCAATACGGAGGAGGTACCTTACGACCGCAAGCCGGGTGAGTCGCCGCGGCTCAACGAAGACGAGATCGACGCCGTCGTGGCATTCCTCGGCACGCTCACGGATGGCTACGGAGGATCACCGTGAGCAGAAAAGTTTCGGTCGCCCAGCGTGACGCTGGCGGAGACGTCGACGCGAGCCCGCCGAGAAACCTTCGAATCGCCTGGTTGACTTCGGCGGGCTGCTCCAGCGAGACGAAGTGCCCCGCACGGATGGGCACGAGCTCGGCACCGGCGATGCTCCGCGCTAGGAACTCGGCGTACTTCGGTGCCGTGAGTCGATCCTCCTCGCCGCCGCCGACAAGCGTGGGAAGCCGGATCTCGCCGATTTGGTCCATGACGTCGAAGCGCATCGGTCACATCGTCGATCCGAGAACGGGCGAGCCGCTCGAGGGCAGCGCGCAAGCAACCGTACTTGCGCCGACCGAGGCCGAGGCCTGGAGGAAGGCTCTGCTCATCGAGCCGGCGAGCGCGTTTCGCGCACTCGGTCGGCGGCCTTCGGTCAGCGGCCTTCTGCTCGACGCGCGCGGAGAACGCGTGGACGAACGCTTCGTGGCGCTGAGTGGCTGGCGCACGACCCGATGAAGATCTTCGCCACACGCGAATATCGGCTCTCCCAGTTGCCGTTCGGGGCGAGGCTCTTCTACTCGCTGTTCCTGGGCATGGTCTTTCTCGGCCTCCTCACCTGCCTCGGCTTCGCCTTCGGCAAGTCGGGAATTTCGAGCTACGCGGTCGCCGAATACTATCGACCCGACGGCGGAGGCTACGGAGGCAAGTCGTTTCTCGAGCTGCTCGAGACCGCACATTTCCACCTCTTCAGCATGCCGATCTTCTTCCTCGTGCTCGGCCACATCTTCTTCCTCAGCTCTCTCGCCGAGCGCACCAAGCTCGCCGTCATCCTTGCCGCTTTCGCGGCGCTGGTGGCGGAGATCTTGCTTCCCTGGCTGATCGTCTACCACTCCCGCGCGTGGGTGTGGCTCGAGCATCCGACACGCATCACGCTCGGCGGCACGTTTCTCGTGTTCATCGTCGTGCCGCTGCGGGAGATGTGGGCGGGCGAGTCCCGCCGCCTCGAGCAGACGCGGGAGGAGGACGAGCCGCCTACATAGGCGGCGTCTCGGTCGGCTCTGGCGTTTCCGTAGCTTCGGGCGTGGGAGTGTTGTCGGGCGGGCAGTCGTCGCTGTGGCCGGCGCTGAGAATTCTCACGCTGTCGGCGTCGAGCCCGGACGACGCTCCGAGGCCCTCGCGCTCTCCGTCTGCTGCGATCAGCTGCCCCCTCTCGAGGTTCTCTGGAAGCTCGTCGGCGTTCCATTCGGGTCCTGGATCGCGGTGTCGTTGAGCTTGACGATGCGCGTGAGCTCGTTCCCGCTTGACCGGCGTCACCCGGGCTTGATATTGAAAATCATCCTCAATTTCAAATTGAGAGGCGAGGCCATGCGCACCCTGCGACGATACGTTCTGCTCCCGGCCATCCTCACCGTCGGCCTGTCCTGCGGCCGCAGCGACGCGACCAGCGATGACAGCTTCGCCGTTCGCGCCGCCGGGGGCCGCTTCGAGCCTGCCGAGCTCCTCGTTCCCGCCGGCGCGGCTTTCAAGGTTGTCGTCACAAATGCGGGAGAGGCTCCGATCGAGTTCGAGAGCTTCGAGCTCCACCGTGAGCGCGTCGTCCAGCCTGGCGACACCATCACCGTCTACATCCCAGCCTTGGCCCCGGGAACGTACAAGTTCTTCGACGACTTTCACCCGGACACCGAGGGGAAGATCGTGGCGAAGTAGCGGATGGGACGCTCGCGCGTGCTACTGCTCGGGGTCGGCACCGCCCTGGTCTGCTCGCAAGCCGTTCGGGTCGAGCGCACCAACCCGCCGACACGAGGCGACCTCGTGGCCCCGGCTCTCGTTCGGGAGCTTTTGCGGGACGCCTGTTACGACTGCCATTCGAATCAAACGCGATGGCCTTGGTACAGCGCGCTCGCGCCGTTTTCCTGGCTGATCGAGCACGACGTCACGGCAGGGCGGCGTCGGCTGAATTTCTCTGAATGGACGGACTACGCCTCGGATCCCGAGACCGCCGCTCAAAAGCTCCGCGAAGTCGAGAAGTCCGTCACCGATGGGGACATGGCGCCCCGATACTACCAGATGCTCCACCCCCGCGGCCGGCTCACGAACGAAGAGCGTGGGCTCATCGCGCGATGGGCTGCCGATGAGGCGCGACGCGTCTCATCGCGACAGTCCGAGACAAGGGAGGGATCTCGTTGACCCGAAAGACGAGCGCCCACTTCATCTTCTTGGCCCTGACCGGCCTCTGCTTCGCCGCGCCGGCGCTCGCGCAGGTAGACCCCTTTGAATTCGAAGTCTATCCCGCTCGCACGATCGGTAAGGGGATGATCGAGCTCGAGCCTCTCCAGAGCTTCGTTGCCAATGGGCATGACGAAGGCGACTCGGGAACATCCGCCGGCGAGTTTCCCTCCCAGTCCATGTATCGCGGCGCGTTGGAGCTCACCTACGGTCTCACCGATCACCTCGAGGCTGCCGCGTACCTCAATCTCGCGCACCCGAACGGCGACACGTTTCAGTATGCGGGTTCGAAGTATCGCCTCCGGCAAAGTCTCTGCGAGCCCGGTCAGCTACCGGTCGATCTGGGCTGGTACGTCGAGCTCGAGTGGAATCGAACCCCGCAGTTCGACGAGAGCCAGCTCGAGCTCGAGATCAAGCCGATCATCGAGAAGGACATCGGCCGGCTCGAGGTCGATCTCAACCCGAAGTTCGTCAAGGCCATCTTTTTCGGACCCGACAAGAACAAGGGCTTCGAGTTCGGGTACGTTGCGGGCGCCTACTACAACTACTGGCGCCCAATGTCGCCTGGAGTCGAGGTCTACGGCGGCATCGGGCTGATCGACGACGTCGATCCCATGTCGGACCAACAGCACTACATCTTTCCGGTCTTGCGCGGCGAGTTCCCAGGCGGCATCGAATACAACGTCGGTCCTGGATTCGGTTTGACCAAAGGGTCGGACCACGTGATCGTGAAGTTCAACATCGAGCTCGAGCGCTTCGTCGGCGCCTTACTCTGAGCGGCTACTGGAAGGCCTCGCGGTGATAATCGGCGTCTAGGTCGGCGTTGGGGTCGCCGAAGTTTCGGGCGTGGGAGTTTCTCCGGCTGCGCAATCGTCTCTGTGACCGGCGCCGAGGATCTTCACGACGTCGGCGTCGAGCGTAGACGACGTCCCGAGCCCCTCGCGCTCTCCGTCCGCTTGGATCAGCTGACCTCTCTCGAGGTTTTTGAAGCCCGTCGGCGTTCCGTTCGCGTCTTGAATGGCCGTGTCCTGCAGCTTGACGGCGCGCGTGAGCACGCCTCCGCCCGAAACCACGCACACGTTGAGGTTGCCGTTCGGTGAGGCGGGAACGTTGCGGATCACGCCCTGAAACGTCTCGGAGACCTTTGCGGGACGGGCGCCCGTGCAGTCGAAGTCGACGTCGTCCATCGTGACCAGCGCGTCTTTCGTCATGTCGGGGAGGACCAACTCGCCCTGGCAACGACCGCGGCTGAAGATCACCGTCACGTTGCCGGTCGGCGATCTGGGAAGAGCGAATGCGCCTCGATCGTCGCTCATGTCCGTCGCTTGCGAGCCGCCGAAGCCGGATGCGGTCACTTGAACTCCGCTGAGATCGCTGCTCGATTGCGCGAACGCCCGCCTGGCCAATCCGAAGATCTGTTCGCTCGCCCATGCGAGCCACCGCCGTTCGAGCCGGAGCGAAGCCGACGGCGCGCTCGACATGTTTCCTTGGATCGTGCTCGACTGCCCGCTGCCGCTACCGTTCCCGCCGCCCCCGCCACCGCCGCCACAGCTCGCGGCCAGCGCGACCGTGAGCACGATACCCCCGCAGAGAGCCGCCCGCTCCCGACCGTGTTGGTTCATCCGACACCTCCCTCTTGAAACTCTCCCCCGCCCGTCTAGAACAACAGAACTTCGACTTCGTCTCCCTCTTCCAGACCCTCCGCTTCGAGTGGGATGCGCACCATGCCGTCGGCATGAACCAGGGAAAAGATCGCTCCCGACTTTCCGGGAACGGGGCGGGCGAGTTGCCGCCCATCGGAAGAATGCTCGAGGGTGACACGGACGTAGTCTTCCCGCCCGGGCTCGGAAGGGACGTTGCGGACGAGCGTGGCACGAGCGGTACGCTCGTGGGCAAAGGCTGACGCGGGCGTCTCGCCGCCGAGCAGCCTGAGAAGCGGCGCCCCGAACAATCGGAACGTCACCAGGGCCGAGACGGGATGGCCAGGCAAGCCGAGGATCGGCCGTCCCATCGCGCGCGCGAGGATCGTCGGCTTCCCCGGAGCGTACCGAATGCCGTGGAAGAGCACCTCGGAGTCGGGAAACGAGGCGATCACGTCGAGAGCGATGTCCTTGGCGCCCACGGAGCTGCCTCCGGAAAGGAATGCGACGTCCGCCTCGCGGAGCGCACGGGACAAGGCCGTCTTCAATTCCTCGGCGCCGTCGCCGACCAAACCGAGATCGAGCACGGCGCCGCCCGCCTCGCGGATCATCGCCGCCAGCGAGTATTGATTGACGTTGCGGATCTGTCCGGGGCGCGGCTTTACGTCCGGCGGCACGATCTCGTCTCCGGTCGAGACGAGCGCCGCACGCGGACGGCGGGCGACCGAGACCTCGGTGACGCCGGCACCCGTCAGCGCGCCGAGATCCTGGGCGCGCAACTTTCGTCCGCCGGAAAACACCGGGTCGCCGCGGCGGATGTCCTCGCCGATCCGGAGCACGCTCTCCCAGGGCGAGACGCCGCGCTGGATCTCGACGGTGCCGTCGACGAGCTCGTCACAGTACTCGATCATGACGACTGCATCGGCGCCGGGCGGAAGCATACCGCCGGTCGAGATGCGCATGGTCTCGCGATGGTCGAGCGGTCGCTCCGCCTCCTCGCCCATTTCGATCGATCCGACCAGACGGAGATAGGTCGGTTGGCTCGCGGAGGCGCCGAACGTGTCCTCGGCGCGGACCGCGTAGCCGTCCATGTTGGAGCGGTGAAAGTGCGGCATGTCATCCGCGGCGAATACCGGCTCTGCGAGGATCCGCCCCGCGGCATCGGCCACGGCGACGCGCTCGACGCCGAGCGGCTCGAACCGCTCGAGCGCTCGGCGCGCTTCGGCGGGCGAAAGCACCCGAAAGAACGGCCTTACGACCCGAGGCTCACGTGCGTGAGACACGGAAGCTCCTTTCGCACCTTGCGTAGGTACTCGAGCTCGATCTCCGCGAAAATGACCGTTTCCCCCTCGCTCGCGCGGGCGACGACCGCGCCCCACGGGTCGACGATCATCGATCCGCCGTAGTCGCGATGGCCGTTCGGGCTCGTGCCGTACTGGTCCGGCGCGATCACGTAGCATTGATTTTCGATCGCCCGCGCGCGCACCAGCGGCTCCCAATGGGCGGCGCCGGTCGGAAACGTGAACGCCGAGGGGATGCAGAGAATTTCCGCTCCCGCCCGTACGAGCCTGCGGTAGAGCTCGGGGAAGCGGAGGTCGTAACAGACCGAGAGGCCGATCGCGCCGATCGCGGTGGGGACGACGACGGTCTCCTGCCCCGGCTTCCGAGCCTCGGATTCCTTCGCGGTTACCTGGCCTGGGATCTCGACGTCGAATAGATGAATCTTCCGATAGCGGCCGGCAAGATCGCCGCTCGGCGTGAACAGCAGCGCCGTGTTGTAGCAGCGGCGCTCACCCGCGATCGCCTCGGTGATGGACCCAGGCTGGAGGTGAATGCCGAGGTCGCGAGCGAGCGCGCCGAGCCGTCGGCTCGTCGGCCCGGGGATCGGCTCGGCGAACTCGGCTTCGGTTCCCCGCGGACCGCGCCAGTCGAAGACCTCCGGCAAGACGACGAGCCTCGCCCCCTGCTTCGCGGCGCTGCGAACGAGGTCCTCGGCGCGGTCGAGATTCGCGCGCTTGTCCGAGCCCGAAGACATCTGGATGGCAGCGCAAAGCA
The DNA here is from genome assembly GCA_963712515.1 of uncultured delta proteobacterium. Taxonomy (GTDB): domain Bacteria; phylum Desulfobacterota; class Binatia; order JACPRU01; family JACPRU01; genus CAVQIG01. Next base: position 437,400 of record CAVQIG010000001.1, read on the forward strand.
CGGCCTCAATATCAACCGAACTCCGGCGGTGCGGCAAGGAGCCGTCCGCTTCAATCCGCGAGCGCCTGCAGGACCTGCTCGTGAAGCGCGCCATTGCTGGCGACGAGACCAGAAAGCGCGGGATTCGGTCGGTTGTAGCGGAGCGGAGCCCCGGCGACGTCGCTCACCCGCCCGCCGGCGCATTCGACGATGCAAGCCGAGGAGCACACGTCCCATTCACTCTTCGGCGACAGTGTGAAGGTGGCATCCGCTCGGCCCGCGGCGACGAGCGCGAGCTTGTATGCGACCGAGCCGGCGAGCTCGATCGTGAAACGGCTGCGGAAGCGTTCCCATTCGCCGCGGTCGTTCTCGGAGCGGCTGGCGAGCAGCACGGCCCGCTCGAGTGAGCGCGTCGAGGTCACGCGGATGGATCGGCCGTTGAGCGTCGCGCCGAGAGAAGGCTCGGCGGCGAAGAGCTCGTCGGTGATCGGGTTGTATGTGACGCCGACCCGCGGAGCGCCGTCTTCGACGAGCGCGACGCAGACGGCGAGCTCCGGGATCCGGCGCACGAATTCCTTGGTGCCGTCGAGCGGGTCGACGATCCACACCCGTCGCTTGCGCGAGACGCTCCGCCGTGTCGCGGGACTCTTCGGAGAGCCAGCCGTCGCCGGGAAAGGTGTGGCGGATCCGCCGTTCGACCGCCTGGTTCGCACGCGTGTCGGCTTCGGTGAGCGGGCTGTCGCGGCGATCGCCCTTCTCGACGACCGGCAGCGCGGTCCCGTAGAGGGAGCGGATGATGGCGCCCGCCTCGCGCGCCGCCTCGATTGCGACTGCGAGCTCTCCCGTCACGACCGAGGGGTGAGAACCTTGCGATATTCGACAGCGAGGGACTCGACCATCTCCTCGCGTCGATCGTAGAGCCGCTTCGGTTTCCGTGGCGGGTGCGTAGCGAGCGCGTACGCGGCGAGAATCGGCAGCGCGATCGTCGTGTCGGCGTAGCAGACCACCGAGTCGGGCAGCTTCTCCGGGTCGACCTTGCCCCACGAGACCGCCTCGCCGGGCGTCGCACCGGAGAGCCCGCCGGTGTCCGGCCGCGCGTCGGTGACCTGCAGGAAGTAGTCGTGACCCTTCTCGTCGATGCCGAGCACTTCCTGGATCTGCGGCTCGGTCTGCAGCACGAAGTTCTTCGGTGACCCGCCGCCGAGCATGACGACGCCGCTCTTGCCGCCGGCCGCGCTTGGCGTCGAAGACGATCGCCGCCGTCTCGTTGACGTCGACGTTCGGGTCGAGCATGAGCCGGTTGCCGTTCAGGGCCATCGCGGCGACGTTCATGCCGATCGAGCTGTCGCCGGGCGAGGACGTGTAGATCGGCACGCCGTGCTCGTAGGCGGCGGAAACGAGCGACTTTCGTCCTTGCCCGAGCACGCGTTCGCGCTCGTTCACGTACCGGCCGATGCGGTAGTGGAACTCCGCCGTGCCCATCGGGCGCTGGAACTCGGGTGCGGCGATGATCTCGCGGTAAGAACGCGTCGGTCTCGAGCAGCACCTTGTAGTCGAAGAAGATGTCGTAGATGCGGACGACTCCCTCCTCGCGCAGCGCGACGTCGTCGGCCTGCCAGGTGCCGCGATGAAGCGCGAGCCCGATGCCGAAGTGGGTGTCGTGGTAGAGGTTGGCGCCGGTCGAGACGATCCAGTCGACGAAACCCGGCCTCGATCAGCGGGATGAGCGCCGACATGCCGAGCCCCGCCGGCGTCAGCGCGCCGGTCAGGCTCATGCCGATCGTCACGTCGTCGTCGAGCATCTTGCGCGCGAAGAGCTGACAGGCCTCGCGCAGCCGCGCGCCGTTGTAGGCGAGGAACGTGCCGTCGACGAGCTCGATGAGCGAAGTGCCCGGCTGGATCGGCTTCGGATCGATTCGCGGTCGCTTCAAGTGACGACTCTTCCCCTTCATCGGTTGCCCCCCCCCCGGAATTCTCGAAGCTAACAAAACGGGTGAAGCGAGGACAGGCTGCACAGTATCAGAGCCGTCGGCTTTCCGTTATACGCCTGGGCCACGTGAGGCGCGCGCTGATCATCTTTCTCGCTTCCGGAGCGTACCTCGGATATGCGCCGGTGGCTTCCGGAACGTTCGGCACGCTCGCCGGCGTTGCGATCTATCCGGCGTTCGACGCGTTGCGGAATTTTTCGCTGCCGATCTACGCGCTGACGTTCTGCGCCCTCGTCGCGGCCGCGATCATCATCGCCGGCGAGGCCGAAGACATATTCGGCGAGAAGGACAGCGGCAAGATCACGATCGACGAGGTCGCCGGCTACGTTGCCGCCACGCTCTTCGTGCGCCCGTCGCTTGCCGTCGTCGCCGCGAGCTTCCTCCTCTTTCGATTCTTCGACGTGGTCAAACCCTGGCCGGCGAGCTACTTCGACCGCGAGGTACGCGGCGGGCCGGGCGTGGTGCTCGACGACGTGATCTCGGGTCTCTACGCCAACCTGGCGCTGCGCGCGCTCGCCTGGTTCGGCGCGCTCACACTCTAGAAGATCGGACCGCGTCGGCGGAGATAGCGCTCGACGGGTTCCGGCAGCCACTCGCTCGGAATCTCGCCGCGGGCCAAGCGCTCGCGCACGGCACTCGCGGAGAGCGCGCCGCCACCGCGGGTCGAGCCCGAGCCAGTCGATCCGCTCGGCGAATCGCCGCGCCGGCTCGGCGGCGATCCGCGCTTCGAATGCCCGCCGATCGAGGTCACCCCGCGCCGCGACGAGCAGCCGAGCCCGGGCGAAGAGGCGCTGGAGCGACCCGGCGAAATCTCGGTAGTAGCCTGGATCGAAGATCTGCTCGATCTTGTCCATGCCGACGACGAACGTGAGCTCGTCGACGCCGGGCAGAGAGCAGAGCGCTTCGGCTTGCTCGGAGTAGAGCCCTCGGTTCTGTACGACGACGCCGAGACGCTCCCGGCCTTCGGCAATCTCCGCGAGGAGCTGGAGCCGCTCGTGGAGGGGGAGGCCCGTCTCGGGCTTGTCGAGCGTGATGGTGCCGAGAGAAAAGAGCACGGCGCCGAAGCCTCGTTCGCGAGCCGCATCGGCGAGCGCGAGGTGTGCGCGCGTCGGCGGGTTGTAGGCGCCGGGCATGACCGCGAGCGAGCCGACGGCAGGCGTCGCCGTGATGATCCGCGCGGTTGGTGCCTCGCTGGCACGAACCTCTTCGAGGGCATGCCTCAAGGCGTTGGTCTCCATCGACATCAGACCTCAACGTGCAAGGCGCGCACCCTCGATCACCGCGGAGGCCCCGTCTGCGGCGCCTCGGCCATCATCTGACTTCCGCGAGACAGGACTAGCGGGGTGCGGCGTCCCCGGTCAACGAATGCCGACGACTTCCATATTGCCCCGAGAGTATTGCCCTGCGCGCCCCCGACCCCTAAGATCCCCCGACGGAGGTCGCGTGATCGAGAAGGCCGTAATTCTTTCCACTGGCGACGAGCTCACGTCCGGCCTCACCGTCGACACCAACTCGAATTTTCTCGCCGACAAGCTGTTCGAGATCGGCGTCGATCTCGTGGCCGTCATCACGGTCGGCGACGACGCCGAGCGGATCCGTTGGGCGTTCTCCAGCGGTCTCGATCAGGCCGACCTCGTGATCGCCACCGGTGGCCTCGGGCCGACGGCCGACGACCTGACGACCGAAACGCTCGCCGCCACACTCGGCCGCCCGCTTTTCTTCGATGAGGAGTCGGCGGAGCACATCCGCGCCCTCTTTCGCTCGATCGGTCGGCAGATGCCGGAAAACAACCTCCGCCAGGCGAGCTTTCCGCAGGGCGCCGTCATCCTCGCCAACCCGCTCGGCACCGCACCCGGATACCGCGTAGAGGTCGAGTGGAAAGGCAAGACCCGCTACGTCGTCGTGATGCCGGGCGTGCCGCGCGAAATGAAGCCCATGACGGAGGGCACGGTGCTGCCGTGGATCCGCAGCCTCGACGAGACGGGCCTGGTGTACCGAAGCCGCAGCTTCCAGACGTTCGGTGCGAGCGAATCCGCCCTCGACGAGATGATGAAGGGAGCGGTCTCGGCGGAGGAAGGGCGCCTTTCGTTCCGAGCCGCGTTTCCGCAGATCAGCGTGCGCGTGACCGCGCACGGCTCACCGGGCGACGTCGACGAGAAGCTCGCCCACCTCGGGGAGCGCGTGCGGGCGCGGATCGGGGACTACATCTTCGGCGAGGGTAGGGCCACCATGGAAGGGGTGGTCGAGGATCTGCTGCGGGCGCGCGGCTGGAAGCTCGCGATGGCGGAGTCGGTGACCGGCGGTCTCGTCTCCGAGCGACTGACCAACGTTCCCGGGAGCTCTCAGGTTTTCGCGGGTGGGCTCGTCGCATACACGCTCGAGACGAAGCAGGCCGTGCTCGGCGTCGATCGCGGGACACTCGAACGTCACGGGGCGGTCAGCGACGAAACCGCCAAGGAGATGGCCGCCGGAGCACGGCGGGTCTGTTCCGCCGATCTCGCGGTCTCGGTCACCGGCGTGGCCGGTCCCGACGGTGGTACGCCCGAGACCCCGGTCGGAACCGTCTATGTGGGCTTCTCCGCCGACGGAGTCCTGGTTTCCCGCCGCTACCAACTCTGGGGCACGCGCGACTGGATTCGGCTCCTCGCCTCCCAGATCGCCCTCGACTGGGTTCGTCGGCACGCGCTCGGGCGCCGCCCCGAAGAATCGCTGCTGATCCGCAAGTAGCCGCGCCCCGGCCCCCGACGCACGCTCATGATTCGCGCTTTCCTTGCCATTCGCCCGACCGACGACGTCATCGGCCGTTTGACGGAGGCGCAATCCGAACTCGCCGAGGGCGGTGGCGACGTGCGCTGGGTCTCGCCGCAGACGATGCACCTGACGATCCAATTCCTCGGCGAGGTCCAAGAATCGGAGGTGCCGGAGATCGAGCGGGGCCTGCGGCAAGGTCTCAGCGCGCTTTCTCCGTTCGACATCGAGTGCCGCGGCCTCGGCGTCTTCCCCAACCAGAAGCGTCCCCGGGTGGTGTGGGTGGGGCTCCACGGACCAGGCATCGCCGCGGCTCGCGGAGCGTACCGAGATCGTGCTTTCGCCGCTCGGCTTTCCTCCACAAGAGCGCGAGCTTACGCCGCACATCACGCTCGGCCGGGTGCGTTCGGCGCGAGGTTGGGAGGCTCTGTCGCGGCTCCTAAAGGCGAGCGGTGACCGTAGCTTCGGCCTGAGCCGGATCGATCAGATCACGCTCTACCGGAGCCAGCTGCGTCCGGACGGCGCGGTCTACACGCCGCTCGTGACGTTTCCCCTCGCCGCTGATTGAAACGCCCCGTTTCGCGACGGAAGAGGGATTAAAGCTGGCAAGACTTTCGGCAACGACGTCTTGCCCTTATAATCAACATGAACGGGGTCCCACAGGGAGTGGATTGGATATGGAGCGGAACATGACGACGGATGCGAATCGCGAGCGTGCGTTGGATTTGGCCGTCAGCCAGATCGAGAAGTCTTTCGGCAAAGGCTCGATCATGAAGCTGGGGGCCGACGCGCTGTTGCGCGACGTCGTGACGATCTCGACCGGAAGCCTCGGGCTCGATATTGCGCTCGGAGTCGGCGGCATGCCGCGCGGGCGTGTGGTCGAGATCTACGGGCCGGAAGCGTCTGGCAAGACGACGCTCGCGCTGCAGCTCGTCGCCGAAGCGCAGAAGAAGGGTGGGGTGTGCGCGTTCATCGACGCGGAGCACGCGCTCGACGTCGTCTACGCACGCAAGCTCGGCGTGCGTACCGAGGATCTTTACATCTCCCAGCCCGATCACGGCGAGCAGGCGCTCGAGATCGCCGAGACGCTCGTCCGCACCGCGGCGATCGACGTGCTCGTCGTCGATTCGGTGGCGGCGCTCGTGCCGCGGGCCGAGATCGAAGGCGAGATGGGCGATCCACAGATGGGCTTGCAGGCCCGGCTGATGTCGCAGGCGCTGCGCAAGCTCACCGCGGCGATCTCAAAGTCCCAGACGATCGTCGTCTTCATCAACCAGATTCGCATGAAGATCGGCGTGATGTTCGGAAATCCCGAGACGACCACCGGAGGCAACGCGCTCAAGTTCTACGCCTCCGTTCGCCTTGACATCCGCCGCATCGGCAACATCAAGGAAGGCGAGGCGGTGGTCGGAAGCCGCACCAAGGTGCGAGTGGTCAAGAACAAGGTCGCTCCGCCCTTCAAGGAGGCGGAATTCGACATCATCTACGGTCAGGGGATCTCGCGGGACGGAGAGATCGTCGATCTCGGATCGGAATGTGGCGTCATCGAAAAGAGCGGGGCGTGGTACTCCTTCGAGGGCGAGCGAATCGGCCAGGGTCGCGAGAACACCAAAGAGTACCTGCACGACCATCCCGAAGTGGCCCAGAAGATCGAGACCAAGGTGCGTGACAAGCACGGGCTTGCCCTCAAGGAACCGGCTAAGCCGGCGCTGGCCGAGGCGGCGGACGAGGCGAGAACGAAGCGAGACGGCAGAGGACGCTGACGAGCGTCGCAGCGACGGAGGAAATAGCGTGGACCTACACGGCATCCTGCATGAAGGCATCGAGCGCGGAGCATCCGACGTGCATCTGAAGGTCGGCATGCCGCCGACGATTCGGATCCACGGGATCCTCTACCCCCTCGAGGAAGCCTCCCCGCTCACGCGCGAGGACATGGCGGCGATCCTCGACGCGCTGCTCGACGAGCACCACCGGGAGCGCTTCCGAAGCCGCATGCAGGTCGATCTGGCGTATCAAACGGTGGAGTCGACCCGCTTCCGCGTGAACGTGTTCTTGCAGCGGGGCGAGCCGTCGGTGGCGATGCGGGCGATCCCCGCGCGTATTCGCACCGTCGAGGAACTTCATCTGCCGGCGATCGTCAACAAGCTCGCGCTGGAGAATCGCGGGCTGATCCTGGTGACGGGAACCACCGGAAGCGGCAAGTAGCACGACGCTGGCGGCGATGGTGGGCCACATCAACGAGAACTGTTCGAACCACATCATCACCGTCGAGGACCCGATCGAGTACACGCACGAGCGACATCCGGTCGATCGTCTCGCAGCGGGAGCTCGGCTACGACGTCACGACCTTCGCGGACGGCCTGAAGGCCGCGCTGCGGCAGGATCCGGACGTCATCCTGGTCGGTGAGATGCGCGACCTCGAAACCATCGAGACGGCGATCCTCGCCGCCGAGACCGGACATCTCGTGCTGCGACGCTGCACACCCTCGACGCGACGGAAACGATCACGCGTATCATCTCCAACTTCCCGGAGCACCAGCGCGAGCAGATCCGGCTGATTCTCGCGAACATCGTTCGGGGCGATCATCAGCCAGCGGCTGATGCCACGCGCCGACGGCCAGGGCATGGTGCCGGCGTGCGAGGTGATGGTGTCGACGCGCCCGGATCCGCGATTGCATCGCCGTCAAGGAGAAGACGCCCGAGATCCGCGATGCGATCGCCGTGGGGCATACGACGCTACGGGATGCAGACGTTCGATCAGTCGCTGATGGCGCTCTACCGGCGCGGCCTGATCACGTACGAGGAAGCGCTCGCGCAGTCTTCCAACCCCGACGACTTCGCACTGAAGGTTCGCGGTGTCGCCTCGACGAGCGACCGGCGCTGGGAAGATTTCGAGCGTGCCCCGCAGGACGATGCCGTGGAGCCGGAGCGCCTGAAGATCGATCGGTTTTAGGGACGTTTCGCGGTCCGTGAAGTCGTCCCTCGCGCAGCCTCGCGGCTTCGGCGTGCGAACCCCGCCCGCGGCGTGAACCGTCCCCGTCGCGCGCCCCCCTTGAGTCGCGAGGAGGGCATGGACCTCGCCTTCCGCATGCTGTCGCGCCGCAGCCGCAGCGAGGCTGAGATCGCCAAAGCGCTGAAGCTCCGTGGCGCGCCGGCATCGCTCGTGCGCCGGGTGCTCGGAAGGCTCCGCGTGCTCGGCTACGTCGACGACCGCAAGCTGGCGGCCGAATGCGCCGAGCGGTGGAAGGAACGCGGCTTCGGCTCTCTCCGCATCCAGGATCAGCTGCGCAAGCTCGAGGTCGAGGAACGGATCGCCGAGAGCGTGAGCCCGGACACGCGCGAAGAGCGTGACCTCGCCCGCCGGATCCTCGCGCGTACCTTCGATCCGGGAGAGCTCGCGCAGCGGCGCGGGCAGGCGCGCGCCGCGCGCTTTCTCGCCGGGCGGGGCTTCGCGGCAGAGGTCATCGACAGCCTGTTCGATGTATGGGAATAAGGAACACTCGATGACCGGCAGCGAGGTCCGCCAGAGCTTCGTCGATTTCTTCAAGAGCCGCGGTCACGACTTCGTGCCGAGCGCATCGCTGATTCCGGCTGGAGACCCGACTTTGCTCTTCACCAACGCCGGGATGGTCCAGTTCAAGCAGATCTTCCTCGGCGCCGAAAAGCGCGATGAACCCGCGCGCGGTGAACTCGCAGAAGTGTCTGCGCGTCAGCGGCAAGCACAACGACCTCGAGGAGGTCGGGCGCGACACCTACCACCACACGTTCTTCGAGATGCTCGGGAACTGGTCGTTCGGCGACTACTACAAGAAGGAGGCGATCGGCTGGGCCTGGGAGCTGCTGACGGCGGTCTGGAAGCTGCCGAAGGACGAGCTCTGGGCGACCGTCTACGAGACCGACGACGAGGCGGAAGCGTGGTGGCGAAAGGCGACGGACATCGCTCCGGAACGGATCCTGCGCTTCGGGGAGAAGGACAATTTCTGGGAGATGGGCGAGACCGGACCCTGCGGACCGTGCTCGGAGATCCACATCGACCGCGGCGCGGAGAACTGTGATCGGAAGCACGTCGCCGGCCACGTCTGCGCCGTCAACGCCGGATGCGCGCGCTTCATCGAGCTCTGGAACCTCGTGTTCATCCAGTACAACCGCGACGAGCGCGGCAAGCTCGAGGAGCTGCCCGCCAAGCACGTCGATACCGGCATGGGGCTCGAGCGCATCACGGCGGTGCTGCAGGGCGTGCCGAGCAACTACGACACCGATCTGTTCCGCGACATCATCCGCTTCACCGAGTCCCTGTCACGCCGGGCTTACGGCGGGGGCGGCGAACCCGACGTCTCGTTCCGCGTGATCGCCGACCACGGCCGGGCGATCGCGTTCATGATCGCGGACGGCGTGCGGCCGTCGAACGAGGGTCGCGGCTACGTGCTGCGGCGGGTGCTTCGCCGCGCGGCCCGACACGGCAAGAACCTCGGGCTCGACGCGCCGTTCCTGGCGCGGGTTGCGGGCCGCGTGGTCGACAATTTCGGCGCCGCCTATCCGGAGCTCCGGGCCCGCCGCCGCGAGATCGAGGATGTCGTCGGCGCGGAGGAGGTCCGCTTCGCAGAGACGCTCGGGCGCGGCGGCGCGATCCTCGAGGAGGAAGTCAAACGGCTACGGGCGGGCGGCGAGCGCACGCTCACCGGCGAGGTCGCCTTCAAGCTCTACGACACCTTCGGCTTCCCGCTCGACCTCACCGAAGACGTGCTCAAGGCCGACGGCATCGAGGTCGACCGCGCCGGCTTCGAGCGGGCAATGTCAGAGCAGCGCTCGCGCGCGCGAGAGGCGCAGAAGGGGGGAGGCGGAGCGGCAGAGGGCGCCCCCGAGCTCCGTGTACGTGCCCCGATCACCAGTCGCTTCACCGGCGACTTCGTCTACGAGCACGAATCCGAGACGCTCGCCGTTTTCGTCGACGGCGCCGAGGTCGACGAGGCACGCGAGGGTGCCGCGGCGGCGGTGGTCGTCGCCGAGACGCCTTTCTATGCGGAGTCGGGCGGCCAGGTCGGTGACCGCGGCTCGATCGAGAGCGAGCACGGCGGGCGTTTCGAAGTCACGGACACGCGGAAGGAGACGTTGCGCTCGGACGGCACAGAGGTCGAGGTGATCGTCCATCGTGGTACGGTCGCTCGCGGCGCGATTCGCCGCGGCGATCGGGTGAGGCTGGCGATCGACCGCGAGCGCCGCGACGCCGCGCGCCTGAATCACTCGGTCACGCACATTCTTCACGCCGTCCTGCGCGAGCTCCTTGGCGCGCAGGTTCGACAGGCGGGATCGTTGGTCGCGCCCGACCGGCTGCGCTTCGACTTCACGTTCCAGGGGCCGATCGCCGCCGAGCGACTCGTCGAAATCGAGGACCGGGTCAACGCGCACGTTCGCGAGAATGCCACGGTCACGAGCGAGGAGATGCCGTACGACGAGGCCATCCGCCGCGGCGCGCTGGCGTTCTTCGGTGACAAGTACGGGGAGCGGGTGCGGGTGGTGCGCATGGGGGACTTCTCGACCGAGCTCTGCGGTGGAACGCACGTGCACCGCACCGGTGACATCGGCTTCTTCAAGCTGCGCGGCGAAGCGGGCGTGGCGGCGGGCGTGCGGCGGATCGAAGCGTTGACCGGCGAAGGAGCGCTCGATTGGATCCACGAGCGGGAGCAGGTGCTGCGGGAGATCGGCGAGATGCTCAAGGGGCCCGAAGACGCCGCGGTCGAGCGGCTCGAGCGGCTGCTCGCACAGCAGACGGAGCTCGAGCGGCGCCTCGCCGACATGCAGTCGAAGATCGCCGGCAGCGCAGAGCGCCGACCTCGTGTCGCGCGCGCGCCGAGTGAACGGGGTCACGGTGCTCGCCGAACGCGTCGAGAACGTCGACGACAAGGCGTTGCGGGAGATGGCGGATCGCCTGCGCGACAAGCTCGGCTCGGGCATCGTCGTGCTCGGCACGCGGCGCGGCGAGAAGGCGCTGACTGCTCGCCGCGGTGACCAAGGACCTGGTCGGACGCTATGCCGCGGGCAAGATCATCCAAGCGATCGCGCCGATCGTCGGCGGCGGAGGCGGGGGCAAGCCCGAGCTCGCGCAAGCCGGCGGCACGGATCCCTCGCGCATCGACGAGGCGCTCGCCAACGGTGTACGAGCGTCGTGGCGTGAGCGACGCACGGCACTGCCCGACCGAGCTCGACGCATTCGACGATCAGCGGCTGATCCATCAGGTCTGCTCGGCCACAACGACGAGCACCTGCGAGCCATCGAGCGCGCGCTCGGCGTGCGCATCGCGCTCGGCGGGCGATGATCCAGATCCAGGGCGACGAGGTGCGAGCGCGAGCTCGCCGGCCGCGTGCTGACGCAGCTCTACGGTCTGCTCGAGAAGGGCTATCCGGTCTATCCGAGCGACGTCGACTACGCGGTGCGCATCCTCAGCCGGCGACCGCAGCGCGAACCTGCGCGACATCTTCCTCGACACCATCTACATCTCCGCGCACAAGCGGGTGATCACGCCGAAGAGCCTCGACGCAGAAGGCCTACATCGACGCGATCCGCGACCACGACATCGTGTTCGGCATCGGGCCGGCGGGAACCGGCAAGACGTACCTGGCCATGGCGATGGCCGTCGCGGAGCTGACCGAAGAACAACTTCGCGCGCATCATCCTCACGCGGCCCGCCGTCGAAGCCGGCGAGAAGCTCGGCTTCCTGCCCGGCGATCTCGCGGAGAAGGTCAACCCCTATCTGCGGCCGCTCTACGACGCGCTGCACGACATGGTCGACTTCGACCGCGCGCACAAGATGCTCGAGCGCGGCGACGATCGAGGTCGCGCCGCTGGCGTTCATGCGCGGCCGCACGCTGAACGACTCGTTCGTCATCCTCGACGAGGCGCAGAACACCACCGGCGAGCAGATGAAGATGTTCCTCACGCGGCTCGGCTACGGCTCGAAGGCGGTGATCACCGGCGACGTCACGCAGATCGACCTGCCGGCCGGCAAGCTCGTCCGGGCTGAAGGAAGCGCAGCGTCGATCCTCGCCGGCATCGACGGCATCCGCTTCTGTGACTTCACCGAACGCGACGTCGTGCGCCACCGCCTGGTGCAGGACATCATCACCGCGTACGACCGCTTCGAGGCCGCCGCAGCGCAACGGCGGCGCGTGCGGGAAGGGCGCGAATGGGACCGAGTGTCTGCCCTGCGTGTCGGTGACGTCGAGTCGCTGCGGACCAGGGCGTCAGTGCGCCGCGCGTGCGTCGGCCGATGCGCGAGCGTCTGCTTGCAGGCGCTGCGCGAGCCGCGACGCCGAGCTGAGCGTCACGCTCGTCGATGACACCGAGATCCACCGTCTCAATCGCGCACTACCGCGGCAAGGACCGCCCGACCGACGTGCTCGCCTTTCGCCATGCGCGAGGCGAGTCCGCGCGCCGTCGGGACGACGCGCTGCTCGGCGACGTGGTCATCTCGCTGCGAGACGGCGACGCGCCAGGCGCGCGAGCACGGCGTGACGCGTCGGCGAGGAAGTCGGACCGCTGCTGATCCACGGCGTGCTCCACCTGCTCGGCTACGACCACGAGCACTCTCGCCGCGCGAGGCGCGGCGCATGAAGCGCAAGGAGCGGGAGCTGCTGCGGCGGATCGCGGCACTGGTGTATGCGGGAGGAAACGGCTTCGAAGCGCGCGCTCGACGCGGTCGAAGACGCGAAGAAGGGATCTGCATGCTCTACGGTAGGTGAAGAATCGCGATCAAGCTTGGCGACTCGAAGAAGCGCCTCGACACGTTCGGGAGGCATCTTTGACGTCACGGGCCGCGAGCGACGCATCGACGGAGCTCGACGCGCAGAGCGGCCGCGCCGGATTTCTGGAACAACAGCGAGACAGGCGCAGAAGGTTCTGAAGGAACGCGCCGAGCTGTCAGTCGCCGCTCGACGGCGTGGCGCAAGCAGACTGCAGGGGCCTCGACGACGCCAAGGTCTTTCTCGAGCTCGCCGCCGAGGGCGACGAGGAAGGCCGAACCGAGGCCGAGGCTCAAGGACGCTCGAGATCGAGCAGCCTCGGCCGACATGGAGCTGCAGCGCAATGCTCGGCGGCGAGCACGACGCCGGCAACGCGATCGTCACGGTGCATCCGGGCGCGGGCGGCACCGAAGCGCAGGACTGGGCGGAGATGCTGCTGCGCATGTACCTGCGCTGGGCGGAGCGGCGCGGCTTCAAGGCGGAGCTCGTCGATCTGCAGCCCGGGGAGGGCGCGGGCATCAAGAACGCGACCGTTCACCGTCGAGCGGGCCGTACGCCTACGGCTACCTCAAGGCCGAGGGCGGCATCCACCGCCTGGTGCGCATCTCGCCGTTCGACGCCAACGCGCGCCGGCACACGTCGTTCGCGTCGGTCTTCGTCTATCCCGGAGATCGACGACGACGATCGAGGTCGAGATCAACGACGAGGATCTGCGCATCGACACCTATCGCTCGAGCGGCGCCGGCGGGCAGCACGTCAACAAGACCGACTCGGCGGTGCGCCTCACGCACCTGCCGACCGGCATCGTCGTCGCCTGCCAGAACGAGCGCTCGCAGCACAAGAACCGCGCGATGGCGATGAAGATCCTGCGCGCCCGGCTCTACGAGCTCGAGATGGAGAAGCAGCGCGAGAAGATGACGGAGCTGCACCAAGGACGAAGAAGGACATCGCTTCGGCAGCCAGATCCGCTCGTACGTCCTGCACCCGTACCGGCTGGTGAAGGACCATCCGCACCGGCATCGAGGTCGGCAACGCGGACGCCGTGCTCGACGGCGACATCGATCGGTTCATTGAGGCGTATCTGCTGAAGAAGATCGCGGCGTAGGGCGCAGCCACGAGGGTGCGGGCGCGACCCTCGTACTCACCCGCCAAGTCGCGAAACCGGGAACGTCGAATCGAGGAGGCTGCGACGCGCCCCCGCGACGCTTCCGAGCGCACGCCGGGCTACGCGTCGATTTTGGGGGCGTCCTTGGCCGTGCGCGGCGCCAGGTCGGACGCGGGCACGCAGAGTATCCGCTGACAGCTCGGACAGAACACGATGTCCGAGTTGCGGTGGATCTGCGTGATGAGCTGCGGCGGAACGCGCATGCGGCAGCCGCCGCAGTCGCCTTCCTTTCGCACCTCGACGACCGCGAGCCCGCCTTTGCGCTCGAAGATCAGGTCGTAGCGCTTGCGCAGGCTCTCTTCGAGCTCCCCGGCGATCCGGGTCCGCTCGGCGGTGAGCCGTTCGAGATCGGCGGCGAGTGCCCGGCTCCGCTCGGCGTGCTCGTGCTCGCGCTCGGCGAGCTTCTGCTCGGCGACGGTGAGCTCCTCCTCGAGCGTCTTCAGCTCGGCTACTTTCGAATCGCCCCCGTCGAGCAGCCGCAGCAGGCTTTCCTCGAGCTGCGTGGAAAGATCCTTGCTCACTTCGACCTCGCGTCGCAGCGCCGCGAGCTCCTTCTCGTTGCGGATCCGCTGCATTCGCATGCGGCGGTCTTTGGTCTTTTCTTCCTCGTCGGTGATTCTTGCCTCGATGTCGCGACGCTGACGCTCGAGCTCCGCCATCTCCTGGCGTTTGACCTGCGTCACCGATCGCTTCGTGCCGACCTCGGTCTTCAGATCCGAAGCCGCCCCTTCGAGCGCGGAGAGCTCGAGCCGCAGAGCACGAAGCTCGGTATCGACGTGTTGGAGGGCGTAGAGCCGTTCGATGGGGTTAGCCAATCCGCATCCTCGAAGCAGGGAATGGGCCCACCAGGATTCGAACCTGGGACCAACCGGTTATGAGCCGGTCGCTCTGACCAGCTGAGCTATGGGCCCGGGTGAGCCCTTGGGCTATTTGCAGCGGGTTCGGCGTAACGGGTCCTTCTAGCACGGTGGTTCGGGAACTCCTAGCGCCCTTCACTCGCTGACTGGACGCGCGTCGCGGAGAAATCGATCGGCTGCTCGCGACTCGGCATCGATGGTTCAAAGCTCGCGGCTCATGCGCCGGTGCGGGATTCCCGCCTCCACGTAGGGATCGCCTTCGACGCGAAAGCCGGCCCGCTCGTAGAAGCCAACCACGTATTCCTGCGCGGAGAGCTCGACGCGGTGGAGTGCCTTCTCGCGAGCGAGCGCGAGTGCGGCGTCGAGGAGTCGTCTGCCGATACCGAGTCGACGCTTCGACGGCAGCACCGCCATGCGCCCGATCTTCACGACGGCCGCCCCGGCGGGCGGCACCGGCCGATGGCAGACGTCGAGGCCGATGACGCGCGCCGTACCGACGGCCGTCTCGCCGTCCCACGCGACGAAGTGCCAGGCGATGTCGTCGAGGCCGTCCCGCTCGATCGCCTCGGCGATCCCTTGCTCGTCGATGAACACCCGCTCGCGGATCCGCCACGCGGCGAGACGCTCTTCGGGTGATTCTGCCGTGCGGACGACGACGGTCATGGCGCCGGCTCCGTTCGCGGCTTGGCGGCGGAGAGACGGTGCTTCTCGGCGAGCAGCGTCTCGGCCTCGGCGGTATCACCGCGGCTCTGCGCCTCGCGTATCTTCTGCGTGATCGCGCGCAGGCGCGATTCCAGCGTTCGCTCGGCAAGCCCCTTGAGGCACTCATCGAGCATGCGCTGCGGGTCGGGGTAAATGTCCGGATCGCCGAGCCAGGCGCGCGCGACGCGATCGGCTGCCTCTCGGGGCAGTTGGCCGACGAGCTCCCTCGGGTCGCTGTCGTCGCGGATCCGCTCGAACACCGCCCGCGCCGCGGCGCTCGCGAAGACCGAGTCGATTGCCGCAGGGAGCTTGCTCGCGAGCTCGGGACGGACGAGAAGCAGCTCGAGAATCTGTGACTCGTGGCTCGTTAGATCGGTGCGCGGTGCGTTCGGTAGTTGCTCGCGATCGGACGGCCGACCGGGCGCCCGTGGCATCAGCTGCTCCTCCGAGATTCCGAGGTACCCGGCTGCCACTCGCCGAAGTATTCCGACGAAGGTCGAGTCCTCGAGTCCAGAGAGCATCTCCCTCACTTGGTCACCCGCGCGCCTTCTGGCGGCGAGAGACGCGCCCGGCGCGGCCAGCGAATGCAGGTAGTGATCGACGAGAGGCGACGAGTGCTTGAGAAGCTCCTCCATTGCGGCGCCGCCCCGCTGGTTCACGAACGTATCGGGGTCGTGCCCCTCGGGGAGAAGCACTGCTTCGGCGAACACGCCGACCTCCGCGAACACCGCGAAGGCGCGAGCCGCAGCGGCCAGACCTGCACGGTCGCCGTCGAAGAGCACCAAGAACTCGTCGGTGAAGCGCTTGAGCAAGCGGATCTGATCGCTGGTGAGCGAGGTGCCGAGCGGTGCGACGACGTTGCGGATACCCGCTTGGGCGAGGGCGATCACGTCGACGTAGCCTTCGACGAGCACGACGCGCCGCCGTTCGTTGATGGCGTCGCGAGCTGCGGCCAGGCCGAACACCGAGCGCCGCTTCTGGAAGAGCGGGGACTCCTGGGAATTTAGATATTTCGGCTGTCCCTCGACCGCGGTGAGAAGACGGCCGCCGAAGGCGATCGTTTTGCCGGCGAGGTCGGTGATCGGAAACATGAGACGGCTTCGAAAGCGATCGAACCAGCCCTCGCCGCGCGTCGATTTGCCGATCAGCCCGAGCGACTCCGCGTCGGCGAGCGGCGCCTTGACGTTCTCGAGTGCTCGCGCGAGGCCGTCCGGGGGCGCGTAGCCCAGACCGAATGCGCGAGCCGTGTCCTCGCGGATCTGTCGCTCGGCGAGATAGTTTCGCGCCGGCGCGCCCGCGGGGGCTTCCCAAAGCGCGCGCTGGAAGAACTTGGTCGCGAACGCGTTGACCCGCAGCAGCCGCTCGCGGCCTTGCTCGCGACGCTCCTCGGCCGGCCGCTTCGGCAGCTCGACCCCGGCCTCGCGTGCCAGTCGCTCGAGCGCCTCGGGAAAGGTGAGGCTGTCCTTCAGCATGAGAAATCTGAAGACGTCGCCACTCGCCTGGCAGCCGAAGCAGTAAAAGAGCCCGCGCTCCTCGCTCACGCTGAAGGACGGCGTCTTCTCGGAATGGAAGGGGCAGAGCCCCTGGTGGTTGCGCCCGGTGCGCTTGAGCGCCGTGTAGCGCGAGACGAGCTCGACGATGCTAGTCCGCTCGCGGACCTCGGCGATCTTGTCCTCGCCGACCCGTCCGCTCATTCGGGCTTTCCGTCCGCCGCCTTGCCGCGCGGTCGCGGCGGCGTCGGTGTTCCACTCGGCTTCGGCGTCATGAAGCGATTCAGCGCCTCACGTGCTTCGAGCTCCATCTTCGAGTAAGGGCGCTGCCAACCCGCCTGTATCCCGGCGGAGTTCCGGGCGATCGCGAACACGTTCCATCCTTCCTCCACCATCGCCGAGAGCATGGGCGATTCCCGCACGCGTTCGGCGACGTCCGGTAGGCCTCGGCGCGACGTCGCGAGCATGCAGAAGAGCGTCGCCATCGCGATCGCCTTCGCGCCGCCGAACACCAGGCCGCCGGCGCGATCGACCGGACCGAGGAAGATCGCCCGCGCGAGCCGGTAGAGGATCCAGCCGAGGAGGTTGCAGGTGAGATAGAGCGCGACGAAGATGCCGAGCGCCGCCAGTGTCTGGCCGATCGCGAGCGGGAGAGTGTATCGAGCGCCGACGACGGGACCATAGACCGGTCCGAAGAGATACGCTGCCAAACCCGCGCCGAGAAAACCGGCGAGGCCGAAGAGCTCGCGAAAGAAGCCGCGGAAGTACCCGCGGATGCCGAGGAGGACGAGCAGGGCCAGAACGGCGAAGTCGAGCAGGTTCACCGCTCCGAGCCCATTCGCGTTCGATCAGTGGAAGCTGCGGCTGGCGCGCCGGAGCGCGCGCTTCTTGGCAGCGAGCGCCTTCTTCTTCTTGCGCACGCTTGGCTTCTCGTAGTGCTCCCGCTTGCGCAACTCGGCGAGAATCCCCGCCTTTTCACACTGCTTCTTGAATCTACGAATTGCGCTTTCGATCGGTTCGTTTTCTTTGACCCGAACACCGGGCATCGACTCGTTCACCCCCTCCCGGATTCTCACGGTCCGACCGTTCGGACCTCGAGCGGAATTCCGTAGTCTCAGAGAAATCTCATCCGGAGTCAAGTTACGATCCGCGCGATCGATCAACGCAGCGATCCTCGGCGCGGGGCTCACGTGCGCAGGGCTTGAAGGACGTCCAGCGGCTAGGGCCTTCCCCTTCCCGCGCGCATCGCGCTCAACGGAAGCAGGCGCTCGGGAAAATCGGTGAAGATCCCGTCGACGCCGAGAACGGCGAGCGCCTCCATCTCGCTCGGGCGGTTGACGGACCACACGCGCACCTCGAGGCCGCGGTGATGGGCTTCGCCGACCGCTGTCGCCGAAACGAGCGAGCGCTCGGCGTGGACCGCCTCGGCGCCGAGCTCGGCGGCGCGCGCGAACGCCGCAGTCCACGGCTCGCCCGCGTCCATCAGGATGCCGATCCGGGCATCGTCGGCGAGGTCGCGAACCAGGCGCATGCGCGGCAGCGAGAACGACGAGAACACCGTCTGCCGTGAGAAACGCAGGCTGCGCACGATGCCGACGCACTGGATCTCGAGCCGCCCGGGCGGGTCCACCCCTTTGATCTCGAGATTGAGCCCGACGCGGCCGCGGAGGATCTCGACCGCTTCTTCCAACGTGAGCACCTCTTCTCCGGCGAATTCGCGGCTGAACCAAGAGCCGGCATCGAGCCTCTTGATCTCCTTCAAACTATGATCGCGCACGCGGCCTCGGCCGTTGGTCGTACGTTCGAGCGTCTCGTCGTGGATCACGACCACGGCGCCGTCGCGGGTGATCTGGCAATCGAGCTCGACCATGTCCGCGCCGAGCTCGATCGCGCGCAAGAACGCCGCCCGGGTATTCTCCGGGCAATGTCCGGAGGCGCCGCGATGGGCGATGCGCATCAGTCGGGAGCGGTCGGACATCGGCGGACTCTAGCGGAGACCCAGCATCTTTGTCAGGGCTCCCGCTGGTCGCGACTTGCTCCGACCGAACGTCCTACTGACGTAGCGTCCTTGTCAGTCGCTCCCGCTGGTCGCGACTTGCTTCGACCGGACATCCTACTGACGTAGCGTCCTTGTCAGTCGCTCCCGCTGGTCGCGACCTGCTCCGACCGAACATCCTACTGACGTAGCGTCGAATCCGGTAGCCGTGTATGGCATCCTCGACGCATGCGCCGCTGGCTCGAGGTCTCGGCCGAGGTTCCCCCGGCGGCGGGCGACGCGCTCGCGGCGTGGCTCGTTGACCGCGGTGCGCCGGGCGTGATCGAGGAGGACGCCGCGGAGCATCTGCGCCTGCTCGCCCACTTCGAAGCGGCGGCCGACGACGAGCGCGAGCTCGTCGACGCGTTGCGCGGGTTCCTCGGCGAGATCGACGCGTTCTTCCCAGGCGCTGCCGCGTCGAGAGTCGCCGTCGCGCGCGTCGACGAGGAGGACTGGGCCGAAGGCTGGAAGCGAAGCTTTCCACCTCTCGAGGTCGGACGACGCTTGCGCGTTCGAACGCCGTGGAGCGCTCGTGACGATTCGGGACGCCACGACGTCGAGATCATGCCGGCGATGGCCTTCGGTACCGGACACCACGCCTCGACCCTCGGGTGTCTGCTCGCGCTCGAGGAGCTCGTGGAACGCGAGGGCGCGCTCTCCCCCGTACTCGACGTCGGCACCGGAAGCGGCGTCCTGGCGATCGCCGCCGCGCGGCTCGGGGCGAGTGCAGTGGTGGCGGTCGACGTCGATCCGGTTGCCGTCGAAGCGGCGGTTGAGAACGTGCGCCGAAACGAGCTCGAGGCGATCGTCCGCCCGCAACGGAGCTCGCTCGAGACCGTGACGGGCCGCTACCGACTGATCGTCGCGAATCTTTACTCGAGCCTGCTTCAAGAGCTCGTCGCGGGATTTGCGGATCACGCCGAGCCGCGCGGCTGGCTGATCGTCTCGGGACTTCTCGAGGCCGACCGCCGCGACGTGCTGGAGGCCGCGCTCGCTGCGGGTTGGGAGCCGACCGGCGAACGCTGCCTCGACGGCTGGACCACCTTCACCTTCCGCCGGCGGCCTGAGCTACGACGGTAGGAAATCCGCGTCTTTCGACGAACACATGAGATACGAGGCTTGGTTGCCATCGCGCGGCTCGGTCGTGGCGAGTAGGAAGCCCGGTTGGTTAGTCGCGGCGGGAGCGACGACTCGGACGAGCTCCTAGGAGCGGCATGCACCGTTTTCGAGCGCCGAGGGACGAGCTTCGTACCCGACACGTGCGACTGCGCGGCGCGGAGCTTCGACATCTGCGCGATGCTCTTCGTCTCCGCGCCGGCGCCCGCGTAGAGCTCTTCGACGGCGAGGGTGGAATCTTTCTTGCCGAGGTCGTGTCGATCGGGCGCTCGGCGGCCGAGCTCGACGTGCTCGGCTCGATCGAGTCGCGAGCCGAATCTCGGCTGTCGCTCGCGCTTGCCGTCGCGATCGCGAAGGGGGCGAAGCTCGACTGGGTCGTCGAGAAGGCAACCGAGCTCGGCGCCTCGCAGATACTTCCCTTCACCTCGGAGCGGACGATCCCCGAGCGCTCCGACTTCGCCGAGCGGCTGCGTCGCTGGCGGCGAATCGCCGGCGCCGCGGCCGCGCAGTGCGGTCGGGCTGTCTGTCCGGAGATCCGCGGCGTGACGAGCCTCGCCGACGTGCTCGGCGGGGGCGCCGAGCACGACCGGCGAGTTTTCTTCTGGGAGGAAGGCGGCGTGCCGGTCGCGGAAGCCCCCAACGGAGGGGTGCGGAGCGCGCTCCTCGTGACCGGGCCGGAAGGCGGATTCACGTCCGAAGAAGCTACGCTCGCCGAAGCCGCCGGCTTCACGCTGGCCGCGCTCGGACCGCGAATCCTCCGCGCCGAGACGGCGGCCGTGGCGGCGGTCACACTGGCACAGTTTCTGTGGGGCGACCTGCGAAGGGCTCCGGGCGGGGCCTGCGTGGTGCTTCGATCAGAAACGCGTGCTGTCGCCATCGCGCGCAGCGCGGCGGCTCGCTCCCTCGTAGCCGGCGAGGGCCTCCGCGCATTCGCGGTCCAGGCAGCCGAAGTCGAGACGCGTTCGAGAGCAAGCGACTTCGGAACGCAAGCCCGAAGACGGTGTTGTCGCCTCAGCGATTCCTGCGTGTTAGTGTTTTTTCCGTGACCTCGCTCCGCGTCGCGTTCTTGATCGATCCGATCGAGACCCTGATCGTCGGCCACGACACGACCCTGGCATTCATGCTCGAGTGTCAGCGCCGTGGCCACGAGGTCCACTGCTTCGACCAGAAGGATCTCGAGTACCGCGGCGGCGAGGTCTGCGCTACGACCCGGCGGGTCGAGCTCAAGCGCGTCAAGGGAGATCACTATAGGGTCATCGCGGAAGGGCTCGTGCGTCTCTCGGCGTTTGACGTCGTGTTCCTGCGCAAGGACCCCCCCGTCGATGTCGAGTATCTGCACGCGACGCAGCTGGTCGAGCTGGCGAACGGCCCTCTGCTCGTCAACGATCCGGCCGGCCTCCGTGACGCCAACGAGAAACTCTACGTGCTGCGCTTCCCCGAGCTGATTCCGCGTACCCTCGTCACCCGAAGCCTCGCCGAGCTGCGCGGCTTTCTCCACGAGCTCGGCGGAGAGATGATCGTCAAGCCGATCGACGGCTTCGGCGGCCGGGGCATCTTTCACCTGCGGCAGAGCGATCGTAACGTCAACTCGCTCCTCGAGCTGGCAACGGCGGGTGGGCGGGCCGCGATCGTCGCGCAGGAGTACCTTCCGGCGAGCCGGGAGGGTGACAAGCGGATCATTCTCGTAGACGGAGAGCCGCTCGGGGCGATGATGCGCGTTCCGCAGGCGGATGACGTGCGCGGCAACCTCGCGGCGGGGGGGCGCTCGCAGCGGAGCGAGCTCACCGATCGCGAGCGCGAGATCTGTCGCCGGCTGGCACCGGATCTTCGCCGGCGCGGGCTCTCCTTCGTCGGCATCGATGTGATCGGCGGATATCTCACGGAGGTGAACGTCACCAGCCCGACCGGCGTCGAGGAGATCAACGCGTTCGAAGGCATCGCGATCGAGCGCGAGCTGATGGACGTCGTCGAGCGCAAGCTCGATCGGCGTGAAGCGAGGTAGAGGATCGTCTGGGACGATCGTCTCGGCGACCTTGACGCTCCGGAACGCCTTCGCTAGTAGCAGACGTTTTGCGTGGGCAGGTAGCTCAGTCGGTAGAGCAGGAGCCTGAAAAGCTCCGTGTCGGCGGTTCAATTCCGTCCCTGCCCACTTTTTTCCTTTCGAGCCTGCACATGAGCGCCGAGTTCTCGAAGGGGTGGTGGCTCGTCGCATGGACGGCGCTGACCGTCGGTGCGTTCGCCGCGCTCGTGCTCGCCGTTCAGGGACCGAAGCAGCACGGCATGCACCTGATTCTGCGCGGCACGGCGCGCGCGTCGCTCGTCCTATTTCTCGCGGTGTTCGTCGCCTCGCCCTCGCGCGCCCTGTGGCCGAGCCGGGCGACCCGCTGGCTGGTCGAGAATCGGCGCTACCTGGGAGTGTCGTTCGCGACCTCCCACACGATCCACTTCGCCGCCATCATCGGTCTCACCCGCGTGGCCCCGGAGCGGCCGGATCTCGTCGTCCTGTTGGTCGGCGGCCTCGGCTACGCCTTCATCCTCGCGATGGCGGCGACCTCGTTCGACGCCACCGCCGCCTGGCTCGGGCCGAGACGCTGGAAGATCCTGCACAGCTGCGGCGTCTACTACATCTGGTCCGTGTTTGCGCTCACGTCGCTCGGCGCCGCGCTGCGCGATCCGCTGTCGGTCGTCTCGGCCGCGCTCCTCGCCTGCGCCTTGCTCCTGCGGCTGATACCCTCTCGGGCGTCGCGGGTGGTCGCGTGAGGCGACGGCGACGCGTCTGGCTCGCGGCGTGCGCCGCAGCCGCAATGTCGAGCGCGTGCATCGCGACGCGCCGCAACGCCGCGACCGAGTGTCCGCCGGATGCCGAAGCGCATTGTCGGGCGGAGTGCGGTCGGCCCGACGTCGCGTCGAGCGATACCCGCGAGGGACGCTGTGAAACCATTCTGAGCGACCTCTGCCGCGCGCACTGTCTCGAGGCCTGCGGCGATCACACGTCGTCGCTGACGAAGAAGATCGAGGGCTACGAGTCTTCGCTCGAGCACGATTGCGGCAGCGGCCAGCCGGTCGGCCCGGGGGAGATGCACGCGCCGCCGGTCCCGCCGACGCGGCACCCGCTCGATCGGCTTTTGCGTGACGCGTGAGTAGGATTCAGCCCGCGGTGATGTCCTAGTCCTCGACGAACCGCGAAGCCTGCGCGACAATGGTCGCGTGCAGATCGAGGTCGGCAAGGCGCGCATCGTGCTGGTGCGAGCAGACATCACCGAGCAGGACGTCGAGGCGATCGTCAACGCCGCGAACTCTTCGCTGCTCGGCGGCGGCGGCGTCGACGGCGCGATCCACCGCGCGGGGGGTCCTGCAATCCTCGACGAGTGCAAGAAGATCGTCGCCGCCCGGGGTGGGTGCGCGACTGGCGATGCCGTGATCACGAGCGGCGGCAAGCTTCGTGCGAAGTTCGTGATCCACACGGTCGGGCCGGTTTGGAACGGCGGCAAGCGAGGAGAAGAGGGTCTGCTAGTTGCCGCCTATCGGTCGAGCTTGCGGATCGCCGCCGAGCGGCGGATCCCTTCGATCGCGTTTCCCTCGATCTCCACAGGCGCGTACCGCTTCCCGATCGACCGCGCCGCGGATATCGCGCTCCGCACCGTCCACGAGTTCCTGCGTCGCGAGACTCACACGATCGACGAAGTGCGCTTCGTGCTCTTCAGCGACTCCGATCTCGCCTTCTACGAAGCGGCGCTCGTCGGTCTGAAATCTCCGTAGGGGGAGCCGCGCGTTCGGCAGTCTCGTCGAGCCGCCGCAGCGATTCCTCGTCCTCGAGGAGCCATCGCGCTTCAACGGGAGTTGACCGGATCGCGCATGCCTACTATTTCCTCCGAAGGTCGAATCGAGCGGAGCTCGATGCGCCAGCGGCTCTGCGGACACGAGCATTTGGATGTTTGCCTTTCGACGCGCGTCGAAAATCGATCGATCGTAGCGACGGAAAAGCGCGGGATGCGCGCCGAGACACGGAGGTCAACGATGGGCACGCACTACCACGACAGCGACGATCTCAAGCTTCTGAAGGACATGAAGGAGCTGGCGCCCGCCGAATTCAAGGCGTGGGTCGATCTCGATCGCATCGTAGGCCGAGAAGACGGCAAGATCCCGCGCAAGTATCGGGAGCTGATCGCTCTGGCGGTCGCGCACGTCACGCAGTGTGTCTACTGCATCGACGCGCACGTGAAGGGAGCGAAGAAATCGGGCGCGACGCGCGAAGAGATCGTCGAGACGAGCTTCCTCGCTGCGGCGCTCCGCGCTGGCGGTGCCGCGGCGCATGGCACGCTGGCGCTGAAGCTTTACGACAAGAGCTGATGCCGGAGCTTCAGGCGACCGCTTCAGAGGCTCCCTTGCTTCCGCCCCGTGGCCCGAAGCCCGTTTCGAAAGGAGGTCCTCATGCCGAATCGCAGTCGGCGGAGTGAAGTGAAACGGCTCACCTGGATCGTGGTGGCGGCTCTCGTCACACTCGGAGCACGGGCGATGGCCGGGGTGGTGATCGATCAGCAGATCACCACGCCCGACGCCCAGGGCTCGTCCAAGACCGTGACGCATACGACGATGATCCAAGGCAACCGCATGAAGTCCATCAGCTCCGAAAGCACGACGATCATGGATCTCGACAAAGGGACCATCGTAAGGCTCGACGCCCAGACGAAGACCGCTACCGAGATTCCGCTCAAGACCTTCGGCAGCTTCCTCGCGCTCGGTTTGACTGGGGAATTCAAGCCGACCGGCGCCAAGAAGACCATCGCCGGCTATTCGTGCGAGGAGTACACGCACCGCTTCAGCAGCAAAAGCGGCGACGTATCGTCGACGACGTGCATTTCGAAAAGCGCGCCGGGAGCGGCCGAGGCTTCGGCCTTCTACCATCACATGGTCCAGAAGATCGCGAGCGGGGCCTCGTCGAAGTCGTTGCCGGAAGGCATCTCGCTCGCCGACGAGGCGACGGTGAAGATGAAGCCGATCGACATTCCGAACCTGCCGCCGGACGTCGCCAAAAAGGTCGCCGAGGCGCAGGCCAAGCAAGGGCCGCGCACGACGAAGTCCATCGTCACGAGCATCAAAGAACAGACCGTAGTCGCCGACGCCTTCAACGTGCCGAGCGGCTATTCCCTGCGGCAATTCGATCCGAGCATGAGCGGCGCAAAGCCCGATGAGGCGCCGCCCATGCCGCCGAAACAGAACTAGCCTGCGTCACAGATCGCTCTCGTTGGTCGCGATGCAAACTGTGTGCGCGCTCCCGTTGGTCGCGTGGCGTCTGTTTTTCTGTAGATCCTGCCACTCTAGCCTGGAAGCGAAAATGGTGCCGGCGTGCGCGGTAGGTCCGGCAATGTCGCTTCTCGGCTAGATCGTCAGCGCGAGTCGCCGGGCCGTTCGAACTGCCGTTTCACGAACGAGAGCGTGCCCCGCATGATCGCGCGCGGGAACAGCGCGCGAAGCTTCCAGATGATCGCGTAACGCCCGGGTGCGAAGAGCTCGAAGCGCTCCTTCTCGATCGCCTTGGCGATCGCCCGCGTCACGACCTCGGGGCCGAGGAGTTGTGGCTCGACGACTCGCCGCAGGTGCTCGAACCCGGGTCCCTTGTCGAATAACTCGGTGCGGATCACGGCCGGATAGACGACCGCCACGTGTACACCCCGGGATTTCACCTCGTAGTAAAGCGCCTCGGCGAGGCCGGTCATGGCGAACTTGGAGGCCGAGTACGCCGTGTGCCGCCAGGTGCCGATGCGGCCGGCAAAGGAGGACACGAAGACCACCGCGCCGGTCTGCCGTTCGACCATCGTGGGCATCACCTCCAGCGTGAAGTAGAGCGCCGAAAAGTAGTTGGCGCGCATCAGCTCTTCGAACTCGTCCTCGGGCGCTTCCGTGAAGAGGTTGTATGCACCCACGCCGGCGTTGTTGATCAGGATGTCGACCGGTCCGAGGTCGGCCCGCGCACGGGCGACGGTCGTACGGATCTGCTCCCGATCGCGGACGTCGCAGGGGTATGCCCGGCTCCGCGGGGCATGATCCCGGCATTCGCGGAGCACTTCCTCGAGACGATCGGCGCGGCGCGCGCAGATCGCCACGGTCGCGCCGCGCCGTGCCAAATCGATCGCCGTGGCCCGCCCGATCCCGCTGGAAGCCCCGGTGACGAGCACGACTCTTTCGCGAATCTCCACCTTCCGCCCGTAGCTAGAGGGACGTTTACGACGTTGTCAACATTCCGGCCGGGAGGTCCTCACGTGCGGGCGTCGACGATGCTAGCAGCGTCGACGGTTTGCCATCGCTCAGGAACCTCGACTAGGCTCCCTTTGTTTAGAGTTCATCCGGAAGCGATCCGGGGACGTAAATAGGATGTATCCGATGTATGGTTTTGGGCATCCAACACCACGAAGCCGGTCCGCGGTAGAGCCGCGGATCGAAATTTCAACGAGGAGGATCGAAATGAAGAGTCCGTTGAAGGGAGCGCTGATCGCGGCGGCAGTAGCTGGCTTGTTCGTGGCCAATGCGGCGCGGGCGGCCGACGAAGGGAAGAGCGAGGCGAAGGAGGTGAAGTGCGCCGGCATCAACGCGTGCAAGGGACACGGCGCGTGCGCGGGCGCGGGTCACGGCTGCGCGGGCAAGAACGCCTGCAAAGGTCAGGGCTGGGAGAAAGTCTCCTCGACCAAGGAGTGCACCGACAAGGGTGGTAAGGTCGTCACGGATTGAGAATTCCCCATAGGGTGCCGGGCACGACTCTCGCGCCCGGCACCCTCCCCACCCCACGCGGCGTGGCGTGTCGGTGGCTCCAACGCATGATGGCGCCAGGCCCCTCGTCGTTTCCCCGCCTCGGATGCGGGATCGGGCTCAGACGTGAGCACTACGGTTACGTCTTGGAGAACTGGCCCGCCCTCGATTGGTTCGAGATCATCTCCGAGAACTTCATGGTTCCGGGAGGACGCCCGCTCTACGTCCTCGATCGTGTGCGCGAGCGCTATCGACTCGTCATGCACGGTGTGTCGCTGTCGATCGGTTCGACGGATCCGCTGAACGTCGACTATCTCCACGAATTGAAGAAGCTCGCCGAACGCGTTCGGCCGGCATGGGTGTCTGACCACCTCTGTTGGACCGGGGTCGGCGGCAAGAATGCGCACGACTTGCTGCCGCTCCCCTATACCGAAGAGACGATCGAGCACGTGGCCTCGCGAGTACGAGCCGTACAGGACTTCCTCGAGCGTCCGATCGTCCTCGAGAATGTCTCCAGCTATCTCACCTATCGCGAATCGGATCTCACGGAATGGGACTGCCTGGTGGAAATCGCCCGGCGCACCGGCTGCTTCATCTTGCTCGACGTCAACAACGTCTACGTGAGCTCCTTCAACCACCGCTTCGACCCGCTCGAATACCTTCGGGCAATTCCCGTGGATCGCGTGGTGCAGTTCCATCTCGCAGGGCATACCGACAAGGGCACGCATCTGCTCGACACGCACGACCACCCAATCATCGATCCGGTGTGGCGACTCTACGCGGAAGCGGTGCGGCGGTTCGGACCGCTCTCGACGCTGATCGAGCGCGACGACCGGATCCCGGAGTTTTCCGAGGTCGCCGCGGAGGCGGAAGAAGCGCGGCGAATCCAGATCCGAAATCCATGACGAGACTCGCACAGACTCAGGACGTCTTCTGGCGGTTGATCAGCGCGCCTGAGGGGGTCGCGGCGGGGCTGGCCGCGCTCCCCGATCGCGAGCGCGCGTTGCCGTTCGGCCTCGATGGATGGCTCCGCGACGACGAGCGGCTGAGCGCGATCGAGCGCCTCGACGTCTATGCGAACATGTACTTCTTCCGGTTGCTCGACTGCCTCGCGGAGGATTTTCCGGCGATTCATGCCGTCGTCGGCCACGAGCGATTCCACGCTCTCGTCCGCGACTATTTGACGATCCACCCCTCCGAGCACCCGTCGGTGCGCATGCTCGGCCGCGCGCTCGGCGATCTTCTCGAGACCCATCCGCTTTCTGCCGAGGTCTCCGTATCTGCCCGACCTCGCACGGTTCGAATGGGACCTGCTCGGGGCCTTCGATGCGGCCGACGCCGAGCCGCTCGCGGCCGAGGGCTTGCAGCGGCTCGTGCCTGACGACTGGCCGGCGCTCCGACTGGTGCTGACGCCTTCGCTCCGGATCCTCGAAGCTCGCGCGCCCGTCCAGGAGGTGTGGTCCGCGGCGACCGAGGGCCGCGAGCTTCCGAGCATCGCATCGCAGCCGACGGCGCTTCGGATCTGGCGGGAGGACCTGCGGGTGTTTCACCGTACGATCGATCGTCTCGAGCTCCTGGCGCTGCGCGCCGCCGAGCGAGGGGAGCGATTCGCCGCGATGTGCGATGCGGCAGCCGATCTGGTCGGGGAAGAGCGGGCGGCTTCCGAGCTGGTTACGATCCTTCACCGCTGGCTCGCCGACCGCGTGATCGTCGGTTTCGACCTCGGAGACTGAGGCCCGCGGGTCCGACGATTTTTCTCTTGCCGTCGGGTCCCGTGTGGCGCTCGCATCGATGGCGGCAGCCTGCGCCTATCTCTACTATCTGTTCCGAAAGTCGGGATGGCTCTAGGGGCTACGGTCGGAGCGCGTGGACGAGCCAGACCGCGCAGGGCATGCGCAGGCCCCGGGCGTCGTGGAATGGCGCGATCGCTTGCCTCACCGCTTCGACGACTCGCGGCCGAAAGGACGGACCGGCGTCGCGCAACGCCGCGCCGACCGGTCCCATCTCGACGAGAAACTCGACAGTATCGTCCAGAGCCCCGGTACCGCCCACCGAAAGCATCGTCTCGCATCCTTCGAGCGTCACGTCAGTCAACCCCGCTTGGCCGAGAATGCGGCGCACGCGATCGGGATCGGCGAAGGAAAACGGTCCCGGCGCCTCGGGCCCCGGCTGAGCTGGAAACGTGATCGCGCGCGCGGCTGCCGCCATCGGCACCGCCATCCAGGGATTGCGCTCGAGCGCCTGCCAGCAGACGAAGGAGACGCGGCCCCCGGGACGGAGCGCTCGGCCGAGATTCGTGAAGGCCTGAGCGGGATCGACGAAGAACATTACGCCGAAGCGCGAGAAGACGAGATCGAACGCTGCCGGCGGAAGCGCGTGCGTCTGTGCGTCCGCGTTCCAGAACGCGACGTTGGCGACCTCTGTCGCGCGCGCGCGTTCCAACGCCCGCTTGAGCATCGGCGCCGACACGTCGATGCCGACGACGGAGCCCTCGCGCCCGACCCGTCTCGCGAGCTCCAGCGTGGTATCGCCGCAGCCGCAGCCGACGTCGAGCACGCGCTCGCCCGGGTGGATCGCCGCGCGTTCCATCACCAAGCGGCCGAGCCCTCCGAGCTGCTGGTCGAGCACCTGTTGGAAGCGCAACCACTTCGACGCCGACACTTCGTTCCAATACGTGATCTGCTCGGCGTTCGGACCCGTCGCGAGGAGAGATGGCATCTGGGCTTGCTAACACCCCGCGAACGGAGATGCCAGATCGGAGATGCCACCTTGAACCACGGAGTTCGTTGTGGCTATTCGGGCCGTGAATGCCCGACGCCGCCTTCTTTTCGTTTGCAACGGCCGCCGACACGATGAGGCGCTGAAGCGATGCGCACCGGGAGGACCCATGGCAACCGTCCGCGCTGAAGACCGCTCCGGGGGCGTTCGTGTCCTGACGCTCGACCGACCCCCCGCCAATGCCGAGGACGTGACGCTGCTCGCCGATCTTTCGGCGGCGCTCGATGATGCTGGAGCCGATTCGAGCGTCCGCGCCGTCGTGCTCACGGGCGCCGGCAAGTTCTTTTCCGGGGGCTTCGACCTCTCGGCGGCGCGAGCCGGCGACGACGAAGTCGCCGTCCTGACGACGCTCTTCCGCGACACGCACGTCAAGCTCCTCACTCTTCGCAAGCCGACGATCGCGATGATGAACGGCCACGCGATCGCCGGCGGCTTGATCCTCGTGCTCGCGTGCGACTATCGCCTCGGTCTCGACGGCGACTACAAGATCGGCCTCAACGAGGTTGCGATCGGCGCCTCGTACCCGAAGGTTGCGCTCGAGATCGCGCGCCTGCGGCTCGCCCACGCGCGCGCCGCCGAGCTTCTGCTCGGCGCGGCGCTCTACCCGGCGAGCCAGGCGATCCGCCTCGGCATCGTCGACGAGCTCTTCCCGGCCGGCACGCTCGAGGAGACCGTGATGCGCCGCGCCGCGCGCATGGGCGCCTTTCCCCGCGAGGCCTACGTGCACACCAAGCTCGCGCTGGTCGACGAAGCGGTTGCGCGGGTGATGGCCGAGACGCCCGAGGAGGCCGCGCACACCGCGGCGATCTGGGAGGCCCCGGAGAGCCGCGTCGCTCGCGCCAAGCAACGCGAGAAGCTCGGCAAGCAGTGATCCCGCTCGAAGTCGAGGGCCCCGATCACGCCGAGCGGACGATCGTGCTCGCTCACGGCGCCGGCGCACCGATGGATTCGCCGTTCCTCGATCACTTCGCTCGCGGCCTCGCCGCGCGCGGGCTTCGGGTCGTCCGCTTCGAATTTCCCTACATGCAGGCGCGCCGCAACGGCCGGCGCTTGCCGCCCGACCGGCCTCCGGTGCTGAGCGACTGTTGGCGGGAAGTGCTCACCACGCTCGGCGGCGCACGGCAACTGGTGATCGGCGGAAAGTCGCTCGGCGGCCGGATCGCGAGCCTCGTCGCGGACGAGGTCTCCGCGGGAGGCCTCGTGTGCCTCGGTTACCCGTTTCATCCGCCCGGGAAGCCGCAGGTGCTCCGCGTCGAGCACCTTCGGACGCTCGCAACGCCGACGCTGATCGTGCAAGGGACGCGTGACCCGCTCGGCTCTCGAGAAGAGGTGGTGGGCTACTCGCTCTCACCGGCGATCCGCGTCCACTGGATCACTGACGGCGACCATTCGCTGAGGCCGCGGGCGCGTTCGGGTCGCACCGAAAAGCAGAATCTCGCCGAGGCGTTGGAGGCAATCGCGGAGTTCGTGGCAGGGCTACCGTGGTAGGATCTACGAGAAACGGACGCCCGCGACCAACGGGAGCGCGCACACCGCTCGTCGCGGTCAAGCGGACCCATCCGTGTGGCGCGTTCCTACCGGCAAAGCACTGAGGCGCGGAAGGAGGCGAAATGCGCTCCCATACCCACTATCTGACCCTGAACGTGCCCGCCCGCATGGACTTCGTGAACATCACTCCCGCGGTCGAGAAGGCGGTGGCCGAAAGCGGAGTGCGAGAGGGTCTGTGCCTGGTAAATGCCATGCACATCACGGCGTCGGTTTTCATCAACGACGACGAGCCGGGTCTTCACGACGACTACAAGCGCTGGCTCGAAGCGCTCGCGCCCTACGATCCGAGCGCGGATCGCTACCATCACAACCGCACCGGCGAGGACAACGGCGACGCGCATCACAAGCGCCAGGTGATGGGCCGCGAGGTGGTGATCGCGGTGACCCGCGGCAAGCTCGACTTCGGTCCCTGGGAGCAGGTCTTCTACGGCGAGTTCGACGGCCGGCGAGCGAAGCGCGTGCTCGTAAAGGTGATCGGCGAATGACGGGAGGGCTGCGCGCAGACATCGGGCGCTGTCGCGCGCGCAGGGAGACCAACCCGAGCGCCTCGGAACGAGCGTTCAGCAGGTAATCCAATAGTTCCCGTAGTCGTCGACCGCGGCGCGCTGGCCCGGGTAGACGACCACCGTCGTGAAGGCCTCGTCGACGATCGCCGGCCCCTTGATCTGGTGTCCGGCACGAAGCGCGGCGCCGTCGTAGACCGGCGCGGTCGCATAGCGCCCCTCGAAGTAGGCGCGGCGTGTCGCCTTACGGGCATCCGAGACCGGGCCGCGCGCACGCGGCGCACGCGGCAGCGCGGGTTTATGGGAGACGCGCGCCGCCTGGACGCGGAGGCCGAGCAGAATCGGCTGCTCGTCCCGAGACGCATCGATCCGGAGCTCTTCGTACGTCCGGTGAAATCGCTCGACCGTCGCTGCGAGCTCCTTCGCGGTCACGCGACCGTGCGGCGAGGCGAGCGGCACCGCCATCTCGAACCTCCGCCCTGGGCAGCAGAATTGCGCGAAGCGGCGGATCTCGACACGCGCCGCTCCATGGCTTGCCAGCGCCTCGACCGCCTTCCCTTCCATGTCGGCGAGGAGTGCGTTCAGCCGATCGAGCGCGATCCTCTGCGTGGGGACGATGTAAGAGCGAAGCTCGTCAACGATCGGATCGGTGAGCAGCGCGCCGAGCGCGGAGAACGCGGGAGCAGTCTTCGGTACGAGGATCCGCTGGATGCCGAGTTCCTCGGCCTGCATCGGCGCGTGGATCGCTCCATTGCCGCCATATGCGACGAGCACGAGCTCGCGCGGATCGGCGCCGCGCTTGGCGCAGACGCGCCGGATCGCGTTCGCCATGGACGCGTTGACGACGCGGAAGATCCCATGGGCCGCCTCGTCGAGCGCGAGCCCGAGCGGCCGGCCGACGGCGCGCAGAATCGCCTCCTCGACTCCATCCCGTCGCAGACGAAACCTACCGCCGCAGAACGAATCGGGATCGAGGTAGCCGAGCACGAAGTTCGCGTCGGTCACCGTCGGCTCGCCACCGCCCCGGTGGTAGCAGACCGGCCCCGGTTCGGAGCCCGCGCTCTGCGGCCCGACCTTCAACACGCCCGCTTCGACCGAAGCGATCGACCCGCCGCCTGCGCCGATCGACTCGACGTCGACCATCGGGAGACCCACGACGTAGCGATGATGCCAGCTCCAGCCCGAGCGAATCCCGGGCGCTCCACCGCGGACGAGGCAGACGTCGTAGCTCGTTCCCCCCATGTCGGCGGCGACGAAGTCGTCGATACCGGCTCCGCTCGCCACCCGGCAGGCTCCCATCACCCCGCCGGTCGGTCCCGAGCCGAGCACACCGATCGCGCGTCGCGCTACGTAGTCGGGCGTCATGACGCCGCCGTTCGACTGCATGAGGAAGAGGCGCCCGCGAAAGCCGGCCTCGCGCAGGCACTCCTCGAGGTGACCGACGTAGCGGCGGATCCGCGGCGCCACGTAGGCGTTGACGAGCGTCGTCGACGTGCGCTCGAACTCGGGCGCCGCGGGCATGACCTCGTGGGACAGCGAGAGCGTCACCTCCGGCCATTGCTCGCGCACGATCTCGGCGACGCGAGCTTCGTGAGCCGAGTTGACGAACGAAAAGAGGAACACTACGGCGAGCGACTCGACGCCCTGCTTCTTCAGGCGAGCGATCCCGGTGCGCACCGCCGGCTCGTCGAGTGGAATGACGACGTTGCCTTCGAAATCGAGCCGCTCAGGAATGCCGATGCGCCGCCGCCGCGCGCAGATCGGGAACGGCGGCGCTTGCGTAGGGTCCCAGATGTCTTCCTTGAAGCCGCGGCGGAACTCGACCTCGTCGCGGAAGCCCTCGCTGGTGAGGAGCCCGGTGACGGCTCCCGATTGCGTGACCATGGTGTCGTCGGCGGTGGTGGTGCCGTGCACCATCGTGTCGACGGCGGCGAGAAACTCGCCGATCGGTTGCACCTCCCTTGCGGCCAACTGGGCGATTCCCTTCAGCACGCCGCCTGATTCGTCCGCGGGGGTCGTCTCCGCTTTGTCGAGCGCGAGCGAGCCGTCGGGCCGAAGGAGGATGAAATCCGTGAACGTGCCTCCGACGTCGATGCCCAGTCGGTAGCCTTGGCGTGTCATAAGTGTCGATCGGCCCGCATCTCCGCGCGCAGCTCGTTCGTCGCTCGCCAATCGACCGCGAGATCGAAATCCTCGACGCTTCCCGTCAGCACCACGCCGTAGTCGTAACGAGCGCCGCGCAGCGACACGTATTCGTCGAGGACGTCCTCCTTGACCTTCTCCGGATCGCGCTCGAGCGGATCGCCCCAGCCTCCGCCACCGCCGTAGCGGTACGCATAGGACTCGCCGGCCTGAAGGGGCACCTGCCGCGACGGCCCCTCGACGACGAGCTCTTGCTTCGACCCGACGTGACAGCGCATCTCGTTCGGCATGCCGTTCTTGCCGCCGGCGATGCCCGGCATCGGGTGCTTGCGGCCCACCACGTAAGCGTCGACAGTCGCCGGTGCGGTGAGTGTCTTCACCTGCCGGCTGCCCGGGCAGCCGCGCCATAGGCCGGCACCCCCGGTGTCGGGCTCGTAGTCGCGCGCCATCTGGCGGTGCGGAAAGATCGACTCGTTGATCTCCGCCGTCGCGCGGATCAGGTTTCCGAACGAGACGTTCGTCGCGCCCCAGCCGTCGCGGCCCTTCACCGCTCCGCAATAGGCGGCGAAGGTGTCGACGGAGGGGTCGGTGAACACCTCGCCGGTCGCCGGGTGCGTGCCGAAGATCGTCGTCGGCATGCCGATCTTGGAGATCTGCGGGCACGAGCGCTCTGGGATCACCGGCGCGAGCGCCACGGCGATCGCCTCGGCGGCCTCCATGCCCGGGTGATACGTCCCAATCGCCACGGGTCGGCCGTCGTGCGGGTTCAGGCAGCAGCCCTTCGGTACGACGAGCTCCACCGATTCGAGGAAGCCCTCGTTCTTGGGAATCGTCGGGTCCATCATGCAGGCGAGCTGGGCGACGACGTAGCCCCGTGTGTTGCCGAACGTGGAGTTCGCCGAGATGTTCTGACGCGTATCCGACCCCGTGAAGTCGATCGTCAATCGCTCGCCCTTGATCGTCACTTTCACCTGCATGCGAACGTCGGTGTTGCCGAGCGGATCGTTGTCGACGAAGGCGGTGCCGTAGTAGACGCCGTCCGGCCACTTCGCGACCTCCTCGCGAACACGGCGTCGCGCTACGTCGATCGAGTGCTCGACGGCACCGAGGATCGCCGGCGCGCCGTACTTGGCGATCGCCTCGTTCAATCGATCCCTTCCCCGTTGCGCGGCGCCGATCTGTGCGCGAAAGTCGCCGAGGAACTTCGGGTTTCGATTGTTCGTCTTCATCATGTAGACGACGTCGGCACGCTCGACGCCGCGCTCGACGACCTTGACCGCGGGAAAGCGCACGCCCTCCGCCCAGATGTCGAGCGCGTCGTGCTTGCGGGCCCCCGGCGCCGTACTGCCGGTATCGCCGTGGTGACATTGGATCGACACGACGAGGAGAGGCTTGCCGTTGACGACGACCGGTGCGAACACATTGTAGTCGGACAGGCAGCCGCCTCCGTGGTAGGGATCGTTGCCGATCAGGACGTCGCCGTCCTGAAGGCCGCCCGGCCCGAAGAAGTCGAGTGCGAACCGCACTGACAGCGCCGAAGAGAGCATCAGCTGGGGGATGCCGACCGAGAGCGCGGCAAGGCGCCCGCGGGCGTCGAAGATCGTGGCGGTGCGCTCGTTCGACTGGTCGACGGCGTGCGTGGCGGGCGTCGGGCTGACGTGCGTGGCGACCTCGTAGCAGATCGTCTCCATCGCTCCGCGGATGATCTCCGCGGTCACCGGGTCGAAGCCTCTTCCTTTCGCCCGCGCTCGCGTCGCGTTGCGTTCGGGCGCTGCTCGCGACGATCGGCGCCGCGTCTCAGCGTGTGCGTTTGCCATCGCCGCTACCGCTACTTCGTCGCGCCCACGGTCCGTGTCAAGCAGCGATGACTTCCTCGCCCTTGATCACACAGCTGATCCGCCAGACGCTGCCTCCCAGATCGCTCCCGTTCGGCGTGATCGTGACGGCGCGCGCTCCCGTAACCGTGCGCGCGCTCCCGTTGGTCGCGGGGGGTGCTTTATGTAGATCCTACCATGATAGCCCGCAGCCCGAGGAACATCGGGATCTCCTTGCGGCTCCTGTCTAGCGCCGCCTTGCGTGGCCCCGCAGGGCTCGTCTTGTGGCTCGTCCATTCCTCGATGCGGTCGATTGCAAAGCCCGCAGAGCCGAGGGTGTTGACGTAGGCCTGGAGCGGGCGGTGGAAGGTCGGGGTCGTTTGCGAGGGATCAGACCCCGGATGGATCTGGATCTCGGCGCGGCTCGAGCTCAGGTACTGCTCGATCGCGCGATACTGCGCACGCTTCTGCTCGTCCCATCCCCAGCGGCTCGCGTGCGGAACTCGGAAACACGGATGCATCATCACCACGACGAGCCGTCCGCCGCGCGCGAGCACGCGATGGCAGCCTTCCCACACCGGGGAAAGCGGCGCGATGTTCTGAATTGCCAAGACGACGACCGCGGCGTCGAATGCGCCCGCGTCGAAGACGTCCTCGAGGCGTCGGGCGTCGCCGACCCGGTAGTCGATCGCGGGGCGATCGGATCGGCTCCGCCGCGTCGCCGCCTCGATCAGCGCAGGGGCGATGTCGATTCCGGTAACGCGTGCCCCGCCTTCGGCGAGCGCGCGGCAGAGCACGCCCTGGCCGCATGCAACGTCGACCACACGCTCGCCGCGCTTCGCATTCAAAAGCTTCACGGTGCGCGGGATGACAACCTCTCGCTGGTACTCGCTGCCGCGCTCACCGACGAGGTCGTCATACCAGGCCGCGGCCTCCTGCCAGCCGCGGCCGCGCGGGAGTCGACGGCCGTGCGGCCGTTCTCGAGAAAGGCTCACTGAAACAAAGTCTTTTAATCATGCACTCGAAAGTCTGGTCAACAACTACACGGACGGTGGGCTGCGGCTGCGAAAGGAGGCTCTCGGAGTCGTCGACCAAACGCGGATTGCCGCATGGCGGTGCTTCGCTATTCGAAGCTAACGCGAAGACGCGACGCGTCTGCGCCGGCGGGCTTTCCCTTGTGCTGCCTGTGGCGCGTGTGTTACAGGCGTATCCAGTGGTTGAGGCGAAGGTTTTGGCAGTCCGCGCAGACCGTTTCCGGCGAGCAAGCTGACAAAATTTTTTTCCCTCAAAAATTTACACGGAAAGGGGGTCAGCAAGAGTGGCTCAGGGAATGGTCAAATGGTTCAACAGCCAAAAGGGTTACGGATTCATCACCCAGGATGACGGCCAGGACGTCTTCGTCCACTACAGCGCCATCGCCGGTGACGGATTCCGCAGCCTTGAGGAAGGCCAGCGCGTCACCTTCGACGTCGTCAAGGGTCCGAAGGGGCTCCAGGCGTCGA
The DNA here is from genome assembly GCA_963712515.1 of uncultured delta proteobacterium. GTDB lineage: Bacteria > Desulfobacterota > Binatia > JACPRU01 > JACPRU01 > CAVQIG01. Next base: position 474,248 of record CAVQIG010000001.1, read on the forward strand.
ACGTCGCAAAGGCATAAGCAGTAGCAGAAGCAGAATCGAGAGCCCCCGCGGCGGTGACGCCCGGGGGCTCGCCTTTTTCGACCTCGGTCGGTGGCCTCCTCATGATCTCGTCGGGCGCGAAGTCGACGTCGCTCGGCGACCGAAGCGGGCAAAGAGGACGAAGAGGAGCAGGAACGGCACGATCGTCGCAACATCCTCCCGGCCGCCACCACCCGGAGAGCGAAGCGCAACATGGTCGGCGAGCCCGCTGACCACGAGGGCGGCGACGCCGATGCCCATCAGCGCATCTCCGGCGACCAGCCCCGAGGCGAGTAGAGTGAGCGACTCGCGGCGTCGCCGCTCCCCTTCACCGGACTCTGGGACTGACTTCTGGCCGGCGGTTTGCCCATGGAGAAGCCAGGAGGCGAGGCCGCCGAGGATCAACGGCGCAGAGGTCGTGATCGGCAGATAGAGACCGATCGCAAACGGCAGGCTCGCGATGCCGAACGCTTCGGCGGCGAGGGCGAGCCCCGCCCCGAGCGAGAGCAGCCGCCAGGGGAGGTCCCCTTGCATGACGCCGGTGGCGAGCGTGGCCATGAGCTTCGCCTGCGGGGCTGGCAGCACCGCCGAGCCGATACCGTATGCCTTGTCGAGCAGAAAGAGCACCCAGCCTGCCCGCAGCGCGGCTACGGCGGTGCCGACGATCTCGCCGACTTGAAGCACCCAAGGGGTCGCTCCGAGCAAAGCGCCGGTCTTCAGGTCTTGGCTCATGTCGCCGGCGAGCGCGATCGAGACCGCGACGATCGCCGCCACGCGGATGGCCGCGGCGGCGCCCTCGGTGCCGGCCCGTCCCGAAAGGAGGACAGCCAGCGCGGTGACGAGCAGCGCGGTGATCGTCATTCCCGAGACCGGCTGCGAGGTCGTGCCGATCAGCCCGACGATCTCCGAAGACACGACTACGAAGAAGAACGTGAACGCGACCGCGAGCATCGCGTCGACGAGCCTCATGTGGAACCACGGGAGCAGCCAGAGGCCGAGCGCGAGCGTTCCGACGCCGGCGACGACGACCACGCCGGGGAGGTCGCGATCGGTGCGCGCGCCGCTCGACGCCGATCCGTCGAGGCTCGAGAGTAGGTTGGTGACCGCGGCGCGCATCGCCGGCAGCGCCCGTAGAAGCGAGACCATGCCGCCGGCGGCGACGGCGCCGGCCCCGACATAGCGGACCGCTTGGCGCCAGATCTCTTGGGCCGCGAGTGCACCCAAGCCCGCCGGCAACCCGAACCAGACGGCGCGGTCGCCGAGAAGGTCGAAAAACGGAATCAGCGCCGCCCAGCCGATGAGCCCGCCGGCGAGCATCACCGAGGCGATGCGCGGGCCGATGAGATAGCCGACGCCGAGGAACATCGGCGAGAGCTCGAAACCGATCGACGCCTTGTGGAGCGACGATACGCTCCAGAAGACCGTGTCGTTCCACAGGCGAAGGCCGCGCCCGAGAAGGGTGTAGAGAGCCCCGGCGAGAATGCCCGCGAAGACGGGCCGCGCGCTCGCGCCGCCCCGGTCGCCGGCGATCAATACCATCGCGCAGGCCGTACCCTCGGGAAACGGCAGCTCACCGTGCCGCTTCACCGTGAGCGTATCCCGCAGCGGAATCATCATCAGCACGCCGAGCATCCCGGCCGTAGCGCCGAGCAGGAAGATCTCGAAGCCGCTCGGCGCGAGCTTCAGGAAGATCAGCGCCGGTACGGTGAAGATCACGCCGGCGGCGAGCGACTCGCCGGCCGAAGCGATCGTGTGGACGACGTTGTTCTCGAGGATCGTGCCGCGGCGGAGAAGGCCGCGGAGCACGGCCATCGAGAGCACGGCCGAGGGGATCGACGCCGAGACCGTGAGCCCGATCTTCAGCGCCAGATACGCGTTGACCATTCCGAACGTGAGCGAGAGCAGCGGCGCCGAGCAGCAGGGCGCGGGCCGTGAGCTCGGCGACCTTCTGCTCCGGGCGGACGTAGGGAACGAGCGGGGAGTGGGCGGGCACGGATCCGTCAGGGCGCTCGGTCCGGATCGCCCGGACCGGCTCCACCGCCTTCGGAACGGCGCTTCACGTGATCGAGGACGCGGCGATGGATGCTGTGGATGAGCGCGTCAGACCAGAGATTCCAGTAGAGCTGCGGGAACAGATTGTTGCGATACCAGGTGCTGTCCCTCGAGCCGCGTCCGATCGGCCGCGACCGAGACGAGGCGGAACTCTCCATGCTCGGTCTCGAGCCCGCCGACGAGATGGGGCGCGTTCACGTGCTGATACGGGCTCCACTCCGCGATCGGCGGGGGCTCCGAGCGGACGTCGAAGCCAAGCCGTCGCGGCGGATCCCAGACCGTGATCGGCTCGACGAACGGCCCGGTCGAGAACTCGCAGGTGCGGATCGCGCCGACACCCGAGCCTCGGATGCGCGCGCGCAGGGGATAAGCGATCCCGAGCCGGAAGACGAGCTCGCTCGGCGGCGGCAGCTCCGCGACGCCGACGACGTTCGGCCACACCGCAGGCGGTGGCGCGTCGATCTCGACGCGGGTCACCACTTCGCGTAGCGGAGCGCGCAGGCTCGGCGCTTCGACGCCGGTGAGAAGGGGCAGGGCGACCAGCACGCTCGCCACCGCCGCCCCCTCGGGACCTCGGCCGAGCGCGATCTGTCTGCCGAGGATCGCTCCGAGCGAAGCGAGGAGCAAAGCGAGCGGCAACGCCATCAACAGGCAGACGAGCCCTTCGAGCGCAAACAGAGTGATCACTCCCCCGACGACGAGTAACGCGAGGTAGGCGACTCCGAGCGTGACGAGAGGGCTTCGCGGCGATTCGCGATTGGCGAGCAGGCCGCTCACGAATCCCATGACGAACGGCGTGCCGAGAAAGAGCGACGCGCCATAGCCGCGCAGCGCGACGATGCTGAGGCCGATCATGGCGGTGCCGACGAGCGCCGCGGCGGCCACGCTGCGGACGACCCCACCGAGCCGCTCATCGACGCGAGCGTCCGGCGGCGCGTGGATCTCGGCGGCGGGCAAGGCACAGAGGAGGAGCATGAACAGACAGTTGACGATCGGCACGAAGAAGAGGAGCGACCACGCCGGCGCGAGCCCGGCGTCGACGGCGCGCCGCACGGTCATCGAGATGCCGATCCAGTAGAAGGGTAGGCTCCACACGACGAGCGCCCAGAACACCCATTGCGGCGCGACCCCCACCGCCGTCTCGCGCGCGGCGAGCGACGGATTCAGGTAGCCGAGGGGCGTCCAGACGGCGCCGGTCGCTACCCAGACGAGCACGCTGTCGACGGCGTACTTGAACGCTACGAGCGCGAAGCCCGAGGCTGCGTAGAAGCGCTGACCGACGGGCCGTGATAGGCTGAACCACGTCTTCAGGATTTCGCGCACGACGGGTCATTCTATCCAGGATGGAATGTGATGTCTCGCTGGACTCGGCGAACCGCTTCGGCTACCGGCTACCGACGAGCGGCTTGCGGCAAAGAACTCGCGGCTCGCTCGCCGCAGCTGCTAGGCCGTAGCCGATAGCCAAGGGAGGTCCCGTGCCGCGCATGAAGCCCGAATACCTCGAAGCGTTCCTCCGCCAGCCGTTCATCGGCGTTCTCGCCACCCTGCGGCGCGACGGCCGGCCATACACCGTTCCTGTGTGGTGGCTCCTCCGCGACGGTAGCTTCTGGCTCAGCGGCACGTACGAGCGCGTTTGGTGCAAACAGCTCGCGCGCGATCCCCGTGCCTCGCTCTGCATCGAGGCCATGGGTGATTTCGCCGGCCACGTCGGCATCGACGGAAGGATCGTCCGTCACGAGCTTCCCGACTTCGACATCTGGCCGATTTCGCGGTTGCTCGTCGAGAAGTACGTCGGGCTCGGTGATCCAGCCAAGAAGTCGGCGGTCGAGGCGTTCGTCGCCAACATGCAGACCGAGCATCGTCTGCTCTTCGAGCTCGTTCCCGAGGTGAGCCGGGCGATCGACATGCGGGTCTATCGCGGCAAGCGCGCCGACCGCGAGTGGCAGACGGGGCGCGTCGATTCGGGAGGTCGCGCGTGACCCGGCCGAGCGGCGGGCGTATTCTCGCGCACGGCGTGGGGCTCGCGCTGCTGGCCGCCGTCGTCCTGCACGCCCAGCAGCTCCCGGAATCGTCGACGCATCAGACCGCGGAGCGCTACCAGCGGACGACGGTCGGGGCGACGCCCGAAGAATGGGCTCGACACCTGGACGACGCCCGTGCCGACCTCCGACTCGAGGCCGTGAAGCTGCTCGCCGAATCGAACGATCCCAAGAGGGACGAGTACCTGATGCAAGGCGTGGACAATTCTGATCCGCGCGTGGCCGCGGCGGCGATCGACGCGCTCGGAAGGCTCCAAGCGAAGGACGCAACGTCGTTTCTCGCCGATCGCCTCGCTATGGCAGGCACGAACTCGAGCGTCCGCCAGCGCATCCTCGTAGCGCTCGGCAGGATCAAAGACCCGACGGCGGGACGAGCTGTTCTGAGCTTCGTTCAGGCGGAGTCCGACCCCCAACTCAGGAGCCTCGGCATCCGCGTGCTCGGTGAGATCGGAGACGACTCTCTCCGCGGCGACCTGCGCGGGCTTTCCACGAGCGAGAACAGCCCGGACGTCAAGCGGCTCCTCGACGAGGCGGAGGCGAAGATCGCGGCGCGGGGAGCACCCACGAAAAGCGCAAGCCCACCCTGAGCGCGACTCACTCGCCGATTTCGAAGGTCACGGTGACGCTGGCGTGAACCTCGATGGTCCCGGGCTCCACGGGAGTCGCCGCAGGCGCGCCGCGCGCCATCGCGGAGCCGATCATCATCGGACGGACGATCGGCGGCTCGCCGGTCGCCTCGGCCGCGCGAACACGAAGAACCTTGACACCGAGGGCCGATGCGATCACCTCCGCCTCCGCCTTGGCGCGACCTACGGCGTCGCGCAACGCTCGCGCCCGGACCTCCTGCTCGTTCTTGACCGAGAACTGAAGCCCGCGGATGTCGTTCGCCCCCGCAGCCATTCCTGCGTCGATGACCGGGCTGACGCGGGAGAGGTCGGAGGTGGTGACCCGAATCACGTTTTGCGCCGAATACCCGCTGATTGCGGGTGAGCGGCCAGGCTTGGGCTCACCGTAGAGCGGCGTGACCGAGTACCCGACGGTCTTCAGCTCCGCCGCGCTGTCGAGCGTCTTGCGTACGGCGGCGAGCACCGCGTCGACGCGCTTGGCGTTGTCGCTCGCGGCCTGCTGCGCATTCGCGGCCTGCGTCAGCACGCCGAGGTCGATCTCTGCCCGATCGGGTGCGGCACTCGCAGTCGCCAGGCCGACGACCCGCATGATGCGGGGCTCGCTGGCGTCGGCCTCTGCCGCCGTCGCGGCGGCTGGCGCGTGGACGAGGGCGAGAAGAGCGAGCGCGGCAGTGTGACGCTCCAAACCACCCATGCAAGCCGAGACGATACTCTTGTGGTCGAGCGGAGGCGAGTGCGGAGCGGAGCCTGCCGACGGCGCGGGTACGAGCCTCAGCGTTCGCTTTCGAGGAGCAGGAGCATCCGGCCGTCCACCACGGATGCTGCTCGAGCAACTGGTGCGTCCCCCATTGCTGCTAGAAGAACAGTTTCGGCTCGGCTCGAAGGCGCGAGCCGAGCGGGCCGGAAGCCATCGGACGGTTGAATGGAGCGACGCCGCCTACGATTTGTCGGCGCGGAACGATCACTCGCCAGCTCGGCGCGGGAACGGCACCGAGATTGCTTTGCGGAGAGATCGTGTGCGCCGAGTCCTTCCATCCGGATTCCTCCTGGCCCTCGGCGCCATCTCCTCCACCGAAGAGAGAGCGGGCTCTCGGGTCCGCTTTCTCTTCCCCTTAGCCGCGCTGCCTCTCTGGCAGCAGCTGGTGAAGAATTGAGCAGAGCGACGCGTTCGTTCCGCTGAAATCAGGCGCTCTGGAGTGGTACATGGCTTGCTCGTACTCCGCGGAAGTACTCATGCAACACATGCGCCTGGAAAGGCCGGCCACGGCGAGCGTGGAGGGACGAACGGCCGACGGTGAGGTCGACGAGGGGCGATTGCTCGAAGAGGTACGGCAGCGGAACGAGCAGCTAGCCGCGCTGGTCGAGATCGGCCGCGACCTGACGTCCACGCTGGAGATCGGCGAGGTTCTGCTGCGGGTCGTGCGTGATGCCCGCCGCCTGCTGCACGGCAAGCTTACGTCACTGATGCTCGAACGGAGCGGGGGCTTCGAGACCGTGACCACTGATGGAGCCGGTCCAGCATATCTATCGCGCGCGCGACCCGGGGTTCATAACTCGGTGTCGGGTCGCGTGTTGCAAACCGGCCAGCCGATCGCGATCGAGGACGTGGTCGCCGAGCCCGGGTTCCACCTGACCGAGGTCGCGCAAGCGGAAGGCCTCGTCAGCATGCTGTCGGTGCCGCTCCGAACCAAAGGTCGGGTGATCGGTGTTCTGAACCTGTACACGGGCGAGCGGCGAAGGTTTCGCGCCGACGAGGTGGCGCTGATGACGCTTCTCGCCCAACAGTCGGCCGTCGCCATCCAGAATGCGGAGCTGTTTCGCGAAGCGCGCGAAGCGGGAGAAGGCCTACGCGCCGCCGAAAAGTTGGCCGCGCTCGGACGGCTGTCCGCAGGCCTGGCGCACGAGCTGCGGAATCCATTGAACACTCTCTCGGTTCTCACCTACGCGATGCTCGAGCAGGCGGGACAGGGCGATGTTTCGCTTTCGGATCTGGAAGTGGTGCAGAGCGAAATTCGTCGTTTGAATCTGCTCGTCGATCAATTCCTCGACTTCGCGCGCCCGCGCCGCCCGCGCTTTCAGCGTCAGCGCCTCGAGGAGGTCCTCGAGGAGACGATGCTCTTGGTCGGACCGGAAGCCGGCAAGAAGAAGATTCGGCTCGAGCGGTCCTGGCAAGAGACGCCGCCCGTCTGGGCCGACGGAGACCAGCTGAAGCAGGTGTTTCTCAACCTCATGCTGAACGCCGTCCAGGCGATGGACGTCGGCGGGCGTCTGCGGGCGAGCACCCGCTTCGCGACAGGGGGCGTCGTGGTAGAGATCGAGGACGACGGGCCCGGAATCGCGCCCGAGGTGCTCGACCGGCTGTTCGAGCCGTTCGTCACGACTCGTGCGGGCGGCACCGGCCTCGGGCTGCCGATTTCGCTGCGCATCATCGAGGGACACAGCGGCGAGCTGCGCGTGGAGTCGAAGGCGGGGGTCGGCGCGACCGCGATCGTCTGGTTGCCCGTGTAGCGGAGGAAAGAGGGATGCATCGCCTGCTCATCGTCGACGACGAACGCAACGTCCACTACTCGTTTCGACGCGCGCTCGAAGGCGCCTTCGAGGTGGTTTCGGCGCATGACGGAGAGGAGGCGCTCGCCGCTCTGCAGAACGATTCGCCCGACGTCGTGCTGCTCGACGTCAAGCTGCCACGTCTCGGCGGCCTCGAGACCCTGGAGCAGATCCGCGACCGCCATCCCAATCTCCCCGTCATCGTAATGACCGCGTACGGCACGGTGGAGACCGCGATCCGTTCGACGGCACTCGCGGCGCGCGACTACCTGCTGAAACCGGTGGACGTGCCGGCCCTCAAGAAGCTCCTGAAGGAGATCCTGCCGCAAGCGGCGAATCCGCCTGAGACGCCCCCGGCCGTGTCCGGCGAGATCCGCATGGTCGGCCGCAGTCGGGCGATGCACGACCTCTTCAAGCTCATCGGACGCGCAGCCGCAGCGGAGACCACCGTGCTCGTCACCGGCGAGAGCGGTACGGGCAAGGAGCTCGTTGCGCGCGCGATCCACGATCACGGCAAGCGCAAGAACGGCCCATTCGTGGCCATCAACTGCGCGGCGATTCCCGAGAACTTGCTCGAGTCGGAGCTCTTCGGGCACGAACGCGGGGCGTTCACGGGCGCGGATACGCTGCGCGCCGGAAAGTTCGAGCTCGCGCACCGCGGCACGCTGATCCTCGACGAGATCGGCGAGATGGAGCCTTCGCTGCAGGCGAAGCTCCTACGCGTGCTGCAAGCCCGGGACGTGACCCGCCTCGGGGGCTCGACCGCGCTCAAACTCGACGTGCGCGTGATCGTGCTCACCAACGCCGATCTCGAAGCCAAGGTCGCCGAGGGCACGTTTCGGGAGGACCTCTACTATCGGCTGAACGTGTTCCGCATCGAGGTGCCGCCGCTGCGGGCGCGCGAGGGCGACGTGCTGCTGCTCGCCAACCATTTCCTGGCTCGCGAACGGGTGCGGCAAAAGCGCTCGATCGTCGGCTTCGCTCCCGAGGCGGAGTGCTCGCTTTCGGCACATGCCTGGCCCGGAAACGTGCGCGAGCTCGAGAATGCGGTCGCCCAGGCTTGCCTCAAGGCGAAGGGCGACCGCATCACCGCCGCGGACATCTCTCTCGGACCCTCGTCGCGGCGCGACTCCGCGCTCGGCGCGCTCCGACCCGATGGCCGCGCTCGAACAGGCGCTCGGCGAGTTTCTCCACGCGTTCCCCGGGCAAGCGTACGAGCGCGTCGAGCGCATGCTGGTCGAGCACGCACTCGACGTGACCCGTGGAAACCAAGTCCAGGCGGCGCGGTTGCTCGGCGTCACCCGGAACGTGATCCGCAACCGCATGGCGAAGCACGGGGTCGGCGGGCTCGGAGCCTCCGGCGCCGGGCGGCGAGGAGAGGGCTAGTGTGGAAGGATCTACAGGGAACACGCGCCACGCGACCGACGGGAGCGCGCACACACTTTGTATCGCGACCAAGGGCTGCGATCCGTGACGCAGGCTCCTAACGCCGATTCATCCTTGACCTGCAGCCTCGAGCGCCCTAAGTCTGGATTCAGTCTACGGCGGAGGCATAGCGATGCTCGATCCCGGCCAACCCGCGCCAGATTTCACGATCATCAGCCACGAAGGGAAGCCGGTATCGCTGAGGGACTTCCGCGGTCGGAAAGTCCTCCTCTGGTTTTATCCCAAGGCCGACACCCCCGGCTGAACGATCGAAGGCAAAGGGCTCCGGGACCGAGCCCAAGAATTCGCGCAAAAGAAGATCGAGATCCTGGGCGCGAGCTTCGATGATCAGCAGGCCAATGCCGCCTTCGCGAAGAAGTTCGGCTTCCCGTTCCCGCTGCTGTGCGACACCGGCCGTGAGCTCGGCCTCGCCTACGGCGCGTGCGATGACCCCAAGGCGGGATACGCCAAGCGAATCTCCTACCTGATCGACGAACAGGGAAAGATCCTCAAGGCATATCCCAAGGTTCAGTCCGCGGACCATCCTGACGAAGTGCTGCGCGACGCGAGCTGAGCGCCGCCGGGCTCAGGCCGCCATCCGGCGTGCGCCGTCCGGTCCGTCCTCTTTGGCCCCGCGCTTCGGTTTGGGCGGCTGCGACTTGTCGGGCGCCGAAGGTCGTGTGAGCCACACCAGGAATGCCAGCGCGCTCGTCCACCAGAGGATCTCGAGCCCGAGGGCGAAGCGAACGGGCGGGGTCCAGAGATGCGGCACTGCAATCACGTTCGCAGCGGGCGCTCCGGGAACGGCGGGCACGCCAAGCGAAATCATCAGCAGGTTCATCGATCCCTCCTTCTTTTCTGTGGAAAGGGGACAGCAAGCGCCGTTCCAGCCCCGTCGACGAAGGGTTTTCTCTGTAGGCTGCGAATCGGTTGCTGACCGGCGAGCAGCCGGATGGCTCGCAGCGCGCACGTGCGCAATCGGGTTGACAGGCGACCATGAAATTGATAATGAATTTCAAGATCGGAATACGATCATGATCGTCTGTCATTGCGCCGCCGTTTCCGATTCCACGATCGAGCGTCTGATCGGCGACGGCGCGACCAGCGTGGCCGAAATCGTGCGCCGCTGCGGCGCAGGCCGTTGCTGTGCTCCTTGCCGCGAAGAGATCGTCGCGATGCTTTACGCGGCCGGAGTGGTGCCGCATAATCCGGCGAACGAACGGCAGGCTCGGTCGGCTGCCTGATCGCCGCGCCGGCGCGCGCCAACGTCGGCGGGCGCAGAGGAGCGACGGATGAAAGGAAGCGGCAAGATCATCGAGCTGCTGAACGAGGTCCTCACCGCGGAGCTCACCGGCATCAATCAATATTTCGTTCACGCGAAGATGTGCGACAACTGGGGCTACGAACGGCTCGCCGAGGCGATCCGCAAGGAATCCATGGAAGAAATGAAACACGCCGAGGAGCTGATCGAACGGATTCTCTTTCTCGAAGGGGTCCCCAACATGCAGCGCCTCGGAAAGGTGAGGGTGGGAGAGACCGTCCCCGAGCAGCTGAAGCTCGATCACGAACTCGAGCTCGAGGCGGTCGCGAAGCTGAACAAGGCGATCGCTCTCGCCAGCGAAGCAGGTGACAACGGCTCGCGCGACCTCTTCGAGGACATCCTGGAATCCGAAGAGGATCACGTGAACTGGCTCGAGGCGCAGCTCGAGCTGATCCGTCAAGTCGGCGAGGAGAACTATCTCGCGCAGCAGATGCGGAAGTAGTCGCCCAGGAGCGTGCGTCACGGATCGCACCCGTTGGGTGCGATCAAAGGGGATGCAACATGCCCGGTCAGTAGCGGCTTTCGGGGGTCGGCTCGGGCGCGGCGCTCGGCGAGTGCCATCCACCCCCTCACGCTTCGAGCTTTCCCGGCTTGAAGATCACCTTGTTGTCTTTGACGACCAGCTGATCGTTCAAGCAGAGCTGGACCGCCTGCGAGAGCACCTCGCCCTCGAGCGCACGGCCCTTGGCCTTCACGTCCTCGAGCGTGTCCTCGCCCACACGGATCGGGAAGACGTCCTGCAGGATGACGGGGCCCTGATCGAGCTGGGCCGTGGCGAAGTGCGCGGTGCATCCCGAGACGCGCACCCCTTCCTCCCATGCCTGCCGATAGGCGTTGGCCCCCGGATGGTACGGGAGCAGCGAGGGGTGGATGTTGATGATGCGGTTCGGGAATCGGCCGATGAACTCCGGCGAAAGGATCCGCATGTAGCGTGCGAGCACGACGAGCTCCGCGCGGAACTCGCGGATCTTGTCGACGAGGAACGCTTCGTGGGCGGCCTTGTCCTCGGCATCGCGCCAAAAAAAAGGGATGCCGGCGGCCTCGGCGTCGCCACGCAAGACACCGTGGTTGGAGAGCGCGACCACGGGGTCGCCGTTGAGTTTGCCGCCACGATGGTCGCGGATCAGCGTTTCGAGACAGCGCGGTTCCTTGGTGAGGAGGATCGCGAAGCGCTTGCGCTCGCCTCCGCCGGCGAGTCGCAGCGTCACCTCGACGCCGATCTCGCTGCCGATCTTCTTGAGGCCGAGGATCACTTCGTCGAGCGTCGTCGACACGTCCGTCAGGTCGACGAGCATGCTCATGATGAACAGGCCTTCGACGACGCGCTGCCCGATGTCCTCGATGTTGATGTTCTGCGAAGCGAGATAGGTCGAGACGCGTGCGACGATGCCCTTCTGATCGCGACCGATCACCGATATGACACCCTTGTTCTTCATGCGCGAGGCCCCGCTTTTAGCGGAATGCCCGAAGCTCGTCACGAACCCCCGCGTCGGGCGGGTCTGCTCCAGACGCTCGGTAGACGAGCCAGGTTCGGCGCTCTCCATCGACGCGAGCGACCTCGTCGAGCAGAAAACGCGTCCGCAGCGGATCGAGAACGGCTTGCTCCGAGCGAGCGACGACGATCAGCGCGCTCGTCGGGCTCGCGCGTAGCGTCTCGACGATCTCGTCCGTGGTCGTCCGCTCGAAGACGTCGGCGCGCCGTCCGACGAACGCGATCGTCTCGGCTATCTGACCGACGCCGATGATTCGCTCCGAGGCGTTCGTCTCGGCCAGAATTTTCCGCGCCGCAACGAAGTCGGGATCCTCCCCGGGACGAAGGCGCGGCAGGACCACGCCCCAATAGAAAAGGCCGGCGGCGAGTGAAAGCGCGACCAGCGTCCACGCGGCGCGCTCGATCCACCGCCTCCTGCGGAAGCGGACGACTGCTTCGGCCACGACGAGCGCCAAAAACGGGTAGACCGGTAGCTGGTAGTGCATGCGCTTCTTGGGGATCAGCGAAAGAACGACGAGCATGGCAAGAGCGATCGCCAGCGGTGCCGCCACGCCGCGCTTGCGCGCATCGGCGGCGACCACGGGGAGAAGGAGAGCAAGCGGCAGCAAGCCGACGACCCCGTACATCCAAGGCCAGTGGATGCGGTCGAACGTGTCGAACAGATGCCAAGTGGTCAGATCGGGCTGGGTGAGGAAGCTCACCAGATAGACGCCTCGGTCCGCGATCACCACCGGCAAAGCCCAGATCGAAGCCGTGGCCGCAAAGCCGATCGCGAAGACGAGCCAGTCGCGGGCGCCGGGACGCCGAAATCCCGGCGCGCGAAACCAGGCGAGGTAGGGGAAGAGCGCGCAGAACGCCCACGCGAGCGGCCCCTTCAGCAGGCTCGCAACGGCGCACGCTGCGCCCGCGAGGGCGAAGCCCGTGGCGCCGCGGCGGGAGCGGCCGGGCTCGAGCACGCGGATCGATCCCAGTGCGGCCGTGAGGATCGCCAACGTGAAGATCATATCCGGACGAGCCGTCCGCGCCATGTTTTGATAGCCCTGAACGCCCAGCACGCCGAGCGCGGCGAGGAGAGCGGAGCGGGGCTCCGCCAACGTGCAGCCGAGACCGTAGAGAAGGAGCGCACCGACGACGGCCGCCACGGCGCACGGCAGCCGCGCCAGCCCGATCGACGGCTCGCCATGCCAGCGAAACAGGAGCGCGATCGCCGCGCTCAGGACCGGCGGCTTGTCGCGGTAGGGTTGACCGAGCAGGGTCGGGATGAGGTAGTTCCCGCTCTCGGCCATCTCGCGGCCGATCTCCGCGTGGCGGATCTCGTGCGAAGCGACGTCGCGGGTCTGGCCGAGAAAGGGAAGCAACGTAGCGGCGCCGACGGCGGCGATGAGAAGAACGTCACGGAGGAGACGGTTCTTCACCCGCTTCGAGCGACGCGGAATCGAGCGCCGGTGCGAGAGTCCTTCGAGTCCACGCGTTCTCCGTCAACGGCGGGCGGGTGCGCGGAAACCAGGCCATCGGGCGGCGTCGAGATAGGTGTGGTCGCTGACGATTTTCCCCTCGCGCAGGCGGAGCACCGCGCACCACGGGGACTGCCAGTCCTCGCCGCGGTCGGGGTCGAAAAGGACCGCTTCGACGACGACGGTGTCTCCCGCGGCGACCATGCGCTCGACACGCGCGCGCCGTCGTGGCGCCGCCGCGACGACCGCCGCCTCCGCGCGCTGGAAGGTCTCGCGCCGGTGCATGACGAATTGCCCGCGCACGTCGACCTCGAAGTCGTCGGCGTACGATTCGTCGACCATCCTTGCGACGTCTTGATTGTACAGCTCGGCCCAGCGCCTCACCGCCTCGAGGTTCCGTTCCTCTTCGGTCATGTGTCTTCCTCCGATCCGGTCACCAACTCTTCGACTCCTCGGCGAGCTTGACGAGCTCGCTCTCCATCTCGAAGCGAAAACGCTCGAAAACCGCCGGGTCGCTCGCCTCGCGGGGGACGAAGAAGGGTCCGCGCAAGAACTGGCGGATGTGGTTGAACGGCAGCGGGACGACCATCCGGTCCCAAGTCGGTAGATGGAGGTTGCGCTTCGCCCAGGTGCGGACGAGGACGATCGGCTTCCTACACTTGTAAGCGATCATCAGCGCGCCCGGCTTCATCTGGTGGTACGGTCCGTAGGAGCCGTCGACCGTGATGCCGTACATGACGCGGTCGGTCGTCTTCATGTGTGAGATCATCGCGGCGAGCACGAAGTCACGCCGGCGCGAAACACGTTTCGAAGAGCCGCCGCGGAAGACCACGTAGCCGCAGCGCTCGAGAATCCGCGTGATCATCTCGCCCGAGTCGCCGAGGCTCGCGAGCGTGTGCGGCCGTATCGCCCGATAGTCCCAGGCGACCGAGAACACTTCCTCGTGCCAGAGGAGCGCCACGAAGCCGTCGTGCTCGTCGCACAGCGCCGGGACGCGCCCCAAGCCGCGGTCCTCGACGCGGCTCGTCTTCCACACGAGCCACATGTAGGCGACGTAGAGACGCGGCACGATCGCCTGCGCGATCGCGAGCAGCGGGGGACCGAAGATCGGGTGCAGCAGACGGCGGACCCGCCGGAGCAGGCCCCGTTTCCGGGCTTGGGGGTGAAGTGCTTCGCCGATCCTCACTCCGTCGAGAGAGGGCTCGGAGCCGAGCCGCCTATTCATCGTTCGGCTCCCAGATCTTTCCCGGATTCAAGATGCCGCGCGGATCGAACACGCGCTTTACCTCCTTCATGAGGTCGAGGGCGGATCCATGCTCGAGCGCGGCGTATTGACGATTGCCAAAACCCAGGCCGTGCTCGCCGGAGACGGTCCCGCCGAGCGCGAGTACCCTTTTGAGGATCGCGTCCTTCGCCGCGAGCGCCGCCTGCCAGCGCGCGGCGTTGCGGGGATCTTCCGCGATCAGCACGTGGACGATGCCGAGCCCGGCATGACCGAACGCATAAAGCGAGACCCCGGCCTCGTCGCCGATCCGGTAGCTGGTCTCGATCACCTCTGGAAGGCGCGAGATCGGCACCGCGAGGTCGGTGCGGACGATCTCCGTCCCGGGATTGGTGGCGCGAATCGATCGGGTCGTGTAGTGGCGCACTTCCCAGGGGCTCTGGCCCGAGCGGAGACGGATCTCGCGGCCGCCGTGCTCGGCCGAGACTTCGATCGCGGCGCGCGCGGCTTCTGCGGCGCTCGTCTCCGATCCGTGCGCTTCGAGGAACAGCGTCGGGCATTCCTCGAGCCCGTAGCCGCGAAAGCGGTTCAACGCCGCGATCGTCCGCCGGTCGAGGAACTCGACCGCCGCGAGGTCGATCCCGTACGCCATGATCGCCGCGATGGCGTCGGCGGCGCTCCGCTCGCTCTCGAAGGCGAGCGCGATCTGCGTACGCGCCGCCGGGACGCCGTGCAATCGGAGCGTGATCTCCGTCACCAGACCGAGCGTACCCTCGGAGCCGACGATCAGGCCGATGAGGTGGTAGCCGGACGAGGTCTTGCGGCAGTCGCTGCCGATGCGAATCACCCGGCCGTCGCCGACGACGACGGTCGCCGCGAGCACGGAATCGCGCGTGCCACCGTACTTGACCGAGTAGATGCCGCTCGCGTCGTTCGCGACCATGCCGCCGATCGTGGCGCTGTCCGCGCTTCCTCCGGGCGAAGGCGGAAAGAAGAGTCCGTGCGGGCGGAGCTCCTCGTTCAACCGGTCGTAGACCACTCCCGGCTCGACGCGGACGGCGAGATCGGACGCCGGACCTCGATCACGCGATCCATGCGGCTGAAGTCGACGACGAGCCCACCGGCGAGCGGAATCGGATTGCCCTCGAGGCTCGTCCCGGCGCCACGCGCGGTGAGCGGCAGTCGGTGGGCCGCCGCCATTTCCACGATTCGCCGGACCTCCTCGGTGGACACCGGCCACACGACCGCCTGCGGCCGCGACGGCGGCAGCGAGGACTCGTCGCGCGCGGCGGCGTCGACGTCGGCGGCGCGGGTCGAGAAGCGATCTCCGCCGACGAGTCGCGTCAGCTCTTCCGTCCATGTACCGACGGTCATCCGCGAATCTACCGCAGCCCGGAAGCGCTCGCAAAGCGACGATCGGGTCGGTGAAAGAATGCGCAAATTCTATTGACTCCGCCGGCGACTTCAGCTTCGATGAGGTCGGAAGGAGCTCAGCGGATGGAAGCAGTCGTTTTGCAAACCTTCATCTGCGCAGCGTGCGGCTGGCAGCTCGGCGCACTCGCCGAGGTCAACTGCCCCCGCTGCCAGAAGGTCATGCAAGCGGTGCCCGGTACCCGACGCAAGAAGCTCTGCGGTCACGATGATCATGCGCAGTGCACGATCCGCTGTTTCGCGACCGCCGAAGACGTCGAGGGAAGCCGGAAAAAGGCCGCCGCGTAACCGAATCGAGTGCTCGCGGCGATGCAGGCCGCGCAACGCCTCCCCGCACGGCGGACCGTCTCGCTCGCCTCGCTCGGGAGCTCGCTTCACCCCCACCCTCGTAGCACTGGTCCCGACAACCGGTTGATCCGATGACGGAGACTTCGTTGCAGAGTTCGGCTCGCTTCTGTTCCGGCTGCGGCGAGCCGGTTGTCCGGGACGCGGTCTTCTGTAGCGCGTGCGGCAGAAGGGTGGTGTCGCGGCAGGACCTGCCAGCCGTCGGTGATCGTCGCCCTCCGGCGCAGCTCGCAGGGCTCGTGGTTCTCGTCGGGTTTCTGACCGTCGGACTTGCCCTCTGGGTGGCGGTGCTCGCGCCGGGGAAGGCACCGGGTCGTGTGCCGCTCGCCCAGAAGCCGTGGAAGAGAACGTCAAGCCCGAGGCGACGAGCGCTGGAACACTGCCGGCGAATCATCCCCCGCTCGAGATTCCCGCGGACGTGAAGCGCTACATCACCGAGCTCGAAGAGAAGGCGGCCGCTCGGCCAAAGGATCTCGCAGCATGGAAGACTGTTGCGGAGGTGGAGTACCGGGCCGGCACAGATCGATCGCGGCTACTTGGACAAGGCGCTGACGTCGTTTCGCCACGCTCTCGAGATCGACGCGAATGATCTCGAAGCGCTGCGCGGGATGGGCAACGTCGCATTTCGATCACGAGCAGTACGCGGAAGCGGTCGACTCCTACAGCCGCTACCTCGCGCTCAAACCCGACGATCTGAACGTGCGCACGGACCTCGGCACCATGTACCTCTACGGCGGCAAGCCCGACAAGGCGATCGCCGAGTACGGCAAGGTGCTGGCCGCGGACCCGAAGTTCTACCAGGCGCACTACAATCTCGGCATCGCCTACGCACAGACGGGCGACGCGCCGAAGGCCCTCGAGGCGCTCGGCCGTGCGCGCTCTCTGGCGCCCGATGAACGAACGCGCGCCGAGATCCAGGCGATGATCGACCGGACGGGAGGAGGCGGAGGTACGTCGTCGTCGACCGCCGCGACGGGGCCGAAGAGCTTTCAGAGCCTGGTCGAGGCGGGCCTTCGCAACCATTCGATCGTCGGTCCGAAGATCGTGCGGTTCGAGTGGTCGTCGGCGACCGCCGGCCGCGTGCGCCTGCGAGATTTTCCGATGCAGGGAATGCCGGAGATGGTGCGCACGAAATTTCTCGACCACCTGCAGGGCGAGCTCGCGAATGCCAAACGCGAGAGCGGGGTCGCCGGGGCCGGCGAGCTCGCTCTCGTCGACGATCCGAGCGGTCAAGTGATGGCGACGATCAGCGCAAAATGAGAAGAAGAGGCGAAGGGCGGCGGGTTACCGAGGTCGCAGGACGTGTCGCCACCCCTTTGCCGGTAGCCCCTAGCCGATATTCGCAAGCATGACCCGCGACGTCCCCTACTACCTGCCGATCGGCGAAGAGATCGAGCTCTTTCGCGCCGCTTTCGAGTGCCGGCTACCGGTGCTTCTGAAAGGGCCGACGGGCTGCGGCAAGACGCGCTTCATCGAGCACGTGACTCGTCGTTTCCACGGCGCCGCGGCGAACGGCGCGCCGGCTCTCATCACCGTCGCTTGTCACGAGGATCTGACGGGCAGCGATCTCGTCGGCCGTTATCTCATCAAGGGCGACGATACGGTATGGATCGACGGCCCGCTCACGCAGGCGGTGCGCGGCGGCGCGATCTGCTATCTCGACGAGGTCGTCGAGGCGCGCAAGGACACGACCGTGCTGATCCATCCGCTCACCGACCACCGGCGCATCCTACCGATCGACAAACGCGGCGAGATCCTCGAGGCGCACCCCGATTTCTTGCTGGTGATCTCGTACAACCCCGGATACCAGAGCGTCCTGAAGGACCTGAAGCCATCCACGCGACAGCGCTTCGTGGCGATCGAGTTCAGCTATCCGCCGCGCGACAAGGAGGCCGAGGTCATCGCCCACGAGAGCGGCATCGCCGCCGACGTAGCGCTCGAGCTCGCGGGGCTCGGCGAGAAGGTGCGAAATCTGAAGGCGAGCGGGCTCGAGGAGGGGGTGAGCACGCGGCTCTTGATCTACGCCGCGCGTCTCATGCGCCGCGGCGTGTCGGCGCGCGCGGCGTGCGCTGCCGCGGTGACCCGGGCGCTGTCGGACGACCCTGAAACCGAGCGCGCGATCGACGAGCTCTGCTCGACCGTCTTCCCATGAGCCCCTCGCGCGCCGAGTGGCTGCGGAGCCCGCACCTCGTGCGCACGGAGGGTGGCCCGGAAGCGCTCGCGACGTTTCGGCGCCTGCCCGAGGCGGAGCAGCGCGAGATCGTTCGTTTCGGCGACGTGCTCGCCGAGACGAGCCTCGCGCTGGCGCAGGCATATGCGCTGCGGGCACCGCGGGCGCGGGTGCGGATGGATCGCGAGCGCTTCATGCTCTGGGGGAAGCTCGCGGTCGACATCGCCTCGGGAACGCTCGCCAACCGGGAGGCCGCCGCCGCGTTCCTTCGTCTGGATCCCGTGGCGATCGCGTCCTGCTCCCGGCCCTTGCTCGAGCGCTGGCTCGATCTCGCCGGCTCGGTGCAGGCACTGTCCCGGAAGCTGGCGGCGCTCTTCCTCGAGGGTAGCGGGGCGGTGCTACCGAGCCTTCACGAGAACGCGCGCGCTCGGCTCGAACAATGGGGCGAGGCCGGCATACGCCTGGCCTCGGGAAGTAGTTGGCGAGGGGAGTTCCTCGCCGCGGCGTTCTATTCGTCGGGCGCGGCGGTGTTGCCGGTGCTGTCCGGTGACGAGATCCGGCGATGGGCCGCGCTCGGCGCCGCGGTGCAGGTCGGTCGCGAGCTCGGCCAAGGATTCTTCCAGAGGCTACCGGACGGTTTCGTGGCTCTGTCGGCCGCAGAGCGGGAGATCGTCTTCGAACTCTGCGCCGCGGCTGTGCAGCGTACGCCGCGGGCGGCGGCGAGCCTCTTCGCCGCGTTGCCGGGAGAGCTCGCACGGATCGGTTCTTCGGATCGGTCGCCGCTTCTGCGCGCGCTCGTTCCGGCGGCGGTCGACGCCGAGGCGGTGCTCGGTCTCTTGCCGCTCCTCGAAGCGATCGTGCGGACGATTCCCGAGGGCGCGCGTCGGGCGGTCTTGGAGAGAGTGGCGCGAGAGCGGCGCCCGGCTCCCGCTCTGCGTGGTGCCGCTCCTCCGCTCGTTGCCGCGCGCGCTCGAGCACGTGAGTGCGCACCGGCTGTCTGGCTGGATCGAGCGCGGCGAAGCGATCGCCGAGGCCAACCCCGCCGCGGGGCGCGCCTACTTCGCGCTCGAGTCGCGCACGGCGCTTCGCTTCCTGCAGGAGAACTCCGCGGCGGTCCATCTCGAAGAGATTCAAGCCGTCCTTCGTGCGTACGCGCGGATGCTCTCCGGCCAGAGCCTGACGCTGCGCGGCGGGGACGGCGTGTCGCTGCGCGCGTTTCTCGATCGCGAGAGCCTCGAGCGTACGAGCTTCGCACTGCCGGACAACGTCGATTTCTTCGACTCCTGGGAAGACAACTTCGCGATCCTCAAGCTCGCCACGGCGGGCGGCGTGGGACGGCTCCTCTACGGGACGTACGAGCTCTCGCTCGCGCGGGTGCGCGCGCGTCTGCCGCCTCCGCTCGCGTCCGTACTCGGAGCCTTGGTGAACGGCGATGCGCTCGGCGATCTGCTCGAGGCCGTTCCCGACGCCGACCCGCTGATCCCCCTGTTCGCTGCCTGCGAGGGCGCGCGCATCGACTTCCGACTGCGCCGAAGCTATCGCGGCCACGCCGCCGAGCTCGCGAGAATCAGCGCACGTCTTGTCCGCCGGGTTCCGCGTGCGCGGCGCAGCGCCGAGCTGGTGCTCTTCCTGATCGGCGCCGGCATTTCGCCGACCGAGCTCTCGACCGACGAGCTGCCGGCCGAGCTCATCGGCGCCGTAACCATCGCGCTTCGGAGTCGCGAGGCCACCGTCGACGACGCGCTGGCGGTCGCCATCCAGATTCGCGAGCGGCTCGCCGATTCGATCGCGATCTCGGGCTTCGGTCCGGCGACGAGCTACGAGGAGCTCCTGTTCGAGAAGGTGACCGGCAACACGGTGCTCGACCCGGAACCCGAAGGAGGCGACGAGCCCGGGAGCCAGCCGCGGCCGACCGACGTGCTCGATCTGGAGCCGAAGGCTGTGGAAGAGAGCGATGAGGAAGGGCCGGGCACGCCGCTTTCCGCCGAAGAGCTGAAGCGCCTACTCGAGGCCGGTGTGGTGCTGAAGGTCGGGCGGTCGACCGAGGCGGCGCAGAGCGCGGGCATCTTCGCTCGCGACCTCCGGCTACCGTCCCGAGGACGGGACGAGGAAGAGGAGGACGGGCCGGCTAGCGACGGCGCGCGACGCGGGCGGCGCGGCGCCAGCGACGGCGCGGGATTCGACTACGACGAATGGGATTACCAGATCCGCGACTACCGTAGCCGCTGGTGCCATCTCGACGAGGTACATCTCGGCGGGGATGCGGGCGAGTTCTTCCAGGATACGCTCAGCCGCTACGCCGACCTGCTTCCCGAGGTGCGCCGCCAGTTCCAGCGCCTTCGCCCCGAGCGCTACCTCAAGGTGCGCGGCCTCGAGGACGGCGAGGACTTCGATCTGAACGCCGTCGTGGAATCGCGCGTCGAGGTCCGGGCGCGGCGCTCGCCCTCGCCCCGGCTCTACGTCGCCCGTCGCGCCGAGGAGCGCGACGTCGCGACGCTTTTTCTCCTCGACATGAGCGCTTCGACCGATGAGCCGCTGCAGCCAAAGTCCGCCGACCCCGGAGAACATCCTCCTGCCGCGCGCGGCCCGCACGGCAGCGAGCGACGCATCATCGACGTGACGAAAGAGGCGCTGGTGATCATGGCCGAAGCGCTCGAAGAGCTCGGCGACCGCTACGCCATCTACGGATTCTCCGGACAGGGAAGGGACAACGTCGAGTTTTATCTCGTCAAGCACTTCCAGGAGGGATTGACCGCGCGCGTGCGCGGTCGAATCGGCGCAATCGAGCCGCGGCGCTCGACGCGCATGGGCGCGGCGCTTCGCCACGCGCGGGCGAAGATGGCGAACCTCGCGTCGCGCTCCAAGCATATCTTTCTCCTCTCCGACGGGTTTCCGCAGGACTTCGACTACGGGAGCGATCGTCGCTCCAACGTCTACGGCATCCAGGACACGATGATCGCGCTCCAGGAGTGTCAGGCCGCCGGGATCACCCCGTTCTGCATCACCGTCGACAAGACGGGGCACGACTATCTCCGGCAGATGTGCGAGACCTCGCGCTATCTGGTGATCGACGACGTCTCGTCGCTGCCGACCGAGCTGCCGAAGATCTACGAGCGATGGGTGCGCGCGTGATGGGGAGCCGTTTCACGCCGCCAAGCGCATGGCATTTCTTGACTTCGGATCGGCGCGCTCCTCATATCGGAGTTGATGCTTTCCGCGGTGCGTGAGTTCATCGACGCGCCCGACCCGGCCCGGTTTCGGGAAATCGCGCTCGCCCTCTTTCGCTTCCAGTACGAGGGGAATTCCCCGTACCGACGCTTCTGCGATCGGCGCGGCCGAACCCCAGCGAACGTCACGGACTGGGTCGACATCCCCGCCGTACCCGTCGCGGCATTCAAGCGGGCGGAGCTCGTCGTCGCGGGCCTCCCAGAGGGCGCCGTGTTCGTCACCAGCGGCACGACCGAAGGCTCCGAGCGCCGCGGCCGCCACCACGTGCCCGTTCCCTCGATCTATCGAGCCGCCGCGCTGGCTCATTTCGAGCGGTGTGTACTTCCCGACGGGGCGCGGCCGCGCTTCCAGGTGCTTGCCCCGTCGCTCGCCGAGCAGCCGCACTCCTCGCTCTGCCAGATGATCGAGTGGCTTGCCGAATCGTTCGCGAGCGGCCCGCCCGAATATTTCGTCGTGGGCGGCGATCTACGGGTGGAGGCGCTCGAGCAGCGCCTACGTGAATGCGAGCCGACGCGTGTGCCGACGCTGTTGATCGGCGTCACGAATGCGTTCATCCGCTTCGTCGATCGGTGCCAGGCAAGCGGCATCCGCTTTCGCCTGCCCTATGGGTCGCGGATCGTCGACACGGGAGGAGCCAAGGGGGCGAGTCGCACGCTGTCGCGAAACGGTTTGCTGCGCGCGTTTTGGGACTACTTCGGAGTGCCCGGCTACTACGTGGCGAACGAGTACGGCATGACAGAGATGTGCTCGCAGTTCTACGACGATTCGATCCAGAATCACTTCGCCGGCCGCAAGCGCGACCGCGCAAAGCTCGCGCCGCCGTGGGTACGAACGCAGCTGGTGTCGCCGCAGACGCTCGAGCCCGTGGCGCGCGGCGAGCGCGGCCTTCTCCGTCACTTCGATCTCGCCAACGTCGGCTCGGTCGCCGCGCTCCAGACCGAGGATGTGGGCATCGAGATCGGCGAGGGATTTGAGGTCGTCGGCCGCGCGAGGGGCGCCGAGGCGCGAGGCTGCGCGCTGCTGCTCGAGCAAGTGGCGTAGTGCTCGATGAAGCGCGCCTTTCATCTGCCCGCGCCGGAGAAGCTCCGCACGCGGCGGGTCACGTTCGGCTCGCTCGAGCTCGCGGTCGCCGAGCTTTCCGCGGACCAGATGCGACGGCTGCTCGCGGGGCTGCGCGCTCGTGCGGCGCGCGGCGAACCGGTCGATCGCGCGGCTCGCGTGGCCGCCGCCGCGAGGCGGTTTCTCGATCCCGAGGATCGATGGCGGCGTCGCGCGCTCGAAACCCTGCCGAGCCTGACCGGCTTCTCGCCGGCGATGATCGAGGAAACGCTCCCGCGCGTCTTCGCCCCGCTCGCCGACGCGGTGGCCCTGCAGAACGCGGCGAGCGCCGCCGGGCCCGTCGTCGGCGTTCTTGGTATCATCGCGGCGGGAAACATCCCGGGTATCGCGCTTCTCAAGACGGCGCTCGCGTTGACGGCGGGCGCCGCCTGCGTGGTGAAGACAGCCGCCGGGGAGCCACTGCTCACCGTGCTCTTCGCCGATGCGCTGGCCGCAGTCGATCCGTCGCTCGCTTCGGCGCTCGCGGTCAGCTGGTGGGAAGGGGGATCCGGCGGCGCCGAGGAAGCACTCGTGCGCGCGGTCGATTCGCTCGTCGCCTACGGCTCGGACGCGTCGATTGCCGCGCTCGCGGCGAGAAGGACGGGGCCATTCGTCGGCTTCGGCCACAAATTGAGCGTCGGTCTCGTTCGTCTCGATCGGCAAGACGACGTCCGGCCGCTGGCCGCGGCCGCTGCGGTAGACATCGCGCTTTACGACCAGCTCGGCTGCCTCTCGCCGCAGGCGCTCTACGTGGTGGGCGCCGAGCCGGCGCGGCGTCGCGAGTTCGTCGATCGTCTGGCCGAGGCTTTGGACGAGGCCGAGGCCCGATGGCCGCGCGGCGAGCTCGGTGAGGCCGAGGCGGTCGCGATTCGACGGCTCCGCGACGAGTACGAATGGCGCGAGCTCGGCGGAGCAGACGTGTCCGTCCGGACGGGCAACGGATGGACGATTCTCGAGGACCAAACCTCCGGTTTCCGGACGAGCCCCCTCCACCGCACGATCTTCGTGCGCACCCTCGAAGAGATCGGGGATCTTCGGGTTGCGCTCGGCGAGTGGTTGCCGCGCGTCGAATGTGTCGGTATGGGTCCCTGGCCCGATGCCGAGAGCGGCCGGTCGCTCGCCGCGCTGGGCATTCCGCGCGTCGCGGCGCTCGGTCACATGCAGGATCCGGGCCTCGACTGGCGGCAGGGGGGAATGGATCCGATGGCTGGAATCATCTCGGCGGGGCGGACGTGACGCCTTCGGAGCAAGCCCAGCAAGGGGATGAAGGACTACGCGCGGAGGTGCGCCTGCTGGCGACGCTGCTCATCGTGTTCTCGGCGATCAAGGTCATCGCCAGCTCGCTTTCCTATGTTTCGGCGCTGGTGGCGGCCGGCGGCACGGACACGGACGGCAGCCGCACTCTCTTCTGGATGCCGCAGGTTCTCTTCTACACACTGCTCTTGGCTTCGTCCCGGCGCCTTCGCCGCTTCGAGTCGCGTGCGCGGGTGGCCGTGCTCTCTCTGTCGGTGCTGTCACTCGGAGCGACGTTGCTCTACACCGTGCTCAACTTCGCGATCGGACCGGGTCACAACGATCCCGCGCTGGAGATCGCCATCAAGCTCCGTCTCCTGCTCGTCGGCGGCGACATCTGGGATCTCGTGTTTCCGCTGCTCGCGATCCTCTGGCTAGGGACGCCGCAATGCCGCCGGCTCTTCACGGGCGAATGAGCGAGCTCGAAGCCCTCTTCCGCCGCCACGTCGCGCAGACCTCGGCCGCTCCGCTCGGGCTCGAGATCGCGCACGCGGAAGGCTCGACCGTGACCGACCGTGACGGCCGGACGTACCTCGATTTTCTCTCCGGCATGGGCGTCGCCAACGTCGGCCACGGGCATCCGGAGGTGGTCGCGGCAGTCCGGGAACAGGCGAGCCGCTACCTGCACGCCATGGTCTACGGCGAATACGTCGAGGAGCCGCAGGTTCGACTCGCCGCCCGGCTCGCCGCGCTGCTTCCCGCGCCGCTCTCGATGGTCTACTTCGCGAACAGTGGCGCCGAGGCGATCGAGGGGGCTCTCAAGACCGCTCGCAAGCACACACGCCGGGCGAAGCTCGTCGCCTTCGACGGCGCCTTTCACGGGGACACGCTCGGTGCGCTGTCGCTCGGCGGCAATGCACTCTACCGAGATCCCTTCGAGCCACTGCTGCCGCGGGTCGAGCGGCTGCCGTTCGGCGATCGCGGCGCGCTCGGAGCGATCGATGCCGAGACCGCGGCCGTGGTAATCGAACCGGTGCAGGGGGAGGGCGGTGTGCGGATCCCTCCGCCCGGCTACCTTCGCGAGGTACGCCGACGGGCGACGGAGGTCGGCGCCCTGCTCGTTTTCGACGAGGTGCTGACCGGCTTCGGGCGCACCGGAAGGCGCTTTGCCTTCGAGCGCTTCGACGCAACGCCTGACCTTCTGGTGCTCGCAAAAGCCCTCGGCGGCGGCATGCCGCTCGGTGCGTTCGTGGCGTCGCCCCACATCCTGGCGACGCTCGCGAACGAGCCTCCGCTCGCTCACGTGACCACATTCGGCGGTCACCCAGTCTCGTGCGCAGCGGGCCTCGCGGCGCTCGAGGTGCTCGAGCGCGGGCGGCTCTGGGAGCGCGCGGAGGCAATCGGCGCGACACTCCAGGCCGGCCTCCGCGCGCTCGCGTGGCGGGGCCACTTGGTCGACGTCCGCGGCGTCGGCCTCCTCGTCGGCCTCGAACTCGACGACCCGGGGTTCACCCGCCGGATCGCTGAGCGGTCGTTCGCCCACGGTTTGATTCTCAACTGGACGCTTCACCGTGATCGGGTGATTCGGCTCGCGCCTCCACTGGTGATCGGCGAGACGGAGGTCGAGCGTGGCCTCGCAATTCTCGTGAGGGCGATCGAGGAGGCCGCCTGACGGCATCGCGCGGCGGTTCTCGTTGGAATCCGGCGCATCTCGGACAGAGACCGCGGAACACGATATCGACGGCGGTGAGCGCGGCTCTTCCATCCGAATCCCGAAGCCGCTCTGCGGTCCTTCGCGCCTCTGCTATCGTCGGGCCGAGGTGCCGCGATGACTCGCAAGCCCGAGACGCTTCGACCCTGGGAGACGCTGACGACGACGCCGACCTACGGCTGTCGTGTGTTCTCCGTGAACGAACACCGCCGGCGCTCGCCGCGCACCGGTGAGACCCACGCGTTCTGGGTGCTCGACGTTCCCGACTGGGTGAACATCATTCCGCTCACGGCGGATCGCCGCGTCGTGATGATCCATCAGTACCGGCACGGCATCGACGAGTTCACGCTCGAGGTGCCGGGCGGGATGGTCGACGAGACCGATGCCTCACCCCTCGAAGCTGCGCGCCGCGAGATGCGCGAGGAGACGGGTTACGACGGTGACGACGTCGTGCCGATCGGCGTGATCCATCCGAACCCGGCGATCCAGCCGAATCGGTGCCACTCCTTCTTGGCTCGCGACGTGAAGCTCGCGTCTGCAGTCTCCTTCGACAGCACCGAGGAGTGTGAGGTGGTGCTCATCCCGCTCGACGAGATTCCGGAGCTCATTCGACGGGGTGTGATCAGCCACGCACTCGTCGTCGTGGCCTTTCATCACTTGCTGCTCGCAGGGAACGAATAGGTTTCGGGCCAGACTACAGGAACGAGGCTGGGAGCCTTGGCTGAAGCGGGAAGCCTCTCACTCCCACTCGAGCGGCTCGTCGCCGCGGTCGGCGGCGTCGCTCTGCTCGGGCGCTTCGGTCCGTTCGGCCGGGGGGAGCATATTGCTCGGCGGGCGACGCTCCTGTCCGCCACGTTTTCGGCCACGCCGCCGGCGCCGCTTCTTTCGGCGATGCTCGGGCTGGGCAATCGGCTCCCAGAAGCTCTCCGGTCGCTCGGGGCGCCCGCGACAGACGTCGCAAAGTCCGCAGATGGTGCCGTCCTCCTCGCCGAAGTAGCGGCGCAAGAACACCGCTCGGCATTCGGTACTGGCCGCGTACTCGCCGATGCGATCGAGGCGGCGACCGTCTTGCGTGCGCAACGTTTCGAACTGGCCGGCGAGGCTTCGCGATTGCTCCTCGATCGACTCGGCGGGGGCCAGGATCGCGATCGGACCACCCCCCTCGGCGAGGGCGACGAGGCCGGCTTCTTCGAGCACCGCCAGGAGCGCTTCGGTGACGCGGGTCGAGAGCTGCGCGGACAACGCCAGCGCGTCGAGATCGGGCGTTCGCTCTTCGCCCTTCCACGCCGCGAGCGCCGTGCCGAGCCTGTGGAGCTGGTCGGGCCGGACGCGGCTCTTGGCGAGCAACGACTCGTGAATCGTGCGATCGTCGGGATCGTAGAGCAATATGCAATTGGCTTTGTTGCCGTCGCGCCCCGCTCTCCCGGCTTCCTGCACGTACTGCTCGAGCGACGCCGGCGCCTGGTAGTGGACGATGTAGCGGATGTCGGGCTTGTCGATCCCGAGGCCGAACGCGCTGGTCGCGACCATGACCGTGCGCCGTCCCGCCTTCATGTACATCTCCTGCTCCTGATTGCGATCACCGCCGTTCATCTTGCCGTGGTAGCGGTGTGCGGGGATGCGCAGCATCTGCAGGGCCATGTACACGTTGTCGACCTCGCGGGTGGTCGAGCAGTAGATGATGCCGGGGCGACGCAGTCGCTTGGCAAAGCGCATGAGCGCGCGTAGGCGCGCTTCGGAGCGGCTCTCGAGCACCTCGAAGGCCAGGTTCGCGCGGTGTGGCGAGGCGGCGACGAGCTCGGGGTCCTTGAGGCCGAGGAAGCGGACGATGTCTTCGCGTACGTTCTCGGTCGCGGTCGCCGTCAGCGCCATGATCGGCGGGGCTCCGAGTTCGCGCAGGCGCTCGCCGATCTGCAAGTATGCGGGCCGGAAATCGTGTCCCCAGGCGGAGATGCAGTGCGCCTCGTCGATCGCGGCGAGGCTGATGCCCGACTGGCGCAGCGCTTCTGCTCCTTCGACCGAGCCGAGCGTCTCGGGCGTCGTCATCACCAACAGCGATCCGCCCGCCGCGATTCGCTCGAGAGCTTCGCGGCGACCCTTGCCGCGCACTGTGCCGTCCAAGCGGACGCACGGGATGCTACGCTTCGAGAGCTTCTCGTGCTGGTCGCGCAGGAGGGCGAGCAGCGGTGAGATCAGGACGACGGGCTTCGGCAGCACCATCGACGGGATCTGGTAGCAGGCCGACTTGCCAAATCCGGTCGGAAGCACGACGAGCACTTCGCGCCCCGCGAGCGCCGCGCGGATCACGCGCTCCTGCTCGCCATAGAGCTGCTGGATGCCCAGCCGCCGGGCGGCGAGATCGATCTCGCTCGGCTGGCGCGAAGACGCGCGTTCGGGCAAGGCGACTGCCGTGGCGGCGTTCGCCAGCGCACCGTGGTGATGGCGCCTTCGCCGCCGCCGGCGGCGACGATGCCCCTCTCCAGGAGGCGACGCCGCGGCCTGGCCAGGGGTGGTGCGCACGCCGTTGTTAGGCGCGTCCCCCGGCCCGCCGTTCGAGGCGTCGGCGCTCGACGCAGCCGACGGTGCCGTCTCGGGTGAGGTCATTTTTTGATCTTCGTCGACCACGATCTCGATCTACGCGCGCCGGAGGTGGAGGCGCAGCGCATTCACGCTGTCGCTCGCGGACCCGTCGGCGTGCCGTCCGGGGGCCCGAAACTTCGCTCCGCCAAGCGACGTCGACGTCCGGCCGGACCGTCGTCCAACAAGCTTCTTTGTAGGCCCGGCAAAGGGCCGGTGTAAAGCCTCGACCCCTCGAATAGGCCGAGCCGCGGGCCGAAAGTGCCCGACGATTGCAAAGTGCGAAGCGGTTTTCCCTTCGATGACGAAGTCCCCCGTCCGTTCCTGTTCCGACAGCGCTCGACCGACCCGCGATCCCTCAGCCCCGGCTGCGGTACCGCCCTCTCGGCTCTCGCACGTGACCGTCGGCCTCTACGACCCGCGGATTTGCAGGCCTCACCGCACCACCGCCGAGACGTCCATCGCTTCGGGCCCTCGCCGAGGCGTGGTTCGCCCGCCACCCCTCTATCGCGACCCGCCCGCTCCAAGCAAGCGCTCGCAGCCACGCCCTTTCGGCTGGCCGGGTCGGAGCGGCCGGCGTGACCCCCTTTTCCCCAGAGTTATCGAGCCGTCGTGACGGAGCGAAACAGGGCGACCGCAGCGCTCAGGCTCGCTGGTTCGGTGTGGGCGTGCGGAGAACCGAGGGCTTCCCTAGACTCGCTACGTCCGCCACAAAGAGACCGATGGGGAAGAAAAAGTATCTCGAGGACTTCGAGGTCGGTGAAACTCTAGAGCTCGGCAGCTGCCACGTCACCAGGGAGGAAATCCTGGAGTTCGCCCGGCGCTATGACCCGCAGCCGTTCCACGTCGACGAAGCGGCCGCTCGGCGATCGATCTACGGCGGCCTCATCGCCAGCGGCTGGCACACGACCGCGATGCTGATGCGGCTGCTCGTCGATGGTATGGCGGGGGTGAACAGCATGGGCTCGCCCGGTACCGATGAGATTCGCTGGTTGAAGCCGGTCCGTCCGGGCGACACGTTAACGGCCCGAGCCGTGGTCCTCGATGTCGTTCCTTCACGCTCCAAGCCCGACCGCGGGCACATGCGCGCGTCGTACGAGGTCTTCAATCAGAAGGGCGAGAAAGTAATGACGATGATCAGCCGCGGCATCTATGCTCGACGGCCCGAATCGGACGAGCCAATGTCAGCACCCGAAGTGGGACGTCACGGAGAACGTTAGCAGATCGTTTTGGCGGCGATTCCGCTCATGAGCGAGCAGGGTTGTCGGCGCATCATCGACGTGACGTCTTCGATCGGCGCGAGCCGACTTCAGTCGAACCATGACCGGACGATGCCCTTCCTGAAGTCAGAAGCACCTCGCTGGTCCGCACTCCTTCGTGCGCGAGCAGCCACCGCTTGCGTGCGATGCCACCTCCGTAACCGGTGAGGGCGCCGTCGGCGCCGATCACGCGGTGGCACGGGACGACGATCGACACGGGGTTCGCACCGTTGGCGGCGCCGACGGCGCGCACGGCGGCGGGGGCGCCGATCGCCGCGGCCAGGTCCCGATAAGAGATGGTCTGGCCGGCCGGGATCGCACGGAGCCTTTTCCACACGGTTTGCTGGAATGCCGTGCCGCCGAGGTCGAGCGGAATCGAATCGAGAGCGGCCAAGTCGCCGCGAAAGTAGGACCGCAACCGGCCGATGATCCCCTCGTGATCGCCTCGCCGCCGGAACTCGACGTCGGCGAAGCGTCGCCGGAGCGCCCGCTCGAGCCGCGCCCAGTGTTCGCGGAACCCGAGCGCGCAGAGGCGTCCGTCATGGACGGCGAGCACGACTGTTCCGATCGGCGATGCCAGCCCGTCGGTCTCGACGATCATGCTTGTGCCCGTTTTGCAGACGCGCTCGCCCACAGATGAATCGCGGCGTACGCGCGCCACGGCCGCCACCTTTCGGCGATCCGCGCGACCGCGCGAGCGGACGGCATTCCCGCGCCGTTTGCCAGCGCGCGCCGCAGGGCGAGATCACCGAAGGGAAACGCATCGGGATCGCCGAATGCGCGCAGCGCGACGTACTGGGCCGTCCATTCGCCGATGCCCCGAAGCGCCGCGAGGCGCGCGACTCCGTCCTCGAACCCGCGCGACGCGTCGAGCGCCAGGAGGCCGGCGGCGACGGCGCGGGCGAGGCCGCGGATCGTCTCGGCGCGGGATGTCGTGAGCCCGATTCCGCCCAGGTCGGCGTCGGCGAGCGCCTGTGGATCGGGGAAGAGATGAGTGAGGCCCGGAACCGAACCGTCGATGGGACGGCCGAAGCGCTGGACGAGGCGCCCGGCGAGCGTCGTCGCCGCTCGTACGGTGACCTGCTGCCCGAGGATCGCGCGGACGGCAAGCTCGAATCCGTCCCACGCTCCGGGCACGCGTAGTCCGGGTCGTGCGCGGACGAGCGCGCGCAGGTACGAGTCTCGGGAAAGCACGCGCGCGACGCGCAACGGGTCGGCATTCAGGTCGAACATGCGCCGCACGCGCTCGACGAGCTGCATGAGCCCGTAAGTGGCCGGCAGCTCCGCGCGCAGAACGAGGTACGAGCCGTGCCCGGCAGGCGAAACCTCGATCCATCCCGGCACGGCGCCCCAAGCGATCGTACGCCGGTAGCATTCGCCATCGACGAGCTCTACGCCGGGGGTAGCCCGCGCGCGAAAGAATTCGAGCAGAGCGCGCCATTCGAGCGGCGGACGGTACGAGAGCCGTAACGTGAGCGCTCCGCGCTCGTTCGCTGCCTCCGTTCCGCGCACGTCCGCCGCCCGCCGGCGGCGAAGCTCTCGCGGCGAGCGGCCGAACGTCTTGCGAATCGAATGGTTGAACTGGCGAATGCTCCGGAAGCCCGCCGAGATTGCGACCTCCGCGATTCCGAGCGTGGTCTCGTCGATGAGCCTCTTTGCAAAATGGAGACGCCGCGCCCGGGCGATCTCCGCGGGCGAGGCACCGAGATGCTTCTGGAACAGGCGGCGAAGTTGGCGCTCGCCGAGCCCGACCCGGGCGGCAAGTGCCTCGCCCGTATCGTCGTCGACAGCGCCGTCCTCGATGAGGCGGAGCGCCCGCGAGACGACGGCAGAGGTGCCGTTCCAGGCGGGGGTGCCGGGCGACGTCTCGGGGCGGCAGCGACGGCAGGGCCGAAATCCCGCCGCCTCGGCCGCAGCGGCGCAGGAGAAGAACGTGACGTTCTCGCGTTTGGGAGTTCGCGCCGGACAGATCGGCCGACAATAGACGCCGGTCGTGCGCACGGCGACGAAGAAGCGACCGTCGAAACGCGCGTCGCGCGTCGCCAACGCGCGGTAGTAGACGGCGTCGTCGAACTCCATTAGCTCGCGTTATACTCCGCCGCGCGGGCGGAGTCTGGCAAGATCCGGACGCGAACGCCGTCGAAAGTGATCGACCGGAAGGGGGATCCTTCCGGTCGATCACGCAGGGCTCAGGCGGCCTTGGAGTGACGCGAGCTCTTGGCGCGGTGCGCCGCCGGATCGAAGGCATCGAGAATGCGCAGTGTGAATTCGTTCTGCGCCCGCGCGAGGCCTTCCCAGAAGTTGAAGGTCGATGCGGCGATGTCCCGGGCCCGCGGCGGTTGCAGCGCCTCCGGGAGCGGGAAATCCGGAATCCGCCGCACAATCGGCGGTCCGACCGTCTCGGCTAACGAGGCCACCCAACCCTCGACGGTGCGAATCGCTTCGATCAGCGTCTCGCCCGCGTTGTCGATTCTCTTCAGCGTGTCCATCGAAACCTCCTATGAGACTAGGTCAACGTTCGGCGGAGAATAGTCATCTTGCTAATTATGTCAAGCGGTCATATAAGAATAGTTCGCATGCAAACGCATCACGAAGTAAACGGCGTACTTGGCCGTCCGGTCTCGAGCTGTACGGCGTGACGATGCCTCGGCACCCCCCCCGCAGCCCGCTCGGCGAGTTCATTCGCAATCAGCGCGAGATCACGCGGCTCTCGCTGCGGCAGCTCGCCAACCTCGCGCGCATCTCCAACCCTTACCTGAGCCAGATCGAGCGCGGCTTGCACGAGCCGTCGGCGGCGATTCTCAAATCGATCGCAGCGGGGCTGGGGATCCCCGCAGAAAAGCTCTTCGCGGCGGCGGGCTGGCTCGAGGATGAGAACGCCGATAAAGGCGAGACGGACGTCGAGACCGCGATCCGCACGGATCCGAGCATCAGCCCCCGGCAGAAGGAGGTCCTGCTCGAGGTTTATCGCGGGTTCCTGCGCGGCGGCGACGAGTGAAGTCGGCGGCGCTGCGTGCGAGGATTCGCGATTGCTACGGGTGGACTGACTTTACCGAGTCTCCCAGCTCCGAAGGGCATTGACACTCCGGATCAGGGTCAGTACGAAACGGGTTGGTAACGGCGAAGAGGGCTCCGCCCCATGTCCGCGGGCAAGCCGCCTCCCTCGAGCGGCGAGCGCAAGGATTACCGGAACGGCTCGAGGACCCGGAGGGGACCAATGGAAAGCGAAATTAGCAATAGCGATCTCGTCGCTCGTATCCGCCGTGACGTCGAGCGTTCGGTCCTCCGAGCGAGAAACGGCATCAAGTACGTCACGGGGATCGGCCAGCCCGAGCTCGGGCGTTCGCCGAGGGACACCGTCTGGAGCCGTGACAAAGCGGAGCTCTGGCGCTTCCACAGCGACAAGAGGAGATGGAGCCCGCCGCTCCTCCTCGTCATGAGCCTGGTCAGCCGGTCGTACGTTTTCGATCTGCGGCCGCGCAGCAGCGTGGTCCAATACTTTCTCGACCAAGGACTCGATGTGTTCGGCCTGGACTGGGGTGTTCCCGACGAGCTCGAGGCGGGCAACACGTTGGAAACGTACTGCGACGAGTATCTGCCGCTTGCAGTCGAAGCCACGCGTGCCGAGGCGAGGACCGAGAACGTGACGGTCCTTGGCTACTGCTTCGGGGGGATCCTTTCTGTCATCTTTGCCGCCGCACATCCCGAGGCGGCGGTGCGAAACCTCATTGCGGTGGCCACTCCATTCGATAGCTCGAAAGCGAGCGCGTTTGCGCGCGTGCTCGACCAAGGCCGACTCGAGCCCGAAGAGCTCTTCGACGAGACCGGAAACGTACCGGCCGACGTCATCCTCCGGGGCTTCAAGCTCGCCCGCCCGACTGCGGAATTCGCCGCCTATGCCAATCTCTGGGAGAATCTCTGGAACGACCAGTTCCTCGAGGGCTACCAGGCGATCGATCAGTGGTCCCGCGACCAGATCCCGTTTGCGGGGGCGTGCTTCGCCCAGACGACTCGCATGCTCAATCGCGAGAATCGTCTCGCCAAGAACACGATGCGCCTCGGCGGTCGCGCGATCGATCTGAAGGACATCACCTGTCCGTTCCTGAACGTCATCGCCGAGAAGGACTATCTCGCGCCGGTCGAATCGGCATCGCCGCTCACCGCTGCCGTTGGATCGCGGGAAGCGGAAGAACTGCGCGTGGACGCGGGCCACATAGGGCTCTTCGTCGGCCGATCGGCGCAAAAGCTAGCGCTGCCGAGGATCACCGACTGGATCCACCGCCACAGCGACGAGGCCTAGAGGGAAAAACGATGGAGATCCGTCCGATCGAGCCTGGCGACAGCAAGGCGCTGCGAGCCTTTTTTGACCGCATCCCCGAAGGCGACCGAACGTTCTTCAAGGAAGACGTGCTCGATGCGCAGATTGTACCGTCGTGGGTGCAAGACACTCGCGCGCGGCGCTCGGTTGCAATCGAGGGCGACAGGATCGTCGGCTGCATCGCGGTGATCCCGGGAATCGGCTGGTCGAGTCACGTCGGCGAGCTTCGCCTCGTGGTGGATCCGAGCTGCCGCCGTCAAGGGCTCGGGCGTCAGCTTGCCCGGCGCGGACTGCTCGATGCCATCCGTCTCGGCCTTCAGCAAGATCGTGGTGGAGGTCGTGGCGGACCAGACACCCGCGATTGCCATGTTCCAGAAGCTCGGCTTCAGCGGGGAGGCGTTGCTGCGCGACTATGTGCGCGACCGCTCGGGAGAGTTGCGCGATCTCATACTTCTCGCGCACTCCGTCGAAGACGGGTCGTCCGCGATGGCGACTCTCGGTATCGACGAGGCGATGAAGCGGCCGTGAGATGCGGCGCGCTCGCCCGCACTTCGACGGGAAGCCCCTGCATTCCGACGGCCGGGTGACTGCCAGACCGGTTGCCCGAGAAGACGAGCGGGATTGACTTCGCGATGCGATTGTAACTACGAACGCGCTGGCAACGGAGGGTCGGGTCATGGCAGACCAGCGGCCGCTTTGGAGAAAGGCTTTCGACTCCGTGGAACAGGCGATTGCGCCCGGGCTCGAGTCCGCGGTGAGGAGCGAGGGGTTCGCCGACGTCGCCACCGCCGCGATGCGTGTCCGAGCCGACGTGGCTCGGGGCGCGGAACGAGCGATGCGCCGAGCGCTTCACTTCTGGAACCTGCCGGCCGGCAGCGACGTGAAGCGGCTGTCCGAGCAGGTTGCATCCGTCGAGCGCCGCGTGCGTGATCTCGCCAAGCGTCTCGACGATCTGGCAAGGGAGCTCCATGGCGAGCGTGTTCAGCCGCAGCGACCTCGCCGCTCGCATTCGGCGTGATCGTCTCGAGCGCTCGGTCCTCTGGGTGAAGGACGGATCGACTCTCGGTATCGACGAGGCGGTCGAGTCGCGTTGAGATGAGAGCTCGTGCGCTCGCCGTCGATCTCGACGGAACCCTGCTCCATTCCGACGACCGGGTGACTGAGCGGAGCCTGCGCGCGCTGCGTGCCGCGGAAGCCGCCGGCTTGCGGATCATCATCGCGACGGCGCGGTGGTATCAGCTCGCCAAGCGGGTCGCCGGCGACATCGACGCGAAGGAGCCGGTCATCGCCTGTGCCGGGGCGCAGGTCCGTCGGCTCACCGACGAGCACGATCTGCTCGATCTCAGGATGCCGGAAGCCTTCGCCGAAGAGCTCTATGCGATCCTCGATTCGCGCCGCTGCATGGCCTGGATCAGCCTCGACGACACGGTTCTGTTCAAGATGGACGGCGAGCCGGATCGGTCGAGCCTGCCGCGAGAAATGATGTTCACGCGAAAACTCTCGGGCACATCGCACGTCGCGCCCCGCATCGTGCTCGTTCAGGGCAGCGAGACCACCGCGCACGTCGTGGAGCGGCTCGGCAAGCGGTGGCGGGAGCGAGTGCGCTTCGTGGAGTCTTTTTCGAGCCGCCGCAAGAGCATGCTTACGCTGACCGCCGCCGGTGCCGACAAGGGCGCCGCTCTCTCCGTCGCCTGCGCGGACATGGGTTTGTCGACGGAGGAGGTTGTGGCGTTCGGCGATGCCGAGGCCGACATCGAGATGTTCCGCGTCGCCGGTGCTTCGGTGGCGATGGGCCAGTCGAGCGACCATGTGAAGTCGATGGCGACAGTCGTGACGGCGACGAACGACGAGGATGGCGTCGCCGTGGCGGTGGAGCGTCTGCTCGAGACCGGTTCGATCTGATCAGTTGGGCAGGATGTGCACCTTGATCGAGCCGCTGCGCTTGTCGCCCGCCGCAGCGAACGCCGCGTTCACCTCCTCGAGACGGAAGCGGTGGGTGACGAGCGCGGCCAGCTCGCTCCCGTGCTTCCGTAGCAGTTCGATGGCGATGGCGAAGTCCGTGCGGGGTCCGATGCGGCCGTAGCAATTCGAGCCGACGAGCGTCAGCTCCTTGAGCGAAACGTCGAGGGCAGGGATCGCGCTCGGGCCCTCGAAGACTCCGAGCATCGACACGATCCCTCCGGGGCGCGCGAGCTCGACCGCGTCGGAGAGGGTCGATGCCCGTCCCCCGACTGTTTCGATCACGCAGTCGAAGGGCGAATCGCTGGCGTCACGGATCATCGCCGCGGCGTCTTCGAAGATGCGGTCGGCGCCGAGCGCTTTGGCCGCCTCCCGCTGGTGGGCGTGCCGAGCCGTGATTGCCACCTCGCTTGCCCCCGCCGCACGCGCGGCGAGGATCGTCATCAGACCGATCGTGCCGCCGCCGAGGACCGCCACCCGATCACCGGTCGTGACCTGTCCCCGGCGTGTCCCGCGCACGCACACGGCGAGCGGCTCGACGAGGGCGCCCGCCGCCGGCGGTACCCCCCCGGGAAGCGCGTAGACGGCGTACGCCGGCACGACCGCGAGCTCGGCGCACCCGCCGCGGCCGTTGACGCCGAGCAGGACTCGCTTCGCGCATCGGTTGGGATTGCCCGTGCGGCATTGCGCACAGTCGCCGCAGACCACGAGCGGGTCGACCGCGACGGCAGTACCGTTCGCGAGCGCTACTGCGGGGCTCGCGGCATCGACGGTTCCGCCGATCTCGTGGCCGGGCTGCAGACCAGCCGGGGAAGGGAACGCGCCGCGGTAGAAGTGCAAGTCCGTCCCGCAGATCCCGACCGCCGCCACCCGGAGCCTCACCCATCCGGCCTTCGGATCCGGCACCGGCTTGTCGACGACGTCGAGAGTCCCTTTGTCGTTCCAGACCGCTGCTTTCATCGTTTGCCTCCCTCCGGCGAGTTTACACGCAAAGCCCGACGGCGGTATATGCGCTTCAGGCAGGAGGCCAGAGCGATGGCGACGTACATCATGCTCAGCAGTCTGACCGACGAGGGACGCAAGACATTGAAGGAGCGCCCCGAGCGCCTGAAGGAGGTGAATCAGGAGATCGAGCGCATGGGGGCTCGCGTGATCACGCAGTACGCCGTGCTCGGCGTCTACGACTTCATCAACATCATCGAGGCGCCGACGAACGAGGTGATCGCCCGCATCTCGGTCGAGCTCGGCGCGCGCGGCACCGTGCAGCTCACGACGCTGCCGGCGATTGGTATCGACGCCTTCACCCAGATGCTTCGGGAGGGCGGCACCAAGTAAGCGGGCGAACGCGGGTCGGATCGATGCCACGCTACATCTTGTTGACCCGACTGAACGCGCAAGGCTACGAGGCGGTCCGTTCGCAACCGGAGCTCATCGCCGAGGCGAGCCGGGCGATGGAAGCGCTCGACGCGAAGATCGTCCTGCAGTTCGCGCTGATCGGTCCCTACGACTTCCTGACGGTCGTCGAGGCGCCGCACAACCTCGCGGCCATCCGCGCCGTCACCGAGCGGGAAGCGACGGGCCGGCTTCGCACCGAAGTCTTGCCGGCGATCGATCTCGACCTGTTCGTGCGCCTGCTCGGCCAGACCACCGAGACGGTCGGCCCCTATCCCTGGCAGATCAGTCCCTGGGCGCAAATCGTGCGCCGCATCATGCGCTACCATACGGCCACGCGCACCGTTTGGAAGCACTGCAAGCCATTCGAGGTCGAGGGCCGCAAGCGCCTCGACGGTCTGCGAAACCCCGCGATCTTCATCGGCAACCATTCGAGCCACATGGACGCGTTCGTGCTTTTCACCGCGCTTCCAGAGCGCTTCCGCCGCCGGGTCGCTTTCGGCGGCGCTGCAGACCGTTGGTTCCTGAAGGGGCAGAAGGGGATTCAAAAGCAGCCCTGGTACTCATCGTTGACGATGAACACGTTCCCGATCCAGAGAGGCGGCGGGAGGGCCGCCCTCGGCTACGCGGAGTGGCTGCTCGATCGGCGTTGGTCGCTCGTAATCTTCCCGGAAGGCACGCGCTCGACGACCGGCAAGCTCGCTCACTTCCGTCACGGTGTGTCGATCCTGGCGCTCGCCAAGAACGTTCCCGTCGTTCCGATCTACCTGGACGGATTGCGCGAGCTTCGGCCGAAGGGCGCGCGGGAGGTCAAGGTGGGGCCGGTGCAGGTCCGGATCGGTGAGCCGGTCCGCTTCGCGCCGGGCACGGAGGTTTCGGATGCGACGCGGACGCTCTACAAGACGATGGAGCGGATGCGCGAGGAAGTCCACCGACGGTCACCGCCGGCTCACGCGGTCGGGCAGGCGGCGATGGTCGGCGCCACCGGGTCGGCCCACGACGGTTGAATCTCGAGGAGACTCGGGCGCTAGGGTTTGCGACGTCGGTCGTAAAGGCGGCGTTCGTCGCGTGGGAGGTCACCATGGGCGACAAGATCGATCCGCTCGCACTCTTTCGGCTCGACGGTCGCGTGGCGATCGTCACCGGGGCCTCGAGCGGGCTCGGCATGCGGTTCGTCCGAGCGCTTCGTGCCGCCGGCGCGAACGTCGTACTGGCCGCTCGCCGCGGGCATCGCATCGAGGCGCTGGCCAAGGAGCTGGGAGGGGCAACCGCGATTGCAACCGACGTGACCGTCCCCCAGGACATCGAGCGGCTCGTCGCCTCGACGCTCGACCGCTACGGCCGCATCGACGTGCTGGTGAACAACGCCGGCATCTCCGGCGTCGTGTCCGCCGAAGACGAGCCGATGGAGCATTTCCGTTCGGTTCTCGAGGTGAACTTGATGTCCAAATTCGCGCTGACCCAGCTCGTTGCGCGCTCGATGCTCGAGCAGGGGCGGGGCTCGGTGGTGAACATCGCCTCGGTACTCGGCCTCGTCGCATCGGGCCAGATCCCGCAGGCGAGCTATTCCGCGAGCAAGGGTGGGCTCGTCCACCTCACCCGCGAGCTGGCGGCGCAGTGGGCGCGCAGGGGGATCCGCGTGAACGCAATCGCCCCGGGTTGGTTTCCGAGCGAGATGACCGACCAGATGTTCGCCAACGAGCGCGCGGTGCGATGGATGCGCCGCAACACCCCGATGGGCCGAACCGGCGCAGAGCACGAACTCGACGGCGTGCTACTGTTCTTGGCGAGCGACGCGAGTAGTTACGTCACAGGTCAGACGATCGCCGTCGACGGCGGCTGGGTGGCAGTCTGAATGCTGCGAGCTTTCTCACTCTCCTCGGGTTCCCCGGCGATGGTTTGACACTCCCGGACGGCGCCCCTATATAAGGAATCCCGTAGCGATGCCGCGTCGCGATTCTGCGAGCGGCGGCTACGGTTTTTTTATGGTCAAAGTCTTGGCGGTGATCCCCGCGCGGTTCGGCTCGACCAGGCTCGCGGGGAAGCCCCTCGCGCTGATCGACGGGAAGCCGATGGTACGCGTCGCATACGAGAGCGTGGTTGCGACCGAGCTCTTCGACGACATCGTCGTCGCCACCGATGACGAGCGGGTTCGCGAGGTGATCGCAGATGCCGGTGGAAGAGCGGTGATGACGCGCGCCGATCATGCCAGCGGAACCGATCGAGTTGCCGAGGTCGCGCAGCACTCGGACGCGGACGTGGTGGTGAATGTCCAGGGGGATTTGCCGTTCGTCACGAGCGCGTTGATCTCGCCCCTGGTCGGCACGATGTGCTCCGAGCCGTCGATCCCGATGGCGACGATCGCCGTGCCGCTTCACGACCGAGAACGCTGGGAGAATCCGAACGTCGTCAAGGTAGTCACGGATGAGCGGGGATTTGCGCTATACTTTTCTCGTGCACCCATTCCGGCGCGGCGAGATCGGGAAAATGACGAGAGCGCAGGCCCCGCGTTCGCGCTTCAGCACGTAGGCATCTACGGCTATCGGCGGAACTTTCTGCTGCAGTTCACGTCGTGGCCGCCGGGCCGCCTCGAGGCTGTCGAGCGGCTCGAGCAGCTACGGGCACTCGAACGAGGCGCTAGGATCTTCGTTGCGACTGTTTCGGAAGGCGTCGTGGAGGTCGACACGGCGGAAGACCTCGCACGCGCGAATCAGATCGCCGCTGGCCACGCCGCCCAGACCGAGGAGGGTGGGGAACCATGACTGAGAGGAGCCGCACCAAGTTCATCTTCGTGACGGGCGGCGTGGTGTCGTCCCTCGGCAAGGGCCTCGCGTCGGCATCGATCGGCGCGCTGCTCGAGAGCCGCGGGCTGCGCGTGACGCTGGTCAAGATGGACCCGTACATCAACGTCGATCCCGGGACGATGAACCCCTTCCAGCACGGCGAGGTCTTCGTCACCGACGACGGCGCGGAGACCGACCTCGATCTCGGCCACTACGAGCGCTACTGCTCGACGCGCATGAGCCAGAAGAACAACTTCACCACCGGCGCAGGTCTACGACGACGGTGATCAGCAAGGAGCGCCGCGGCGACTACCTCGGCGGCACCGTGCAGGTGATCCCGCACATCACCGACGAGATCAAGCGCCGGATCCTCGAGGCGGCCGAGGGCTACGACATCGTGCATCGGCGAGGTCGGCGGCACGGTCGGCGACATCGAGAGCCTGCCGTTCCTCGAGGCGATCCGCCAGTTCCGCTGGGATCGCGGCACGCGAGAACGTGCTCTACATCCACCTGACGCTGGTGCCGTTCATCTCGGCCGCCGGCGAGCTCAAGACCAAGCCGACGCAGCACAGCGTGAAGGAGCTGACCGGGCTCGGCATCCAGCCCGACATCCTGCTCTGCCGCACCGACCGCATCGCTCGAGCAAGAAGATCAAGGAGAAGATCGCGCTCTTCTGCAACGTCGAGGAGAACTCGGTGATCACCGCCAAGGACGTCGAATGCATCTACGAGGTGCCGCTGGTCTTCCACGAGGAGGGCCTCGACGAGCGCATCGTCGAGAAGCTCAACATCTGGACCGGCGCGCCGCACCTCGACGAGGTGGCAGAAGCATCGTCGCAGACGTTCAAGCACCCGAAGGAGACGCGTCAAGATCGCGATGGTCGGCAAGTACGTCGACCTGATCGACTCCTACAAGAGCCTGAACGAGGCGCTGGTCCACGGCGGCGTCGGCCAACGAGTGCCGCGTCGAGATCGTCGCACGTCGATTCCGAGAAGATCGAGCAGGACGGCCTCGCCGACGACATCCAGAGCGCCGACGGCATCCTCGTGCCGAGGGGCTTCGGGCCGCGCGGCACCGAGGGCAAGATCGCCGCCGTGCAGCTACGCCCGCGAGAAGCGCGTTCCGTTCTTCGGCATCTGCTTCGGCATGCAGATGGCCGTCGATCGAGTTCGCCCGCAACGTCTGCGGTCTCGACCGGCGCGAACTCGATCGGAGGTCAATCCCGAGACGCCCGTACCCGGTCATCGATCTCATGACGAGCCAGCAGGGGCTCGACGCAGAAGGGCGCCACGATGCGGCTCGGCGCCTATGCCGTGCGTGCTCTCGGACGGCTCGCTGGCGCAGAAGCTCTACGGCAAGAAGCAAGATCTCCGAGCGCCACCGCCATCGCTACGAGTTCAACAACGAGTTCCGCGACGCTGCTCGAGCAAAAGGGCCTGGTGCTCTCGGGCCTGTCGCCGGACGGGGGCCTCGTCGAGATCATCGAGCTCGCCGACCATCCGTGGTTCCTCGCCAGCCAGTTCCACCCGGAGTTCAAGTCCCGCCCGCTCGATTGCCATCCGATCTTCCGCGGCTTCGTGCGGGCCGCGCTCATCCACAAGGCCGAATCCAAAGAGGCGCCGCTCCTGAAGGAGCTCCGTGTCGTCAAGTAGCGCGCGGGTTCGCGTCGGCGACGTGACGATCGGCGCCGGAGCGCCCTTCGCGCTGATCGCCGGCCCGTGCGTGATCGAGAGCCGCGAGTCCGTTCTGCAACATGCCGAACGGATTCGCGACGTCGCGGCGCGGGTCGGCGTACCGCTCGTCTTCAAGTGCTCCTTCGACAAGGCGAACCGCACTTCGCTGAAATCGTATCGCGGCGTCGGCCTGGAGCGTGGCCTCGAGATTCTTGCCGAAGCGCGGCGCGAGGTGGGCGTGCCGGTGCTGACCGACGTCCACGAGGCCGCGCAGGCGAGGCCCGTAGCCGCGGTGGTCGACGCTCTGCAGACCCCGGCATTTCTCTGCCGCCAGACCGATTTCATCCTCGCTGTCTGTTCGGCGGGGAAGCCGGTCAATCTCAAAAAAGGTCAGTTTCTTTCGCCCGGCGAGATGGTGTCGGTCGTCGAAAAAGCGGTGTCCGGCGGAAACCGGAGCGTCATGGTGTGCGAGCGGGGCTTCAGCTTCGGCTACGGCAATCTCGTGTCGGACATGCGCTCACTGGTAATCCTGCGCGACACCGGGGTGCCCGTCGTCTTCGACGCCACCCACAGCGTTCAACTGCCGGGCGGGCAGGGAAGCGCTTCCGGGGGCGAGCGCCGATTCATTTTCCCGCTCGCCCGCGCCGCCGTAGCCGTCGGCATCGACGCCCTCTTCATGGAGGTGCA
This sequence comes from uncultured delta proteobacterium, assembly GCA_963712515.1. GTDB lineage: Bacteria > Desulfobacterota > Binatia > JACPRU01 > JACPRU01 > CAVQIG01. The sequence continues at coordinate 516,308 of CAVQIG010000001.1, forward strand.
CGAGGATCCCGACCACGCGCTGAGCGATGGGCCCAACAACTTGCCGCTGGACCGGCTCGAAGGTTTGCTCCGCGAGCTCCAGGCGATCGACGAGGCGGTGAAAGGGAGATGAGAAAGGCTTCGGGGTACGGGCTGCGCGCGACGGGAAGAGCGAAGAGCTCCTCGTCTGTGGCGCGCGCACGGCGGGTTCTCGAGATCGAGGCCGAGGCCGTGCGCTCGCTGGTCGACCGCGTCGGTCCAGAGCTGGAGAGGGCCGTCGAGCTGCTCGCGCAGACGCCCGGAAAGGTGGTCGTCACCGGCCTCGGCAAGTCCGGGATCATCGCTCGAAAGATCGCCGCCACCCTGGCGAGCACCGGAACGCCGGCCTTCTTCATCCACGCCGGAGAAGGCGTGCACGGGGATGTCGGCATGGTCGTGAAGGGGGATTCAGTGATCGCGGTCTCCTACAGCGGCGAGACGCGCGAGATTCTTGCAATGCTCCCGCTTTTCAAACGCCTTGGATCACCCGTGGTCGCGATGAGCGGCGTCATCGATTCGACGCTCGCCAGAAGCGCCGAGGTGGTGATCGACGTCGGCGTTCGCGAGGAAGCGTGTCCGCTCGCGTTGGCCCCGACGGCGAGCACGACCGCGACACTCGCGATGGGCGATGCGCTGGCGCTCGTGCTCATGGAGCGTCGCGGGTTCCGCGAAGAGGACTTCGCGTTTCTTCACCCGGCGGGGAGCCTCGGTCGCAAGCTCATGCGGGTCGATGACCTCATGCACCGTGGCGAGGAGATGCCGGTCGTCGCCGAGACGGCGACCCTCCGCGCGGCGATTCATGAAATGACCGCTAAGCGGCTCGGTCACACCGGTGTCGTGAACGCGGTCGGCGAACTCGTCGGCGTGCTCTCCGACGGAGATCTGCGCCGCGCGCTCGAGAGCCGCGGGGCGGTGCTCGAGGTTTCCGTGCGCGAGCTCCTGCAGCGCGACCCGAGCACGATCCGGGAGCACGGGCTCGGCCCGGGCCGCGGCGTCTTGACCATCGGTGCACACGCGCTCGGCGCCGAGGCGCTCGCGGTGATGGAGCGTCACTCGGTGACCGCGCTCTTCATCATCGACGGCAAACGCAGGCCGCAAGGGATCCTCCATCTGCACGACCTCTTGAAGGCGGGCGTCGTTTAGCTCGCCGCATCCGCGCGGAGCCGCAGTAGCGTCAGCCGGTGCTCCTCGTCCTGGTGACGCGAGGATTCCCGCCGAACGGTCGACGACCTCCACGGTCCCGAAACGGCTGAGCGCGCCTCGTGCCGATTCGGGCGCGAGCACCCAAACTTCCGCATTCTTCGCCAGCACCGGGCCGAGCGCTCGCGGCTCGTCGACGATCTCCGTCGGATGGCGGACGTAGTAGAGAAGCTGGGTTCGGACGTTGTTCGGAACCGCTACCACGAAAAGCCGCGCTCCCGTCGTCATCTCGCCGTTCAGCCGCTCGGCAAGCGCGCGGTTTGGTCCGTACGCGTCGAAGTGCGCGGCAACGACGCGCTGCGTGACGATCGCCACTACCCATTCGAGCGCGAGCGCGGCGGCGAACGCCGTCGCGGGGCGCGCCCACTCGGCGACGCGCGGCGCAACGTCGAGAAGCCCCCGCGCGGCGAAGAAGGCCACCGGCGGCAGTACTGGGACGAGATAGCGATCGTGCTTCCCGGCACTCAGGGAGAGGATCGCGAAGTCGACCGAGAGCCACGCGAGAAGCAAACCGTACACCGGGTCGCGGGGTCGCTGCCTCCAGAGCGAGACGGCGCCGGCGAGAGCGAACGGCGTCCACGGCAGCACCATCCACGGGGCCGAGTATAGGTAGAAGAAAGGCGAGTCGCTTCCGAGCTCGCCGCGAAAGCGGGCAACGTTCTCGTCGCGCCAAGCATCGAGGACTGCGGGATAGGAGAGATACGCGGCGATCGGCCAGACCAACACGAGAAAAGCGAATAGGGCGAGGCCGACCTTGTCGAGGAAGAACCATGCGGCGTCCCTCCGCCCCGTCGCGACTGTGGCGAGCAGGGCGGCAGGAACGAAGAGCACGGGGCCGATCGGACCCTTGGTCAGGAACGCGATCCCCGCGGCCGCCCAGAACGCGACTGCGAAGCGCCGTGGCCGGGCATCTCGATCGTCCAGTAGGGCACGGGCGAAGCTCCACATCCCGAGTGTGACCGCGGCGGCGAGCGGCATATCCGGGTCCGCGAGCTGCCCGCTCACCAGGACGTAGACCGAGCTGACTTGGACGAGGCCCGTGACGAGACCGAAGGTTCGCCCGAAGCGCCGCGCGCCGAGGTCGGCCAGGCAGATGCCAACCACAAGCGAAGCGAGCACGCTCGGCAGGCGAGCGGGCCATTCCTGCGCGGTCCCGAAGGCCGCCATGGTCGCGGCCATCGACCAGTAGAGGACGGGAGGTTTCTGCAGACGCGGCTGCTTGCCGATGGTCGGCACGAGCCAGCGTCCGCTCTCGAGCATCTCGCGAGCGCCCTGCGCGTAGCGAGCCTCGTGATAGTTGAACGCCTTACCGCTCGCGGCAAGCGCAAAGAGAAGCGAGCCGCCGAAGGCGAGCACCGAACCCAAGGCAAGCAGGCCGAGCGGAAACCGAGCGCGGGGCGCGGGCAGCGTCGGCGCCGCGACGACCACCCTTGACCCCATCATCCGACGCATGCTACCCGCGAGTTCTTCGCAGTCAACGCCCGGTCGTTTCTTACGGGCCAGCCGCAACGCCACGACATGGGATTCGACCGAATCTTCGCCGACCCGAACCGCAAGGTCACGGACTTTTCGTTCAACGCGGAGACCGCGGAGGTGTTCGAAGACATGCTCGACCGCTCGGTCCCCGGCTATCGGGAGATCCAGCGGATGATCTGCGAGCTGGCGAGCGACTTCGCCGTCGACGGAACGAACGTCTACGACCTCGGCTGCTCGACCGGCACGACGATCCGCAACCTGGACGCGCTCTCGCAGCAGGTGCGGTTCGTGGGTGTCGATTCCTCGCAAGCGATGCTCGACAAGGCCAAGGAGGCCTTCGCCGTTTCTCCTCTACGCCACCCTTACTCGCTCGCTTGTCGAAACCTGAACGACGGCGCGCACGTGGAGGAAGCCTCCGTCGTGGTGATGAGCTTGACGCTGCAATTCGTGCGCCCGCTCTACCGCGAACGCGTGCTCAAGGACATCCGCGGGGGGATCCACGAAGACGGCTGCCTGATCCTGGTCGAGAAGGTGCTCGGCGAGGATTCACTGCTGAATCGGCTCTTCATCGAGCACTATCACGAGTTCAAGCAACGCAACGGCTACAGCGAGATCGAGATCGCGAAGAAGCGCGAAGCGCTCGAGAACGTGCTCACACCGTATCGGCTCAAAGAGAACGAAGAGATGTTGCGGCAAGTCGGTTTCCGCGCCGTGGACGTGTTCTTCAAGTGGTACAACTTTGCCGGAGTCCTCGCTCTCAACTAACGAGAACGGCGGCGTGCACGCCGCCGCGCTGGGCTTCGGCCGCTTCATCTTTCGCTATCGCGACTTCCTTGCGCCGCTCGTCCTCGTTGTGGCGGTGGTAGCGATGCCTCCGGTTGTCTTCGCCGATTTCGAGGTGTGGGACCTCGGGCTCGACCTCATCGGCGTTATGATCGCGTTCGCCGGCCAGGCGCTCCGCGTCATCGTCATCGGGCTCGCCTACATCAAGCGGGGCGGACGGCGGAAGACGATCACCGCAGACCGGCTCGTCAGCGAGGGTGTGTTCGCCCACAGCCGCAATCCACTCTACCTGGCAAACTTTCTGATGGTGAGCGGCCTCCTTCTCATTTGGAACTCCCCGTGGGCGTACCTGGTCATTCTGCCCTCGTTCGGCGTCGCGCTGCTCTCGATCGTTCGCGCGGAGGAGGAGTTTCTGAACGGGCGTTTTGGCGCAGAGTATACGGAGTACTGCACGAGGGTCCCGCGGTTCGTGCCGAGGTTCCGCGGCTTCCGTCAGACACTCGGGCAGTTCGATTTCGACTGGAAGCGAGTGATCCGCAATGAGTACGGAACGACGTTCGCCTTGCTATCGGTGATTCTCGCGCTGTTCGTCCTCGAGAAAGTTCACTGGCATGGGCTGGAGGCGGCCTTGGTGCGTGTCCGCGTCGCCGCTGCCCTCTGGCTGCTCTCGGCAGGCCTTTGGGCGAGCGCTCGCTATGCGAAAAAGGCGGGCTGGCTGAAGTCGCCGGGGTAGAAGTTCGCGCCACGGACTAGGTTGCGGGCGAAGACCGCGAGCCGACCATCTGGAGCCGGGTCGCCGTCCCCGGAGGCCGAGACGCGAAATGTGCGGCCGCAAGCAAGCCGTGGCGCAGGCTTCCTGCCTTCCGTCAACCTACGCGTCGCGCGAAGCTCGCGATGAGCTCGTTGGCGCGCTCGGCGCCCTCGATCGTCACGGCGTGCCCGGCGCCGTCGAGGACCTCGAGTCGCGCGCCCTGGATGCTGGCTGCCACGTGCTCCGCCTGCGGGAGCGGAATGAGGAGATCCTCCGCTCCAGCGATGACGAGGGTCGGTACGGAGATGCGACCGAGCTCGCCGCCCCGGGTTCCGAGCCAAGCTCCGAACGCGCGGGCCTGATGGCGAAGCACGGGAAGCGGTGTGCGCGCGGCCATGGCACGAAGCGCTTGCGCCGCCGCTTCGCGCTTCGGCGCCTCGGCGAGGAATTTACGGCTTAGGAACCAGGGCAGCATCGAGCGGATCCGCGCCTCGGACTGCGGTAGTTCGAACTCGATCCACGAGCGCAGCACTGCCTCCAGACGGGCATCCTTTTCCACCGCGGGCGTGATCAGGACGAGCGCCTTGACGACGTCGGGATGGGCGATTGCGAGCTCGATCGCGATTGCCGCGCCCATGCTCGCGCCGACGACCGTTGCCGGCTTCTTGTCCGAGAGCGCGTTCGTGGCGTCGTCCGCCATCGAGGCGACCGAAAGCGATTCGCCCGGCATCGGCCGCGACGCACCGATGCCGCGATGATCATAAGCGACGACCGCAAAGGAGGGTCGAAGCCCGTCGATCTGTCTTCGCCAGCTCGTCTTGTCCACGCCGAAGCCCGAAACGAGAAGGAGAGTGGGGCCACTGCCCTCGACGTCGATCGCCAAGGCGGGCCCGCTCGAAGCCGCGCGTTCGACGTCTTCGACGGAAATCCGCCCCCCCGGGCCGGTTCCGCTCACGGACTCGAGCTCGACGCCGAGCTTCTTCGCAGCCGCGCGCGCCGCGGGCGCGGCCTTGACCCCCGCGACCGGTTCTCGGCTCGGCACGCGCGGAGCGTGTGGCTCGGTCGTCGCCGGAGCCGCGCCCGCGGGCGCTCCCTCGAGCTCGGGAACGAAGCTCTTCTCGAAGACTTCTCGGTCGAACGTCTCCGCGGGATCGATGATTGCGCCGAGCAACGAGCCGATCGGAACGGTCGATCCCGGGTCGACGTAGATCGCCGCGAGCTTGCCTGCGACGAACGCTTCGACCTCCACCTCGACCTTCTCGGACTCGATGACGAGGAGGATCTGGCCCTTTTGGAGGTCGTCGCCCGGCTTTGCTCTCCACTCCACCACGGTGCCCTCGACCATCGTCAGGCCGAGGCGCGGCATGGTCACTGCGCTGGCCAAAGCGAATCAGCCTTCGAGCGCCGAATGGACCGCTTCGACGACGCGCGATGGCGATGGAATGTACGCGTCCTCGAGTACGGGGCTGAACGGCACCGGCGAATGCGGAGCGGTGACACGCCGGACCGGGCCGCGCAGTAGATCGAACCCCTTGTCGACCGCGAGGGCGGAGATGTCAGTGGCCATCCCGCAACGCGGCGGCGCCTCGTCGACGACTACCAGGTAACCGGTCTTTCCGAGGGACTCGAGTACGGTCTCCTCGTCGAGTGGCGAGAGCGTTCGGAGGTCGACGACCTCCGCCTCGATGCCCTCCCCCGCGAGGGTCTTGGCGGCGGCGAGCGACGTATCGACCATCCGCCCGCAGGCGACGATCGTGACCGAGCTGCCTGGCCGCGCGATCGCCGCCTTGCCGAGCGGCACCGTGTAGGCCTCCTCGGGGACGTCGCCAGTAACCGTATAGAGCGATTTGGGCTCGCAGAAGATCACCGGATCGTCGTCGGCGATCGCGGCGAGGAGCAACCCTTTGGCGTCGTATGGATTCGACGGCACGACGGTCTTCAGCCCCGGAATCGCCGTCGTCAGCGCGTAGAGGGACTGCGAGTGCTGCGCCGCGGCACGGAGCCCGGCGCCGGTCATCGTGCGCACCACGAGCGGTACCTTGGCCTTGCCGCCGAACATGTAGCGGAGCTTCGCCGCCTGATTCAGAAGCTGGTCGAGGCAGACGCCGATGAAATCCATGAACATGAGTTCCGCCACGGGACGGAGGCCCGTCGTCGCCGCACCGACCGCCATGCCGATGAGACCGGTCTCGCTGATCGGCGTGTCGATGACGCGGTCCGCGCCGAAGCGGCCGATCAGCCCTTTGGTCGCGCCCATCACGCCGCCCCAGGCGTCTTCCTTTTGTCCCGCACCACCGGCCACGTCCTCGCCCAGCACGATCACCAAAGGATCGTGCTCCATCGCTTGAAACAGCGCTTCGTTGATCGCCTGTACGAACGCCCGCTTGCGGCTTGCCATGGCGCCCTCCTCAGATCGGATAGTCGACGTAGACGTCGTTCAGAAGCTCGGACACCGTCGGCGTCGGGCTCGCCTCGGCGAATTTCACCGCTTCGGCGATCGCCTTGGACACCTGATCATCGAGAGCGCGGAGCTCGCTCGCCGAGATCTTCCCGTCCGACACCACCCGCTTCGCGAAGTTGTCGATCGGGTCGCGGGTGCTGCGGACCTTCTCGGTCTGTTCCTTGCTCCGATAGGTAACCGGATCGCCGATGTAGTGTCCGAAGTAGCGATAGGTCTTGCACTCGATGAGGGTCGGTCCCTCGCCACGCCTCGCCCGTTCGATGGCGGCCGACGCCTTCTCGAAGACGTCGAAAAAATCCATGCCGTCGGCGATCACACCGGGAATGCCGTAGCTGGTCGCGCGCGCGGCGAGGTCACGAATGTTCACGTGGTACTCGACCGGAGTCGCTTCGCCGTAGCCGTTGTTCTCGATCACGAAGACCGCCGGCAGCTTGAGGATCGACGCGATGTTCAGGCTCTCGTGAAACGCGCCCTGGTTGGTGGCGCCGTCGCCGAAGAAGGCAATCGCGACGCCGCCGGTCTTGCGGACTTTGGCCGAGAGAGCCGCGCCGATCGCCAGCGGGATCCCGCCGCCAACGATGCCGTTGGCACCGAGCATCCCCTTGCTGACGTCGGCGATGTGCATCGAGCCGCCTTTGCCGCGGCAGACGCCCGCGTCTTTGCCGAAAATTTCGGCCATCATCGCGTTCAGGTCCACGCCCTTGGCAATCGAATGGCCATGGCCGCGATGGGTGCTCGTCACGTAGTCGTCGTCGCCGAGCGAACAGCACACCCCCGCGGCGATCGCCTCCTCGCCGGCGTAAAGATGAAGAAAGCCGGGCACACGGCCGGCCTGTGACAGCTCGTTCAAGGTCTGCTCGAAGCTCCGGATGGTCCGCATCGTTCGGTACGTCTCGAGCAAGCGATCATGGGAGAGTTCCATGACTGTCACCTCCGAGCTTCTCCTAGCAAAGGCGCCTGCCGAAGGCCATCTTTACTCTCCACCCCTTTCGCTTTAGTCTTCTCGCGTGCGGCACACGTACGTCCGCTCCGGCGTAGGGGCCTTGATCGTGGCCTCGCTCGGGGGCGTAGGATATCTAGTTCACTCGAGCCTCGAGGCCGGGAAGTCCAAGCAGGTCGATCGTTCGACGCTCGAAGGGATGCTGCCCGACGCGGTGCAATGGATCCAGAATTTCCACCGCATCGAGATCCGCGAAGGCAAGAAGTCCTGGGAACTCGTGGCCGACGAGGCGCAGTACCTGGAGGACGAGAACCGGATCGTCGTCCGCAAGCCTCGAACCACGCTCTACACGAAGGAAGGGGAGAAGGTCACGATCACCGGCGATCAGGGCAAGGTCGAGTTCGTCGGCAAAGATTTGCAGAAGGCCACGCTTCACGATAGCGTCGAGATTCATGTCCGAGGGTTCGTGATCCGCGCCAACGATGCGGTGTACGACCGCGGCACGGAGAAGGTCGTCGCCATGGGCCCGGTCACGATCGTGGGAGACCAGGTGCAGGTCGCAGGCAACGACATGACCGTCTTCGTCAAGGAATCGCGCTTCGAGCTCGAGAAGCCCGTTCGCGTGACGTTGTCGCCGAAGGCGGCGCAAGCATCCCGTCCTTCCTGAACCGCTGCATGTTCCCGCGAAAAGCTCGTGGAGCGCTCGGGTTGATCCTCGCCCTCGCCGCTCCTGCGCTCGCGGGCCCAGCGCCGACGCCCGGCAAGACCGATTCAGCGTCGTCGACTGCGGCCGCACCGGCCCTGGGCGATTTCAGCTTAACCTCGAAGAAGGAGCCGATCCAGATCACGTCGGAAAAGCTCGAATTCGACTACAAGAATCGGCGCACGGTGTTTCATGGCGACGTAGACGCCATCCAGGGGGACGTGCGCTTGCAGAGCGACGTGCTCACGGTGGACTATACCCAAGTAGGCGACAAGCAGGAGCTGAAGGCGGCGACCGCAGACGGACACGTCACGATCACGCAGGGACCCAAGAAAGCGACCGGCAATCATGCGGTGTTCGATCAGACGACTCGAACCATGGTGCTCACCGGCAACGCCGTGCTCGAAGAAGGCTCGAACCAGGTGAACGGCGACCGGATCGTGGTTCATCCCGACGAATCGCGGATGGAAGTGCTCGGAGAAAACCGACGCGTCAAGGTCATTCTGTTTCCGGGACAAGGGCCGCTCGCCAGCGGAACCCCGGGTAAAGAGAACCCGAGCCCAAAGCCGGGTAGCCCCGCTCCCGCCGCGAACCAGGGGAAGAGCGCCCCCGGCCTTCAGAATCGCTGAAGGTGCCCGGCGATGGCCCTCCCGATGAACCCTCCGACGACGCGCGAAGCCGATCTGCGTCTCGCCGAGGAGCGTGACACCGCTTCACGCATCCTGCGCGCCGAGCGCCTGACCAAGACGTACGCGGGCCGGTCCGTCGTAAAGGGAGTATCGATCGAGGTCCGCAGCGGCGAGGTCGTCGGCTTGCTCGGACCGAACGGGGCGGGGAAGACCACCACGTTCTACATGATCGTCGGGTTGACGAGGCCCAACGACGGACGCGTGTTTCTCGGCGACGTGGATGTAACCGAGCTGCCGATGTATCAGCGCGCGCGCTCGGGGATCAGCTATCTGCCGCAGGAGGCGTCGGTCTTCCGCAAGCTGACCGTCGAAGAGAACATCCTGGCGATTCTCGAGACGCTCGACCTGACGCCGCCGGAGCGCGAAGAGCGGTTGACGACGCTGCTCGATGAGCTGTCGATCGCCCACCTGCGCAAGAACCGCGCGCACTCGCTCTCGGGAGGGGAACGCCGCAGGCTCGAGATCACCCGGGCGCTGGTGATCTCGCCTGAGTTCATGCTGCTCGACGAGCCCTTCGCGGGGATCGACCCACTCGCGGTCCTCGACATCCAGAACATCGTGGCCCAGCTACGGGAGCGGGGGATCGGAGTACTCATCACCGATCACAACGTCCGCGAGACCTTGGGAATTTGCGACCGAGCGTATATCCTGAACGATGGCGTGATCCTCGAAGAAGGGAACCCCGCGCAGATCGCCGCCAGCAAAAGGGCCCGCGAGATCTATCTCGGTGAGAAATTCCGGCTGTAGACGCACACTCCAGACGCTAGACTGATCGACGATGGCGCTCGAGCCGAAGCTCTTCCAAAAGCTCTCTCAGCAGCTGGTGATGACCCCCCAGCTTCGGCAGGCCATCAAGATCCTACAGGTGTCGCGGACCGAGCTCGAATCGTTGATCGAAACGGAGCTCGAGGAGAACCCGATTCTCGAGGAAGGGTCGCCCGAAAAGACCGCGGCCGAGGTCGAGATCGACGAGCCCAGGGTCGACGGGGTGATGGGCGAAGTCGAGCCGACTCCCGAGGCCCCGAAGCCGGAGGCCGAGAACGCGAAGGACCTCAAGGAGATCGATTGGGGCGAGTACTTCGAAACGTACGGGAACGAGTTCCACGGTGCGAGCTACGCCGACACTGATCCGGGCGACGACGATCGCAGGCCATCGCTCGAGAACGTGCTCAGCAAGACGCAGGACCTGCTCGGACATCTCGAGTGGCAGCTCAGGCTTTCGACGTTCACGAACGGAGAGGATCGGATTGCCGCTCTGGTCATCGGCAACGTCGACAACGACGGCTATCTCGGCGCCTCGGTCGAAGAGATCGCCGCAGTCGGCGGCGTGCAGCCGGACGCGGTCGAGGCCGTGCTCGCAAAGCTCCAGGAGTTCGACCCGCCTGGGGTCTGCGCGCGAACCTTGCGCGAATGTCTACTGATCCAGCTTCGTCAGCTCGGAGAGGGTGACTCCCTCGCTGCCGTCATCGTCCGCGACCATCTCGACGCGCTCGAGAGTCGCCGCTTCGAGAAACTCGCCCGCGATCTCTCGGTCTCGATCGAGGCCGTGCTCGAAGCTTCGAAGGTCGTGGCCTCGCTGGAGCCGAAGCCCGGCCGCAACTTCGGCGAAGGCGAGGCTCGCTACGTCACGCCGGACGTGTTCATCACCAAGGTGGGCGAGGAATACGTCATCAATCTGAACGACGACGGACTCCCGTACCTGCGGGTGAGCCACTACTACAAGCGGATGCTCGGCGCCGACCCTTCCGGCGAAGCCAAGGGGTACATTCAGGAGAAGATGCGAGCGGCGAGCTGGCTCATCAAGAGCATCCAGCAGCGGCAACGGACGATCTACCTGGTGACCCAGTCGATCGTGAAGTTCCAGCGCGACTTCTTCGAGAGGGGCATCTCGGGACTCAAGCCTTTGGTGCTGAAGGACGTGGCAAACGACATCGGCATGCACGAATCGACCGTGAGCCGCGCGACTTCCAACAAGTACGTCCACACGCCGCAGGGCACCTTCGAGCTCAAGTTCTTCTTCACCTCGAGCCTTCGCGCCGGCGGCGGAGAGGACGTGTCCTCGGAGAGCGTCAAGCAGCGCATTCGTGAAATCATCCAGGGCGAAGACGCTCACCATCCCTACAGCGATCAGTACATCGCCGCGCTACTCGCCAAAGAGAACGTGGACATTGCGCGCCGCACGGTCGCGAAGTATCGCGAGATGATGGGCATTTTGCCGTCTTCGAAGAGGAAGCAGATGTACTGAATGGAGTTCACGCTTCTGGCCGTGCGCGACCTGAGGTGGGGCCTCGTCGACCGGGAGCCTGGAGCCGCTGGAGGGTTGTCATGCAGGTGACGGTGACGTTCCGGCACATCGAGCCGACCGCAGCGCTGCGCAAGTACGCGCAGGACAAGCTCCAGAGGTTGTCGAAGTATCTGCACCGTCCGATGGACGCGCACGTGATCCTCTCGGTGCTGAAGAAGAACCATCGGGCGGAGATCAACCTGTCGGCGAACGGGACCTCGCTGTTCTCGGAAGACGAAACCAACGATCTCTATTCGGCCATCGACCTGGCGCTCGACAAGATCGAGCGGCAGGTGAAGAAGCTCAACGCGAAGCGTAAGAACCACCAAGCCGAGCACACGCTCCCCGGGCTGCGTCTGCAGGTTCTGTCGCCGGATCGATTCGACGAACGCGGCGCCCCGGAGATCATCCGTACACAGCGGATTCCCGCAAAACCGATGTCGGTCGAAGAGGCGGTGATGCAGATGGATCTCACCAACAACGAGTTCTTCGTGTTCCGCAACGCGCAGAGAGAAAGCCTGAGCGTGATCTATCGTCGAAAAGACGGTAACTACGGCCTGATCGAATCCGAGGCACAGTGACCCACGACGATGAAGATTCTCGACATCCTTCCGGCTGAACACGTCGTCGCAGATCTACGCGGGATCTCGAAGCTCGAGGTTCTGGAAGAGCTCTCCACGGTGCTCGCCGAGCATCATCTGGAGATCGCCAAGGACCGGCTCGTCGAGGTTCTGCTCGATCGCGAGAAGCTCGGCTCGACTGCGATCGGAGAGGGCATCGCCATCCCGCATGGCAAGCTGCCCAAGCTCGCCGGAGTGGTCGCCGCCTTCGGGCGCAGCCGCACCGGAGTCGACTTCGAATCTCTCGACGGCGGTCTCACCCAACTCTTCTTCCTTCTCGTCGCTCCCGAGGACGCCTCGGGTGCGCATCTGAAGGCGCTTGCACGGGTGTCGCGCTTGCTCCGCGACAAGGAGTTTCGCCAACGACTCCTCGCGGCAGACGGCGTACAGCAGATCTATCAGACGATCCGCGAAGAGGACGACAAATACTAGAATAGGCTTCAGCAATCAGGCTTCAGGTTTTGGCAAGACTCCACGAAGTGCTTGTCGAAGCGTGAAGGCCGAGGACCGAAGCCGGTTCCATGAATCCGCGCGTCACGATCGACGAGTTCTTCCGCGCCACCCGCGAGAACCTGAGCCTCGCGCTTACCGGCGGTCGGCGGGGACTCACGCGCTCGGTAGAGATTCCACGGATCCAGAAGCCCGGACTGGCGCTGGCGGGGTACTTGCCGCAGATCCACCCGGACCGGATCCAGGTGCTCGGCAACACCGAGATTTCCTACCTCGCCACGCTGCAACGTACCCGCGCGCGAAGGGCCGTTCGAACGTTGCTGCGCGCGGGCGTGGCGTGTGTGATCGTCACCAACGGCGCGGAACCTCCTGACTACTTGCGCGAAGAAGCGGATCGCGCCGGGGTGGCACTCTTCTCCACGCGGCTTCGTAGCGCGGTCTTGATCCGCGGCGTCACGCTCTGGCTCGAGCGACGCCTGGCGCCGCAAACGCAGCTTCACGGCGCGCTCCTCGAAGTCTTTCACCTCGGTGCGCTCATTCTCGGGCAGAGCGGCATCGGCAAGAGCGAGGCAGCGCTGGATCTCGTCAGTCGCGGTCATCGCCTCGTCGCAGATGACGTCGTCGTGGTTCGTCGCGAAGGGATCGCCGATCTCGTCGGCATGAGCCCGCGCCTCCTCGGCCACTACGTCGAGATCCGCGGACTCGGCATCGCCGACGTCGCTTCGCTCTTTGGCCTCCTCGCGACGCTCGAGGAAAGCCGCGTGGACTTGGTGCTGGAGCTTGAAGCGTCGCAAGAGCACGGGGAGATCGAGCGGCTCGGGCTCGAAGAGGAAAACTACCGCATCCTCGACGTCGATTTGCCGCTGGTGCGGGTCCCCGTCCGCCCGGGCCGGCCGATCGCCGTGCTGGTCGAGGTCGCGGTGAGAAACCAAGTGCTCAAGCGCCGGGGGGTGTACACCGCGCGAGAGTTCTCCTCGCGGCTCGACGCAATCCTCGCCGCGCAAGGCGAGCCGACGGCCAAGGGAGCGGGACGCAGAAATGGCTGATCGCTTCTCTAGCGGCGCGCCCGATGGTCGCGCCGTCGGCTCCGGCGGTGAGATGGCTGAGCATCCCCGGGTCGTGATCGTCACGGGGCTCTCGGGCTCGGGAAAATCGACGGCGATCCACGTCCTCGAGGATCTCGGGTTTTACTGCATAGACAATCTGCCGGTCGTGCTGATGCCGCGGTTTCTCGAGCTCTGCGAGGCGCTAGGTGAGGGCATCAACCGTATCGCGTTGGGAATCGATTTGCGGGAGCGGGCGTTCTTCGGTGAATTACCCGGGGTGATCGACCAGGCGCGCAGGCAGGGCCATCGCGTGGAGGTGCTCTTTCTCGATGCCGCCGACGAGGTGCTGGTGCGTCGGTTCAGCGAAACCCGACGCCCCCATCCCCTCGCCGAGGGAGGGTCTCCGATCGACGGCGTTCACCGCGAGCGAGAGCGGCTGGCTGCCGTGCGCGCCGGCGCCGACCGTATTCTGGATTCGACCGCACTGACCGTTCACCAGCTACGCGCCGAGCTCACCCGCGACTACAGCGAGCACGCGGCTCAGGAAGGAATGTCGCTGTTCCTCACCTCTTTCGGCTACAAGTTCGGAATCCCGACCGACGCGGACATGGTTCTCGACGTGCGCTTCCTACCGAATCCTTTCTTCAACGACGAGCTGCGGGTGCTCTCGGGCCTCGACGAGCCGGTGGTGCGATTTCTCCTCGACCGTCCCGAGACTGTTGAGTTCCTGAATCACGCGCAGGGCTTGCTCAGATTCCTCTTGCCCCGATACCTTCACGAGGGGAAATCGTATTTCACGCTGGCCCTAGGCTGTACTGGAGGCCGACATCGCTCGATCGTGCTCGTCGAGGAGATCGGCCGGCGGCTCTCGGCCGACGGCTACCGCGTGCAGATGCGGCATCGCGACATCGCGCGATGAGCTAATCTCGATCCGAAATTCGCGTGGGTGGCGTCGGCGCTGGGCGCCCGCGCCGCGCGCAGCGAATGCGGGGCGAAGGCCCGGGGTGGCGGAGGGGCTGGGAGGGGGCGCCCAGCGAGCACGGCGCGGTCTGCGCCGACGACAGGACCCGCGCGAATTTCGGATCGAAGGGGCACCACGGGAATTTCGCTTCGGGGCTAACACGATAGGAATTCTCGCTTTTCGACGATCATGTGAGATACGAGTGGTCGTCGTCGCCGGCGTTTCGGTTGCTGCGACGTCGTTCCGAAGTACTACGGTAGAGAAATCACGTTTTCGCACGAGGATATGGTGTACGACGAAGCATCACCTTCTCGCGTTTTGGTTGGGGCCGCGACGCTGCGCCCCGCGAGCATGAGATGATCGGCATCTTGGTGGTCACGCACGGACGCCTCGGGGAAGAGATGGTTCGGACCCTGAATGGCGTGCTCGGTCCCGTTCCGGCGCTCAGGGCCGTCTCGAGCTCCGAGAAGGATCCGGAGGTCGTCAAAGGCGAGATCCGTCGCATGCTCGAGCGAGTCGACGACGGCGACGGCGTGCTCGTGCTGACCGACATGCTTGGCGATACCGCCACGAATCTAAGCCTCATGGTAGCCGACACGTCGCGCGCGGAGGTCGTGGCCGGGGTGAACATGCCGATGCTCGTCAAAGCGGCAAGCGCCCGCGGCATCATGGGGCTACGGGAGTTCGCGGGCTTCATTCGCGAGTACGGCCGAGACCACATATTTTGGGCGAGTGAGCGCAGCCGCTCGACCGCCGGAGCCGTGCGTCGATGAGCGAGCCGCGGAGCCCTTCGTTGAAGGAGACCTTCGTGATCCAGAACCGCCTCGGGCTCCACGCACGAGCGGCGGCCCTCTTCGTGCAGACGGTTGCGGGGCTCGACGCGGACGTGTTCGTCTGCAAGGACGAGGAGGTGGTGAACGGCAAGAGCATCATGGGCTTGATGATGCTCGCCGCCGGCATGGGAAGCTCGATCGAGGTGGAAGCCCGCGGGCCCGCCGCGCAAGAGGTGCTCGCGAAGATCGGGGGGTTGATAGGTGACAAGTTCAGGGAGCCAGAGTAGGTAGCACCGTTCCGTCGAGGTAGTATCGTGCCTGAGCACGCCCCCGCGCCGTTCGCAATCGTGCGACAAGCGACCCGAGAATGGAGGCTCTTCAGGCGCCGGGATTGATTGTACGGCGCTGATCGGCTACGAATCTTTGTTTCCGCCCACGTCCCCCGTGGAGGGATTTCATGGCCTTGAAAGACTTCTTCTTCACCTCGGAGTCCGTGTCCGAGGGGCATCCCGATAAGATGTGCGACCAGATCTCGGACGCCATCCTCGACGCGCTGATCGCCCAGGATCCGCAAAGTCGTGTGGCCTGCGAGACCCTCGCCAAGACCGGGATGGTCGTGGTCGCGGGCGAGATCACCACGAACGCTCTCCTCAGCTACCCGGACATCGTCCGGAAGGTCGTTCGCGACATCGGATACGTCTCGTCCGAAATGGGTTTCGATGCCGATACCTGTGCCGTGCTGATCGCCCTCGACCGCCAATCTGGGGATATCGCGATGGGCGTCGATGCGTCGAGCAGGAAGGAGCAGGGGGCAGGCGACCAGGGGATGATGTTCGGCTTTGCGTGTGACGAGACGGCCGAGCATATGCCGCTGCCGATCCAGATGGCGCACGAGCTCGTCAGATACCTGGCCAAGGTCCGAAAGGACGGCCAACACTCGTTTCTCCGGCCGGACGCGAAGTCGCAGGTGACGGTTCAATATCGTGACGGAAAGCCGGTTCGCGTCGACTCGGTGGTCATCTCCACGCAGCACTCCGCGGACGTCTCCAATGAGACGCTGCAGGAAGTCGTCATCGAAGAGGTGATCAAGAAGATCATCCCAGCGCAGTACCTCGACGCCAAGACGAAGTATCACGTGAACCCCACGGGGCGGTTCGTGACGGGGGGGCCCAAGGGGGACTGCGGTCTGACCGGTCGGAAGATCATCGTCGACACCTACGGCGGGTACGGTCGTCACGGCGGCGGTGCCTTCTCAGGCAAGGATCCCTCGAAGGTCGACCGCAGCGCCGCGTACATGGCTCGCTACGTTGCGAAGAACGTCGTCGCGGCTGGGTTAGCGAAGAAATGCGAAGTGCAGGTTGCCTACGCGATCGGCGTCGCGCGGCCGCTCTCGGTTCTGGTCGATACCTTCGGCACCGGGCTCATTCCCGACGAGAAGATCGTCGAGCTCGTGACCAAGAACTTCGATCTCCGCCCCGCCGGAATCATCGAAGCCCTCGACCTGAAGCGGCCAATCTATCAGCCGACCGCGTCGTACGGGCACTTCGGGCGTAGCCCCGAGGGTGGGCTCTTCCCCTGGGAGAAGACGGATGGCGTGGAGAAGCTGCGCAAGGAGGGATGGTGAGCGTGGGCTCGAACGGAAGCGGATACGACATCGCCAAGCCAGCCCTCGCCAAGCAGGGCCTGAACCGCGTCAACTGGGCCGAGCAGGGCATGCCGGTGCTGCGACGGATCCGCGAGGAGTTCGCCCGCTCGCGGCCGCTGAAGGGCCTGACCGTGGGCGCGTGCCTGCACGTGACCGCCGAGACCGCCAACTTGATGCGCGCCTTCAAGGCCGCGGGGGCAAAGGCGTTGCTCTGCGCATCCAATCCGCTTTCCACCCAGGACGACTCCGCCGCCGCGCTCGTGAAGGAGGGGATCCCGGTCTTCGCCATCCACGGCGAGGACCACAAGACCTACTACGACCACCTGCGCGCGGTGCTCGATGCGCGACCCGACGTGACCCTCGACGACGGCGCGGACCTGGTCTCGCTGCTGCACACGGAATACGCCAAGATCTCCGATCGCGTGGTCGCGAGCATGGAGGAGACGACGACCGGCGTGATTCGTCTGCGCGCCATGGCCGCCGACGGAGCCCTCAAGATCCCTGTGGTAGCCGTGAACGATGCGGCGACCAAACATTTGTTCGACAATCGCTACGGCACGGGGCAATCGACCATCGACGGGATCCTGCGCGCGACCAGCGTTCTGCTAGCGGGCAAGAACATCGTCGTCGCGGGGTACGGCTGGTGCGGCAAGGGCGTGGCGAGCCGCGCGAGGGGAATGGGCGCTAACGTGATCGTCACCGAGGTCGATCCCATCAAGGCGCTCGAAGCGGCCATGGATGGCTTGCGCGTGATGCCCATGGCGGAGGCGGCCGCCGTCGGCGACATCTTCGTGACGCTGACCGGTGACGCGCACGTGATCCGCAGGGAGCACCTCGCGAAGATGAAGGACGGGGCTTTGCTCGCCAATGCCGGGCACTTCGACATCGAGATCGACATCAAGGCGCTGCGGGCAATGTCCAGGAAGGTGATGAAGAACGTACGACCATCGGTCGACGGCTACGTCTTGAAAGCTGGCCGCACGCTTTATCTCCTCGGTGAGGGGCGGCTCGTGAACCTCGCCGCGGCGGAGGGACACCCCCCAGCGGTCATGGACATGAGCTTCGCCACCCAGGCGTTGATGACGCAATGGGCCGCGAAGAACGGCCGCGCCCGACGCCTCGAAGTCAAGGTCCACGAGGTTCCCAAGGCGATCGAGGATCGCGTCGCGACGCTGAAGCTCGCCAGCATGCGAATCCGGATCGACCGCTTGACGGCGGAGCAAGAGAAGTACTTACGGTCCTGGGATCAAGGGACCTGAAAGCGGTGGGGTGAGATTCTTTGACCCCGACGATCGAATCAGGCAAGACTAGAAGCGCGCAAATGTTCAATACCGCCGGCTGCCGATTCGCGTACTTTACCTACTTTTGGCCAAGGCCAGGGCGAGGGACCGCCACGTGAGCGCGTAAGCCGCACGATAGCCGCCGTAGGACCCGAAGCCCTGGGAGCACTCTCAGGGCTTCTTTTTTTGCTCGGGAGGACGAACGACATGGATACCGTAGAGTCGACCGCTGACGAAGGTGCAGTCGAGATCTCTTCGCTCTCGTCTCCGAGCGAGCTCAAGCGACGAATCCCGCTGTCGGAGGCAGCCGAGCGGATCGTGCGAGCGAGCCGACGGACGATTGCCGACGTTCTCCACGGTCGCGACCAGCGGCTGCTGACGGTCGTTGGGCCATGCTCGATTCACGATCTCGGGATCGCCTTGGAGTACGCAGAGCGATTGCGATCGGTCGCGAAGGCCACGCGCGAGAATCTGGTGATCGTCATGCGCACCTACCTCGAGAAGCCGCGCACGACCGTCGGTTGGAAGGGCCTCGTCAACGATCCGCATCTGGACGGCTCCTGCGACGTCGCGGCTGGGCTCGAGCTCGCGCGGCGGCTTCTGGTCGCGATCAACGAGCTCGGCGTCCCGTGTGGCAGCGAGGTGCTCGATCCGACGACGCACCCTTATCTGGTGGATCTGCTTTCCTGGGCGGCGATCGGTGCGCGCACGTCCCAAAGCCAAATCCACCGCGAGGTGGCGAGTGGCCTTCCGATGCCCGTCGGTTTCAAGAACGGTACGGATGGATGCCTCCAGGGAGCGGTCGACGCCATGAAGTCCGCCGGGTGCTCGCACACGTTCGTGCGCGTTGGTGCCGATGGCACGCCGACGGTCGTGCGCACTTACGGCAATCCGAACCGGCACGTGATTTTGCGCGGGGGAGGGGGGCGGCCGAACTACCGCCGGGAGGACGTGGAGCGTTCGGCCGCGCTGGTCTCGGGCGAAGCGATCGCTCGCCCCGTGATGATCGATTGTTCGCACGACAACTCCGGCAAGGACCACCGCCTCCAGGCGAGCGCGCTCCGCGAGGTGTTGCGACAGGTACGGGCCGGGGAGTCGCGGATCGCTGGGGTCCTGCTCGAGAGCAATCTTCGACCCGGCAGGCAAGACTGGCAACGGCGCGACGCTCTCGAGTACGGTGTGTCGATCACCGACGCGTGCATCGGCTGGGAAGAGACCGAGCGACTGCTGTACGAGGCGGCCGCAAATGCAGCTTAGTGCTCACTTTCGGAAATACGGCGACGTATTCCTCGGTCCTCGTGGCCGCCTGCTGCGTTGCTCCTCCTCGCGATACCGCAAGAGTATCGCTCGTCGTCGCGCCTTGCAGGCGGCCACGATGACCTTCGGCCTACGCCACCGTATTTCCGAAAGGGAGCACTTAGTTTCCCGCTCGAGTGATCCGGACAGAGCCGATGAAAATCGAGCGCCGAGTATTCCACGAACGAAAAGGCCGGTCCCCGAAACCGGGGGCCGGCCTTCGCCACACGGTGCCTACCGCGATCGACTCAGGCGTCGTAGTAGAGCGCGAACTCGTACGGATGCGGGCGCAGCCGGATCGCGCTCACCTCGTTCGCCATCTTGTACTCGATCCAGGTCTCGATCACGTCCTCGGTGAAGACGTCGCCCTTGAGCAGGAACTCGTGGTCCTTCTGCAGGTTGTCGAGCGCCTCGTCGAGCGAGCCCGGCATCGACGGGACGTCCTTCAGCTCCTCGGGCGTGAGCGCGTAGATGTCCTTGTCGAGCGGCTCGCCCGGGGTCGAGCCGGCTTCTCGATGCCGTCGAGGCCGGCCATCAGCATCGCCGCGAAGGCCAGGTAGCCGTTGCAGGTCGGATCGGGGAAGCGCACCTCGATGCGCTTCGCCTTCGGGCGACGGCGAGTACATCGGGATGCGGACCGCGGCCGAGCGGTTGCGGCTCGAGTACGCCAGGTTGACCGGCGCCTCGAAGCCCGGCACCAGGCGGCGGTAGCTGTTGGTGGTCGGGTTGGTGAACGCGGCCAGCGCCGGCGCGTGCTTCAGGATGCCGCCGATGTAGTGCATCGCCGAGCTCGCTCATGCCGCCGTAGCCGTCGCCGGCGAAGAGCGGCTTCTCGCCCTTCCAGATCGACTGGTGGGTGTGCATGCCGCGTGCCGTTGTCGCCGAAGATCGGCTTCGGCATGAACGTCGCCGTCTTGCCGTGCTTGCGCGCGACGTTCTTGACGATGTACTTGTACCACATGAGCGCGTCGCCCATCTTGACGAGCGGCAGGAAGCGCATGTCGATCTCGGCCTGACCGGCGGTCGCCACCTCGTGGTGCTGCTTCTCGACGCGGATGCCGACCTTCTCCATCGTCAGCACCATCTCGCTGCGGATGTCCTGCTGCGTGTCGGTCGGCGGCACCGGGAAGTAGCCTTCCTTGTAGCGCGGCTTGTAGCCGAGGTTCGGGCCTTCTCGATCGCGGCCCGGTGTTCCACTGGCCCTCGCGCGAGTCGACGAGGTAGAAGCCGCTCGTGCTGGTTCTGCTCGTAGCGGACCTCGTCGAAGATGAAGAACTCCGGCTCGGGGCCGAAGTAGGCGGCGTCGCCGATGCCGGTCGACTTGAGGTACGCCTCGGCCTTGCGCGCGATGTTGCGCGGGTCGCGCGAGTAGTCCTCCTTGGTGATCGGGTCGACGATGTTGCAGATCAGGCTGACAGCGTCGGCGCCGCGCATGAACGGATCCATGACCGCCGTCGCCGGATCCGGCACCACCAGCATGTCGGACGCGTTGATCGGCTGCCAGCCGCGGATCGACGAGCCGTCGAAGCCGCTGCCTTCCTCGAAGAGCTCCTCGTCGAGCTCGCTCATCGGGATCGTGAAGTGCTGCCAGATGCCGAGGAAGTCGAGGAACTTGAGATCGACGCCTCGGCCTTGTTCTCCTTTGCGAACTTGAGCACGTCCTTCGGTCTCATCTTGCCTCGCTCCTCCTGATTCTGTGTTCTCGTGGCAACTGCCGATCGAGAGCTCGATCGGTTGTCGATGCTTGCGCGGTCCGCCGTGTCGCGGACTCAGATCGCGTCGCTCCCGCGCTCGCCGGTGCGGATGCGGACGACCTCGTCGATCGGCAGGACGAAGATCTTGCCGTCGCCGATGCGGCCGGTCTTGGCCGCCTTCTCGATCGCCTCGACGACCTCGCGCCACCTGCTCGTCGCGGACGATGATCTCGAGCTTCACCTTGGGCAGGAAGTCGACGACGTACTCGGCGCCGCGGTAGAGCTCGGTGTGGCCCTTCTGGCGCCCGAAGCCCTTCACCTCGCTGACCGTGAGGCCCTGGACGCCGATCGCGCTGAGGGCTCTCCTTCACCTCGTCGAGCTTGAACGGCTTGATGATCGCTTCGACCTTCTTCATGACGAGCTCCTCTTATGACGCTGCCGTGGACGCGTGGCGCAAACGGGCGGTGGGCAACGTCGGTAAGCCATATGTTAAAGAGGAGAGATTTGTAAAGATCCGGGTCATCGAGGCGCGGCGCCGCCGCTCCGGTCTTTTGGCGAAAAAGAAGCAACCGACATGCCGCGACGGAAAGAGCCCCTGCGGCCGAGTCTTTTCGACGTCGAGGGTGGTGAGTTTTCGGGCATTGCTGCCTCTTTGGTCAGGCCTTTCTGCTCTCGAATCGTCGCTCTGTTCCCGCGACGAGCCGTGCGATGTTCTCGCGGTGCCGTATCACGATCAGCAGTCCTATCGCAGCCGCAGCCCAGGCGAACGGTGGTGGGTAGCGAAAAGCCCAGACGACGATCGGCGCGCTGAGAGAGGCGAGGATCGAGCTCAGCGAAACGATCCTCGAGAAAGCCATCGTCAATGCGAAGACGCAAAGCGGGATCGGGGCGATGGCGGGCGCGAGGCCGAGCAGCACGCCGACGCCGGTTGCGACTCCCTTTCCGCCTCGGAACGAGAGGAAGATCGAGAACACGTGCCCGCACAACGCGGCGACCGCGACGCCTGCCACCGTCGCGTCCCCGAGTTCGAACGCGCGCGCGGCCAGCACCGGGACCAAGCCCTTTAGGGCATCACCGATGAGCGTAAGGATGCCGAGCGTCCGCCCCGCGGTGCGGGCGACGTTCGTCGCGCCGATGTTGCCGCTGCCCGTAGAGCGCACGTCGACGCCGGCCAACCGACCGAGCAGAACTCCGGTCGGGATCGAACCGATCAGATAGGCGAGGGCGATCGCGACGGCTGCTGCCACGGATCAGAGGCGCAGGCGCGGACGCTGCGACCGCGAACGCCGGCGCCCGAATGCCGAGCCGAGAACCCAGCCGACGAGGAGCGACAGGAACGCGACGGCCAACACGCCGACGCCCTGTTCTCGCGCGGAGGGCGCCGGCGGGGCGGCGGGAGCGCTGACCGGCACCGGCGAAATCGAGGAAATTGCCCCTCCACCCGGGGCTTGCGCCTCACCGGCCTGGTCTGCCCTCTCTTGGACTTTTTGCTTGAGATCGGCGACCTCTGCGCGCAAATCCGCGAGCTCGGCAGAGAGCTCGTCTTTGGGCGCGGCGACCGTCTCCGCCGGGGAAGGGACCGGGGGTGCCTCGGTCGGCGCAACAGCTACGTTGCCGGGCGGCGGAGTCGTCTCCGGCGCAACCTGAGCGCTGCTACCGTCGGACCTGGGAACCACGTAACGGTGATAGACGAAACCGACCGTGCCGTCTCGGGTTTGG
Organism: uncultured delta proteobacterium; assembly: GCA_963712515.1. Lineage (GTDB taxonomy): Bacteria > Desulfobacterota > Binatia > JACPRU01 > JACPRU01 > CAVQIG01. The sequence continues at coordinate 539,098 of CAVQIG010000001.1, forward strand.
ACCTTCGCCCAAGAGCCCTCTGCATCGAGGATGTTCACTTGATCCCCGCCATTCAGGACGCCGAGAGGTGCGGCATCGGTGCCGGGACCCGCGCGGAGATAGACCTTGTCGATTCCCGAGATCTCCGCGGGCCCCACAAATGCGGCGAGCTCGATGGTGGAGAGCAGGACGACGCTTGCCATCCAGCGAGCGATCGGCGCGAATGTCATGAGTTCCCTCTCGAGAGAAGCAGAAATCGGGGTGAGAGGATTTGAACCTCCGACTTCACGGTCCCGAACCGTGCGCTCTACCAAGCTGAGCTACACCCCGACGCCGAAGCGGGTCTACTAACATAGGGTGCCGGGTGCGTAAACGGAGGGAGAAGTGGGGACGTTGCGGCCTTAGTGGAATAAGTCCGTTGCACCATTTCTTCTCCGGCTGCGCCGCTGACTTATTCCACTAAGGCCGCAACGTCCCCACTTCCCGCTTGCCGCAGCGCCTCGATTGCTTCGGCATAGTCCGCGGCGCCGAATACAGCAGAACCCGCGACCAAGACCTCGGCACCCGCGCGAACGATCTCCGCAGCATTGTGCGGTTTTACCCCGCCGTCGACCTCTATCGCGAAGCGGTGGCCCCCCGCGCGCTTGATGCGCGCTGCCTCGCGGATCTTGTCGAGTACTTCGACGATGAATTCCTGGCCCCCGGCGCCGGGGTGGACGCTCATCACGAGCAACGTGTCGATCTCTGCCCAGAAGCGATCGAGCACCGAGAGCGCGGTCTCAGGGTTTACGGCCGCGGAGATCTTCGCGCCTCCGTTGCGGATCAAGCGCAGCGTGGCGGAGAAGTCGTCGCAGGCCTCGGGATGAACGGCGACTTGATCGGCGCCCGCTTCGATGAAGCGCGGGATGTGCGGGTCTGGGTCCTCGACCATGAGATGCACGTCGAAGAACTTCGGCGAGCGCCCGCGGATCGCGTGGACCACCAGCGGGCCGATGGTGATGTTGGGCACGAAGTGGCCATCCATGACGTCGACGTGGATCCAATCCGCGCCGGCTTTGGTCACCGCGTCGACCTCGTCGCCGAGCCGGCTGAAGTCGGCAGAGAGGATCGACGGCGCGACGAGCGTCATGACGGTTCGAACATACTGAACGAGCGCGGAGGGCTCAACGGCCAACGACGGCCGACTACTGCCCACGCGATGCCGCAAAGAGCGGTGACTTCCTGCCGATAGACGGAAGCCGGCGGCGTTCACCGTCCCAGCACATCGCCTTGGTGGAGCGGCTTGCCGGCAAGAAATTCCCGCGTGCCGAGACGCCGCTTGCCTTCGAGCTGCACCTCGAGGACGCGCAAGCCCTGGTTACCGGTGGCGATTTCGAGCACGTCTCCGCTGGCGCGCGCCACGGTCCCGGGCGCTGCGCGAGTCGCCGCGGGGCATACCGCGGCTCGGTGAATTTTCAGGAGCTTCCCGGCGATGAAGCTGTAGGCGCTCGGCCAGGGTGTGAAGGCGCGCACCGCGCGCTCGATCTCCGCGGCGCTGCGGGTCCAGTCGATCGCCCCTTCCTCCTTCTTCACCATCGGCGCGAGCGTGGCGTCCGCGTCGCGCTGCGGTCTCGGTTCCAGGAGAGCGCGGGCTAGCCGATCGAGGGCGACGACGATCAGTTGCGCGCCGAGGTCTGCCAGGCGCGCGCCGAGTGATTCGGCCGTATCGTCGGAGCGGATCGGAATTGCTTCCTGAAGGAGGACGTCACCAGCATCCATTTGCTCGTTCATCTGCATGATGGTGATGCCGGTCGTTGGATCGCCGGCGAGGATCGCCCGCTGGATCGGCGCCGCGCCGCGGTATTTCGGCAGCAACGATGCGTGAACGTTGAGCGCGCCGTGCGCGGGTACGTCGAGGACGCTCTTCGGCAAGATCTTCCCGTACGCTGCGACGACGATCACCTCCGGACCGAATGCGCGCAGGCGCTCCACCACCGCAGGATCGCGGAGCCTCTCGGGCTGCTCGATTGCCAGAGAGCGCTCGAGCGCGAGCTGCTTCACCGCCGAGATGTGGGGCGTTTGTCCCCTTCCAGCCGGTCGATCGGGCTGGGTGAACACGGCGGCGACTTCGTGACCTCGCTCGAGCAGGGCGCGGAGCGATTGCGCAGCGAACGCGGGGGTGCCGAAGAAGACGAGTCTCATGGAAGGCTTCAGATATCGGGCTTCAGGCTTCAAGGCACAAGGAGCGTCGTGCGGAAGCCGGAATCCCGAAGTCTGAAGCCCCGTTCTTAGATGTGTACCACCGGATTTTTTGCCGCGGCTTCCTCGAAGCGCCCTTCGCGCTGCAGCTTCTTGAGCTTTCGCTTGTAGAGGTCGCGCTTCAAGCGGCTGATGCGGTCGATGAAGAGCTTCCCATCGAGATGGTCGATCTCGTGCTGGAGCGCCACCGCGAGGAGGCCCTCCGCTTCGATGCGCAACTCCTTCTCTTCGGGAGTGAACGCTCGCACGAGCACGTGTGCCGCGCGCTTCACCTCCGCCGTGAAGTCGACCACGGACAGGCACCCTTCTTCCCAGAGGATCGTACCTTCGGCTTCGATGATCTCCGGGTTGATGAGCCGAAGCAGTCCGCGTCCGGTACCCTCCGCCCGCTCTTCAGCGGAATCGCAATCGAGGACGATCGCCCGCTCGGAAATGCCGACCTGCGGCGCGGCGAGACCGACGCCGGGCGCCGCGTACATCGTCTTCGCCATTTGATCCAGGAACGCGACGAGCGTGCCGTCGATCGTCCGCACCGGTTTCGCGACCCGCTTGAGAACGTCAGCGGGGTATTTGTAAATCGTTTGCATCCCGCCGATCGAAGGTAGCGCCTTTCACCGGGGAATCAAAGCATGCCATAGGGATCGACGTCGACGCAGACGCGAACGTCACTACCGCGGCCCCGCCGCTCGCTCGCGTTCGCGACCGGGCGGAGCAGGCTCTGCAGAGTCTTCGCATCTTTTCCCTTGACCAATATCTGCCATCGGTAGCGGCCGCGCAGGCGCTCGAGTGGCGCGGGCGCGGGACCGAGGATCGTCGCTTGTCGCGCCCGTGGCTGACGCAGATTCTCGGTGCGCAGGCGCTCGGCCGTAGCGCGCGCGAGCGCTTCTACACGGGGCGCATCGATACCGTCGAAGCGCAGGTTCGCGAGCTTCGAGTAGGGCGGATAGCCGAGCGACTCGCGATAGCGGAGCTCCTGCTCGGCGAAGCCGGTGAAGTCGTGGGCGACCGCGAAGCGGACCGCGTAGTGCGTCGGCCGGTAGGTTTGCACGAGAACGCGCCCGGCTTGATCGCCCCGGCCGGCGCGGCCGGCCACCTGCGTGAGGATCTGGAACGTTCGCTCGGCGGCGCGGAAGTCGGGGAAGTTGAGCGTCTGGTCCGATGCGACGACGCCGACGAGCGTCACGCCCGGCACGTCGTGCCCTTTGGTTACCATCTGCGTGCCGACGAGCACGTCGACCCGTCCCGCTCCCCAGTCGCCGAGCATCTCGCCGAGCGCTCCCTTGCGGGCCGTCGTATCGCGGTCGAGACGCGCGATCCGCGCCGCCGGGATGAGCGCCCGGAGCACGCTTTCGACTTGCTCGGTGCCGATGCCGAAGTCGCGCAGGTGCGGGCTCGCGCACTGCGGGCAGAGATCTGGCGCGGGGACCGAATGGTCGCAGTGGTGGCACCGCACCCGGCGCAGCCGCAGGTGAAAGGTCAGCGTGACGCTGCAGTTCGGGCATTCTATGACAGAGCCGCACAGAGTGCACTGAAGATAGTGCGCGTACCCGCGCCGGTTGATGAAGAGCAGCGTCTGTCCGCCGGCGGCGAAGTTGGCGACGATTGCCTCGCGCAGGCGGGGCGCCAATACGGGAGGATCTCCCTCGGGCCGTTCGGCCTTCAGGTCGATGAGCTCGACGATCGGCAGCGGCCGGCGCTCGACGCGCTCCGAGAGCTGAAGCAATCGATAGCGACCGGTGCGTGCGTTGTGATGAGTCTCGATCGAGGGTGTCGCCGAGCCGAGGACGGCTGGGCACGAAGAATCGCGCGCGCGCACGATTGCCAAATCACGCGCATTGTAGCGAAGCCCCTCTTCCTGCTTGTAGGCCCCGTCGTGCTCCTCGTCGACGACCACCAGGCCGAGGTCGGGCAGCGGGGCAAACACGGCAGAGCGCACGCCGATCGCCACGCGTGCCTCGCGGCGTGCGAGTCGCCGCCACTCGTCGAAACGCTCGCTGTCCGAGAGCCCGCTGTGCAGGAGCGCGACGGAGGCGCCGAAGCGGGCGCAAACGCGCTGGACGAGATCGTGCGTCAGCGCGATCTCGGGCACGAGGATGAGAACGCCGCGGCCGGCCTCAATCACGCGCGCCGCGACCTGCAGGTAGACCTCGGTCTTGCCGCTTCCGGTCACTCCGTGGAGCAGGAAGGGCTCGAACGAGCGCCGGGCAGCGCAATCAGCGATCGCTTCGATCGCTTCGCGCTGGGCAGGGTTGGCCGCGAGCGGTGCCTCGAGCCGTTCGCGCAGCGCGACGACGGCTCGGTACGTCTCGATCCGTTCGAAGCGAGCGAGCCCGCGCTGCTCGAGTCCTCGGAGTGCCGCAGCGGCGGCGGGCGAGCCGAGCTCGCTCGCCCGTACACCCGCGGCGCCCGCGTCGGCCAGGCGCCGGAGCAGGCTCGCCTGTGCCTTGGCGCGCCGCTCGAGCGCGGTGTGCTCTTCGGGAGTGACTTCGCGGGCGATCTTCCAGATCTTCTCGTAACGGACATTGGCGGACGCTCGAGCGTGGACTTCCTCGATCACGATCCATCCGTCGGCCGCGAGCGAGCGAAGCGCCTCGTAGAACGAAGTAGAACGAATTCCGCGCGCGAGCGTGGCCGCCCGCACCGGGCGGTCCCCGGCGAGACGACAGAGGATCTCCGCTTTGGTGCGCGTGAGTCCTTTGGGCTCTCCCGGTGCGAGCCGGCGAACCAACCGATGGCTCTGCGCTCGCAGGCCCGCGAGCACCGCGGTTCCCAGGACCTCGCCGAGTGAAGCGAGATAGTAAGACGAAGCGAAGCGACATAGGGCGAGGAGCTCGCGTGAGAGCAGCGGTGACTCGTCGAGGACGTCGAGAACGTCGCGCAGCTTCACGCCCGGGTGATCGCCGCCGAGGCCGAGCACGATCCCCGTCACCTGCCGCGGGCCGAGCGGCACGAGCACACGCATGCCCTCGCCCACGCGGCCGGCGAGCGAAGCGGGAATCGAATAGGCGAGCAGCTCGTGACCGGAAATCGGGGGGATCACCGCGATGCGGGCGATCGCGGCAGGCGCGTTCGAGAGGCCGCCACGCTCGCTCACCGGCCGGTCTCGTTTCCACGTGTCTTCGACTTTATCCCCCGCATGCTGCTAAAAGACCGACATGAGCCGCAAAAACAAGGCGCTCGTCCTGATCCTCTTCGTCTTCGTGTTCGCCGCGACGATGGGTGGGTGCTCCACGTCGCTCGACCCAGATGCGAAGCCGCATATGGTGGCCGCGGACGACGGCGGAGAGCAGGAAGTGCTGGACCAAGACGACGCAGACGACGACGGCTTCGGCCGCCCCGAAAATTCGACTTCATCGGGAACGGCAACCAAAATTCTGATGTCCGTCGGCTATTTGGCGATGACGATAGGCTCTGCCGTGCTTCCACTACTGATGCTTATGTGAGCGTCGAGGCGCACTCGTTTCGACCGGACGAGCCCGCAGAGAGTTCCTACCGCAGGAAGGGTGCGCGCGCCGTAGTGGCGTGATGCCGCTCGAGACCCTGCTCGAGGCGCTGCGCGATCTCCACGAACGTGCGGCTGAGAACGTGACCCGGGTCCGCGGCTACGATCGGCGCGCCCCGGTCCCCCGCTTCGCGCACCTCGCGCACCAACGGCAGGGAGCCGAGCAATGGGATCCCGAATCTCTCCGCCATTTGTTGCCCGCCCCCGCTGCCGAAGAGATCGTGCCGGCGTCCGCACTTGCGGCACAGATGGTAGCTCATGTTCTCGACGACACCGAGCACGGGGACGTTGACTTCGCGGAACATCGTCACGCCGCGTTTGACGTCGAGGAGCGCCACCTCCTGCGGCGTGGTGACGATCACGCCGCCCGAGAGAGGCACCTGTTGGCAGATCGTGAGCTGGGCGTCGCCCGTGCCCGGCGGCAGATCGATGACGAGATAGTCGAGGTCGCCCCACAAGACGTTGCGCACGAACTCGACCAGCAGCTTGGTGATCATCGGGCCTCGCCAAATGATCGGCTTGGCATCCTCGACGAAAAGCCCCATCGAGATCGCGCGCAGGCCATGGCGCTCGATCGGCTCGATCCGCTTCTCCTCGTCGGCACGGGGCCGCTCCGAAAGGCCGAGCATGACGGGGACGCTTGGCCCGTAGACGTCGGCGTCGAGCAGACCTACCTCGCGCCCGAGGCCGCGAAGCGCGAGCGCGAGATTGACGGCGACCGTCGACTTGCCGACTCCGCCCTTTCCGCTCGCCACCGCGATGATCTTCTTGACGTTGCCGACTTTGGGCTTCGGTCGAATCGAACCGAGCGTCGCGCGCGGCGGCTCTTCGATGATGATCTCGACCATCGGCACACCCATGGCCTGGACCGTCTCGACCACGCGCCGGCGAATCTCACCGATCACTTCTTGGTTCTCGGTGGTCGGCGCGAGCGTGATCGTCACGCCGCGACCGCCGACTTCGATGTCCTTCACGAAGCCGAAGGCGACGATGTCCCGACTGAAGCCGGGATACGCCACGTGTTTCAGCTGCGAGAGAATCTCTTGAGGAGTCGGCATGAGCCCAAAGAGCTATCCCGTGCCGATGCGCCCTTCAAGATGAGCGGACGACGACGCGTCAGCCGATCACTTCGGAAGACGGCGTGGCGCCTTCTTCTCCCGGCTCGACCGGTAAGAATACCGCGAACTCGGCTCCTTCGCCGATCGGCCTCGACCGCCTCGACGCGACCCCGGTGCAAGCTGGCGATCTTGTGACACAGGTAGAGCCCGATGCCGAGGCCATGGTCCTTGGTCGTGAAGAACGGATCGAAGATGCGTTCGCGCATTTCGGCCGGCAATCCCGGTCCGTGGTCCCGAATGCGAGCGACGATGTGCGGCTCGTCGCGGTCCTCGAGAGCCAGGCTGACGAGGATTTCACCGCCGATCGGGCTCGCTTGAACCGCATTCTTCAGCAGGTTTATGAAGAGCTGCTTGACTCCCTCGGGATCGAGCGGGATCCGCGGCACCTCGGCAAATTCGGTCCGGACGCGCAGTTGCTTCTTGTGGATCTCGTCGTCGAGGTGGCCGATCGCCCGCATGATGAGCTCGGTCAGCGGTTGGAGCGCGCGAGGCGAGCCTTCCGTGAAGGCGTAGCGCGTCAGCTCGTGAACGAGCAGAGCGATCTTTTCGAGGTCCATCTGGCAGGTCTTGAGGAACTCGTTGCGGAAATAAGGATCGTCGTAGCGCTGGGGGATGAGATCGAAGAACGTCTTGAGCGAGGTGAGGCGGTTGTTGATGTTGTGCGCCAACCCTGCAGCGAGAATTCCGAGCGAGGCCAGACGCTCCGCTTGACGGAGCTCGCCCTCGAGCCGGGTCTTCTCCTGCCGCAGCCGTAGCCGTTCGAGAGCCTCGCGGACGACCAGGGGGAGCACCGCGAGGTATCCCTCCTGCTTCTGCACGAAGTCTTCGGCTCCGAGCTTCATGGCCTCGACGGCCAGCTGGACGGAATCAGCGGTCGTCACGAAGATGACCGGAGTGTCGATCCCGCGAGAGCGCAACCCCTTCATGAACTCGATCCCGTCGGTGTCGGGAAGGCGATAGTCGAGCACGATTAGGTCGATCGGTTGGGACGCTAGAATGTCCGACGCGATCGCACCTGTTTCGGCCCAATCCACGTGCGCCGCCACGGCGCTGTCCTGAAGCTCGTCGGAAATCAGCTCCGCGTGCCGATGGTTGTCTTCGACTACAAGGATCCTCAGGTGTCTGCCTCCTCCACTACATCAACTTTTTAAAACTCTGTCGCACCACAGCTCACTTCTCTTGACTTGAAGCACGCAGAACGGCGAGATTAAGGCGTAAGAGTTCGGCACGACACGCGAAAATAATCGCGCAACCGCATGGCAATTACAACCAGGAGCCAGGGTCGAGGGGTGGACGGGGTGTCCAAGTCTGTAGGAGCCGACACCCGAGGACGCTGCTATCGACGTGTACTTGTCACGGGGATGGGATGCGTGACGGTTTACGGAACCGGCGTGGACCGCTTCTGGGAGAATCTTGATCGCCGGGAGGTCCGGCATCGGACTGCTCACAGCATTTGATCCTATGCCCTATGGCACCCGCGTGGCCGGCCAGGTCCCAGATTTCCGACCCGCGGACTTCATGTCACAGAAAGTGATATCAGGAAGTGCGCGCTGTATGCAGCTGGGTGTTGCTGCAGCTCGAATGGCACTCGAGGATGCTCGCCTTTCGATTCGAGGGGCCGACTCCAGGAGGGTCGGAGTCTTCTTCGGTACATCGGTAGGTACGTTTTCCTATGCAGCCGAGAATCATGCGGTGTTTCTTGAGAAGGGGATACGTCGCGTTCACCCATTGTTCCCAGCTCAATCGTACCCTGGCGTTGTCGCTACACAGATAGCCATTCAATTCGAGATTCGTGGTCCTGCGATCTGCGTGTCCACCGCTTGCACCTCAGCCACCGATGCCATCGGCATGGCGTTGTTGCATATCCGTGCAGGTTTAATCGATCGCGCTATCGTCGGTGGCGCGGAAGCGCCACTCGAGCCCTTCCTATTTTCGGCATTCGACCGCCTGGGAGTTATGTCGCGTTTGAATGACTCTCCCGAGCGTGCCTCTCGTCCGTTCGCAGCTGCTCGCGACGGCTTCGTTATGAGCGAAGGTGCTGGAGCGTGTATTCTGGAAGCTGAAGATGCCGCAGCCGAGCGCGGTGCGGTACCCCTTGCTGAGATCTCAGCGTACTCCGCTACGTCGGATGCCTTCCACGGCTTCTCCCCCCTGCCGACGGGAGATGAAGGCGCGCGGGCGATTTGGCTAGCGCTAGAGGAGGCTGAGCTGAGCCCCGAGCGAAGTCGATTACGTCAATGCTCACGCAGTCGGGTCGAAAGCAAACGACCCAATCGAGCTCGATATCATGAGGAAAGTGTTTGGGGAGCGGGCTCCACAAATCCCTCTGAGCTCAATCAAATCTATGATCGGACACTCCATGGGAGCTGCAGGCGCTCTTGAGCTGATTGCCTGCGCGCGAGCGATCAAGTCATCCACGCTTCCTCCGACGATCAACCTAGCTCCTGAGGATTCGCGTCTGGGTTTCGATTTCGTGCCCAACGAAGCACGAAAGGCCCAGATTCGTACGGCTTTATCGTCTACCTTCGGATTCGGATCTCGAAACGCCGCCTTGGTGATAAGGGACGTTGGTAGCTGTGAGTGAACTGGTTGATCGGGCTAAGGTAATCTTGTCCCGGGAGCTCAACGTCGACGTGAGTGCGTTGTTGCCAGACCAGCGACTTCGCGAAGATCTGGGAATGGATTCGATCATCGCGTTAAATCTGATTTTTGCCGCAGAGAGGGAGTTGGACGTTGTGATCAAAGTGGAGGAAGTCGTTACGCTCGTGACGGTACAAGACTTAGAGCGCCTTGTTGATCGCTTTTCTGACCAGACGTAGCTGGACGTGGGATCTCTCGCTACGGTTTCTACGCGGATCGCCTCAACGGCCTTGCGCGGATATCTTAGAGCGATTGGGCCTTCATTGAGGGTCGCATTCTCGTTTGCTGACGGGGTTGTTTACGAGGGAGACGATCCCAACATTGACAGGGTTTTCGAGGAGCAACGGCACGAAGGTCCCGTAATCTACGCCCTCTGGATCTCCGACCATGTGTCGCTGCTTTCCATCGGATTCGTATCGTCTTTTCATCAGAAACTAGCACAACAATTTGCCTTCGTTGCCGACGACTCATTCGGCGGCCTCGTCATGCAATCTGCACTCACTTCGCTCGGAGCAAGGATCCTCCGGGTGAGTGTTCAAGACCCGGCCGCTCGTCTTCGGTCGCTGCAAACTGTTATGCAAGAAAGGCGCAGCATCTTTTTGGCCGTGGATGGCCACGGGCCATACTTCAATGCTTCCCCGGGGCTCGTAAGCCTCGCGAAATCGATTAGGGCTGCTGTTGTGCCATTCGCCGCGGTAACTCTACCGGCGATCCCGATAACTAACCTGAAAGTCTCGGTCGCCGTTCCATTGCCGAGGAGTCGCATTCTGGCGACGTTTGGCGATCTTATCCGATTCGAGGCGAGCCCATTGAACGTAAGGGCAGCTGAGCATGGGCGGATCGTGACGGAATCACTCCAGGCGGTGCACCAACGCGCACAAGCAGTTCTTCAGGACCGTTGGCCTTTGTGACCTGACCAAAGGCATAGTCGTGTCTTCAGCACTATTAAACAGTCTTCTGCCCTGTCCAGACGATCCGCTTGCTGAGCGGATTCAAAAGTTCAGCGATGGCCTGCGTTTTCGGACAATGGTTAGCGGGGCATTCGCGTTTGTCTTCTTTTGTATCGCTGAACTGAAATACCTGCCAGATCTCCAACTCGCGCAGGTTTTCAGTATTCTCGGTTGTCTCGTCGCCGTGAACGGAATGTACTGGTTTGCTGCCGAGAGAACCGGTTTCCCTCTGCGCCAATTCTACATCCATTGGACCATAGATCTAATTTTGATTTCGGGTCTATTGTACCTTCTCGGAGGGCTCGATGTTCCTTACGGTTTCTTGGCCTATGTAATGATCGTCGTTACCTCTGCGACTTTTCTCTCGAAACGATCGTCGTTTGTGGTCGCTTCTGCCGCAGCAGTGATGACTATAGTGCTTTCAGTCGCACAACTCTACCACCTGGTAAGTCCTCCTCACGTTTGGGGCATGGAGATGGCAGATGGGATGCGGATTGCTTCCGTTACGTTTGCCATCGCGTTCTACTACATCTTCGCGTACCTTGCCGGGACGCTGGCAGACCAACTGAAGAGCGTGAACGCGGATCTAGGTCGGGCCCGGAACGAAATTGAGGCGCACAACAAGCTGCTGGAAGCCAAAGTTGCAGAAAGAACGCGTGAATTGGAGAGACGCAATACCGAGATCGAGGGGTTTGTCCACATTGTAACCCACGATCTGAAGAACGTCTCGGTTGGCGCCACCGAAACTGCCCGGCGTCTTTTGGCAAGTCGAAGGAGGAAAGCTAAGAGATCGAGGCAGGCGATATGCTGAGCATTTACTTGAGGATACGAGACGGATGAACGAAATGTTAGTCCAGCTTCTCCGTTTGTTTCGGGTTGATCATCAGCAGCAGATTGAACGGCTCATCGATATCGCAGAAGTGCTCGGACATCCTTAGAGCGGAGACCGCGCGAATGGAGTCGAAAGCGAATCCGCACACGGTCAAAGATCTGCCCACAATTTTGGCAAGTGAGACACAGGTTAAGCACGTCTTGACCAACTTGATCGACAACGCCATTAAGTACGTGGGTGATAAACCACATCCAGAAATACAAATTTCGTGTCGCTGAGTCGGGAAGCAGAGTGGATCATTTCCGTTGTAGACAATGGTATAGGTATCAGCAGTGGCCAACGCGAGCGCATCTTTCAGTTGTACCATCGGGGTCCCGACCAGACGGTGGCAGGAATCGTTCAGGAAGGAGAGGGCGTCGGGACTGGCAATGTCGAAGCGGATCGTCGAACGCTGGGGTGGGCGAATCTGGGTCGAGTCACAGTCCAAAGTGGGTAGTCGGTTTTGTTTTTCCGTGCCGAGAAATCGCGACGCCGGAAATGAAATCCGCAAGTCCTCTTAGCGTTTGAGGTACAAAGTCGACGACAACAATACATACAGGCATCAAGATGAAAGCCGCTTGGACACTCGCTGATCGCCGCACGAGCTATAAACGCGGCCTCATGATTCGTGGTGTTGCTGCCGCTGCATTTCTCGCACTGTTTTTGGGCGTAAGAGCAGCGGGGCTAGCTGAGCCAAATACCAGCCCTGAATTGGCTAGATCGAATTTTGATCCTGCTAATTCTTGTTAATCCCCTCTTGTGGTGGATCGGTAAGAAAAGAGGCTACCCGTTGGATGATTTTCGTTTTCATTGGACCTTCGACATTCTGGCGGTGACGGGGTCAGTGTATTGTCTCGGCACTTTGGACATTCCATTGTCGATCGTTGCTTATATCATCATGATCGTGACCTCCGCCACTTTCTCCACGAGGAGCACGTCGTTTAGACTCGCGGCATGGTCTGCTTTCTGTCTCACCACTCTGGTCGTCGCAGAGGAAACGGCGTTAATACCCCACCAGCACGTGGCATTCTCTTCACATTTTACGCCGGAGGGTAAGTTGATAGTGCTCGGCGGGTCGATATTGCTTTTCTTTGTGTTCGGATATTTGGCGGGGACACTAGCGGAACAGCTGAGGGAAACAGACACTGGAAGTCTACACGCAAAAGCGCGAACTAGAGATTGCATACAGCAAGGAGCAGACGGCGAGGGAGAGTATGGTGTTGCTTTCCGCACTGGTGCAGCACGATGTCTACAGCCCCCTCGCAGCCATCTCCGGCGCGTGCAACGAGGCTCTCAGGAGTTGTCAAGAGAAGGATCTGAACGGCTGCGCACGATTCATCGACATGATCGACGACCGCTTGCGCAGCATAGAATCTGCTGTTGAAACTTTGGGCTTGTTCGCAGTGGCTCAGGAAAAGGACGAGGTGCCGACGTACAACTTGGTGGATGTAGCCTGCGAGTTGGCTCAGGACTTAGGCTCAGAATGCAAGGAACGAAAAGTCAGTCTAGCAATTGAAGGCCGTTGGCCGGTCGTGCACGTTAGGCGCGGCCATGCATACCATGTGCTGAGAAATCTTGTGACGAACAGTATCAGGTCCGTCGACGACGACGGTAGTGGCGCAATAGTGATACGTTCTGTCCAAAGGCGCGATCAAAATGGGGCGGAAGTTTTGGTCTTAGATAACGGCCCAGGAGTATCGGCAGCGGCACGTGACCGATTGTTTCAGTTATCTACTCCCAAGGCCGGAGGAATTAGGTTGGGCAGTGGTCTGGGCGCGGGCCTAGCGTCTTTCTAGCAATCTCGTGCGTACTTGGGGAGGGACACTAAAGTACGAACCTGGAGATGGGGGAGGCTCCGTCTTCACGATAACCTTTCCCGCCGAGCGTATCGCAGAATGGTCCGAATGAGCGATTCACGCGATCCTTTCCTTGACTGTGAGTCTCGGAAAGATCGAGCAGATCAACAACTAGTGTACCAAATAGCTACAGCGAGCGGGCCGCATGGGAAGGTTGGCGAGTCTTCGTGATTTGAAGCAAATTGTAATGAACAACGGCTCCGCAGATGCTCAATAATTTAATGATCCAGTACGGCACATCTACTTGCCACCACGACACACCGTTCATACCCCCACGCTCTCCACATCAAGCCTCCCACCCTTCAGCTCCACGATCAAGAATCCACCACACTCCTGAAGCGGGGGATGCAGAGTCCCTGTCAAGCCATAGACGCCGCATTCCGTGAGCGGGCTGTGGCCGATTGCGAGGCCGTAAGCGCCCTCGGGAAGACTGGCGAGAATCGCGCGGAGCTCCGCCGCGAGGCGATCCGATTCTTCGCGGACCAGTGACTCGTTCTGCGCGAGTAGCTTCTCGAGCGACGTGCTCTCTGCGGCGCGGGCGGCAGCGCGCCATTCGGCCTCGCGCGACGACCCGAGTCCCGGGCGGACGACGGGGCCATTGAGCACGTGACGGCCCATGCCCGCGAGCATGCACGCAAGCGTTTGGGTCGCGCGCTGCGCACCGGAGGTATAGAGATGCGTGTAACCGACCCGCAGCGAACGCCCCAATCGGTGAGCCTGCTCGATGCCTTCAGGGCTTAGGCTGTCGCCCCCGAGCTCCGACCCTTTCGCGGCGTGACGACGGATCTCGAGGCGACGGAGCGGCAGCATCGATCAAAGCCGGGCGGCGGCTGCGTCTCGTTTCGAGCCTTCCGTTCGGAACTTTTCCTCGACGATTCGGTCAGCCTCGGCGACGATCGCACGGAAGATCTCCGCTGCCGGACGAACGTCGTGGATCCCGCCAGAGCCTTGCCCGGCAGGCATGAACGTTCGCTGCGGGTCGCAACCCCCGCCGCGTCCCACGTAGTCCATCACGCCTTGCTGCGAAGAATAGGCAACCTGATGCGGAAAGGGCTGGATCTTCGACGGCTCCCGTTCCAGCTCCGTCACGTAAGGATTGCGGATGGTGCGCGCCGGCTTGCCCGTGTAACAGCGCGTGCGCACCGTCGAGTCGTCACCGGCGCGAACGATGGCTTGCTGGTAGGAGGGCGCGGCGGTCGCCTCTAGCGAAGCGATGAAGCGAGTCCCGATCACCACGCCTTGAGCGCCGAGCGCGAGCGCGGCGACGACCCCCCGCCCGTCGACGATTCCTCCTGCCGCGAGCACGGGGATCTTGACCGCGTCGACGACCTGCGGAACGAGCGCCAGAGCGCCGATCTCGCCGGTATGACCGCCGGCTTCGGTTCCCTGCGCGACGACCACATCGGCGCCCGCTTCTTCGGCTCGCACGGCGTGGCTGACCTTGCCGATCATGACCACGACCTTCATTCCGCGGGAGTGCATCTCCGCGATGAATTCGCGCGGCACCGCGAGGCCCGCAACGAATATTTCGATCTTCTCCTCGAACACGATCTGCATGTGCGGCCGGATCATTTCGGGGATCGGAGCCAGTAGGTCGACGGCGAATGGCTTGGCGGTGAGCGCGCGCGTCTTGCGGATCTCGCGTCGTAGGCCCTCGGGACTGAGCGTAGCCGCACCGATGACGCCGAGCCCACCCGCGTTGGAGACCGCGGCGACCAGCGGCGCCATCGACACGCCGCCCATTCCCGCCAACCAGATCGGGTACTCCGTGCGGAACATCTCGCAGATTTGGGTTCGTATCACGCGTCTCTTCCTACCGGGCGGCCGGTGCGGCGGCTTCGCGGCGCCGCTCTTTTCGGGAGCGAAGCGCCTTCACCCGTCGATCGAGGAGATCGTCCGCGCGGCGCAGTAGCTTCGGATCGCGGGTGAATTTCTCGACCATGTAGCTGAGGTCGCCGAGGTCGTGGATCAAGAAGTGCATCGCTTGCTCGCGCCAGACGGTGTCTTTGACGACCTGCATGAGATCGACGACCACGTCTTCGAGCTCCGAGCTCTCGAGGTCGATCGCCATCTCGAGCGCGCGCTCCACCGTCACGGGGCGTTGCGCCTCGCGCAGATAAGCACCTAGCAGCGAACGGAGCCGGACGACCGTGACCTCGTCGAACCACACCTTGCGTCCGACTTCGAGGTTCGGGTCGTTCTGAATCATGCTCTCGACCAGTGCGAGCGCGCCGAAATGGCCCGCTTCATGCCGCGCCATCGTCAACCAGAACTTCGCGAGCTCCGGGTCCGAGCCGTGCTGCGACACGAAGGCGGTGTAGAGCGTCATGGTCCGCCTTTCGAGGTCCATGGCGATCCTCAAGACCTCGTGGATCGTCGTCCGCTTCGGCGCATGCCGCATTCACCCGTCCTTATCAGAGAAGTCCCGATCGAGAAAATCTGGCAGCTCGGCGAGCGAGCGAAGGATCTGCGACGCGCCCGCGGCGCGCAACTGGTGTTCGGTCCCGGCGCCCGTGAGAACGCCGACCGTCGTGACGCCGGCCGCGAGCCCCGCGCGCACGTCGAGCGGCGTATCGCCGACGTTGACGACCTGCGAGGGATCGAGATTCAAGCGCTCGAGCGCGAGCAGCACGCCCTCCGGATCGGGCTTGATGCGGCGCACGTCGCCGCGCCCGATGATGGCCGCAAACGAGCTGCGGATTCCCCACCGATCGAGAAAGGGCAGGGGACCGGAAGACGACGTGACGAGAGCCAGCCGTAGCCCCCGACCTTCGAGAACACGGATGGTCTCGACGGCACCCACCAGCGGCTCGGTCTCGGTTCCGTAACGGCGAATCCAGTCCGGGAAATGGTCGCGATAGAGCCGCGCCAGAAAGGCCTCGCGGTCGGGGAAGTCCGCAGGCAAGAAGCGCTCGTGAGGAACCAAACCGTTGGCGATGGCGTCGAGCACCTCGCTGCGCGCGGGCGGAGGATAGTTCGCGGCGCCGAGCATCTCGCAGGCAAGGCCGTAAAAGAACTCGATCGAGTCGGCGATCGTGCCGTCGAGGTCGAGCAGAACGCCGCGAAGCCTCCCGTTCTCGCTCATGCCTCGCTCTCGGACTGCGCTGGAGCGACGCGCTCCCGCCAGCAACGCTCGATCCCGGCGCGCAGCTCGGCGAGCGAGCCATCGTTGCGGATCACGCAGTCGGCGTCCCGGGTCCGCTCCGTGTCGGAGATCTGATTGCCGATCCGCCTCTCGACTTCCTCGCGCGAGAGACCGCGCGTGGCGACCACGCGATCGACCGCCCGCTCGCGCGAGCTGGTGATCACCCAGATCTCGTCGACGAGCCACTGCCAGCCGGCTTCGATCAGCACGGCGGCTTCGACGACGATGGGCGCTTCGATCCCTCGACTCCGCAGGTAGCGAATGCGCTCGTTGATCTCGTCGGCGATCCCGGGCTGGACGATCGCATTCAAACGCTCTAGCGCCGGTGGGTCGGAAAAGACGCGGGCGCCGAGCTTCTTTCGATCGATTGTTCCGTCGGGGGCTACGATGTCGCGGCCGAATGCGTCGACCAGGGCGTCCCAGCACGGCTTTCCCGGTTCGTAGACCTCGTGGCCGACCTTGTCGGCGTCGATGAGCACCGCACCGAGCTCCGCAAGAATCACTGCCGCCGCGCTTTTGCCGCAGCCGATCCCCCCGGTCAGCCCGATCGTGATCACGCCGCGTCCCGAGCTACGAGTCCGTCCGGGCGCCGCGAGAGCACTCGTCGGAATTTTGCGGATGCGATGCGCGGCGCGCGATTCATCGGTTCGGGCGGGATCACTCGGACGGCTCAAAACGATTCGCCGGCAGGTCCGAGACGACGGGCCCGCGCACGGGCAAGACGGCGTAGCGCCGCTTCGATCTCGGGCTTTTCGATCGATGGAACCAGTGCTTCGATCGCCGACTCGTCGACGGGATGGATCTTCATAGGAAGGTCTTTTCTTTTGCTCCTTTTCCCGGCACCCAGGATGAGGAACAGCTCGCGCACGATCGATGCGCCCAGACGATGATTCAAGCGACGCCGTATGTCGTCCGTCAGGAATTGGAGCTCTTGCATCCACGCGGAGTTTGCGACCCGGATGAAGAGCTTGCCGTCTTCGATGCGCACGGGCTCCGCCTTCGAGGCGAGGAGATCGCCGACGATTTCTCGCCACACGTTCCAGACCGCGTGCTCTCGCAGGCGCTCGCGAAATTCCAGACGATCGACGAGATCGTCCAGCACCTGGCCGGCGCGCGTGACGCTTCGCGATGCCACGCCAGCGAGAATAGGGTCTCGGCCGGCCTCTGGCAATCGGCGCGCCCGCGATCTTCGCGCGGCCGCGAGCGTATTCAGGCACCGCGCGGACGCTTCGCGGGTTTTGCTTGACAGCACAAGATGTAGTGGCACATGATCCACATGTATACTAGATATACGGATTGGGTGGTCGGGCGAGCTGGCGGGAAATCGGGGGACTCTATGGCAGAGCAGACACAGCGTAGCGGGCAGGCGGCGGAGGAGCGCTACGAGCGGCGGCGCGCGTTTCAGCTCGGCCGTTTCTTCACGCGGGCGGGCGTCGACCCCTACGACGAGGTCGAGTGGGAGCGCCGCAGCGCGGTCATCCAGGGCGAGAGCGGCGAGGTCGTCTTCGAGCAGCACGACGTCGAGATGCCCCGAAGCGCTGGTCGCAGCTCGCCACCAACGTCGTCGTCTCGAAGTACTTCCGCGGCCCGCTCGGCACGCCCGCAGCGCGAGCGCAGCGTCCGCCAGCTGATCGGCCGCGTCGTCGACACGATCCGCGCGTGGGGCGAGGCGCAGGGCTACTTCGCCACGCCGGCCGACCGGCGAGACCTTCGCCGACGAGCTGACCCACCTGCTGCTCCAGCAGAAGGCCTCGTTCAACAGCCCGGTGTGGTTCAACGTCGGCGTCGAGCCGAAGCCGCAGTGCTCGGCCTGCTTCATCCTCTCGGTCGACGACACGATGGACTCGATCCTCGACTGGTACCGCAAGGAGGGCATCATCTTCAAAGGCGGCTCGGGCTCGGGCGTGAACCTGTCGCGCATCCGCTCGTCGAAGGAGCGGCTCGGCGGCGGCGGCACGGCCTCCGGGCCGGTGTCCTTCATGCGGGCGGCCGACGCGTCGGCGGGCGTCATCAAGTCGGGCGGCAAGACGCGGCGCGCCGCCAAGATGGTCGTGCTCAACGTCGACCATCCCGGACATCGTCGACTTCATCCGCTGCAAGGCGGAGGAGGAGAAGAAGGCCTGGGCGCTGATCGACGCCGGCTACGACCGCTCGCTCGACGGGCCGGCCTACGGCTCGGTCTTCTTCCAGAACGCCAACAACTCGGTGCGCGTCACCGACGAGTTCATGCGCGCGGTCGCTCGAGGACGCGACCGTGGCAGACGCGCTTCGTCACCACGCGGCGAGGTCGTGCGAGACGCTACCGGCGCGCGACCTGCTGCGCATGATCGCCGAGGCGACGCACCTGTGCGGCGATCCGGGCATGCAGTTCGACACCACGATCAACGACTGGCACACCTGCCCGAACACCGGCCGCATCAACGCGTCGAATCCGTGCTCCGAGTACATGCACCTCGACGACACGGCCTGCAATCTCGCGTCGCTGAACCTGATGAAGTTCGTCGACGACGACGGCGACGTTCGACGTCGACGGCGTTCCGCCACGCCGTCGACATCGTGATCACGGCGCAGGACATCATCGTCGACAACTCGAGCTATCCGACGCCGGAGATCGCGCGCGAACGCGCACGCCTACCGCGAGCTCGGCCTCGGCTACGCCAACCTCGGCGCGCTGCTCATGTCGCTCGGCCTGCCGTACGACTCGGACGCCGGCCGCGAGTACGCCGGCGCGGTCACGGCGCTGATGTGCGGCGAGGCCTACCCGCAGTCGGCGCGCCTCGCCGGCGGCGCTCGGGCCCGTTCGCGGGCTACGCGCCGAACCGCGAGCCGCATGCTCGGCGTGATCGAGAAGCACCGCGCGCACGCGCACAAGCTCGACTCCGCGCTCGTGCCGCTCGACCTGCTCGCGCGCGGCGCGCGACGTCTGGGACGAGGCGCTCGACGCTCGGCGCGCGAGCGTCGGCGTGCCGCAACTCGCAGGTGACGGTGCTCGCGCCGACCGGCACGATCGCCTTCATGATGGACTGCGACACCACCGGCGTCGAGCCCGACATCGCGCTGGTCAAGTACAAGAAGCTGGTCGGCGGCGGCATGCTGAAGATCGTCAACAACACCGTGCCGCGCGCGCTCCGGCGGCTCGGCTACGACTCGCGCGAGGTCCAGGAGATCGTCGAGTACATCGACGAGCAGGAGACGATCGAGGGCGCGCCGCGACCTGCGCGACGAGCACCTGCCGGTCTTCGACTGCGCCTTCAAGCCGGCGCGCGGGCACGCGCTCGATCCACCCCCTCGGCCACCTCCGCATGATGGGCGCGGTGCAGCCGTTCATCTCGGGCGCGATCTCGAAGACGATCAACATGCCCGAGCGAGGCGACCGTCGAGGACATCGAGGAGGCCTACATCGAGGCCTGGCGGCTCGGCCTGAAGGCGGTCGCGATCTACCGCGACGGCTGCAAGCGGACGCAGCCGCTCAACACCGCCAAGACCGAGCAGACGGCGGCGTCGGCGCCGAGCGCGGCCGTCGACGCCGCGGCCCGTGCGCCGCCGGCTGCCCGCCGGACCGCCAGGCGCTCTGCCACAAGTTCGACATCGCCGGGCACGAGGGCTACATCCACGTCGGCTTCTACGAGGACGGCACGCCCGGCGAGATCTTCATCAAGATGGCCAAGGAGGGCAGCACGATCTCCGGCCTGATGGACACGATCGGCGTGCTCACCTCGATGGCGCTGCAGTACGGCGTGCCGCTCGAGGTGCTGGTGCTCGAAGTTCAGCCACGTGCGCTTCGAGCCGTCGGGCTTCACCAAGAACCCGGAGATCCCGATGGCGAAGTCGCTGATCGACTACATCTTCCGCTTCCTCGGCTCGCGCTTCCTGAGCGCCGAGGCAGAACGGCGATCGGCCTCGTCGAGCGGGATCGAGCCTCAGCGGCGGGCGAGACCGCGTCGCGGCCCGCCGGAACTCGGCTCGTCACCGTACCGGACGACGAGCCGGCCGCGGACTCCGCCGACGCTCGGCTTCAGCCCGCAGGCCGACGCGCCGAGCTGCCCCGACTGCGGCTCGATCATGATGCGCAACGGCAGCTGCTACAAGTGCCTCAACTGCGGCGCGACGAGCGGCTGCTCGTGATTCGGCGATCACTGCCGCGGCGGCTCCGCCACCGCGGGTAGGTCCGCGAGGGCGTTCTCGCGGCGCAGGCGCGCGAGCAGCTCCTGCTGCCGTCGCAGCGCCAGCTGTGGCGCGCGCTCGGGGTTCCAGCGCAGCGGGCTCGGCAGGATCGCGGCCAGCATCGCCGACTCGCCGAGCGTCAACGCGGAGGGCGGCTTTCCGAAGTAGTGCCGGCTCGCCTCGCCGACGCCGTAGATTCCCGGTCCCCACTCGACGGCGTTCAGGTAGAGCTCGAGAATGCGATTCTTCGTCAGCGTGTGCTCGAGCCGCCAGGTCAGATAGACCTCGAGCGCTTTGCGGGGCAGGGACTTGCCGCGCCAGAGGAACAGGTTTCGCGCGAGCTGCATCGTGATCGTGCTGCCGCCGCGCTTGTACTTCCCTTTCTCGAGATTCGTTTCGAAAGAATCCTGCATCTGGTCCCAGTCGAACCCGGCGTGCTGGAAGAACTTGGCATCCTCCGAGCGTACCACGCAGAGGACGAGCCCTGGGGAGATCGCCCCGAGCGGCGCCCAAAACGGGCTCTGCGGACCGACCACGAGCTGCCTCGATCCCCGGGGAGTTGGCACCGTGAGAACGCGTACCTCCTTCGGATCGCGCAGGTCGTCGAGTCGCAAGAACAGCCCCTCCCAGACGACGAGCCCACCGACAACCGACGCTGCGAGCAACGTGAAGAACCGGGCGAGCCGTGCTCGCGCCGTGCGCTTCTTGCGTGTCGACCTCACGCCTTCGGCGACAGGTACGCGTCGAAGAACCGCACGCTTCGTTCGAAGGCGTCGGCGGCGGCCTCGGCGCGGTATGCCTCGGGCCGGTTGTGGTTGAGAAACGCGTGTCCGCAGCCGGGGTAGGTCTTGAGCTCGAAGGCCTTACCGGCTCGCTCGAGACGAGCGCCGAGATCGGCGATGTCGCTCGACGGGATCAGAGCATCGTCTTCGCCGAAGATGCCGAGATAGGGACAGCGCCCGGCGATCTCGCGATAGAGGTCCGACAGCCCGTGGACGTCCGGGATCAGTAGGATCGCGGGCGGCTCGGCGAGCGCATCGGGAACGGCCAGGTGACCGCGCAGCGTCTCGCCGCCCCGAGCGAACGTCAGGTCCTTCCCCGCACTCACGAAGGCCCCTCGGAAAGCACCGTTACGATCCACCCGACCAGCGTCGCGGCGACGCCCGCCGCCGCACAGAGAAACATCGCCGGATATCCTTCGGCTTCGGCGACCAGCCCGAAGAACGGGGGTCCGAGCATTTGTGCGAGGTCGAAAACGGCCGTGAAGAAGCTCATCGCGCTACCCCGCGTGCGGCGGTCGGTCCCTTCGATCGCCATGCCAGAGAGAATCGGGAAAAGGTAACCATGACCCATGCCGCAGAGGAGTCCGGCCGCGCCGAGAACCGCGAGCGAGTCGAGACGAGCCACAAGATACAGCCCTGTCGCCAGCGATGCGAGGGCCGGAACGAGCATTCGGCGCGGCCCAACGCGGTCTGGCAACGTGCGGCCGAATGCCCGCAAGAAAACCGCCGCGGCGGAATAGCAGAAGAAGAACAACCCGGCTCGCTCGATGCCGAGCGCCCGCGCGTGCGGCTCGAGAAATGCGACGTAGGAAGACATACCAAGCGAGAAGAAGAACGCGGTCACCCAGACCCCGAAGTGGCGCCTTTCTCGCGCGAGCCTCCAAAAGCCATGCGGAACGGTCTCGGCGAAGTCTTCGTCAGGCTCCGCAAGTCCCCACGTGAGCGCGAGCGAGGCGGCGCTGAACGCGGCCGCCGCGAGAAACATCGCTTTGAAGCCGGCGCGCAGCACGAGTTCTTCGCCGAGCGCCGGCGCAAAAGCGGTTGGCAGGATACCGGAGATCCCGAAGACCGCGAGGCCTTCGGTGCGCCGGGTCACGGGCGAGATGTCGGCGGCGTAGGTGAAGAAGGTCGTGAACAAGGCGCCTATGCCGATACCGTGCAAGACTCGGATCGTCGTCATGCCCCAGCCGACGTCTTCGACGACCGCGTATAGCGATACTGCCACCAGGTTGAGGAACCCGCCGGCTCGAAGGATCCAGCGCCGACCGCGCCGCACCATGAGGCCGCCGAGCCCCGGCCGCACGAGCACCGCCGCCGTCGGCTCGAGGGCGATCAACACACCGATCCGCGCGGTCGAGGCCCCGAGGTTTGCGAGATGGAGCGGAAACACCACGAACATCCAGAAGCCCATGCCGAGCAAGAAGTGAGAGGCGGAGGCGGTCCAGAAATGCCGGGTGTAGAGGCGCTCGTCGAGCGCCAGCGGGGCGGGCAACGGGGAGCTCACGCGCCAAGACTCGTAGCGGAGGCGAGCAGACGAGGAAAGGGTGGTGGCTCATTGGCGCGGTCGAAGCCGCCGATTCCAGACGATCCCGCGGGAAGCTCGTCTCGCCTTGACAGCCCTAGCCCGCTGTTTCAAAGAGTCGCGAAGGCACTTCGTCGGCACGGAAGCGCAGCGTGGAAGCACTCCGGTTCACTCGCGATCATCTTTGGGTTCGCATCGACGGACACCACGCGCGGATCGGCTTGTCGGAGCACGGACAAGTCTCGCTCGGCGAGATCAAGGCGGTCGAGTTGCCAGAGATCGGCGACGCGGTGGAGCGGGGCGAGACCTTCGGCGAGCTCGAGTCGCGGCTGACGGTGGCGGAGCTATGCGCTCCGGTGAGCGGCATCGTGACCGCGATCAATACCGATCTCGAGGACAGCCCCTCGCTCGTGAACGACGATCCCCACCATGACGGTTGGCTCGTCGAAGTGGATCTCTCGGACCCCGACGAGCTCGACGAGCTGATGAGCGCAGAACAGTACGACGCGCTGGTCGGCGACGAGTGAGACGTGAGCCTGGTCGCAACCTCGCCGAGACGCGTGACCCCCGTGTTCCCGCTTCAAGGCTCACGCGGACGAAAGCGATAGACGATCTCGCCGTCACGTACGAGCCCGAGCTCTTGCCGGGCGAGCCGCTCGAGAGCGCGGTCGGAGCGGCGCAAGTGCAGAATCTTCTGCCGCAGCTCGTCGTTCTTGGCGAGCAGGCGAAACGCCTCCTCGCCGAGCGCGGCGCGCTCCGCGCGAAGTCTCCAGAGATGGAGGAGCCCGCCGCTGCCGAGCAGCGACGAGCCGAGCAGGGCGGCGAGCAGGAGCGCCGCGATCGCCGAGGCCGGCCGCCGAAGGACCGCTGGTATCACCGTGGGGAAAAGTGTACTCGCAACCGCGCGAGCGGAGCAACCATCCTCGTCCGAGGTGATCGAACCGTGAAAATTCAAAGGATCATCGCGCGCGAAATTCTCGACTCGCGCGGCAACCCGACGGTCGAGGTCGATGCGTGGGTGAGCGGCGCTCATGGCCGCGCGGCGGTGCCTTCGGGCGCATCGACCGGCGAGCACGAGGCCAACGAGCTGCGCGACACCAAAGCGAAGCGTTACGGCGGCAAGGGGGTAGAGCGCGCGGTCGCGAACGTCAACGGGGCGATCGCCCGCGCGCTTCACGGCAAAGACGCGCGCCGGCAAGAAGAGATCGATCGTCGCTTGATCGACCTCGACGGCACATCCAACAAATCCAGGCTCGGCGCAAACGCCATCCTCGGCGTGTCGCTCGCCGTAGCGAAGGCCACCGCCGCGGCCCGCGACTTGCCGCTCTATCGTCATCTCGGCGGTAGCCGCGCGCGCATGTTGCCCGTGCCGCTGATGAACATCCTGAACGGCGGCGTGCACGCCGACAACAACGTCGACTTCCAGGAATTCATGGTTGCGCCCGTGCGCGCGCCGAGCTTTGCCGAGGCCCTGCGCTGCGGCGTGGAGGTGTTCCATTCGCTGCGTTCGTCCTTGAAGAGTCGCGGCTACGCCACCGCCGTCGGCGATGAGGGCGGTTTCGCTCCGAACCTGAAGTCGAACGAGGAAGCGATCGAGGTCATTCTCGAAGCGATCGATCGCGCCGGCTACTCGGCCGGCAAGGACGTTCTCTTGGCGCTCGATGCGGCGGCGAGCGAGATGCTCGAGGATGGCTCTTACGTCTTCCGGAAATCCGACGGCTCACGAAAGACCGCGGCGCAGATGGTCGAGTTCTACCAGCGCTGGGTCGACCGATACCCGATCGTGTCGATCGAAGACGGCCTCGCCGAGGACGATTGGGAGGGTTGGCAGCTCCTCACACGCAAGCTCGGCCGGAAGGTGCAGCTCGTCGGCGACGATATCTTCGTCACCAATCCCGGAGCGTCTGCGCCGTGGGATCGGCGAGGGAGTCGCCAACTCGATTCTCATCAAGCTGAATCAGATCGGAACTCTAACTGAGACGCTCGAAGCCGTGGAAACCGCTCAGAATGCAGACTACACCGCGGTGATCTCCCATCGCTCGGGCGAGACGGAAGACGCGACGATCGCCGATTTTGCCGTTGCCACCAACGCGGGTCAGATCAAGACCGGCAGCGCGTGCCGAGGCGAAAGGACGGCAAAGTACAACCAGTTGTTGCGCATCGAGGCAGAGCTCGGCAAGCGCGCGCGATTTTCGGGAAAGAGCGCGTTCGCCCCTCGCTGAGCGCACCTGCTCGGCGTTTGCGTCGCTCATGCTGAAAGTCGTTCGGGTCCCTAAAACGTTCTGCTACTCGGGATGCCGGCGAAAGCTTGAACGACATTTTAGGTCCGCGAAGACACTTGGATTGAATGGCAAATAAAATAGAAAAAGTTTTCCAAAATAGTATTTCTTCGTTGACAATCAAGAGCGAACGACGGTATATCGATCCCATGTGGGTGGTGATGCGGCTTGCCTGTGAGAGAGGGGCTCGTTGGGTGGACCAAGCTACGAGGAGGTAGAAATGGCAGCGAAGAAAAAGGCAAAGAAGGCCAAGAAGAGCAAAGCCAAGAAAAAGGCCCCCGCAAAGAAGAAGGCCAAAAAGAAGAAGTAGCCACTCGCTTTCGTAAGGCTGGAACAAGAAGCTTAGTTCCCTCTTTCCAGGCATGGAGAAAAGGCCCTTGGGCGGATCGCTCGGGGGCCTTTCCTTTTGTGAGGCGCCGCCGCGGCGCGATCGCCCGCCGGTCGCGAAGGTTACTCTTCGCCGGCTGGCTTGAGAAAGGTGTGAATGCCGCACTCGGTCTTGCTGGTTCCCGACCAGCGGCCGGCGCGCTCGTCCTCACCCGCCAAAATCGGCCGCGTGCACGGTGCGCAGCCGATCGAGGCGTATCCTTTTTCGAAGAGGGGATGCTCCGGGATCGAGTGCTCTCGCATGTAGCGATAGGTGTTTGCGGCCGTCCAGGCGGCCATCGGGTTGACCTTGTGAATTTCGCCTTCGTAGCGCTCCACCACGGAGATCGCACCTCTCGTGGCCGATTGGTCACGACGGCGGCCGTTGATCCAGCAACGCACTCCTTCGAGGGCCGCCCGCAGCGGCTCGACTTTGTTGATCCGGCAGCAGAGATCGGGGTTGCGGCGATAGAGATCGAGACCGTGCTCCTGTGCGAACTGGTCTCGCGGCATCGAGGGAGAGATCTCGCGAAGCTTCAGGCCGAAGCGCTCGACGATCTCGTCACGGTAGGCGAGGGTTTCGGGAAAATGGAATCCCGTGTTCAGGAACACGATCGGCACCCAGGGAGCGATCGTCATCAACATGTGCGCGAGCACGACGCCGTCGTGCTGGAACGAGCAGGTGAGGATCACGTCGGGCGCGAAGGTGTCTGTCGCCCAGCGTAGAATCTCGTCGGGGGTGCGGCCCTCGAGCCGCACATTCAATTCCTGGAGATCGATGCCGGATGGGTCGATCGCCGTCCTTCGCAGGGCATCCGTCATTTCGAATCCGAAACGCTAACACGCGTTCCCGGCCCAAACAATCCGCGCGCGCGCCGTGGAGGCCTCGCGGGCGCGCGCTCGTCGAGACGCGCAGCTCAAAAGAAAAGAGGGCGGAACCCCGGGAGTTCCGCCCTCTCTCACCCCCGCCCCACCCAATCCCGCCCCGAACACCACGACCCCGTCCGACCCCACGTCGATTCGGCGCGTACTTCGCCGCGCCGAAAATCAGAATCAAGCGACTGTGACGTTTTTCCTCGGCACGTCCTCGAAGAGAAAGCTCGATCCTGGCTGCTGTACTTTAGATGCCTTCATCTGTTCAAGTCTTTCGCGAGTCTCGCGGCGCGTCAGCTGGATGCCGTAACTCTCGAGGATCTGGCGCACGCGCTCGAACTGGCGCTCGATCGACTGCGTCACCGAAAGGTAGCCGTGCTCGGCCGCGAGGCGGCGCTCCCAGAAGGCGAGCGGGTTCATGCGGAAGAAGGAAAGGTCGCTCTCCTGCGGCTCGATCACGATGACGTCGCCGCGGAAGCTCGGGTCCTCCTGGAACTCGCGCAGCCCGTATTGCAGTCGCGAATGAAGCAACGTCCGGAAGACCTGGTTGAGCACCGCGAGCAAGCCGCGCGAGGCGAGCGGCGCCCCGTCGAACACGTACTGCCCATCCTTGCTCGGGCGCGGGATCACCCGGTTGTAGATCGGCCGGAAGGGGTTGTAGCAGACGACGAGCTGCGCGCCGTGCTCGATTGCCACGTCGATGTTCGCGGTGCGCCGTACTCCGCCGTCGACGTAGTCCACCCCGTGGATGCGAGCCGGTTTGTAGAATCCCGGCAGCGCGGTCGAGGCTTGCACCGACTCCGAGATTGTCGCCGAGCTGTTCTCGTTGTGCCCGAAGACGACCCGCTCCGCCGTGTCGAGGTTCATCGCGACGATGAACAGTTCCTTGCGGCGCACTCGGTAGAGGACCTTGAAGTCGTTCGACATCTCGTTTTGCTCGATGTTCTCGCGGAGATAGGTTTCGAGGGTAGAGTTGTCGAACATGCCGGAGGGGAAATAGTCGAGCGGGAAGGGAAACTCGCGCGTGCCGAGCATGACACGCACGATCGGCGTGAAGAGCTTGCGGAGGTTCAGGACCGTCGGCTGGCGGACGTAGTCCGAGAGCGGGCTGCGCAACTCTTCGACGAGCTTCGGCGTCGCCGTTATGAAATCGAGGATCGAGCCTGGCAGAAACATCGCCAGGTCCACGAAGTAACGGATCGGCTTGCCGACGAGCTCCCGAAGGTTCGGATTGTAGAAGTCCCCCGCGCGGAACATCGAGAACTTCTCCGACGCGCCCTCCAGGCTGCGGATCATCTCTGCCGGCGAGATGCCGGCCGCGAGTGGCGCCGCCAGGAACGCGCCGGCGGAGAGACCTACGTAGACGTCGAAGTCCGTCGTCTTGCGGTTGACGAGCAGATCGTCGAGAGCTTTCAGGCCGCCGACCTTGAACGCGCCGCCCGTTACGGCGCCGCCGGCCAGCACCAGCGCGACCTTTGCGTTCGGCTTGCGAATCGAAAGGTCGCTCTTCTGGATTATGGTGATCCCCACCGTCGGACCTTCGCCGGTGAATCCTCAAACACGTCCGCGAACGGCGTGCCTCACTTTGGGGCTCACGTCTTCGAGGAAATCACTTGCAGATGCGACGTGTCAATACGACCTTAGATACGCAGGAGAGAAGACTCGTGCCGCAACGTCGTGGCGCGCCGCCGACAAGCTGTCGCGCGTACCGAGGTCGCGCCAATAGCCCCGGTAGTCGAAACCACATAGCCTCGCCCCGGAGACGACGAGAGGGCCGTAGAAGTCACGTGTGATGCTGAACACGCGCGTTGCGGGCAAATGCGCGAAGACGTCGGGCGACAACACGTGAACGCCGCAGAACATCCGCCGCTCGAGAGGACCGTCGACGCTCTCGGGCTTGCCGAGGAAGCGCCGCACGATCCCCGTCGGGTCGAGGTCGAGCGCGCCATAGCGCTCCGCATTCGGGTCGCTGCGCACGACCAGCGTCGCCAGCGCTCCGCGCTCCTCGTGAAGTCGCCACAGCGCCTCGAGATCGGGGTCGAGCAGCGCGTCACAGTTGGCGATCGCGAACGGCTCGTCGCCGAGCAGCGGTCGTGCGCGCGCAACCGCCCCGCCGGTGTCGAGGATCGGGTCTTCCGGCGAATATCGGATGCGCAGGCCATAGCGCGCGCCGTCGCCTAGCTTCGCGCGGATCTGCTCGCCGAGGTGGTGAAGGTTGACGACCACCTGCTCGACGCCCGCAGCGGCGAGCATGCGGAGCGGATACTCGATCATTGGCCGCCCGTCGATCTCGAGCAACGCTTTGGGAACCCGATCGGTGAGCGGCGCGAGGCGCGTGCCGAGGCCGGCGGCGAACACCATCGCCGTGCGCGGAAACCCCATGCCTAGTGTCCCGTCGCTAACGGAGCTCCGCGAAGGCCCGCGCGAGGACCGCGCGGACGTCGCCGAGCGCGGGCAGGTTGTCGAAGCAGCGGCGAAGCGTGGCGAACGTGTGCGGCAGCATCGCCAGGTAGCCCTGCTTTCCTTTCACCTCTTCCAGGTAGTGGAATCGACCGACGATCTTGAAGGACTTCTGCAGTACGAAGAGGAAGTAGCGCTCCAGGAACGCGTCGACGCCGAGGGTATCGCCGAGCGCCTCGCGACGCTTCGTGCAGAAGTGGCCGACCAGCGCCCGCTCGAGAACGGGATCGACGAGGGTCGGAGTCGCGCGGTCGTTGAGCAGCGTGGCGAGATCGTACGGAACCGGCGCGAGCAGCGCGTCTTGGAAATCGATGACGCGGATCCGTCCGTCGCAGACGAAGAGATTCCAGCTGTGATAGTCGCGATGCGTGAGTGCCAAAGGCCCGGCCGCCAGCTCCTCGGCGATCTCCCCGAAGCGGCGCCGCAACATCCCCCGATCGTCGGCCGAGACGCTTCGACCGCTCAAGCCGTACTCGAGGAAATGATCGAACTCCCAAAGAAAGAGCCGCGCGTCGAAGCGTTGACGGAAGGCGATGCAGTCGGAATCCGGCCGTTCCGCCCCCGCGCGCTGGAGCAGGACGAGCTCGTCGATCGCGGCGCGGTAGAGTTGGGCGACATCGGGCGCCGCACCCGCCGCGTCCCAAAGCGTGGTGTCGCCGAGGTCTTCCAGAAGTGCCACGCCGCGCGGTGAATCCGCGGCATAGACCTCCGGCACGGCGACGCCGCGGCCTCGCAGGTAGCGCTGCACGTTGAGAAACGGCATCTCGTCCGGCATCGCATCCAGCGACGAGAGCTCGTCGGACGAAATCGAGAGCCCCGAGCCCGTCTGCACCATGAGGACCGCCGTCGGCGCGGAGGCGCGGTCGAGCCCGACTCGAAAGTAGCAGCGGGAAGACGCGTCGCCTGCGAGTGATCGAATTTCGCGAGCCGCCGCTTGGCTTCCCCACGCGCGTTTTGCGAGACGATCGGCCTCTTCGTGAAAGCGTTCCGCGCTCACCGCTACGCGGTTACCAGAGCGCGCGGCGCGGCGCAAAGTAGGTGGGACGTTGCGGCATTATCGGAATTGTTTTTGATCGCTCGGAAGCCAGACGGAGAGAAACAATTCCGATAATGCCGCAACGTCCCTACTGCGTTTGACATGCTCCTTCTTTGTGCAATAAGCGGCGCGTTTACCCATGAGCCCCTACGTTTCGATCGTGATCCTTTGCGTTCTCTGCGCGATCATCGTCGGGGCGATGGTTTCGCTCAACACGCTGCTCGGTCCGAGGGCGACGAATCCGGTCAAGCACGACCCGTTCGAGTGCGGCAATCCACCGACCGGCCCCGCATTCGGGCGGTTCAGCGTTCGCTTCTACATGACGGCGATTCTCTTCATTCTCTTCGACGTCGAGGTGGTGTTTCTCTATCCTTGGGCGGTCCTCTTCCGCGATCTCGGCCTGTTCGGCTTCGTCGAGATGCTGACGTTTCTGTTGGTGCTCGGCGTCGGCCTTCTCTATGCCTGGCGCAAAGGCGCTCTCGAGTGGGATTGAGCGACTGCGGTAGGAATTCTCGCTCTTCGACGGACATATGAGACACGAGGGATCGTCGCCATCGCGCGTTTCGGCTGCGGCGAGCCCGCGCTAAGGGCCGATGGGCAAGCTCGTCGACACATTGGGCGCGCGTTTCGCCGGCAAGATTGCCGATGCCCACGACCAGTTCGGCGACGAGACCATCGTCGTCGCCCGGGACGACGCGCTCGACGTCTACCGGTTCCTGCGCGACGACCCGGAGATGGCGTTCGACTTCCTCATCGATCTGACGGCCGTGGACTACCTCGGCAAGACGCCCCGCTTCGAGCTCGTTAGCCATCTATTCTCACTCTCGAAGTGCCACCGTCTGCGCGTCAAGATCCCCATCGACGAAAAGGACTGTCGAGCTCCATCGCTCAGCTCGCTCTGGAAGAGTGCGAACTGGCTCGAGCGCGAGGTGTTCGACATGTTCGGCATCCGCTTCGACGACCATCCTGATCTGCGCCGCATCCTCATGTATCCGGAATTCGAGGGGCATCCGTTGCGCAAGGACTATCCGCACAATCGCCGCCAGCCGATCGTCCCGGAGCGAGATCCGGTGGAGAATCCCTGGCCGCCCCGTCGACTGGGGGCCGCGCGATGACGCTTCCCGCCGAACGCCTCGAGACTGGCTCCGCGGATCGCGCCCACGAGATCATGGAGCTGCAGATGGGCCCATCCCATCCGGCTTCGCACGGGACGATCAAGTTCAACCTCAAGCTCGATGGCGAGACGATCGTCGACTGCGACGTGGAGATCGGCTACCTCCATCGCGGCTTCGAGAAGATGTGCGAGCAGGGGACCTGGACGCAAGTGTTCCCTTATACGGATCGGCTGAACTACGCCTCGCCGCTCATCAACAACGTGGGCTTCGCGCTCGCCGCCGAGAAGCTGGCGGGGATTCAAGCGCCGGAACGCGCGCAATGGATCCGCATGCTGACCTCGGAGATCTCGCGCATCACCGATCACCTCACCTGCCTCGGTATGGCAGGTGTGGAAGTGGGCGCGTTCACGGTCGGGCTCTACACCAACGAGGCGCGCGAATACCTCTACGATCTCGTCGAGACGATCACCGGCGCGCGGCTGACGGTGAGCTACTGCCGAATCGGTGGCGTCACCAACGACTTGCCCGCGCGATTCGGCGAGGTGCTCGCCGACCGTTTTGCCAAGATCCGCGCCGTGCTCGCCGACTGCGACAAGCTCTTGACCCGGAACCGGATCTTCGTCGATCGGATGTCGGGGGTCGGCCTGTTGTCGCAGGAGGATGCGATCGCGTACTCGCTGACCGGCCCGCTGCTGCGCGCCACGGGCGTCAACTACGACGTCCGCAAGCAATGCCCCTATCTTTTCTACGATCAGGTCGACTTCGAGGTGCCGCTCGGGAGCCGCGGCGACAACTACGATCGCTTCCTCGTCCGCTTTCGCGAGATCGAACAATCGATGCGAATCGCCGAGCAGTGCCTGGCGAAGATGCCCGCCGGCGCGGTGATCATCAGCGATTCCCGATTCGCGCTCCCGCCGAAGCGCGACGTCTACAATTCGATCGAAGGCCTGATGAATCACTTCAAGATCGTCATGGAAGGGATCAAGCTGCCCGCCGGCGAAACCTATCTGGCGGTGGAGGGCGCCAACGGCGAGCTTGGCTTCTATCTGGTGAGCGATGGCAGCGGGCGACCCTATCGTGTCCGTGTCCGACCGCCGTGCTTCTTCGGCATGGCATCGCTCGGCGACGTCCTAAAGGGCCACATGATCGCCGACATCGTCACGACCTTCGGCATGATCAATATGATCGGCGGGGAGTGCGACCGGTGAGGACGCGAAAGAGCCGCTCGAGCCAGTTTCACCCGGCGTCGTGAACGCAAGGACCTAGCCGATCGTCGAGCCAGGATGGCCGTTCAATTCTCAACTCAGGCGCTCGAAGAGTACGAGCGCGTCCTCGCACAGTACCCTCTCAAGCGAGCCGCCATGATGCCCGTCCTGTGGATCGCACAGCGAGAGTTCGGCTATCTGTCGCCGGAGGTCCAGCAGTACGTCGCCGACTTGATGGGTTTCCCGCTCGCGTGGGTGAGCGGCGTCGCGTCCTTCTACACGATGTACTACAAGAAGCCGATCGGGAAGTATCACATCCAGGTGTGCACGAACGTGTCGTGCATGCTGCGCGGCTCGGATGAAATCGTTCGCGCCATCGAGGAACGGCTCGGGATCGGCCTCGGCGAGACCTCGGCCGACGGTCGATTTTCGCTCGACGAGGTCGAGTGCCTCGCGTCCTGCGGGACCGCGCCGATGATGCAGGTCAACGAAGACTACCACGAGAACCTCACTCCCGAGAGCACGATCGAGCTTCTCGATCGGTTCGGGCGCGACTGACGTAGGCACGGCGAGACGGACGGGATGGGATTGGAGGTCGGCATCGCAGCGATCAAGGCGCTGGTCGTGGTGCTGATCGCGCTTCACCTGACGGTGTTTCTGCTCTGGGTCGAGCGCAAAGGCTCTGCGCTGATCCAGAATCGGATCGGCGCCAATCGAGCCAACATCTTCGGCGTCATGCCTTTCAATACCGGGATCGTGAACACGCTGATGGCGGATCCCCTGAAGATGTTCACGAAGGAGGACTTCGTTCCCGCACGGCGCCGATCGCTTGCTGCATTTCCTCGCGCCCTTTCTCTCGGTGTTCCCGATCTTCGCCACCTTCGCCTGCGTCCCCTTCGGCGACGAGCTCCGCATCGGCGACATGAAGATCTCGCTCCAGGTTGCGGATCTGAACGTCGGGATCCTCTACATCCTCGCTGTCGTGTCGATGGCGGTGTACGGCGTCGTGCTCGCCGGTTGGGCCTCCAACAACCGCTGGGCGCTGCTCGGAGGGATCCGCGGCTCGGCGCAGATGATCTCGTACGAGCTGGCGATGGGTCTCGCGCTCGTATCGATGGTGATGACCTTCGGCACGCTCGACCTGCAGACGATGGCGCGCGCGCAGGGGGGTGGGCTCGGGAGCTTCCTCGGCTTCGGAAGACCGGTGCTCGATTGGTTGCCGGCCTGGGGGATCTTCTACCAGCCGTTCGCGTTCCTGCTCTTCTTCGCGGCGGGCATCGCCGAAAGCAAGCGAATTCCCTTCGATCTTCCGGAGAGCGAGTCGGAGCTGATCAGCGGTTACTATACCGAGTACTCGGGCGGGAAGCAGGCGACGTTCATGTTCTCGGACTTCGCGGAGATCGTGCTGGTCTCGGCGCTCGTAGTGACGATGTTTTTCGGCGGCTGGCAGATCCCGTTTGTCGGCCGCAAGGGCTTCGCGTTTCCCTGGGGCAGGACGTTCGCGCTGCCGCACCTCGTGATCGTCGTCAGCCAGGTCGTGGCGTTCCTCACGAAGGTGTTCTTCTTCTGCTGGCTGCAGATCCTCATCCGCTGGACGCTGCCGCGCTTCCGCTACGACCAACTCATGCGGCTCGGCTGGAAGATGCTGTTGCCGCTCTCGCTCGCCAACGTCGTCCTCACGAGCGTGGTGATTCTTCTCGCGCAATGACATGACCATGGCGCTCGGTGAGGTCATCTTCTTCGTCGTCGCAGCGATCGCGATCCTGTCGGCGCTGGCGGTGATCCTGCATCCCCATCCGGTTTATTCCGCGCTGGCGCTGATCGTTACGCTCTTCCAAATCGCCGTGCTGTTCCTGCTCCTCGATGCGCAGATGGTGGCGTTCCTGCAGATCCTCGTCTACGCGGGCGCGATCATGGTGCTGTTCTTGTTCGTGATCATGCTGCTGAACCTGGAGCGCGAGCCGGCGCCTCCGCCGGCGCTGTGGCGAGCCGGCATGCTCGCACTCGGCGGCGCGCTCGCGCTCGAGTTCGCGTGGTTTTTCCTGCGCCGTGTGCCGCCCTCGCTCCGACGCGCGGCGACGCCAGACGCGGAGTTCGGATCGGCGACGGCGCTAGCCCGAACATTGTTTCGCGATCACGCCTTGTCCTTCGAGCTGACTTCGATCCTCCTCCTCGTCGCCGTGGTCGGCGCCGTGGTGCTCGCCAAGCGGGGAGCCGAGTAGAGAGATGGTGCCCGTCGAATACTATCTCGCGCTCGCAGGAACGCTCTTCGCAATCGGCGCAGCCGGTGTGGCGCTGCGGCGCAACGTGATCGTCATGTTCATGTCGATCGAGCTCATGTTGAACGCCGCGAACCTGGCGTTCGTCGCGCTGGCGCGCCATCTCGGTTCGATGGACGGCCAGGTGACCGTGTTCTTCGTCATGACCGTCGCGGCGGCCGAAGCGGCGGTCGGCCTGGCGATCATCCTCGCCTCGTTCCGAAACCGGGTCACGGTGAACGCCGACCAGTTGAGCTCCCTCAAATGGTGACCGACGCGCGGCTTCGCTGGATCGTCTTGCTGCCGCTCCTCGGCGTGCTCTTCCACACGTTCGTGGCATCCCGACTCGGGCGTCGCTCCTCGTCGATCGTCGGTCCTGCGGTCGTGGGCGTCGCGTTTGCGGTGGCGCTCGGCGCGTTCTGGCGCCTGCTCGGCGTCGAGGAAGGCGGGGCGCTCGTCGATCGCATGTTCCCGTGGATCGAGGTCGGACGCTTGAAAGTGGCGATGGGCCTCCGTTTCGACGCGCTCTCTGCGGTGATGACGCTGATCGTGACCGGCGTCGGCTTTCTGATCCACGTCTATTCCGCCGGCTACATGGAGCACGACGAGGATTCGGTCCG
The DNA here is from genome assembly GCA_963712515.1 of uncultured delta proteobacterium. Classification (GTDB taxonomy): domain Bacteria; phylum Desulfobacterota; class Binatia; order JACPRU01; family JACPRU01; genus CAVQIG01. Next base: position 574,077 of record CAVQIG010000001.1, read on the forward strand.
CTATTTCGTCTACCTGAACCTCTTCATGCTTTCGATGCTGCTCCTCGTGCTCGGCGACTCGATCCTGCTCTTCTTCGTCGGCTGGGAAGGGGTGGGGCTCTGCTCGTACCTCTTGATCGGCTTTTGGTACGAGAAGAACGAAAACGCCGACGCCGGGAAGAAGGCGTTCATCGTCAACCGCGTCGGTGACGCCGGTTTTCTGCTCGGCCTCATGCTGCTCTTCTGGACGCTCGGCGCCGGCGGCGTCTGGACGATGGAGTTCGCCGAGTTTCGCGCGCACGCCGACCTGATCTCGCCGTCGATCGCCACCGCGGCGGCGCTTCTCTTGTTCGTCGGCGCGACCGGCAAGTCGGCGCAGATCCCGCTCTACGTCTGGTTGCCCGACGCCATGGCCGGCCCCACTCCGGTCTCGGCGCTGATCCACGCCGCCACCATGGTCACGGCAGGCGTCTACATGATCGCGCGCATGAGCTTCCTCTATTCGATGTCGCCGACCGCGCTCCACGTCGTGGCCGCCATCGGTGCGACGACCGCCGTCTTCGCCGCGACCATCGGTCTCGTCCAGAACGACATCAAGAAGGTGCTCGCTTACTCTACCGTCAGCCAGCTCGGCTACATGTTCCTGGCGATGGGCGTCGGCGCCTACGCGAACGGCATCTTCCATCTGATGACGCACGCGTTCTTCAAGGGGCTCCTCTTCCTCGGCGCGGGATCGGTGATCCACGGCATGTCCGGTGAGCAGGACATCCGCAAGATGGGCGGCCTGCGGGAGAAGATGCCGATTACGTTCTGGACCTTCGCCGTCGCTTGCTGCGCGATCGCCGGCGTGCCGTTCTTTTCGGGCTTCTTCAGCAAGGACGCGATCTTGTTCCACGCCTACACCAACCCCGAAGGTCACTGGGCGCTCTGGGCGCTGGGGATCGGCGGCGCGATCCTCACCGCGTTCTACATGTTCCGGCTGCTCTTCCTCACCTTCTTCGGCGAATGTCGTGCGGATCATCACACGGCCGAGCACGTTCACGAGTCGCCTCCGTCGATGACGATTCCGCTGTTGGTCCTCGCCGTGCTCTCGGTCATCGGCGGCTACGTCGGCTTGCCCGAGGGCTGGGCTTGGGGCGATCGCTTCTCCGAGTTCCTCGCGCCGGTCTTGTCGCTTCCGGCAGCCGGCCGCGCCGCCGAGGAGAGCTCACTCGAAAACGCCCTGATGGCTTTGTCGATCGTGGCCGCCTTCTCCGGGATTGCGCTCGCCTATCTCTTCTACCTTCGCTCGCCGGCGACACCCGAGAACCTGGCGCGGCGCTTCCACGGCGTCTACGAAACGCTGCTCAACAAGTACTGGGTGGATGAGGTCTATGATGCGACGGTGGTCGCGGGCACGGTCGCGCTCGCAAACGGTTTCTGGAAGCTCGTCGACGTGCTCGTGATCGACGGGATCGTCAACGGCCTCGGCAACTTCGTGCGCGCGCAGAGCGCGATCTGGCGCCGGGTCCAGACCGGCAACGTCCAACACTACGCGCTCACGTTCCTCGTCGGCGTGATCGTCGTCGTCGGCTACTTCTTGTTCCGCTGAAGCCGATCATGAACGACATCATTCTCACGACCCTGATCTTCAGCCCGACGCTCGGAGCGGTCATTCTCGGCTTCCTGCCGAGCGACGAGGGTATCGCCCGGCGTGCGGCGCTCGCGTTCTCGATCGTTCCGCTCGTCATCTCGCTCGGCATGCTCGCTCTCTTCGAGCCCTCACGCGCCGATTTCCAGATGGTCGAGCGCTACCAGTGGCTGCCCGATTTCGGGGTTCAGTACCTGCTCGGCGTCGACGGCGTGAGCTTGTTCCTCGTGCTCTTGACGACGCTCCTGACGGTGCTCGTCGTGCTCGCGTCCTTCGGTGACGTTCACCGACGGGTGAAGGAGTACATGATCCTCATGCTCGTGCTCGAGACCGGCATGCTCGGCACGCTCCTCGCCCTCGACCTCATCCTCTTCTACGTCTTTTGGGAAGTGATGCTCGTGCCGATGTACCTGCTGATCGGCGTATGGGGCGGTCCGCGGCGGATCTACGCGGCGATCAAGTTCGCGCTCTACACGATGTTCGGGAGCCTCTTGATGCTCGTGGCGATTCTCTATCTGGCGACGCTCCACCGAGAAGCGACCGGCACGATGACGTTCGACCTGCTGAAGCTCTACGAGCTGCCGATCGCGCGCGACACGCAGCTCTGGCTCTTTGCGGCCTTTGCGCTCGCGTTCGCGATCAAGGTGCCGATGTTTCCCTTCCACACCTGGCTGCCCGGACGCGCACGTCGAGGCGCCGACTGGCGGATCGGTGATCCTGGCCGGGGTCCTCCTGAAGATGGGTACGTACGGATTTCTGCGCTTCGCCTGGCCGCTGTTCCCAGTGGCCGCCGTCGTCGCGGCGCCCTACATCATGGCGCTCGCCGTGGTGGGCATCATCTACGGGGCGCTGGTGGCCATGGTGCAGCCGGACTTGAAGAAGCTCGTCGCCTACTCGTCGGTCAGCCACCTCGGGTTCGTCATGCTCGGGCTCGCCGCGATGAACGTCGAAGGCGTGTCGGGCTCCGTCTATCAGATGCTCAATCACGGGCTCTCGACGGGGGCGCTCTTCCTCGCGGTCGGCGCAATCTACGAGCGGCGCCACACGCGGCAGATCACCGATTTCGGCGGCCTGTGGAAGATCGTGCCGATCTACTCGGTGTTCTTTCTGATCACGATGCTCTCGTCGGTCGGACTCCCCGGCTTGAACGGCTTCGTCGGCGAGTTTCTCTGTCTGCTCGGTGCGTTCGGCCGCGCTCCGCGCTTCGCCGCGTGGGCCGTGCTCGGCGTGATCCTCGGTGCGGTCTATCTCACCTGGATGTACCAGCGGGTGATCTTCGGACCGGTGACCCACGAGGAAAACCGCGGCCTCACGGATCTCTCGGCGCGTGAGATCGTCGTCTTCGCTCCCATCCTCGCGCTCGTGTTCTTCATGGGCATCTATCCCAAGCCGCTCCTCTCGCGCATGGAGCCCTCGATTCGGGCGATCGTCGCCCACGTCGAGAAGGGTGCGAAGGGTTCGGGAGCGCCGGCGCACGACGAGACGGTCACCGAGGCGAAGCTCTTGGCCCCCGTGCCGGCGCGAAAATCGCTATGAGCCTGCCTGCCGTCGACTGGGTGCCGCTGCTTCCGCTGCTCGCCGTGATCGCCACGGCGGTCGGCGTTCTCGTGGTTGATCTCTTCCTCGAAGGAGCGGAGCGTGACGTGCTCGCCTGGCTGTCGGTTCTCGGCCTCGCGGCGGCCGCGATCGTGGCCGCGGTTCTCTGGGGGCACCAGCCCACTAAGACGCTCGGCGGGACCTTCATCGTCGACCGGTACGCGGTGTTCTTCGATCTACTCTTCTGCCTGGCGAGCATTCTGGCCGTGCTGATGGCGGTCGACTTCTTGCCGACGACCTCAGTGCGTGGCGGCGAGTACTACTCGCTCGTGCTGTTCGCGACGTCCGGAATGATGACGATGGCCGCGGGCACCGACCTCATCGTGATCTTCCTCGGGCTCGAGGTGATGTCGATCGCCGTGTACGTGCTAGCCGGCGTATGGCGCCAGGACATTCGCTCCAACGAGGCGGCGCTCAAGTACTTTCTCCTAGGAGCGTTCGCGACCGGGTTCCTGCTGTTCGGCATCGCGCTCGTCTACGGCGTGACGGCGAGCACGCGGCTCGACGCGATCGCCGCGTACGCCTCGCGTCACGGCGCCGAGGGCCGGGAGATGCTGACGCTCGGAATTGGGCTTCTCATCGTCGGCTTCGGATTCAAGGTCGCCGCCGTTCCGTTCCACGTCTGGACGCCCGACGTGTACGAGGGAGCACCGACCTCGGTGACTGCGCTCATGGCGGTCGGCGTAAAAGCGGCGGCATTCTCCGCATTCGCCCGTGTGTTTCTCGAGACCTTCGCTTCCACGAGCCCCGACTGGAACTCGGTGCTCTGGTGGCTCGCCGCCGCGACGATGACGGTCGGCAACCTCCTGGCGATCACGCAGACGAACATCAAGCGGATGCTCGCCTATTCGTCGATCGCGCATGCGGGGTATCTCCTGGTCGCGATGGTCGCGGGCGGACGGCAAGGGGGGGCGGCGCTCCTCTTTTACCTGCTCGCGTACGCGGCGATGAACCTCGGAGCATTCGCGGTCGTGATCGCGCTCGGCCGGACGGGCCAAGCCAACGAGGAGATCGAGCGCTACGCGGGAATCGGTTTCCGCCGGCCGCTGCTGGCGATGGCGATGGCGATCTTCATGTTGTCGCTCGCCGGCGTGCCGCCGCTCGCCGGTTTCGCCGGAAAGTTCTACGTCTTCCGCGCCGCGGTCGACAGCGGCTACGTCGGGCTCGCGGTCATCGGCGTACTGAACAGCGTGGTCAGCGCCTACTACTACATCTGGATCATCGTCATGATGTACATGCGCGAGGGCGATCTAGAGCCCGGGTCGCTCGCGCGTCGGCCCTACCTGGCGACGACGATCGGCATCTCGTTCGCTGCCACCGTGCTCCTCGGCATCTTCCCCGGTCTCGGTTTCGCGCTCGCGAAGGGCGGATTCCTGTCGCTTGGATGAGAAGACGGCTACCGACGGCCGGACCGGTACCTCGAGGTCTTGGACGGGGCAACCAATGAACACGTGATTCGCGAACGGCGACTACCGGCTTCGGAAAGGCTTACGTTCTTTACCTTCCGTGGGGCGCGTGCGTACCCGCGGGTTGCGATCGGTGCGCGGTAGCTCGACGCTGATCGTCGAGACCGGCTATTTCCTCGCCAGCCGTGGAATCCTTGAATAGGTCGAGAGCTTCGCGCGGGCTTCTAGTGGTCGCGGTGGTCGCGACGCTCGCCGTTCTCGGAGGGCGCGCCGGCGCCTACGTGCCGGCGTTCGCGGCGTGGGTCGATCGACTGGGGGCATGGGGACCGCTCGTCTTCATCCTCGGCTACGCGGTCGGCGTGATCGCGCTGGCTCCCGCGGTAGTCTTCACGTTGGCCGCCGGCGCCATCTTCGGGCTCGTTCGCGGCACGATCTATGTCTTCATCGCGGCCATCATCGGCTCGATCGGCGCGTTCCTGGTTGCGCGCTATTTCGCCCGCGGAGCGATCGAGAGACGGCTCGCGGACAACCCTCGCTTTGCCGCGATCGATCGTGCGGTCGGAGCGCAGGGGCTGCGGATCGTGTTCTTGCTCCGTCTCTCCCCCGTCTTCCCGTTCACGCTCCTCAACTACGCGCTCGGCCTGACGCGGGTGCGGCTTGCGGACTATGCGCTCGCCTCGTTCGGCATGATTCCGGGTACGATCCTTTACGTGTACTACGGAAAGATCGCGGGCGACATCGCCGCGCTCGGCGCCGGACGGTCGGCGGCGCGGGGCGCGGCCTACTACACCCTTCTCGTCGTGGGATTGGCGGCCACACTGCTCGTTACCGCGCTGGTCACGCGAATCGCCCGGCGCGCGCTCCGGGAGGCGGCGGGAGAAGACTTGGACTAGTGGCGCGCACTCCTAGGTCACGCCGAGCGGAACCGCATGCGGTATGCGCTGGGTGGCACGCGCAGCGTGCGTAAGAACGCCCGGCGCATGACCTCCGCGCTGCCAAAGCCGCATTGCGCCGCGATCGCGTCCACTCCTTCGGACGACTCCTCGAGCCGACGTCGCGCGGCTTCGACGCGGGCCCGAAGCACGAAGTCCCCTGGGGTAGCGCCGATCTCGCGGGTGAAGCGGCGAGAGAAGTTCCTCTCGCTCATCGCTGCCTGACGAGCGAGGACGGGCACCGAGAGGTCTTCGTCGAGATGGTCGGCGATCCACAGCTGGACCGCGCGCAGCGGTTCTCGGTCGGCGGCCTGCACGGAGAGCTGCGCGCTGAACTGAGATTGGCCGCCGGGGCGCTTGAGAAATAGAACCAGCTGTCGCGCGACCGCGAGCGCGAGCCCCCGCCCATGATCCTCCTCGACCAGCGCGAGCGCGAGATCCATGCCCGCGGTGACGCCCGCAGACGTGTAGACGTTGCCGTCACGCACGAAGATCGGATCCTCGTCCACGGCGACGCGCGGGTATCGTCGAGCGAGCTCTCTGCAGAACTGCCAGTGCGTGGTCGCGCGCCGGCCGTCGAGCAGCCCGGCCTCGGCGAGGAGGAACGTGCCGGTGCAGACCGAGCCGAGGCGCCGCACGCGCCGCGCCATGCGTCGGAGCCAAGCGAGCAGCAGCTCGTCCTTCATCGCAGCGACGGTGCCGGCACCGCCGGCCACGAGCAGCGTGTCGACCCCGCTCCGCACCTCGCCGACGGCGCGGTCGGCGAGAAGCCGGATTCCCGACGAGGTCGCGATCGGCCCCGCACGCCGGGCGACCACCTCCGTCGTGTAGGCGGGCTCGTTCCGCTTGTTCGTTTCGAAGAGCCGCCGGGACGCTTGGCTGAACACTTCGAGCGGACCCGTGACGTCGAGGACTTGGGCGCCCGGAAAAGCGACGAGCGCGACGTGACGCGTCGACTCGGTTCTCATGCCCGAAGCGGTTCCCAGATCGTCGCTCGGCGCGCCCGCAGTGCCTCGAAGGCGCGGCGCACCAGCTCGATCACGTGGGCCGGCGCCTTGCGGGGCGAGCCCGCATCGAAGGGAGGCTGCGGATCGTACTCGAGGGCGAGTTGGATGCCGCGCGCGACGTCGTCGCCGGCCACCCGCGCCGCGAGCCGCAACGCCATGTCGATTCCAGAGGATACCCCGGCGGCCGTGATCACCTTGCCTTGCTCGACGACCCGCTCGAGGGTCGGCTCGGCGCCGAACTCGCGCAGGCGATCGAGGAACATCCAATGGCTGGTCGCGCGCAAGCCCTTCAGAACGCCCGCGGCGCCGAGGATCATCGACCCCGTGCAGACCGACGTCGTCCACTGCGAGCTCTCGTGGATCGCTCGCACCCAGTCGAGGATCGCCGGATCCCGCTCGGCGACCTCCTGGCCGGGCCCGCCCGGGACCACGAGGATGTCCGCGCGCGTCACCGAGCGAAGGTCGTGCTCCGCGAGTATGCCGAGCGAGCGCGCATCACTGCGCTGGATGCCGGCGGCGCCCGCGACGAACCGCACCTCGGCGCCCGGCAGCAGGCGCAAGACCTCGTAGGGACCGATCGCGTCGAGGGCGGTGAAGTTGTCGTAGAGCAATATGGTGACGTTCATGCCGATCTCCTCCGTTCGCGCCGATCATGGCACTCCGCCGGTTTGGCTGCCAGGACATTCTCCCCACGGATTCAGCCATCGCGGCCGAATGGCTCGAGGCTCGCCAAAGGTTGCACGGCGCTTCACGCCTGGTTTATCCCTCTGCCGTCGGATGCAAACCGGCCTACACGGCTTGGAGACGCCGAACGGCGAGGCTTCGGCTGCGTCAGCGCCGGCCGAGGAGCCTTGGCCGTTCGTTCCGGGCAAGCGTCTCGTCTTTCTCCTCGACGCGTCGAGCACGATCGAGGAGGGGATCCTCGAGCGATGGATCGAGAGCCACCGTCCGGAAGGGATCAGCCCCACGAGCTGCGAAGCGATCGGCATCCCCGCATCGCGTCGCCGCCGCGCCCGCAAGCTCGATCCGCGGCTGGAAGCGACCCTCGCGGTTGGGGATGATCCCATCCTGGCACCGCTCCGCGTGGCGTGGCTGCCGCCGGAGAAGCACGGCGTCCGCGAGGTCCGGTTCTCGGATCTCCTGACGCTCGGCGACCCTCGTGACCCGGGCTTTCTCCGGCAGGCCTGGCTGCTGCGCCGGGATCCGGAGCGGCATCGCGTCGTGATCGCCGAGCCGGCGCCGGCCGCCGCACTGCTAGCCCGCTGGAAGCAGGCCGGCGGCGTGGATTCCACGCCGAGCCTCGCCGAGTTCGTCGTCCGCCAGGCCCAGCTCGCGCTCGAGCGCGCGGAGCGGCGCTTGCGCGGCTCGCGGTACAAAGTGCCGCGCTTCGTTCACGAAGAGATTCTCGCCCGGCCGGCATTTCGCGGCGGTATCGCCGTGCTCGCTCGGACGATCGGCCAGCCGCAAGGGCGGGTCGCCGAACGAGCGGCGCGCTATCTGCGCGAGATCGCCGCCACGCACAGCCCCTATGTGATCGACCTCACCGCCAACCTCATCCGACTGCTCTACACCCGCGGCTACGGCGAGCGTCTTCACTACGATCGCGCCGAGCTTCGCGAGATCTACGCGCTCGCGCAGCGGTATCCGGTCGTCTTTCTCCCGACCCACAAGTCGAACCTCGATCATCTCGTGCTGCAATACGCCCTCCACGAGAACGGGCATCCGCCGAACCACACGGCCGGCGGCATCAACATGAACTTCTTTCCCGTCGGCCCGCTCGTTCGCCGCAGCGGAACGTTCTTCATCCGGCGCGCCTTCAAGGACAACGCGGTCTACAAGTTCGTTCTGCGGCAGTACATCGACTATCTGATCGAGAAGCGCTTCCCGCTCGAGTGGTACATCGAGGGCGGCCGCTCGCGGTCGGGAAAGTTGCTGCCGCCCCGCCTCGGCCTGCTCGCCTACGTGATCGACTCGCTTCGCCGCGGCTGCAGCGAGGACGTGTATTTGATTCCGACCGCGATCGCTTACGACCAGATCCAGGACGTCGGCGACTACGTCGCCGAGAGCCGCGGCGGGGCCAAGCAGCGCGAGGGCTTCGGCTGGTTCGTCAGGCTCGTCCGCGGCCTGCAAAGCCGACTCGGCAACATCCACATCCGCTTCGGCGAGCCGCTCTCGCTGACGCGCGCCCTCGGCGAGCGCGAACCGGACGCCGATCGCGATCCGGACGAGAAGAGCGTGGCGGTGGCCAAGATCGCCTTCGAGGTCGCCGTCCGCATCAACCGCGTGACGCCGATCACGCCGACGTCGCTGGTCACGCTCGCGTTGCTCGGCGCCAACCGCGCTCTCACCGTCGAGGAGACGGTGACGCTGCTCCGCAACTGGGTCGACTACGTCCGGCGCCGGCGCCTCCCCACGACCGAAGAGCTCAAGCTCGATACCGACGGAAGGAGTGCGCCGCACGCTCGAAGCGCTGGTCGGAAGCGGCGTCGTCTCGACTTTCGCCGAGGGCCCCGAGCCGATCTACTCGATCGGCGACGATCAGCATCTGACGGCCGCCTACTACCGCAATACGATCGTTCACTTCTTCGTGAACTCCGCGATCACGGAGCTTGCGCTGCTGCGCGCCGCGGAGGACGACGTCGCCGATCGCCAGAAGGAATGTTGGGGGGAGGCGTTTCGACTGCGCGATCTTCTGAAGTTCGAGTTCTTCTTCGCGGAAAAGGAGGAGTTCGCAGGCGAGGTCCGGCGCGAGTTGATGCTGCGCGACGAGGGCTGGGAGACACGTCTTGCCGCCGGCGTGCCCGGGATCGAGGCGCTCGTCCGACGCTCGCGTCCGTTCACCGCCCATCGCGTGTTGCGCCCCTTCCTCGAGGCCTACCGCGTGGTCAGCGACGAGCTCGAGCGACTCGTGGCGGGAGCCGTGCCCGAGGAGACGGATTTCTTCGCCAGGTGCCTGGCGCGCGGCAAGCAGTATCAGCTGCAGCGGCGGATCCAGAGCGCGGAATCGGTCTCGAAGGTTCTGTTCGCGAGCGCGCTTCGGCTGGCGAGGAATCGCGGCTTGCTCGAACCCGCCAGCCCCGACGTCGCCGAGCGCCGCAGGGCCTTCGCCGTCGAGCTTCGCGAGGTGATCCGACGCGTCGATGCGATCGCCGCGCTCGCCGCGAGCCGCCATGCGGGCCTCATCGGCTGAAGACAGATCGGGCCCTTCTCACCGGGTCCAGCGCATCCATGCCGCGAACAGTCGTTTCACCAGCGGCGTCAGGCGGGTTCGGTTGTAGGCGTCGCCGAGCTGGCGGATCGCCTCGGCTCTTGTCGGATAGGGATGAATCACGCTCGCGAGCCGGCCGAGGCCGACACCGGCCGTCAGCGCCAGGGTGATCTCGCTCACGAGATCGCCCGCCTGGCCGGCGACGATCGTGGCCCCGACCAGCCGATCCGTCCCCCGCTGCACGTGGATCTTGACGAAGCCGTCTTCCTCGCCGTCGATCACGGCGCGGTCCACCTCGGCGAACGTCCGCATGAAGGTGTCGACCGCGATCCCCTTGCCGACCGCTTCGCGTTCGTAGAGCCCGACGTGGGCCACTTCTGGATCGGTGTAGGTGCACCACGGCATGATCAGCGCGGAGACGCGCTTGCGTCCGAGGAACAGCGCGTTCTGGATCACGATTCGCGCCGCGAAATCGGCCGCATGGGTGAACTTCGACTCGAGGCAGACGTCGCCTGCCGCGAAGATCCGCGGGTTGGTCGTTCGCAGGTGGTCGTCGACGACGACGCCACGCTTTGCGTCGAACGCGACCCCCACGGCTTCCAGACCGAGGCCTTCGACGTTGGGCGCGCGGCCGGCTCCGATCAGGATCTCGTCGACCGCGAGCCGGTCGTCACGGCCATCGATCGCGAAGTGGAGCGTCTTTCCGTCCGGCGTCCGTTCGATCGCGCGGATCTGCGAAGAGAGCGCAAAGCGCACACCCTCGCGCTCGAGCACGCGGCGGATGAGGCCCGCGGCATCGGCGTCTTCGCGGCCGAGAATCTGCGGCAGGATGTCGAAGACCGTCACGTCGGAGCCTAGACGGCGAAAGGCTTGCGCCAACTCGCAGCCGACCGCGCCGGCGCCGATCACCGCGAGCCGTTTTGGCCGCTCGGTCAGCGAGAAGACCGTCTCGTTCGTGAGGTAGCCGGCGTCGGAAAGACCTTCGATCGGCGGCGCGGCGGCGCGCGCTCCGGTCGCGATGACGGCCCGCGCGAAGCGCAGCGTCTTGCCGCCGACCTCGACGGTCTCGGCGCCGCTGAATCGCCCGGCGCCGAAAAATACGTCGACGCCGAGCGCGCGAAAGCGCTCGGCGGAGTCGCTTCGGCTGATGTGCGCACGCACGCGACGCATGCGCTCCATCACGGCGGAGAAATCGAGGCTCACGCCGTTCGCGCCCCGCGCGCCGAACGCGCCGGCACGGCGGACCTCCGCGATCCAGCGCGCCGGACGGATCACCGCCTTCGAGGGCACGCAGCCGACGTTTAGGCAGTCTCCGCCCATGAAATGCCGCTCGACCAGCGCGACTTTCGCGCCGAGGCCAGCGGCACCCGCTGCCGTCACCAGCCCGGCCGTTCCCGCGCCGAGAACGACCAGGTTGTAGCGCGCGGCGGGCTCCGGGTTTTCGTAGGCGGGAGGACGGACGTTCGCGACAAGGCGCCGGTTGTTCTCGTCGTCGGGCAGGAGCGTGCCGGTTTCCGTCACCGCGCCTGCTTGCCACTCCAGCCGAACGAGGTCCAGCGCTGGACATCCCCCTGGGCCTTCCGTCCGGGTTCATCTCCGCGAATGGCTCGCCGGCGCGAGAATCGGCGCCCCGCTTTCCGCTCCGCCCCTTACAGGGCTCGCCGAATGCAAAAGTAGGGCGCCGATTCTCGAAGACTCCCGGCGGAGCGCACCGAAGCGCCGGAAGTAGAATTTCGCCGGGGAGGGCAGCGGGCCCCCCGCGGTTCGCCCCGAGTCGCGGACGTGATCCGCGGCGCGCGCCTCGATCGCGCGATAGATCGTCGCGCAGAGGCTCCGCGCCTCCACGCCGACCCAGTCTTCGGGGAGGAGCTCCGCGGGTAGCTCGGGGTCGCGGAGGAGGATGCGGCGGTACTCGTGAATCGCCAGCACGCGCAGGCGAAAGCAGAGTTCGGGAGCGGGCAGGGATCCCGTGCGACAGAGCTCGGCGATCGGTTGGAAGCGCTGCACGTAGAGGCGGTACTCGCGTGCCAGGTCGCGGAGGTCCCACGCCGAGGCGACGAGTTCGCGGAGCGGCGCAACGCCGCCGGACAGTCGCTCCTCGCTTCGCGCCCGCAGCACGATCGCCCGCCGCTCCAGGCGAAGATCGCGCAGCGCCAGGCGGAGCTCGTCGAGATCGGCGGCCGGGTGGACGAGCACGCTCGGGGCAAGCTCGCCGAAGCCGTGCCAGCGAAGCTCACGGCGGGCGGCGTCACGCTCCTCACTCCGGATCCCGCCGTGGCCGAGAACGACGACCGACCAACTGCCGTCCCACGGCGGCGGCGCGGCGCCGTAGATGCGTCGTTCGGCGTCGGCGAAGCGGTGACGGCTTTGCTCCGTGAGCCGGTAGTCGCTTCGGCGTCCGACACTCGTGTTCGTGAACCAATCGTCCGAGAGGAGCCTTCGGATGGCCGTGCGCACCGCTCGCTCGTTGACGCCGAACGGTGCGAGCCAGCGGATCAGGCTGCCGAGCCAGATCTCGCCCCCGTGCGGCACGACCACGTCTCCGAACACCGAGACGACCAGCGACCCCGCGCGAGGGGGCCGCTCGGCGAGGAGCCCGCGCAGCCGGCGGGCGATGTCGTCGCGAGCCTTCACCGCCTCGATATGAAACAAAAGCTTGACACTTTGTCCATCATTTTGTATCGCTTTTAGGCGATCGGGGGTATCGATGGAACCGACACCGAACGACGACACCGCCGCGCTGGAAGCGGCCTTCCAAGCGCGGATCGACGCCGGCGAGACGATCGAGCCGCGCGACTGGATGCCCGAGCGCTACCGCAAGCAGCTCGTGCGGATGATGTCCCAGCACGCGCATTCCGAGGTCGTCGGCATGCTGCCCGAGGGAAACTGGATCACGCGCGCGCCGAGTCTGCGCCGAAAGATCGGCCTGCTCGCCAAGGTGGAAGACGAGGCCGGCCACGGCCACTATCTCTACGCGGCCGCGGAGACGCTCGGCGTGTCACGCGACGAGCTGATCGATCAACTGCTCACCGGCGTCTCGAAGTACTCGAGCATCTTCAACTATCCGACGCTCACCTGGGCAGACGTCGGGGCGATCGGCTGGCTCGTGGACGGCGCGGCCATCATCAATCAGACGATGCTTGCCAAGACCTCGTACGGGCCTTACGCACGGGCAATGCTGCGGATCTGCGCCGAGGAGAACTTCCACAAGCGGCAGGGCTTCGAGATCCTGGCGACGCTCGCGCAGGGGACGCCGGAACAACGGGCGATGGCGCAGGACGCCGTCAACCGCTGGTGGTGGCCGACTCTGATGATGTTCGGGCCGCCCGATGACGCGTCGCCGAACAGCGCCGAGCTGATGGGGTGGAAGGTCAAGCCCAAATCGAACGACGAGCTGCGGCAGCGCTTCGTGGATCTCGCCGTGCCGCAGGCGAAGGCGATGGGACTGATGCTTCCCGATCCCGCGCTTCGCTGGGACGAGGCGAACGGGCGGTGGCGCTTCGGTGCGATCGACTGGCAAGAGTTTTGGCGGGTCGTTCGCGGCGACGGCCAGATGAATCGAGAGCGGCTTCGCGAGCGGCGCCGAGCGCACGCGGAGGGCCGCTGGGTCCGCGAGGCGGCGGAGGCGTACGAGGCAAAGCGGCGCCCAGGCGCCGTCGCGAAGGTCGCCGGGTGAGCGAGCCGGCATCGCACGACGTGGAGTGGCCGCTCTGGGAGGTCTTCGTCCAGGAAGAGGGCGGCGCCGCGCACGTTCACGCGGGCTCCGTGCACGCCCCCGACCGCGAGATGGCGCTGCAGAGCGCGCGCGACGTCTACGCCCGCCGCGGCCGTGCAGCGAGCCTCTGGGTCGTCGAGTCGAGCGCGATCGCGGCGACGACACCCGCGGATCGTGCGCCCTTCTTCGAGCCGGCGTTCGACAAGATCTACCGCCATCCGCAGTTCTATAAGGTGCCTCGCGGGGTGCGAGGCCTCTGATGACGAGCGAGAATCGCCGCAGCAGCGATCTCGCCGAATACTCGCTTCGCCTCGGCGACGATCGGCTCGTCCTCGGCCATCGGCTGTCCGAGTGGTGCGGTCACGCTCCCGTGCTCGAAGAGGAGCTCGCGCTCGGAAATCTCGCGCTGGACTTGCTCGATCAGGCGAGCCTGTTGCTCGAGTCCGCCGGTCGACTCGAGGGCCGCGGTCGATCTGCCGACGACCTCGCGTTTTTCCGCGACGTCACGGAGTTTCGCAATCTCCTTCTCGTGGAGCAGCCGAACGGCGATTTCGCGTTCACGATCGCCCGCCAGTATCTGTTCGACGTGTTCGACCTGCACCTCGCCGCGGCGCTCGAGGCGTCGGACGATCGCACGCTCGCTTCGTTCGCCGCGCGCGCCGCCAAGGAGGCCGCCTATCACCTGCGCCACAGCCGCGAGTGGGTGCTTCGGCTCGGCGACGGCACGGACGAGAGCCGGCGCCGGATGCAGGCGGCGCTCGGCGAGCTGTGGATCTTCACGGGCGAGCTCTTCGAGGCCGACGATCTCGTGCGCCGCCTCGTCGACGCGCGTGTCGTGGTCGATCCCGGCCGGCTGCACGCGCCGTGGCAGGAGCAGGTCCTCGGAACGCTCGCCGAAGCCGGACTGGAGGCGCCGCAGGACCCGGCCTGGATGCAGCGAGGCGGCCGCGACGGTCGGCACGGAGAGGCGCTCGGTCGGATGCTCTCCGAGATGCAGAGCGTCGCCCGCGCGTTTCCGGGTGCGCGCTGGTAGGCGAAAGGGGCGCGCGGCAGGATCGTGAAGACGCGTGCACGGCCGCCCGAACGTCACGAGCTCGAGCCGATCGAGCGCGCCTCGATCGACGAGATCCGCGCCCTGCAGCTCGAGCGGCTGCGCTGGACCCTCGCACACGCCTACGACAACGTCCCCCGCTGTCGTGAGCGCTTCGATGCCGAAGGAGCGCACCCGCGCGACTTCCGGGACTTAGCCGACCTCGCGCGCTTCCCATTCACCACCAAGGACGATCTCCGGGAGACTTACCCCTTCGGTATGCTCGCGGTTCCGCGGGAGCGTCTCGTTCGGATTCACGCTTCGAGCGGCACCACCGGCAAGCCGACGATCGTCGGCTACACGCGGAAGGACCTCGACACCTGGGCGGATGTCTGTGCCCGCTCGATCCGCGCATCGGGCGGCCGGCCCGGCGACCTCGTCCACGTCGCGTTCGGCTACGGGCTCTTCACGGGTGGCCTCGGCACACACTACGGCGCCGAGCGGCTCGGTTGCACGGTCGTCCCGGCTTCGGGAGGCATGACCGAGCGGCAGGTCCAGCTGATTCGGGATCTTCACCCGCGCATCATCATGGTGACGCCGAGCTACATGCTGGCGATCGCCGACGAATTCGATCGCCAAGGCGTGGATCCCCGGGGCTCCTCGCTGTGCGTCGGCATTCACGGCGCCGAGCCGTGGACCGAGTCGATGCGGCGCGAGATCGAGGATCGCTTCGCGATCGATGCCGTGGACCTCTACGGGCTGTCCGAGGTGATCGGCCCAGGCGTCGCCAGCGAGTGCCTCGAAGCCAAGGACGGCCCGCACGTCTGGGAGGATCACTTCTATCCCGAGATCATCGACCCGGACACGGGAGCGACGCGCGCGGACGGAGAGCAGGGAGAGCTCGTCTTTACCTCGCTCACCAAGGAGGCGTTGCCGGTCGTCCGCTACAGAACGCGCGATCTCTCCCGACTGTTGCCCGGCACGGCGCGACCCTTCCGGCGCATCGCTCGCATCCACGCGCGCAGCGATGACATGGTGATCATCCGCGGCGTGAATCTCTTCCCGACGCAGATCGAGGAGATGATCCTCGAGGACCCCGGCCTCACGGGGCATTTCTTCCTCGAGGTGACCCGGCCCCGGACGCTCGACGAGCTCAGGGTCGTCGGCGAGGGCCGGCCCGGCTCCGGCGCAGAGGACCGCGAGGAGAGCGGGCGTGTGCTCGCTGGCAAGATCAAGTCGCGGATCGGCATCACCGTCGACGTGGAGATTCGCGCGGAGAATGGCGTGGAGCGCTCGGTCGGCAAGGCCAAGCGCGTGTACGACCGGCGACCGCAGTGATGGAACTCGGCGTCGATCTTTACGACCCGCGCACCTACCTCGCGGGCTTGCCGCTCGAGGCCTTCGGACGCCTGCGGCGAGAGTGCCCGGTCTACTGGCAGGAGGAGCGCGCGATTCTCGACTGGCCTGCCGGGCGGGGCTACTGGGCGATCACCCGCTACTCGGACGTCGAACGCGTCAACCGCAATCCGCAGCTCTTCTCCTCTCACCTCGGCGCGACGCAGATTCGCGATCCGAAGCCGGAGGACCTCGAGTTCCAGCAGAAGATGATGCTGAACCTAGACCCGCCGGCGCATTCGCGCCTGCGCCGGATCGTCGCCAAGGCCTTCACCCCGCGGAACATCAGCCGCCTCGAGGGAGCGATCCGCGAGCGCGCCCGCGCCGCGGTGGCGCGCGTCGCGCCGCTCGGTCGCTGCGATTTTCCCCAGGATCTTTCCGCGGACCTGCCGCTCTGGGCTCTGGCCGAAGTGATGGGCGTGCCCGCCGACGACCGCCATCTGCTCTTTCGTTGGGCCAACCGCGTGATCGGCTTTCAGGACCCGGAGTACGCGCAGTACGACGAGCACGGGAAGCCGATCGACCCGCGCTCGCGTCGCGCGCTCGCCGACATGTTCGACTACGCCCACGCGCTCGCCGAGGAGAAGCGGCGGAAGCCCGGCGAGGACATCCTCACGGCGCTTCTGCTGAGCGGCGCCGACGGTGAAACGATCAGCGACGAAGAGTTCGAGAACTTCTTCTTTCTGCTCGCGGTCGCGGGGAACGAGACGCTTCGCAACGCCATCCCCGGCGGCATGCTGGCGCTCATCGAGCACCCCCACGGCCGAGAGCGGTTGCTCGCCGATCGCTCCTTGCTGCCGAGCGCGATCGAGGAGATGCTGCGGTTCGCGAGCCCCGTGATGTGCTTCCGGCGCACCGCCACCGCCGACACCGAGCTCCACGGCGTGCGGATCCGCGCCGGCGACAAAGTCGTCGTCTACTACGCCTCGGCGAACCACGACGAGACCGTGTTTCCCGAGCCTTCGACGTTCGACGTGGGACGTTCGCCGAACGACCATCTCGCGTTCGGCGTCGGTCCGCACTTCTGCCTCGGCGCGTTCCTCGGCCGGCTCGAGATGCGCGTCTTCTTCGAAGAGCTCCTCGGGCGGATCCCGGACATCGAGCTCGACGGCCCGGTCGAGCGACTGCAGTCGAACTTTCAGTCCGGCATCAAGCACATGCTGGTCAGGTTCACGGCCCGAACGGATGCGAAGTGAGGTTGGGCAGTCTCGACGCCTTCCGAGCCTTGGACTAGTTTCGCATCGAGATCCGAAGCGCCACGCCACCAACCGTCGCGCAGGAGGCGCCGCCCATGAAGACCTGGATTCCCTTTCCCCGCATCGAGGGTCGAGCTTCGCGCCAGGCGCACGCCGACCTTCCCGAAGGGACGTTCGAGCGCGAGATCAGCAAGGAAGGATTCTTCGGTCCGGCGACGCAGATGTACCACGCTCATCCGCCGACCGCCTGGACGGAGTGGGAGGGGCCGCTGCGGCCGCGCGCGTTCGATCTGACGAAGCTCGCCGCGCGATCGCCATCGCCTTCGACAGCCGCCGAGTTCCTCGCCAACGGCAGCTTGCGGCTGCGCCTGTGGCAAGCCGAGGGGCGGATGGATCATCTGGTGCGAAACGGCGACGGTGACGAGCTTCTATTCGTCCACGCCGGACGAGGCGAGCTCTTCTGCGACTACGGGCACCTCTCGTTTCGCGACGGCGATTACGTGATGCTGCCGCGCGGCACGCTCTGGCGGATCGAGTGTGCCGAGCCCGTGACGATGCTCCTCCTCGAAGCGACGAACGGAAGCTACCGTTTGCCGGAGCGCGGAATCGTCGGCCAGCATGCGGTCTTCGACCCGGCGGTGCTGGAGACCCCGAAGATCGACGACGCGTTCCGCGCCCAGCAAGGCGAGTCCAGCTGGCGCGTGCTGATCCAGCGGCGGCGCGCGATCAGCACCGTGCGCTTCCCATTCAACCCGCTCGACGCAGTCGGCTGGCACGGATCGGTCGCCCCCGTGCGCCTCAATTGGCGAGACATCCGACCGATCGCCAGCCACCGCTTCCACGTTCCACCCTCGGCGCATACGACGTTCGTCGCCGACCGCTTCGTGGTTTGCACCTTCTGTCCGCGGCCGATCGAGTCCGACCCGGGCGCACTCAAAGTGCCCTTCTTTCACAACAACGACGACTTCGACGAGGTGATCTTCTACCACAGCGGCGACTTCTTCAGTCGCGACAACATCCGTCCCGGAATGGTCACCCTGCATCCCGGCGGCTTCACGCACGGACCGCATCCGAAGGCGTTCGCCGCGGGAGCGAAGCACACGCGCAAGGAAACCGACGAGGTCGCGGTGATGATCGACGCCCGCGACGCGCTCGACGTCGCCCCGCTGCCCGAGGATGTCGAGTGGGCCGGCTACGTCGATTCGTGGAAGGGATGAAGCTCGCGAGCTTGAAAGAGGGAGGTCGCGACGGGACGCTCATCGTCGTCTCGCGCGATCTCCGGCGCATGCTGCGCGTCCCGGAGATCGCGTCGACCCTGCAGCGAGCGCTCGACGATTGGGGGACCACGCGGGCGCGGCTCGTCGATGCATACGAGCGCTTGAACGCGAACGAGGTCCGGGGGGTCGAGTTCGATCCGGGGGCCGCGGCGTCACCGTTGCCGCGCGCCTATCAGTGGGCGGACGGCAGCGCGTACCTGAGCCACGTCGAGCGCGTGCGGCGGGCGCGCGGCGCCGAGATGCCGGCCAGCTTTCGCAGCGACCCGCTCCTCTATCAAGGCGGATCCGACGGCTTTCTCGGGCCCGCGGATCCGATTCTCGCGACGAGCGAGGAGTGGGGCATCGATCTCGAAGCCGAGGTCGCGGTGGTGACGAACGACGTACCGATGGGCGTCGAGGCGCGGCGGGCCGCCGATCACATCGTCCTCGTGATGCTCGTGAACGACGTGTCCCTGCGAAACCTCATCCCGGCCGAGCTCGCCAAGGGCTTCGGCTTCTTCCACGGCAAGCCCGCGAGCGCGTTCTCGCCCGCGGCCGTGACGCCTGACGAGCTCGGCTCCGCATGGGACGGTGCCCGGTTGCGGCTGCCGCTTCTGAGCTTCGTGAACGACCAGGCACTCGGGCGGCCGAACGCCGGGGTCGACATGGCGTTCGGCTTCCCGGAGCTCATCGCCCACGCGGCGAAGACCCGCTCACTCGCCGCGGGCACGATCATCGGCTCGGGGACCGTGTCGAACGTGGATCGTTCCGTCGGCGTCTCGTGTCTCGCCGAGCGACGAACCATCGAGACGCTCGAGACCGGCGAGCCGCGCACGCCCTTCTTGCGCTTCGGCGACCGAGTGCGGATCGAGATGCTCGACGTCGGGGGTCGCTCGATCTTCGGGGCGATCGAGCAAAAGGTCACTCGGTATGAAGGCCCGTAGTCGCCGCTGCCGGTAAAGCCTGTGAATCCCTTGCGGCACCTGGCACCGCGGGCCTGCCGAGGAGGAGACGCGGAACGACGGCTTCAGGACTTCTTCGCCCGTAGCCCATCACGTGCCGCCGTTTGCGTCGCGGGGGCTCGCGTGGCTGGGCGGAGCGGCGGGATCGGACGGTTGGCGACCCGGTGCGCGTCGGCGAGCGGCACACCGAGCCCCCGCAGCACCAGCTCGGCCACCTCGGTTGCCATCTCGACGGGGGCGCGCCCCTCGAGGATCGATCGCAGCGCAGTGACCGAGGTGCCGGCGATCAAGTCACCGATCGCGCGAGTCGAGGGCAGGCGAAATCGTCGCCGCCGCAGTCCGTCGGCGATGATTCGCTCGCGGATGATCTCGCGGGTCTGATCGCGCAAGATCGGCAGGCTCGCGGCGTAGCGTGCCATGAACCAACCCCACAGACGATCGTCGCGCACGCGCACGAGAAACAGGCGGATGGCGATGGCGATGCGCTCCGCCGGATCGTCCACCGCGCGCTCGATCGCGTCCATGACACGGCGGAACTCGTCGACCAAGCTCACCGCGACGGCGTCGAGGATCTCTTCGCGCGTCTGAAAGTAGTTGTAGAACGTTCCCGGTGAGACTTCGGCGGCGGCGGCGATCTCGGCGATCGTCGCCGCTTCGACGCCGGTTTCCGCCATGACCTGCTTCGCGGCATGGAGCAGGCGCTCGCGGGTCCGTTCGCGCTTGCGCACATAGCGACCGCGGGTGGATAGACTACGGCGTGCAGGCTCGGCCATGCGCGCTCACCATAAGCAAGCACGGTAATTCTGACAAGTATTTCTAATTTGACGAGATCATCAAAATTGACTAACAACGCATTCCAGGAGGTGCTCCCACATGAAACCGAAGCTCGCCCCCGCCGCCGTTCCCGACCGCCCCCCCGCCGGCTCGCAAGAAGCCGCCGAGGGGTCGGTGATCAGCGCCATGGCAGTCAACGCGCTCGTCTCCATGGATCGAACGCAGATCCTCGCCGCTGCCGGTCGTCTCGCAGCGCGTGCCCTGATGGACCCGGGCCTGCTGGCTCGGCGAAGTCTCGGGCTCGGACGCGAGCTCGTCGAGATCGTCGTCGGGCGAAGCGAGCGCTCCCCGGAGCCGGGTGACAAGCGGTTCGGCGATCCGGCCTTCGAGAGGCACCCCGGCTACCGACGGGTCATGCAGGCCTACCTGGCCATCCGCGCCGCACTCCACAGGCTCGTCGACGAAGTCGACCTCGACCCGAAGAGCCGCGACCGCGCGCGCTTTGCGCTGTCGCTGCTGACCGAGGCGCTCGCGCCGACGAACACGCTGCTCGGCAACCCGGCGGCGATCAAGCGGGCGTTCGATACCGCCGGCGTCAGCCTCGCCGCCGGACTCAAGAACCTGGTGACGGACTACGTCGAGAACGACGGCATGCCGTCACAGGTCGACCGGCGACCCTTCAAGGTCGGCGAGAACCTCGCGCTCACTCCGGGCCAGGTCGTCTTCCGCAACGAGGTGCTCGAGCTCATCCAATATGCCCCCGCGACCCCGGAGGTCTACGACCGTCCGTTCCTCTTCATCCCGCCGCAGGTGAACAAGTACTACGTCTTCGACATCGCCCCCGGGCGGAGCTTCCTGGAGTTCGCGGTCAAGGGCGGATTCACCACGTTCACCGTGAGCTGGCGAAACCCGACGCCGGCGCAGCGTGACTGGGGACTCGGCACCTACGTGACGGCGCTCATCGAGGCGAGCGACGCGGTCGCCGAGATCACGGGCGCGGAGAAGATCAACGTGATGGGCGCGTGCGCGGGCGGCATCACGACCGCGGTCTTCCTTGCCCACCTCGCGGCGCGCGGCGACGACCGCTTCGGCTCGGCGACGTTCCCGGTGACGATGATCGACATGGGGGATCCCGGCATGATCGGCATCTTCACCTCCGAGGCTTCGATCGCAGCCTCCCTGCGGCGTTCCGCGGAGCAAGGGATCCTTTCGGGTTCCGATCTCTCTCGCGTCTTCGCGTGGCTGCGCCCGAACGACCTGGTCTGGAACTACTGGGTCAACAACTACCTGATGGGCGACGCGCCGCCGGTGTTCGACATCCTCTACTGGAACAACGACTCGACCAATTTGCCGGCGACGCTCCACGCCGAGTTTCTCGACATCTTCCTCAAGAATTCGCTCACGCAGCCCGGCGCGGTGACGGTCCTCGACACGCCGATCGATCTGAAGAAGGTCACCTGCGACGTCTACGCGATCGGCGCGCTGACCGATCACCTGACGCCGTGGGACGCCTGCTACCGCACGCCGAAGCTCTTGGGCGGCAAGGCGACGTTCGTGGCGAGCAACAGCGGGCACATCCAAGCGCTGGTGAACCCGCCCGGAAACTTGAAGGCGCGCTTTCTCACCAATCCCGATCTCTCGGGCACCGCAACGGAATGGCTCGAGGGTGCGCGGGAGCAAAAGGGCTCCTGGTGGACGCACTGGGCCGATTGGCTGAGCAAGCGCTCGGCGGGGAAGCGACCGGCTCCGTCCGAGCTCGGCAGCGCGAAGCACCGCCCGATTGTTCCGGCGCCCGGTCGCTACGTGCACCAAAAGCACAAGTGAGGCAGAGAGTCAGAGCGCTTGTATCCCCTCGTGACCGTTGGTCGCGATGCGAACTGCGTGCGCGCTCCCGCTGGTCGCGGGGGGAAAACTGTGTGCGCGCTCCCGTTGGTCGCGGGGGGTGTGTTCCTGTAGATCCTACCACGATAGCCCTTCGCGGGTCTGCGCGAATCCGCTAACAATAGTCCATGGGGATTGCGATTCCGGCGCGCGCCGGAAGCTCGTCGACCGAGCTCATCGAGGTCGACGGGCTCCGCTTGCGGGTTTCCGTGGAAGGCCGCGGCCGTCCCCTGCTCCTGCTGAACGGCATCGGCGCCCCGCTCGAGCTCCTCGAGCCCTTTCGCCGTGCGCTCACGGACACGGAGACGATCGCGATCGATGTCCCGGGAGCTGG
This sequence comes from uncultured delta proteobacterium, assembly GCA_963712515.1. Taxonomy (GTDB): domain Bacteria; phylum Desulfobacterota; class Binatia; order JACPRU01; family JACPRU01; genus CAVQIG01. The sequence continues at coordinate 596,378 of CAVQIG010000001.1, forward strand.
CCGCAGCGACGCGACTCAGCTTCCGCGTCGCCTTTCAGGCTTCGCGCGGTTCGTGGTTCGGGCGCTCGACGTGCTCGGCTATCGCACCGTGGACGTGCTCGGCGTGTCATGGGGCGGCGCGCTCGCGCAGGAGCTCGCGCTGCGCCACCTCGAGCGCGTGCGGAAGCTCGTTCTGGCCGCTACGACTCCGGGATGGCTCAGCATGCCGGGCCATCCACGGGCGCTCCAGGTGCTCGCCACTCCGCGGCGCTACTATTCGCGCTCCTACTTCGAACAGGTCGCTCCGGTGCTCTACGGCGGCGCCGCCCGTACGAACCCGCGCCTTCTAGAGGAGCACGGCCATCTGCGCTTCATCCGGCCACCGAGCGTGCGCGGATATCTCTGGCAGATGATGGCGCTATGGGGATGGTCGAGCTTGCCCTGGCTTCACCGCCTCGACCGGCCGAGCCTGGTTCTCGCGGCGGACGACGATCCGATCGCTCCGCTCGTGAACGCGAAGCTGATCGCCGCGCGCTTGCCGGACGCGCGCCTTCACGTTGTCGTCGGGGGTGGACACCTCTTCCTGATGACCCACGTTGCCGAGATTGGCCCGCTCGTGGAAGGCTTCCTCGGCGCCTGAGCGCGGAGTCCGTGAAGCGCGCGAAGTGGTCTTCGCTGCGGATGCGCAGTCGTTGCGCGGTAGCCTGAGGAACCTCATCCCCGCGGATGAAGGCGTGTCGAGGTCCACTTGGAAGACACCGAATTCCTGCGTTGCCGGGCGTCGGCCATGGGCTTAGCGAAGTTTTCTCTCTGGGGTCGACTAGTCGGAAGAGCCGAGATGCCGAGCCGCTCGAGGATCTCTTTACGCCGCGCCTTGCGCAGCGAAACATCGGCGTCTCGTGACTGTTAATCCTTCAGATCGGTGAACACGTGGCCGAGCGGAAAAGTTGTCCGACTCGGTTGGAACGAGCGCGTGCTTCGGGAGCTCCGGGGCGGCTTGGGGATCGCAGACGTTCAATGGGCGCTTGGTGGAAAGACGCGCTTTGCCGAGGATCCCTCACGATTCTCGGCTGTGCGTTGGTGTCGTTGTGGGTCGCTCGCGCCGACGCCGAGCAGGATCCGATTTCAACCGAGCGAGACTTCATCGACACCATCCAGTCGCGCGTAAAGCAACGGCAAGCGGCAGAGGAGGAGGCAGAACGAAAAGAGACTCCGAGTGAGCCCGCAGGTGGTGGACAGGAGAAGCAGCCGTCCCCCACACCGAGTGAGACGCCGGGCGAGCCGGCAGGCGGCGGTCAAGAGAGCCAGCCGCCGCCCACGCCTGGAGCCGGTACGTCCGCGCGGCACTGGGCGGTCCTTCCCGAGATCGGCTACAGCCCGGAAAAGGGCCCGAATGCCGGCGTCAAGTTCACGGACCGCGACATTACGTCGCTTCACTTGACGCTCGACGTCGGCGCGAGCGCCGCCATAAAGGGTCAGTACCATCTCGACACGGTCTTGATCTCGCCGTCGCTCGGCACTGACTGGCTGATGCTGCTCGCCGAAGGCGATTACTACACCGATCCGACCAAAGAGTTTTTCGGCCTCGGCAACAACGACGTCGGGCCGGATGAGCTGTCGACCAACCGCTACCAACGCATCACCGGAACCCTCGCGCTCGCTCTGCGCATGTCTCGCCGGTTCACCTTGGTCGCCTCGGGCGCGTACAACGACGTGCAAATCAGTCGCGGCCACCTCGAGGACGACAAGCCCTCCACGCCCTCGCTCTTTCCGGATATGGCCGGCATTGCCGGCGGGCGGACGAGCCCCCTGGCGCTCGCCCTGCTGTTCAACGATCGCGAAGAGCTGGCACGGCCGACCCGCGGCTGGAGCATCATCGCGAAGGCTTCTTGGGTACCCAACGGCCTCGGCAACGACTTCGACTACACGCGCTTCACGCTCGACGGCAGCTACCTCTATCCGCTGCTCACACGCCGGCAGGTGATCGGCCTTCACCTCGGCGGACAGTACATCGATGGCAAGGCGCGAGAGGTGCCGTTCTACGAGCTCGCGTCGCTCGGCGGCTCGCGAGACCTGCGCGGCTTCTTCCAGGATCGATTTCTCGGCATCAGCAACGTGATGGTCGAACGGCGAGTATCGGCTGAAGCTCTTCGACTTCAATTTCTACGACATCTGGCAAGTTCAGATCGACGGCGTCGCCTTCGGCGACGCGGGTCGAGTGTTCATGGACGAAGAAGACATCGCCCGTGAGCTCGGCGAGCCGGTCTCCTCGATCGCGCCGACCAACAACGACTTCCGCTGGAGCTACGGAGGCGGCACGCGCATCGCGCTCGGCGAAGCGCTGGTGGCGCGCATCGACGTCGGTTTCAGCGACGAGGAGACGGGCCTCGTCTACCTGGTCTTCGGCCACACGTTTTGAACGTCCGTCGCGCGACGCCTGACGGCGTGGAATCGAGCAAACCCACCGGCACAGGCGGCGCCGTCCGCGCCGCGATTCTCACGCTGGTGCTATCTCGTCTGTTGGCGGCGGTGACATCGGCCGCGCCGCCGCTCGCGGCGAAGGAGGTCCGCGAGCAACGCTGGATGAAGGAAGAAACACCGCTCTGGCGTGAGGCGCTGGCGCTGCCGCAAACGGCGCTCGGCGTCGTCGCCTGGCCCGGCGGCGACTGGACCGTCGGGGCCATGACGCGCGTGCCTTTGGACGAGCGGAGTTCCGAATCGGCAATCGAGATCGAGACGAGCCACGACGGCGGGATCCGCTGGAGTCCGCCGACCCGGGTCGAGGTGGCGCCTCGGGAGGGCGCGCCTCAGGTGGTACGTGTCGAGCGCGTCACGCGCTGAGCGGGGGGCGCTTCCCCGGGCGTGATCACCCGCCGCCGCTCGAGCTCACGCGCGACGACGACGCATGCGAGCGCCCAGACGAGCCCGCCCACCCAGCCTCCCAGCACGTCCGTCGGATAGTGTACTCCCAGGTAGATCCGCGAAAGGCCGATCGAGACCGTGAGCATCGACGGCAAGAGAACGAAGTAGAGCTTCGTCGCACGGTCGGCAGAGACGCGCGTGAGCAGCGCGCCGAGCGTCAGGTAGACCGTGGTGGAAAGCATCGAGTGGCCGCTCGGAAAGCTCGGCGAGCTCACCGTGACGAGGTGGGGAACGACCGTCGGCCGCGGGCGCCCCAACACGTCCTTGAGCATCGTGGTGATCAGCACGCCGCCGAACGTCGAGGCCAAGACGAGGGCCAAGAGCCCGTAACGGCGCTCGAGCCAGAGATAGCCGACGACGCTCAACGTCACGACCACGAGGATGGTCGCGCTGCCGAGCGCGGTGATCTCGCGAGCCGCGTCGAGGAGCCAGTGGGGCCCGATCGGCACCGCGAGGTCCTCGGGGCGGCGGAGCAAGAGTAGAACGCGCTCATCGAAGGACTGGATTCGGGCGAAGCCGACGGCTGCGAGCACCCGCACGAACGCCCACCCCCAGAGCGCCGCCGCGAGCAGTACCACGAGAAGCTTCAGCTCCCTCGGCGCGGAGCGAACGGTCGCGCGCAGCGACCGGAGCGCGGCGGCTTGGCTCATGCTCGAACTCTCGATGTCTCCCAGTTACTCCGCCGCCCGGAGGAGCGCTACGTGGATCTCTGCCGCCGCGCGTACGACGCGGCTCTTTTCAGATCGGAGACGAACTCGCGATAGGCTTCGTGCCGCTCGCTGCTGTCACCGATTGGAAGCAGCGCCGACGGATGGATCGTCGCCATCAGCATCGTCTTCGATCGTCCTTGCCGCGGACGGGGAGGCCGGTTGCTCGAGGCTGGAAGCGCGCCCCCCGCTCGCACCGATTGTACTCCACCTTCCTCGTGTTCGCCTTCCCGGTTTCTATTGAAGGGATCGGGCCGGTCGGGTTGACGGATACCCCGATGCTTGCTACGGACCTTGACCTAACTACCGTTAGTTAGTTCATGCGCACGGACATGCAACCGGAGATGCGCCAGAAGGTGCTCGACGCCGCGGCGCGGCTCTTTCGCGAAAAGGGCTATGCCGGCACCACCATGCGCGAGGTCGCCGACCGCTGCGGCATCCGCGCGGCGAGCCTCTACTATCACTTTCCGTCGAAGGACGAGATCCTCGCGGAGGTGTTCGACTACGGGGTGCGTCACGTGGCCGACGCGGTGCGCGCGGCGGTGGACGAGCTCCCGGCGTCGGCGTCGTCGTACGAGAAGGTGCGGGCCGCGGTGCGTGCGCACCTCGAATCGTTCTTCGTATACGGGGACTACACCGCGACGAACATCCGCGTGTTCCGCCAGGCGCCGCGTGAGGTGCAGCGGCGAAACCGTAGCCTTCGGGATCGCTACGAGGGCTACTGGCAAACGCTCCTCGAGGAAGCCAGGCGCAGAGGCGAGATCCGCAAGGGTGTGGACTTGGCGATCGCTCGGCTGTTTCTCTTCGGCGGCATGAACCACACGCTCGAATGGTACACGAACCGCGGTGCATCGTTCCGCGAGCTCGCCGGCCGCTATGCGGACCTCATCTTCCACGGCGTCGGGAGAAATGCCGGTGCGTCTGCGTAGCCGCATCGACCCGAGTGCGGCGAGCTTTCGCGAGCATCAGGCTCGCTACGAGGAGCTGCTGGCCACGCTCCGCGAGCGGCAGCGCTTCGTCTTCGAGGGCAACCGGGCGGCGCAGATCGCGCGCCACAGATCCCGCGGAAAGCTCATGGTGCGTGAGCGGATCGATCTCGTCATCGACGAGCACTCGCCGTTCCTCGAGCTCTCGACGCTTGCCGCGTGGGGGAAGTACGGCGACGGAGCGCCGGGCGGCGGCATCGTCACCGGGATCGGCCGCGTTCACGGCGTGCCCTGCATGTTCGTCGCCAACGACGCGACCGTGAAAGGCGGCACGCTCTTTCCCGAGTCGATCAAGAAGCACTTCCGGGCCCAGCGGATCGCCGCCGAAAACCGACTGCCGTGCATCTATTTGGTCGACAGCGGCGGCGCGTTTCTGCCGCTGCAAGACGAGGTGTTTCCCGACGAGCAGCATTTCGGCGGCACGTTTTACAACCAGGCGACGCTTTCCGCCGCGGGCCTGCCGCAGATCTCGGTCGTGCTCGGCGGCTGCACCGCCGGGGGCGCCTACGTGCCGGCGCTCAGCGATCAGGCGGTGATCGTCAAGGGGATCGGCCGCATCTACCTCGGCGGACCGCCGATCGTGAAGGCGGCGCTCAACGAGATCGTCGACCCCGAGAGCCTCGGCGGCGCCGACGTGCACGCGCGCGAGTCGGGCGTCGTCGACTATCTCGTTCACGAGGAGGCCGAGGCGTACGCGAAGGTGCGCGAGATCGTCTCGCACCTGAACTGGCCCCTCGACGTCCCGGGTGCCGCGCGCCCCGTCGAGGACGCCGCACTACGACCCCGAGGAGATCACCGGCATCGTCCCGGTGGACGGCCGCATCCAGTACGACGTGCGCGAGGTGATCGCGCGTCTCGTCGACGCGAGCGACCTCGACGAATTCAAGCCGCTCTACGGCGAGACGCTCGTCTGCGGGTTCGCCCACATCTTCGGCCACCCGGTCGGCATCGTCGCGAACAACGGCATTCTCTTTTCGGAGTCGGCCCTCAAGGCGACGCACTTCATCGAGATGTGCAACCAGCGGAGCATTCCGCTCGTCTTCCTGCAGAACACGACCGGCTACATGGTCGGGCGAGAGGCCGAGGCGCGCGGCATCGCCAAGGACGGCGCGAAGATGGTGGCGGCGGTCTCCTGCGCCCGCGTGCCGAAGCTCACCGTCGTCCTCGGCGGATCGTACGGCGCCGGAAACTACGGAATGTGCGGTCGCGGTTTCCGGCCGCGCTTTCTGTTCACCTGGCCGACGGCGCGCGTGGCGACGATGAGCGCCGAGACCGCTCAGACGGTGCTCGTCGACGTCAAGCGCGGCGGCCTCGACGCCGATTCGGTGACCGACGACGAGATCGCCGAGCTCCGCGTCCGAGTGGCCGCGCAGTACCGCGAGCAGAGCGATCCCTACTACGCAACCGCCCGGATCTGGGATGACGGGCTCGTCGAGCCCGCCGAGACCCGCAATGTCCTCGGTCTTTGCCTGGCGATCACAGCTGCGGCACCGCCGGCTGACGGCTCGTTCCGCGTGTTTCGGATGTAGCCGGCCACTCGTGAGCCCATGATCCGACGGCTGCTCATCGCCAATCGCGGCGAGATCGCGGTGCGAATTGCGCGCACGTGTCGAAGGCTCGGCATCGAGACGGTGGCGGTCTACTCGGATGCCGACCGACAGGCGCTGCACGTGCGGGAAGCGGACCGCGGCCGGCGGCTCGGCCCGTCCGAAGCGGCGCACAGCTATCTCGACGCGCGGGCCATCGTCGCGGCGGCGCGAGCGACCGGCGCGGACGCGATTCATCCCGGCTACGGCTTCCTCTCCGAGAGCGCCGAGTTCGCCGAAACGTGCGCCGCCGCCGGCCTTCGCTTCGTCGGGCCGCGGCCCGAAGCGATCCGCGCGATGGGTTCGAAGCAACGCGCGCGGGCGCTCGCGACCAGTCTCCGCGTGCCGATCGTGCCCGGCGCTCACGAGAACGCGCAGGACGACGCCGTGCTCGAGCGCGAGGCGCGCCGCGTCGGCTACCCTCTGCTCGTCAAGGCGAGCGCCGGCGGCGGCGGAAGAGGAATGCGCGTGGTCGTGTGCCCGGAAGATCTCGCCGCCGCGCTGCGAAGCGCGCGACGCGAGGCGCTCTCCGCCTTCGGCGACGCCACGCTCGTCTTGGAGCGCTACCTCGAGCGGGCGCGCCACGTCGAAGTCCAGGTGATCGGCGACCGTCACGGCGGGCGCGCCGCGCTTTTCGATCGCGAGTGCTCCATCCAGCGCCGTCACCAGAAACTCATCGAGGAAGCTCCGGCGCCGCGCGTCAGCGAAACGGTGCGAGCCGGCCTACGGGCGACGGCGCTACGCATCGCCGACGCGATCGACTACGAGTCGGCGGGCACGGTCGAATTCTTGGTCGACGACGGTACCGACGAGTTCTATTTTCTCGAGATGAACACCCGTCTGCAGGTCGAGCATCCGACCACCGAGCTCGTCACCGGCCTCGACCTGGTCGAGCTGCAGCTTCGAGTCGCCGCGGGCGAGGCGCTGCCAAGCCCGCTCGGTCCCGCCGAACCCACCGGCGTCGCGATCGAAGCGCGCATCTGCGCCGAGCGGCCGGAGCAGGGGTTCGTGCCGGCGACCGGAACGCTTTGCCGCGTCGCGGTCCCCGCAATCGACGGCGTGAGAGTGGATTCGGGCGTGGCGGCAGGGAGCGTCGTCACCGCGTACTACGATTCGATGCTCGCCAAGGTGATCGCCCACGGGCGTGATCGCGAAGAGGCGCGACGGCGGCTCGTCGCCGCGCTCGAAGGATCGGTGTTCGCCGGGGTGGACTGCAACGTCGATTTTCTCCGCGACGTCCTCGAGACCCCGGCCTTTCGCGCCGCGAACCTGTCGACCCGATTCCTGGAGACCGAGCTTGCGGCCGGCCGCGCGCGAGAGCCGGACCGCGAGGACGAGACCGTCGACCGTGTCGCGGCCGCGGTCCGCTGGGTGCAACGGATCGAGGAGACTCGGCGCGGCATGACTCCCTCGCCTTGGGATCGCCTCGGTCCCTGGCGGGTCACGCGGCGCTCGGGCCAACAGGGTTGGACGCTCGTCCATTTGCGCGCCGAGAACGGGGAGACGAGCGTGGTTCGGCTGAGCGGAACCGGAGGCCGCTACGAAGTGGATGCTGGCGCCCACCCCTTCTTCGCGGAGGCCTGGTGGTCGAAGGAAGGGGAGCTCCGCTTGGAGATCGACGGCGCGCTCCTTCGCCGCGCGATCGATCTCGACGGCGACGACGTCTGGGTCTCGGGCGGCCGGCGTCATCGGCGGTTCACGGTCGTCTCTCGGGAGGCGCTGGCCGCGGCGCGCGAAGCGAAGGCGGGAGAGGATCCGAGAAATCTCGTCGCGCCGTTTCCGGGTCTCGTCACCGGCATCGAGGTCGCGCCGGGCGAGCGGGTCGAGGCGGGGCACTTGCTGGTCGTCATGGAAGCGATGAAGATGGTCCATTCGCTGCGCGCCTCCGGCCCCGGATCGGTGCGCGGCGTCCACTGCCAGGCAGGCCGCACCGTCAGCGCGGGAGATCTGCTGGTCGAGTTCGAGGTGATTTCGCCGAGCGGCGACGCCGGGAGGTCCACGTGACATCGCCACATTTCACCGAAGAGCACGAGATGCTCCGCAGCCAGGTGCGGCGCTTCGTCGACGAGGTCGTTCGGCCGAACGGGGAGGCCTGGGAAAAGACCGGACAGATTCCGCGCGCGGTCCTGCGGCGCATGGGCGAGCTCGGCTTTCTCGGCATTCGCCATCCGTCCGAATACGGCGGCAGCGGCGCGGACGCGCTGTCGTCGGCCATCCTCGCCGAGGAGCTCGCGCACTCGAGCTTCGGAGGATTCACGGTGACGGTCCTCGTGCATACCGACATGGCGTCACCGCACCTCGCGGGATCGGGAACCGAGGAGCAAAAGCGGCGGTATCTGCCCGCCATCGTCTCGGGAGAGATACTCACGGCCGTGGCCGTCACAGAGCCAGACGCGGGATCGGACGTCGCCTCGATGCGCACGACGGCGCGGCGCGACGGCGATCACTGGGTGCTGAACGGCTCCAAGATGTTCATCACCAACGGCATCAGCGCCGACGTCGTGTTCGTCGCCGCCAAGACCGACCCCGGCGCCAAGGGCTCGCGCGGCATCTCGATGTTCATCGTCGAGCGCGGCGCGGCGGGTTTCTCCGTCGGCCGCAAGCTCGAGAAGCAGGGATGGCGCGCGTCCGACACCGCCGAGCTCGTCTTCGAGGATTGCCGAATCCCCGTGGCGAGCCTTCTCGGCGACGAGAACCGGGGCTTCTACGCGATCATGCGGAACTTCCAGAACGAGCGGCTCGTGCTCTCGGGCATGGCGGTGGGCGAGGCGACCGAGGCGCTGCGGTTGACGATCGACTACGTGAAGAACCGCAAGGCATTCGGCGCGACGTTGTGGCACAAGCAGACGATCCGCCAGCGGCTTGCCATGTTGGAGGCCAAGGTCGAGGCGGCACGGCAGCTTCTCTACCACGCCGCCTGGCGGATGAGCCGCGACGCCGATGCGGTCCGCGAAGTCTCGATGCTCAAGGCCTTCGCGGGCGAGCTCGTCAATGAGGTGATGTACACCTGTCAGCAATTCCACGGGGGGTTCGGCTACATCCAGGAGAGCGCGATCGAACGGATGGTCCGCGACGCCCGCGTGCTATCGATCGGTGGCGGCGCGACCGAGGTCATGCTCGAGGAAGTCGCGAAACGAAGCTAGAAGCGCGCGTCACGGATTGCTCGCGTTACTCGCGATACTCGACGGATGCGCGCGCTCCCGTTGGTCGCTGATTCGCTAGTGAACGTAGATCCTACCACTCTAGCCCTTCGGGGCGAACGCGGCGCGGATCGCGCTGAAGTTGCCGTACGGATTCCGTTTCGTCGGCAGGGCCGCGACGAGCGGAAACAGCTCGCGCTTGGCGACTTCGAATATGCGCCGAAGCTCGGCGACCGGGTCCGGGTGCTCGTCCACGCGGAGCTCGGCGAGCGGATAGTCCTCGTCGCCGAAGACCACGAGCGCAGCCGACTGTCGTCCGCGCCGGTCGCCGCCCGCCACCTGACCCGTTTCGAGGGCGCGGACGAGCCGCTCCGAGAGCGGCTGCTCGGCGGAATCGCGGAACGATTGCGTCATCGCCGCGAGCGTCTCCTCACCGACCAGCATGTTGCCCTGGACGGCGAACCCCGAGCCCGTGTGATGTCCCGTCCAGGGATCGGTTTCGCCGCCGGTGAAGGCCGCGGATTCGCCGCGGGCATCGACGACCCCGATCTGCCGAAGCTCGCGATCGACCTCCGCGGCGACGGCGTCACGCAACGCCGATTGGGCCGATGCGCCTGCGGCGAGCGCGTCGAGAATCCGCGGACCGAGGTAGGGGTTGACCCAGGCCTGCGTGGCGACCGCGCCGACGCGCGCGCGCACGAACGGGCAGAGGCTCCCGACGGCGGGCACCTTGGTCGAAACCGCGACGCCGAGTTGGCCGGTGTGTGAGCAGCGGGCGACGATCGAGAACGTCGTGAGTTTCATGGACATCATTCCAACGCTTTTATTGACACCGTGTCAATAATTGCGTAAAGGCGCTCCAGACGGGAGGTCCGATCATGGCCCTGGAGCGAGACCGCGAGGAGATCCTCCGCCTGCACCGCGCGTGGTGGGAGGCCAACCGCGATTGGGACATCCCGAAGATGCGCTCGGTGTTCGCCGGCGAGCGCTATCTGCAGTACAACCTGAACGGCCACCCGTACTACGGCCTCGCCGAGAAGACCCAGCTCTGGGAGGCGCTGGCGGGAAAGGTCGCGATCCCGGAGATCTCTCCGCCGATCCGCCTCCGACTCGAGGTCACGGCGGACATGGCCTGGCTCGGTTGCGAGAACATCGTGCGCATCGAGCTCGCTCCCGGGCTCGAAGTTCCCGGCATTCCCAAGACGCCCTTCCGCATCCGCTCGACCGAGGTCTATCAGCGCGACGACGGTGCGGGGAACCCGGTGTGGAGGATGTGGCACTTCCACTGCTCGCCGACCGCGGGCGAGAACGAGCCGCGGGTGCCGTTCGGAGACACCTACGCGAGCCGGGGTTGATCGGGTGGGGCGGGTGAGGGAGTTCGGGATCGGCTTCGAGAACGTCGACGCCCGCCGGCAGATGGCGTGCGCGCGCTTGGCGGAAGAGCTGGGTTACGGCACCTACTGGGTGCCGGAGGACTACTTCTTCCGTGGCGCCTTCACGCTCGCTTCGGCGATTGCTTGCTCCACCCAGCGCATGCGCGTGGGGCTCGGAGTGGTCAATCCGTACACGCGCCACCCGGCCCTGACCGCGATGGAGTTCGCCGCGCTCACGGAGATCGCGGAAGGTCGGACGGTCCTCGGCATCGGCGCGGGCGTCCGGCACTGGATCGAAACGCAGATGTGCATTCCCTACGAGAAGCCGGCGTCCGCGATGCGCGAGGCCGCGGACCTCGTGCGGCGGCTCTTCCGAGGCGAGTCCGCAACGCTCGAGGGCAAGGTGTTCCGCACGGCGCGCGCAAGCTCTCGTTTCCCTCGCCCCGCGCGGAGATCCCGATCCACCTCGGCGTGCTCGGCCCCCAAAACCTCGAGATGGCAGGCGAGATCGCCGACGGCGTCTTGCTCTCCGGGCTGACGAGCGCTGCCTATGCGCGCTTCGCGGCGGAGCACGTCCGGCGAGGCGCAACGCGTGCCGGGCGGAGCTTCGATGACCTCGAGATCGGCGCGTTCCTGCTGATCTCGGTCTCGGACGACGCACGGGCCGCGCGCGAAGCGGTGAAGCCCTTCCTCGCCACGCTCCTGGCGATCATGGCGGCGCAGCCCGAGAGCCCGCTCGTCGCGGCGACGGGCATGCCACGCGACGATCTGCAGCGGATCGGCGAGGCGTTTGCCAAGGATGGCCCGCCGGTGGCGCTCGTCTCGGATTGGATGATCGACACGTTCGCCGTCGCCGGTAGCCCGGAGCACTGCCGCAGGCAACTCGCCGAGATCGTCGAGGCGGGCGTGGGTCACCCGATCGCCTTCGAGGTTCCGCGCAGCGACGATCCGCTGAGGTCCACGACATCTGATGCCGCACTTCCTCGCATGAAGCCGCCGCGGTTTCCTACGCCTCCACGCTGACGAGGCGCTGGCGCTCGTCGCAGCGCTTGCAACGCTGGAAGCGCCTGCGGGCAGAGCCTCGTGCCGCTCCTGAACCTGCGTTTGGCCGAGCCCAAGGTCCTGATCGACCTGAACCTCATCGGCGAGCTGTCGTCCATGCGCTTCGTGTGGCTTCTGCACGTCGGGCGATGAGCGCCATCGATCTTCTCGACAAGCAGCCGGACGCGAGCGCGGAGATCGGCCGAGGGCTGGCGGGGAAGCTCTGCCGATGTACCGAGCATGCCGGAACATCGTCGATGCCGTGAAGGCGGGCCGGAAGGCGTGAGCGCGCAGGCGCGACCGCGAGCTCCTCGGCGCCCGCGTCCGTCGGCTCGAGGATCCGCGCATGCTGTCTCGGCCGCGCGCGGTTCGTGACGACGTTCAGCGCCGCGGGCTCGCGATCGCCTCATCGTGCGGAGCCCTCATGCGCATGCGCGCGATCCGTCGGTCGGACGTCGGCGCGGCGACGACGAGCGAAGCGGCGTGCACGTCGGTATTGGCCGCGGGGCGACACGAGGGTCTTCAAGCCGCCGCTGCGGGTCGAGCACGGATATCCAGTTCGGATCGGCCGACCGCCCTGCCGTACCGTGGTCTGGCAACCGTGCTCGCCGCCGGACGCAGATCGCGACTCGATCCGGCGAGGCCGTGGTCGCGGTGCTCGCCGAGAACCGCGCGGTGGCGGAGGACGCGGCCGCTCTGGTGCGAGATACGACTGGCGTTCCGCTCGACCCGGGTCGACAGGTCGACGCGAACCGCCAGTGCACGGTGGAACGCAACTGCGGCATCATCAAGTCCGACTGGCGTCCGGCAGATTCGCGGCTCCGCGGGTCGCAGCCGCGCTCGTACGAGTGAGACGCCGGATCGTGCCGCGGGTCGATACATGACCCGCGCCGCACACTGCCGGGGGCATGAAGGGAATGGGGGAGGGCGGTGCGATACGCCCCTCGGCGGCGATCGCCAATGCGGTCGCCGATGCGCTTCGCGAGTTCGCGCCGCGCGTGAATCGCCTTCCGCTGACCCCCGAGCGCGGGCTGTGCTGGTGATTGACGACGGCGGCAACGGCTAGCTCGGTAGGATGCCCGAGCGGAGACGGGATCGCGACCACCCGGAGCGATCCGTGATGGAACCTCCTAGCTGGGCAGGATGTTGCATTCCCTTTATCGCACTGCACGGCGCGATCCGTGGCGGACGCTCCTAGGTTCAGACGCAACAGAGGCGCTCGACGACCGCGCGGACGACGTCCGCGCCTTCCTCGAAGGCCCGACGCGGGATGCTCTCGTTCGGCTGGTGCGCCTCGGCAAACTCTCCGGGCCCGCAGATGAGCGCCGCGACCCCGAGCGGCGCGAAGCGGCAGCCGTCCGCGGCGAGCAGCGACCCGCTCGCGGTGGTTTTGCCGAGCCGCTCGAAGAGCGCTCGTTCGAGGGCGGTGCCCCGGGGCGTGCTCATCGGCGGGACCACCAGCGGATCGCCGACCTCGATCGTCGCCGCGGCGCCGGGGAAAGCGGGATCTCGCGAGTCGAGAACCGCCAGGCGCCGGCGAAGCTCGCGGTGGATCTCGAGCGGATCCGCGTCGGGCAGGCCGCGCGTGCTCAGGCGGAGCACGCATTCTTCGGCGATCATGTTCGCGGCCGTGCCGCCCCGGATGCTGCCCACGTTGACCGTGGAATAGGGCGCTTCGGGAAAGGTTTCGGCGAATCCGGAAGAGGCCGCGGCGCGAAGCTCTTGCTGGTGGCTACTGACGACCTCGAGGACGCGCGCGGCGACGGCGATCGCGTTGACCCCGAGCGCGGGTTGACCGCTGTGACCTCCGCGGCCGCGGATCGTCACGTCGAAGATCGTCACGGACTTGTGCGCGTGGAGGACGTCCCAGCCCGTCGGCTCGCCGATCCAGCAAAGGCGCGGCAGCGGCCGACCACCGAGAAGCCCGCCGAGATCGGGTGCGAGCCGTTCGGCCCCGAGACAGCCAACCTCCTCGTCGGCGGTGAACGCCAAGACGAACGGGCGTCGCAGCCGCGAGACCTCGATCGCGCAGGCGGCGACGACGGCCTGGGCGAGGAACACCTTCATGTCCGACGTGCCGCGTCCGTAAACCCGCTGGTCGCCGATCTCGAGCCGCAGCGGCTCGCGGGTCCATCCGGGCTGCCCCTCCCAAGGAACGGTGTCGGTGTGGCCGCAAACGATCAGGCCGCCCGGCTCCGTCGGCCCCGCTGCCGCGACCAGGTTCGCCTTGGTTGCGCCATCGACCTCCCACGACTGCAAGCGCGGGCGAAAGCCGTGACCCTCGAGGCGCTCTGCGAGCAGCTCGATCGCCGGTAGATTCGTGCGAGCGCTCGTCGTGTCGCAAGCAACGAGGCGGCGCGCGAGGTCGACGAGCTCGCCGTTCACACGCTCTTTCCGTAGAGAGCGCGCTGCCAGATCGTCGCCAGCGTGTCGACGACCGGGCGCCAATCGGCGCGGTGGTCGCGCCCGAGCTTCTCGTTCAGGAAGCGTTCGCTCATGAGGATCAAGGCTCGCGCGGTCTCCTCGGCGTCGAGCGGCGCGATCTGACCGCACTCGATGTCGGCGCGGATCCGTTCGGCGGTGCCGCGGACGAATCGCTCCACGAAGCGCCGGTGTGCCTTCTCGACCTTGCGGTCGTGCGTGGCCGCATCGGCGATCGCGCGGAGCACCGGTCCGTGGCGCGCCCAGAAGCGGCCGACACCCGCGTAGCCAGCGCGGAGATTGGCGACACGGTCGCCCTCCGCGCGGAACCAAACCTCGTTCATCGGCACGAGCTCAGCGGCGAGCTTCTCGAGGAGTGCGACGACGAGATCGTGGCGGTCGCGAAAATAGTGGTAGAAGGACGAGCGCCGGAGGCCGGTCTCGTCCATCAAGTCGGCGACCCGCAGGTCGCGGAACGGCCGACCGCGAAGAACGCGCTCCGCGGCTTCGAGGATCTCGCCCTTGGCTTCGTCTGGACGCCGGCGCAGCCGGCGGCTCATTGCCCGCGGCGGCGCACCCCGCGCCCTCTCGGCGACGTGTCCCCGGGCTTCCTGGACCGAACGCACGGCGAAACGTACCGCCGTTACTGACGCTGCGTCAATAGTGATCCCTTTGCCCGGCGGCGAGAGGCGAGAGCGGAACGCCTTCGGCGTCGTCCCGTGGCCGCGCCTCGGCGCTCCGCCTCTCGTGGTCGGCGTCGAGGATGCGGACGAGGAACGCGCGAAGCCCGGCCGCGGGGACGATCTCCTCGAGCGAACCCACCGCTCGCGCGCGCTCGACGGTATGAATGGAATCGAACTCCGCGGCCAGCTCCGTTCGTTTCTCCGCCAGCACCTCTTCGTAGATCTGCTCGAGCGCCGCACGGGTCGGGCCGCCGGGGTTCTCCTCGAGCGCCCGGCGCGCTTCCCGAACCCGCTCGTCGCGCTCGGCACGGGCGCGCACGTCGCGCGAGAACACGACGGTCGCAGCCGGCCCGCCGCCGATCACGGAGGCGAACGAGCCGTCGAGCGCGAGCGCTCGCAGCCCCGCATTGAGCGACCTCGAGAACACCACGTAGGCGCCGCCGTGGTAGCGCGACACGACGACGAAGAGGAGCGGGCCCTCGAAGTTGACCACCGCGCGCGCGATCTCCGCACCGTACTCGAGCTGGAGCTTGCGCATCGATTCGGGCGATCCGTCGAATCCCGAGAGGTTCGCGAGGATCACGGCGGGGCGGTTCCCACTCGCCGCGTTGAGCGCGCGGGCGACCTTCTTCGACGAGAGCGGAAACAAAGTACCGCCGGTCCAGGCCGACGGGCCATCCGGCGGGTGGGTTCCGTCGCGCGGAACGTTGCGGCTCTCGACGCCGATGACGCAGACGGGATGGCCGCCGAGGTGCGCGTCCCAGACGATCGCCGTCTCGGCGCCGCTCATCGAGCGCCAGCGCTCGAGCCGGCCGCCGTCCCAGTCGACGACCGCCGCCATCACCGCGCGCATCGAGAAGGGCCGGCGGCGGCCGGGATTGGTGGCGGAGTCGAAGATCTCACCCACGGTTCGGAACTCGTGATCCGCTTCGCGCCCGCACGGGAACTCGCTGAGCCTCCGCTCGGCCACGTCGGCAGTTGCCTGGTGACGCGGGCGGTCTTCTCCCGGCACCACGTAGGTGTAGCGGTAGTGGTCGTAAAGAATCGTGTAGGCGTCGAGGAGGTCCGCCGCGTAGTATTGCGCTTGGCCGTTTGGGGCCATGATCCGCTCGAGGCCGCCGATCGCGGCTTCGTCTTCGCCGGAGACCGACCCCGAGGCCTCGAGTGCCGCTTTGCCGGTGAGCACCATGGAGCCGCTGCGGGTCATGATGAGCGCTCCCCGCGTGTGAAGAAGCATCGTCGCCAAGGCGTCGAAGTAGCTCTGCGCGCCGACGTTCACGCCGTGCACGATCACGTGGATCGTACCGCCCCGCTGCGTGAACGTGACGATCGCGCGGACGACCCGCGCGGTCGCGTCCAAGTTCTCGGTGCCGCTGTCCATCGCGATGAGCGCCCCGCTCGAAACCGGCAGCCATTCGACCGGCAGCGAAAGGCTCTCGGCGAGGTCGAGGGCGGCCACGATGCGGTCGCATTCCGCGGCGGCGAGCGCCCCCATGTTGCGGGTCGGGTCGGAGAGCATGAGGACCCTGCGCATGCCTTCCGGCACTTTCTGCGTCGGCGTCGTGATGACGCCGAAGACGACGGCGCAGACGTTGGCGCCGTAGGGACGGCCATTGACGCTCGAGGCCTTCGGCGCGGGGCCGTCCGATGCCAAGTCGTACTCCTCGAAGGTCCCCGGAGGCAGCGCCGCGCGGGGTCCGGCGGGGTCGGCATCGTTCGCACCCGCCGTCAGCATGCGGATGACTTCGTAAGGATAGGAGACCCCGCGCCGCCTCGCCTCGGCGACGCGTCGCTCGTAGTCGCCGGCGGGCCGGAGCGGCTCGACGTGCGGCATGCGCCAGACGACTTCCATGCGGCCGCTCGGGTCGGAAAAGACGATCTCGACCGGACGCGACGGGTGTGCGGAGCTTTCGATCAGGCTCAAGCGCACGACGATCTTCTCGAGGCCGAGATGGCGGGTCGAAGGCGCCAGCCGGCGAGCCAAGCTCTGCACGGTCGCCGCGTCGAGGTAGATCTCGGGCTCCACGCAAAGCGTGATCCGGTTCCATTGCAGCCGCCGCTGCGGATCGCGGGCAAGGAGGGCCGAGCGCAGCGTTCGGACCGCTTCGTAGAACGCTTGAACGAAGGCGGCGACGTACGTCGCCGCTTCGGGATCTTTGGCGGGCGTCTCACCTGCGCGGACCTGGGCGATGACGAAGATCCTCTCGTCGCCTGCGGTCGCGCGGCTTCTACCGTGAAAGGCGTAGACGCCCTCCGCTCCGGCGAGCCGTTCGAGCGCGAAGTCGCCGAGCCGGTCGAGACCAATGCGCGAGGCGACCTCGGGATGGATCGCGTGGAGATCGCTGCGCTCGATCGCCGTACCGTCCCCCGCGCGCACGAACGTCACGTGTCGATGATCCCCAGTTGGCGACAGCAGGTCGACGGTCAGCCGCTCCGCAAAAAAACCTTCGCGGAACCAAGCGCTCGCGAAGCCCGGCGGGAGCTCCGCGCGCACGCCGGCCCGAGGGGGTACGAGCACTTCCAGAGCAGCGACCTTCTCCGACAGCCTGTCGACGAGCCTCTGCGTCGCCTCCGAGAGACGATCGGCGTCCACGACGGCGCCCAGGACCACCCGACCGTCGGGGAGTAGGATGCGCTCCACGGGCTCGCCTTCGACGCGCTCCGCCGACAAGGCTGGCGGCAGGCGCGGCGCGTACCAGCGGCACACGTAGGCGCCCGCGGCAAGCAAGCGGGAGCGCTCGCCCGACCCTGAGATCCAGGAGGCGATGCGCTCGAACACGCTCCAGGGAGCGGCCGCGAGACGGAGCGCGAGGGCAGACGGAACTTCCGAACGCCCGTGCGGCGCGTTTTCCACCTCCGCTTCGGCCGATCTCCATGCTGCGGCGTTTTGCCGCTCGATCTCGGGCGCCTCGAACAGCGTGTAGCTGGTCTCGATCGCGAGATCGGCGAGCGCGTCGGGGATCAGCCCGCGAAGGCGCGCGATCCGCGAAAGCGCGGCTGCAAGCTCTCGATCGTCCTCGAGGCAGCCGTCCGCGCCGCCGAGCGCGGCGATCAGGCGGATGACCGCCGCGACGGTCCGATGCCGAAGCGCCCGCTCTCGCTGGGAGGCGAAGAGGCGAAGCACCGCGCGCTCGAGAGCGTCGTCGTGCGACAGCCCGGCGATGCCGTAGTGTCGCACCGCTCGCTCGAGAAGCCGCAGAAATTCGTCGGCGATGCCGGCGCCGCCCGCGCGCATGCGCCGCAGGTAGCGCCGGAGCTGTGCCTCGTTCGAGGGACCGATCTCGCCCGACGGGGCGGGCCGCGGCACGCGCGAGAACAGGCGCTCGACGTCGGCGAACACGGTGAGCTCGTGGCGAAGGACGGCGAGCTCGCCACGGAAGCCCGCCGAGAGAGCGCCGTCGAGCGGAGACTCGAGCACCGCGATGATCTCCGCCGCGCGCTCGGGATCGCAATCGTAGCCGAGGAAGAGTCCTCTGATGTCTTCGCGAAGCGACTCGACGGCGCGCCGTCCAGTCGCCGGGTCGGCCGTCGCGGCCGCCTCGAACGTCGCGCGGCCCGAGACGAAAACGAGCTCCAGCCGGTCATGCTCGGGGACGAAGCGCAGACGTTCGTCGCCTGCTCCCGCCGTCGGGCCACCGCCCTCGGGCTCGACGATCACAAGCGCTTCGCCGGCCGCAACTTGCTGCCCCTTGCGGGCCTTCACCTCGACGACCGTTCCAGGAAGCGGCGCTCGAAAGGCGATCTCCATCTTCATCGCTTCGAGCAAGCCCAGGGGCTGACCAGCCAGAACGCGTTCCCCGGGCCGCACGTGGACCGCGACGACGACCGCCGGGCTGCCGGCCGCCACGGTACCCGCCGCTTGTCGCGCGAATCGGTGCGCCGCTCCCTCGACCTCGACCCGCACCGCCGCGTCCGTCATGTCGTAGAGGACGCGGAGCTCCCGGCCGCCGAGGAGCAGCCGCGCCCCATGGCTGCCGTGCTCCTGGAGGGTAGCCGTCAGCGCGGTTCCATCGAGGATGAGCCGGTAGCGCCAGGATCCCAGCGCCAGGACGCGTATTCGGTACGGTTGTCCCTCGTAGGAGAGATCGATCTCTTGACCGGTCGAAGGAGGCACACGCGCGGGGGATGCGTTGGTGGGGTTCGCGAAGAAGTTGATGCGCGCCAAGCGACGCTCGTCTTGATAGAGAAGGACCGCCGCGGCGACGAGCGCCTGCGCCGCAAACGCCCCCGGCTCGCGGCGCTCGCCCGCGCGCCGATCGAGCCAACCGGTATCGATCGCGCCTTCGCGGAAGTCGCGCGACTCGAGGACGTCGATCAAGAAGCTCTTGTTGGTGGCACCCTCCGCGATGACGAGCTCGAAATCGCGGAGCTCGTAGACGAGGCGGGCGCGCGCCTCCTCGCGCGTCCGACCGGTTGCGATCACCTTGGCGATCAGTGAGTCGAAGTCGGCGGGCACGCGGCTGCCGGCCACGACTCCGGTATCGACGCGGACGCCCGGGCCGAGCGGGGGATCGAACCGCGCGACCCGGCCCGGCGCAGGGAGAAACTCACGGGCCGGGTCCTCGGCGCAGACGCGCGCCTCGATGGCGGCTCCGCTCTCGTGCACTTCGAGGTCGCCGATCTCCTCGCCGCGTCCGATGCGGATCTGCAGCTCGACGAGGTCGATGCCGGTGACTGCTTCGGTCACTCCGTGCTCCACCTGCAGGCGCGGATTGACCTCGAGAAAGAAGTAGCGTTCGCCCGTAAACAGGAACTCCACCGTGCCCACGCCCGAGTAACCGACGCGTCGGGCGAGCCGGATCGCGGCCGCTTCGATCTCCCGCCGAGTCTCGGCGGAGAGGCCGAACGGCGGCGCCTCTTCGATGAGCTTCTGATGCCGCCGCTGGACCGAGCAGTCGCGGCAACCGAGCGCGATCACGTGGCCGTGGAGGTCGCCCGCAATCTGTATCTCGACGTGCCGTCCGCCGGAGATCTTCTGCTCGAGGAAGAGCCGGCCGTCGCCGAAGGCCGCATTCGCCTCGGCGCCCGCCGATCGCACCGCCTCCGCGAGGTCGGCGGGCGAATCCACCGAGCGGATGCCGCGTCCGCCGCCGCCCGCGCTCGCCTTGATCATCAATGGATAGCCGATCCGCTCTGCGGCTTGCGCCGCGGCTTCGCAATCGGCGATCGCCCCGCCGCTCCACGGTGCTACCGGAACGCTTGTGGCCTCGGCGAGGAGCTTCGCGGAGATCTTGTCGCCGAGCCGCCGCATCGTCTCTGCGGCCGGCCCGAGGAAACGAATTCCCGCGAGCTCTACCCGCTCCGCGAAAGTGGGATCCTCGGCGAGAAAGCCCCACCCCGGCCAGACGGCGTCGGCGCCGGCGCGCACGATCGCCTCGAGGAGTCCGTCGCGATCGAGATAGGCGGTTACCGCGCTTCCCCGATGCTTGAGCTCGATTGCGACGTCGGCGTGGCGCACGAAAGGCGTGTCGCGGTCGACGTCCGTGTAAAGTACGATCGCCGTGAGATCGGACCGCTCGCGGGCGCGGAGCGACTTCACGGCACGCAGACAGCGCATCGCCGCCTCGCCTCGATTGACGATGGCGATCGAGCGGATCATCCGCGGGTCGATCATGCCGCGAACGTGGAGACGATCTCGGGACCGAGCGCGCAGGCAAAGGCCACGAACCGCCCGTGATGGGAAAGCGACAGGTCCACGGGTACCGGTCGACCGGCGAGGTGCAGCCGCGGCACGCGTCTCTCGCTCACGACCGCGAGATCTCGCTCCGGGGCTCCGACGAGCGGCGCGAGCAAGTGGATCGCGAAGGCGCGGCCCGCCGGCCGCGGATCTTCGGCGAGGTCGGCCGTGAGGCGCCGCATGCCCGACACGATGATCGCGCGCGGTTCGACGTCTACCGACGTGACCGCGTGGCAGGCCCCGCGGTCGATCTTCACGCCGACCGAGAGCAGGCGCTCGCCGTACCGTACCGAGCCCGCGCTCGCCGTCTCCAGTCGCACGATGAGCCGTTGCGGTGAGAAGATCGCCCGGGGATCGAGCTTCTTCAACGCCTTGAACGCGCTTTCCTTCGCCGCCCACAGCACCCACCGCAGGCGCTCCTCGGCTCGATTGCGGCCGAGCCAAGCGCGCTCCTCGGCGGCGAAGACGCGCTCGTCAAAGCGCGGATGCGTGGCGCCGCACGCGGTGTCCGGATCGGCGAGATCCACGACGTCGTTTCCGACCATCGAAATGTTCCTCCTCCATCTCGGCCAGCTTCGCGACGATCTGTCGGGCGATGTCGCGCGAGCCGCGGAGCCCGGCTTGTCGCGTCCGCGGCTCGATTGTCGAGAGCCGCATCCGAAACTCCTCGCCGCGCACGGGGATGGTGCTGAAGGTCTCCTGATGCGCGCCGCGCAGGTAGACGCAGAGCACCCGGCAGCCGGGGAGCGCCGAGACGATCCGACCAACGCCGGCCGCTGCGCCCTCCACGTCTACGCGGCCGGAGCGGCTGCGGCCGCCTTCGGGAAAGACCATGCCGACCTCGCCTCGAGAGAGGAGGTAGATGAAGCGGGTGAGGACTTCGGCGACCTCCGCGCGCTCTCCCCCCCGGGTGATCGGCAGGCACTTCATCACGTAGCTGAGAATCTCGCTGAGCGGCGAATAGGCGAAGTTGCGCCGTTCCGGCAGGTTCCACGGGATCGCCGAGAAGTTGAGAAGGTACCACCCCGGCGACCCGAACGCCCAGGCGATGATGGCCGAGTCGATCATCGTCAAGTGATTCGCGCAGACGAGGAGCGGCCCTCGGGTTTCTCGGCGAATGCGTCGGAACTGGGAGCGCAGGCGCTCGATTCCGTTCACCCGGTAGCCGAGCGCCAACCACAAGACGGCGATGGCGCCAGGCACCCACAGCGGCGAGAGCAATCGCGAGACCCCGCGCTGCAATTCGACGGCGAAGCGGGCGCGCGGCGGCAGCACGATCGACGCCGCCGCCGTGGTGTCCGACGGACCTTGCAAACTAGAATCCTCTTCGTGACGTCGGGCTAGTGCAGCTTCGAGCAGATGAGACGGACCGCGTCACCTACCGTGTTCACGGAATCGGCGTCTTCGTCGGCGACCTGGATGCCGAACGTGTCTTCGAATGCCAAGATCACGTCGACGAGCCGCGCCGAGTTGACGTCGAGGTCGTCGAGGATGTTCGTCTCCGCGGTGACCGAGGCGAGCGCCGCCTCGTTCTTCACGTACGGCTTGAGAATGCCGAGAACCTTCTCCATCACTTCCGATTCGTTCGTTTCGCTCATTGCAGCCTCTCCTCGTATTGCGTTTCCATCTTGGAGTATTGCGCCGCCGCCCGCGCGTCCCACGCGCGAAACACGACACAGGCATTGACGTCACCGAAGCCGAATCCTGCTTTGATCAAGGTCCGGAGCGCCGGGACCTGGCGAAGCGCGTGCGGCACGGCCGGCGCGTAGGGGACGATCTCCGGGTGCAGATCCTCGCAGTTGAGGGAGGGGTGGATGAAGCCTCCGGCGAGCATCAGCACCGCGGCGACGGATTCCACGGCTCCTGCGGCGCCGAGCGCGTGGCCGATCATCGACTTCGTCGAGGTGATCCAGGGAAGACGCCCCGGCCCGCGCTCGAGCGCGTTCGCCCAGGCTTCGACCTCGCGGGGGTCGGCACCCGTCGCCGTGAGATGCCCGCTGATGGCGTCGATTTCGTCCGCTGCGATCGCCGCATCCGCCAGCGCGGCTCGGATGCAGCGCCGGACGCCTTCCGGATTCGGCGCCGTCATGCTGCCGCCGCCGCGGTGTCCGCCGCAGGTGACCGAGCCGCCGAGAACCTCCGCGTAGATCCTCGCGCGGCGCGCGAGGGCCGAATCCATGTCCTCGAGTACGAGCACTCCGGCGCCGCACGCCGGCACGAAACCCCGGGCCGATGCGCTCATCGGCCGCGACGCGCGCTCGGGGGCGTCGTTGAACGCGCGGCAGAGCAAGCGCATCGCGTCGAAGGCGGCGAAGATGTAGTGGCTCGACCCCTCCGAGCCCCCGCAGAGCATGCGCTCGGCGAGTCCGGCGCGGATGCGCTGGGAGCCGAGCACGATCGCCTCGGTGCCGGTGGCGCAGGCGCTCGAATTGGTCGTCACCTGATTGCCGAGCGCGAGCAGACCGGAGACCCGGGCCGACGCGCTGCTCGCCATAACCTTCTCGACCGTCGTCGAGCCGAGCCGGCGGCTTTTGCCCGAATCGGTGAGCGGAACCAACGTCTCGCCGATCGTGTCCAGGCCGCCGATTCCAGTGCCGATCACGGCGCCGCTCTGCCAATTGACGCGGTCGTCCTTCGGATCGGGGCGCTCCAAGCCCGCGTTCTCCCAAGCTTCGAGCGCGGCGAGGGAGGCATGGCGGAGGTTCGAGTTCATCGCCAGGAGATCTTCTTCGCAAAAGCGGCGCGCGGCGGCCTCCTCGACTCCTTGGGGTATGCCGGCGACCGTGCAACCGAGACCGCACTCCTTCATTTTGGGAACGTGTCGGATGCCCGAGCGCCCCGCGCGCAGCGCTTGCTCGAACTCGGCGATCCCGAGCCCGTTTGGTGCGACCACGCCGAGCCCCGTGACGACCACTCGCCGCGTCATGCCGACACCCCGATTCCGGAGAGCTGTCCCGAGCAGACGAGCGGCACGGCGGCGAGAATCTCTCGGGTTGTCAACAGCGTGCTCATGCTCGGCCTCCGCCGAAGCGCACGAGCGTGCTTCCCCATGTGAGGCCGGCACCCACCCCGACCACCGCGACGTCGTCACCCTGCTGCCACTGATCCCACTCCATCGAGATCACCGAAGGAGCGCCCGCGGCCGCCGTGTTGCCGAAGCGCTCGACGTTCGAATGGTGCCGATCGGGAGGAATCTCGCATTGGCGGCAGACCGATTCGAGCATGCGCAGGTTCGCTTGGTGGCCGACGAAATGAAAGGACCGCTCGGCCGTGTGGAACTCGTTCCAGAGCCGCTCGAAACCGCGCACGGTCTTGTGAATCGCGAACGTCTGGACCGTCCGCCCCTCCTGCCGGAAATGACCCGCCCGCTGGATCGTGACCTTGCCGCTGCCCTTCGGGCTCGAGTCGAGACGCGTCCCGACGATGCGTGCGCGCCCCGGAGAGTGCGTCGAGACGACTGCGGCGACGGCGGCATCACCAAAGAGTATGGCGGTGGAGCGGTCCGAATAGTCGGTAGTTCGCGTCACGCCCTCGGCCGCGACGACGAGGACGAACGGCGGCAGCTCCTCGGGGCGGGCGATCTCGAGCACGTAGAGTAGGGCGAGAAAGCTTGTACATGCCGAATGCACGTCGAAGGCGGGCACCTCAAGCCCGAGAGCACAGGCGATATTGCATGCCTCTGCGGGCGAGACGGTGTCGGGCGCCGAGCTTCCCGCGACCACCATGCCGATGTCCTCTTTGGCGATGCCGGCGCGGCGGATGGCCGCCTCTGCCGCGCGCGCTCCCATCGTGGCATTGGTGTGAAGTGACGCTTCAAGAGCGGCGCGCGGGTCACGGTTCCGCGTTTGGCGGATGTAGTCGAGCGGCAGCACCGTGCGCCGCGTGCGAATGCCGACCCGCTGGACGATCCACGCATCGCTCGTGCCGATGTCCAGGCTCTCGAGAAAGTCGTTTGAGATCTCGTTCTCGGGATGGAAATGCCCGAGGCCGTGCAAGTGGAGTGTCATCGCAGGAGTCCGGAGATGTGCTCCCCCCCGCCAACCAGGATCGCGCGACCCTTCATCGGGGCGGCTTCGTCGGCAGAAAGGAGGTAGATGGCATTGTCGACGTTGTCCCCCTCCCTAGGGAAACCGAACAGCGGGCGTCGGCGGCGAACGACGACCGCCGTCGGATAAGTGAGAGACGAGACGAAGGCCTCGAGATATTCATGTCCGCTGCCAAAGGCCGATCGATTCCTGCCACGGGTATCCTCCTCCACGGCGAGCTCGGTTGCGAGGGCGGCAAGCTCGGGGCCGTTGCACGGCGCTCGGGTACTAGCTTCGAATTCCCGAACGCGATCGAGTGGAGCCGGACGCGCATGCGTCCTCGCGACCCGATCACCTCGCTCAGCTCGGTCACAATACTCGCTCGACTCTCCCGGTCAAGTACGTTGGCCTCGAAAACGAGAAAAGCGTGGCACATTTACTCGACCTGCCCGAATGAGCCCATCGTCCCTCGACATCGGCATCGTCACGCTAGGTCTTCGCGAGCAAGCTTGGTGCCAGAAGGAGTTTCCGTATTCCACGGGCTCGTCGAAGATGTACGCGCGCGGTGTGCTCTTTTCTTACGCATCGAAGGATCCCCCACTGTGCACGGAGCAGCAGCAGCGGTAGAGCGGCTCGAGGGACGTCCGCCTCTCCCGACGGCCGGACGGCACTGGTTGCCGCCGCGGCCACTCATGCACCAAGAAAGTTACGAGGAGGTTAGTTGCCGGCGATTCTTCCGTTTCGTGGCGGCGCCGGCAGAACACCTGGACTTCCGCGCGACGCTCGACCGGCTGCGCGGGCGGTAGTAGAGCAAGACCGTGACGTCGGGTCCGCGGGTCATCCACTACTTCGACTACAAGAGCCCGTATGCGTATCTCGCACAGCAGGCGACCGACGTGCTCGACGCAGAGCTCGCGCCACTCGGAGTCGCGATCGAGCCGGCTTCCCTACACGCTCGACATCCCGAGCTATCTCGGCGAGGCTCGACTCGACGAATCGGGTCGAGACGTCGTCGGCACGCGCAGCGCGCATCAGTGGCGGCGCGTGCGCTATGCCTACATGGACTGCCGTCGCGAAGCGAGCCGCCGGGGACTCGTGATCCGCGGGCCGAGGAAGATCTTCGACAGCTCGATCGCGCACATCGGCTTCCTCTGGGCGGAGCGTGCCGGGCGGATCCGCCCGTATCACGATCGCATCTTCGAGAAGTTCTGGAAGCGCTCGCTCGACATCGAGGATCCGGCGACGATTGCGGGCGAGATCGCCGCGGCCGGCCTCGACGACTCGGGCTTCATGGAGTTCCTGGCGCGCGAGGGGCGAGAGCTGCACGACCGTCTGCGCGCGGATGCGGAGGCGAAGGGCGTCTTCGGCGTGCCGAGCTATCTGGTCGATGAAGAGCTCTTCTGGGGGAACGAGAGAATCGACCGGGTGCGGGAACGCGTACTAGAGCGCGTGTCGTGACGCCGGTGTCTCTCGTGGACCTTCGCTCGAAGTTGAAGGGAGGATCTCATGGCCGAAACCTCGTACCGAAAGATGATCTTCGACCGCCGGGGGAGCATCACCACGATCACGCTCGACCGCCCGAAGGTCCACAACGCCCTCGATCGAGAGCTCTCCGCCGAGCTCAATAGGGCCGTACGCCAGGTACGCGACGACCGCGAATGCCGTATCATGATTCTCCGCGGCGCCGGCGAGACCTTCTGCGCGGGCGACGACATCAAGGAGTTCAACGAGTGGAAGCGCGACGACGGCTACTGGCAGGTGCGGCTCTACCAGGAGACCGTGCAGATCATCGAGGATCTGACGCCGGTGACGATCGCCGCTGTGGACGGCGTCTGCACTGGAGGCGGCCTCGAGCTGACGCTCGTCTGCGACTTCGTGATCGCCACCGACCGCTCGCGCTGGGGCATGCCCGAGATCGATTGGGACATCACTCCGGGGTGGGGCGGCACGTCGCGTCTCCCCCGATTCGTCGGACGTCGCAAGGCGAAGGAATGGAATCTGATCGGCGCGCTCTTCGATGCGGCCACCGCGGAGCGCTACGACCTGATCAATCGGATCTGCGCCCCTGCGGACCTCGATCGCGAGTTGGGGGCGCTGTGCGAGGTGATGCTCGCCAAGGACCCGCACACCATCCGTCGCACGAAGTTCATCATGAACAAGGGGGCGGACCTCCACGTCTCCGGCGCGCTCGCCTTCGAGGTGACCGGCTTACTCGGCTACTCGAGCTTCCCCACCCCGGGCATCCGCGAGTTCACGACCAAGGAAGGGCGGGAGAGGAGGCGCAAGCTGTCGAGGGATTTCTGGCAGCAACGGGCCGGATCGTGACTCCTTCACGGGTTCGTCGACGCGCACGTCGTCCCGCGCCATCCCAGAGCATTCGCCGCCGATGCCGCAGGCCACAATCGCGACATGAGCGCCGCTTCGCCCATTTCCTTCGCTATTTCGAAGCGGGGTCGATCGCGCTCGCGATCTCATGTCCCGTCACCCGTCCGAGCACGAACCGGCAGTCTCTAGGCGGCTCGTCCCCGCGCCAAGCGACGTGTTGGTCGGGACGGACCAGTACGAGCTTCCGCTCGAGGATCGCCAGCCGGCGCTCGGCGGGAAGCGAGACGATCTTCAGCGGCACTCCCGCTTCTTCCGCCGCTTCCGCGAAGCGTCCGCAGTCGGTCCCCCCGACCGCGAACAGCGTTAATTCCGCACCCAGATGATCGTAGAGCGCGCTGCCGTCCGCGAGGAAGAGATGCGGTAGGCGCGCTCCGGGCCAAGTCGTCGGGGCCGCGACCAGCGGGTCGAAGGGCTGCGGAGCGCTGCCGTCGTAGCAGATGACGGGCGAAGCCTCGTAGCGATAGCCGTGCTCGATGCCCCAGTACTCGTTTTCGGCGTTGCCGAGGCGGGCGATCTCGGCGCCGATCGCGCCGAAGTCCGGCGCGCTCACGGCGAGCCGAGACGAGAACACTTCGGCGATTTTGATCCTGACTTCCATGTGGCGGCGAGAGGCGGCGCGGTTCTGGATCGCAATCGGGCGTCGCTCCGCTTCGTAGGAGTCCAGGAGCCGCGGTCCCGCCCAACCGTTGATCGTAGCCGCGAGCTTCCAGCCGAGATCGACGGCGTCGCCGACCCCCGTGTTCATGCCGTAGCCGCCGGTTGGAATCACCTGATGCACCGCGTCGCCGGCCAGGTAGACGCGCCCGTCGCCGTAGCGCGAAGCGACCACGAGGTGAGGCGACCACGGATTCGCGACCAGGATCTCGAAATCGAAGTCGCGCCCCGCCCACTCGCGCAGAACCGCGGCGGGGTCGAGCGAAGCGGCATCCACGCCCGGCGGAAGAAAGGTGTGCAGCGTCCAGGTGTCGTGGTCGTCTTGGGCCACGAGCGAGCCGCGGGGCGTCTGCCAGTGCCACCACGGCCCCTGCGGTTGCAGCAGGTCCCGCCGATCGGAGCGGAAGTGGATCGTGAATGCGGCTCCGACGTCGAAGTCGCCTTCGAGGCCTATGTCGAGCTCTGCGCGAACGCGGCTCGCGCCGCCGTCGCAGCCAGCGAGGTACTCGCAGCGCATGCGACCCCTGGCACCCGCGCTATTCGTGATGAAAGCGGAGACACCGTCGGCGTCTTGCTCGAGCGACTCGAAGGCCCAGCCGAAGCGGGCATCGACCAGAGGGTTCTCTTCGATCGCCGCCTTCAGTGCCGGCTCGACGACGATCTGTGACACCCGCATGGGGGGTTCGCGGGTGTGCCGTCCGTCGTTCTCACGCCGGGCGATCTCGCGCATCTCGAGCGGCGACGGATAGCGGAAACGATGGAGCTCGCGCCCGACACCCGGGCCCCCCGTCGCCCATACGATGTCGAAGACGTGATCCTCCGGTACCGCGACCTTGCGCAGCCGCTCCGCGAGTCCGAGCCGCCGGTAGAGCTCCATGCTACGGCCGTTGGTGAGGTCCATCTTCGGATGGCGCGTCGTCGTCGGATTGCGCTCGACGAGAATCGAGCGCACGCCATGGCTAGCCAGCTCGAGCGCCAGCGTCATGCCTATGGGGCCGCCGCCGGCAACGAGCACGGGAGCATGCGTCACGACGGCGACACGACCTCGTCGACGACCTCGTTCTCGATGAAGCCGATGCCGTCGATCTCGACGCGCACACGATCGCCGGCCTTGAGAAATCGCGGCGGCTTCATCGCGACGCCGACGCCGCCCGGCGTGCCGGTGAAGATCACGTCGCCGGGCTCCAGCGTCATCGCCTGCGTGAGGTGCGAGACTTGCGCCGCGCAATCGAAGATCAGGTGCTTGGTGTTCGAGTCCTGCCGCTTCTCGCCGTTGACGAAGCTGCGGATACCGAGATTTCGCGGATCGACCTCGTCGCGGGTCACGATGAACGGTCCGAACGGCGCGTGGGTGTCGAACGACTTCCCGATCGTGAACTGACCCGTCCGCATCTGCCAGTCGCGCACGCTGACGTCGTTGCCGGCGCAGTAGCCGAAGATCACCTCGCTCGCGCGCGCGGGCGGGACGTGCCGGCAGCGCTCGCCGATCACGAACACCAGCTCGGCTTCGTAGTCGAGCGCCGTCGACACGGCGGGGCGCTCGATCGCGTCGAAGGGCCCGGCCACCGCGGTCACCGCCTTCGAGAACCACATCTGGTGCTCGGGCCGCTTCATGCCTGCTTCCGCGATGTGGTCGGCGTAGTTGAGCCCGATGCCGAGTACCTTACCGGGCCGAGCGATCGGCGCGAGCAGCGCGACCTCGGACAGCTTGTAGTCGGCCTTGCCGGCCACAGCCTTGATCCGGCCGGCAAACTGATCCCAGGCGGCGATCAACTCGATCATCTCTTTCGGGAGGGCGGGGATGCGGTCCGACAGCGTCGTCACTCGATCACCGTCGACGAGTCCGAGCAGCGGATCACCCCCGACAGAAAATCTCGCTAGCCTCATGGAGCACCTCCCAAATCAGCTGCTGGCCGCCAGCGGCGAAGCCGCTTCTCGGCTGCCGACGTTCCCTCATTTTGACCACCCACCGGCGGGTTCACGAAGCTTATTGCACGCTTCTCGAGTCAGATCACGCACGCCATGCTGCCCGCCGTGAACGGATCGGGGGGCACGCCGAGCATGCACTTGGCGTAGGCGGTTGCGCGCGCGTCCGGAATCCCGAACGGGTGATTGCGCATGGCCATGAGATCGCGAAGCTGCCGCTGGAAGGGCTTGTCCGTGTTCATCACGCCGCCTCCACCCACCTCGAACGCCTCGAGAACCGCGCCGAGGCATGCGCCGATCGCCTGCGCCGCTTCGTAACGGCAACGCGCGCGCTTCTCGACCGCAATCTCATTGCCCGAACTGACGATCGCGTAGAAGTCGTTCCAGGTGGGAGCGATTCGGGCCCGGGCATCGGCGACGATGGTGACCGCCTCCGCGAGGCGATTGTGGAGCGCGGGATTGCCGGCGGCCGCCGATCCCACGGAGACGCCGAATCGCGTGCGCGCATCGGCGACGAACGCGTCGAGCGCGCCGGCGGCGGCGCCGATAGCGGGCGTGGCGATCGCGTATGCGAACATCGAGAGCCACGGCATGCGGAAGTACGGACCGTTCACCGCACGACCCGGATCTTTGCCGTCATAGTTGTCGGCGATGCGATGGGTGCGGTGCTCGGGCACGAGCGCATCGACGATCAGGTCCTTGCTGCCGGTTCCCTGCAAACCGGACACGTGCCAGCTCTCCTGATCGATCTTGAAGTCACGCCTGGGAACGAGGAAGGTGCGGAACTCCGCGCCGCTGCCGTCGTCGGGAATGATGCCGCCGAGGAGCACCCATCCGCAGTGGTCGACGCCGCTCGAGAACCCCCAGCGGCCGGTGAGATGGAACCCCGCTTCGACCCGCTCGACCTTCCCCGTCGGGGCGTAGGTCGAGGAGATGCGCGCGTCGGGATCGGACCCCCAGACTTCGCTCTGCGCCTCCTCCGGGAAGAGCGCGACGTGGAACGGATGCACGCCGACGACGCTCGCCACCCAGCCGGTCGAGCCGCAGGCAGAGCCGATTCGCACCATGCTCTCCCAGAAGGCGGCCGGATCGATCTCGAGGCCGCCCCAGCGGCGCGGCTGCACGGCGCGGAAGACGCCGGCGCCGGCGAGCGCTTGGATCGTCGCGTCCGGAATCCGCCCCAAACGCTCGGTCTCGGCCGCGCGCTCGCGGATAGCCGCGAGTGTCGCCGACACTTTCTCGAGATAGACCGCGGAGGCAGCGGCGTCACTCGCCGCCGACGCCGGCGTCGTTGCGACGGCGCCCACTACCACGGCGTGACCGTTGCCGCGGACGAGCGACGCTCCTTTGCTCTCTTCCTGATCCGACCGGAAGACGATGTCGTCGACGGCCTGGCCGGCCTCGTAACGCGCCGCGAGCTCGGCGGGATCGAAGGGCTCGCCGACGGGATTGGCGGCGAACGCCGGGCCGCGCATGAACTCGTCCGCGGCCTTCATGCCCATGAGATCGATCTGGAACTCCATCATGTTAGCGTCGGGGTCCTGGTAGTAGAGCGACAGCGTCAGCCCGTGGCGGATCGGCACCGCGGGCAGCACACCGTAGCTCTTGAGACGCTTGTAGGTGTCGACGAGCTCGCCCAGGTCCTTCCAGGTGTAAGCGACGTGGTGGACGCCGACGCCCTGCGCCTTTTTTGGCGCGGCTCCATTCGCGACGGGGCCGAGGTTCAGGAACGCCATCCGGTGATGCTCGTCGTCGTAGGACAGGAACGCGAGCTTGTCGTCCTTGTGTCGAACGGTCGCTTCGAAGACCTGCTTGTACCAGCCGACCATCTCCTCGAAACGGTGCGTCTGATAGACGACGTGAGCGAACTTACTGGGTGCTGCCATCGGTAGTTTTCCTTTCGTCGAGTTCCGTTCGTCCAGCTGGAGGAAGATGCTCAGGTGGCGAGCCTATTCGCCGAGGACGTTGACGAGCGCTTGGCGCCGCTCGACCTCCACGACATGCAAGCCGCGACGGAGCGCGGGCAGGAGCGCCTCACGCGTCGACACGCGCTCGCCGTGGCCGCCCGAAGCCTCGGCGTAGCGCTCGAGCGCCGGCATCGGCGCGAGGTCCGAGAGCGACGGCCCGCGACCCGAGCGCCAGTGACCCTTCGGGAACACGTTGCGGGTCGCGTGGTCGACCGCGCCCCAGCGCGAGTTGTTGAAGACCACCGTGAGGACGGGCAAGTCGTGCCGGGCGGCGGCGTGGTGGCAGGCAGCGGGGTTGGCGAACAGATACGCGCCGTCTCCGACACACGCGATGACCGTCCGCTCCGGCGCCGCTTGCTTTGCGCCGAGCGCAGCGGGGAGTCCCCAGCCGAGGCCGCCGGCCGGCGGTATGAAGAAGTACGAGCGCGGGCGCGTGCGAGCGAGCGGGGCAGGGGGGAGCCAGTACTCGTTGAACAGGGCGGCGTCCGGGCTCAGGACCTCGGCGAGCGCCGCGGCGACGAAGTCGCGCGTGATCGGCCCGCTCTTCGCGGTTTCCGCACGCTTGGCGGCGGCGAGGTCGCGCTTGATCTTCGCCGAGCGCTCGGCGAGCCGCTCGCGGCGAACGGGATCGATGCGGCCCGCGCGGGTTTCGAGCGCGGCGGCGAGGTCGGCGATCACATTGGCCGCGGTCGTGGCAACCGAGAGATCCGCACGATGGCTGCGCATCGGATAGCGCGCGAACACCGGGTCCACGCCGCATTGGGCGACGAACGCGTCGTCTCGCGGCTGTCCCCAGTGTGGCATCCACGGCACCTCGCATTCGACGAAGCACAGCACGTCAGCATCGACGAAGACGGGCCCGAGCTGGTAGCCGAGATGGAACGGGTGATCGGCCGGCATGCTCAGGTAGCGTGCCTGCTCTTCGGCGAAGCCGATCGCGTATCGCTCGCAAAGGCGGGCCAGAGGCTCGACCGTGCCTGGGTCCGCCCCGCTCGCCGAAGAGACGATCACCGGCATCGCGGCCGTGGTGAGACGCTCGGCGAGCAGCTCCACGCCCCGGGGATCGGCGCGTGGCGGCGTCGGGGTGTGCACGGCACCCTCACGCTCGATCGACGCGCCTGGTGCGGCCGCCCGCGCCAGCACCTCGCGCGGAAGTGTCAGGTAGACGGGCCCCTTCGGCTCGGCGGCCGCGACGGTCAGCGCACGATCGACGACCGCCTCCACCTGGCATGCGTCGCGCAGCTCGTAGTCCCACTTCACGAGCTCCCGCAGCATCCCGCCCTGGTCGAACATCTCCTGCGCCCAATGGATCCGGGTGTCGCGCGCGCCGAGCGGGCCGGATTCGAAGAGCGGCGTGCGGCCGGCAGTGACGAGGAGCGGAATCTGATCCCGCGCGGCATTCATGACTCCGCAGACCGCGTTCGCGGTGCCGACGCTCACGTGAAACATCACCGCCTGCGGCCGCCCGGTCATGAGATAGGCGCCGTGCGCCATGCCGATGGCGAGATTCTCGTGGGTTGCGATCACGGGCTGCGGGAATGGAGCCGAGCCGTTCGTCTGTAGCCGTCCGTATGCTTCGGCGATCGGGGCGAAGTCGGTGCCGGCGTTCAAGTAGAGGCGCTCGACGCCGCGCGATCGCAGCAGAGCGAGATAGGCCTCGGCGACGGTCTCTACGGCCAGCGGGCGTTCGCGTTGGTTGCCATCGATCCGTGTGGCGGGCTCCGTCTTCATTTGCGCTCCTTCCCATCCCCTGTCGTCGCCCGCCCCCGTGCGCGTGGCCGCGATGGGCGACGGTGCGCGGCAACGATGCTCTCGAGGGCGATTCCCAGATCGGCGAAGAGGTCCGGAATCGGCGTGCCCTCCGGATCGATTTGAGAGTCGACGAGCGCGCCGTCGATACAAGCCATGGTGAATCGCGCGAGGCGTTCGGCCAGCTCGAGGTCGCTCTCGGTCGAACGAAGGTCGAAGTGGTCGGCGAGTACGTGACGCATCCGTCCCTCGACGTCGCGCCAAACGGCCCGCATCGCGTCTCGCGCCGCGGTCACGCCGTCTCGGCGGTCGAGCATCAGCATCATCAAGAGCCGGACGAAGTCGGGGTGCTCCGAGACGGCACGCCCGGTCGCGCGCAAGAACGCGGGTAGGTCACTGGTGAAGGAGAGCCACCGACTCTGTGCGGGCAACCACCGCCGAGCGCCGCGCTCGACCAAGGCCGCGAGGAGGCCTTCCTTGGATCCGAAGTGCCAGTAGATCGAGCTCGCCGGCAGGCCGGATGCCTTGGAGATGAGCGAGATACTCGCGGCGGTGTAACCGCGTTCTCCGACGAGGCGCTCGGCCGCATCGAGGATGCGGTCGCGAGATCCGCTGGAGGCTTCCCCCTCGGCTTCCGGTGTCATGCGCGCTTCAGTCGATCGTGCCACTTCGTGAGGCCTGCTCTGTAACGATCGTTACATACATTCCGATCTGACCATTGTCAATGGTTTTTTTATAGACCTGCGCTCAGATATGCGTGACGATCGACGAGCTCTGCGCGTCGCCCCGATCGAGGCCCGATCCTTCCCGGCGAGGCGTCGGTCGTTGGTCGGGCCGTTGATCCACGCTATCGGAAGTCCGGAGCGACCTCTTCGGCGAACAGGCGCAAGTTCTCCGGCACGTCTTCCGCCTTGCACGCCCATGTAAGCAAGACCGTTCGCGCACCCGCGTCGACGTACTCCCTGAGTCGCTTGCGGCAGTCTTCTGGTGTGCCCGACAGCGTGTACTTGCCGACGATTTTCGAAAAGTCTTGTGCGTAGTTCCGGCCGAGTAGCTCCGCTGCTCGTCGTATCGCTTCCTCGCGATCTCGCGAGATCGAGGCGAAGACGAACAGGCCGGTGCGAACGTCACCCCCGTCGCGGCCGATCTCTTTGCGGAATCGGCGAATCTTGCCGACGCTCTCGTGGAGCATCTCAGGCGTATACATATAGGGAAGCCAGCCGTCGCCGTACTTCGCGGCGCGGCGCATTGCGGGATCCTTTCGACCTGCGACCCAGATCGGCGGATGCGGCTTCTGCACGGGGGGTGGCGAGAGAGTGACTCCTGTGAATCGCGAGTACGTTCCCTCGAACGTCACGCTCTGCTCGGTCCACAGCTTCGTGATCACCTGGAGGGCTTCATCGGCACGCGAGCCGCGCTGCTTCACCGGGATGCCGCAGGCCTCGAACTCCTTCGGAAACTCGCCGCCGATGCCGATTCCCATGTGGAAGCGGCCGTCCGAGGCTACGTCGAGCACCGAGGTCAGCTTGGCGAGGACCACCGGATTGTACAGCGGCAGCAGCACCACCGAGCTCATCAGCTTGATCCGGGTGGTGACGCCGGCGGCAACCGAAAGGCCGATCAGGCTATTGCCGATCGGGCCATGAAACATCATGTGCTCGCCGCACCCGAGATAGTCGTAACCGAGCGCCTCGGCGCGCCGGGCGAATTCGGCGATGCCCTTCGACGACGGAAGGGTCGTTCCCAATTCAATCTTTTCCATTGGCCTACGATCGAAGATTTGCTCTGCGGTTTCTGCGCCACCGCCACCGAGGTCTAGGCGAGCCTGTACTCACCGCGGGCGACGACGACCGCCGAACCGCCTACGAAGACGCTCTCGACGCGCTCGCGGGAGCCATCGGCGCGGGCGTAGAGCGTCGACGGTCGGCCGATCTCCGCGCCCTGCCGGATCTCGATCTCCTCGCCGAAGCGGATCCGGCCGTGGCGGGCGAGGTGAACGGCGAGGGGCCCGGCGGCGGAACCGGTAGCGGGGTCCTCGGCGACGCCGTGCGCCGGGGCGAACATACGCGTTTTCCAGCGTCCTCCGGAGCCGGCGAAGCAGTTGGCGCCGACGTCGGTCAGCTCGCGGAGCGTGCCGAGATTGGGCCGTAGAGCGGCGACCGCCTGCTCGCTCGGTAACTCCACGAAAACGTGCAGAGGCCCGTTCCGATAGGCCTCGATCGGGAGTCCAGAGCGCTCGATGCCGAGCGCGCAAAGGAGCTCGTCGGGCCGGTCATAGAGCTGCCACGTCGGGATCGGCTGCTTCATCCGGCCGAAGACGATTCGCGCGCCGTCGCGTTCGAGCTCGACCGGAACCATGCCCGCGCCGGTCTCGAGCCGCACGACCCGCTCTCCGAGCAGGTCGCCGAGGACGAACGCCGAGCCGAGCACCGGGTGGCCTGCGAACGGCAGCTCGTTGGCGGGCGTGAAGATGCGGATCCGGACGTGACCGTCCACTTCCGCCGGCAGGACGAAGACGGTCTCGGAGAGGTTCAGCTCGCGGGCGGTCTTCTGCATCCGCTCGGGCGAGAGGCCGCGACCGTCGGTGAAGACGGCGAGCTGGTTTCCCTCGAGCGGTTTGGTCGTGAACACGTCGGCCACCACGTACAGGCGCGTCGCATCGTCGGTCGCGGCGGGCGCGTGAGACCAAAGAGCGGAGGTCGACATTGACGAGAGCCTATGATCCTCCGTAACTTCTCGCAACTTCGCTCGGACTCCTGCCACAGAACCTGGTAGATCGAGCGAGCAGCCGCGATCGTGCGGCGACAGAGGGCGTTCCGGTCGTCCGGAATCACCCAGAGAGGAACGGATCATGAAAATCGAAGGCGGATGCTATTGCGGCAAGGTTCGCTACCGGGCGGAAGGTGAACCGGTGATCAGGGCGCAGTGTCACTGTCGCGAATGCCAGTATATCTCGGGAGGCTCTCCGAACGTGACCATGGGCATGCCGGAAGCGGGTTTCGCGTATACCAAGGGCTCGCCCAAGGCATTCCGGCGGAGCGACCTCCCGACCCCCGTGACGCGCGAGTTTTGCGGCGAGTGCGGAACACATCTCGTGAGCAAGGCGCCAGCGCTACCTGGAGTCGTGCTGTTCAAGGTGGGGACCTTCGACGATCCGAGCCTGTTCGGCGGCCCCCAGATCGCGATCTTCACGTGCGACAAGCAGAAGTTTCACAGCTTGCCCGAGGGGGTTCCGTCTTTCGAGCGCGTCCCGGGTTGACGGAGACCGGCGTCGACCAGGGAAGCTCTGCACAAAGTCTCGCCCGAGCCGAATGGCTCGCGGGCGCGGAAAGCGGCGCGGAGTTTCGAAGCTCTAGCGCCTTTGACAGATCGCTCCCGTTGGTCGCGATCGAAGGCAGGCAGGCACTCGAGTGGAAATGCCTTCGCTGCCGCTCACGGCTCGCAGGACTTCGAAACTCCGCTCCACTTTCCGAACGATTCGCCCGCTGCGCTTGACTTCGGCTCGGGCGAGACCTTGTGCAGAGCTTCCCTAGTCGATCTCGGTCAGCCGAAGTACCTCGGGGCGACCGGCCATGAACTCTCCCATGCTTCGGCCGATCGACTTGAAGTAGTCGGTCTGACGGTGCGCCTCGACCGCGGCCTCGTCGACGTAGCGCTCGAGGAATACGTAGGTGTCGGGTGCCTCCGCCCGGTGGAGCGCGTAGAGCTTACAACCCGGCTCGCCGGCTCTCACCTTCGCGACGAGTTGCTTCGCGAGCGCCTCGAACTGCGATCCAGCGCCCGGCTTCACCTTGATCGTAGCGACGATTCCCAGCATGTCTCGGTTCTCCCTTCGTGTGTTTCGTTCACGGCCACCGTATCTTTCGCGGCACGCTCGCTTCGTCAATGCTTCCTTCGATGACACTTAGGCGGCAACGAGAGCCCTAGTCGAGAGAGCGTGAGAGAGATGTCGCTGGTCGAGTATCGAAAAAAGCGCCGGTTCGACGTGACGTCGGAGCCGAAGGGGAAGCGTGCCCCGGCTCGGCGGCGTAAGAAGCTCGCGTTCGTCGTCCAGAAGCATCGCGCCGCGGCGCTCCACTACGATTTCCGTCTCGAATGGAAGGGGGTCATGCTCTCCTGGGCGGTGCCCAAGGGCCCGTCGTACGACCCGGCGGTCAAGCGCCTCGCCATGCGGGTCGAGGATCACCCGCTCGAATACAACGAATTCGAAGGAATCATTCCGGCGGGTGAGTACGGCGGCGGAACCGTCATGATCTGGGACGAAGGGACGTGGATTCCCGAAACGTCAGACGTCGACGCGGCGCTCGAAAGGGGCGATCTGAAGCTCGCGCTCGAAGGGAAGAAGCTCCGTGGCTCGTGGGTGCTCGTGCGGACACGGCCACGGCCCGGTGAGTCGCGCGCCTCCTGGCTTCTGATCAAGCACCGCGACGAGTGGGCAAGCGCGGAAGACATCACAGAGCTCGCACCCCGGTCGGTCGTATCGAACCGGCTGTTGATCGAGATCGCGCGCGACGAGGGCGGCGACATGAAGAAGGCGGCGGACGGCGATCCACCTGCCGTGCTGGAGGAGATCCTTCGGAATCCGAAGCTCCTCGCCCCCGCGAAGAAGAGTGGCAAGAAATCGGTATGGCATTCGAACCGAACGAAGCCGTCACTGAGCTGACCCTCCCCAGCCCGCAGCACGCCCCCGATTGTTGCCGTTCAGTCGAGCCGTTTCACGCTCGGCACTCTCCATTCGCTTTCGCCCAGCGAGTGAGACCAAGGGGCTTCCTGGAGGAGCGGCCCTCTGGTCTCGCTCGCTGCTCCCGGTCTTCCGGGTGATGAGCGAGCCGCCGGTTAAGTCGCTTCGGTCAGTCTCGTGTCGGCGTGCCCGATCACGAAGGCGCCGGCGTGGCACGGCTCGAGGGAGCCGAACGGAGCGCCGCCGTCCAGAAACTCACGGCGGAGACGATCGCCACGGCGAACGCGGCTCTCAGCACGGCGTCGTACGACGCAGCGACTGACCACAGCACAGCGGCCGCAACCGGGGCAGTCGCCCGCGCCACCGCGCTGGGCACGGCGAGGATTCCGTTCAGCTCGCCGTATGATTCCTTCGTCACCATCTCGGGTACCGCCAAGCCCCTGACGATCGTCATGACGCCGTTCGCCGCTCCGTAGACGACCGCGAAGGCCGCGACCGAAGCGAAGGAGGAAGGCAGATTGAGGAGAACGAGAAGGCTCGCGGGTAAGGCGACGACTGTCGCCATGCCGATCCCGCGGATCGGACGGTCGCGTGCGAGCCACCAGACGACCAGGCGGCCCGCGACCTGGGCCGGGCCTACGAGCGCGATTGCGGCGACGACCGCTGTCTCGGTCAATCCCCGTTCCACCAGCAGGGGATAGAGATGATATGTGATCGCGGCAAATGCTCCGGAATAGAGGGTGAACGCGACGGCGAGCGCCCCGAAGACGGGGTTCCGCAGTGCGGCACGGACGGCCGCTCGCCCCGTCGCCTCGCGGCCGAGGACCGCAGCGGCCTGCGCGCGCGCCTCGCCCGGCATGGCTCCGACGACCACGAGGTGGAGCGGCACGCAGATGGCGAGGTTCAGGGACGCGAGCGCGCCGAGCGCTCCGCGCCAGCCGAGGCCGTCGAGAAGCAGCTGGGTGAGGGGCACGAACACCGTACTTGCGAAGCCACCCCAGAGCGTGAGGGCCGTGATCGCGGCTCGCGTGTCGCCAGCCGCCTGGCGGGCCACAACGGCGAACGCCGGCTCGTAGAGCGTCATTGCCTGCGCCACGCCCATGCCCGCGAAGATCGCGTAGAAGACGGCAAGGTTCGTGACCCTCGACCAGGCGATGAGCAGGAGCGCCGCGAGCGCGGATCCCGTCGTCAAGACCGTTCGGCCATGGCCACGATCGATCCACGTGCCGACGGGGTAGGCTGCGAGGCTGCCGATCGAGAGGCCGAACGTCGCCGCACCGTAAAGCTCCGGCTTCGAGAGCTCGAGGTCCGTCTCCATGCCGACCGCGATCAGGGGGAAGGCGTAGTCGAGGGTCCCCCACGAGATGATCTGCGCCACGCCGAGCCCGGCCACGAAGCGACGGCGCTCCCTCCGGAGCCTATCCGGCTGCCGGCATGTGGCGGCGAAGCTCAAGCGGCGCTCGACGTCACCCGCCCGGCGCCCGCCTGTCAAGGATCGAGGGGAGTCGAACCGCTACCGGTCGCCGTATTCGTCGTGGCGGTGAACCCTTTGTGGGCGGACAACCTCCTTGGCGATTCGCTGGTAAGACGAAAGAGCGCTCGCGAGAGCGACACGCTCAGTCGTCGATTGCCTGGTAGGCCGAAGTCCAGAAATCGCGACAGACGTCCGGTGGCCTGGGGGATGTCCAGGCACGCTGGGTCATCAGGATCCCGACCATGCCTTCCGCGGGATCCGAATACCACGAAGTGCCTAGCCCGCCGTCCCAGCCGAATCGTCCGACCGGTTCCGCCATGTCTTCGCGCCGAGTGACGACGGACACGCCAAACCCCCATCCGTGGGTATCGAAATAGCCTGGCACCAGGCCTGATACCGCTTTCTGCTCGGGCGTGAGCTGGTCGGTCGTCATCGTCTCGATCGAAGGCCTCGACAAGATGCGGTCGTTACCCAGTTTACCCTTGTCGAGCATCATCTGTCCGAACGCCAGGTAGTCGTCGATGGTCGACACCAGACCTCCGCCTCCGGACGGGAATGCAGGCGGCCGACTCCACTGTCCACCCTCCGCCGGGTCGTACAGCTCGAGCGCGCCGGTTGCGGGATTGACCGAATAGCTGGTCGCCAGACGGTGGAGCTTCGCAGCCGGCACGCTGAAGCTGGTGTCCTTCATGCCGAGGGGTTCGAAGATGCGCTCGCGAAAGAACGTCTCCAGCGGTTGGCCCGCGGCGCGGGCGATCAGTACGCCCAGCACGTCGGATCCCGTGTGGTACATCCATTTGTCGCCGGGCTGGTGCATGAGCGGCAGCGTCCCCAAGCGTCGTATCCACTCGTCCGGCCAGGGCGGCGTCGACGGGCTCGGTGGTCCCTGGCCGAGGAGCTGCTCGCTCATGGCCTTTTGAACCGGGTACGTGCCCGGGGGCGCCATGAGAACGCCGAAGCCCATGCGGAACGTGAGCAAGTCGCGGACCGTGATCGGCCGGTTTGCGGGTACGGTCTCGTCGAGCGGCCCGTCGAGCCTCTTCAGCACCTGGCGATCGGCCAGCTCGGGAAGCCACCGATCCACCGGATCGTCGAGCCGCAGCTTGCATTCCTCGACCAAAATCATCGTCGCAGCGGCCGTGATTGGCTTGGTAAGGGAAGCGATGCGAAAGATCGTGTCGCGCCGGATCGGCTCATCGCCGCCGATTTCCTTCACGCCGATCGCGTCGACGACGACCTGCCCCCGCCGGCTGAGCAACGTGACGATACCGGGGATTTCGCCGCGCTCGACGTAGCCGGCCATGACGTGGCGCATGCGCTGGAGCCGTGCCTTGGACAATGCAGTGCCCATCAGGTCTTCATTCAGCTCCCTCGCTACGTTCTCAGGGGGATGAGACCCTTGAGGCGGCTCTCCCGCCCCAGATGCGCCATTCCCTCTGCCACCTCGGGTCCGCCCTTGAGCTTCATGAA
Organism: uncultured delta proteobacterium; assembly: GCA_963712515.1. Classification (GTDB taxonomy): domain Bacteria; phylum Desulfobacterota; class Binatia; order JACPRU01; family JACPRU01; genus CAVQIG01. The sequence goes on from CAVQIG010000001.1 coordinate 637,224, forward strand.
GGCACTCACTACGAAGACGAGCGTCGCGAGAACTGAGATCGCGCGACCGATCCAGACGACCGTCCGCCTCGCTGCCATAACGTACGCGCTCCTTGTAGTATCGTGAAGGGGTCAGCTCCCTCTACTCAGGAAACAGCGCGCGGTACGGCTCGGCTTCTTTGACTGCGCGCGCAAAGGACGGGCGCTCCATCAGGCGGTGCAAGTACGCCGCCGCGTTCTCGTGTGCCTCGCCGAAAGGCATCACCAGGTTTGCGTAGTACATCGCCGGCGCGGCGGCGCAGTCCGCCATGCTGAACGTATCCCCAATCGCCCAGGTCTTCGTTTCCATCTCCTGATCGATCATGTCGTACGCGGTCTCGAGCAGCGTCCTCGCTTCCGCTACGCCGTAGGGATCGTTTTCCCCGGCTGGGCGGAGCCTGTCGGTAACGACCTTCTGCATCGGCATGTTCACGTACAGATCGTAGAAGCGATCGCGCAGACGCGTCTGGCTCGCGAGCTCCGCGTCTGCTGGCACGAGCTGGGTCTTCCCGGGGTAGTGCTGGCCCAGGTATTCGATGATGGTGCTCGACTCGGGGATGGTCCGCCCCTTCGCGTCGTCGCGCAGCACGGGGAACTTCCCGATCGGCCAAATCTTCTTGAACTCCGCGCGAGATGCTTCGTCGGTGAGGTCGACCACGTGTGGCTCGAAGGGTGTGTCGTTCTCGTAAAAGGCGACGAGCACCTTTTGGCAGAAGGAAGCAAAGGGGTGGAAATAGAGCCTGAGACGCATGCGCCCTCCTTCACTCCGATGACGGGCCCCGGGTCTGCATTTCGACACGGTGATGAACGAAGAGATCAGCCGCGACGCTCTAGCAGAAAACGTCTGACAGCATGGTCCTCTGCCAAGCCGATGGCCCGATCGAAGGCCTCGGCGGCTTCGCGGCCGCGGCCCAATTGCTTCAGGAGATGGGCGCGAACCGCCCAGTAGGGTTGGTACGTCTTCACGGCTCCGCCTTCGATCTCATCGAGCAGTGACAATGCCGGCTCCGGTCCTTTTACCTCGGCGACCGCTGCGGCGCGGCCCACCCAGGCGCCGAGCGTAGGCGACAGCTCGACGAGGCGCTCGTAGAACCAGGCGATCGCGCTCCAGTCCGTTCGGCCGGGGCGCACGCGTCGCTCGGCGTGCACCGATTGGATCGCCGCTTCGAGCTGAAACCGTCCTGGCCGCGCTTTCGGCGCCGCCGTGGCGAGTTCCCGCTCCGCTTCGTCGATCATCGCCGCGATCCAGAGCCGAGGGTCTTGCTCGGAGAGAGGAATGAACCGGCCGTGGGCGCCGCGTCGCGCGGGCCGGCGCGCTTCGCAATGGAGCATGAGCGCCAGCAATCCACGAACCTCGGGCTCCTCCGGCAAACGCGCCCTCAGCACGCGGGCGAGCCAGATCGCCTCGTCAGCGAGCCCGCGGGCCCGCGAATCGACGCCGGCGGCGTCTTCCCATCCGCTGCCGTAGGCGGCGTAGATCGCGTTCAGCACCGCGTCGATCCTGCGCGGCAGCTCGTGAGCTTCCGGGACCTCGAAGGCGATCCCGGCCTCGCGGATCTTCGTCTTCGCGCGCACCAGCCGCTGCCCCATGGCTGCCGGCGATACGAGGAACGCCCGAGCGATCTGCGCGGCATCGAGGCCGAGCACCGCTTGCAACATGAGCGGCGTGTGCATGTCAGGGTCGATGGCCGGATGGGCACAGACGAAAAGCAGCTTCAAGCGCTCGTCTGGAACGGGATCGAGGGAGGGCGTCTCTCTGGAGCTGTCGACGATGAGCTCGAGGGTCGCTGCGCCTTCCGCCCTCACGCGCTCGTGCCGCGCGCGATCGATGAGGCGCCGGCGCGCGGCCGTGAACAACCATGCTTCGGGAGTCTGCGGAACACCATCTCTCGGCCAGGTCGCCAGCGCCGCGATCAGCGCCTCGCCGAGCGCGTCTTCGGCGGCGGCCACATCGCGGGTGCGGACCGACAGAAACGCGACCAGCCGCCCGTACGATTCGCGGGCCACCGCCTCGATTGCCCGATGCGCTTCTTCGGGCGTGTGATCGCTCACCCCGTAATCCGTTTCTTGGCTTCGGGCGCGAGCGGGCGGACCTCGACGGCGCCGGCCGACGCCGCCGGGCAGCGCGCAGCCCAATCGAGCGCCGCGTCGAGCGATGGAAGCTCGAGGATCGAGAATCCCGCGAGCTGCTCCTTGGTATTGGCGTAGGGGCCGTCCTGGATGAGTCGCCGACCGTCCTTCAACCGGATCGTCGTTCCCGTCTCGGGCAGGTGCAGTGGACTCCCGTCTACGTACACGCCGGCTTCGACGAGAGCCTTGTGGTAGGCGCGCCAGGCGCCGAGATAGGGATCGAGTTCCCCGTTCTTCCGGCTCGCGAAAGCCTCGGGACTTTCATAGATGAGCATCGCGTATCGCATCGCTTGTCTCCTGTCTGATCATGACGGGCACCATGCCCAACGGTATGACGGGTGGGAAGCGGCGAATTCGACCGGGCCGACGTGAAGCCGAGGTCTCGAGCGAACTGCACCGATTCGACGGCTCGCCTCGGACGGTGCACGGAATCCCCGCGGATCGTACCACTTGTCTTGGCTCCGTTTTGCCTAAAGACTAGCCATGCATGACGATCCCTCAGGCCGTACGCGAGCTCGTCGCCACTGCCCCCTTCGTTCACCTGACGACCCTCGATCGCGACGGCCTGACTGAACCGTAGAGGAGATTCACCATGCACATCGCAGTGATCGGCGGGGGCGGCGTCGGTGAGACGCTCGCCAAGGCGTGGAAGCGCCGCGGCCACGCGGTCGCATTCGGCGTTCGCGATCCCGGATCAGACAAGTCGAAGAAGCTCGCGAGCTCCTCGGGAATCGCCGTGAAGACCAATCGCGACGCGGCGGCCGCAGCGCAGGTGATCGTCCTCGCAACCCCGTGGCAAGCGACGCGCGAGGCCATCCGCACTTGCGGCGATCTCGCCGGAAAAATCGTCATCGACTGCACCAATCCGCTGAGCGCAGACTTCACGGGCCTCGCCGTCGGACACACGACGTCTGGCGCCGAGCAGGTCGCTTCGTGGGCGAGCGGAGCTCGTGTGTTCAAGGCCATGAACCAAATCGGCTCGAACTTGATGGACGACCCCAAGGTTCCCGGCGGCCAGCCGGTGATGTTCGTGGCCGGCGGAGGGGAGGGGAAGGCCGAAGTGATGAACCTCGTGCGCGAGCTCGGGTTCGATACCGTCGACGCCGGAGATCTCACGATCGCCCGCCTGCTCGAGCCCTACGCGATGCTCTGGATTCACCTGGCGCTGCGCCGCGGCTTCGGCCGCAATATCGCGTTCGCGCTGCTGCGTGAACGTAGCTGATCTCCAGCCGAGCCTTCTCCGAGAAGACGGCAGCACCGTTGACCTGGCGCTCGCGACGCGGCCTGCGCGAGGCGCGAGCCCGCCGCGTTTCGCGCCTCCGGACAATTTCGCTTGAAGGGCCAGCAACCGCGTCGCTCGGGGAGGTGGCGCGAGCCGAGCATTTCGGTCAGAATAGCAGTAACTCGGAGTTCAACAGCTGCCACGCGATCGTCTCTGCTTGATTCTCCGCATGTGCTGAGCTGAGGTAGGTATATGGCTTGTCTGCTAGTGGCTGTATGGACATGGGTGATTTCCGCAGTCTCGCTCGGCGGCAACCCCGGATGGGCATTGGTTTTCGCCGCGATCGGCGGGTTTGCCGTCGGCGCGCAACTGATGGTCGCCGTCTATGAGACGCCACGTGGAACGAGCCACCGCCGGCCGCAGCCCCATCATGCCCCTCGGTTGAAGCTCGTTCGCGCAGCGTCCGGGTGAGCTCGGCTCACCGCCGCAAGACTGCGAGTAGTCTGCGGAGGCACTGCCGACAGCGAGATTCAGCGGGAGTGTCCCCGTCAGCGTTTCCGGGAAGCTCGTTTCGGTGACCCGGGGCGTTCACGGCGACGGGATGCTTGGCTTCCCCTCGGAGCCACGTGCGCGGGCGCTCGCTGATCGAGCTCTGGGTAGTGACGGAAGATTCCCTGCTCGTTGAACGGCAGGCGCCGGTCGGACTCGAGGTAGGCCGAAATCCGAGGTTGCCTCGCGACCTCGTCGCGAAGCCGCCGTAAGAGCGGAATCCTCCGAGCCAGCCCTGCCATGGCATGCGGGAATGCGTATTCGAGGCCCGCGAGTACCTGGAAGGTGGAGAGATCCACGTACGAGAACGCGTCGCCGACCAAGTGCTCTCCACCGTTCCGATCGAGCATCTGCTCCAGGTAGCCTAGGTACTTGGGGATGCGATCCGCCACGAACACGCGACTACGCCTGCGAGCTTCGCGCTTCTGATCCTCGTAGTAGAGGCTACCTGCGATGGGGTGGTGCGTGTCGTGCGCCTCGGCCACGAGGTCGGCGATCGTAAGCTGCAATTGCTGAGCTCGGAGCTGGCTTGCCTCGTCGTCTGCGACGAGGCCGTGGCGTGGGCCGAGGTAGGCGAGAATCGTCGCCGTCTGCGCGATGACGAGGTCACCGGCCTTCAGAAACGGCGGCGCGAACGGCTGTAGACCGTTTCCGCGGCTCTCGAGCAGCTCCATCATCGCCGCCATACCCTTCGGACGGCGGGCGACGTCAACGTAGGCGACGCCGGCGTACTCGAGGGCAAGCCGCACGAACTCGCCACGGCCCTGTATGCCGGGCCAATAATAGAGCTCGTAGCCGTCGGCTGTCACAGCGCGACAGTGGCGAACGAGACACGCGAGGTCAACCGGCGTGTAGCACTCAGCGGCCTATCTCGAGAGCATCGCGCCGCGCCACCACGTCCCGACGACTACGCACGATCGTGATGACGAATGCTCTGGGGAGAGCGCTTTCCTTTGAGGACAGCGACGGCCGTTTGGCCGACATGGTGGGCAATTTGCCGTTCCCGCCGGTGCTCCCTTTTGCGATCCTTCGGCGCAGATTCTTCGAGCTGGAGGCGACCATGGCGCTGGAGATCCGACCGAACTGCGAGTATTGCGACCGGGACCTGCCCGCGCGATCGACCGACGCGCGCATTTGCACGTATGAGTGCACGTTTTGCGCCGATTGCGTCGAAACGAAGCTTCACGACGTCTGCCCGAATTGCGGCGGCGGCTTTGCGCCGCGACCCATCAGGCCTGCCACGGAATGGAGGCGCGGGCTCTCCCTGGCGAAGCGTCCGCCGTCGAGCAAGCGTATCCACTTGTCCTACAGCCTGGCGGATATCGCCGACCTCACAGCGCGCATCAAGGACATCGCGCCCGAGAATCGCTGAGGCCCAAGCCCGCTTCAGCTCAATTCAACCCGTAGCAATGCCGGACATTCGCGCCGAGAATCTTCGGGCGCGCCGACTCCGGGAGCAAGCCGACGAGTCGCTGAAGATTCGGAACGTAGTCTGGAGGATGATCGCTATGAGGGAAATCGCTCGCCCAAAAGAATCGATCCTCTCCGACGAATGGAATCACTCCGGCCACGGCGCGCTCGTCCGGGTCGCCCGAGATCCAGCACTGCCGCCGGAAGTACTCACTCGGCTTGTGCTTCAACGGCACGGTCTTGCCGATCGGCGACTCGAACACCGCATCCATGCGCTCGAGCCAATAGCCGATCCAGCCTGAACCGATCTCGAGAATGACGACGCGCAGCTCGGGAAACTTGTCGAACACGCCGTATTGGAAGAGCGACGTGAAGCCTTCGCGGATCACGTTGCCGAGCACCACGTTCTGGAAGAACGCGGTGTCGCTGCCGGTCATCCTGCCGAAGCGCGTCGGCGCGGCCCAATGGGGCTCGAAGGAAGGGTGAATGCCGAACGGCAGTCCCAGCTCGGCGGCGGCGGCAAAGACGCCGTGGTGATCGGGGTGCCCGTGAACTTTGCGGCTCCAGATGAAGGGCGGCACCCAGAATCCCTTCACCCCGTCGCGCGCCGCACGCCGCAGCTCCTGTTCCGCCTGGTCAGGCAGGCCGAGGGGAATGTGCGCGATGGGGATGAGCCTTCCATTCGACTCGGAGCAGAAATCGACGATCCAACGATTGTAGGCCCGCGCATACGCCATCGACAGCTCGAGGTCGTCGCACTCCGGCTCCCAAAGCAGCCCGAGCGTGGGATACAACAGCGCGCACTCGATGTTCTCGATGTCGAGGCGCCGCAGGCGCTCCTTCGCGTCCATCGATCCGAACGAAGCGTTGTCGACGTACCCGGAGCCCGTGGGCTCACGCTTGTATTCGATGCCGGCAAGCCGATCCATCACGCCGAGAAACGAAGGCGCGCCGCCGCGCGTCATCTTTGCCGGCTTCCCGTCGACTTCGAGGTACTCGAGGCCGCGCTCGTCCTTGCGAATGCGCACGGCGCGCTCGCGATACTTCGCTTCGAGATATTTTTCCCAGAGGTCAGGAGCCTCGAGGATGTGGCCATCGGCGTCGACCACTCCGGGGTACGGAATGCGCGGCAAATTCTCGGGGGTCATCGGGCCTCCTTGTTTCGCTCGCTCCGATTTTAACAGCGTCCGGAAAACGTACAAGGAGAAGTCCGCGGCGGCGCCGGAGGCATGCAGCGTGCAGCGCACGAGGGCGGGCTCATTCCGAGCCGGCGCATCAAAGCGGCGACGAAGGCGACCACGAGGAAGATCAGCGCCATCAGCGCTACGTGGCCGACTTTTGGAAGATCGCGCCGTAGTGATACGGCGGAAGCTCGACGACGCGTTCGAGCTCGAGTCCGAACGGTTCGACGATCCCCGTAACGTCTTCCGGCGTCATTCGGGGGATGCGCCGTGATGTGGCCTGGTGAGCTCGAAAATCCGCAACCAGGACGCAACTGAGGGACGGCGAAACCCGGAGCAGGTTAGCGCCTCGCCCAGGGGTCGACCAGTGCAACCCCGAGATCCTTGAAGTGGCGGACGTTGCGGGTGGCGAGCGTCGCCCGCCTCGCCGAGACGATGCCGGCGATCTCGATGTCGCGGAAGTCGACCGGCTTCCCGGCTGCCCGACGCTCGGCGGCTCGCGTAGCCGCCTCCCGTGCAGCCTCCTGATCGAAGGGAAGAACGCGATCCTGGAAGTCCTCCTCGACCGCACGACTGAAAGCGTCTTCAAGTTGCTGCCTGCGGCGGCCAGACGGGAGAAGCTCCAGACCGAAGCGAATCTCGAAGACCGTCACCGCGGTCGTCCAGACTGATTCAGACGGTTGACGGTCGAGCCACGCGACGACCGTCGGATCTGATTGGCGTCGCATGAGAGCCGAGAGGACATTGGTGTCGAGGACGATCATTTCTTGAAGGCCGTCGCCCGGGCCTTCTGACCACGGAGTTCCATGATGTCTTCGTCCAAACCGATACCGGCGAAGCGGTCCCTGAGGCGGCTGCCGAGCGCCGCGGCGGCGCCTTTCTCGGCCCTGACCGCATTGCGGAGGATGTCGCGCACCTCTTCCTCCATACTCTGGCCGTGTCGATTCGCCCGGCGCTGGAGGCGTGCCTTCACGCCTTCTTCGAGGTTTCTGACGACGAGCTGGGCCATGCGCCTTCTTGATATCATGATATCACATCGGAGGCTGCACGCAAGTGGCAGTGGCTCAGGAGCCGCCGAGAAATGCTTCCTGTTCGACCCATCGGCCGAGTTCCAGAATCGCCGTGAGGGTTTCCGAGAGGAGGTCATTTGGACGGGCAGCGAGGTCAGCGCGGATCGCGGCGGCGGCGCGGGCACTCAGCGGAAGACTGGCCGCAGCGGCGGCCAGATCCGCCGGAGACATACGAAAGGCCTCGACGCCGCGCGGCGCCCAGGAGTTGGCAAGGCGAACGATCCGGACGCCATCGAGGTCGAGGTCCGCCCAGGCTCTCACGGGCGCACGGCATCGTTCCGCCGCTTCGACGACTGCACGCACCGCGCGGCCGGGATAGCCGGCCGTCCAGACGACGAGGGAGTTTCGGAGATCCGCTATCTCTCCACGGCAACAGGCCTCGAAGACCGCGAAGTTCTCGGCCAGGAGAACGCCGGCCGCGGGAACGTCGAGCGAGAGACCGCCCTTCAAAAGGTCGCGTGCGACCCCGATGAAGGGCCCGAGGCGTGCGAGGTCGAGCTCCCCCGCTGCGAACACGACGCGCCCTGCGCCGCCGAGAAACGTTGCAGCTCCGCCGTCGCGGATGCCGAGCGCTTCGAGCGACCCGAGCGCGCGCTCGAGGCGCGCGCGGAGGGGCTCGAGGGCCTTCGACGAACCGAGATGGCGGGCGGCGAACACACGGGCGGGCAGCACCTCTCCCCCCTGGACGTGTCGCGCAATCGCGGCGAAGGCGCGAACGAGCCGCGGATCAGCCGCAACGTCGCGTTCCTCGGCGATGACGCGGCGCACCTCGACTGCGACGGGATGATCGACCCCGGAAAGAACCGCGGAGGCTGCGGCCAGCGCCTCGCTGCGCTCGCTCTCGCGGCCCGGATGAGCGAAGTCCTCGAGACCCTTCCGATCGAGGAGGAGGATCCACCGAAGCGCGCGCCGCGTCCCTTCGAACCGCCAGACGAGAGCGACCCAGCCAGAGCGAAGGAGGCGATCGAGGCCCTCCTCAAGAAGGCTCGCGCTCATTCCGAGCGTCCCCTGAAGGCCCCGGAACGAGAACTTAGCTCGGACTTCACTGCGCCGGACGATCTCTGCGGCGATCCGTCGTGACGTCGAATCCGGAAGCGGCGCGATTCCCGGTCCTCGAGGTCGTGCCTCGACGAATTCCGGGGTGCGAGGGCGGCGCGAGGGCTGCACCCGACCGCACTCGGTGCAGGTCGGTACAGGGTATCCTTCGCGCCGCTCGATGCCCGCGTCAGGGGTCCACGCGCCCCATTCGACGCGCGAACGGAAGCGGCAAACGTGGCTTGATCCCACCGGCTTCAGGTCCCGGCGACGATCGGCGGGGCTGCGAACGACGCGTCCGGTCGCTTCTTTTGGAGCACGATGACGAGAGAGGCAGGATCGAGCTGGGCACGGTCGAGCGTCGTGGGGGCGGTCAGAATGAACTGCGAACGCGTGCTTCTCAGGAAGCGCCCGACGTCGTCGATCCGGTCGATCGAGAGATGGGCGAAGGGCTCGTCGAGCATGAAGAAGCCGCGGCCCTCGGTCTCGGCCATCGCCATCAAGAGCACAAGCCCGCCGATCACCTGTTGCCCGCCGCTGAACGAGGAATCGCCGAGGGGCAGTGGCTCCTTGCCGTCGAAGCCGAAGCGCACGTGGATCCCGGCCTCGTCGAGCACGCGGTCGTCGTCGACGAGGCGTGGGAGGTCCATCTCGACCGCGACGTCCGCCGCGCGGGCGATCTCCGTGGCCCGCGTGCGATAGTCTGCAAGCGCCCCGCTCACTACCTCGAGGTAGCGCCTGCGGCACTCTGCGAGCTCGCTCCGCGCCTCGTCCGCTTCGCGGCGGCGATCGGCCACGTGACGCTCGAGCTCAGCGACTCTCGCGTGAAGATGCCGCTCTTCCTCGCGGACCTCGGGGGGCGGCGGGTCGCCGAGCAACGCGAACCCGTGGCGCGCGCGAGCAAGATCCGCCGCGACTGTGTCCAACCCGTCGAGCTCGCCCCGCTCGGCGCGGCTGCGGAGATCCGGGGTGACGCGCTCCGCGAGCGCGGCGATCGCCGCCTCCGTCTGGCGAACCGCCGCGAGCATCTCTTCGAGCGCTCTTCGCTCTCCCACGAGCCGCTGCGACACCTCGTCGGCGTCCCGCTCTGCTGCGCGTCGCGCTTCTGCTGCTGCGGCGTGGCTACGCTGGACTGCCTCCCGTCCAGCGGCGGCCTCTTCGAACGCGCTTCGTGCGCTCTCGAGGTCGGCCTTGCTCTCGCGCTCACGCCGCCAGGCGTCGTCGATCGCTGCCAGAGCAGCGAGGATCTCCTGTCTCCTTCGCTCGGTCGAGAGGGCCTCCACTGCGACCCGTCGATGCTCGTCGGTTGCTGCGCGAGCCGCCATCGCCTCGTTCAGGGTGTCCTCAGCCTCTCGGCGCTCGGCGCGCGCTCGCTCGAGCGCCGTCGCCTGCGCGTCGCTTCCTATAACCCGCACCGCGACCTTTGCGACCCACCGCCCGCGCGCGTCAGACCACGAGCCGTCCTCTAAGAGGGCAACCGACTCGAGCAGCGCTGGAAGCCAGGCCGGCGCGCCGGGGAGAAGGGCGAGCGGCCCAGCGGTCTCACCGGTGAGAAGAGAAGGGCCGGCGTAGACTGGCCCGGGGAACCCGTGTTTCCGCGCAACCTCGACTGCGCGGATTTCATCTTCGGTCGCCACGAGAAGCGCCCAGCGCGCATCACCGAGCGCCGCCTCGACCGATTCCGCGAGCCGCGGCTCGACGACCTCGATCATCGCCGGGAGAAGCACCGCCGGGATTTCGAGCAACTCGAGCGCCGCGAGGGTCCTCGTGACGGGCTCGGGATGATCGGGAAGACCAGTAGTCAGTCGCTCGACCTTCTCGGCCGCCGATGTCGCCTGGAGCGAAGCGGACTTCTCCTCCATTTCGGCGGCGTAGAGGGCGCGTGCCGCCTCCTCGTCTTCACGAAGAAGCGCCGCGAGGTCGCCGACCGGTATTCCTTTGAGCTCGCGTTGCCGCTCTTCGAGTTGGCGCAGGATGACCGTGACCTCCGCCTGAGCCCGGACGGCGGCCTCCCAGGCTGCCCTGGCGCTCTCCTCGACGCTGAGGCCATTCTCGAGCGCCGCGCGGCCCTCGGTTACCGCAGAGAGCGCGGCCTCGAGTCGCGCGGTGACCGCGGTTCTCTCCGCTTCGCCGCGCTGGACCTTGGTCTGAAGTTCGCGGCTCTTCATGACCGCCTCGCGATTCTCCGCGAGAAGCCGCTGGAGCTCTGCGGCCGGGAGTCGCGCCTCGAGGTCGGCGACCTTGTCGCGCGCTTCCTCCCATTCGTTTCGTCTGCGCACCTCGCGCTCGACGCGCGTGAGCTCTGCCTGGTGTCCTTGCAGAGCCGACGTCTGCCGAAAGAGTTCGCGCTCGGTGTCCTCGTATCGTCGTCGCGCTTCCCGATAGCGCTCGAGGATCGCCTGATCGCCCAGCATCTCGAGGACCTTCCGGAAGAGCTCGGCGGGTCGGAGCTCGAAGAGCGTGTTCGTTTTTCCCTGCTCGAGCGCGAGGACGCTCATGAGGCTCCGGGTTACCCCGGCGTTCTCGAGCGCGCGACCGTAGCGCTCAGGAGGATAGAAGTCTCGCGACTCGAGAAGAAGGCGGCGGAGGTCCGCGAGGGACGGGCGCCCGGGAAGGATCGCAAACCGCTTTTCCGGAGTCCCGCCTCCGCCGGGTACGAGTGCGCAGGCGAGCGTCACTTCCGGAGATGTGATCCGCTCACGGCGAAACGGGGGCGAGCCCCCGGCCACTCCATCGACGTTCGAGACGACAGCGCGGATTAGTGCCGCCCCGCTCGGGTTCCTGAGATAGTGCTGGAGTCGGCGCCGCGAAGACAGTCGCGGCGCATTCAGCAGTTGGCGGATCGCGTCGATGAGCGTCGTCTTCCCCGAACCGTTCGGGCCGCTGACGAGCACGACATCGCCGTCCAGCGGTACGTGTGCCTCGCGCCAGAGGTCCCAGCCGTGGAGTTTGAGCTCAAGGAAGCGGAACATGAGATTCAGGAGCGCGGCAGCTCGTAGCGCGTCGTGAACCGGGTGCCGCTTCGCTTGAGGCGACCTTCGGCCTCGAGGTCCTGGAGAACGGAACGCAAACGCTCGGGGCGCTCGCCCGTCTCGCGCGCGAGGTCGCGCATGGCGGCGCTTCCGCCGAGGCGCCCGATGACGGCGAGGAGCTCGGCTCCGGTCCGATCCTCGTCGATCGGAGCGTCGGCGCTTCCCGCGCCGTCGCCGCGCTCGAGGAGCTCGCTCAAGACCTTCCTCCGGATGAAAGCGATCATCTTCTCGCCGTCAACGGCGAGCTCGAGGAGAGGCCCCGCCTCGATGACGTCACCGCGGCCCGCCAGGAAGTGGAGATGCCGAAGCTGCGACACGAGTCTCCGAAGGTGCGTGCGCGAACCGATCGCGGAGCCGAATTCGCGAACCAGCGTCTCTACTCGAACCTGCGGCTGGAATCCCTTTGCCGCTTCGGCGCGATCGTGAGCGAAGAGCGCGGACTGTCCCGGCACTTGGCGTGTTTCGGCGGCGGTCCGCTTCTGGAGGACCAGACGCGCCCATAGAACGACGAGGAGCGCGCACGCGTCGGCGCGGAGGCCGAGATTCGAAGCTGCATCGAATGCCGAGTCGGCTGTGACCTCTGGCGAGAGCCTGAGGCCGACGTGCTCTGAGTACGCGCTCGTCGCGAGAACGAGACCGACCTCCCCGAGCCGTCGCTCGACCTCCTGGCGAACATCGGGATGGTCGAGCGCAGGGATCTCGCTCCGCGGGACCGTTCCTTCACGGAGAAGTCGGGCGCAGATGAGGACAGCTTCGTTCACCGGCGACGACTCCGCGGCTCGATCCAACCGGGGCTGAGTCGGCGAAGGGGACCGCCGAGGAGGACTTTAGGCCAGCCTTCGCCCTCCGTGACTGCAACGACCGGGACCGCGCCAAGCTGACCGGCGACTCCCTCACCGCCACGCCCGTCGCCCGCAAGCGGCAGGAGGCTCGCGCGGAGGAGCGACTCACTCGTTGTGCCCCGCGGGATCACGTCCGAAAATTGCATGGCCTCGCCCGCCTCGGATATCGCAACGAGATCCGCGACCCAGGAAACGACCTCCGACGGAATCCCGAAGGCCTCCGGCCTTCGCTCCGCTTCGGCAGGCTCTTCCCAGACCGGGCCCTCTTCTGCCCCTCGCTCGCGGGATACGTGCACCTCGGCTGCATGGGCGGCCGCTTCCGGGGTGAGGAAAGGAGGGGGACGGAGCGCAGGGAGGACTCCATCGTGTCCGGTTCCGGCCAGGACGTCGACCGGAACGCGCATGAGGGCGCGGATGACCTGCTCGATGGTCAAACCCGCCGTGAGCTGTAGATATTGGCGGCCAATCTCGGTGATCGCCCGGTGGAGGTCGGCGTTGCCTCCGTGAAGGCGGGATAGGAGGTCGTGGATCTCGCGGACGACGCGCCTGGCAGCCCGATGATCGAGCGGTACGCGGTCGAGGACGGCGCGAATCTGGCCGGAGAGGGCGAGCGCGTCCTCGATTCTCTTCGCAGCTCGGCGCAGAACGATCTCGGAATACGAAGCACGCGCCGACTCGATCTCGTGTGCGAGCGCGACGAGGCGCGAGCGCATGGACTGCAGGTGGTGCACCGGATCGACGCCGATATCGAGGGCGTAGCTCACGCCGGCAACGGTCGGCAGGAGCTCCGACTCCTGGAGGCGCTTGTGGAGGAATGAGAGAACATCGTAGGCCCAACGCCCGGCGCCTGTGATTGCTGTCCCGATCGACGGCTCGTAATCGAGCCACCCCGCGTGGCGGAGGCTCCGCACCACCGCATCGCGCGCTTCCTCGTCGAGCCAGTAGAGCGCCTCGGCGAGGTCCCCCTGCGAAAAACTCGCGCGGCCCGCCGCGACAAGCGCTTCCAGAGCAGCCGCACGGACGAAGAAGTCGCGGACCGAACGGCCGACCACTGCATGCAGGAGCGGATAGACAGACTCGAGCTGGCGCACGCTGCGGAGCGCGTCGATCTGCTCCGGCGGGATGCCGCCCGTCAGCTCGGCGATGGCTTCCCAGCCCGCGGCTTCGGCGTCGATGGTGCCCGCGTCCGCCTCGGAGGTCTCTGGATTCGGTGCCTTTCTCACGACCGCGGGACTATAGCGGCTGGCGGGCGTCGGTCGCTACGGCGGAGGCTGGTTCGTGACATCGATTGATCGCGCGAAACGGCGTGGGGCTCGTATTGCTGTGCCTCTGGAGGGATGTACTCGGCTATCTGTCCGGCCACGTTCGCAAGGCGCTATAAGCTCTGGCTTGACACGGTTTCGCCATAATAGCTCGTCTGAGCTGTGTTGCGCGGCCTACACCGAAAGGACATCCTCGAATATGCGTCGCGTCCACGCTGGGAGATCAGCAGTTTTGTAGACAAGATCGCCACGCTCGAAGATCAGGACGTCCCTGAGAGCCCGACCGATGTAGCTGTTGTCGACAACAAAGGTTTTGTCGACTAATCGAATCGCCTCCTTCACAATCTCGGGGAGTCGCCCGTAGCGGTCACGAATCTTTTCAACAGGTACGTTGTGTCCACCTTGGTCGACCCGCTCGCGCACGCGAGCAACAGCGAGTTCATCCGATTCGAGATAGATGAACGTCAACCAGACGAGGTATCCGTGGTCCTTGGCTGTCCTAATGAGATCGACCTTACTCGGGTGCGAAAATACTGTTTCCGCCACGAAGGATCGTCGTCCATCGACTAGTTCCTGATGCCTTTCGCGTGCGATCCTTGCAGCATCGTACGCGTGCGATTCTGCGTCCGCGCCCCACTGCGCGCGTGCAATCAGATCGGCGTTGACGAATTCGAGCTTGAGGATAGGCTCGATTTTTCTTTGATGATAGGTCGATTTTCCGGCGCCGTTCGGACCGGCCAGCACCCAGAGAAAGGGGTCGCCGGGGTTCAACGGCTTCGTTGTCGCGCTGATCGACGCGCGGCCTTCAAGGGCACACGATCGCCGCTGGCAAGCACCTTCACCATTGAACCGTGCTCATCGAGCGCAGAGTACGGCCGGCCGGCTTTGCGAAACTCTCGATGAAGACTGGAGTCCCCCTGGGGGTCGAACACATGTGCTTCGACACGCCCCAAGACGACCGCCCGCTCGTCGGCGTTCAGAGCGTCGTAGTCCAAGCTGGCCTTCAAGGCGGCCTGAACCCTCGACATACTGACGGACGGACTTCGCTCCACCGCACGGCCAATCCTCGCCCAGTACTCGATTTGCTGAGTCATGGAACGCGCCGAGATCACACTTTCCTTGCGCGCTGCCTCAGCCAATTCCGGTGAAATTTTTACTGCGCTCGAGTTCGACATCGTTACACTCCTTGCGAAAAGACGACCTAAACACCTCCCTTCGCAACCTACGGCTCCCAAAGTGGCATTATGAAACCGCGTAAGCAAGCATCAGCTTATCGCGGCTAACGCGGACCTTCGGCCGCAACCAAGGCGGGCTGGCGCCCGCGGGTGGTTCACGGTGACGAGTAAAGGCTTCCTCGGCGAGCCCGAGCTGGGCTTTGATCATCGCCATGGAAGCCTTCGTCGCCCAAGCACGCCGCCTACGAGTCGCTCGACTGAATCGGTCACGCAGCATCGCCGGAGTTGCGCCGACTCATGTGCCGACCGCTCGTTACGGCCGGTCATGAATCTTCACGATCAATCGTGAATTCGTAGCCCGATAACCACGGAATTATTGGCAAGGCTCTCTGGCACGGTTGTTGATCCATCTCTGTCCGTGCTGCGGATCGAAAACATGCTTGAGACTCCTACCGACGTCCTCCTTCGCCTCACGGGAAAGATCTCCGAGGAACATCTCGTGATGCTCGAACGGTTGCTCGATGATGCACTCGAGTCTGGTCGGCGGGTTGGCCTCGATCTCGGAGCAGTCACGCTCGCGGATCGCGAAGCGGTGGAGCTTCTCGCCCGACGCGCCAGTCGTGGAGTGGTCCTCTCGCGCTGCCCCGCCTTCCTCCGCGAATGGATTCGCCGGGAGACGGAGGAGAGCCTATCCAGAAGGACGGAATCGCGCGATCAGGAATCGCGCATAGCCCAAATCAGAGAAGGAGAACGGACATGAGAACTCTTATGAGAGTACTACCCATCGTGGCGGCCCTCGCGGGGATCGGCGGAGCCATCTACCACGTGAGCGCCCAAGGACCGGTGCGCCCTGTGATGGCCGAGGTGACGAAGCCAGCGCTTCCCTCTGGAAACACTTTGCCCCCTAGCGACCGCTACGCTGGCAACGGTGGAGCCGTCAACTAGCGCGAGCGGCGGGTCTCGCGCGGAATTCTGCTGTCAGCACCCCGCCGTAGGAGCTTTAGGATGCGAATTTCCATGGTGCCGATCGTGATCGCGATGTTCGCCGCGAGCGTGAGCGGCTTCGCTCGGGGCGGAGAGATCACGGACGATGCCGAGCCGTCGTTTTTCCCATACAAGGAGGCCGCCGCACTGCCGGAAGTGCCACCGGTGCTTTCCAAGGGTAATTGGCAGCGCGCGGAGGGTCTGCTCCCGGTGGAGCTTCTCGACAAGCTCAAGGGCGGCGAACTCGAGATTCGCACGCAACAGACCACCGATCTGCCGCCGAGCACGGCCTACATCGAAGCGACGCGGCGAAATGGCGGCCAGGTGCGGCTTGGGCAGGATGGCACCCTCGTCGGCTACGTCGCCGGCCGTCCATTTCCGCGAATCGACCCGGCCGACCCGCAAGCCGGTCTCAAGCTCGCCTGGAACGATCGGTATCGCGAGACGGCCGATTCCGCGGAATCGTGGGGAGTGCTTCGAATCATCGGTCCAACCGGGGAACAGGTGCGTCAGATCGAGTTTTACTATGCCATAGCCTACGGCATGCATCGTGGCGACCCGAAGGCCGACATCTGGGATGGATCGGGGATCCTGTTCAAGGAGCTCTTTCAATGCCTGGCGCCCGATGACGTCAAGAACGTGATGCAGCTCAAGTTCCGCTACGACGACGATCGCAGCAGCGATCTGAACTTCGCCTACGTGCGCGAGATGCACAAGGTGCGTCAGGTCAACGTCGACCCGCGAGAGCCGGCGATGTCGAGCGAGATATTGAACGAGGATTTCTACGGCTTCTGGGGATACGTGCGCGAGCACGACTGGCGCTTCCTCGGCCGCGCGACGCTGCTGGCGCCGGTTGGAGTGAGGGCCGCGAAGTCCACCTACTCACCGGGTCGCGGGTACCCGGCCGACGCGTGGGAGCCCAGAAAGATGCTCGTGCTGGAAGCTACGCCCCGCGTACCGGGCCACCCCTATGGGAAGCGGGTGCTCTACATCGACGAGCAGATGGGTGTTCCGCTCTACGTGCTCGCCTACGATCCGCAGGGGCGGCACTACAAGACGCTCTTCACGCTCTATGGGAACCCGGCCTTCAGCCCCGGCAACGAACAGGCCCGCGCGCCGCTGTGGTTGGGAACTGCGGCGGTCAATCACATGAACCACGAGGCCTCGGTCACGGAGATGAACCGCGTCGTCCTGCAAAACCGCGTCCCAGAAGACCGCTTCACGATCGGTCAGCTCGCTCAACTCGCCCGCTAAACCGTCCCAAGGCGCGCGCCCAGCGGCAGCCGACTGCCGCCCGGCCGTCGCCCCCGGGTTTGACCGGGCGAAGGCGCGGCGGCTACCGTTGATGCGGCATTGCGTCGAGATGCGTCGCCTGCTCGTAGGTCTCGTGCTCGCTCTGTGCTGCCGCAGTGCTGCCGCGGACGCAAGCCGGAGACCTGCGCGCGCTCGTCATCGGCCGGGAACTACGACGCGATCCGGCAGCGCGGCGTGGGAACGATGCCCGAGCTCGTGCGACTCTACGAGTCGGCGGGCGAGGAGGCGGAGCGAGCACGCGTCGCCAACGCGTTCTACCAGCTCGGATGGAAGTCGGAGGATGCGCGTCGCGCCCTGATGCGCGACGTGCACACTTCGAATCAGGATCTGCGCTTGTCGGTGCAATACGCGCTCGGCCGCGTGAGCGACGACGCCGCCGTCGTCGACGTGCTCCTCGAGAACATGCAAGACGACGCGAACCCGCTCTTCCGTGACAAGGCCGCCTGCGCGCTGGCGTACGATCAGATCCACCTGAGCGAGGCGCAGAAGGTCCGGCTGTTCGCGGGGCTCATCCACGCTCTCGGCGACTCGAAGCCTCAGGTGCGTGCCATCGCGATTCAGGCGCTCGAGATCCACACGGGCCAGCGGAAGGGCTTCTCCCCGAACGGCGACACCTCGGCGCGAGCGGCGGCGATTGCGCAGTGGGAGGAATGGCTAAGGCGCTACGAAGACAGCGTGCGCTGATCGTCCTGGCTTTCGCCGCAATCCTGGTCGCGGCCGCGACGCCCGACCACGTGCTCGTCCGTTACAGCTTCGACGACGACGACGTGGACACGGGGCCCGACACGTTCGCGGTCTTCGAACGCGCCAAGGGCAGCGTGAAGCTCTCTTCGACGTACCGTTTCAGCGGCTACCGCTCGGTCGAGCTGCGTGACGCCGCCGGCGACGGCGACTTTCCCGAGCTCCAAGGATACTTCGCGCGGCGGCGCACGGGCCGGCTGTTCGCGCACTTCGCGATGCTGACGACGGACGCCGACGACCTGCTGAACGTCGCGCTCGCGGGTCCGAAGTGGTTCACGCTCGGCAAGGACGGCATCGGCTTCTGGTTGAAGAGCGAAGGCGGCTTTCTCTGGCAGGTGTCCGACAGCATGCCGCAGAAGCTCTTCGCGCTTCGCGCGTTCGTCTGGTACGTCGTCGACGTCGCCTACGACATCGATGGCGGGGTCTACGACCTGACGATCCGAGAGGAAGGAAAGTTGGAGCCGGTGGTTTCGCTCGCGCACCAGCGGAATGCCGTGAGCCAGCCGGGCTCGGCGGTCGACAAGTTCTCGTTCGTCACCGATCCGTTCACGGACCGCTCGAACCTCACCTACTACGTGGACGACGTCGTGATCGGCACCGACCGCGCAGTCAACCAGTTGCCGTTCGTCGCCCCCGGGCGCCGGAAGCTCTTCGTCGACGCCTGGGGCGACCATCAGAAACGCGTTCGGGCCCACCCGACGTGCTTGCCTGTGTCGGCGATCGGCGACGTCGGCGTCACCGCCGCAGACGTCGCGCGAATGGAGCGAGACGGTTCGATCAGCCTCGTGAGCGCGGCGTTGCAATCCGGCCACTCGCCAGCGCCGGAGAGGATCGCCGCGCTCGGCGGCCCGCAGTCGCGCTTGCTCACGGCGCTCGCGAGCTGGCAGGAGGGCTGCGCCGCTCTCGGCAAGGGGCGGCCTGCGCAGGCGCTCGCGCACTTCGATGATGCGCTCGCAACCGTACCCGAAGGTACGATCTACCGCCTCTCGCGGGTGCTTGCGCTCGCCGCCCTCCGCCGCTGGCACGACGTCGACCGGGAGCTTTCCGTCGCCTATGCCGACTGGCAAAGCGACGTTCGCTTCGCGCTCACCGAAGGCATGGTCGGACTTGCGCGGCCCGATCTCGACTCGGCGTCGTCGTGGCTCCGCGAGCCCGCCGAGCGAGCCGCCACGGAGCTCGGGGAAGGCATCCCCGACGACCTCGTGCGCAGGCTCTGGTCCGGAGAGATCGATCGCGATCTCGTTTCGGAGTTCGCGCGGCGGGCGCCGGGCGAGTCGGAGCCGCTCTTTCATCACGCACTCGTCGCGGAGGAGTACTTCTTCGTCCTTCTCTGGCGCGGTGACTACGGGGAAGCGCGGCGCTATGCGATGCAGATGGTGGAGCGTCTAGGATTCCTCGCCGCACCGCAGGCGCAGTGGCTGGAGCGCGCCGGCGACGCGGCGTTCCTCGACCGCGACGTGCACGGCGCCCGAGAGGCGTATACCCGCGCGCTCGACGAGAAGCCCGATCGGCAGAGCGTGCTCGCGAAGCTTTCCGACACCGCGTTCGCGCTCGGAGACCTCGACGGCGAGCGGGTCTATCGAGAACGAATCTACGGCTCGCTCGTCCGGGCGGAGGGAGCCGGCCCGGCTTCAGCGCGGCGCGGGACGTAATGCGGCGGTCGCGGCATCTGTCCGAGCGCGAGGCGCTCGACCTGGAACGCGCGCGCGCGCAAGAGCTGGCCGGCACCGAGGACGCCGTTGAAGGCCCACGGGCCTTCGTAGAGAAGCGGCCACCGGTTTTCAAAGGACGGTGAGTCGTCACATGAAGATGGGCAGCGTAGAGGGCGAGCGCGAGTGACCTGCCCCCTCACTGGCCGAAACCGATTCTTCACCATGTCCTTTCCGTTGGAACTGTGTCGCACCCCCAAAGAAAAATGGGCGAAAGCCGATCATTTTTCGTTTGTGGCGTTTCCCCGGCGTATGATAGTCGAGCGGCGAGTCCGTTAGAGCCTCGCAGCGCGACGAGCGCTTCGTGGAGGGCGAGCATGTCACGTGTGCCCGGCGCGGATTCGAGACGCGCCATGCAGCACTCGAGCCCATTGTCGCCTGTCATCCACCCCATCCCTGCGCGCCTCAACTTCGCGGCCCCGTAGCAACCTCCTCGTCCTACTGCTGCGGGCTCAGTTTCGGTCGCATGGAGCTCGTCGTCATTCACTCACTGGCATCGCCCGCTCGCCGCGCGCGCTCTCCCCCGCGACAGTTGCTGAGGACACTTCCGGGACAGCATTAACGAACTCTTCAAGAAAAGCGGGGAGGCGTGATCATGCTAGGCGATCAAATCGGCGAAGAAACTGGAAAGGTGCTCGCGCGGCGGGTGCTCCCAAGCGACGGGCGCCCGAAGGTCGAGGTATCCACCCAAACGACCGGAAAGCTGCTCGGCATCGATACCCGAAGCATGGTGACCTATACGGCAACGGTCCGATCGGACGGCAGCCTCTACGGTGAAGGCCAAGGGATCGTGATGGGCAAGAACGGAGAGGCGGCCACCTTGAGGGTAGCAGGGGCCGGAAGGCTCCTCGGCGGCGGTGCCGTGAGCTACCGCGGCGCGGTCTACTTCGAGTCGGAGTCCGAAAAGTGGAAGCGGCTCAACACGATCGCGGTCGTTTTTGAGTACGAAGCTGACGCCGATGGAAACACGAAATCGAAGGCGTGGGAGTGGAGGTGATTCACCGCACGCGAATGATTGAATGCGCAACGCATGGTTCGAGCATCGTAGCACTGCGGCGCTCGTAGAAACGTGTTCGCCCGCGACCTGGGTGGTGTCGACTTGCGCGACGGGCTCGG
The DNA here is from genome assembly GCA_963712515.1 of uncultured delta proteobacterium. Classification (GTDB taxonomy): domain Bacteria; phylum Desulfobacterota; class Binatia; order JACPRU01; family JACPRU01; genus CAVQIG01. The sequence continues at coordinate 658,014 of CAVQIG010000001.1, forward strand.
GCCGCGGGCGCCGGCGGAGCTTCGCGCAGCCGAGGCCGTGCGATTCGCGAGCGACATCGACGACGTCGGCGACGATCGCGCCGAGCTCGAAATCCTTCGGCGTGTAGACGCCGCTCCGCGTAGGAGTGCCCGGCACGAGACGAGCGTCGAGCTTCGCGAGGCGCATCGGCTCTTCGTCGAGATGGGTGCGACGATGCGCGCCGCGGAGGTCGCGAGGGAGCTCAGCCTGTGAACTGCTCCCCACCTGCCCGCGGCCGCCCGTATGAGAGCGTCCCGAAGGTCGCGACCCTTAATCCAATGCCGGCGCGTCTCCCCGCCCTCGATTGGCTGCGTGGGTTCGTCATGGTGCTCATGACCGTCGATCACGCGTCCGGGGAGCTCAACGCGGGCCGCCTCATGACCGACGGCAGGTTCCTCTACACCGCGGGCACCGCGCTGCCGGCCGCCCAGTTTCTCACCCGCTGGATGACGCACCTTTGCGCTCCGACGTTCGTCTTCCTCGCCGGCGCCGCGCTAGCGCTGAGCGTCGAACGGCGAAAGGCCGCCGGCGAGTCGGCGCGCGACCTCGACCGCTTCATCATCACCCGCGGGCTCTTGATCGCGGCGCTCGATCCCCTCTGGATGTCGTGGGTGTTCATCCCGGGTCGCGTGCTCCTCCAGGTGCTCTACGCCATCGGCGGCAGCTTCGTCGCGATGGCGGCGCTCCGCCGGCTCCGTACCTGCTGGCTCGTCTTCCTGGCGCTCGTGCTGATTTTCGGCGGGGAAGCGTTGACCGGCCTCGCCCTCGCCGGTACGGGCGGGGTGCAGACCCCGCCGATCGCGCTCCTCCTCACCGGCGGCCGGCTCGGATCGGTGATTGTCGCCTATCCGCTGCTGCCCTGGCTCGCCATCATGATGCTCGGGTGGGTCCTCGGGCGCCAACTGCTTTCCGCCGGCCCGGAGCGGACCGCGGCGCTCGTGGCGAGCGGCGCGCTGGCGGCCCTCGTCCTCTTCGTCGTCGTGCGCGGGCTGAACGGGTACGGCAACATGCTGCTCCTCCGCGACGACGCGTCGCCGATCCAATGGCTCCACGTGAGCAAGTACCCGCCGAGCCTCTCGTACGATGCGCTCGAGCTCGGTCTGATGGCGCTTTTTCTGGCGCCGCTCCTCCGCATCGGGCAGCCGGCGTCGGCGCGCGGGCTCGGCCCGCTCCTCGTTCTCGGGCAGACCGCGCTCTTCTTCTACCTGCTGCACGTTCACGTGCTGGCGCTCGGCGCTTGGGCTCTGGACCTGGGCCATCGCGGTGGTCTGGCAGCGACGTACGCCGGTGCGTTCGCGACGGTGCTCGTCCTCTACCCGCTCTGCGTCTGGTACCGCGGGTACAAGCGCGCGCATCCGGACGGCTGGCCGCGCTACATCTGACGCGTCAGGGCTGGTTCGCTTCGAGGACGCGCAGCACGTTGCCGCCGAGGATCTTCTCGACGTCGTTCGGCGGATAGCCGCGGCCGCGGAGCGCCGCGGTGAGCGCGGGGAGCCGCGCGACGTTCTCGAGCCCGCGCGGTGTCGCTGCGACGCCGTCGAAGTCGCTCCCGAGGCAGACGTGGTCGATACCGGCCACGTCGACGATGTGAGCAATGTGGTCGATGAGCCGGGCAAGGGGTACCGGGGGAAGGCGGGCCACTTCTCGCTTTACGGCACGCCAGCGTTCCTTCAGAGACAGCTTCTGCCGTCCGACGCGTGCCCGGATCGCCTGCTGCGCCCGCCAGGAACGCTCGTCGAGGAACTCGTCGCCGAAGTTGACGCAAACCGCGCCGCCCTGCCGCGCCACCGCCTTCAGCATCGCGTCGGTCATGTTGCGCGGCACGTTGGCGAGCGCCCGCGCCGAGGAGTGCGAGGCGAGGACGGGCTTCTTGGCGTAGCGGATGGCGTCCCAGAAGAGCGGGTCGGACACGTGCGAGACGTCGACGATCACGCCGAGGCGATGCATCTCGTCGATCAGCCGCCGGCCGACTTCGGTGAGACCCTGCCCGTCGCTATCGTCGCCGGACGAGCCGCCGAAGGGGCTCGCGATCGACCAGGTGAGGGTCAGGTACCGTGCGCCGCGCTCGTGGAAGGTCCGCAGGTGGTCTATCAGCTCGTCGGTGTTTCCCGGCAGGAGCGCGTGACCGCCCTCGACGCCGAAGAGGGCGGAGAGCATCCCGCGCTCCGCGTTGGCACGGACGTCGGAGGCGGTCTTTGCCCAGGCGATGGTGTTTGGATTGGCGTCGATCAGAGCGTGCACGGCGTCGAACTGGCGGAGCGCTTCGGTGAAGTAGGCGTCGGGCTTGGCGGACCAGGGGCCGACGAAGATGGAGAAGAACTCGGCATCGAGGCCGCCGGCGCGCATCTTGGGGAGGTCGACCTGCATGTCGGGCTGCGGGCGGGCGAGGTCAACGTGGTCGTAGGTGAGCCGTTGGGTGCAGTCGGAGTGGGTGTCGATGATGATGGCGTGATGGGGGATGGGCAGGGCGGAGGCTAACGCGAGCGGCGTGGTGAGAAGGGCGAGGAAGCTTAGCATGCTCCCTCTTAGCACGGGGTGGATGCTTGGCCCCCGCCTGCGGTCGCTTCACTTCAGAACTTCTCTTTGAACGGGCGAACCTCCAATTCCATCGTCCAGGCGCTTCGATCTTGATGGGCGAGATGCCAGTACGTCTCCGCAATCGCGTCCGGATCGAGCATGTCCTCTTTCTTGAGGCCGATATTTCGGCCCGGTATGTCGATCGAGCCGTCCACGTTGATCCATGCGACATGGATGCCCTTCGGGCCGAGATCGCGCGCCAACGATTGCGCCAGCCCGCGCATGGCGAATTTGGCCGGGCCGAAAGCGATGGAGCGAGGTCCGGCCTTCACGCCCGCTGTCGCGCCGGTGAAGAGCATGACCCCCCGCCCGCCTGAGATCATTTGGGGCGCGCATTGCGCCGCACACACGAACGCCCCGAACGCGTTGACCCGCCAACTGTCTTCGAACTGCTCGGGGGTGATCTCGGTGACGGTGCCAAACGCGCCGCTCCCCGCGTTGAAGATCAACACCTCGGGCGGACCGAGCCGTTCGCGAACCGATTGGAGCGCTGCCTCGACCGCCGCTCGATCACCGATGTCGCAGGGCAGCTCCAGGACGACGCCTCCCGCTTCCCGGATCTCGCGGGCGAGCGAGCCCAGATAGTCCGCGCGGCGGGCGTTGATCGCGACGGCGTATCCCTTCGCGAACCGTCGCGCCAGCGACGCGCCGAGTCCCGGTCCCACCCCGGTCACCACCGCGACCGGCGACTTTTTTGATTCAGCCACGATGTCCCTCCTCTCGGTCTATCCGATCGGATTCACCATGTACGATCCGCATCGATCCGGTCGACGGCCTCCGATGCTAGGTCGTTCGGCGACTGTGGGATCGCCGCTCGACTGATGCAAGGTGGGTCGAGACGATCAGGCGGCGTTTAGCGCGAGCCCGTTGACAAACCCGACGCCGCCGGAGTTTCCTCCGACGGGTGAGCGTGCGGGGCCCCCTCGGAGAGATTCGCGTCATCGAGTGCGCGGCGGGGCTCCCGGCTTCCTACGCCGGGTTTCTCCTCGCCGGCCTCGGGGCCGAGGTGGTGCGGATCGAGCCCGCGGCGACGTCGCGGGGCGCGCCGGGCGACCACGTCCTACGGCGCGGCAAACGATCGGCGGTGCTCGAGGACGGGGACGCGCGCGCCACCGAGTGCCGGCGTGCGCTCTGCGCTAGCGCCGACGTACTGCTCGCGGACGAGACGGCGCCGGAGGCCGAGCAGGCGGCGGGTCGTATTGACTGTCGCGTGAGCCCCTGGGGTGCGGGAGGCCATCCGCAGGGGCTGCCCGCGGACGAGGCGCTGGTCGCCGCGCTCACCGGAGCGCAAGCGATGCAGTGGTCGTGGGCCGGGAGCCCGGTGTGGCTCGTGACCCCGCTCATCGGCTACATGACCGGCACGCTCGCCGCGCTCGGTGTCACGGCGGCGCTCCTGGCCCGCGAGCGGGGAACGCCGGGGCAGCGCATCGAGGTGAGCGCCGTCGGCGGCGCACTCGCCCTCGGCAGCGGCACCTACGTGCGCGGACCGGGTCAGCACGGCTCGCTCCTCGCGGGCGGAGACCCGCGCGGCGTCTACCCGAACTATGGCGTTTACCGGGCGAGCGACGGATGGCTCTTCGTCGGCGCTCTCACGCAGGCGTTCTGGGTGAAGCTCGTGACGCTCGTCGAGCGCGTGGACCTGCTCGTCGATCCGCGCCTCCAGGGACATCCCTTCAGCTTCGGCGCGCCCGACACGAAGGCCTTCGTGCGCGCGGCGCTCGACCCCATCTTCGCAGCGCGCACGCACGGCCGAGTGGCTCGCCCGGCTACGCGAGGCGGACATCCCCTGTGGCCCTGTCCGTACGCGCGACGAGGCGCTCGGCGACCCCGACGCGCGGGCGCTCGGGCTCGTGATCGGGCTCGACGACCCCGTCCTCGGACCGACGTGGCAGCCGGCGGAGCCGGCGCTCTTCTCGGACACGCCGGCACCGCCGCCGCGTCCCGCGTCGCTGCGCGGCGCGGACACGGAAACGGCGTGCGCCGCGGCTGCACGCAGTGAGCGCACTACCCCCGCGCGCGTCGCCGCGCCGCCCGCGAGCTGCCTCGCGGGGGTGCGCGTCCTCGACCTGACGAGCTTCATCGCGGGCCCATTCTGCCCGCTTCTCCTCGCCGACCTCGGCGCCGACGTCGTGAAGATCGAGACCACGGAGGGCGATCCCTTCCGCATGGCTGCCTTCGGCTTCGTCGGCTGGAACCGCGGCAAGCGCTCGCTCGTGCTCGATCTCAAGCGGGCCGAGGGGCGCGACGTCTTCCTCGACCTCGCGCGCGCCGCCGACGTCGTGGTCGACAACTTCCGCGGCGGCGTCATGGAACGGCTCGGCATCGGCTGGGACCGGCTGTCGGCCGAGAATCCGCGCCTGGTCCACACCTCGATCACCGGCTACGGCACGACGGGACCGCTCGCCTGCCTGCCGGGCTTCGATCCGGTCTTCCAGGCGCGCTCCGGCCTGATGCTCGCGCAGGGCGGCGACGAGCCCGTCTTCCACATGATCGCCTACAACGACTACTGGCGGGGGCGCTCGGCGCGCTCGCGACGGTGGCGGCCCTGCTGGCGCGCGAGCGGACGGGGCGCGGGCAGCGGGTCGACGTGAGCCTCTTCCGCACGAGCTACGTCGCGCAGGCGGCGCACATGATCGACCATGGCGGCCGCCCCGCGTTTGCCGTCGGCGGACGGGACTACCTCGGTCCCGCCGTGGCGCGCCGCCTCTACGCTTGCCGCGACGGCTGGCTCTGCGTCGCCGCGCAGGACGACGCGCAGGCAGCGGCGCTCGGCCGGCTCGCGCGCGTGACCCTCGCGCTCGACGATCCCCCCGACGGCGCCGTGGCCGCCGCCGTGGCGACATTCCTGGCGCCGGAAGCGCGCGCCGTCGCACTCGCGCGCCTCGCGGCCGCCGGCGTTCCGGCGGCCCCCTGCCTCGACTTCGATGAGGTCTTCGTGGAGCCTTACCTCCTCGCGGCCGGCGCGATCACGACGCAGGAGCACCCGACATTCGGGACGCTCGAGCTCGCAGGTCCCTTCATGCGCTTCACGGGGACACCGATCGCCTACCGTCGATCCGCACCGCTCCTCGGGGCCGACGGCCCGGCAGTGCTCGCCGAGCTCGGGTATCCGGAGGCTCGCATCGCGGAGCTCGTCGCGGCCGGCGTCGTGGGCACGCCGTAAAAACGGGCGTTTCCTGGACGACCGATCGTATCGGCGCAGCGGGCCGGAGCGGGTCAGCCCGACGCGCGCGCGAAGCAGACGACGCTGATCGCCAGAGCGGTGTTGCGCTGATCGAGATTGCGGTACGCGTGGCGTTGGTCGCCGCGGAAGACGAGCACGTCTCCGGCTTCGAGCTGCCAGCGTTCGCCGGCGGCGGTGAGTTCGATGTGCCCAGTTTCGCAGGCCAGATACTCACGTGTGCCAGGCGTGTGCGGCACGCCAGTCAAGGTCGCGCCCGGCGACAACTCCATGCGCGCAACCTCCAATCCGGCGATTGCCTCGGGCACCAGGGCGCGGAGACGGACCCCCTGCCGGCGCCGCTCGGGGATCTCAGCGGCGGCGTAGAGGCGGCAGGAGGTGCGCGGCGAGCCGATCAGCTCCTCGATCGATACGGCGAGTGCCGCCGCCACCCGGGTCAGCACGACCAGCGTCGGGTTGGCGCTGCCCGATTCGAGGCTCGCCCAGGTTGCGCGCGGGATGCCGGCCTGGCGGGCGGCCTGCTCCTGGGAGAGGTCGCGCATGTCGCGCAGCCGCTTGAGATTGGAGCCGAGGTTGGAGCGCGGATCGTCCATGTCGCCAGCGGAGTAGCAGACTGATAGTTTACCGACAAGTTCGTTGTAACAGCGACAGGCTGCCGCGACACTGCGGTCACGGAGTCACGGAGGATGCCCGCGATGATGCAGACCGCCGCGTCACAACGAGACGATTCCCGCCGCCGGAGCGGTGCGGACTATGCCGTGATGGAGGATGCGTTGACCGTGCTCTCCGACTACGGCCCCGACCTCGCCAACGGCATGACCAGCCATGCACCGATGGCGGTCGAGGCGCTGTGCGCGATGGCACGGCCCGACGCTGTCATGCCGTGGCTGGAGCGCTATCGCGCCGGCATGCTGCCGCGCCCCGCGGCGCGCGAGCGCATCACCGCCGATGGCTGGCGCGCCGCGCTGGCGCACGGCGATCGGACCGCCGACTGGAGCGCTTTCTTCGAGGAAGAGCTGCGCGCGGCGCCGTGGCGCGCGGTGCTGCGGTGCTGGAGCGCGCGGCTGGCGCCGGGGCTCTGTGCCTCGGCAGCCCACGGCGTGATCAGAGTCGGGCACGCGGCCCGGAGCCTCGACGAGTTGGAATCGCCGCTGCGGCGACGCGAGCTCGCGGACGCTCTCGGCTATTGGGCCGCCAACTACCAGGAGCTGCCCACGGCGACACGCGACGGCGGTCGCAGCCTGCGGCCGCGCGACGCGATCGCCACGGTACCGATCGTTCCGCCCGAGCTGCGGCAGTTTTCGGGCACAATCGTCTCGGCACTCGTCGGGCTGAAAGACTTTCCGCCCTTCGCACGGGTCATCGATCGCGTCGACGTCAGCGGCGAGCCAGAAGCCGTAGTCGGCGCGATGAGCGATGTCTTCGCCCGCATCTTCCTCAGCAACGCGCACGACTTCCTGAGTGCGATCGTGCTGGTCCACGGCATCACCAGCGTCGTCGCGCTCGGCCACATCCTGCCGGTGCTCGACGACGCCACCGCGCGCACCGCGCTGCGCTATGCCTGGCAGACCGGCTGCGCGCTCTACGCCACCTTCGGCAGCCACCCGCCAGCGGCCGACATCGAGCCGCCGCGAGAGGATGCCGCCACGCTCGCCGACATGGCGGTCGCGCACGGCGACGATCACGTCATCAAGCTCACCGAGGCTTGCCTGCACCAGCACGCGCTCTCCCGCTCGCCCGCCCATCTCGCAGCCGCGCGCCTGGCTATGCGGCTCTTGCCTTGATCGCCTGAACTGACGACGGTCAGCGAGCGGTCGCAGCGGCGCTCTCGACAGGGACGCGCGGGCATCGCTGAATCGACGCAAGGCCCCACATTCTGATATCATCCGCTGCGGCGGTGAGGTTGGCGCTGGAGAACGACGAGTCGAGAGCCCGAGCACCCGGTGCCGCGAATCATTGTACGCGGGCACGGTCGGCGAAATCGACCCTCGCCGTGCCGGAGAGTCTGGCCGAGGGGCGTGAGCGGTGCTCATCGAGGTGCGGCCGGCGGAAACGCCAACCGAATGGCCGGTTCGAGATCGTCGTCGACGCGGTTGTGCCGATCGACGACTGGCTGCCGACCCACAAGCAACGACTGCGATCACTGACTAGGCAAGAGGAGGTCTGAACGATGCAAGGTGGTGGATGGGTGTGGAGTGGGATGATGCTGGTGTGCGTGGCGACCGTGCTTGTGGAGCCGCGGACGGGCAACGCGCGGAGGGTCTCGCGGCGCGCGACAGCCGAGGCGGCGCCGGCGGCCGGCGGCGAGGTCTATCGTTCGGCGGTCGTGATGGATGCGGGCTCCGGCGCCGTGCTGTTCGAGAAGGAAGCGCATCAGCAGAACCCGCCGGCGTCGATGACCAAGATGATGCTCATGCTGATCGTGGCGGAGCGCGTGCGCGATGGCAGCCTGCATTGGGACGATCCGATCGTCACCTCGGCGTGGGCGAGTAAGGTCGGCGGCTCGCAGGTCTACTTGAAACAGGGCGAGGTGTTTCCCCTCTCGGAGATGATGGAGGCGATCGCCATCCACTCGGCGAATGACGCCTCTGTGGCAGTGGCCGAAGCCGTGGCGGGTTCGTCCGACGCCTTCGTGGAGCTGATGAACCAGCGCGCCAAGGAACTCGGTATGCACGACACGGTGTACCACAGCCCGCACGGCCTCCCTCCGGGCAAGGAGCAGCAGGCCGATATGAGCAGCGCGCACGACATGGCCATCGTGGCGCGTGAGTTGGTGAAGTTTCCGGAGATCATGAAGTGGTCGGGCACCAAGGAAGCGCCGTTTCGCAATGGCACGATGACGCTCACCAACACCAACCGTCTCGTGCGGGAGACCAGCTGGGTGGACGGTTTGAAGACCGGTTACTATCGCGAAGCCGGCTTCAACGTCACCGCCACCGCCAAGCGCGACAACCTGCGGCTGATTGCCGTCGTCATGGGCGCGCCGCAAAAGCGCGACTGTTTCGGCGAGGCCGCGCAGCTGCTCACCAAAGGGTTCGGAGAGTACAAGGAGCTGCCGGCGGTGAAGAAGGGCGACATCGTCGCCAATGACGTGGCGGTGAAAGGCGGGAAGCCGGGTTTCGTGCGGGTGATTGCGGGCGACAACCTGAGTGTTCTCTCCAAACGCACGGACAAGCCCAGCTTCTCGGTCGAGCTGGTGCTCGTCGGCGATGTGCAAGCGCCGTTGAGCGCCAATGCACGGATTGGCGACGTCATCGTCAAGGAGGGCGACACGGTGGTCGGCAAGGTGCCGGCGCTGGCGGCCGACGCCGTCGAGCAACAGACCTCGCTGTGGAAGCGGCTCTTTTGAGCCAGCGCCCATGGCTGCCCGGGCGTGACGAGCCGGTTGCGCGCCGGTCCGCTGCTAGCGTTAGTTGAGCCGATCTCCGCTACGTAACCGCTACCTCGGCGATACGCGACTCTGAACGGAGTGCTTGCTCAACTACGCTGGCGAGTTCTGAAAGCATGCCAACGGGAGGAGCCCTGAACCGCTCGGAAACCGTTGAGTGGCTTCTCGCACGAATACCCGACGCCACTCGGCAGGTGTTCGACGTCGCGGTGGCCGAGGAACTCCTGGACCGTGCGGGTGGCGTAGCCGCGGACGAGGAAGTGGGTGATTGGCGCAGTAAGGAGATCACGGTCGCTCAAGGATCACGACCGACCGACTACCTGCGACTCCCCCGAGCTCGTTAGCCGTGCTGGACCGCGTAGTCTGACGAAGTCGCCCAGCGTCTGGTTAGTTGAGAACAAACAGGTCGGTACGATACTCTAGTTTTGACTTGCCGTCCTCTTCGGGGTGGACGTCAATTCGCGAAAACATGACGACCGACGGCCAGACCACCGGGGCTTCGTCCGGCACGCCACGGGGGCAGGCCGCGAAGCGGCCGAACCAGGGTGTGGCGCAGTTCATCAGGACCCGGCTCACCTGGGGCTGGATGTACCGGGCCGTCAGCTACCTGCGCTCGTCGCTCTGGGTCACGCCGATCGTGGCGATCGTGCTGATCTACCTGCTGGCGCCGCTGCTGCGCATGCTCGACAGCTATCTCGACTGGAACGTGACCGGGCTGGGAGTGTCGGGCGCGACCGCGCTGTACCAGACGGTCATCACGCTGTCGCTGTCGTTCCTCGTCTTCACCTTCGGTTCGCTGCTGGTGGCTGTCCAGATCGCCGGTGGCCAGCTGACGCCGCGTGTGATCGCCACCACGCTGCTGCGCGACAACGTGGTGCGCTTCAGCGTGGGACTGTTCGTCTTCACGCTGCTGCTGGCCGTGACCGGGCTCAATCGCCTCGGCACCACTGTACCTAGCCTGGTGACCGCGTTGACCGCCGTGCTCGGCATCGCCTGCCTGATGGTCTTCCTGTTCCTGATCGACTACGCGGCACGGCTCTTGCGCCCGGTGAGCATCCTGGCGCGCGTGGGCAACCAGGGCATCGAGGTGCTGCAAGCGGTGTATCCGAACCTCGCGAGTGCCGATCACGACGAACGCACGCGCACCCACGTGCAGCTGCCCGCGGCGGCCCGCGAGGTCATGCACATTGGGCGGTCGAAGATCCTGTTGGCGGTCGACCTGGCGCCGCTGATCGAGGAGGCGCGGCGTCACGATGGTGTGATCGAACTCGTGCCGCAGATCGGCGACTTCATCGCGTCGGACGAGCCGCTGTTCCGCCTATACGCGGGCGCAGCAGCGATCGACGACCGCCGGCTGCGTGCCGCGGTGGCCTTGGGCGACGAGCGGACCATGGAGCAGGACCCGGTGTTCGCGTTCCGCATCCTGGTCGACATCGCCCTGAAGGGGCTGTCTCCGGCGATCAACGACCCGACGACGGCCGTGCTCGCCATCGACCAGATCCACCGCCTGCTGCGGATGGCGGGCAAGCGGCGCCTGCACTCGGACGAAGTGGTCGATGCCAGCGGCCGCGTGCGGCTGGTCCAGCGCACGCCCGACTGGGACGACTTCGTGCTGGTGGCGTGCGCCGAGATCCGCGCCTGTGGTGCCAACTCGCTGCAGATCGCGCGCCGTTTGCGCGCGATGATCGACAACCTACTCGCGCTGCTGCCGGCGTACCGCCACGCCCCTTTGTTGCAGGAAAAGCAGCGACTCGACGCGGCGCTCGAGGCGGTCTTCACGCGGCCCGACGAGCTGGCACTGGCGCGCACGCCGGACGTGCAGGGCCTGGGTGGCTCGGCCGCGCGGAGCGACCGCTAAGGCGGGCGCGACGCACAGCCGATCAGGCAGCCGCGAGCCTGCGGAAGTGGCCGGATGATTGTCGATGGCCCGATCCCCGAGCGCGTGCTCACGCTGGCTGCGGCAGCGACGATCTTCAGCGTGATGTTGACCCTTGGCCTGGGCATCTTGCTGCGCGAGGTCCGCTGGGTGGGGCGCAATCCGATTGGTGGCGCGCGCGCTGTTCGCGGTGCTGGTGGCAGTCCCCACGCGGGTACTGCCGCTCTCCATCCCAGCGATCGCCTGCGCGATGTCGCCATGGGTAAGCCATGGGTATACGTCCGGCCGAGCAGTCGGTCGAGCGGGAAGTCGCCCTTGCGCCAGAGATCGATGAGCAACGGGGATGTAGATCTCGGAAATGCTCCCGCCTTCGACGTTCGCCTTGATGTTCTTGAGGATCATCCCGAGACCGTCGAGCGTGACCTCGGAGCCTGCGGCGACGGCGCCCGAGATGACCGCGGTGCCGCCGACCCGGGTCGCGTCGACCGCCTGCCGGATAGGCTTCCGACGTAGACGCGCCCGACGACTCGGCCGTAGCGGTCGTGATCGATCTCCATGCGGACGGTATCAGGAGAGCAATAAGGTTGGCGTACCGAGTCTCACCTGTCCTGCTTCGCCCACCATGCCTCCCACGCCTTCGTGGCTGATGCGAGCTCCGGCGGTAACGCGACCGGCGCCCGTGTTTCTTCTCCAGGGCCGTGCATCGCTCGCGCAGCGCGGCGTCCAGTTCCGCCGGTTTGGCGGTCGACTTCATGGTGGCGAACAGCCGCCGCTTCGCCTTTTCCAGCACGAATGCGTCCGAAACCACGACGACCGCGTCCTGCGCCAGCAGTGAGAAGAACGTGGTGCTCGCCACGCCGTCCGGCTTGAGCACGACCGCGGCTACGTTCGTCCCGTCGTCGGAGCGGTATGCGCGCACGACCAACCCGTCGAGCACGGGCAGGACGGCGAGGTCGCCAAGCGGTCGATACCCAAGGCGGGCGAACGACTCGTCGAGCGCTACCCCAAACTTGCTCCACACGTGCGGAAGGAGCTGCGAAGCGGTGAACGCCCTCGGAGAGGATCGCGAAGAAGTGATCCATGATCTTGTGCCACGAAGGGCCGGGCGGTCCGCTACGGAGGAGCAGTGTTGTCTTGACTCGGAGATTCCACCGGACGTGCGCGAATCTCGTACGAAAGGCGCCTGGAGATCTAAACCCGCGGCCCCATTCTCCCGATCCGCTCCCCGAGCGCGAGCTCGACCTCTCGCGTTTGACCGCCGCGCTCCAGGAATCGTTTCAACAGCTTGCGCGTCCGTGGGTTCGCGGCGGATTGGAGCAACAGATGTCCCTCTTCGATGAGGCCGTCTACGGTCGGTCGCTCAGCTGCGGCGACCGCGGCCTTGGCGAGCGCGATCGCTTCGGCGGGAAACGAGGCGATGCGGTAGGCGAGACGATCGACGAAGCCGCCGATCTCTTCCGGCGGCAACGCGCGGTTCACGTAGCCGTAGCGCTCGGCGAGCTCCGCGGAGAAGTCTTCGCAGCCGAGGATCACCTCGAGCGCGCGCCCGCGGCCGATCAGTCGCGGAAGGCGCTGTGTGCCGCTGCCGCCGGGGATGATCCCGACCGAGACTTCCGGTTGGCTGAGAATCGCCCGCCCGATCGCCGCGAAGCGGATGTCGAGCGACAGCAGGAGCTCGCTACCGCCGCCGCGCGCCCGCCCCTCGATCTTACCGATCGTCGCCTTCGGCATCGTGCGGAAACGATCGATCATCCGGTGGAAGGGCCCGAGTCGGTTCGACGGCTCGGCGGGCGGGGGCGGCAAGGCGAGGACCACGTTCACGTCGGCGTGAGCGATGAAGAACTCCGGGTCCGCGCTCTGGAAGACGGCGACGCGGACCTCGGGGTCGATCTCGAGCTCGCGGCCGACGCGGTCGAGGTCGGCGATCATCACGGAGTCCATGAGATTGATCGGCGGATGATCGATGGTGACGAACGCCACGCCGCGGTCGACGCGAATCTTCAAGGACGCGTATCCCTCATAGGCCATGTTTCGAGCCCTCCGCGTCGCTCAGTAGCGCCGATGCCAGATCAGGTCGAGGTCGCTGCCGCCGATCGTGCTGGTCGAGGTCTGCGGATAGCGGCTACAAGAGCGCGAACGTTACATAGCCTTCGATCTCGGACGCTCAGCACCCTTCCACTTCTCCCAAGGAACGCCCGCTTTCACGGCAGTGGATCGCAACCCGGGCGGCGCCGGGGAGACGGCGTCAATGCTCGCGGACGGCGCGGTCGACCGGGCAACCACCCGAAAAGTTACACGACGACGAAGGACCCAAGGGGTTTCGGGCCTGTGATAGCCACAATCCTAACCGTCCCTTCCTGACGCTAACGATTCTCCGAGCTTCACCCGCGAGGTACGGCGCCAGAAAGGACCCGTCTACTCTCTCTGAACCTCTCTTGTGAATGCCGATTCTCGCAGGAGTGGCTACAGAACGTTTGCGAGCTCCGCCGTCGAACGAGGGTTATCACTAAGCCCCGATCGGCCCGCCAGCCCGACAGCACGCTATTGTTGTTCTGAACTAGGAAGGGCTAGTGATCGCACAGCAGGCAGGTATCTCGCCGACAACTTGCGCGATGGGGAGGGGACTCATGGGTTTCGATGGCAAACGTATCCTGATAACGGGCGGTTCGCGCGGCATCGGCCGTGCGGCTGTGATCGAGTTCGTCAGCCAGGGAGCGCTCGTCGCGGTCAACGGCAGGACTGGGGCTTCGACCGCCGCCGCCATCGCAGCCATTGACGGCGCCGGCGGCCGGATCGTCGCCGCGCCGGGCGATGTGGCGACGCGCGACGGCTGCTATGCCGTCGTCGACCGAGCGGTCTCCGAGCTTGGCGGCCTCGACATCCTGGTCAACTCCGCCGGCATTGCCCACGTCGGTCCCTTCGCCGATGTCGACGAAGCGATCTGGGATGCCACGCTCGACGTCAATCTCAAGGGCACGTTCTTCTGCTGCCAAGCGGCCCTGCCCCATCTCAAGGCCAGGCGCGGCAGTATCGTCAACGTCGCGTCCGACGCCGGCCTCATAGGCGAAGTCGGTTTTTCGGCCTATTGCGCATCCAAGGGCGGCGTCGTCAATCTGACCCGCGCGCTCGCCTTGGAACTCGCGCCGGATATTCGCGTCAACTGCGTCTGTCCCGGCTACGTCGATACCGACATGGTGCGCCGCGACTTCATCGAGCAGGCCGACGACCCGGACGCGGCCGAACGGGCGGTCATCAACTATGCGCCGTTGCGGCGTATGGCCCAGCCGCACGAAATCGGCCGCGCCATCGCATATCTGTCCAGCCAGGATGCCGTTTTCATCACCGGCGCGGCGTTGCAGATCGATGGCGGCTCGACGGCCGGCAACAGCAGTTCCCAGAAAGACTGAGGACTGCCCCGACATCAACGGCATCGGCGAACCACGCAAGAGCAAAGCGAGGTTGCTTGTGCGATACCCGAGACGTTTTGAGAACGGCTTCGTGACCCGCGTTCGGTCAGACGCCGCTCGTCGCGATCTCGCGCGAGACGATCATCGACAACGTGATCCATCCGCTACTGACGCAGGATCGGGATCTCGAAGAGAAGACAACGGCCGCCCGCGGCGAGCATCGGCGAAAGCGGATCTCCCGCGGCACGATGCGAAACGCACTCGCGGCGCTGCGCGCATGCCTGAATCACGCCGTGGAGAATGGCAAGCTCGCGGCCCGCAAGAGCAGGGGAGCGCCGTTTGCGTCGAACTTGTTCGTGCCGATCGACGGCGTGCGCCAGGGTGAGGGCCAGTTGCAATCGTACAAGGTTCCGGAGGCGGTGCGCTTCACACACGTGTTCTGCCGGAAATGCGGCTCGACTATGCCGTGGCGCAACGACAGCCGCGGCGTTTTCGTCGTGCCCATGGGCAGCCTCGACGGAGATCCGGGAATCGCTCCGCGCGCCGACATCTTCGTCGAATCCAAGGCGCCATGGTTCACGATCACCGGTGACTTGCCTCAGTTTCCCGAAGCGCCGGATCCCGCCCTGCGATCCGGCAGCCGCTGAGTACGGCGCCGTTTACGGAGGCTGCGGCTCGCAAACATTGCGCAGCAGACTCGCCGCCTTCTGACTGGGAAAGGAGGTGGCTCGTGATCGTTAAGTGGAGCTCCCGAGCTACCTGCGCCAGGACTAGGTCCAGGCGTTCTTCTCGGTCATCGCGAATTCTCGAGATCGGATCTGCCTCCCAACCGGAGGCATGTACACACGATGCGGCGGCCATCGCAGCATCGAGTCGAGCCTCGTTCTACGCCCGGGAACATCGCAAGCGGCGGGTCGGTTAAAAAGCGAAGACCCGCGAGCCTGAGTCTTTCGGCTCAGACCAGCGGGCCTCCAGTTCCCCGGCCACCAACCCCACCTGCAACCGACGAGCAAATAGCGAAGCCGCAGGCCGTGCGCGATGCTCGAGCGCGACAATCGCTTGTCCAGTTGCGACAAGCAGCTCATCGCCCGTGCCCGTTCGGGACGATCTCGAACGGCAGATAGCCCACGTTGAAAAATTTGCGGGCGCCGAGCTGTCAGCGGGAAAAGTCCGGTATTGTAGCCGGCGACGATGAACTTCTCGAAGTAGCCGCCGTCCCGAAAGGTTGGCAGCTCGGGTCGCTTTACGATGTAGGGCCAAGCGTGATCGCTCGTCGATATTCCTGCGTTGTAGGTGCGCCGTGACCTGGCCCCGTGAGAGTATCAGACCGGCGGCACAGCAAGGCCATCAGCACTCTCGAGCGATCCCGAGAGATCGCGCTGCCGGTTTGAACGCGCCGCTCTCTTTCCTACCTTACCGACCCCGCCTCACCATCGCCCTTCTCTCAACCTTCAACGGCAGCAGCCCGAGGCCTTCGTGCCCGTGGCTGCTGCCGTCTCGCCCCGTTTTTTTTGCGCGCGGTTCGCCCTCGAGGCCCTAAACGACGTCAATCATCTCAGTTCCCATTCCCCGTGCGTCATCGACTAGTTCACTGCGAGCTGCGAGCCTGCGAGCCTGCGAGCCTGCGAGCAGAGAATTCCCTTGACAACTCGTAGACCCTCGTGCTTGGCAACTTTGGCTACTATTTTAGTTTAATGCGAGAGAAAACCGCTCCGATCTGAAGCCCTCCGCCACAGAGGACGGCCAAAGCTCCCGCGAGCGATCCCAACGTAGATAGTGCCAGGTACGACATCGTGTACGTCGTCTCGTCGAACGGCACCGCTCTCCCCGCTATCGGCAGCAACTCTCGCATATCCCAGGTTCCGGGTCTTCGCCGACGGTGCGGGATCCGTCTCACGGTGATCCTTGCCTGTCCGCTTCCCACGCGAGCACCACGGGTCAAACGTCTCGATCTACGAGACGTAGAGATCTGAAAGAGGGAGATCCCATGGACAGCCGCATCTCACGACCTGCTACTCCCCCATTGTCGCACAATCACGTACGGCGTCGTTTCGGTTTCGTCGCTGGTATAACCCGAACCATAGCGGGCCTTTGTGGGACTGTCGTGACCGCTGCGGCGGCCGATTTCACGCCGATCGCCTACACCGGCGAACAGGCGCCCGGCGCCCCGGCGGGAAAGACATTTGGTTCCTTCATAGCTTTAGCCTGTCCCGCGCCGGCGCTCGGTGATGATGGCCATGTGTACTACTCCAGCAACGTGAATTCATTTGGGACCGTTAACAACAGTTGCGACGGCGTTTAGCGCGAAAATCTAAGCGAGTCTCTGAACTTGTGGCTCTATGGCGATCCAGCACCCGGCCTGCCAGCGGGAACCACGTTCTTGATTCCCCTCAACGACGAGATCATGCCCAATGGATTCGGCCAGACGGCCTTCGTGGCATTGGCGAACACCGGGGGTACGGGCCGGCGGGGGTTGTTCGCCGGAGGGCCCGGTACGCTTCAGCTGATAGCCCTTGCGGGTTCGGCGGCGCCGGGGACTACCAGCGCCTTCGTCGGCGACTTCTTACGCGGCGCCTACAACGACTCAGGTCGGGTCGCATTTTTTGACGCTCTCCTCGCGGATTCGCGTCAGGGCATATGGGCGGGCGACGCGAGCGCCTTGCAACTGGTCGCCCTTCGGAACGACCCAGCCCCCGGCTTCGAGGTGGGCGCGATCATCCAGGCATTCGCGTTAGGGTTGCAGCACTTGCCCATGAATGTGGGTGGCCAGCTTGCATTCAATGCGAACGTCAGCGGCCCGACCTCGGGAGCCAAGAAAGTTATCTGGCTGGGCACGCCGGGCAACATCGGCCCCGCCGTCGTTTCGGGTCAAGCCGCGCCGGGCACCAACACGACCTTCAGCACCTTTTCCACTGACGTCGACATCAACGCCAACGGTGAAATCGGCTTGCAGGCTACATTGTTTACAAACATTCAAGGTGTTTGGTTCGGGGCGCCGAAGGATTTGAGGTTGATCGCGCTCCAGGGACAGACCTCGCCGGAATTGCCGAGCGATTTTATCTTCAAGAGCTTTGACGAGCCGGTGATCAATGACCGGGGCGATGTAGTGTTCCTCGCCTCCGTAGGATCGAAGAATAACAGCGGTGTCGATCCGAGCCTGTGGATCGGGTCCCGGAATTCCTTGAAGCTGATCGCCAGGCAAGGAGATCCGGTCCCGGGCTTTCCGGCCGGCACCACCTTTACCCGATTCAAGAACATCTTCCTCAACAATCGCGGGCAAGTCGCCTTCGACGGTCTCTTTTCAGGCAACGGCTATGCGATCTTCGCGACCGATGGGACTGACCAGGCCAGCCGGATCGCGAGGACCGGGGACGTCGTCGACCTCGGCGGGGGCAATCTGAAAACCTTCAACGGCGTAAGCCTCTATTACAACACGAACGGTGGGATCGGGCGCCTCGCGGGCAGCAGCGACGGCCGCCCGAGCAGCTTCAACGACCAGGGGGACCTGATACTCCGTGCCTCGTTTCTGGGAACGAACGAGCAGGGAGTATTTCTGACCAACGTCCCGGCGGTGGAGACTCCGACACCGACACCAACGCCGACGAACACCCCGACCAGCACGCCGACCCAGACACCGACGAATATGCCGACGGTGACGCCGACCAAAACGCCCACGGCGACCCGCACGCCGACTTCCACGCCCACGACACGCCCGACGCGAACCCCGACGCCGACCACCAGTCCCGCGACCGACTTCGACACCGGGCAACGAGATCTGCCGTGGGCCGAGCTTCTGGGGCACGCACGCGCGCTTCAATCCGACCCAGCAGCGCAGCCGCAACATCACCTCGGCCGCGATCCTGGCAGGCGGCGGTTGCTTGAACATCTGCGGCGAAGTCATCGTGTCCACCGCGGTCCACTCGAGCTCCACGGGCTGCTCGAGCACCGGCAACAAGCTCGACTGCCCGAAGATCGTCAACGACGCCGACTCGGCGGAGGAGGCGCTGTGCGTGACGGCGACAGGCAACAAGAGGCTCCAGCTCGTGCAGCATCTGACGGCAGCGGCCCTGAACTGCGCCGTCAGTAACGGATCGAGCGACTGCACCGGAACGAGCGGCGAAGACGCTTTCAAGGCGTGCAACGCGGCTTGTGCAAGCGGACTGACCAGCGCGTCGATCGACGGTAGCCCGCCGGTGGATTGCGTCAAAGCAGTGAAGTGCTTCAACACCGGAGGTGAGTTCGATTCACTGACGCAGACGTGCCAGACCGGGACGTGCTCGACGATGAAGGGGCAACCGTGCGGCACGGGATTGCCTGCCTGCCCGACCGGGTCGAGCTGCGTGCGGACCGTTGGCAATTGCGCCCAGGCGGTATTGGGAACTTGCTCCGACGCCCCGACCGACGGCAATCCGGCGGTGCTTTGCAGCTCGGTGATCGATCCCGGCACGGGCTTCGGCACGTGTCAGAACGGATCGAAGTGCCAGCCGGGGCCTGCGGGAAGCTCCAATCAGTGCGACAGCGCCATGAGTAACGCCTGCACGGTGATTCAGCCGGGTGAAGCGCGCTGTGCGACGGGCAACAATTGCGCCGGCTCGGAGGACTGCTGCGACTCGACGGGCTGCCCGACATGTCTCACGGGCGACGTCTGCTCGGGCAGCTGCCCGTGAGCAACCAGGACGCTTACCCACCTCGGCACGCGATGTCCGGCGACGACGAGGTCCCAGAAAAGGAGGGCGGAATGCTTCGCTGGTAGGAATTTCGGCTTGCCGGCGCCCGAATTTTGATCGTATAGAAGGGACCTCGGCAGCCAGGGAATCGGGTTCCGAGCCGTGGACACCTCAGCGGAACTTGAGGAATACGCCTGCCCCGGATGCGCACAGGTCGCGACTAAGGGCGCGCTGTCGCGGGCGGGCTACCAATGCCCGCGTTGCACTCTCGAGCTGGCGCACCTCGACCTCACGGCGACTGGGTCGGTTCGCGGTGTCATCGCCTGGCTTCGAGGGCCGGGTGAAGCGACAATGCGCTACACATCCAGAGCGTCGGGATTCCCGGCTTGAGTGCGGCGAAGTCCTGAATGCCCGCCCCACCGTCCTTTCATATCCCTGCGAGTCTCCGTGCCAGAGCCACCGTGGCGACGCGCTTCCCGCGTCGCACCTCGATACGCTGCGCCCACATCCGCAAGCCCGCCGACTCCGCCGTTCTCGACCGCCATACCGCCCATGCCGCTTCCACCAGCAGCACTATCGGCTGACGAGCCCCTTGTGCGCGCAGCAAAAGCGGGCGTAGCGTGGGAGAAGTTGCAGGGGTGCTTGGCGCCCGATGTCGATCGCTATGGCGACCTGGATCAACACCATCGGGCTTGTTGGCGGCTACTGTCAGGAGGATGTCGAGATCCTCGAGCGGATGAAGGACGTGCTCTCGGGAGCCGACAGATCATGTACTCCCTACGCTCGCGTTCACGTTCACGTCGGCGCCTCTTGACAAAGACATCAGCCGCGGGATGCATCTCGGGCTGTGTCCGCCTATAGCCAAACGTGCATCGTCCGTGACAGCGACTCGGCCCGAGTTAGGCGCTGAGGTAGCGAAGTGCGGTTGCGATCGCTCACGGCAACGCCCTCCTTCGATGCGTGTTGGCCTCATCCGATTCGCCAAAGAGGAGCTTCCATGGCCACGCTCCGTGGGAACGGGAAAAACGATCGACGCCTTCCACTGGTGAGACGATGGGTGGCCGTGCTGGTGGCAAGCGGTGTGGGTATAGGCGTCCCTATCGACGTCGTGGCCGCCCAAGCGCCGCCATCGGCCAGAGTGTTTACCGAGTACCCGGCGCTCGGGTCGACCTCCCTGAGCATGCTGCTCTACAAGTTCGCTCCTAAGTCCTTTTCCGAGGAGGAGTTGCTCAAGCGGGTCGTTAACCAGATCAAGTCGGACCAGTGGCATCATTCCGGCAAGTCGGGCAGCACGCCCCACCCCCGGCCGCTGTTCGACAAGGATGAGGTAGCCGGACGCAATCCCGAGTTCGCGGCACGTGACTTGACCGACGCGTACCGGGCGAAGATCGGCGCACTCGCCGCGACCCTGCCCACCCGCTACTCGGGGGTGATCGCCATCCCCGGGGCGGCGTACGACCACGGCCGCGGCGTGCTGCACAAGCCGCGCCTCGTGTTTCCCAAGCCCATAGACGCCGATCATCTAGTCAAGGAGACACCTCTCGGACGCGTCGCCGCGGTCGATGATCACGAGCTCTACGATCTTCGGGTGGTGTCTAGCATCGGCAGTTCCTACACACTGGAGCAGACGTTCGGATACAGCCCACACGCCGCCGCGGTCGATCTGGAAACTCCGGTCAGCATGGCCCCGAATGTCCCGCTCCCGCAGCGCCCCGGGCTCGGTGCCGGCGACGCTCTGGCCCTGGATCGTATGCTCGACGTGCCTCCGCTACCTTTGCCACGGGGTGATGCGGAGCGGATGCTTACACCCCCGAGACAGCCGGCCGAGTTCAAACAGTATCTGGGAGCTTTTCTGTTCTTCTTCGACGTCGAGATCGAGGACGTGGTGACGAGTGACCGGTTCTACGTTTTCAAGGCAAAGCTTCTAGGAGGGACGCTCGTGGGCACCCGCGGAGAGGTCCTGAAGAAGTACGCCGCCGCCGAGTTTCCATCCGTGGCGAGCATCCGCGCGGGCGAGAGGGCGAATGAGGAGGCACGAAAAGCCGCACTCGCCGGCGAGCAGAAGGCGCAGGCGGAGGCGAAGGCAGAGAGAGAAGCACGGGCACGAGCCGACGAGCAAGCCCAGCAGCAGAAGGTGGCGGACAGGCGCGAGGGGCTGAAGGATGCAGACATCGCGGGTATCCGTCTAGGTATGACGGTCCCCGAGGCCGAACGTATCATCCGCAAGCACATTAGCGTCGGGTGGGTGTTGGAACCGTCGTACGAGGCGGCGGCCCAGAAGAAGTTTAACGCAGACCCCGATAGGCCGTACCGCCACTTCAGGGCCTTCTCCAATACTGATGGCAAGGAGCAGATCGTGCTGTTCTGGCATCCGGAGGCGTCGGATCGGGTCCTCGCGGTAACGCGATCCATGCCGATTCCCGAGGACATGAAGCACCGCGATATCCAGGGCCAGCTGGTAGAGAAGTACGGCGAACCTGCGGTCCAGCAGGCACCGGCGGGGTCGAGGGGTCGCGGGATGCCTCGACTGGTGTGGACCGCGGACTTCGGGACCTCGCGCGGCCTAGAGACCGTGAAGGACCCGGGCAACGAGCACAGGTTCCGATCAGGGTCATGTCCTCCTCGCTGCGTATGACCGGAGCCGCTGTTCGTGTTGTGGAGGGAGATCCGCCACGCTCGGTGACCGGGTATTCCAAAGCTGGAGCGGCGCATGGTCGAGTTCCCGTCATCGACGTCCAGGGCGGAAGGACCCAGGGGCAGGCACTGGATCAATCGTGGGAATCGAGCGACTGGCGCAGTTGCGGCCCGACCGTCCTGGCCGACTTGAACCCGGACAACACGTTGATGGTCGGCATGCACGATCTGCTCACCTACTCGCCCGTGTACGACCAGGTTGTAAGCCAGCAGAAGACGGGCACTCCGCAACGTCGGAAGCTCGGTTTGTAGCTAACCGTGGGAGCGATCATCCGAAAGCGCGACTCCGCGATCACAACAACCGTGGCGAGATGAGGCCCCACGAAGCCGAAATTGCTTGCGAAATGTCTGCAGAGCAACCGCGTTCCGCGCGGTTGAGACGCCGCGCTTCCGCCCGACCCAAGCTAGGTGCCCGCCAGCATCGGGTGTCACCTTCGGGACGCCCTGCGGCCAAGACCACCCAATCCGAACTGCGCACCTGGCGACCAGGCTTGTCTCTGCCGAGCAAAGACGCTCCAGAACCAGTGGGAGTTGGAGAAAAAGGCCCGCGAGCTCCGCATGAACGACAACTCAGAGACGGGCCTCGTCACTCTCGCTGATCGTGAAGCCCACCAGTGTCCGGACAGGGCGTCGGGTTGATGGCGCACACCTCCTACCGCTCGTGACTGTTCGAGATCTGCCTTCTCCCGTGCTTCTCGGAAAAGCGAGGTTGCCTGGTCCTCAAGATCGCCCATACGACCGACGCAGCACTAACTAGCAGCGACTTTCAGGTCTGCAGCGGCAGCACGATATCCGCCAACCAATCGAGATCTGCGCGCCAATCCGGCGAATCGCTGAGGGAACGCAGCACGAATTTGCTGATACCCCCTTCGAGATGTGCCCCGAGCAGGGCGACGAGCGCTTGACGGCCAACAGGGAGAATCTGCGTGAGATCGCGGTCGGCACGCCGTTGCCGAACCGCTTCGACCGCGGCTGCCGGTGGTTCGGTCCGAGCATACGGAATGCTGATGCCGAAATGCTCGGGGTCGATGGTGCGCCCGAGTTCAGTCGCCCGTGCGCAGATCGTCGCCCGGCCGCGGGCGGCTTCGGCCGGGGTTGCCGCCGCGGTCAACCAGCCGTCCGCGGTGCCTGCGACCCGTTCCAGTGCCGCAGGGCCAATCCCACCGAGCCACACTTCGAGCGGCCGCTGAATCGGCAGCGGCTGCAATGCAAGTGCGTCGAAATGATAGGGGCCGTGACTGGCCGTGATGGTCTCACCCGCCCACCACCGCCGCGCCAGCGCGAGAACTTCACCCACCGCCCGCCAGCGGTCACCAGTCGGGTGACCGAGCACCGCGCGTTCTGCGGGCTGCCCGAGGCCCGGTACGAACGACAGCAGCAGTCGCCCGCCGCTCATTCGATCAAGTTGCGCGAGTTGGCGCGCGAGCAACCATGGGTTGCGACCGAGCGGCACCACGTTTGCGCCGAGTTTCAGGCGGCGGGTATGGCCGGCAGCGAACGCGAGGCTGAACAAGGGATCACCGAGTGGTCCGAGCGGAACGTCGGACAGCCAGAGGGTATCGAAACCGAGCTGCTCGCAGGCTGCGATATAGTCTGGAAACACGCTTTCGTGAAATGCCAGGCCCGGAGGAGTCACGGCAAATCGGATTTTCATGTCATTTCTTTAGCGGGACCACACGACGGACTCCACCCATCAGGTCTCCGAAAAGCCAAGAGACGAAGTGAGACAAATGAGGGCGGACTGTGGATCGAGACAGGACGAGACGATGCACGCCGAGCGACTCTCGGCCTCTTTGCTCACCGACGGTGGCCGACGTTAGACTTGCCTACGCCCAGCGGTAGCGTCTCTTCACGGTATCGCGGAAGTCGCGAGCGGCGTCACCATCGAAGACGATCTTTGCTCGCTGGGCGTTCCTCTTGCTCGCGAAGGATCGAAAGAGCACGTCCCCCAGGCCGCTCGATCTTGAGCCTAGAGCAGGGGATCTCGATAATGACAATGTGGGCAGTTGAATCGCCATGAGGCTGTCGCTCACAGTTGTTACCAAGTCGTCGCGCAACGCGGTCGCCGGCTGGGTCGGCGATTCCGTGAAGGTCTGCGTCACAGCCGTGCCCGAGCGCGGCAAAGCGAACGCCGCCGTCATTAATACTCTTGCGCGGGCTCTCGGCGTGTCCCGTGATCAACTCCGGATCGTTTCTGGCAAGGAATCCAGACGGAAGATCGTTGACGTAGGTGGCGTCGACGAGCGTGAGGTCAAGGAACGGCTCGCGGGTTTAGCGCCCCGAGCGAGCGTGCTTTCCCTCAGTACCCAAGGCTTTCGTAACGCTGATTCAAGATGCGCTGTCAGGGCTGCACGGCCGAGAATCCTGAGAACGCCAAGTTCTGCCTCGAGTGCGGCGAACAGCTCGGACATCGCTGCGCCGCCTGCGGCGCTGAGCCGTCAGCGCTCGAACTTCCGTCCTTCGAGCACGTAGTTCACGTGGATCTGCCGCTCCTTGAAGTACCACCGTCCGCCGTCCTTGATCAGTCGATCGACGTAGTACCCGAGAAGGGTGTGTGGGACGCCGTGCTTCTTCGAGATCGAGTCGGCGGTCACGTAGCACCGGGCCGTGGCCTCGCTGCCCTGCACGTCGATCAGCGGGTTCGTGACGCAGTGGCGGAGATGATCGACCCGCGAGCGGACGTTCCGGTTGAACGCCGCGTACCATTCGCGGATCGCCGCACGGCCTTTGCACGGTTGCTCCCCGGAATAGACGGGAACCAGTGTGGCGGTTTCGTGGAACAGGCTGGCGACCTCGTCGGGCGTGCCGTCGTCCACCACAAAACAGTAGCGGTGAAGGAGTTGCTGAATGGCGACGACGTCTTCGGTCATGCTCTGTCCTCCTCCTTTTGGGCCAGCGATCTCCCCGGAATCCTGGCCCGCCCGCCGAGGCGCCGTCAGTGGGTAGTGTCACCCGCGGGGCGAAACCCGACGGCGGAAAGAATCTGCTGTCCGCGCTGCGACGTGACCATCTCCACCCATGCGCCGGCGGGCTAGCCGACGCCTTCAAACGGTGCGCCGTGACAGTGAGACTTGCGAACTGACCGTATCGGCGGTCAGGAATCGGCATGACGTGCAAGCGCTTGGCTCCGCGCAAGCTCGTCCAGCTCGTGTCTGATCCCATCGAGCTCCAGTTGCTCCAGCCAGAAGGTGACTCGCCCCGCTCCGGCTCGCTCGAGAGCACTGATCTCCTGCTGGGTCCGCCACTGGCCGGGCCGACCGAATGCCGTGAAGTCTATTGAAGCAGGGTCACGGCCGGACGCCTTTGCGAAGGTGGAGATCCGTTCTACGCCGTTTGCGAATTCCTCGACGCTTTGGACGACTGGCATCCAGCCGTCACCCCATTCGGCTACGCGCCTCAAAGCGCGGGGATTATTGACGCTGCCGAGGAGAATCGGAGGGTGCGGCTTCCGCGCGGGCTTCGGGTAACAGCGCACCGCCGGAAAACTCACGTATCTTCCGTGATACTCCGAAGCATGTTCGGTCCAGAGCACCTTCATCGCCGCGATGTAGTCTTTCACCTGACTCCATCGATGATCGAAGTCGCCGCCGAGGATCGTGCATTCTTCGGGATTCCAGCCTCCGCCGATTCCGAAGAGTACCCGGCCTCCGGAAAGGTCGTCCAGAGTCGCGACCTGTTTGGCGAGGAGGATCGGATGTCGCTCAGCCACGAGGCAGATGCCGGTCCCGAGCCTGATCCGCCGTGTGGTGGCTGACGCACGCGTAAGTGCGATCAAAGGATCCGGGATTTGCCAGAGATAGTCGGGTTCGGAGCCATCGGGACCAGCCGGATACGGCACGCTGTACTTCATCGGAATGATCGTGTGGTCGGCCACCCAATAGGATTCGAAGCCCAGGTCCTCGGCGTGCTTGGCAACGACCGCCGGATCGGCTCCTGAGTTCGGCGACACGTGAAAGACCCCGAAGCGCATGGCTCCTCCTTCGCGGCTACGACCCTTACGTCCGCCTCGAGCGGTGGATAGCGGCTACAGAGCCCGAAAGGTGCATAACCTTCGATCGGTCTCGGGCGCCATCGCCACAAACTTCTCCCACGAAACGCCCGTTTTTACGGCCCGCAGAAGGCGCGCGTCAACCGCGGCGTTGGCGTTTCTGCCGAAGTCGAGCGCAAGCAGGTCACGATCCTGTTCGCCGACGTCAGGGTTCGACGGAACTGGCCTCCGAGGTCGACCCGGAGGAACTGCACCGCATCACAGCTCCTCTTTGCACGTGGTCTTGCACAGGTCCCGGGAAGGCTGGACATCGCTGATGCGCGCCGGCTTCGTCACCAGCCATCCGGTGAACTGCTGGCTGCTTCGAAGCGGGATCATGGGAAGCCGTGTAATATGCCGCGCAAAGCGGGCGGGTCCGCTCAGCGGATCCACGGTCCTGGTGGATCGTCCGCCAGGGTCTCCGAGCACTGGTAGGGGACGTGGGAGATGTGGTAGCGCTCTCTCTCGCCTGACTCGCGATTCGCCGAGCACCCAGCTTCGAAGAGGGGGTTCGTCATGGCCTGGAATCTTAAAGGGACCTACGTCGAGAGCTGCAACTGTGCCGCCGCGTGCCCGTGTATCTTCCTGAGCGATCCGACGCACGGCGAATGTACCGTGCTCGTCGGATGGCATATCGAGCAGGGAAAGGACGGCGACGTGTCGCTCGACGACCGAAACGTGGCGCTCGCAGTCCACTGCCCCGGGAACATGGTCAAGGTGAAGTGGAAAGCGGCGCTCTACTGCGACGAGCGAGCCGACGCCAAGCAGGAGGCGTCGCTCCACCGCATCTTTGGCGGCCAAGCCGGAGGACACCCGGCGGCGCTCGCGTCGCACATCGGAGAAGTAGTCGGCGTGCGCAAGGCGCCGATCGAGTTCTCGCGCCGCGACGGCACGTTCCGTCTCGCGGTCTCGGGCGTCGCCGCCCTCGAGCTCGAGCAGATGAGCGGCCAGGGAGGCAAGCCGATCCAGATCAGCGGACACCCTCTGGCGATCGCGCCCGGCTTCGCGGTCACTCAGGCGACGTCGAAGAGCCTTACCTACGACGACCACGGAATGAGCTGGAAGCTCTCCGGGCGAAACGCGTTCTTCGCTCCCTTCGAGTACCGTGGCTGAAGGCGTGGTCGCCGAGAGGCGCGCCGAGCCCGGGGCGGCGCTCGGCGAGATTCTCCTCGGCGAACGGGTCGTCCTCTTCGGCGGCCTCGGTGCGATCGTCGCGCTCTCGTGGGCCTGGCTCTGGCATCTGGCGGGCGACATGGCAGCGATGTCCCCAGGCGCGGGGCCGCACACGAAAGAGCTGCTCGAACGGGTCGCCGTGCCGTGCATGGGGAGCATGGGCGCGGCGTGGATCTTCACCATGTGGGTCGTGATGATGGCGGCGATGATGCTGCCGACCGCCGCTCCGATGATCCTCATCCACGCGCGCTTCGTCCGCGGCCGCGACCCCAGCGCGCGTACGATCGTCCCCTCGTCTCTCTTCGCGCTCGGCTACCTCGTCGCCTGGGTCGTGTTCAGCATCGCCGCGACGCTTCTTCAGGTCGCATTGGAGAAGACGCCTTGGTTCTCGCACGCCGCCATGAGCCTCGATTCGGCGCTGGCTGGCGGCGCCGTCCTCGCCGCCGCGGGCGTCTTTCAGTTCACACCGCTCAAGAACGCGTGCCTCCGCCAGTGCCGAACGCCGATCGGCTTCTTCATGACCTCGTGGCGAGAGGGGCGCGCCGGCGCGCTCGCCATGGGCGTCCACCATGGGTTGTTTTGCCTCGGCTGCTGCTCCGCGCTGATGCTCGTTCTCTTCGCGCTCGGCACGATGAACCTCTTCTGGATCGCGGTCCTCACGGCTTTCGTCCTGATCGAGAAGACCGCGCCGGGCGGCAGGACGATCGCCCACGCCGGGGGAGCGGCGCTGGTCGTCGGCGGGGCCGCGCTCGCGCTCTCGTCGGTGCTCTGAGCGGCTTGGCCACTTCGAGTGACCGCTCTATTGAGACCGGACTTGATGACGCCAGGGTCGCGCCGATCGGAGTTGAGACGAAACACCTCGGCGCTTCCACCTTGGCGGACGAACGATCGAGATCAGCGAGGTCCTCAGTCGGTGGAAGGAGCCAGAGGCTCTGTTTTTCCGGATACGGAGCGACGAAGGCCGTATCTACCTACTTCGCAAGGATGAACAGGCGGGGCGCTGGGACGTTCTCGAGGTTGCGGGCTGACGAGAAGGGGATTCCTATTCACCACTTTCGCGATCAAGTTCTGACCCATGAGAGCTCACGCTCGGCCGCCGTCAGCGCTGGTCGCTAGAGTCGCCCGCGCTCAAGCGTCTTCGAGGCTCGCGCCTCGAGGGCAAAACGCTGATCGAAAGAGCGCGCCCGTCTTGAGGTCCTGGAGGATCTCGCCGGCGGCGTGCAGGCCCGACAACGCCGCGCCCTCCATGAACCCTTGCCACGAGTAGAAGGAGTCGGCGTGCTCCCCCGCGAAGTGAAGGTGTCCGACGCGCTTTCTCTCGTTCTCGGCGATGCTGGTGAACTGACCGGGCGTGTAGCAGGTGTAGCTCCCGCGGGTGAGCGGGTTCTTGGGCCAAGCCTCCACGTGCACCAGGTACCGGCCATCGACCTGCGTCGCCCGGCCGAGCGCGCCCGGGTACAGGTTCTCGAGCGCCGTGAGCCAGCGCTTCGCCTCATTCTGCGCGTTGCTCCCGAGCGTCGCTCCGCGCGGTCCGTGTGAGTAGTCGGTGAGCGCCGCGTGTTGCGGGGTGGCGCGCGTCCAGTTGGACTCCCAGTGAGTCTGGTGGTCGGCCTGGTCCGAGTAACCGGCGCCGTTCGAGCCGAGGCCGATCCAGTAAGGCCCGTCGAAGCCGACCATCCGCGAGGCGCCGATGCCCAGCTCGATCTTCCTCTACGTCAACGACGTGGACGCGGTGCATCGCCGCGCCGTGCAAGCTGGGGCGACGTCGGTGATGGAGCCGGCGGACATGTCCTGGGGCGACCGCTTCTCGCGCGTCAAGGACGCGTTCGGAAATCTCTGGGGATCGCCACGCACAAGGAAGACGTGCCGCCGGAAGAGATGCCGAAGCGCGCGGCCGGCTTCATGAAGCAGATGCAAGGCGGCGGCTGAGGTCGGGCTTGCGCCCTATGCAGTTCAGCCGCCCGCGGTACGCTGGTGGCGTTCAGCGCCTGGCCAGCGGTGCAACCCTAGCTTACGCCTCGGGCAAGCGAATGGTGCGAGCGTATATAGACGGAGGCGTCCCGCGCGGCCGACAAGGTCGTCGACGAAGTCGCCGGCGCCGCTCTTCGACAGCGAAGACATGCGCGCCGGTGTGGCTGGGCTGCTCGAGCATGGCCCGCGCGGGTTTCGTGAGCACGTCGTCTTTCGAGGGCGCTAGCCACGAGGCGAGGTCCTGCTCGCGTCGGCTCGCTCCGACTCCGTGATCGCCTGCTCGACATCTCGCAGCCGATCCTTGCCGAAGAAGATCTCGTCACCGACGAAGAAAGTGGGTGAGCCGAAAGCCCCGCGCTCGACCGACCTCTGCGTGTTCTCGAGGAGGCGGTTCTTCACCTCCGCGGTTTGGATCAGCTCGAAGAAGCGCTCGCTTTCGAGCTGAGACTCTTCCAGCGCCCCGCGCAGCACGCTCGGGTCGTCCATCTTCTTCGGCTCGGCCCACATATGCCGAAACATCTCTTCGATGTAACGGTCGAAGACGCCGAGCGACCGAGCGGCGACGGCACCGCGCATCAGCATCAAGGTGTTCACGGGGAAGAAGGGATTCATCCTGAAGCGGGTGATCCCGTGGCGGCGTATGAAGCGCTCCATCTCCAGCCGCTCGTATTCTGGCTTGTTTTTGATGCCCGCCATGCTTTCCGCAGGCGAGCGATTGTTCGTGAGCTTGAAGATGCCGCCGAGCAGGATCGGCACGTACTCGAAGTCGACCCCGGTGCGCTTCTCGATCTGCGGGATCACCAGGTGACTGAGGTATGCGTTGGGACTTCCGAAGTCGAAATGAAATTCTACCTTTGTCATGGCTCACCACTTCTCGCCAGACGGCCGGATCTCGCACTCGAACGTCCACGCATCGGGAGGCTGCTGGTAGAGCTGCCAATAGGCATCGGCAACGGAGTCGGGTTTCATGAGGCGGCCTGGAGGTAGATTGTTATAGTCGCCGGCGCCGATCACGACCGCGGTGGGCGTTCCTGGGATCCATCCTCAGAAAGGCTCCTTGAAAGGCCGGAGATCGATCTCGTGCGCCCAGGTCGCCCGCGGCTGGCGATGAATCTGCCAGAAAGTCTCCGCGATCCCTTCGGGATCGAGCATCCCGTCCTCACCCAGCGCCTGCGCGATTCCCGGCAGGTTGTTCAACAGCCGGTCACCGGCGACGCCGCCATCAATCACCACGTGCGCGACGTGGATTCCCTGCGGCCCAAACTCGCGCGCCATGCTCTGCGCGATCATCCGCAGTCCCGACTTCGCCGCGGCGAACTGCGCGAAGCGCGGCCTGCCGCGCATGCTCCCCGAAGCGCCGGTGAAGATCACGGTGCCGCGGGCAAGCGGCACCAGTCGGCGCGCCGCCTCACGGCCGACCAGGAAGCCGGCGAAGCAGTTCTGCCGCCAGGTCTCCTCGAACTGCTCGGCGGATAGCTCGCGGAAGTCGAAGGGGATGTTCAGGCTCGCCGAGTTGAAGACCACGGCACTCGCGGGCTCTCGGTCCGCTCCCGGCGCCATCGCTTCGTCGAAGAGCGCGAGCACGTCGGCCTCGCTCGTCGTGTCGGTCTTCACCGGCTCGGCGCTGTGGCCCGCCGCGCGTATCGCCTCGGCGACCCGCGTGGTCTTCTCGGGGGTGCGTCCTGCGACGAGGACGTGGTACCCTTCGCGGGCGAAACGGCGGCAGACGGCCGCGCCGATTCCTCGCTCGGCGCCGACGCCGATCACGACTGCGGTCGACGTGCTCATCGCGCGCTCCTTTGCCCGGCGGTCGGGGTCTCGCGCAGAAGCGCCGCCGTGAATCGCGAGTCCACTTCCGCCGTTCGGTAGCTCGGGCGTCCGCGGGCGCGGGCGAGCCAGCGGCGGAGGTTCGGGTACTTTGCTGGGATCCCCATGTCGATGCCCGAGAGTCCTGCCCCAAAAGAGATCACCTCGCAATCGACGAGGCTGAAGGTGCCGGTGAAGAAGTCGCGACCGTCGAGCTCGCGGTCGAGAATCCGCTCAAGGGCTGCGGGAAACGCTTCCTTCGCTTTCCCGACCGTGCCCGGCAGAGGCTCGCCCAGGGCGGGGCACGCGCGGCTTCGCCACGAGCTCGATCAAGAGGTCGTAGACGTGCGGGAGCGGTTGGCGAAGTCGACGAGGACGCGCCTTGTTAGATGACGCTGCTCAACATGAAGAAGCAACAAAGCCTCGAACCCACCGCAAATAATATCAC
The DNA here is from genome assembly GCA_963712515.1 of uncultured delta proteobacterium. Lineage (GTDB taxonomy): Bacteria > Desulfobacterota > Binatia > JACPRU01 > JACPRU01 > CAVQIG01. Next base: position 689,248 of record CAVQIG010000001.1, read on the forward strand.
TTCATCAGAGAGAGGTTTCCATCACCAGTCGTGACGATCACTAAATTCATAACGACAAGCATCGTGTCATAACTCCATCCATTTGTTCCCGATTTGCCCCAGAAGCCGGTTCGCCAAACGAAAATTTTTCTCTGGATCGCGCCGAGCATGATCAAGATCAATCCGATAGCGGCGAGTTGAGCGAGGACGCCTAAGATCGCTCCGAGCCCTCCGGCAAGCTCAGCCGCGCCCAGAAAAATCGTCAAACCCTTGCTGGCATCAATGTCTTTGCTCCGCGCCTCGGGATCTTTGACGTGGTTCCAGCCACTGGTGATAAACACAATCCCAATCATGACGCGCAAAAGGAGAAGCGCGACATCGGTGAAGCGAGCCAACTGTGGGAACATCATGTTTAGGGCGGCCACTCGAACGGCATCATCGGGGAGGAACGTGAAAGGCCTCCTCCATGTAGCGATCGGCGGCTGCTGCTGCCTCCGCCGGACTGCTGCCGTTCTGACGTGCACTTAGATATGGCGCGTACCAGTCCCACCAGTGATGTTCGGCGTGCGTCTTTTCGTAGTGGTCGTGGTGCTCCGCCGTCTCGCGGAGGAGCTCTGCAAGGGTTGCGACGTCCATGGACTTCTCCATTCGCGGCCGGGAAGGCGCGTCGTGATCTCCTGGAGCAGCCAGCGATTCCCGTCTGGATCCCCAAAGGAGACAAACGAGAAGTAGGAACGACCTTCGGGGTCGCGCCCAGCCACGCGCGGGTTCTCCACGGCGTTGTTGAAGGGGCCGCCGGCGTAGTGGAAGACCTCGGTGACGTTGACGCCGCGGGCGATCAAGTCTTCGCGGGCGGCGTCGATGTCATCCACGGCAAGGACCAGGTCCGCCGAGCCAGGTCTGGCCGACGTGACTCCCTTGCCGAAGATGATCGACGCCTCTGAACGAGGAGGAGTAAACTGTATACCCCTAAAGTTTTCATTCACGATGTCGATATCTAATCGGAACCCCAGTTTCTCGTAGAATGCTTTAGCGCGATCGACGTCGGAAACAGGGACGATTGCCACTTCTAGTTTCATGTTCATGATTACTGCTCCTTTTCTTTGTTTTCGCTACTGAACTTCAGTCCTGGCGCTGATCCCTTCGGTTTAGCGAGGCGGTGCCGATGCCCAGCGGTTCCTCGCCTATGAGGGGCAGGTGGTCATCGACCCCCAGGAGAAGGAGTGGCGACTGGTCGAGGTCACGCGCGAAGGGAAACGCGACGTGGCAAAACTGCTCACCGAGGTCGGGATCGACAAGATCCGCATGTACGAGTTCGTGAACGACCAGCTCAAACTGTCGCTCCGGGATGCCGCGGGCAAAGTGACCCCACCGCGACGTGGCGCCGCGCCCCATGATCGCCCCGGACAGCGCAGGCCGCCTCAGCGCCCAGAGATCCATCGGGGCGTTTTGGTGCGCCTCGCCGGAGCAATGCTGCCCCCCGGGACTTGCCGGGCTGCTGCCCGGTACTATGCGGTCCCGGGCCCGCCGGTTGGGTTGAGCGCTTTGAAGACGAACGCCGCCGCGGCCCCTCCCAGCAGTTCCGCAACGATGTAGAGCCACAAGTTAGACCACTGGAGCAGGCCCCGGATCGAGGCGCCGATGGCGACGGCCGGGTTGAAGGCCGCTCCCGACACCTGGCCGACGGCGAATGCGCCAGCCAGGACCGTGAAGCCGATAGCGAGACCGAAGTAGGAATTCCCGTCTGTTGCGTCGGCCGTGGCCACGTTCAACACGACGTACACCAGCGCAAACGTGAAAAGAAACTCGGCCAGAAACGCCCCAAATACGGGGGCCTGGAATGGACTCACCGGCGCGCCCCGAAGGGCGAAGCCGACGATCCAGGCCGCACCGGCGGCACCGAGCAGTTGCGCCCCCCAGTATGGCAGCACGTCCGAGGCAGGACACCGCCCCCGCAGGAACACCCCGAGCGTGACTGCCGGGTTGTAATGGGCGCCCGAGATGTGGCCGCCCGCGTAGATCATCGCCATCAGCACGGCCCCTATGGCCAGCGGAGCAATCACGCCCGGAGCCGCTGCGAGCCCCGTGCAGCCGATTGTCAACACGAGAAAGAACGTCCCGATGAATTCCACGGCGTACCGGCGCATGGCGCGTCCTTTCGTCCTGATTGTCGGACCTCTTCCGAGGCCAGCTTCAACGAATGAAGCAAGTTATCGTGGCGCGGCCGACGACTTCAGACGTCGGGCTCCGGACTTCAGGCCTCACGGGCCCGAGCCGCGCCATCCTCGCGGGCCCGTAGGCCGCAGCCCCCAGGCTTCATCGCCAAGAACACTCATCGGTGCGAGGGCGCATAGACGGGACAAAGGCCGTGTTGACGGAACACTCCTTCTCGGAAGCTCGCGCCCTTCCCGGGATCTGGGCAACCGGTGGCTGCCGATACAGCGCGGACAACGGGCCTGTCAAGGGATTGCTGTCGTCGGCGAGCGATCGTCATCAGATCGGAGACGAAGCGGCCCTTGGTAGCCGCGTCGAAAACGATGCCGTTTTCGCTCACGCGATCGCCGAGAACGATCGACTCGTAGAATATGCAGAACCGGATGTCGCCGATGTTCGAGGCGCGTAGGAACCCGGATTCGATCGCGGCGTTCTGCGTCGGCCGATCCGGCCACCAGTCGAGGAGAAGAAGTCGATGCCATGCGACACGGCGAGAGCAATGTGCTGCTCGGCGATGGAAGCGCTGCGCGAATCGTACTCGCCGAGGGCCGGTGTCTGCGCAGGTCGCAGAGCCGCCCGCAAGTATCCGTGCGCAAAGTTCTGGGGATACCAGCCGTAGTAGTGCGCACCGACGAGGTAGGGCACCCCGTCTCCGCTGCCGCCCGAGGCGAAAAACGGGAGCGCGAAAAAGAGGAAACAGAGGAGCGCAGGCCGTGGCGGGGTGATCCGGCTCACGTGAGCGACCAGCCCCTCCAGTTGTCGGCGCACCATCCGAGTGCTGCGACTGTGCCGAGAGGCAGGCTCGCGAGAAACGCGTATCCCGCGAGGCTCGGGGCCTCTGCAACGGATCGCAAGGCGAGGAGCAGCGCGAGCGACGTCACTCGAGCGTAGCTCGCGGCGTCCTGCCATACCGGGTCCCCGAACGTGAGCACAAAGAGCGAGACGAGAAGACCGGTGAGCCAGGTCTCCGTGTCGCGGGTCCAGGCGGCCTTGAAGAGTACGCCGAGCGCCAGCAAGATCGGAGTCACCAACAGCCCCTCTTGGGTCCAGAACCGACCGCTTCTCGGCAAGTACGCGTATGCAGGGCTCGTGTACTCCGGGGCGAAGAGCCAGCGCAGCTTGTGCCATAGGCCTCCGAGGGGGACGCCGAGGTTTTCGGGAGGGAACAGGAACACCCCGAGTCCGGACGTAAACGCGGCCGCAAGGATTGCCGCCCAGAGGAGCGTCACCGCGATCGGGAGGAGATACGGGGCGGCCTCACGCGCACCATCGGGGCGCCAGAACGCCTGTGCGAAGCATCCGATCGAGACCAGTATCGTAGTCTCGTGGGCGAGGTGCGCGATCGTCAAGAGCGCAATTGCCGGCGCCGTTCGCTTTTTGGCAATCGCCAGCAACGCGGCGCTGACCACCGAGATGGCGACCCCTTCGCCGAGGTTTCGGCAGGCGCTGAACGCGATCCCGGGCAGCATGGCGTAGGCGACCCCCCACCAGCGTCGCCATCCGAAGGTCTCGAATAGCCCGGACGTGCAGAAGACGCCGAGCCAGACGCCGAGTACGCTCACGAGCGGAAAGCTCCACACCAGCCCATCCGTCGTGCCGAACGCGGCCAGGCGCGCCGCGAGCGGGTAGGCGATGCGACGGTAGCGATACGAAAGCATATCGATTCCGAGCCCCCGATCAGGGCCGGCGCCGAGCCCTAAACGCACGAACGGCAGAAAAGGGTCGCGCGCCACACGATAGTAGAACTGCCCGTCGTAGCCTCCATCCACGCCGACGAAAGCGTTTCGAGGAAGCGCTCCGCGGCGCCACGTGTCCCCGAAGTAGAAGAGCGCCGACCAGTTTCCCTGAAAGTCGCGCTGCACTCCCATGGCGAGAAACGCGCCGATCAAGAGGGCAGGCACCGCGGCATAGACGATCGTCGGAGAGGCTTCATGCCACGATTTCCGGCTCTCCCGGCGCCGCTTGTTCATGCGAAGCTCCCCGTGTCGTCTGCGGCTGTAAACCAAAATCTGGGCCGATACGCGAGCGGCGTTCCGTTGACGCACGGAGGCGTGGGGTGATCAGAATCGGATCGTTCGCGCCGTTTGGAGCGCCGTCCCCAACACGGAGCGGCCTGCGGCCGCTTGTGCGCCCCGTCGAAACGGGCGTAGAGCGAGGGTGAGTGCGTTCGATATCGACCGTTATGTAGCTTTCCGGCGCTTGTAGCCGCTATCCGCAACACTGGTAATCCGCATGTATGAGTTTCCTGGTTGTGAGAATGCACGATCCGAAAGGTTGGATAAAATGGATTTACGACGAGGCAACCACTTTGAGAACGTGAGGAGAAGTCTCGTGCCATTCGATGAGTTGAGGTACGTCTCTTGCTCGCCCAAGACATGCGACACCGACCTGACGATCGCGCGCGCCATGAGGACACCTATGAGGACGAAACGACACCTGGTGATACCTGCGACGCTGTGTGTGGTGGTCTTCGCGGTAACGATCGTCTCGGCTGAGAACCAGGCGGTGACGCGTCCGGAGCCTGCGGCAACCAAGGCTCCGGCGACGCAAGCGGCGGTCGAACCAGAGGCTAGGGATATCCTCGTGCGTATGGCCGAATTCCTGGCGAAGACCCCGCGGTTCAGCGTGAACATCAGGTCTAACTACGACGTGCTCCAAGAATCCGGGCAGATGATCGAATTCGGCGAAACCCGCAGCATCACCCTGAGCCGGCCCAACGGGCTGCGCGTCGAGGTCGAGCAGAGCGACGGCGACAAGCAGCTCGTGCTGTACGACGGCAAGCAAATCACCGCGTTCAGCTCGTCTCAGAACGTCTATGCGCAAGTTTCCAAACCCGGTGATATCGATTCGGCGGTCATCTATTTTGTAAAGGATCTCCACATGAGGCTGCCGCTCGCCGGGATCGTGCTCAGCCGGTTTCCTGCCGAGATCGAACGCCGAACTCGGTCGCTCGACTATGTCGAAAGGACTTTGATGGATGGGAAACCGGCCCATCATCTGGCGGGACGCACCGCGACCGTGGACTATCAGTTTTGGATCGCGGACGGCCCGCAGCCTTTGTTGCTTCGTGCGGTGTTGACCTACAAGAATGCAGAAGGCGACCCCCAGTTCCGGGCGCAGCTTTCCGACTGGAACCTTGCGCCCGAGATTCGGGACACCGAGTTTGTCTTCGCCCCTTCCCAAGGAGTGCGGAAAATCGCCTTCGTCGCGCAGCTGCCTCAAACAGCCTCTGACAAGACGACAGAGGCGGAGAAAACCGGAGCGCAGAAATGACCACCAGAGCTTCTTTGATCGTGACCGCGATTGCAACCACATTGCTTTTCCTGATGGGAACCGTGAATGACGCAAGCGCTCGCGGAGGCGGCGGTGGCCGGGGCGGCGGTGGCGGCCGAAGCGGGGGTGGCGGTTATTCTCGCAGTGGCCCCGCCTCGAGCGGCAGCCTCTCGTCCAGCGCGAGCTCGCAAAGGTCGGCACAACGCTCTGGCGCAGACTGCGTCCGCTAACCAGCAAGCGCGATCGTCCGACAGACAACAACAGCAACAATCGATGCAGCAGAGCCGACAAGACCAGCAACAGCAAGCCCAGCAGGCGCGCTCGGAGCAGCAGCAGGACCGCCAGTCGACCTCTTCTCAGAATCAGGCGCAGCGGCAGCAATACTCGAATGAAAACGCCGAAGCCCGCCAGCAGACCGCCAGCGAACGGCAGGACAATCGGCAAGATTACGCGGAGGACCACTATCACGGCGGGACGTACTATCATGGTCACGACGACGACTGGGACGACGACTGGGACGATGGCGAAGTCGCGGCCGTGGCGCTCGGCGCCGCGGCGGTCGGCGCCGTCGGCGGCTATGCCGCCGGCCAGTCATCGGCCACTCAGACCACCACCTCGACGGTCGTTTACGTGCAGGACTCCGCCCTGCCCTGCAGCAATCCCAACGTGACCGAAATCCAGGGCGTCACCTACTATCAGTGCGGCTCCGCCTGGTACACCCAGGCTTACGGAAACACCGGTGTCATTTACATGCCCGTGCCCCCGCCTTCGGAATAATTGAGCAGCCGTACAGGGTCGCGTGATCCTTCTCTGGAAGCGCGCTGAACGGCGGCCAAAATAGTTTGTAACCCGGGTCGACGGCAATACAAGAGACCAGCAGGTCAAACAAGTCGACCGCAGCACGGGGGCACGGGACCTCAGAGTCGCGGTAGGGGGCGTGCAATGAACGCTGTGGTGGATGTCACCGAGCAAGAGTGGTTGAACGAGCCGCGCGAGGCGTCAATCCCCTGGAAGAAATGGGAACCCATTTGAGCGAGCGGCAGTGCGTTACGGTGCGGGAGGTAGGATGACGCTCGATCCGCCAACATCTGGAGACCGCCCGCCGCAGGAGCCGTTCGACTTCTCCCTTGATCTCGGCGGGCCGCTCTTCCAGCGTCTGCGGCGGGCGCACCTCTCCGACGATGCACTGACGCTGGTCAAGAAACGCATCCTCGCCTTCTTGCTGTTGACCTGGCGACCGCTCTTGGGACTATCGGCTCTCGGGGGACAGATGCTGAACGGAAGCAGCTGTCTCCCTGATGATAGTTATGTCGTGAGGCGTCAATCCCATGGAAGAAATGGGAACCCAGTAGAGCGAGCGGGAGTGCGTTACGGTGCGGAAGTAGGGCGACGCTAGATCCGCCGACGTCTGGAGACCGCCCGCCGCAGGAGCCGTTCGACTTCTCGCCCTTGTTCTCGGCGGGCCGCTCTTCCAGCTTCTGCGGCGGGCGCACCTCTCCGACGATGCACTGACGCTGGTCAAGAAACGCATCCTCGCCTTCTTGCTGTTGACCTGGCTACCGCTCTTGGGACTATCGGCTCTCGGGGGACAGATGCTGAACGGAAGCACCGCTGTCTCCCTGGTGTCGGGCGCACGTTCCGCGACGTCACCGGCGAGAGCCCGGGTGAGCTCCGGGCGCGCGAGAAGGCCGCTCCGCGATCAAGAAATCAGCGTCCTCCGCGCTTGGGGGGCGCAGCCTTCCTGCCTGAAACGTTCAGCGCCACGGCCGCGCGGATGAGCGCCTTCAGGGCAGGCGCGTCGATCTCCTCGCCCTCGTGGATGTCGATGGCTCGTCGCACGTTCCCATCGAGGCTGGAGTTGAAGAGGCGGGAGGGGTCCTTCAGGGAGGCGCCCTTGGCGAACGTCATCTTCACGACGTTCTTGTATGTCTCGCCGGTGCAGACGATCCCGTCGTGCGACCAGACCGGGGTCCCCATCCACTTCCACTCCTCGAGGATGTCGGGGTCTGCCTCCTTGATCAGAGCGCGGATCCGGCCGAGCGTCTCGCCGCGCCAGTCGCCGAGCTCGGCGATTCTCTTGCTGATCAGCTGAGACGCAGACTCGCCTTCTTGCCTGGCCCCGGAGCGTTTCATCGTCGCCTCGTCGGAATGATTCGCATATATCCCATTTGGAGGCTGGAAGGAAACTCCCCCTTCCCCTTCTCTCGCTTCCCCCACCTCTTCTCACACCGGCTCGTCATTACAGCGGCTCTGAAATGACGGTGCGTTTGATCGCCAGAGCTCGCCGTCGAAATGGGCGTAGAGCGAGGGTGATTGCGTTCGATATCGATCGTTATGTAGCTTTCCGGCGCTTGTAGCCGCTATCCTGCGACCGGCAGCACCTGGAACGCGAACAACAGGATGATGACCAGGAGATGCATGCGGGGTTCCTTGAAGAAGGGCGCCATCACATCCTCCCCTCGCGTGCGGAGCCTCTCGTGAAGACTGCGGCCACCGCGTCTTGGTCCGGTCGTCGATCGAGCCGCCGTGACCTTGCACGCCTGCCGCTTTTGCCCATAGAGAAGGGCATCGCCGCTCAGAAGATCCAGGCGCTCGTCCAGGTCGAGCGTGTGTCCAAGCGCTACGAGACGGCGATCGCGCTCCACGAGCTCACGCTCGACGTCCTCGAGGGCGAGACGCTCGGGCTCCTCGGCCCGAACGGCGCCGGCAAGACGACGCTCATGCATGTCCTCGCGGGCCTGCTGCGGCCGGACACCGGCAGCGTCCGCATCGCGGGGCTCGGCGATCCGCAATCACGACGCGTGCGGGCGGCGATCGGCCTTGCCCCGCAGGAGCTCGCGGTCTATCCGCAGCTCAGCGCCGAGGAGAACCTGCGGTTCTTCGGCCGCCTCTACGGACTGCGTGGTGCGGAGCTGCAGGCCGGGGTCGAGAGGGCGCTGCGACTCGCCGACCTCACGGCGCGCGCGGGCAATCGGGCCGGCACGTTCTCGGGGGGGATGAAGCGCCGTCTCAACCTGGCGTGCGCCCTCGTGCACCGCCCGACGCTTCTGCTCTTGGACGAGCCGACGGCCGGCATCGACCCGCATTCCCGCTATCGTCTCTTCGAGGTCATCGAGCGGCTGAAGGGCGAAGGCCTCACGCTGGTCTACTCGACGCATCTCATGGAGGAGCCGGAGCGGCTGTGCGACCGAGTCGCGATCATCGACCACGGGCATCTGCTGGCGGTCGGCACGGTACCCCAACTGGTGGAGCGCCATGGCGCTGCCGATCTTCAAGCGCTCTTCCTGGCGCTCACCGGCGAGCGAGGTGCGGGACTGATGCCGTCGTGGGGCACGATCGCATGGAAGGACCTGCGGCTGCTGTTGCGCGACCGCGTGGCGCTCTTCTGGGTGGTTGGATTCCCGCTGGTATTCGCTCTGTTCTTCGGGTCGGTGATGAAAGCGGGCGTGGACTCCGAGACGATTCCGATGTCGGTGGTCTTGGTCGATGAGTCGACTTCGGCCATGATCGATCCGCTGGCCGCTTCACTCGAACACGCAGGGCTCCGCGTGAGCCGCCAGTCGCTGGAGCAGGCCGAGTCGGCCGTACGCCGCGGCGAGGCCGCCGCATTCGTGCGGATTCCCGCGGACGGCGCGATCCAGCTGGGCATCGACCCCTCGCGTCGCACCGAGGCGGCGATGCTGCAGAGCCTGCTGCGCGCCGCCATCGC
>CAVQIG010000002.1:0-579602 GCA_963712515.1 uncultured delta proteobacterium
TCTTTATCCCTCTGGAACAGATGCCGTCATGGGGACTGGCACTCGCTGTCTGTTCTCCACTCACCTATTTCACCGATCTTGCCCGGTATGAGTTTACCGATACACACTATTTCCCCGTGCTGAATGATATCGCAGCGCTTGCGCTGTTTACCCTGCTATTCACTTGTGGGACAATGTACCTGCACAAGAGGACGATGCCAAAGAGAATGTGATAATTGAGGATTATTGACCGGGTAGCTCGTTTAAATTAGCTGGGGACGTTTTTTTCTTTCGCAGCCGAATGTACACGGCTACCAGTCTAGTGTTGAGCAAAAAATCCATTTAGGCCTGGGCAAAAGAAACAGGCTCGATTCACTGGTTGTAACCTGGCCAGATGGTAAGCAACAACTGTTATTAAATATTCCGGCCAACCAGGTATTGAAGGTTGATTATTCAAAAAGCAGCAATGCTTCATCTTCCAATGTAAGTGATTACCAGCCTGCTTTTAAGCCTTCCGATAGCAAATATGGAATTGAATTTAAGCACAAGGAAACACCTTATACCGACTTTAATATCCAACCACTTATACCGCATAAATTTTCCCAAAACGGACCAGGTATTGCAGTTGGGGATATGAATGGAGATGCACTCGATGATTTTTTTGTGGGTGGTGCATACAATCAATCCGGTCAACTTTTTTTCCAGCAATCCAATGGCCGTTTTCTGTCGAGACCGTTGACCACTACAAAAAAATCAGAAGAAGATATGGGTGTATTGTTATTTGATGCAGATAATGATACAGACCTGGACCTTTATATTGTTAGTGGTGGCAATGAATTCGCTGCAGGTTCAAAGTATTACCAGGATCGTTTATACATTAACGATGGTAAAGGGAACTTTACCCAGGATAGGCTGGCCTTGCCCGCTGCGTCAAACAGTGGCTCATGCGTGGTGGCTGCAGATTATGATCTTGATGGTGACCTGGATCTTTTTATTGGTGGAAAGATCACGCCGCAACATTACCCGGCGGGTGGTAACAGCCAGTTGCTTGAGAACAATGGGGGGCGGTTTAGTGATGTAACCGATGCCAGGGCACCCGGTTTAAAGAACATTGGTATGGTGAATGCAGCCGTCTGGTCAGATATTAATAACGACAACAGGCCCGACCTCTTACTTGCCGGTGAATGGATGCCAATTACTGTTTTCAGGAACGGGTTATCCCAATTCATGAATATTACACAGCAATTGGGGCTGGCCAATACAGTGGGTTGGTGGAACAGTCGGTAAACTCCCAGTGATCGGCAACGTGGAACGGCACGACGTGCTCCGTCGCGCAATGCCCATCGTGATAGGTCGATTGCCACGCGACCAGCCGCGCCGGCATGTCGATCACGCAAATGCCCGCATCCCAGGGCTCATCGCTGATTCCCTGCCGCAGGTGATCAATTACCCCGTGACCATGGAGCGGGATTTGGAAGCGAGCGACAGCCGCTTGCAGCTCTTCAATCGTCTCCGGATCAGCACTTAAGGCAGCTACCACCGCGTCGACCACGCTGCCGTGCACGGTGCCGTGAACTTCCCGCTGCCCATCGAGAATGTTGAGCATCATTTCGCTCATCGGGGAGTCTCCGTGAGTGGGTGCCGGGAAAAGTTGCGGCTGGCCGCTGGGCCAAGAATGACGACATTCTACCGCGGGCGAAGTGCACTTGTAGCCGAAGTCGCCAGACTTCGGGCGGATCACGGAAGATGTCGAACTTGCTCAGAGGTACAGCCCGAACTCTCACGAGTTCGGCTACCGGGAAACACATGGCATTGTGTCCGCGACGGCAGGCGACTACGCTCAAAAAGCACTAAAAAACGGTCCAAAACACGGTGACTTCATGCATTTTCGCACCCGGGCGATCCATATTGGCAGCGAGCGCGATCCACAGACCGGCGCAGTCGTGCCGCCGATTCATGTGGCCTCGACGTTCGTCCAGCCGGGCTCCGGCGAGTGGGGCGCTTTTGACTATTCCCGCAGCGGAAACCCGACACGGAAAAGCCTGGAGCGCGTGCTGGCGTCGCTCGAAGGAGGCGTGGCGGCGCTGGCCTTTTCGACCGGCATGGCCGCCACGCATTGCGCGACGATGCTGCTCTCGTCCGGCGACCACGTGCTGGCCGGCAGCGCGCAGTCGGCGCCTTCGCGTTGGCGCTCGTGACCGCGTCCTGTGGTGGATCGGGGGGCGGGGGATCGGGTGGCGGCGGGTCGTCGACGTCCAGCGGTGCCCTCGAAGAGGCTGGCTCGATGGCCGAGAGCTCGAGCCCGCAATTCTGGCTGAATTCGGGAGGGCGATTCATCTTCGACGGCGGCTTTGGCCACACCATCGAGGGCGAGGCGCCGGCAAGCGATCCTTGGCACCAGGCCTACGCCCGCTCGAACCCAACCGATACCGACGGCGGAGCGCATCCGCAGAACCTATTTCGCCTCGTGACCCGGCAGACCTACCGCAACCCGGTCCAGGATCTAACGTTCACGATCGATCGGATCGAGCTCTCAGCGAGCCCGAATCGCAACGAGTCGAACGGAGTGCTGCTCTTTCAGCACTATCTCGACGGCGACAATCTCTACTATGCCGGGATCCGCGTGGACGGAGGAGCCGTGATCAAGAAGAAGCTCCACGGCGTCTACCACACGCTCGGGTTCGTGCCGGTGTTCCCCGGCGCGTACGATCGCGAGCGAAATCCGAACCTGATCCCGACGAACCGGCCCGTCAGTCTTCGCAGCGAGACCCACTCCAACGGAGACGGCAGTGTCGACGTCGCGTTGTGGGTAGACGGGAATCTCGCGCTACAGGTGCACGATACGGGAGTCGGCGGGGCACCGATCGCCAGTCCGGGGTTCGCGGGCATCCGAACCGATTTCATGGACGTGGACTTCGAAAGCTACAGCGTCAAAGAAGATTGAGCGCCCTCGCGCAAAAGGGCCGGGACCGGGTGCGGCAGGCGAGCCGTGCTCACTTCGCTCGGTAGGGCGGCGGCATACCCTCCATGCGGATCTGCTCGTAGTACCGTGCGTCTTCGCCCAACGCCTGCACCGCTGGCGGCCCTTCGTGCGTGACGGCTGGCGGCGGTTGTTCTACAGCTAGCGGGCGCCGACTGAGCGGGCCGCCAAAGGTTGTCGCGAACTTCCAGGCGACGGCACCGCGGCGGCCGTCCTTCCCTCACCGCGCCTGCGTCTTGACCGGAGCGCTCGTTCGCTCGCTCATCTCGAGTTCGCGGAGCCTCCCCCCGGCGGAAAGGAGCTGGGGGTTCGCAACCAGCTCGCACCCTCCGGATTCACCCGCTGCGTAGCCGGGGTCACAGTGCCAGAAGCCGTCCCTTCCGTAGTAGGCGTGCGGAACTTCCGGCTGCTGATTCACCGACTGCGCATAGGCACTCGTCGTCAGTAGAAGGGTCATCGCGGCAATGAGGATCGTTCTCATCAGGGCTCTCCGTTCGTTACCACGGCGGAGAGCAAGCGTTATGCCCGGGAGCTTGGTTGCACAAATGGTCGGCCCTCGGCGCGATTTTTGTTTGATTAGTGGTTTTTACCTACGGTCAAAAGATGTTAATCGTCATTTTTGTCACGCCAACAAATTGCAGAACGATCTCAGAAGCAGCTCGGTAGATCCGGCGGGAACGACGTGTCGAAGGAGTTGAAGCTCCAGCGCCAGCATCAACACAACGGGAACGCCTTTCATTGGATCCTCCGTCGTCGAAGAGTGTCGCCCGCGAAGCCATACCCCTGCCTCCGCGAGGCCGTCAATGGAGAGTGGCAAGGCAAGGCCGTCGCATCCCCCTCGGGAGTCGCCCGGAACTTCTCGTGAAGCACGACGGAACACCGATCGGCCGCGGCACTGTCGAAGAAGTCCCCTTGACGAACGCCAGGCTACGGAACTATGCGCGATCAGCCGCACCCTGCGAGGAGGAACACGTGGCCAACAGCACGCTCGAACAGTACCCCAAGCAGATCAAGCTCCCCGACAGCAAAGTGGTGCATCTACGCCTGATGACGGCCGCCGACAAAGACGCGATCCTCCGCTTTGCGGGCAAGCTCTCCGAAGAGGATTTGCTCTTTCTGCGAACCGACATCACCGATCCGGCCATCGTCGACAGCTGGATCGACAATATCCGCAAAGGGACGACGATCACGATCCTGGCCGAGGTGAACGGCGAGATGATCGCCTACGCAAGCCTTCACCAGGACCATGCGCGCTGGACACGACGGATCGGTGAGATCCGGGTCAACGCGGCGCGACGTTACCGCGGCGTGGGGCTAGGGCGTGCGCTCACGTCCGAAATCTTCGAGGTCGGCAAGAGCCATGGGGTCAAGAAGCTGGTCGCGATGATGACGCCCGAGCAGACCGGGGCGCGCACGGCCTGCGAGCGGCTGGGCTTCAAGGTCGAGGCGTTGCTCGCCGACTGGGTGGAAGATCGGCGGGGGCAGCCGCGCGACCTGCTGGTGATGACGTTCGATCTGACGGGGTTCACCGACCAAGCCGCGGCGTAGGCCAAGCCCAAATCCTCACCACACTACTTCCGTGAAATGCGCCGGTGGCGCGGCGGCAGCGACGCCAGCCCCGCGTCAGCGTGCATCAGGAAGCTGCGGCGGACATTGGGACGGCAGGGGCTCGCATCGTACGCACCGCGCGGTCTCGCAATTCGGCGAACGAGTCGTCGATGAACTGCTTCATGCGCTCGACATCGGGCATCAGCCGCGGATCGGCGGTCAGGTGGAAGAACATCTCCTGGTTGTAGCTGGTGATCGGTACGCCGAAGCCGATGGTGCCGCCGGGCCCTACGAAGCCGGTCTGATAGAGCAGCTTGTGGCCATCCATGTACATGGGGACCTGTACGCCCGGGACGTTCGTGGCGATGAAATTGATCCCCGTGGCCGGTAGCGGAAAAGCCTCAGGACGAGGCTTGACGCCAAGCACGCCGTAGAGCGTCGATGCCCAGTCGAGGGCGGTGGTGCCGACGCGTCCAGCGAGCGCGATGAGGGACGGTGAGATCACATCGAGCAGCGTCCCCATTCGATCCATCGCCTGGGGTAGGCCCGCCTTCTTGATGCCCGCTGTCTCCTCGCTGATGAGCTTGAGGCGCTCGACCAGGTCGATCGACTCCGCCGGCATCATCGGGAACATCATCGACACCCGATTGCCGAGGTCGGACTTTTCCTCGCTCCGACGCACGCTGACCGGGCATCCGAGTCGGAATCGCTGGCCGGCGGCGGGCCACCGGTGATGCTTCAGATAGCGCGCCGCCCCCTCGGTTAGGACCGTCAACACGACGTCGTTGACGGTGCCGCCGAAAGCGTTGCGGATCGCCCGATAGTCGGCGAAGGGCTGTCGACAGAGCGCGAAGGAGCGCCGCTGGCCGACCACGCCTGCCTGCCAGGGAGTCATGACGATCGGCCGCGACAGCGATTCGCCCATCGCGCGCATCGTCTCTGCCGCCTCGCGCAGGCGCCGGGCGGTACCGGCGGGGTCGCGAATGAGCTCGAGGGCGTTGCTCGACACGGTGTCGACCTGGTTGACCAATAGGTCCCGGATCGCCCAGATCAGCCGCTCGCCGCTGCTGGGCAGGGGCGGTGGCGTCCAGGGACTCATGGGTGGCTCGATCTTCTTCGGTGTCGGACCGAAATCGGACATGACGACCGACATCTCGACGGTCGACACTCCGTCGACCAGCGCGTGGTGGATCTTCTGTACGACGATCGTGCGCCCTTTCACGCCTTCGAGCAGGTGGTTCTCCCAGAGCGGACGGCGGCGGTCGAGCGGAGGCTCGTACACCCGCAACGCCTCTTCGATCACCTCCGGCTCCTTGAGCCCTCGTTTCAACTGATGGCGCTTGACGTGGTTCTCGAGCTTGAAGTCGGGATCGTCCTCGAGCGTCGCGTGGGCGAGATTGAAGGGTACCTCCGCCAGCCGCTGGCGGTAGCGGGGGATCAGATGGATCCGATCTTCCAGGAAGCGCAAATATCTTTCGAAGGACATCTCGCCTTCGAAGACCAACATACCCCCGACATGCGTGGGGCTGCAGTTCGATTCCAGGTAGAGGAACGACGCGTCGAGCGACGACAGGCGACGTTTCAGACTAGGCATCTTGTCGGCCCTCCGCGCACTGTCCGCGGCGTGCGGCGGACTTCGCCAACGACATGTATCCCACCACCTCACGGCGCCGTCAACGGTACCGACAGCCCGCGTTCGACGCAGAAGTGTTTGCGCTTCCTTTTCGAGTGGTGGTAGCGACGCTCAAGCTGCAGTGCAAGAGCGTGCGCCCACTCGTTCTCGCGCTGCTCAATTAGCATCTAGCGCTCTGGCGCTGAGAGGGCTTTTTTCTCCTCGAAAAGACGATTGTCACTCTCGTCCGAAGGAGGTCCCAATGCTGGAATGCATCATCACAGAGACCAAGGACATCGAGCCCGTCGTGTACGAATGGGGAGCGGTCAAGTGGGTCGCGAACAACGACTTGGTTCCAGGCTGCGAACAGAGCTTCGGCCTCGTGCACATCCTTCCGGGGAAGACGAACCCCGAGCACTGGCACACGGCGGCGGAAGAGATCGTCTTCATGCTACAGGGCGAGTGCGACGTGCGTGTGGGTGATCGGAACCTGAAGATCTTCCCGGGGCAGACGCTCTACATCCCGCAAGGGGTCAAGCATGAGGTCGCGAACAACAGCTGGGAGCCGGTCGTGTACGTGTGTTCCTTCTCGGCGAGCACACGCGGCACTCTCTTCGAGCAGCCCGGAGGTCCGGGAGCACGGCCGATCTCGGGTATGAGCGGCCAGCCTTGGTGAGCCGAGCCTTGGCATGAAGGCGAAGTACCACCTGGTCGTCATCGGCGCCGGGCCGGCCGGGGAGAAAGGCGCCGCTCAGGCCGCGTACTTCGGGAAGCGCGTCGCCATCGTCGACTCCCGTCCCCGTCCCGGTGGCATCGCGGTGACCTCGGCGGGGATCCCGACCAAGACTCTGCGCGAAGGAGCCATCTACCTCTACGGACTGGGCCAGCGCGCGAACGGCGTAGCGGCTGCTAGCGTGGCGGACCCGTGGGGCGTCCTCATGGCTCGAAGGCTCGAGGTCTCGGAGTTCATGACGAAAGCCGTGGAGCGCAACCTCGTGCGCCACGGCATCGAAAGCGTCCGCGGTCGTGCGCGCTTGCTCCCCGGCCCGAAGGTCGAGGTCGAGAAGGTGGGAGGGGAACGGGTCGTGCTCGAGGCCGACGTCGTCCTTCTCGCCTGTGGTTCGAGACCCGGCCACCCGCCCGGCATCCCGAACGACGATCCCGACGTTCACGACACGGAGAGCATCCTCGGGATCGAGCGAGCGCCGCAGTCGGTCCTCGTCATCGGTGGCGGCTCGGCGGGATGCGAGTACGCGTCTATCTTCGCTGCCCTCGGGGTATCGGTCACCATCGTGGATGCTGGCGATCACCTCCTCCCGGCACTCGATGTCGAGATGGCGCGGGTTCTCACAGAGTCATTCAATTCCATGGGAATCCGTGTGATCCCAATGGCCTCGGCGTCCGGTGTCGCGCGGGAGGGCGGCGCGCTCGAGGCCAGGCTCGCGGACGGCCGGACGCTCAGCGCGGAGAAGATCCTGGTCGCCGTGGGCCGGCTTCCGCAAATCGAGGGGCTCGGCCTCGCGGAAGTCGGAGTCGAGCTCGACGCCGCCGGCTGGGTCCGCGTGGACGACCGGTACGCGACCACCGCCCCCGGGGTATTCGCTGCCGGCGACGTGATCGGCCCCCTCGGTCTTGCCTCCAACGCGATGGAGCAGGCGCGAGTAGCCGTATGCCGCGCCTTCGGCTTCGAATTCAAGACCGCGGCCGACTCCTTTCGCCCGACGTATGTTTTCTCGATTCCCGAGGCCGCTTGGGTCGGCCTCACTGAGGAGCAGGCGCGCGGTTCGGGAATCGAGTACGAGGTGGGCCGGTCTTCCTTCGGCGCGAACGCCAAAGCCCGGATCTCAGGGTTCCCGGACGGCCTCGTGAAGCTCGTGTTCCGGGTGCCCGACAAGACGCTCCTCGGCGTGCACATCGTCGGCGAGCTCGCGAGCGAGCTCGTCCACATCGGGCAGTTCGTGATGCACGAGGGTGGCACGATCGACCGCTTCATCGACGCGACCTTCGCCGTGCCGACGCGGAGCGAGGCATACAAGTACGCCGCCTATGACGGGCTGATGCGTCTCGAACGCCGCGCCCTCCGGGCAACGGCCCGCTGAGGCGGCGGGATGGGATTCGAGCACGGCCGCGCTTCTGCCGCGTAGCCCAGCGGGTCTACTTGTCGGGCGACGCCCAGACGCCGCTCCAGTCTGGCCCCGGTGGGTGCTCGGCGAGGTGCGCCGCCCGCGCGAGTAACACACGCGATGGTCCGTCACCGGGCACGACAGCGAGGCCTCCCTCGAACTCTGCGCGCGCCTCCGCCCACTCCTGGCGACGATATGCCGCGAGTCCCGCACCGAAGCGATCGCGCAGCTTGACCGTTGACGGATCGAGCTCTCCCGTTCGCCCCAGTACCTCGAACACTCGCTGCGGCTCGCTCGTGCCAGCGACCACGATCGAATCGATCTCCCTCACCTCGATGGCGCCCTCCACCTTGCTGGCGGTGGCCTCGTTGACCAGGATGTGCGTGCTGTAGGTCTTGTTGACGGCCTGGAGGCGCGAGCCGACGTTCACGGTCGCTCCCATGACCGTATAGCTCTTGGTGAGGTCGGACCCGACGTTGCCGACCACGACGTCACCTGTGGCGATGCCGATGCGTATGTCGACGTCGGGCAGGCCGCGGCGGATCCCGATCAGCTCGGGCAGCGCTTGACGGAAGAGCGCGAGCCGGCCGAGCTGCGCGAGTGCCGCGAGGCACGCAAGCCGGCACTGCTCCTCGGGGTCGTTGAAGGGCGGGCCCCAGAACGCCATGACCGCGTCTCCGATGTATTTGTCGATGATCCCCTCATGCTCGCGGACAGCCTTGGACATGACGCTGAGGTATTCGTTCAGAACGGTGACCATCCCCGAAGGTGTCATGCGCTCACTGAGTGAAGTGAACCCCTGCATGTCGCAGAAGAGGACGGTCATCACTCGCCGCTCGCCGTTGATCCCGGTCAGCTCGGGCCGGTCGATCAGCCCCTCGACGATGCGCGGGTCCACGTACCGCCCGAAGGTGTCCAAGATCCTCGCCTTCACCCGGAGCTCGCCGATCATGTGGTTGAACTCCTCGGTGAGCCGGCCGATCTCGTCGCGGGACGTGACGGGGATCACCGCGTCGAGCTGCCCTTCCCTGACCGCCTTCGTGCCGTCGAGCAGCCGCCGGACCGGCCGAACGAGACCGTTGGCGACGACCGCGGCGAAGCCGAGCCCGAGCAAGCCGGCAATGGCCGTGACCAGCAAGCTGACCCGCACTACCTGCTGCTGTCGGCGGCTGGTCTCCACCTCGGCCTGCGTGACGATCTGGAGCATCTCGCGGCGGGCCCCGTCGAGGGTGTGATCGAAGTCGTCGCGCAGTTCGTCGAGGGCGGCCAGCAGCGGGCGATACTGTGCCTCGTCGCGCCGGTCGAGGGCCTCGAGGAACTTCGACGCCAGTACCTCATACCTGCCGCGGTGTTCCTCGCTCCACCGCCCGAGGCGGGTGTCCAATCTGGCCACAGCGACGACGTCGTCGAAGCCACCAGGCCGACCGAGTCGCTCGGCCAGCTTGGCCCGGGCCAGAGCGAGCTCTTGCTCACTTTGCCGGCCCAGCTCGGCAAACTGGTCACGCAATACCTGACGGCGCTCGGGGGCAGCCGTCTCGTCGGTGGAGGCGATCACCAGCCGCCTTAGGACGAGGGCGCGTTCCACGGAACGCACGTTGGCACGGGCGATCGCAGCGTAGCTCGGGAAATACGTGCTCGCGAAGAACTCGAGCTCGTCGTCCACGTCCTGCGACATGCGGACCATCAGCAGTGTCGCGCCCGCCATGAGCACGAGGAGCCCGGCTGCGATCGCGAAGATCTTGAAGCCAATGGTGTACCGGACGGGCCACTGCCCCGCCGGACTCACGGTTCCGATTCCGCGCGGGGGCGCGGACACACGGTCACGACGAAGAGCGGAGCCCTCACGCTGCATTTGGGATCGGCCTTCCATTTGGCAGAAGATAGCCGCGATAAACGGCCGAAATCTACAAAATGACTTCGCGAGTGCCTTGCCGGAGCAGGGTCTTCAGCTCGCAGGCGACGAGAGAGATCGAGGCCGCGGCGGAGGTGGCGAAGGAGCTCGGGCCTTGAAGACAGATTCGTGGACGAGGCAGGTGGCAGGCGAAGGCGAGCGAGTCACTCGAGAGAACCTGGATCGTGCAGGAACGGGCTCACGACGACGAGATCATCATAGTGCTGCCCGTCACTGAGATCCTCGGTCAAGACCTTGTGCGTGCCGCCGAGCGCCTACCGCATGCGCTTCCGGTCGGCGTGAACGGCCACGGACGTTCCTGCGGAGCAGGGGCGCCTCTCGACGGCGGCCTTTCTCTTTCACGTATGCTCCTCTTCTTCTTCAGCCGCGGAGAGCCGCAACCAGGGAGTCGTGATGCTCGTTGTCGCTTCACGGCGCAAACATCTCCTGCAACACCACCAAGGCATGCGAGAGTGTTCCAGGCGACAACCGTCCCAGTCGCCGTACTAGCCGCTCCTGATCTACGGTGCGGATTTGGTCGAGGACCACGTGACCCGCTCTTCCGGCGAATCGGCACGGAATGCGGAAGGGATACGGGTGACGGCCGGCGGTGAGGGGAGCAACAATGAAGGTCCGCAGATGCGAATTGAGCTCGTCCGGCGACACCACGGCGCAGGGTCGCATCTTCCGGATTTCAGCGCCCCGAGTCGGGTTGAGATCTACCAAGAAAACTTCCCCACGCTGGACCGCCCTGCCCGTTACCACTTCCACTCCGTCTCATCGAAACGAGTGGGTGTTGGAGGATGAAGAAGTTTGTCCTCGTCTCGCGCCCGAAGTAGCTTCGCGGCCTCCTCCCACCCGGCGCGTGCACGGGTCGCTGGCGCGATGATGATGGCGCCGTTACGCGCACGGACGTCGACCTCGTCCGGCAGGCCGGCCTCTTCGATCAACGGCTTCGGAAGTCTAACGCCACGGGAATTGCCGATTCGAACGATACGGGTCTTCACGGCCCACCTCGTGATTACGATGTAATCACAGCAGGTCCAGCTCGTCAAAGGGCAAACGGTCTAACGGCTTGCGGCTGAGCGGCCGCGCCTTTCAGCGGTCCGCTCCAGCCGCTGGTTGTTAGCCGGCCGCCGATTCCGGTTACTCGTCCTCAAGGTCGAAGAACTCTTCATCGATATCAAACAGGTACAACGGCAGCTTCCTGACTCCGAGTCCGCGCTCAACCAACAAGTCCGCAATGGCGGGACCATCAAGCAGGAGGATGGTGATCGCTCCTTTCTTGTACGATGCCCCCATGGCGTCCTTGGAGAATCTGCTCGTGGTGAGAAAGACCCCGTGGTCGTACTCTCCCTGAATGGCTCCGCGGAATCTGTCGATGTCAGGCCTCCCCACGGGGTTGTCGGTCCACCGCTTGGCCTGAAAGGCCGAACGAATGCTGATGGCTCCCTGACGGAAATCACCGTGTCCGTCGATGCCTCCATCTTGGCTCTTGCGGGTCACTTCAACGTTTCGGTAGCCCAGGTGAGCCAGAAATTCCTTGCAGAAGTGCTCAAAAGCTCGGGGGGTGAGATCTCGAAGTTCAGCGACAAGCCGTGTCCTAATCTCCTGCATGTTCGCGTTGACGAAGTCGCGCAAGCTAGTAGCGGGAGGCGCCGCGATACGTGCATCAGAACTCTGACCGGAACTGGTCGCGGTCGCTGGCGCCACGTCCTTGTCACGCAGTCGAGCACGTCCGGCCGCTGTAATCTTCCAGATTCCGCGTTGGGAGCCATCGACATGGCCGAGGTCCACGAGTCGCTGTCGAATCCACTGGACCAGGTTGGACCACTTCCGAGTCGACGGGTAGTTCTCCAGGCGCTCTTCCTGTTCCTCTGGCGTCAGTTGCGGGAATCGCTTGGCAACGAGTGGGTAGATATCACGTGGGCGACCTTCTCCCCCTAACTCAACGAGCGCTTGTAGTAGAGGAACCTCGATCTCGGCTTGTTTGGGAAAGGGCACTCAGTTTGTCCTCCCCGTATATGTGGCGCCGCCTAGGGCGCAAGCTGAGCTACGCGCGCTAACGGCCTCCTTGAGACAGCGCGCGTGATCCCCAGCGCCAAGTTAGGCGTCACTCCTCAACGCTTGCTTAACAACATCTGCAACCGTGTTCCTGCCAATCCCGCGCCGTTTGCAGTAACTCGACTCAATCCAGAGGGAGAGTTTCTTTGTTCCTTTACTTGAATTGCAAGACGGCGCAGCATCTCGCGATATTCTCTCGAGTAACAATTCTCGCGTCGTTAATGATGTGCTCCCACGTCGCGACAGTTTTTCGCGATCTGTCCGCGGGGGGCGACTCAAGCATCGGGATTCGGCAGTAGACGCACTCCTTATCTCGCTGCCGCACCTCACGCTCAAGCCACGCCGGGATGCCCCATTTGTTCATTCGATCGCTCTGCGTAACGCCTAACGTATGGGCTTTTATCCGTAGTCCGGCGGGCGAGAGCAACGAGGAATTCGGTCGTGGATTGCAGGAACGCGCCGATCGATCCGGTGACGGAGGCGACGAAGACGTAAACCGTGCCTCGGGCGAGCCCGAAGATCGCGCCGGCGGTCAACGTCAAGAGCGCCGCGGGCACGAGCGCGATCACCGCGACCGCGTAGCCGAGGATGAAGACGAGCGGTCCCCACGGCCCCAGCCGATCGACCCACGCCGCGAACGCCGGCACGTAGCCGCCCGCCCGCCGTCCGAGCACGGCGAGGATCGCGATCGCCGCGAGCGCGACGAGCCCGCGGGCCGCCGTCACCCGGCTCAAAGATGCCATCGGCTGCTGAAGAGGTGGCGCGGCCGGCCGATGGTTACGATCGCCGACCGGTCACGCGAGGCGTTCATCGCTTGCCGCTCGTTGTCGCAGAGCGCAGACTCGAAGTCGAGGCCGACACGCAGTGAAGCTCGAAGTCATACGCTGGAACGAGTCGGCGAAACCGCGTGACGGCACGCTGAAGCGGCGCCTCGAAGACGAAGGCTTCGAGGTGTTTCGCTGGCGCGACGACGCGGGCGCCGACTATCAGCCGCACGCGCACGACCACGATGAGAGCCTGTGGGTCATCCGCGGCGAGATCACGTTCGGCATCGCCGCGAACCGCTACACGCTGAAGCCCGGCGACCGGCTCATGTTGCCAAAGGGAACCGTTCACACCGCGCTCACCGGCGCCGAGGGCTGCCTCTACCTCATCGGGCAGAAAGCCTAGGCAGATTATCGGCGACCGGATACCGCCAGCGACCTGGCGGTGCGCTTGCGGGGCCGGAAGCCGGTAGGCGGGCCGTCCATTCATCCGAGCGACAGGAATCCCCCCTTGGCGAGCGCGAAGCCGAGACCGGGAAAGATGCCTCGCGACCTTGAAGCCGAAGCCGACGATGAGAAGCCCGATACCGAGCATCAGCATCTCCTGGCCCTCGCCGTGACGCGAGACACGCGCGGCGACGGCGTCGAGCCACGTGCTCGCCGTCCCGCCGTAGACGAGAGCGATGCCGAAGAGCAGGAACCCGGTCGCAAACGCGCCGAGGAGAAAGTACTTGAGCGCCGCCTCGTTGGAGCGGACCTCCTGGCGCCACACGCCGGCCAGCACGTACACCGCGATCGACATCACCTCGAGTCCGAGAAAGATCACGATGAGGTCGGTCGCCGCGGCCATCATCATCATCCCAGACGTCGCGAACAGCACCAGCGAGTAATACTCGCCCCCGCGCACGGAGGTGGTGGTGAGAAAGTCGACCGCCATCAGAACGGCGAGAATACTCGCGACGCAGAACAGCAGATCGAAGAACACCGCGTACTTGTCGACGATGAAGGTACCGCCGAGGAAGATAGCCGCGATAAACGGCCGAAATCTACAAAATGACTCCGCGAGTGCCTCGCCCTTGCCGGAGCAGGGTCTTCAGCTCGCAGGCGACGAGAGAGATCGAGGCCGCGGGGCGGAGGTGGCGAAGGCGCTCGGGCCTTGAAGACAGATTCGTGGACGAGGCAGGTGGCAGGCGAAGGCGAGCGAGTCACTCGAGAGAACCTGGATCGTGCAGGAACGGGCTCACGACGACGAGATCATCATAGTGCTGCCCGTCACCGAGATCCTCGGTCAAGAGATAGCGACAGCCAGCGACCTGCGCCGCGGACACGATGAGCGAATCCCACCATGAAAGGCCATGGCGGTCCTGAATGCCCCACGCGCCCTCGGTGAGCGGGCGATCGAGGGGAAGCGGACGCCAGCTGAGGAGATCCCTGACTTCTTCGCGTGCGATTTCTCGATCGAGACCCGGCCGAAGCTTTTGCGTGACCGTGACGTAGAATTCATGAAGGACCTGGATGCTCAGCCGCCCTACGCGCGCTCGCCAGAGGTGAGTCATCCATGCGTTCGCCTTTCCCTGCTTGTCGGCTTCAGACGCATCGCGTGCGTAGACGAGAACGTTCGTGTCAACGAAGGTCGGTTCGGGCATGCAGCTCGTCCCGTTTGGGGTAGCTTTGGGAGCTCGCCTTCAACTCCACGGGCTTTCGTCGGCTATACCGTCGCATCGCGTGCTCGTAGTCATCCTCTTCGAGCATCCGCTGGCGCAGCAGCTCTCCGACGAGCCTCGACACACTGGTATTTTGCTGAGCGGCCCAGACCCTTGCCCACCGGGCGACCTCCTCGTCGACGGTTATCGTGATGTTCTTCACTAACACGAAACTAGTGTTCCACGAATCTCGTGTCAATTATAGGCCTAGCGCTTACGAGTAAGATTCCCCCATGATTTCGCATACTGAGAGCACTTGGATGAGCCTTGCTGCTCGAGCCTCTGGGTAGCGCCGAGATGGGAGCGGCGAGATGCGACGCGCCGGAGTCGTCTGCCAGTGCGTTCGTGTTGTCGGCATACCCAAGGGATGCTATTGGCATCCCATGGCTAATCTCCAGGTCAAGAATGTGCCCGAGCGCCTGCACCAACGAATCCGCGCTTATGCCCGCCGTAAGGGGCGAACAGTCAGGGACGTGGTCCTCGACGCGGTGAACCGGGAAATCGAGCGCGAGGAATTCCGCGCCCGCCTGGCGAAGCGTTCTCCCGTCGATCTCGGGCGGCCGGCAGCGCGCACGCTGGAAGAAGTTCGCGCCGGACGTGGGCAGGAACTGCGCGATTGATCCTCGTGATCGACGCTTCCGCGGCCGTCGAGTACCTGCTTCAGACGGCTCTCGGCCTGCAGGTCGGCGGGCTCCTGGAGGAGGCGGATCTCGTCGCTCCCGAGCTGCTCGATGCCGAGGTGCTCGCGGTGTTGCGGCGAGAGGTCGGATCCGGGCGACTCACCCAAGGCCGCGCCGCTGAAGCGGTCGACGACCTGCGCGACTGGGGCATACAGCGACTTCCTCATCGTCCACTGCTTCGGCAGGCATGGTCACTCCGCGGGCACGTGACGGCCTACGATGCACTCTACGTGGCGGCGGCGCGGTTCCGGAACGCCGCCCTCGTCACCGCCGATGGCCCACTCGCTCGGGCCCCAGCCCTCGGCGTGGTGGTGCACAACGCGCGCTTGATATGAGGCGCTGCTGTCGCCAAGGCGATCGAACAAAAGACGATGCGCTGTCCAGCCTGCGGGCACGAGAACACGACGGGCGTAAAGTTCTGCGGCGAGTGTGGTGCATCGCTGAAGCTCGAGTGCTCGAGCTGCGGCTTCGAGAACGCGCCCGGAATCAAGTTTTGCGGCGAGTGCGGGCGGCGGCTCGCTGAATTCGCGAAGCCAGCGCCAGCGCCCGACCCACGCGCGTACACGCCGAAGCACCTCGCCGAGAAGATCCTCACCTCGCGCTCCGCTCTCGAAGGCGAGCGCAAACTGGTCACGGTCCTCTTCGCGGACGTGAAGGGGTCGATGGATCTCGCCGAGCAGGTCGATCCCGAAGAGTGGCACAAGATCATGGACCGCTTCTTCGCGATCCTCTCCGACGGGATCCATCGGGCACCCAGGTTCTTCGTGTGGTGAACTTCCGCCCCGAGTATCACGCCCGCTGGATGCAGAAGTCATACTACCAGCAGCTTCCGCTCCTCCCGCTCAATCCGGAAGCGATCGCGGAGCTGCTGACGGATCTTCTCGGCAACGATCCGTCGCTCGCGGGTCTCGGAGGCCTGATTCGTGAGCGAACGGGCGGAAACCCGTTTTTCATCGAGGAGGTCGTCCTGTCGCTCGCCGAAGCCGGAAGTCTCGAAGGGTCGAAGGGCGCCTACAGACTGACGAAGCCGATACACGCGGTCTCGATTCCGCCCACCGTCCAGGCCGTTCTCGCCGCCCGGATCGATCGGCTTCCGGAGAAGGAGAAGCGAGTCCTCCAAACCGCGTCCGTGATCGGGAAGACGTTCTCGGAGCCGGTCCTAAAGCGCGTCGGGGAGCTTCCCGAGACGGAGCTGGCCGACGCTCTGCGGGCGCTGATTGACGCCGAGTTCCTCTACGAAGAGGCGCTCTATCCAGAGGCGGAGTACGCGTTCAAACACCCCCTCACCCAGGAGGTCGCCTATCGCTCGCAGCTCACCGAGCGAAGAGCCCGCGTCCATGCCGCGGTCGCGCGCGCGATCGAGGAGCTCGAGTCGGGGAAGCTCGGCGAGCGTGCGGCGCTTCTCGCCTACCACTGGGAGCGTGCGGGCGACGCTAGGGAAGCGGCGAAGTGGCATCGCCGCGCGGCCGAGTGGGTGGGCCTCAACAATCCCTCTGAGGCGCTGCGGCACTGGGGGAGTGTGCGGGAGCTCCTGGACGTGCTCCCGGAGACGCCGGAGAGCCTCGCCGAGAGAGCAGCCGTGCGCGCCCTGATCATGAATCACCTCGCTCGTATGGGCGATCTGGAGGACCAGGCGACCTCGCTGTTTCGAGAAGGACGGGAGCTCGCGACACGGAGCCGCGATCCTCACGTCCTCAGCCAGGTCCTGAACGGATTCGGCAGCATCCGGCTCTATGCTGGGGCCGTCGCAGAGGCCCTGGACCCGCTTCTCGAGGCGATTCGGCGCGCCGACGAGACGGAGGATGTGGGTTCGAGAGTGGTGGTTCGGTACGGCCTGTCCATGGCCTATTTTTTGGCTGGGCGGCTCCGCGACTGCCTTGCCACTGCGGAGGAAGGTCTCGGGCTCGCTCGGGGAGATCTCGACCTCGGCGCCGATCGACTCGGGTTTAGCCCGAGCCTCGGCCTCTCGTTTGTGCACGGCGGTGCGCTGAGCCTGACGGGGCATCCTTGCGAGGGCGCAACCGAGCTCGACCGGGTGATCGAGCTCGCGCGCACGTCTCAGCAGCTGGTGCCGCTCTGGAGCTCGCACGGTTATCACATCCTTCGCTGTGAGGTCACGGGCGAGGCAGTGCCCGCCCTGGCGCACGGCCGACAGGCGGTGGACTACGCGGAGCGGACGGGGCACCAGAATGGGCGAATCTTCGCCTACCTCAACCTCGGGCTCGCGAACGTCTTGAACGGGACATGGCATGATGCGCTCGAAGCCCTGGGAACGGCATTGACGATCGAAAGGGAACGTCGGCTTTCGGCGCTCGAAGGCGGCGTGCTCGCGGTGATAGCGGCGGCGCATCTCGGCCTCGGTGATCGTGCAAGGGCCTTGACGCTCGCGGAAGAAGCGAATCGCCGTCTGCCGGCGGCGCGGCGCCCGACTCTGGGAGTTCTCGGCTCTACTCACCCGAATGCGCGCTCTCCGTGAGACCCTGGGCCTCCAGGCGACGAGAGAGATCGAGGCTGCGCTCGCCGAAGCCGACGCCTGGCTCGAGATGTCGGGCGCGAAGAGCTACGAGCCCTTCCTCCACGTCGAGCGCGCCGAGCTGGCCCGTTTGAGGGGCGACGAGGTCGCACGCGAGCGCGAGCTCCGCGAGGCGCACCGCCTGTTCCTCGAGATTGGCGCTCCGATCCGCGCAGAACAGGTCGCGAAGGAGCTCGCCGGATGAAGTGCTCCGGGTGCAGCCATGAGAACCGGGATGCCGCCAAGTTCTGCGAACAGTGCGCGGCGCCGGTCCGGCACAGCTGCCAAGACTGCGGCGCCGAGCTTCGGGCGACCACGAAATTTTGTGACGAGTGTGCGTCGCCGGTCGTGGCCAGCGACACGAGAACGCTACCGCCGAATCCCCGCCGCGCCGGTGAGCTCTGCCGGCAACTCGGCGAGGCGGCGTAGAATCGAGATTTGCCTTTTTCCGGTACGTGAACCTTCGTTGGTTCTGAGCTACCCAATCCGAGCTTTCTGCGGAGCTCAGCGACGTCCGGCCGCATGAGCGCCGTGAGCCCCACTCCAGATTCGTTCCACTCGTAGGAGAGGAGGAGCGCCTCGAGGCGTTCGCGGCCCTCCGGCGTCTTCGCAGCCTCGCGCGGGGTGAGATTTCCGAGGGCCGGGATCTCCTCGTCGAACCAGGCTTCCCATTGGCGCCTCGCCATGGCCTTCACCTGCGCTTGCACCTCGGGGAGCGACTCGATTCGTTGACTCTCGTCTCGCCTCCGTCTGTCGCTTGCCGTTTCCCCTCGCTCGGCTCGTTCCTCGATCATCTTCTCGATGGTGCTCGTCACGGCTCGCTTGAAGACCACTCGCCCCGCGAGCCGGCGCTCGATCTCCGAGCGGATCTTCTCGGCACGCTCCCGGGAATTCACCTCGGCGGTGAGCCGCGCACCATCGATCGCGATCCGCCCGAGGGCCGTGTTCTCCATGCCCTTGTGCAACTTGTTTCCCGCTCGGAGCCAATTGAACGAGATGGCGCGAAGCTCGTGTCCCTCGCCGTAGCGAGCTTCGGAGAGAAGCTCTTCCTCCGTGGCTCCCACGGCCAGGGTCTCTAGGGCTTCGAACGCCTCGCGCGGTGACGCCGAGAGATCGAAGTACATCTTCGTGGGGACGAGCGCATCTCCGTCGGTGTTCGCGAGCTTCGGGAGCCGGGGGTGCAACATCTCGTCTTCGATTTCGAGATAGAGCTCGCGGATCTCGCCTTCGAACTCGCGGAGGTGCTCCAGGGTGAGCGCCCGTCCCTGATCGACGAGCTGCTCGCGAAGGTCGATGATCCTGCCCCGGTGAATCGGCGGGATCTCGAACGGCGAACAACCGTGGATGATCGATGGGCCGTCGAGCGTGAGGACCCTCGCGTAGAGGATCGATCCGCGCCGTACCGTCTCGCTCGCCGAGCGATCGATCACCGAGACTTCCCGGTGCGTCAGGATGTCCGAGAGACGGAGACCTCTGCCGGGCTCGACCGCGAGAGTCGAGTAGAAAGAGAACCGACAACCGGACGCTGCGAGAACGAAGCGCTTCTCGAAGTCGTCGAGCTTCACTCGCGGGTCCTCGAGGTAGGCGAGAGCGGGAGGCTCTTGGCGGCAAGCGTCGAGCCTTCGCTTCAGGCTCGCCCGGATCGGGACTCCAGATGAAGAGAAACCAGGGAACGAAGGTGGTCGGAAAGTCCGGATGATCTCTCGGAGCTACGTCGACTTTCAGACCGAGGAGAAATTCCTCCCAGGCGGCCTCGAGCAAGCCTTCGCCATATCGATCCAGCGCGTAGCGAAAAAGCTCGCCGGCAAACCGGTCATCCGCGCGCCGCAAGCGCCGCCACTCGAGATCCGTTGCTTCCTCGCGTACGAGGCAGCAGTGCTTGTACTTCTTCCCGCTGCCGCACGGGCAGGGATCGTTGCGGCCGATCTTTCTTCTCAAGAGACCACTCGCTTCGCGAGAGGGGTGCGATCGTAGGGGAAGGAGCGGATCTTGCGAGCCCTACATGACGGGTCGAGGAGCAGCGGCTCGAGGGCCACGTCGGCCGATGAAGATCCTCCTTCTCGTCCGCCGCGACGTCGGTTAAAAGTCGCCCACCATGAATGACACGACCCGAAGCCTCGTCGTGAGACCCGCAAGACAGCTGATGCCGCCGCCTCCCCCCGACGCTCCGCGCGGGGACGACGCCGACACCGAAGGCGCGCGGGTGCTCCGCTCGCTCGCGCACCGCAAGACCGGCCGCATCCCGGTCGATCTCGTGGTCCGCCACGTGATCGCAGTGACCGCGGACGCCGACTGGCCCGTTCGCCGCGCGGCGATGGAAGCGCTGCTGCGCCGCCTCGACTTCGCCGAGCGCGACCGGCTGCACGTGGCATCGCGACCCCCCGAAGGCAGGCTGCTCGGGAGCTACACGACGCGCAGCAGGGCGCGCGGCAGCCGGCCCTACCGGAGCCTCCTCGGAAGCGTCGAGCCTTTGCGCGGAAGCTGCGACTGCGCCGACTTCCTGCGCGGCTCCCTCGGCCTCTGCAAGCACTTGCTGACGGTCCTCGAAGACGTCGCGGCTCGGGATCAGGCGCTGCGGCGAGCGGCCCTCGAGAAAGATCCGGGGAGCGCGGGGGCCGCGACGATCGCGTGGGATCCGATCCGTCCCCTCACAGGGGCCGGTGATTGGCTCGATCGCCTCGAGATCCGCGCGGGCGACGCGCCGTTCGACGCGTCCCTCGCTCTGCGGCGGCTCGCGCGGCAAGGGTTCCGCCGGAATCGGAACGGTCTGTGGCTTCTCCAGGGCGGGGGCCTGCAGGAGCCTGCCAAGCGTCTCGCGCTCGTCCGCTCGCTGCTCGCGCTGGCCGAGGGAGGCCAGCGCTCGGGCCGGTCCGCGGATGTCGTCGTGGAGCCCGCCGTCCGCGCCCTCCTCGAGGCCGAGCGGACCCGCCTCGAGCTCGTGACCGCCAACCTCGCCGGCGTCGGCCGACTGCGCGCCGCGCTCTCGACGCTCGAGCGGCGGCTTTATCCTTATCAGATGGAAGGCGTCGATAGGTTCCTGGGAGCGGGCCGCCTGCTTCTCGCCGACGACATGGGCCTCGGTAAGACGGCGCAGGCGATCGCCGTTTGCCACGCCCTCTTCAGGGCCGGGCGAGGTCGAGCGCGGGCTGCTGATCGTGCCCGCCAGCCTGAAGCCCCAGTGGCTCCGCGAGTGGCAGCTCTTCACGAGCACGCCGATCGCCGTCGTCGAGGGTCCACCCGAAGATCGCCGTCGCGCCTACCGGTGCTCTGCATCGGGGTTTCCTGCTCGTCAACTACGAGCAGGTGCTTCGCGACCTCGACATGATGCACGCCTTCGGCCCCGGTATCGTGGTCCTCGACGAGGCGCAGCGCATCAAGAACTGGGCGACGCGCACCGCCGCGGCGGTGAAGACGCCTCAAGCCTCGCTATCGTCTGGTGCTGACCGGAACGCCGATGGAGAACCGCCTCGAGGAGCTGGCCTCGCTCCTCGACTTCGTCGACGACACGGCGCTCGAGCCCAAGTGGCGACTCGCGCCCTGGCACTCGCGCACCGCCGACGGCAAGCGGGAAGTCGTCGGCGCGAGGAACCTCGACACCCTGCGCACGCGCCTCGCGCACTGCATGCTTCGCCGCGTCGCGCAGCGGAGGTGCTGAAGCAGCTTCCGCCGCGCACCGACACGCGCGTGCCGGTCGAGATCACCGACGCACAGCGCGACGAGCACGACGCGCTGCAACCAGCCGATCGCGCAGCTCGTCTGCGATCGCCAGCCGACGCCCGCTGACGCAGGCTGAGTTCCTGAGACTGATGCAGCTGCTCACCACGCAGCGGATCATCGCCAACGGCCTCGCGCAGTTCCAGTTCGAGAGGGTCTGGGACGGGATCTCGCGCGTGCGCCGGCCCGACGAGGCGCTGCTCGCGAGC
The DNA here is from genome assembly GCA_963712515.1 of uncultured delta proteobacterium. Lineage (GTDB taxonomy): Bacteria > Desulfobacterota > Binatia > JACPRU01 > JACPRU01 > CAVQIG01. The sequence continues at coordinate 21,780 of CAVQIG010000002.1, forward strand.
CTGTCCAGCGCCGAAGCTCCTCGGAGCTCCGCCAGATCGTCGCGCAGGTCGCGGTCGAGCAGGAGCGCAAGATCGTCGTCTTCAGCCAGTGGCGGCGGATGCTGCGGCTCGCGCGACTGGGCCGTGCGCGGACCTCCTCGCCGACGCCGGGCTGCGCGCCGTGTTCTTCACCGGTGAGGAGAGGCAACGGCAGCGCACGCGCAACATCGTCGACTTCCACGACGATCCGAGCGCGCGGGTGCTGTTCGCCACCGACGCCGGCGGCGTGGGCCTCAATCTGCAGCGGGCGGCGAGCTGCTGCGTCAACCTGGAGCTGCCGTGGAACCCGGCCGTGCTCGAGCAGCGCATCGGGCGCATCTACCGGCTCGGCCAGAAGCGCCCGATCGACGTCTACAACCTCGTCACCGAGGCGAGCATCGAGGAGCGGATCGCAGGCTCTGGTCGCGGGCAAGAAGGCGCTCTTCAACGGCCTCTTCGACGGCGCGAGCGACGAGGTCCGCTTCGATCGGGCCGGTTCGTTCCTCGGCCAGCTCGCGAAGGTCGTCGAGCCCACACCTGGCGCTGTCCCGGTGCGCGAGGCGGAGCCCGACGCAGCGATCGACGAATCGGCGGACTCGGAGCTCGAGAAGGCGATCGACTTCAGCGATCGAGTCGAGAGCGCGCTCACCGAGAAGGGTTCAGGAGTCGCCGCGGCGACGCCGGAGCGCGAACCCACGGTCGAGCGAGAGCCGGCGGCCATCTCGGCCCGCCGCATCGAGGCGCTGTTCGCTGGCGTCAAAGTCCGCGCGAGGGCGGATCGCGGCGTGGTGATCGAAGCGGACCCGGAGGCGGCCTCCGCACTGGTCTCGATCTTCCAGGGGATGGCGGGCCTGCTCAGCACTTTCCAGCAGGAGGCTGCCGGAAGATAGCCGTCGCGAAGGGTCCTCGCTCAATACGCTCCTGCCTCGCGATGTTCAGCGTACGTAGTGCTCGAACAGCCAGCGACCGGCGGTGGCTCTCGGATTTACGTCGGGCCGCCGCCGAGCTCGATTCAGCTTGGCGCCGCGCGGGAGCCGGCTCGATGATGCGCCTAGCAACCTTCGATTTGCTCTGCCGCGGCTTTTAGTCCAAGAGGGCAACGGCAACTCACCTCGTACTTACCACCTGGGAGCGTATGGACGCGAAGTCTCAACTGAGTCGTCGTGCGATCGCGGGCGCGCTAGCGACGTTGACTCTCTGCACGGGATGCTCCACGAAGAGCGCTGTTCCCGCTCCGACGGCCGCCGTCACACCCGCGGAGCCGGCGAAGGAACAGCCCGCCGAGATCCAACTGCCCCCGCTGCCCACGCACTGGAAGGCCGAGAAGCCGGTCGGCACGTCCGCCGGCCCGGTCACCGCGGAGATGCTGACCGCCGCCACGAGCTCGCCCGACCGTTGGATCCAGTACGGCGGAAACTACCGAAACTTCCGCCACTCGCCGCTCAAGAACCTCACCCCCGAGAGCGCCAAGAAGCTCGCGGTCGCGTGGGCGTTCCCGACCGGCACGACGGGGCAGTTCGAGGCCTCGCCGGTCGTATACGGCGGCGTGATGTACGTGACCTCGTCGTACAACCGGCTGTTCGCGCTCGACGCGACGAGCGGCAAGCTGCTCTGGCGCTACGACCACAAGAACGCGGAGAACCTGCGGCTCTGCTGCGGCCCGCCCAATCGCGGCGTCGGCATCGCGGGCGACCTCGTGATCATGGGCACGCTCGACGCGCACCTGATCGCGTTCGACCGCAAGACCGGCGAGATCGTCTGGAAAACCGAAGTCGCGGACTACAAGGGCGGCTTCAGCCTCACCTCCGCGCCGCTCGTCGTCGGCGAGCTCGCCATCATCGGCGTGGCCGGCGGCGAGTACGGCGTGCGCGGCTTCTTCGACGCCTACGACGTCAGGACCGGCAAGCTCGCGTGGCGCCACTACACGATACCGGCCAAGGGCGAGCCCGGCGCGGAGACGTGGTCCGGCGACTCGTACGAGCGCGGCGGCGCGCCGGCGTGGACCACCGGCGCCTACGACCCCGAGACCGACACGCTGTACTGGACGACCGGCAATCCCGTCGCCCGACTGGGACGGCGACGTCCGCGCCGGCGACAACCTGTACTCGGACTCGCTGCTCGCGCTCGACCCGAAGACCGGCGCGCTGAAGTGGTATTTCCAGTTCACGCCGCACGACGTCTGGGACTACGACGGCAACACGCAGATCTTCCTGGTCGACACCAAGTACGACGGCAAGCCGCGCAAGCTGATCGTGCAGGCGAACCGCAACGGCTTCTTCTACGTGCTCGACCGCACCGACGGGACGTTCCTGCGCGCCACGCCCTACCTCGAGCAGGTGAACTGGGCGACGATCGACGACAAGGGCCGGCCCGCGCGTGAACCCCGACGCGGTGCCGAAGGAGGACGCGAAGTTCCGCACCTGCCCCAGCAACCTCGGCGGCATGAACGGCTCGTTCACCGGAGCGTTCGACCCCGACCTCGGGCTCGCGTTCATCCCGTCGACCGAGGCCTGTCAGGTGTTCGCGAAGGGCATCAGCGCGTTCAAGGAAGGCCTGCCGTATCTCGGCGGCCTGCCGGACACCGTCGACGCGACGGCGGGCAAGGCGTACGGAAACATGACCGCGATCGACGTGGCGACGGGCAAGGTCAAATGGCGCTACCGCGACGAGCGCCCGATGATGGGCGGCACGCTCAGCACTGCCGGCGGCGTGGTGTTCAGCGGGAACCTCGAAGGCGAGGTGCTCGCGCTCGACGCCAAGACCGGCAAGGTCGTGTGGCGCTTCCGCGCGGGCGGGGGCGTGCGCAGCCAACCCATCGCCTACCAGCTGGACGGGCGCACGTACGTCGCGGTCCCGACCGGCAGCTTCAGCACGCTCGACTCGTTCGCGGCGGGCGTCAGCAAGGTTCCCGAAGGGGGCACGTTGTTCGTTTTCGCCCTTCCGCAGTGAGTCCCGTCAGTGTGCGGAAGGTCTGCGCTCCGATCTTCTTGAGCGGGCTGCTCGCTTGCGCCGGCCCGAAGAGCCTGTCACCGGCGCCGCCCGCGGAGTCTCTCGCAGCTCGCTTCGCGCGTGACCCGGCTGCCGTCGAGCGCGGCCGACGGATCTTCATCGGCACGTGCGGGGCCTACTGCCATTCCACGCACGACGTCCAGCGCGACGCGCCCTGGCTCTTCGGCTGCGAGTGGAAGCACGGCGGGTCCGACGATGAGATCTTCCGCTCGATATCCGCGGGCGTCCCCGGCACGCGAATGCCTGCGTGGGGCGGTGCTCTGCCCCAGGGAGACGACGACATCTGGCGTGTGATCGCGTACCTGCGCTCGGCTTCGACTTGTAAGATGCAGCGGGCCGCGCCCGCGCAGTGATTCTCATTTGCGCCGCTTTTTGCCAACGGGAGCTCTATCGGGAGGAACCCCATGATCAAGCCCTACAGCGCTGTCGGCCTCATCCCGACCGTGCGCGGCATCCACAAGCGCAAGGACATCATGATCAACCTCGAGCACCTGTCGCACCTGGTGAAAGCCGCCGCCTGGCTGTCCAGCCTCGATTTGCCGGTGCGCCTGATAGCCTTCCCCGAGGGCGCGCTGCAGGGATTCAACGACGAGGTGCTCGATCTCGATCACGTGCAGTTTGCGCGCGAAGGCGCGATCGACATTCCGGGCGAGGAGACCGAGTACCTGGGGAAGATCGCCCGGGAGTATGGCGCGTTCGTCATGGCACAGGCCAAGGCGCGCCATCCTGATCTCAACGACCGCTTCTTCAACGTCGGGTTCATCCTCGACCCCAAGGGCAAGCTGATCCTGCAGCACTACAAGGTCTCGCCGCTGTTTCCCGTCGAGCACTCGGTCTGCCCGCACGACGTCTACGACTGGTGGGTGGAGAAGTACGGGCGCAACCTGCAGGCGTTCTGGCCGGTGGTCGACACGGACATCGGACGGCTCGGCATCATGATGGCCAACGAGGGCTCCTATCCGGAGAACGCGCGCGCGCTGGCCATGAACGGCGCCGAGGTGGTCTATCGCGCCTCTTACCCACACCCGGGCACCGGCAACGAATTGTTCGAGATCCAGAGCCGCGCCCGAGCGCTGGACAACAACATGTACGTCGTGGCGCCCAACATGGGAACCTATTACCTGTTCCCCGAGGAAAGCACGCCCATCGACACCTTTGGCGGACGCTCCTTCATCATCAACTACAAGGGGCAGATCGTCGGGCGTCAGGATTACGGCGCCGGGTCGACTTACGTGAGCGGGGTGATCGACGTCGAGGCGCTACGCGACCACCGGGCTCGCGCGCAGTGGGACAACTGGATGAAGGACCTGCGCACCGAGCTGTACCAGATCCTGTACGAGCAGCCCATCTACCCGAAGAACTTGTACCTCGACCGCGCGCCAATGAAGCATGCGGAGTACCGTGAGAAGGTGATCGAGACGCAGATCGAGCTGATGCACAAGCGCGGGATCTGGAAGAAGCCGCAGCGCTGAGCGGTCCATTTCGCTTCCTGCTTCGCTCCGACATTTGGTCCGTGATCTGAAACGCGTCGGGGGGCAGAGAGGGGGGATTCGTGCTAGGGTCTGAGACCGTCGGCTATGTAGCCTTCGGCCGTTTGCAGTAGTAGGGTTTCGCCATGAGCGGCGGTCACCGCGCCTCCCCCACCCAGGGCCGATCGTCGCGGCCGGACGACCCTCCCACCAGCGGGAAGCTCCGCCTGGTGAGGCTGCTCCTAGGTCCGTACCGAATCTGGCTGCTCGTCATCCTCCTCGCCATGCTCCTCCAGACGGCGATGAGCATCGCGGCTCCCTGGCCGCTGAAGATCATCCTCGACAACGTGGTGGGCACCCACAAGCCGCCCGAATGGCTGACGGCCCTCCACATCTCGGCGCTGCGCGGCAGCAAGATGGAGCTGGCCGCGGTGGCGGCGCTCGGCACGCTGCTCATGGCCGTGGTGGGCGCGGTCTCGAGCTACGTCGAGAACTATTACACCGAGAGCATCGCCCAGTGGGTGGCGTACGATCTGCGCAACCGCGTGTACGACCATCTCCAGCGCCTGTCGCTCGCATACTACGACAGCCACAAGCTCGGCACGATCCTGTCCACCATCATCGACGACGTGAAGACGATCCAGGGCTTCGCCTCGTCGGGGACGCTCGGCATCCTGGTCGACCTACTTACCATTCTCGGCATGCTCGGCATCATGTTCTGGCTCAACTGGGACTTCGCCCTGGCGGCCGTGGCGGTGACGCCGTTCCTGCTGCTGTTCGTGGCGCGCTTCAACCGCGCGGTGAAGCGGGCGACGCACGAGGTGCGCCGCCACCAGAGCGACATCATGGCCGTGGTGCAGCAAGGCCTGGAGTCGGCGCGCGTGGTGCAAGCATTCGGCGCCGAAGCCCTCGAGCAGAGGCACTTGAAGGAAGCCGGCCGGGCGACGGTCGACGCCGCGCTCGCGGCCCGGCGCGTGAAGTCTCTCCTCTCGCCCGCCGTCTCCGTCACCGTAGCCCTCTGCACGGGGTTCGTGCTCTATCGCGGCACCGCGCTGATCCTGGCTGACGCCATGACGGTGGGCGACCTGACCGTGTTCCTCGCCTACCTCAGCAAGTTCTTCAAGCCGGTTCAGGATCTCGCCAAGATGAGCAACTCGATCGCCCAAACCGCGGTGGCGATCGAGCGCATCCAGACGATCCTCGATGCCGACATGGTCGTGCCCGAGCGCCCCGACGCTCGCGAGCCCGGCTCGATCAAGGGTGAGATCGTGTTCGACCACGTCGCCTTCGCCTACGATCCGAAGGAACCCGTGCTCAAGGACGTGAGCTTCCGCATCGCGCCTGGTCAGTCGGTCGGCGTCGTCGGCACCACGGGAGGCGGCAAATCCACCGTCGTGAGCCTGATCCCCCGCTTCTACGACCCGACCGCCGGCAGTGTGACGATCGATGGGATCGAGGTGCGCGACTATCGGCTCCACGGGCTGCGCGGCTCGATCGGCTTCGTGCTCCAGGACACGGTGCTGTTCCGGGGCACGGTGCGCGACAACATCGCCTACGGGCGGCCGTCGGCCACCCACGAGGAGATCACCGAAGCCGCCAAGCTCGCCAACGCCGACGAGTTCATCGTGCGCATGGCGAACGGCTACGACACCCTGGTGGGCGACCGCGGCCTCACGCTGTCGGGCGGCCAGCGCCAGCGCATCGGTATCGCGCGCGCCATCATACGCCAGACCCCCATCCTGATCCTCGACGAGCCCACGGCCGCGCTCGACACCGAGTCGGAGAAGCTGGTAATCGATGCCCTGGAGCGGCTGATGAAGGGTCGCACGGTGATCACCATCGCGCACCGGTTGAGCACCATTCGCCGTGCCGACAAGATCATCGTCCTGAAGGACGGCCTCGTGGCGGAGCAAGGCACCCACGACGAGCTGCTGGCTCTCAACGGCGTGTATGCCGAGCTCCATCACGCCCAGGCCGAGCCCGCCGCGCGGCAGGCGTGATGGCTCACCGATAGCGCATGGAGCACCCATGTCCCGCTCGCTGATCGTTCTCCCCGACGACACCGCCAAGCCGATTCTCTCCGCCGTCGCCTCGGCGAAGAAATCGCTGCGCATCAAGATGTTCGTGTTCTCGGACCCCACGCTGATCGCCGCCGTCATCGCGGCGCACCAGCGCGGCGTCGAGGTGCGGGTGATGCTCAATCCGGCCCGTCGGGACGGAGAGCACGAGAACGAGGGAACCCGCAAGAAGCTCGCCCGCGCCGGCGTCGCCGTGATCGACAGCAATCCCGCGTTCGATGTCACGCACGAGAAGTCGATGCTGGTCGACGACGACACCGCCCTCGTCAAGTCGCTCAACTGGGAGACCAGGAACCTCACCGAGACGCGCGACTACGCGGTGATGACGGCGCACCGCCACGAGGTGGACGAGATAGCCGAGTGCTTCGAGGCAGACTGGCACCGAAAGCACTTCGATCCGGGCGAGCAAGCGCATCTGGTCTGGTGCAACTTGAACGGCCGCAACCGCATCGCGCAGTTCATCGACCGTGCCAAGGAGTCGCTCTTCCTCCAGAACGAGCGCTACCAAGACGAGGTCATCATCGAACGCCTGGTGCGGGCCGCGTCCAGGGGTGTGAAGATCCACGTGCTGGCGCGCCCTGCCCACGCGCTCAAGAAGGGCAAGCTGATCGAAGGCGTCGAGGGACTGCGCATCCTCTGGGACGTGGGCGCCAAGGTCCACAAGCTGAAGGGGCTGAAGCTGCATGCCAAGATGATGCTGGCCGACGGCGAGCGCGCGATCATCGGCTCGATCAATCTCGCGCCAGGAAGCTTCGACAGCCGGCGCGAGCTAGCCATCGAGGTCGACGACGAGCACGTGGTGAACCGCCTCCGTCACGTCGCCGAGCACGACTGGAAGCATTCGCGTCCGCTCGATCTCAGCGATGAAGGGCTGCTCACCGACCTCGAGAGCGAGGGCGGCGAGGCCGCGGAGATCCTTGCGCTGGACGCCGAGGCCGGGAAGAAGCCCAAAAGGCACAAGCACTGAGTTCCTGAAGTCGATTGTCGACCGGGACTTTAGGGATGATGATGGGGAGAGCGGTGGCGGCGTTCCTCGCGCCGGCCTGCGTAACCTTCGCGGTGGTCGTGGCGGGCGACGGTCGCGCCGCCGAATGGCGGGCTGAGGTTCAGGTCGGCCTCTGCTCCGAGCCGGACAAGATAATCACGGCGTTGGGTCTCGAGCCGGCGGCCGCGCCGCGGACCGAAGTGTGGTACTTCGACGACTCGAGCCTCGGCCTCTTCGCGCGTGGGCTGGTGTTCCGCCTGCGTACCCACGACGGCCATTCGGAGCTGACGCTGAAGGCGGCTGATCAGGACTGCGCCCAGGTCCCTCCCGCGTTGATGCCGCGCCACGAGGGCAAGTGTGAGTACGACCTGCACGGGACGGACCTGAAGGGCGCGGTCTCCCTCGACACGGCGCTCGACGAGCGCACGAGTAAGGAGCTGGTCGCCGGGCGACTGCCGCTGTCGCAGGTGCTAAGTCCGGCGCAGGTCCGTTATCTGCAGGAAGTGGCGCATGGATGGCCGCTCGCGAGCGGGCTCGAGCGGCTCGGACCGGTCCACGTCGATTCGTACCGGAACCGGAGCCGATCTCTCGTGGTCGAAGTATGGCATCTACCTTCGGGGCGGCGGTTCATCGAGATCTCTCAAAGGGGGAGCGTCGAGGACGCTCGGCAAACTCGCTCCGAGCTCGAGCGCACGCTGGCGAAGGTGGGCGTTCAGGTCTGTGCCGATCAGTCGTCGCAAGCACGAGCGAAGCTTCAAGACCTGCTTGCAAAACGGGCACGTAACGGCCGCGAGTGAGGGCGTCGATCTGGCTCGGTGGGCCGGCAAGAGGTTGACGCCTCGTGCGCCGAGCGTCAATCTCGACGCGTGACGAGACGGAGGCTCGCAGTCGTTCTCAGCGCGGACGCCGTCGGCTACTCGCGCTTGATGACCGAGGACGACGCGGGGACGATCGCCGCGCTCGGCGAGGCGCGCGCTCAATTCCGTGAGCACATCGCGCGTCGGAGAAGGACGCGTGGTCGATACCGCGGGCGACAGCATTCTCGCCGTGTTCGGCAGTGTCGTCGACAGCGCTCCGCGCGGCGATCGAGATCCAGGCCGACCTCGGGCGGCGCAGCGAAGGCGTGGCCGAAGGCCGCCGCATGCGCTTCCGAATCGGCCTGAACGCGGGTGAGATCGTCGAGCAGGACGACGGAAGCGTCTACGGCGACGGTGTGAACGTGGCGGCGCGTCTCCAAGCGCTCGCCGATCCCGGAGGCATTTGCGTCTCCGAAGTCGTCGCCGCCGAGGCGCGAAACAAGCTGCCCGTGCGCTTCCAGTCGCTGGGCGAGCAGCGGGTCAAGAACATCGCCGGAGCCGGTGCGCGCGCACCGCGTGACTTCCGCGGAGGCGGAGCCAGCGGTGTGGGTCGAGTGGCGAAGCGGCGTTGCCGCTGCCCGCCAAGCCGTCGATCGCCATCCTGCCGTTCACGAACATGAGCGGCGACCCGGAGCAGGAGTACTTCTCGGACGGCATCACCGAAGATCTCATCACCGCGCTCTCGCGCGTCCGCTGGCTGTTCGTGATCGCTCGCAATTCGACCTTCACCTACAAGGGAAAGACGATCGACGTGAAGCAGGTCGGCCGCGAGCTCGGCGTCCGCTACGTGCTCGAGGGAAGCGTGCGCAAAGGCGGCAGCCGGGTGCGCATCACCGCGCAGCTGATCGATGCGACGACCGGCTCCCACGTCTGGGCGGAGCGGTTCGACCGGGAGCTCGCCGACATCTTCACAGTGCAGGACGAGATCACCGAGCGGATCGCAGCGACCATCGAGCCCGAGCTCGCACGCGCCGAGCTCGAGCGAGCTCGGCGCAAGCCCCCCGAGAGCCTCGACGCTTGGGATTTGTATCAGCGCGGGCTTTGGCACGTCTGGCAATTCAACGCCGAGGACAACACGGCGGCACGCGAGCTCTTCGAGCGAGCGACGGCCTCTGGATTCGGGCTTCTCTCCGTTCTTCGCGGCGCTGGCCCTTTGCCGGCTGCTCGATCACACACTCAGGTATCGCCCGATGTCGGAGCGCAGCATCGACGCCGCGCTCGAAATCGCGCGCCGGGCCGTCGCGCTCGACGACAAAGACGCAATCGCCCACGCCGTCCTCGGCCGCGCCTACGGCGCGCTCGGCGACCATGACGCGCGCGATCGCCGAGCTTCGTGAGGCCGTGCGGTTGAATCCAAACTTGGCCCTGGCGCACTACGGTCTCGGCATGACGCTCGTGCTGTCCGGCAAGCCTGCGGAAGCGATTGCCGGAGCTCGACGCCGCTCAGCGGCTCAGTCCGCACGACCCCTATCTCTGGAGCTTCGCCATGTTTCGCGCCTGGGCGCATCTCGTCGCTCGGAGACTTCGAGCGCGCGATCGAGGACGCGAGGCTTTCGGTGCGGCAGCCGAGAGCGCCGTTTCCCGGCCTGGGGCACGCTCGCGTCCGCTCTCGGACAGCGTCCGGCCGCATCGAGGAGGCCAAGGCCGCTCTAGCCAAGGCGCTCGAGCTCGAGCCTCGGTTCCTGACGCCAGGATTCATCGATGAGATCTGGCCGAACCTGGATTCGGTGTTCTTCGACCACTACTACGAGGGCCTTCGCAAAGCGGCTTCAGCGGCGCCAGATCCGGATACGCTTACTCGGGGGCGGAAGTAGAGGGAACCCACGGCGAGTTCGCATAACGCGAATGCTCGAGGTGAATCCAGAACTCGGCGAGCTGAGCGTCTATGCGGCGCCGACGGCCAGAAGGAGGCGCACCGCGGTGGAGACACGGGGGTCGACGCTGGCGACCTGAACGGTCCCGGCCGTGGAAACCGGCGACACCCGGCCCTCCAGGCCGCACACCGAACGACAACCGCCGCGCCAAGGTGATACTCAGCAATCGCTTGCGCGAACGTGCGCCAAAGGCCCTTTCGCATCGCTTCAGGCCCTAAACGGGCCGGGCCGGGACCGGCTCGTCGCCCATGCTGCGATCTATTCAAGCCGATCGTCCCCGCTCGGCCACGCAGGGGCGGCGCGCCGGCTTCTCTGCCACGCACGCGGTCAGATAGCCGTGGCGACGCAGGGACGGGACGCGCCGGTAAAGCCAGGAGAACGGCTGCACCAGCGCGCCGCTCCAGGCCGACAGCGCCGGCAGCCGCGTGTGGCAAAGCAGGTCGAGCATGCGCAGCCAGCCGGGCATGAACAGTACGCCGGTCCGCGCGTGGACACGGAATCCGTTCGCCTCGAGCAGCCGCTGCAGCGCTGCCGGGGTGAAGGAGCGCTCGACCCCGTAGGCGTAGAGGTTGAGGCGTTGCAGCACCCAGACGAGGGCCGGGCGCAGAAAGGGATCGAGGCGGTTGGGGACGCCGATGATGGCGCGTCCGCCCGGGCGCAGGACGCGCAGCATCTCGCGCACCGCGACCTCGTAGTCCGGAAAGTGCTCGATGGTGCCCATCGAGTAGACGAGGTCGAACGCGCCGTCGTCGAACGGCAGCGCGCGCACGTCCGACACCACGCAGCGCGGTTGGTGCGCGGCCAGGGCCTGCCGCCCGTCGCGCACCACGTCGAGCGAGAGGTCGATGCCCACCGGTCGTGCGCCCTGCGCCGCCGCCCACGTGAGGATGTCGGTGTTCTTCGCTTCGTTCCAGAGATCGGTCTTGAGCAGCACGCGCCCGCGCAGATCGGGAAAGAAGGCGTTGTAGAGCGTGCGCTCGCAATCGAAGTAGTAGCGCGTCGAGGCGGCGCCCTTGAGGACCGGAAAGGTCGCCCCGACGCCGCTCCAGAAGTCGCGGTAGCGCGCCCGCCGGTGACGCGCGAAGTCCTCCAGCTCAGCGGTCGACTCCGGTGGGGGGCCGCTCGGGTCAGCGTTCGACATAGAACTCCGTCGACCCGGCGAGCCGCACTGCGCCGCTGGCGTCGTAGCGCCGCAGCGGCCCCAGGTTCCAGAAGCCGATGGTACCGGCACGCTTTCGGCGGGCAGCGCGCTCCGCCACATCCAGCGCCGGCGTGTTCCACCAGGCGGCGAGGGAGATCGAGCGCGTGTAACCGCGCCTGCGCGCCAACTGCAGCGCGCGCAGATGGCCGGCGGCGTGCAGACCGCGGCGGCGGAAGGCGGGATGGGTGAAGGCGTGCGCCGAGTGGGAGTCGCCGTCGAGCAGGCGCAGCGTCCGGCCGAGGAAGGGTAGGTATGGGGAGGCGGTCGCATCCCAGCGCACATAGGCGAGCGCATCGCCGAGCCAGCCGAGGGTGCACTCGCGTCCTTCGTCGTGCCAGCGATCGACCGTCGCTTCCGACAGTGCGGGATCGATGGTACGAACCCGCGTCAGATCGGCCTCCGCCAGCGTCGTCCAGCGCACGTCTGAGGAGACTGGCGGCTCCGGCAGCGCCCCGCGCAGATCGCATACCAGCACGATGAAGTCTCTCCGGATCATCCACCACGGCACCGCCCACGACGCCCGCCGTACACCGACCGTCCGACCCATGTCGACCAGGCGGAACGACCGTGCGCGCACACCGTTCGCGTCTACCCCGAGCAACGCGAGCGCTCCGCTACCATGACTGACGCACCATTACCAGGAACGCCCGCGCCACGGTGTCGCGATCGCCTGTCGACGTCCCCTGCTACCGCGCGGCTGGCGATATCGCTGTACGAGCGGTTGAGCGGGCGGCGCCCGTGGAGCGAGGCGGCGCGGCTGGGCGAGCTGCAGTGGCAGCCGGCCGAGGTGGTCGAGACCTTTTCCATGCAGCGCCTGCAGCCACTGGTGGCGCACGCCGCGGTTCACGTGCCACACTACCGGGATCTGTTTCGCGCTGCCGGGCTCGGACCGAGCGACGTGCGTCGGCCCGCCGACCTGGCGCGGCTGCCGATCAGCAGCAAGGCGGCTCTGCGCGACGCCTTTCCCGCCGGCGTCGCGGCCGACAACCTGCCGGCGTCGCGGCGCGTCGCGCGGCTCACCGGCGGTTCGACCGGAGCGCCTTTCGCCTTCTTCGCCGATCGCGCAACGCCCGACCTGCGCCTTGCCACGTACCTGCTGTTCCGCCAATGGGCCGGCGTCGACGCGCGCGACGCGCGGCTGCACGTCGCCAGCGCGGTGCACTTTCAGAGCCGCCCGTCGGCGCTGGAGCGCCAGCTGCGCCGCCTGCTGCTAGGTGAGCGGCTGGTCGAGGTGCTGGGGACGCACCTGACCCTGGACGGCTTGCGCGAACGGGTCGCGCGACTGGCGCGCCACGGCCGCTATTTCCTCTGGACCTATCCATCATATGCCGCGCGCCTGGCGGCGCAGCTCCTCGATACCGGCGCGGCGCTGGCGTCACGGCCAGCGGCGATCGTCTGCTACGCCGAGACGCTGACCGCGCCGGACGCGGCGCGCATTGCCGACGCCTTCGGATGCGTCGTGAGCAATCTCTACTCCTCTATGGAAATCCCCCTGCTCGCCTTCACCTGTCCGGATCAGCGCGACGTGATGCACATCAACACGCAGCGCGCGTTGGTGCGGGTCGTGCGCGCCGACGGGGGCGACGCAGCGCCCGGCGAGCGCGGTCGCGTGCTGCTCACCGACCTGTCGAACTACGTCATGCCGTTCATCAACTACGACATCGGCGACGACGCGGTCGCCGGCCCGCCCTGTCCCTGCGGGCGCGGCTTTCCCACACTGGCAGCGGTCGACGGACGCAGCGCGGAGACGATCCGCACGGCAGACGGGCGCGTCGTCTCGGCGACGGCGTTGAACGAGTTCCTCCTCGTCACGTGCGCCGCGGCGCCGCTGCTGCGCGAATATCAGGTCGAGCAGACGGCGGTCGACGCGGTGGTGGTGCGTATCGTCCGGTCGCCGGCGTTCACGCCAGGTACCGGCAGAGCCCTCGAAGCGCGCCTGTCGGAGCTCTTCGGACCCGCCACACGCGTGCGCCTCGAGGTCGTGCCCGAGATCGCCGTCGAGCCGTCCGGCAAACGACTGATCATCAAACCGAACGCGTCAGCCGTCTAGGAGTGTGCGCCACGGATCGGTTGCGAGCGAAAATCACCAGCCGCCGCGAGCGCAAGGAGTCGACCCCGACCGCGTATCTCTGCGATACGCCGAGGGGTCGGCGACGAAGTCGATCGCGGATGGATGGCGATTTGCAGCCGCAAGCTATGCGTGGCGCACACTCCTAGCTCGCCATGGACGGCTTGGCGGCGTCCGGGCTCTTCCGCGTGCTCTTCTTGCAGCGACAGGTGCCTGCCTCGTGCAGCTCGATCAGATTGCCGTGCGGATCGTCCATGAAGATCTGCTCGAGCTGGGGACCGACCACGGAATGGATGCTCCAGTACTTGACGCCCATGCGGTCGAGCTCGCGCTTGGCCTCCTGGACATCCGGCACGGCCAGCGCCACGTGCAGCGTGGTCGGGTCCTGCTTCGGTCCCTTCGCATAGCGCGAGACGCCCGCGCAGCCCATGAGGTGAATCTGTGTGTCGTTGCCGCAGTCCATCCAGTAGCCGGGTATGCCCGGGATGTTCGGGCGCCCGGGATCAGGCGCGAGCCCGAGCACGTCGCGATAGAAGGCCAGCGACTTCTCGGTCTCTTCGGGATTGACGCGGATGCCGTGATGGTGAAGCTCGAGTACCTTGACCGCCATGATGTCCCCCTTGGTTACTTACGGTTTCACCCCGGCGCAGGCGCCGCCCGGGAGCTTGTCCACCAGCGTGCCCCAGATGCCTTTGGGCAGGAAGAGCACGAAGGCCATGAAGATGAGCCCGCTCACGAGCGGCCAAGCGCTCGGTGAAGACGGCCAGCCGTCCCCGAGTACCAGATATGTGCCGGCGCCGACGAAGGGGCGTCGACGCTCGACTCGACGGGCGAGTAGAACGACCGCTTCATCTTCGAGGACGAGGTGCCGGGGCCGTCATCAGGTCCTTGAGTTCCTGGCGCAGGTTCTTGCGATCGATTTTGTTGTTCGGAGTGCGCGGCAGGACATCGGCAAACACCCAGCGCGCCGGCAGCTTGAACTTGGTCACCTGCGCGGCGGCGTGCTGCCGGAGTTCGTCCTCTGTGGCCGACTGGCCGGGCTTGAACGCGACCACCGCGACGATGTTTTCGCCGTAAACCGGATCGGGTACGCCGACGACGACGTTTTCGGCGACGGCTGGGTGCGTGTATAGCGCGTCCTCAATCTCGCGCGGCGAGATGTTCTCTCCGCCCTTGATGATGAGGTCCTTGATGCGATCGGTGAGGTAGAGGTAGCCGTCAGCGTCGAAGTAGCCGACGTCGCCCGAGTGCAGCCAGCCGCCGCGCAGCGTCTCGCGCGTGGCCTCGGGGTTTTTCCAATAGCCCTGCATCACGTTCGGCCCGCGGATGCAGATTTCGCCGGCTTCGCCCGTGGGCAGTTCGCGCGCCTCGGCGTCCTGGATGGTGATTTCGACACCGGGGATCGGCCGGCCGATCGAGCCGGGCCGGGTGGTTTCGTGGAAGAAATACGCGGAGGCCGTCGGCGAACATTCGGAGAGGCCGTAGCCGTCGAGCACTTTGCAGTTGTAGAGCCGCTCGAATTGCACGCGCACCTCGTTCGAGAGGATGGCCCCGCCGCTGTTGACGCTTTCGAGGCACGAGGTGTCGTATTTCCCGCGATCCGCGAAGTTGATGAGGTGCACCAGCATGGTCGGCACGGCGGGAAACCGCGTCACGCGCCGCGTGTGAATCGTCTCGAGTACTTGCCGGGGGTCGAAGCGCGGGAGGATCGTGGCCGTGCAGCCGGTGAGGTAACAGACGTTCATCATCAGCACGCCGAAGGAATGCGACAGCGGCAGCATGAGCACGGTCTGCGAGCGTTCTTTGAGCCGCCCCATCGAGGCGACCGCGCGATGGTTCACGAGGATGCTCTTGTGCGAGAGCATCACGCCCTTGGGGTGGCCGGTGGTGCCCGAGGTGTAAAGGAGGAAGGCGAGCTCGTCCTCGCGCAGTCGGCCATGCCGGCGTAGGGAGGCGCCACGGCGACGTCGGGCGTGAGGTCGCGGGCGCCGGGCGTGTCGGTCGCACCGATGACGAGCACCTGCGCGCATCTCGGCGCGGACTGGCGCGCTTCTATCATGCGCGCGGCGAGATCCGGCGAGGTAACCACGAGCTTGGCGTCGGAGTGATCGAGCACGTGGCCGATTTCTCGGGCCCCCCACTGCGGCGTCACGGGGACGATGACTGCGCCCAGCTTCCATACTGCCTGAAACGCGGCGAGTCCTTCGGGGCAGTTCGGCATGATGACCGGCACGCGGTCGCCGCGCTGGACACCGGCCTCGCGCAGCACCATGGCCAGGCGCGCGCCGTAGTCTGCGTGCTCCCGGCTCGACCACAGCCGTTCGCCGAAGCAAAAGGCGGGATAGTCGCCGTATTTTTCGAGGCCCTCGCGGGCCAGTTCCGCGGCATTCATGCGCGTTTGAACACTTTTCTACGTCTCGCCGCGCGACTCAGCCGGTCCTCAGGGCGGGGTAGATGGCCGCTCTCTCTCTTCGCGCGTGCGATTGCAAAGCGGAGCCTCACTCCGGAACCTCCGCCGAGCAGCCACGATGCTACCTGTTCAAGCCGGAGCGAAGATGCGCTCGCCGCCCGCTCCGGAATCGGCCGGCGCCCCGGGGGACCTTCCCCCCGTCGGCTGCGCGAACGCGGGATCGCGCTGGAGGACGGGCATGACGCGCTCCGCGAAGAGTCGCATGTTGAGTTCGGCCTCCTCCTGCGGCATGTCGCCGAACGCCAACTCGGTCACCAGGTGGTCCAGCCCGGTCAAGCGCTGTAGCTCGGCGAGCTGCTGTAAGCAGTCGTCGGGCGTCCCGGAAACCTGGATCTTCACGTAGAACTCGGTCGCCTTCTGGCGGTAGCCCTCTTCCTTCATCTTCGAGTAGGTCTTCGCCATCTTGCCGTAGAACTCGTAGCCCTTCACCGAAGCCAGGTGCCCGTCCGAGAAGTGATAGTGACTGTCGATCGAATCCCACTTGCGGCCGAGGTACTTCACCGCCCGCTCGTGGGCATCGTTACGGCTCTCGGCGACCGAGACGTTCATGAGGATGATCGGCGGGCGCGGCGTGTGCCCCACGCTCGAGGCGATCTGGCGATACCGATCGATGTCCTCGGCGGCCTTGGGCCACTCGTTCTGCATGACAACGAGCACGCCGAAGCCGAGCTTCGCCATGATCTCGGCGGACTCCGGACTCACGGAGGAGGCGTAGAACCGCCGCTCCGGATGCGAGATCGGACGCGGCCGGATCGAGGTCGTCGGGATCGTGTAGTACTCACCCTCCCAGTCGAAGACCTCGTGCGTGAGCGCCTTCATGACGATCTGCGCCGCCTCCACGAAGCGCGGCCGCGCCTCTTCCATCGACACGCGGAAGCCCGCGTACTCGACGCTCGCAGCGCCGCGTCCGAACCCGAACAGACACCGGCCGCCGGTCAGGATGTCGAGTAGCGCGATCTCCTCGGCGACGCGCACCGGATCGTGCCAGGGAAGTACGATGACGGCAGTGCCGAGCGTGATCCGTCGGGTGCGCCCCGCGAAGTAGCTGAGCAGCTGGGTCGGCGACGGCGACATGGCGTAGCCGGTGAAGTGGTGTTCCAGCGCGAAGAGCGAATCGAAGCCGAGCGGCTCGGCCAGATCGCCCAGCGCCAGATGCTCCCCGAGCACGCTGGCATCGGACCGACCTTCCTTCGTCAGCATGTTGAGCGCGACGCCGACCTTCACGATGGGCCTCCTTGCCTGTAGACACGATCCACGCCGATCTGACCACTGCGGCCCTGGAGCGTCAAGCCGCATGAACGCCTTGAGATCCTTGAAGGGTATCCACGCGCCGGCTGAGCAGCGCCTTCATGCGTGCGGATACCCCAAGAGGCAGATGACCCTTGAAGACCAGGCCCTCGAGCACGAGAGCGTCGCGGTCGTCGTTTCGGCTCACCGCTGCGAGTGGTCATGTGACCTCCAGCGCGGCGGGCCGCTCGACGGGCGCCCTACTTCGGGGTGTCGGTGCGCGCTCCATGCCCGCCCGCAGCGGCCAGAGCGTCGGTCTTCGCGGCCATGATGAAGTCGTTCCGGTGAAGCCCGCGTATCTTGTGGGTCCACCACGTCACCGTCACCCGCCCCCACTCGGTGAGCAGCGCAGGATGGTGACCCTCCTCCTCGGCGAGGGCCCCAACCTGGTTGGTGAAGGCCAGTGCGTCGGCGAAGCTCGGGAAGGGAAACAGCCGCTGGAGCCGGGCGATGCCGTCGCGCTCCACCAGTTCCCAGTCGGGGATCTCGCGGCGGAGTTCCGCGATCTCCGCCTCGGTTACCCGCGGCGAGTCGCGCCGGCAGGCGACACATCGTTCGGCGGATATTGTCTTCATCGTGCGCGCCTTCTCAAGCCCCCTCTAGGAAGGGAGTACGAGCGCAGCTTACCCTTCACGGCGGAGCAAAGGAATCACAAGGAGCCGAGCTGAACGCGGCTCCTACAGCTTCCCGCCTGAGCGCCGTGAACGCTCTGCCGTGATCCCAGAGCTTCCTTCCCTCGGGGAGTTTCAGCGGGCGACGGCGAGCGTCCCGGAGCTGTTCGATTTCCGGAACGATTGCCCGGACACGGAGCACGGCGACCCGTTTTGTGCTTCCCGTCAGGCGCCTGGCGCCGCCGGCCGCGCTTTCTTACGACGGGCGCTACGCGGAGGGACGTCTGCCTATTTGCCGACCGCGGTCGGTCCGGTTCGCTCTCGCTTGACGGGCGCCTCATGCGCCCCCTAAGAACGGGGCATCCCTAAAAGCATGTCGTAAGGAGGAAGGGAGAGTCTCCAGCGTCCGATGTCGTTATGTAGATTTCCTTATCCCCGGAGATAGCGTCACCCCCGCGCCATGTGGATCTATGTCGCCATCGCCGTGTTCGGCGTCATTCTCCTGCTCTCCATGCTCCTCGTCGGGGATCTCTTCGGGGGGGACCACGAGCTGCGAGCCATGAACTGGTCGCCGGCCATGACGTCGATCATGGCGGCGGGCCCAGCATCTTCAGCACGCGCATCATGGCGTCGTTCCTGACGGCGTTCGGCGTGGGCGGGGTCGTCGGACGCTATTACGGCTTGTCGCACGCGGTGTCGTCCGCCGTCGGCGTCATCTTCGGCCTCGTGATGTCGCGCGCCGTTTACCAGTTCGCGAAGGTACTCTATTCGCAGCAGGCGTCGAGCGAGCTGCGCATGAGCGGCCTGGTCGGCACGACCGCCGAGGTGTCGGTTGCCATCCCGGCGAATGGGGTCGGCCAGATCGTCGTGGCCGCCGGGGGCGAGCGCACCGAGCACATCGCACGCGCCGCCGATCGGAAGCCGATTTCGCGCGGCGCGTCCGTCGTGATTACCGCCATCGGGGGTGATTCGGTCACCGTGGCGCCGGCAGGTTCGCAGGCCGGTGGAGGTTCCAGATGAGTCTGTTGGGTCAGTTCTCGGCGATGTTGGTCGCCTTCTCGATCCTGCTCGGGTTGCTCGGGCTGTTCGCGGCGATGGGGCTGTTCGCGCGCAACTACATCAAGGTCCCGCCGTCGACGGTGGCGATCTTCTACGGGCGCAAGCACGTCCTCATCGACGAGAAGGGCAATCGCTCGACGGTCGGCTTCCGCGTCGTCCGCGGCGGCGCGGCGCTCCGGGTTCCGGTGCTCGAGCAGGTCGCGTATCTCTCGCTCAACATCATCTCGATCCCGCTCAAGATCCAGAAGGCTTACACCAAGGAAGGCGTCGCGGTGACGGTCGAGGCCGTCGCCAACGTGAAGATCGGCGGAGACGACGTCTCGCTGCGCGGCGCGGCGGAGCGCTTCCTCGGCATGAGCAGCGACCAGATCAAAGGCGTGATCTTCCAGACGCTGGAAGGCCACCTGCGCGCGATCCTTGGCACGCTGACGGTTGAGGAGATCAACGCCGACCGGCAGGCGTTCGCCCAGAAGATGACCGACGAGGCCGCCGTCGATCTCAAGAAGATGGGCGTCAACATCGACATCCTGACCATCGAGCAGATCAGCGACGAGATGGGCTACCTCGACGCGCTCGGCAAGAAGCGGACCGCCGAGGTCAAGCGCGACGCCGTCATCGGCGAGGCGCAGGCCCAGCGCGACGCGACGATCAAGTCTGCGACGGCCGATCAGGAAGGGAAGACCAAACGCTACGAGGCGGACGTCGCCATCGCGCAGGCTCTGCGTGACAAGGAATCGCGTCAGGCCGAGTTCGACGCCGCGGTGAAGGCCAAGCAGGCCGAGGCCGACCAGGCCGGACCGCTCGCGACGGCCGTCGCGCAGGCAGAAGGTCACCGAGCAGGAGACGAAGATCGATCAGGTGCGGAAGCAGCAGGAAGTGCTCGTACAGACGCAGGAAGCCGCGCGCCACGAGCAGGAGCTACTGGCGACTGTCGTCAAGCCCGCCGAAGCCGAGCGGCAGGCCGCGATTCTCAAGGCCGAGGGCGAGCGCCAGGCGACCGTGATCCGCGCCGAGGCCACGCAGAAGGAGCTCGAGTTCGAGGGCGCGGGCGAGGCCGCCAAAATCGAGCGGATCGGCCGCGCGGAGGCCGCGAAGGTGCTGGCCGTCGGCGAGGCCGAGGCCGAGGTCATCAAGAAGAAGCTGCTCGCCGAGGCCGAGGGGTTGCAGCAAAAGGCCGAGGCCTGGAAGAACTTCAACGATGCGGCCGTCATCAACATGGTCGTCGACAAGATGCCCGAGCTGGCGCAGGCCTTCGCCACGCAGCTGGCGGGCATCGACAAGATCAACATCATCGAGATGGGCAACGGCGGGCGGCTCCGGCGGCGTGAACAAGATTATGAGCACCGTCGGCGGCGGAATGACGGCGATGCTCTCGATGCTCAAGGACCAGTTCGGAGTCGACATCGCCAAGCTGATGCAGGCGAAGACGGACGCGGCGGTCGTCGACGCGGAGAAGAAGGCCGGGCAGCGCTGACATGGGGAGCGGAATCGTCTACGAGAGCTCGCTGCCCTGGGACCCCGAGCGGCCCGCCACGACGATCATCACGTGCGTCGACGGACGCTGGTACAACCACTTCCAGGAATTCGCGCGCGTGTACCTGAAGGCCGGCACGCGCACGGACTTCGTCGCTGTGCCGGGCGGCATCGAGCCGATGACGCTGTTCGATCTCGTCCCTAAGGACTTCAACTTCTTCCGGCGCCGTATCGAGAGCCTCGTGGAGTCCCACGGCACGACGCGCATCGTGGCCATCGCGCACCAGGACTGTGCGTGGTACAAGGTCCGCAAGATCGGGCCCTGGACGGTCGACCTGAAGGATCGCCAGGTGTCCGACTTGCACCGCGCCGCGGCCCGGCTACGCGAGATGTTCGAGAGCATGAGCGTCGAGACCTACTTCGCGCATCACAGCCCCGCCGATCCCAACAAGGTCGTGTTCGAGGCGGTGTAGCCAGCGGAGAGATCGAGTCGGGTCTTTGGGCCCCGGGGGTGACCCAATCACCGGGGTGCGGGACCAGCAGACGGCGAAGGTCTCCGCGGACACCTCCCCTACTACCCTACACCCCGCCGGCGTCGCTCACGAGCGCCATCGGCCGACGCGCGTGGGCGAGCGCCCATAGCCCGTTTTACGGCCGCAACACGTTCCGCGCCGCGCTCCTGCTTCAGACCAAGCGCGGCTTCACCGATCCGGGCGCCCGCGGCTAGGGAGCGTGACATTGCTCTCCTCCTTTCGCGTCGAAAAAGGTGAGCTCGGTCTACGAGCTACCGTCACCGGACGTCGCGGTGCTCCCATCCGACGTCGGGCTGCTGCCGCTCGCAGTCGAGCCGAAAACCTGCTGGAAGATCTGCTTTCGCTGCGCTTGCAGTTGCCTCAGCTGGTTGAGAACCGTAGTCGCCTGCTTTGCGTTGGGAGCGCCCTGGAAGAGGGTTCCCCATACCGTCATCGCCTCCTGAGCGAGGGCCTGCTGTGCGCTCGCATAGGCTGAAATCTGGCTTGCGCACGAGCTTCCCGAGACCAAGCAAGTCGTCAGGGCCTCGCGCGCGCTCCGCAGGTTGGAGCGGTCGGTCTTGAGAGTCGAATCGTTCTTGAACGCCGTGGCGATCTGGCTCCTACTCAAACCCGCGGCGTGCGCGAGCAGCCAAAGATTCCCGTTTTCGCCGCCTCGATGACCTCCCCTGCCGTGTGCGGACGCCGCGCCGTGCATCGCCGCCACGGCGATGATCGAGACGACGCCGACCAGCGACACTACACCTTTTCGAGTCATTGCCTTCTCCTCCTGTTCGAGCCCTTGTGCGGGCTTCTGAGTTTGAGACGGGGGAGCGAGGCGGTTGGTTGACCTCGATGCGGATCGGGAGATCGGACGGCGGCATTGGTCTCGACACCGAGCGCGCCCGGGCCGTCGTCACCGGCTCGTCGTGCCGCGGGCGGCGTTCAGCACCTGCCTGGCTACGGAGAACGCAGCCTCCGCGACAAACAGGTCCTCAGCCTGGAGGCCAGCGATGACGATCGATTGTGCTCTTCCTACTCGACATCGATTTTTCAGCCCCGGCAGTTGCGGAGGTCGTTCTTGGCGTTGTTGATGTCGTCCTTGTACCACTGCGGGCCTTGGGGTGCTTGGCGGGATCGATCTGGCGGACCCGCTCACTGTCGTAGCGAATGCGCTCGTGGATGGCCCCGCAATCGCGGGTGTTGTCCCCGTGAACGTGGCCGTCGTGATCGCTCTCGTGATGCTCGTGCCACCAGCGGGCGTGATCGTGGTTGCCGTCATGGTCGTAATGACGATCATGGTCGTAGTGACGATCGTGGTCATCATCCGCCCACGCGGTCGACGCGAAGGTCGAGGGAAGAGACATTTGCATCAGGCCCGCTGCCAAGACCCCCGTGAGAAACGTCGTTCGCCAACTCATGAATTCGCTCCTTTCGGCGTGCAAAGCTCGATCGTCCCCCCGCGCCGTCGACCCGATCGTGCCCAGCAGCCCGCGTTCCGGCACTGGAGGAGGCCACGAGCGCTTGAACACGGACACGGGTGCATTCGGCGCGGATTCCTCAGCTCTCCTGGAGTCCTGCATACTTGCCGGCTCGACGAGGCACCGGAGCGCGACGCTGGGCGAAAGCTGCGCAACTACAGAAGATCAGAATTCCTCGGCTCCCGCCCATAGGTACGGCGTTTCCTGTTCACGGCGCGCACTGTACCAGCACCGTCACCCCGAGCGCGTCGGGAGGCCGTGCCTTGTCCGGAGCACGGCTGGGAGCCTCGCAGCTCTCGGTGGCGAGGATCGGAGTATCCAGAATCCACTCCCCCGCTATCGAAGTGCCGCTGAACGCATCGCTGCTCGGCACTACCGGGTCCAACTTCAGGTCTCGACCCTCGTGCCTGATGGAGATTGGCCGCGCCGTAGCGATGGCGACCCTAGTGACCCGGATCGCGGGGCCCCAGTCGTCCGACGAAAGGAGCGCGACGGCGACGACGTGATCACCTCGGCACTCGGTACGTCCGCCGATCGCGATCTTGCGGCCGTCGTTCGGAATCACCTCGATCACCTGTTCCTCGCGAAACACGCCCCCACCTCGCCGTGCGTCGAGTGTGAATAGCGTGTCGTGCTGCACGGAGCAGGCCCGGCGGCCTTCGGGTTCGACTGGCCCCGCGCAGGCGGCACTCGGGAGCGACAAGAGCTGCGCCGTACCCGTTGCCGTCCAGGATAGCTCGACCACGTCTCCCGGACACGTGGTGTGCCTGCTCGCCTTGAAGGACGTGACAGCCGGGCAGCCCACACTGAAACTTGTGCAGAGACATCCCGCAGCGCCGAGCGCGAGCGACGCCCCGACTACGATGGTTGGGAAGAGGTCGCGGAGAGCCGATGCCGTCATGCGCTCTTTGCGGGTCATGGGCTGGCTGATTCTGTGGTGAGCAGAGCCTCGGGCAAAATCGGGATGTCGTGCTCGGCGAGGCGCCGGGCCAACAGGTCAGCGACGATCGACCGCTCGGCGGCCGGCGGACGGCGCGACCTGTTTCGCAGACGATGACACGCGCGCTCAACCGCGCATGACGGAAGCGAACGCCTCGAGCTCGCGCGGGATGTCCGGCCCGGCCGGCTGATAGGCGATCTCCGTCGCGCCCTGCGACTCCATCACGGCCAGGCGCTCCCGCCAAGCCGCTCTCGTCGCAGCCAACCCCTGCTGAGCGAGAACCTCGCCGGTGACGAACCGCCGGTCGCGGTCGTTGACCGCGATCAGGTGCTGGTCGTGCATCGCCAGATGCCGGACGCGCTCGGGCACGCTTCGATAGGCCGCCAGCCATTCCTTGCCGCCGGGAATCGTGTCGAGGCGGCGGTTCTCGACGGCAAAGTGAAAGCCAACCGCGGCCGCGTGACCGGCCGCGGCGATCGCGCGCGCCGAGCCGGGGGCTTCGCCGTCCTCGAGCACGGTGCCCATCGTCAACACGATGCTCCACTTGAATTCGGCAATCGGCACCCACGCGCCGAAGATCCCGCCGCCAACCTCGCGCGCCGCCGCCACTCCCTTCGGTCCGGCCGCGGCGATCACGAACGGCACGTCGATCGGCCGTGGCGCTCCGAAACCGGCGGGATGCAGCATCTTCATCACCCCGCCCTCCCACTGGACCTCCTCGCCGCGCAGCAAGGCGCGCAGCACGCGCACGTACTCGGAGACGAACGTCCACTTGAGGGGACGCTGCCCCATCGTCAGCCGGCCCGTGAATCCGGAGCCGATGCCGACCACCACCCGGTCCTGACCGGCCATCGAGACCAGCGTGGCGATCGCCGCGGCATTCGCCATCGGGTGGCGCAGGTTCGGCACCAGCACACCCGGCCCGAGCCCGATCCGCTTCGTCCGCTCGGCCGCGCGGCAGAGCTGCACCCACACGTCGGGGTAGAGCGCCGGCGAATCGTAGAACCACGCGCGCACGTAACCGAGCTCCTCGGCGATCCGCGCGTGCTCGTGGCTCCGGTCGGAAGTTGCGAATGCACAGGCGAGGGTCAGGGCCATGGGGATTCCTCCGAGTCGGCGGACGCTAGCACGTTCCGTTTTCGTGTTCGACGCCCCGGCTGAAAATCTGGATGGATGGCTATCGGCGGCCTCGTAGTGGCGCCCGAGGGAGCCCTCGTGGTAGCAGGCCGTCATGTCCATCACCGAGCGTACGCACCGCCGTATCCGTTCGCCCGGCGACGGTGCGCAGACTCGCCGCGCCCGTGCGCAACCCTTGCCCGCGCGGCCTGCCAACATCGGGGCGCACCCGCTCAAGCGGACGCGCTCGAAGGGGGAGGATCGCGCCGTCGAGCGCTTGCGCCGCATCTGCCTCGGACTGCCCGGGGTCACGGAGAAGATCGCCTGGGGCGAGCTCACCTGGAGGGTCGGAAAAATCTTCGCCCAGATGGACACACATCATCACGGCGCCGACCACATCGCGGTCTGGCTCGCGGTGCCTCCCGGTCTGCAAGAAGCGCTCGTCGAGGAGGATCCGGTGCGGTTCTTCCGACCGCCGTACGTCGGTAGCAAGGGTTGGGTGGGCGTCCGGATCGACGGCCGGCCCGACTGGAAGGTGGTAGCAGGTGTCGTGCGCGACGCTCACGACTTCATCACGTCGTTGCAAACCCGGCGACGATCGCTGCCATCGCATCGCTAAACGAATCGACGGCTGGTAGCGCACGGACCGAGGGCCTCTTCGCCCTCTCCTGCGGCAGTGCGACGCCGAATAGCTCGCAGCAGCGTGACGCGGGCTTGGAAGCGGTGCGAGTCCCTTTGCTCCTCCCGCCAAGTCGAGCACTGTGCGTGTCACGCCTCGGAACGCCTGAAAAATTGATCGAGGCTATCAAGTCCATTCGTCCCGTGACGTTGTTCTTCATCCGTCCCTGTTTCTTCCACGAGCCGCCTACGCTACGAAGGAATTGGATCTGCATGAGCGCTTCACCTGCCTGTCTGTTGCTTGCCGCGACCCTGTGCACTCCTGGCGCGCTCGGGGTGCCAGCGAATCAACGGTCTGATTCTCAACCACGGGAGGATCGGACGGGCATCGCGACTGCCGTGGCGGCGCCGCAGACTTTATCGCCGACCCAACCAGCAAAGGGGCGCTTCCTCGTCGCCAGCCACAGCCTCGCCGATCCGAACTTTTCCGAGACGGTCGTGTTGCTGCTTGCCTACGAGCCAACTGGAGCGATGGGTGTCATCATCAATCGACCGGCGGACGTACGCCTAGGGTCCGTCTTGCGCGACGTCGAAGAGCTCCGCGGCCGGCCGGACCCAGTGTATCTCGGCGGACCGGTCGCCGGAAACCTGCTCCTCGTTCTCATCCGCGCCGCGCGGCAGCCGGAGTCGTCGGAGGCCATTTTCGAAGGCGTGTACGTCAGCGGCAGCCGCGCCGCCCTGCGCAAGGCGCTCAGCAAGGCTGGAAAGAGGAACCGAGTACGTGGTTACGCAGGTCACGCGGGCTGGGGCCTGGGGCAACTGGACCGCGAAATCGCCCGCGGTGACTGGCACGTAACCGCCGCCGATGCGGCAATGGTTTTCGACATGACAGCGTCGGCAATATGGCCCGAGCTGATCCAACGGTTCTCGGGTGAGTGGACGCGCCGCGAAGCGCCCACTGAACCTGATGGTCGTCGAATCGAATAGAACTCGAGGCGCCTCAACGGCAAGAAGGTGACGGAGCAGGGCGTGTGGACGTTCGCGCTGCAGAAGACGGCCGCGGGTTGGCGGATCGCGGGCTGGGCTTGGGCGCAGCACTGAGGCGCGTTCGATCTCGGCGCTCGCACCGGCCGCCGTCCAGCGCGACGACCCCGGTCGGCTTTTTCGAGCGCGCGCTACGCTTCTTTGCTCAGTACGGAATCAAGCGCATCGAGCGCGTGATGACCGACGACGGATCGTGCTACGTGTCGCGACGGTTTCGTCGTCCCTTGGATCGTCACCAGATTTGCCACCACCTGCGCGCTCGCGGCGGCTCCGGCTCGGGCTTCGGCGCCTGCGGCAGCCCGGCCGCGAGCTCCGGCGCCTGCGCTTCGAGCGCGCGGCGCACGTCGCTTGTAAGCGGTTGCTGCGCCGCGAAAATCCAGCGCAGGCGCTCGGTCACTTCGGGCGCGGGATCACCCAGGCGCGCGATCACCATCAACAACGCCGGATCCGGCAGCGGCAGCCGTCGCGTCAGCGCATGGGCCGCCCACACGCGCACCTCGAGCTTCTCCGCATCGAGCACGGCCGCGAGACGCGTGCTCACCGCGTCGCCGAACGGCGCGAGACACGAGATGAAGCGAATCCCCTCGGCATCGCGGAAGAGCGCATCAGGAAGGTCTTCCGACCTGAATTCGTCTCCCACAAACTCGTGCTTCGGGACCTCGCACATGACGTCGACCACGTCGCTCGCCAGCGGGCGTTGCAGGAGATGTCTAGCGGCGTCGACAGCGAGCGCGCGTAACTGCTCGCGTGTCATCCATCCCATGTGTACTGCGAAGTGGGCGAGTTCGAGCTGCAGCGCCGAGACGTCGAGCTCGTAGACGAGCGCGAGGACGCGCTCGCGCGCGGCTTCGTTCCCCTGAATTTCCTCGAACAACCGGCGCTCTTCGCCTTGCATCTCCTCGTACGGGTGTCGGTTGACGAACACCTGGATGCTCGGGACGAAGGCAAGGAGGTCGCTCCGATCCACTAGATGCTCGACGATCCCGAGGCGACGCTCCACCGGCTCGCGCTCATTGTAGAGCGTGCAGATGAGATCACGGTCGGCCGCCGCGGGCTCAGAGGGTGACAGCCCCGACGCCTCGATGAAGCTCGTCCCGGCAAACGCAGCCGCGAGGGCGCGGTTCGACGGGCCGTCGCGCCGCACCTGCTCGAGATGGCTCCGATAATCGCCTACGGTGCTGAAATACCGCTCGAGCATCGGTCCGGTGTACTCTCCGGTCGGAGCGACGGAGGAGAAGCCGTAGACCCGTGGGACGCCCATGAAGATGCGCCGCAAAGCCTCCCGGAAGGTCGGACCCAGTGGGCCGTAGCGCATCGCCACGACGCGCTCGGCGGAGGTGCGGTCGAAGCCGTGGTTGAGAAGAACTTGCAGATAGCCCGCCGGGGTACGGAGGTCCTGGTCCTTCGTCGCCAGCGTGTTGCAGGCGAGAAGGAAGACCTCGCGCGGCGCATGGAAGAGACCATCGCAGCGCGCCTGGCAGGAAGCTTCCTCCATCTCCTGGAGGCTGAGCGAGCGACCGTAGCGCCCAAAGAACTTGCCCGCGAACTCCGCCGAGAAGACCGCGACGTCGCACTGGATATTGCTGGGGCAGACCTCCTGCAACCATCCGCGGTCGTCTTGTATCGTCCCTGGTGCCGCGCCCACGTCCACGCGTGTCGCGCCGAGCCCTGAAGGCGGGCTCAGGTCGAGGAACTCGAAGTCCGTCGCGGGTAGCCGCGATTCGAACGCCGCGACCTCTTCGGGACCACCGAAGCTGAAGGTGCAGACCCTGAGCTGCTGCGCGCGCACTTCAACGGCGAAGACCAACGACAGGAGAAGAGCGAGGATCGAGATTCGTAGCACGAAATCGGTTGACTCGGTTGACATCGAATCGCTCGAAACGCAAGTTAGCGTGTCCGCATAAGCGGAGATCGCCAGCACGCACCCGACCACGCGTGATGGAGGAATGTTGAGACCCCAGACGGGGAAACTTGCAGTCCTGTGCCTCTGCACGATCGCGCTAGCGGTGCTGCGGCGTTCGAGCGTCGCGTCTGCCGAACAAGACGGTGACGCCTGGCACTCGCCGCGAGGTGAGTCACGCCTCGTCGAGTGGTTCGCGAGCCGCAGCCTCCCCTACCCGCCGCGTTCGGTGACGCTGATCGCGCTCAAGTCCGAAGCGCGGCTCGAGCTCTGGGCCGAGGCGGAGAGCGGCTGGACGTTCGTCCGCTCGTACCTCGTACAATCGACGAGCGGGAAGCTCGGGCCGAAGCTGCGTGAGGGAGATCATCAGGTTCCAGAGGGCACCTATCGGGTGCGCGCGCTCAACCCGCGCAGCCTTTACCACTTGGCGCTCGCCCTCGACTATCCCAACGCGTTCGACGAAGCGCGGGGACGCGAGGACGGCAGGGTGCGACTCGGCGGCGGCATCATGATCCACGGCGACCGCGTGACCGACGGCTGCCTCCCCGTGGGCAACGACGCCATTGAAGAGCTGTTCGCACTGGCGACACGGGTCGGCGTGAAGAATGTTTCGGTGATCATCAGCCCCGCGGATCTGCGCCGCGTCGACGCGACAACCATGGCCGCACGAACGCCGCTGCGGCCGCCCTGGCTGGCGGAACTGTACGCCGATATCGCGCACGCGCTGCGCCAGTTTCCCCTGCCGCCAAAAGACGCGGGCGCTCCGGCGGGGCTGCGCGCGCAACATGAAGACAAAGATGCAGCCCGATGCGCACCGTACGACGCCGCCGACTGCGTGATTCAATGTCAAAGCGGAGACATGGCGAGCTGCGCGCGCGCCGGCGTCTTGTACAGCGGCGGCCGTGGGGTCAGGGCGAACGCCACCCGAGCGTGGGCTCTGCTGAACCGCTCCTGTGCGAGCGGTGACGCGTTTGGCTGCGGCGCTTTGAGTGAGCTCGTTCTCGCCGATGACGGCCTGAAGCGCGATGCAGCACGCGCCGCCGCCTTGGCGCGAGCTGCTTGCGACGGCGGCGACGGCCACGGCTGCGCGCGGCTCGCACAGCTCTGCAACGACAGGGTCCTCTATCCGAACAGTCCGGAGGAGTGCAGCGAGGAAAACGTCATGCGGCTACGCGAGCGTGCAGTCGCCGAGCTTACTTCCACCTGCAAGGGGTGGGCGGGCTACGACTGCTACACGCTGGCGACGATCTACGCGCCCGGCGACCCGGCGACGGCCGTTCGTTTCGCCGAGGGTTCGTGCAGCGCGGGCGACCCGGGCGGCTGCGACCTGCTCGGCGCGCTGTACGAGCGCAACGGCGACGCCGAGCGTGCGCGCATCGCCTCCGCTCGCGCCTGCCATGCCGGCTACGCCGCCTCCTGTGCCCGCATCGACGAGGCGATCGCAGACGGCGGAAGCGCCCTTCCCCAGATCGCGAGCGGCAGCCCGCTGCCGTCTTGGTAGGAACACTACCCCGCGCGGGCGCAGCAACCGGCAAAGCGGGCGTAGAGCGTTGCTGCGAGCAGGGCCCCATACGACTTCGATGGGCTCTCGCGGCACCACTGACGTAACCGGGTCTCCCGCTCGATCTTGAGCACGGTTCACCGTAGTTTCAGCGGGTTGTCTTTTCGCTCCGTGTATTTGGCGCCGTTCGCCAGCGCCTCGCGTACCCTAGCGTCGCAGTCCTGCCAGGCCCCGCCTGGTGAAGCGACGTCGCCCCCATAGTTGACCAGGCAACTTGGCTGGTGGCCCCACAGATCGGCCATCTGGACGTACATGAACGTGGTGGTTCGCGCTGAAGGGTCGGAGCAAGCGAGGTAGTATTCGTTCCGGCCTGAGGGGACGTACGGGCTCGTGTTGGCGTTCGCGATCGGCTTCTCCGGCGGCAGGGCCGTCGCGAGTGTAGTCGAGAACGTTGGGTCGGGCTTACCGTCGACGTTCAGTCGGAGTGGGGACTGGACCGGCTTCCCGTCGAGGCTGTCGAACTTTCCCGCGAGAATTAAGCTCCCATCGGCCATGCTAGCGACCATTTCCAGGCTGCCCTCTGTGTTGTGGAGGTTGGCTAGCCCAGTGCCGAGAGCTTTCTGGAAGGCCTCGTCCACGTCGCCGTTCGGGCGCAACCGGACCAACCCGGGGGTTGGCAAAGACTGGTCCGTGCCAGGGACGCGCCAGAACGAGACCAGCCATCCTCCGTCCGTTGCAGGCGCAAACATGGTTGGTCTGAGAAACGGGCCTTGAGGGTGCTGGCCGGGCATCGTGTATGGCCGAAAACCAGGGTCCAGCTCGCCCTTCCGATTCAGGCGAAAGACGTGCGCGGCTTGAGAGCCGTTGCGGTTAAACAGGTAGCCCACGCAAACCAACGAATCGTCGGGGCCTGGCTCGATCAGCCGGATCTGGAGTTCCTCTTTCCCGGCGGATTGCCAAGCAATGAACGGCTTGTTGAAGCCTTCGTCGAGGCCCCAGACCTGATCGAATGCCAGCACGTAGATCCGGCCTCGGCGCGATCCGTCCTTGAATTCGAACCGGCCGCTTACCCAAACGCCCCCGCCAGGGCGCGGAGCGATTTGCAGGATCTGGTAGATAGCCCAGGCCGAGTGATGAGGCGGCCTCGTCGATCCGCAGCGCTCGGTCGAGCTTCCCATCGCCCCGCAGGCGCAGCAACCAGGCCGCCTCCTTCTTGAGGTAGTCCGTCGACTCGATCGGTGGCTGAACAGCCACGAGCAGCCCGTCCTTACTGTCGAAGGCGGCGTCGACGATGGCGTAAGGCCCCTCGGTCTTGCTGCGGATCGCGGCGTCGGCCGCCGCCTCGAAGTCGGCGTCGCGGTTGCCCCGCAGGGTGTAGCGCACGGCCAGGTGTGCCGGCCAGTCCGATTCCGCCGTGGGCGTGCCTCTCGCTCGGGAGTGGTATGTCGCTAGCCAGCCTCCGCCAGGAAAGGGCAAGAGCTGGACGAGGTCCTGCATGCGGTCCGGCTCCGCCGTGGTGAGCATCGCCTGCGCAGCGGGCGAACCGTCGAGCTTGCCCTTCGCGTCCAGTATGACGACCGAGCCGCTCTCCTTGCCGTCAAGACGGTTGCACGTGGTGCCGAGCACTACTCTGCCTCCGGGCCCAGGCAGAGCGGCCACCACGTTGCACGACCGGTCGGGCTCGTGAAATTGATCATAGGGAGTCCATACTGGGGCGCGTACTTCGTCTTTGTCGGACCAAGCCCGCCCTGCAAGCGCCAGGCTAAGCACCAGACTGAGCATCCGCGTACGGTTCATCGGACGACCTCCCGGAAAGATCGGAAGTAAGAAAGGAAGTATCGGAGGGCTCTCGCTTCCCGAAGTGATCGCGGTTGGCGGTGAAGGAACGCGCATACGTAACAATGATGGCCACGGTGACCGCCTCCGCCAAGATGCCATCCGGAGACTCCTGCGCGTGGTGTAGATCTCGTTTCAAGTACTCTCCCAGAAAACGTGCGGCCAGGGCGAAGTCTCAGGCAGCCGGGCGGCCGGACGACCGTCGATTCCGGCTCGCTTCAGTGTTGTCGAAGAGTGTGGCAGGGTGGCCGTCGCTCGGCGGGCAAGGCCCCGGCTCTACAAGCTGAAGACCAAGTCCAGCCTACTGTGGCTCCACACCCAGACGCGCTCGACGTTGGGCGTGGGAGGCTTTCGCTTCAACGCCTCGCGGACGATTTCGGCGACCCAGTCCAAGTTCACCCGGTAGGCTTCGAAGCTGATATTTGCGTAGATCGCGAGCCAGTACGACGGGTACTTTTTCCGTATCCCATCGACCTGCGCCCTCGCGCCACCAGAAATTTCCGTTATGCGTCGCACTCGGAGCACTCCCTCTCGAGAACGGTACATTTCGGGTACATAAACGCCGAGGGGCCAGCGAATCGCCTCGCTAACCCCTCGACTTCCCAACTCCCCGGGCCGGACTCGAACCAGCGACAATCCGGTTAGCAGCGGCATGAATAGGGATACGGCAGTGGGACCGTCGCCGCGCTCCTCGGCCAAGAGACCGACTTCCTACGCGCGGTCATCCTTTCGCCACGAGGGGGAAAGCGAGTGGGAGCAGGACGACCGCCAGGAATGTCGAAGCCAGCGATGTTGATGGTGCGCCTCGAGGAGGAGCTTCTCGAGAAGGCTCGCAAGCTGGCTGCCAATCGCGATACGACCGTCTCGGAGCTCGTTCGGCAATCGCTCTCCCGTCTCGTTGGTGGCCGGCGACCGCGGCCGCGCCGAGGGAAGACGAACCGCTCTTGATGCGAGGAAGCATCTCGCGACGACGGAGGT
The DNA here is from genome assembly GCA_963712515.1 of uncultured delta proteobacterium. Classification (GTDB taxonomy): domain Bacteria; phylum Desulfobacterota; class Binatia; order JACPRU01; family JACPRU01; genus CAVQIG01. The sequence continues at coordinate 54,162 of CAVQIG010000002.1, forward strand.
GTGACGATGATCGACCTGAGCCACGTTGACCGCCACAAGGTGATCGCCCTGTGCGACAAGATCGCGGCGGCGATCGCCACTCTCGACAAGGATGACGAACCGGCTTACCGGACCCTGGTGGTCGGCGATCTTCGCGACGCCTGGGACCTACTACGGGGCGCGTTGGAGATCGACGAGTACGATCAGCAGCGGACAAAACGAAAGCGTCACGCGGCGTGAAGCAATGTTCGGCGACGGCTTCGAACAGACCACGCCTGGCGCGTGGGGAGGTATCTACGATGAGATTCAGGAGTGTGGGGCGTGTCTATCTGTTGTCAACGATGATCGCCCTCGCGGCCCTCAACGCGCCTTCACAGCGCATCGCCCGCGCTCAGATTCCGGAGGCGCCCGGAAGCTTCTCAGATTCAGACGGTGGCGCGTTGAGTGACGACGCCGAGGAGCTCCGAAACGATCAATACAAGCGCCCTCCAAAAAAATGGGCGAAGCCCAAATCCAATGAACCCACGCCCGACCCCGCTCGTGACACGATCGACGAAATGAATAGGGCTAGGGAAAGGGCCAGCGGCAGCCCGGAGCCAGAACCGACACCAAAGTGGAACTGAACAATGCGGTGCCCTGGGGACACCTTCGAGCAATCGACGATTCTCCGCGCCGGCCCCGACGGGCTGACGCGCGTCATCACGCGCAGCTCCTGGGCGGAATGCAAGTCAGTGCTCGTGGAGGCCCGGGACGCAGGGCTGCGTTTTGGGGCGGGCGCCGCTTCCGCAGCGGAGAGCTAGCCTTCGTGAGCTCGTTCGGACGAGAGCGGAGGTTCGCGTCGGGTGGATTCCTCGGCGCGCCGCTCCGTCTTCACTCGTCCTGAGAGCGACGCTCTCAGGCTGGCGGACGGTTCGGAGCCAACCACACCGCCCGGTGGAGGTGACGCGGATCGTGCTGCGTCCTTACGTTTACGTGGAAACCCCAGAAGTTCGAGTCTGTGGCGTACTTCGCAAAGTTCTAGCTCGATCTCCTGTAGCCGCCGATTCACGTACCAGCTCGCGTATTCGGGTGAATTTTTCCGGAATTCGGCCGTAGCGGTCGGCACGGTGACGCTCGACGATTCCCTGCTGCCCAATCCAGGGCACCTGGTCTGGGTGAATGCTGCCACGCTGGGAGTCACCGATTTCTCGCTCACCGTCTCCGATGCGTCAGAGGGCAACGGGACCTTCGACCTCTCCCGAGCCGCTGGTCCGACTTCCATCGAGAAGGGCGCTCGGCTTCCGGCCGAGTTGACGGGCATATGCCTGCTGATGCTGCCGCCGCCAAGAAGATGAATCTTGCCCCCACCGCTTCAAGATCACCGAGGCGTCCGCGGATTTACCGTGAAACGCCTCGGTTTTCTCTCAAGCTCTCAGCTCGTGTTCGATCTTGTCTGTGCTCGTCCTTCTTGGCATCGCCCGTCACCTCACAGCTGGATCTTCATGTGGAGCCCTGCTTCGTGAAAACCGTTGCGGAGGTATACGGGGCGGCCCAGCGGGCTCGGCCCGTTGACCTGGACCTCAGCGCAACCCATCCGGCGCGCCTCCTGTATGGCTGTCTGGATCAACTGGCTAGCGATCCCCCTGCCCCGCATCTTCTCGCTTACGATGAACTCCTCGATCATCGCGTATATCCCGCCAAAACGCAGGACATACGAGTAGCCTAGTGTGACCACGCCCACGATGTCACCGCCCTCTTCCCCCACGAAGATGCAGCCCCTGCGGCCCTCAGCGAGCGTCGTAAAGGCCTTGGCCGCGTCGTCCCAGTTGACCTTTGGCAGCTCAGGGTCGGGTGGAAACTGCTTCAGCAGACCAATGGTCTTCGCCTGATCTGCCGGGGTCGCTCTTCGAATCGTGACCATCTCGGAAACTCCTTATCAAGAAAAGGACTCCGTCTCCGACGCCCTTTTCGCACGTCGAAGACGAAAGTCAGAGTCCTGCGAGCTCGGATCCGGGTGGCTCGGGAGAGGCGAGCCAGCGATGGGATCCGAACCCGGGTTCAGCGGTACGGCGTGAAGTCCGGTTTTCTCTTCTCGTTGAACGCCTCTACGCCTTCCCGCGCTTCGGGGGTCTTGACGAAGAGGTCGAGGCTGTCGAAGGCCATTCCCCCGATCCCTGCGATCGACTCGGTGTCGGCGTGGAAGGAGTGCTTGAGCGCCCTGAGCGCGTAGGGGCTCTTGTCGAGCAACTCGTCCGCCCAGCGTCGGACCTCGGCCTTGAGCTCGGAGAGGGGCACGACCTTGTTCACGAGACCCCACCGCTCCATGGTGGCGGCGTCGTACACCCGGCAGAGATACCAGATCTCTTTTGCTCGTTTGTCGCCGACGATTCGCGCGAGGTAGGCGCTCCCGAACCCGGCATCATAGGAGCCCACGCGGGGGCCGGCTTGCCCAAACCGCGCGTGCTCTGCGGCGATCGTGAGGTCGCAGAGGAAGTGCAGGACGTGCCCGCCGCCGACGGCCACGCCATTCACCGCGGCGATGACGGGTTTCGGGATCTCGCGGATGATGCGGTGAACAGACTCGACCTCGAAGAGCCCGGTCTCGGTGGGGCCGTAGTCGCCCGTCTCCTGCCGCTGCTTCTGGTCGCCGCCCGCGCAAAATGCCTTGTCCCCCGCTCCGGTGAACGCGACGACTCCGACGGTCTTGTCCGCCCACGCCGCCTTGAAACACCGGAGCAGCTCGTCAATCGTCCGCCCTCGAAAGGAGTTAAACCGGTCGGGGCGGTTGATCGTGATCCAGGCAAGACCTCGATCTACCTCGTAGACAACATCCGTCAGCTCACTCAGGTTCATAACGACTCCTCCTATGATGGCACTCCTGCGGGACCGATTCCCGCTGATCCACCTCGACGAGAAAAAGTACGTTCGAGTACGTATTCGGCCGAACATGAACGGTCATTCCGGGTGAAACCGAACAAAGCGCTTGCACCTGACGGGCGCTGTACCATCAAAGGAAGCCGTCCGGTTGTGGACTCGTACACTTCTCGCCCGCACGTGAAGCGCGGAGATAACACTCAGAAATAGCGTGTTATCTGTCGAGAAGATATTGCTCTTAACGCTACTTGGATTATGATATTTTTTGGGTGGCGTCGTGGATGTCGCGTCTCGTATGAACGCGCGGAAGAACTATGAAGATCTGGCCTAGTCGTCAGCATCTATCGGACGTTCACTGGTGCACCAGGAATCTGCGACGCCTCCCAAATCACTTGGATAGATGGCCATGCCTGATCATGCTGGTTTTGCCGCCGCGATCACGGTGCGCGAGCAAGTCCTGAGGACCGCCCTGCAGTCCGGGTACGCGAACGGGTCGGACGCCGGCAAGAAGTTCACCGAGGACCTGTCCGATTCCGCGCTCGGGATGGAGCCGGACCTGTTCCTCGGCCGGCCGGACCTTAACTGCGAAGGGTCGACGAACCTGTTGGTCGCGACCATGCCCATGTGGGGTACGGTCAAGGTCACGCAGAGCGGCGTCGAACACCTGGTCCAGATGGTCGGCGAGATGGAGCTGACCTTGACGCCGGATTTCCGCACAGGCCCGCCCGGGGCGGACCGGAAGACGGCCGTCGAGCTCGATCCGTCCACCACCACCATCACCGCCCGCCGCTGGACGGCGACGGTGACATCCAATGCGACGCCGCCTGCGGTGGCCACCCTGATCACGGGAAACGATTTCCGGACCCGGTTCGAGGCCAAGTTCCGCCAGGGCGTTTTGTTCGGGAAGATCGCCCTGCCATCGATCGACGCGAGCTTCCTGGGCGGCGTCGTGGCCAAGGCAACCGAAGCGTTCGGGCGCGTGCGCAATGGGGTGCTGCTGATCGGGCTGACGTACGTCGACGCGGACCACAACCTCGTCGGCGACCCGGACAACCTGCAGGACTTCGCGGGCAGCAACGATGTCGCCGGCGTCGTTCACAAGGACGCGGCTGACATCATGCTCGACGAGCTCCACGCGAAGCTGGTCAAGGGCGTCGAGGACGGAGGCGCCTCGCTCGACAGCTTTTCGGTGCGTCCGCGGGACGGCTACTTCTACGTCAGCGGCGCGGTGAGCAAATCCTCGGGCACTGTGAACTTCTCGTTCCGGGTAGTGCCGTCAATGTCCCACACCCGTCCCGGCGCGTACTTCCAGTATGTCTACAAGCCACGGCGCGTGCACAGCCGCACCTGGCCCGCGCTCGATTTCCACATCGAGGGCGTCGACACGGACGCGGACCGCGCGTGGTGGGTGATCCTTTTCGGCGAGGTGATTCTTGGGATCGTGACGCTCGGATTGTCGATCATCTATGTTGAAGGCATGGTTGCCGCCGCGGCCTCGGCCTTCGGGGGACGGATCAAGTCGGCCAAGGCGGGCGCGCCCGCGAACCGGATTCGCAAGACGATTCCGCCGCCGGGCGGGGTGTCCGTGCGGGTCGGCCTGGACCAGTTCGAGATCACCGACAGCGGCGTCTTCATCGGGATCTCGGTGCGGGCCACCCCTTCGCCAGCGGTGCTGTTCGGACCGACGACGGTGCCGTCCGACTACGCCTTCGACGGAGCGCGGTACATCCTGCGGCCGCCATCCGGGATCTCGCCCAATGACCCGGCGCTGCGGATCCGCTGGATCCTGGAGGACCGCAATGCTGGGACGGTGCTCGTCGATTCAGATGGGCCAGCGCACGGGCGCCTGCGCTTCGACTTCGTGCCCGGGTCGTTCGCCGCTTCGGATTTCGGCGTGGTGGCACGTCTGTACCGACAGCTCGGGGTCGAGGTGACTGACCTCGCGACGCAGTCGGTGAACTTGCACATGCGCTCTTCTCTGCCGCCCGGGGCGTACGTTCGGTGGCGGTGGCAGGGGTCGAACCCGCAGCTGCAGGTCATTGCGGCCACGGATACGTGGTACTACTCCGGCGACATCCAGGTGAACCGGTGGTCGGAGTGGCACCGCACCGACCAGCCCTGCCTGGCGGTCAACGCGGACGCGCGCTACCGGTACGACTACCAGACCGCCAACCGACTGCCCTTCTCCCTGCGGCTCCTGGAGAACCACCGCAAAGGCTTGTGCCCCTATTGCTTCTATGGCGGGCCAGCGGGAGTCAATCCGGCGTTGTGACCGTCGCGGTCCGTGCGCTCGATGAGCACTGGCCTGCACGCGTGGATGGGAACTGATATGGAACGATCCTTCGTCAAGTGTCGACGGCGGTCGTTCACTCTTATACATCCTCCTTCTGCCGGAGCCCGCAGTCGTGGGAGCTGGGTCTCATCAGCCGACCGAGGCCCCGCTCCCTTCGCCGCTCCATGCTCGCGAAGGGCGGCCCAGAGAAAGCCGCTGAGCTCGCGCCCCACCGCCGTCACGGCCTTGTTGTGAGCCCTCCCGTGCGTGACCAAGTCGCAGTGGGCGTTCAAGGCCACTCTGAATCCTCGGCCTACCCCTTTGCGAGGTGATCGGCCCGGCGGTGTCGTCACAGTGCCGATCGTGGCTTCAGGGCACGTCGAGGGTATCCCCGGGCGGGCCTCGATGATGGGGCTTCGGCACGTGGGCCGGTTGTTTGGGCGGCCCGCCGATGGGCACGGTTCGCTTCAGGAACTCGATTACGGCGTTGGCGAAGACGTCGTTGCGATCGCCTGCCACCATGTGTCCCGCGCCGGTGATGTTGACGTACTCGCTGTGCGGGCACAGGGTGAGAAAATTCTGCGCGCCTTCTTCGGACAACACGTCCGACAAGCCGCCGCGCACCAGCAAGGTGGGCAGGGTCAAGGCGCGGGCGCAGGCCGACAAGCGTTGCAAGCGTTTGTCCATGTCGCGGCGCATTTGCATGAAGCGCGGATCCCAGTGCCAGCGGTACTTGCCGTTGGGCGCGCGGCGCAGATTCTTGGTCAGCCCTGCCAGATCCTTGGGCGGCTTGCGATGCGGCTGATAGGCGGCGATGGCAGCCGCCACCTCTTCCAAGTTATCGAAGCCTTCGGGCTTGTAGTTCATGAAGGCGCCGATCTTCTGCACGCCTTCCGGTTCGATCTGCGGAGCGATGTCGACCAGCACCAGGGCCGTCGCGTCGACGCGATCCTCGCCGACGGCCACCAGGCTGGTGCCGCCGCCCATGGAAGCGCCCACCAGTACCGACCGCGCGCCGTTCAGCGCCTTCAGCAGGCTGCAGAGATCCTCGACCATGATGTCCTGACCGTAGACGCCATCCGGCGCCCAGTCGGAATCGCCATGACCGCGCGCGTCGAAGGCGATGGCGTGATAGCCGGCGCGGCCGAGCGCTTCGCCGGCGCTCTTCCAGGCGTGGCGGGTCTGTCCACCGCCGTGTTGCAATAGGACCAGCGGACCATCGGCGGGACCCCAGCTGTCGCCGGCCAGCATGACGCCACCGACCCCCGGCCAGCGGTGCGTGGGGTCCGGCGTACCGGGCAGACGTTCTCCTGCGCTCATGCTCGAGTGGGGCGAGTGGAAACGACCGGCCTATTGTCGGCTCTGGCCGCGGTTCGTCAAGTACGCGTTCGCAACGTCGCGGCCTCTGCGCATGGTGCTCATGACGTATGGGCGATCACGTAGGAGCCCATCTTCTCGATTGCCTGCTGCGCTTCCGGCAAGAGCTTCGCAAAGACATGCCACACGTGCACCATCTCATCCCACACTTCGAGATCCACCCGCCCCCCCGGAATGCTTCGCGCGCTCGGCGGCGGCGCGGTGCGCGACCGACGCGGCGTGCCGACACGACCGAAGCTGCGCGTCCTGCGGCAGAAACACCAGACACCGCGGTTGACGCGCGCCTTCTGCGGGCCGTAAAAACGAGCGTTTCGTGGGAGAAGTTTGTGGCGATGAGCGCCCGAGACCGATCGAAGGTTATGTACCTTTTGGGCTCTGTGGCCGCTATCCACCGCTCGAGGCGGACGTAAGGGTCGTAGCCGCCAAGGAGGAGCCATGCGCTTCGGGGTCTTTCACGTGTCGCCGAACTCAGGAGCCGATCCGGCGGTCGTTGCCAAGCACGCCGAGGACCTGGGCTTCGAATCCTATTGGGTGGCCGACCACACGATCATTCCGATGAATTACAGCGTGCCGTATCCGGCCGCTGGTCCCGATGGCTCCGAACCCGACTATCTCTGGCAAATCCCGGATCCTTTGATCGCACTCACGCGTGCGTCAGCCACCACACGGCGGATCAGGCTCGGGACCGGCATCTGCCTCGTGGCTGAGCGACATCCGATCCTCCTCGCCAAACAGGTCGCGACTCTGGACGACCTTTCCGGAGGCCGGGTACTCTTCGGAATCGGCGGAGGCTGGAATCCCGAAGAATGCACGATCCTCGGCGGCGACTTCGATCATCGATGGAGTCAGGTGAAAGACTACATCGCGGCGATGAAGGTGCTCTGGACCGAACATGCTTCGGAGTATCACGGAAGATACGTGAGTTTTCCGGCGGTGCGCTGTTACCCGAAGCCTGCGCGCAAGCCGCACCCTCCGATTCTCCTCGGCAGCGTCAATAATCCCCGCGCTTTGAGGCGCGTAGCCGAATGGGGCGACGGCTGGATGCCAGTCGTCCAAAGCGTCGAGGAATTCGCAAACGGCGTAGAGCGGATCTCCACCTTCGCAAAGGCGTCCGGCCGTGACCCTGCTTCAATAGACTTCACGGCATTCGGTCGGCCCGGCCAGTGGCGGACCCAGCAGGAGATCAGTGCTCTCGAGCGAGCCGGAGCGGGGCGAGTCACCTTCTGGCTGGAGCAACTGGAGCTCGATGGGATCAGACACGAGCTGGACGAGCTTGCGCGGAGCCAAGCGCTTGCACGTCATGCCGATTCCTGACCGCCGATACGGTCAGTTCGCAAGTCTCACTGTCACGGCGCACCGTTTGAAGGCGTCGGCTAGCCCGCCGGCGCATGGGTGGAGATGGTCACGTCGCAGCGCGGACAGCAGATTCTTTCCGCCGCCGGGTTTCGCCCCGCGAGTGACACTACCCACTGACGGCGCCTCGGCGGGCGGGCTAGGATTCCGGGGAGATCGCTGGCCCAAAAGGAGGGGGACAGAGCATGACCGAAGACGTCGTCGCCATTCAGCAACTCCTTCACCGCTACTGTTTTGTGGTGGACGACGGCACGCCCGACGAGGTCGCCAGCCTGTTCCACGAAACCGCCACACTGGTTCCCGTCTATTCCGGGGAGCAACCGTGCAAAGGCCGTGCGGCGATCCGCGAATGGTACGCGGCGTTCAACCGGAACGTCCGCTCGCGGGTCGATCATCTCCGCCACTGCGTCACGAACCCGCTGATCGACGTGCAGGGCAGCGAGGCCACGGCCCGGTGCTACGTGACCGCCGACTCGATCTCGAAGAAGCACGGCGTCCCACACACCCTTCTCGGGTACTACGTCGATCGACTGATCAAGGACGGCGGACGGTGGTACTTCAAGGAGCGGCAGATCCACGTGAACTACGTGCTCGAAGGACGGAAGTTCGAGCGCTGACGGCTCAGCGCCGCAGGCGGCGCAGCGATGTCCGAGCTGTTCGCCGCACTCGAGCAGAACTTGGCGTTCTCAGGATTCTCGGCCGTGCAGACCTGATGGGTGGAGTCCGTCGTGTGGTCCCGCTAAAGAAATGACATGAAAATCCGATTTGCCCTGACTCCTCCGGGCCTGGCATTTCACGAAAACGTGTTCCCAGACTATATCGCGGCCTGCGAGCAGCTCGGTTTCGATACCCTCTGGCTGTCCGACGTTCCGCTCGGACCACTCGGTGATCCCTTGTTCAGCCTCGCGTTCGCTGCCGGCCATACCCGCTGCCTGAAACTCGGCGCAAACGTGGTGCCGATCGGTCGCAACCCATGGTTGCTCGCGCGCCAACTCGCGCAACTTGATCGAATGAGCGGCGGGCGACTGCTGCTGTCGTTCGTGCCGGGCCTCGGGCAGCCCGCAGAACGCGCGGTGCTCGGTCACCCGACTGGTGACCGCTGGCGGGCGGTGGGTGAAGTTCTCGCGCTGGCGCGGCGGTGGTGGGCGGGTGAGACCATCACGGCCAGTCACGGCCCCTATCATTTCGACGCACTTGCATTGCAGCCGCTGCCGATTCAGCGGCCTCTCGAAGTGTGGCTCGGTGGGATTGGCCCTGCGGCACTGGAACGGGTCGCACGCACCGCGGACGGCTGGTTGACCGCGGCGGCAACCCCGGCCGAAGCCGCCCGCGGCCGGGCGGTCTGCGCACGGGCGACCGAACTCGGGCGCACCATCGACTCCGAGCATTTCGGCATCAGCATTCCGTATGCTCGGACCGAACCACCGGCAGCCGCAGTCGAAGCGGTTCGACAACGGCGTGCCGACCGCGATCTCTCGCAGATTCTCCCGGTTGGCCACCAAGCGCTCGTCACCCTGCTCGGGGCACATCTCGAAGGGGGTATCAGCAAATTCGTGCTGCGTTCCCTCAGCGATTCGCCGGATTGGCGCGCCGATCTCGATTGGTTGGCGGATATAGTGCTGCCACTGCAGACCTGAAAGTCACTGCTGGCCGCTCTTGCGCTCGACTCAAACTGGATGCGGCATCCGGAGCGATCGCAGTTCGCGCAGAGCTCCGTGCATCTCCGGCAGCGCCCGACTCCCACATTCGGCGCAGAACTCAGTCGTCGGTGCGTTCTCGAAGCCGCAGCTCGAGCACTTGAGCTCTAGTGCAGCGTCGCACTCACCCCAGAACTTTATGCCGCTCGCGTTTTCAAAGCCGCAGGCTGGGCAACGCATCGAAGGTGCCGGTCATCCCGGCCGAGCGATGATCTCCTCGACGACAGACCAACTCGTGCGCGCGAGGTCGAGGCAGCTGGCGTTATCCTGGGTGGCGCGGGCGCCGGCCTCGGAACGCCAGGCAGCTTCCATCGCCTCGCGGTCGTCGAACCAGAACTCGATGACGGCATCCCAGGCGGGGTCCCGTCGGTCGTCGGGCGCGGCAAAGTTCTGGATGTAGCGCCGCACCGACGGGATGGCATGGCGAGTGGACCGTGCACGTCGCGGAAGTACCGGCGGAACTGTTCGCGGGTCCAGTCCGAGCGCCGATGACATACGACGATGAACTTCAGCATTCGCCGTGCTCTTCGCGAAGGAGGATAACCGTTACGAGGGCCGGAACGCTACACGACTCTTGGCGAAGCTGCGACTCCAGGTGTGCGGCGAACTCGCGCGCCTCCATCTCACTCAATTTCGGCTGGCGCCGAGTTGACGAAGAGAGGACGCCGGGATCAAGACTCCGGCAACGCGGCCCGGGCGGATTGTAGGGGAATGTCGCGCACGTCCTTGGCGAAGCCGATCGTGACGACCTCGGTGCCCGAGGCATCCTTGATGATGGAACCCGAGATAGCCGCAGGAAAGCGATTTCCCGCCTTGTCGATTAGCACCGTCTCGAAGTTGTGGGTCTTGCCGGCGGGATCGCGGTCGACACTGCGCATGGCGCTCATCAAGCGCTTCGCCTCGGCCAGATCACCGTAGATGAGCGTGACGTGTTTGCCGAGGACTTCTTCGGAGGAGTATCCGAGCGTGCGGCGTGCCCCGTCGTTGTAAAGGACGATGTTGCCGCTTCGGTCGACGGCGATGATGATGATGGTTGAGATGTCGGCCGCCTCGCCGAGTTGCCGGCAGAGCTCACCGGCGCGACGGTAGGTTCTCTCCAGCTCGGGCGCTCCGTACCACTTGACCGCCACCAAGGCTGGTCCAATTGCGAGCTGTAATGCGAGCTCTTGACGGGTATGGTCTCCGCTGAGGAACCGCACCGACCGTCCATCTACGGCGCGGTCGGACATCCGAGTTGGTAGTTTCCGGAAGCCGGTTGTCGATCACACCCAAAGGGGTACGATCTCCGGGCCCTGCTATGTCGGCCCGCCGCTATGCAAGCGCTCATTTCGCAGCGTTCGGCTGTCGCCTACGACTGATACGTTTTGATCGTGGAGAGGTGAGTGCTTGGTCATTGCGATGTTTCGCCTTTGCCCGCGCGGGCAGACACAGTCACCGCGCGCGTTCAATGCGTCAGTCGGGCGAAAACGCCCCCCATACTGGATCGATTCACCCGATCGTCGCTCTTTTCCTACAGACGTACATTGTCTTTGGCAGCTCAGGGTAGCCGTCGATATGTGAGCAACAAACCTTAACCTTCACAAATTGGTGGGCGTGAAAAGAGCGAGCGCAAAAAATGTATCGCGCGTTCCAGAGAAGGTGCGATACATTGCGAGGGGGATGGCCCTGGGGGAGGCCGTTCGTTGCGACGTAAGAGGCGAGAACACGCGTAAGAAGCGAGAGAGGAGTTTATGGCGAGTCCCATCGCGAAGTTCGTGCCGCAAGACGCATCGAAGTCCGAGATGAAGAAATCGTGGGCGGGACGGGTCCCACACCTTAAGCCGGGCAAATATGCCGACGGCATGCCACTGCACGAGGTCGAATACCTCGCATGCAAGCTGATTCTGAGACCCAACAGGTTCACGTCGCGAAGGAGCCTGTTCGATTTCGCAAAGGTGCTTCGGCGGCCTGCCGATGAATGCGGTGTGAAATTCTCTAGGGAGGAGTTCGAGGACGCACCACTCAAGATACGGGAAGTGCTGTTCGTAGATACCAAGGACTTCAAGCTGTACAATAACGCGTTCATTCTGCGCCGGCGTATTCCTTATACGGACGGGTTTCCCTCTGGCGAGCCGGAGATCGTGTTCAAGTTCAGGCACCCGGACATGCAGAAAGCGGCGGAGACCGACGTGCGCCCCCAGATCCTTGGCGACCATCGGGTAAAGTTCAAGTGCCAGGCCCTGCCCCTCAAGGACCAGCTCGGTGGGATTCGGCTGCTCTTTTCCCACAACGTGCAGTTCCCGCGCTCACACGTCAGTGAGACCGATGTATTCAGTTTCTCGACGGTCACGAAGATCCTTCCTGTGCTGGAGCGCATTCGAGAGTCTCCGAGCGATGAAATCACCCTGGTCAACGACACCATCATCGAGGAGGTGCTTCAGGACATCGGGTCGCTCGATTTTGGCTCGGGGCTCATAGCGAAGACGAACGTGGCTATCTGGCGCACCCGGGGAGAACACCGGCCGCTCATCGGGGAGTTCGCCTACCAGATCCGATTCCGCGACAGGAAGCTGCTGGCGCTGAATGCGATGCAACGGGCCGAGCGCTTCTTCATCGCCCTGCAGTTGGCCGCCAAGGATTGGATGGCTTTGAACGCCACGAAGACGGGTGTCGTGTACCGACTGCTTGGCAACGCCCCGAGAGCCCACGAGTGACCCGGGAGATTGAGCGACATTAAGTGCGCGTCACCCGTCGTGGCAGCCGACCCGAGCGCCTCGCCGAAAAGCGCAGGCAGCCGCCGAGGATCGGGCTGCGGAGTTGGAGGTCAAAACTTTGTCGGCACTCCCTGGTCTGGGCGCTGGTAATCGATCACGCGGTAGCCGCTATCAGAAACGGTCGCAGTCGTACTGACGGGACGCTGAGAGAGACTTTTCGAGTATTACGGCGTCGAGCTCTGTGACCGAGATGAGTTTGTGACTCTACCGGGAACGCTGAACGAGATGCGCGCGAAGATGGTGAGCGACCGCGCTGTTCCAGAAATCATCGAAGACCGCGGAGGCGTCGCGAACCACCGGGCCCAATTTGAACCCGTAGTAGCCTATCTTGAGAGTCCCGCGTTTGGTCCTATCCGGCAAGTCGCAAGCCCTCATATCTGTTGAGGTCGATGCGGTTGCGTAGGAATTTCACGAGAGGATGTTCCGCGGCGCTACCTGCAAGAAATTCAGGGAGGGCATGTCGCAGCGCGAGGGCAGTGACCTTCTCGGAGGGCGGGATGCCAGGTCGGATGGTGCGGAGCCACGATCCGAAACAGGCCCAGACGATAGCCGGTGATCGGACCGCCAAGTACTGGAGCAGGCCCTGGGCGACCAGGCCGAGCTGGATGTGGCGGTGATAGGCAGCGATCTTGCGGTGGACGGCGGCACGGTAGCGGTCCGATTCACGATGGAGATACTGGTTGCCCGAGCGGTGGGCAGGCAGCGGCTTCATGGTCATCATCCAGAAGTGGTAGGCGTAGGCGCCGAGCACCCGCAGGGCCTGCTTGAAGGAGAGTTCGATCTTGAATCGGATGCCGTAGAGGCGAATCACGTCGATGGGGTCGAGAGCCAGGTCAGTGGACAGGAGCAGCGTCCTACCCCGAGTGGGGTGGTCCACGGCGACGAAGCGGACTTGGCGGCGTAGTGGACGCCAGATCAGGTCCGCCACGCGGTAGCGGATCTTCACGGCGCGCTCGCCGTAGACGGGGCTATCGGCCTGGAGCCAGGCCGAGGGGTCGTCGAACAGCGAGCGCAGCCGGATCTTGGTACCGTAGAATCGAGGCCGCCCGCGGCGGCGCGGGTGGCGGTTGACGGGGCGGTAGGCGACGGCGTTTTTTCGGACGCGCGAGACCAAGTGGGAGCCCGAGGCAAGCAGTCCGAGGCCGAGCGTTCGGCAGGCGTAGAAGGCATCAGCAACGAGGGTGACCGGCTCGCTGATCCCGAGGGTGGTGAGCAGCGAGAAGAGCTTGATCGGCAACCTGCGCCGGTCGCGGTTGTTGGAGACCACTCCCTCGTGAATGCGCGCGGCCAGAGGGACCGCGAAGGCCGTCTGCTCGGCGCCCGCCACGGCGGAGATCGCCTGGCAGGAGTGGCCGCGGATGAAGGCGGGCTTGGTGTTGCTCTCGACCTGTTTCAATCGTTTGACGGCGGGCATCTTGCGTCCCGACTTGGGGATCTTGATCCCGTCGGCGAGTAGCACGAGACGGCCGTCCACGTGCAGCAGGGCCGGGAAGAGTCGCAGGACCGCGGAGGTCCACTGGCGCGCGAGGCGCTGCGGGTCCAGGGCATTGCTGTGGAAGAAGTCGAGCAGCCGGTCATAGCAGGGCAGCTTCAGGCCGAAGACCCGCACCAGGCTGGTCACGCCCAATAGATCCTCTCTGACGCACAGGCCCGCGAGGGCCACGGCCATCCAGAGGAAGGTTCGGGCGCGAGAGCACGCGCCACGGAGCCCTTCGACCGCCTTCCACCACTCCCACCACAGCGCCATCGGCCGTCCCTCCGGGAACGTGTTGCGTCTTCTGATAGCTGTATATAGCTATCAGAATCTTATGCTACAAGAGGCGCATGCAGCCGAGGGAACTGGAAACCAGGATCGAGAGGATCAAACGGGAGCTGCGGTCGATCGGCCCGATGCGGCCCGGGAGCCTATCGAAGCAGTACAGCGTGTGCGGGAAACCGGGGTGCCGCTGCGTGGATCCGAGCCAGCCGCGCAAGCACGGCCCCTACTACCAGCTCAGCTACGCCCATCGCGGTAAGAGTACGACCCAGTTCGTGCGCCCCGCGTTCCTGCATGAGGTCAGAGCGCAGCTCGCCAACTACAAGCGCTTCCGTCGCCTAGTCGACCAATGGATCCATCTCTCCCTGGAGCTGTCCAGAAACCGCCTCGCAAAACTCAAACGCTCGGTCTCAGACTGACCGAGAACTCGGGACTCTTAAGAGCCTATGCAAATCCGCGGAAATTCGACGATCCAAACGCTCTGGACCTCGTTCTAGGGGGCACGAAAAGCGCGCCGGCACGGTCGGCGATGCGCTCGGGGAACAGGCGAATACAAGCGGTGCGTCGAGGAACTTCGCGCCAAAGCCCGGGAGAATGCCGCCGACACGAACAACTCGGCGTTCCGGATGCTCCAGATACTTGAACGCCTGCGTGACTGACACCGTCATGGCGCCATGATCGGCCCGGCCGCCAGGTAAACCGGCCCTTCCGCCGTACCTCCTACTTCACCGCACCTCGAGCGTGATCTTGTTGATCTTGCCGGTGAAGCGGGTCTCCGGCCCGATGCCGATCCTCTCGGCGGCAGCAGAGGCAGCCAAAACAGCGTGAAACGCGAGATGCCGGCGGCGAACCGTCGCGCTGCTCGAAGACCCGCCGCTCGACCTCGCGGCCCTTGCCACCGTGTACCACCGCCTGCAGGCGTGGAACTTCTCCCATGGCCGCCCGCGACGACCCGGCGCTCAGCAACGTGCGAATCGCCGGGCCGCCGTACCGGATCCGCTCGGGCCTGCGTAGCGCGGGTTCGTCACCCCGCGAGCTTGTCGAGGAATTCCAGCTGCGGCGCGCCATCGAGCAGCGCCGCCATGTTCACGCCGAGTTCGCCGACGGTGCTTGCGGTGCGCCGCGAAGGCGTCGTCGTCGACGTACTCTTCGTAGTACCTCGGTTGCAAGCTTGAAGTGCTCAGCCTTTCGTCCTTGGAGATCAACGAGAGACTTTGGCTTACGTTTCCTCTTGGGGGATAGCCGGCATAAGCGCCCCATGTTGACATAAGTTCCGAAGGGGGGTATCCACTTTACGCAGTGACCGCAACATCTTGCGGTCGCGTACCAGGTTCGCCCTCGGCCGCCGCATCCGAACCGCCGACGAGGCCCGGTAGGGAGTCCGGACGCGGCTTGCTGCATGAGTCGGTGGAACAGCAGTCCGGGGGGACGTGCGTATCAGACGGCCCCGGGGGGAGGAGCTTGCCGCCGGGTGGGGAACCCATACTGCCGGGTTCTCCTGTCTTGAACGCCGATTGCCCGTGGGGATAGCGGCTACAAGGGCCCGAAAGCTAAATAACGATCGATCTCGGACACCTAGGCGACACTTCCAGGCCGATCGAGCCGCCGCCGTATGCCACGTCCTGGTTGGGACAGGCGACGATCCGCTCGTCGGCCGCGACGTAGTCGGTGAGCATGGCCAAGCGATTGAGCGGCGCCGACGGCACCGGGCCCGCGTAGGCGAGCCGCGTGCTCTTCGCGGTCGCGAGGCGGCGGTTGTAGACGCCGGCGAGCGGCCATCCCCAGAAGTACGCGTCGCGGGCGATGTGCGCGGCGTACTCCTCGGTGATCTGCACGCGCGGATCGGGGCCGGGTGGAAAGGCCCGCGCCCAGCCCGGGGACGAGGGAATGGACGGTGCCTCCGCGAGCGCGCCGGAGCCGTAGAAGGTGAGCAGCATACCGACGCCTCTCCCGTCAAAATGCCAAGTTCAGCCGCGGCCCCAAGACGACGGCCGTGCCGGTATCCGCGACGGCAGGATTCTGCAGCTGGAGATCCAGGCTCAGATGGGCCGCCGGCGTGATCGCCAGGTTGTAGAACGCCTCGAAACCCTGCACCGTGGCTGTCGAAACCCAGCAAGTCGCTGAAGAGCCGCGTGTCCTGGAAGCTCGTGTAGTAGTAGCCGGCCCCGAACACGTCGTTGCCCCGGAATGGGATCATGCCGCGGCCGCCGACCGCCGCCGCTCACCGACCATTTCACGGGATTGGTATCCCGGTCGGCGAAGCCGAGCCGGGTGAAGACGCCGACGCCCTCGCGATCGGGTACGCCGTTCGCCAGGTCCATCCATCCCTCACTGCGATCCGCGACCCACAGGTATTGCCACGCGCTCCAGTAGATGGCCCACGTGTCGTCCTCGTTCGGAACGACGACACCCTGGCCCGGCCGGAAGATCAATAGTCCGCCGACCTTGGCGAAGTCCTGGTCGAACGAGTAGAGGCCGCCCAGGTTCATTCCGCCCGGTCGCTCGGCCAGTCGATACTGGACGCCGGCCTCCGCGCTCGCGGAGGCGCCGTCGCCGAAGTCGTCGAATCCGGTCGTCGTCGACGAGTCGGTGGTGTTGATGAGGCTCGCCTTGATCGAGACGTTCGCTCTCGGGAGCCACAGCACGCCGACCCCGAGCGTGCTGTACGGCAGCCGCAGCGCCGCCACGGAGTCGAAGAGGAAGTTCGCGTTCATGAACTGGCTCTTGCCGCGCCCGGAGGCGAACTCGTTGAGATCGGCATCGAGCGTGTCCAGCTTGCCGGCGAACACCGCGAAGTGCTGGGAGAGGAACTGCGTGTAGTTGAGATCGGTGACCGCGATGCCGACGTTCTCGTCGAGCTCGTCGGTGAGCGGGAAGAACGCGGTCGTGTTGACCGGCAGGATCGTCCCCACGGCGCCGTTGACCGAATGGCCGTAGCGGGACTCGGCGCGGACGGTGATCAGCCCGCCCGGGATGAGGCCCATGCGCATGAGGTCGAGGTGGAGGAGATAGTCGAAGTGCGCACCGTAACGGGTGGTCTGGTCGAGCCCGCCGGCGACGTCCCCCTGCAGGTACTGCGTCCAATCGACGTCGAGCTGGACGCCCTCGTTCGCGAGCGTGGTCCGCAGCCCCCCCAATCGCCGGTCAGGTGCGCGCGCTTCCAGAAGTCGGCGCCGTAGTCCGGGACCGGAAGCAGGCCCTGGGCGGCGCCCTCGGCAATGTCCTGGGCGGCGCCCTCGGGCACGTCCTGGGCGAGCGCCCCGGACGCCGCCGCGAGCGCGAGGAGCAACCACAGGCGAACGACCACACGGCGAGCGGTCATGTGGCACCTCTCGCTCGGACACTCGCACGCCAGGGGTGGGCAAGCCAGGTATCCCGTGGTTGCCAGGTTATGTCGCTAAGGGATATTCGCTTCCCTCCTCCGGGCACTATAGGCTGTGGCGATGATCGACTCGCCGCCTGCCCGGCCCCGAGCTGGGTTCGACTATCCGCGGAACCTCGTTGAGTTCGGTGAGTTCTTCCCCGACGAAAAGGCGTGCGTCGCGTACCTGGAGCGCCTGCGGTGGCCGGAGGGCTTCATCTGCCCGAAGGGCCACGTAGCGGCTGCCGCCTGGCGCTCGGAGCGAGGCCTCAACGTTTGTCCCACGTGCCGACGGCAGGTGTCCGCGACTGCGGGCACAATCTTCGAGGGTACGCGCAAGCTGCGCCACTGGTTGCTCGCGGCCTGGGAGGTCACGAGCCAGAAGTACGGGGCCAGCGCGCTCGGCCTGCGACGAGTCCTGGGGCTCGGGAGCTACGAGACGGCCTGGGCGTGGCTCCATAAGCTCAGGAGGGCGATGGTCCGTCCCGATCGGGACCGACTGGCGGGCGAGGTCGAAGTCGACGAGACGTACGTCGGCGTAGAGGAGCCCGGCGTCCTCGGGCGCCGCGCGATCAACAGGTTGATCGTCGTCATCGCCGTCGAGATGAACGAGGGCAGGATCGGCCGCATCCGCCTGCGGCACGTCCCGAACGTCAACGCCACCAGTCTCCAAGGGTTCGTGGTCGACGTCGTCAAGCTCGGCAGCCTCATCCACACCGATGGCTGGCAGGGCTACACCGGCATCGCCACGAAGGGCTTCCGCCACTGCGTCACCGTGACCAGGACATCGTCGGAGCCAGCCCACATCCCATTCCCGGGCGTCCACCGCGTCGCCTCGCTCCTCAAGCGTTGGTGCCTCGGCACCCACCAAGGCGCCATCAGCGAGGAGCACCTGCCCTACTATCTCGACGAGTTCACCTTCCGCTTCAACCGCCGCACGTCCAAGGCCCGCGGACTGCTGTTCTACCGACTCGTCGCACAAGCCGTCCGGACTCCCCACGTCGGCACGGACGCGCTTTTCCGTGGGACCGGCCGAGGGCGACTCTCCCGCCGCAACGCAAGCCACAAGCGGTAGCGATCGGAGGAGGGAAGCGAATATCCCTTATGTCGCTAATGCCGCCTATCCTCTACTCATGCTGATCGTCGCCAGCACTCTGGCCTTGCACAGGGCCTCGGCGCAGCAGCGCGGGGTTAAGTGCACGGAACTATAGCGCCACTCTCTGAGCGTCCCCGGACGTGAAGTCATACAGGTACGAGTCGAGCTCGAGCCCGGAGTAACGTTCGGCAAGCATTGGCATCCGGGAGAGGAACTTGTCCTCGTTGTTGAGGGGTCGCTGGAATATGAGGTCGAGGGTAGCCCGCCGAGGACCCTCAAGGCGAACGATGTGCTTTTCATCCCGGCAGGTGTTGTCCACGCGGTGAAAAATGTCGGTAGCGACAACGGCGCCGAGATCGCCACGTACATTGTCGAAATAGGCAAGCCGCTCCTCGTGCTTGCCCCGTGAGCACTTCTGACGTCATAAGGATAATCATAGGGATCGGAACGACGCGGAATTGCGGCATTCAACTCGCATGACTGGCTGAAAAGATGGTGGCCAGGGGCGGAATCGAACCACCGACACGCGAATTTTCAGTCGTTGCGGTAGGCAACCCTAGACGACCCAAGACGACCTAGCAGCCTGATCTCGTTCGCTTCACATCCCGCCCCGAGTTGACCTGAGTCGTCTCAGGTCGGCTCGGGGCGGTTGCATTTCGGTTGTGGATGAGCCACCCCCAAGCTGGCTGTGAGACTTGTGCATCGACTTAAGTTCATATTTCCAGTGTTCAAACGGCGCTATATTTGGTCGACTGCCGCGATCGGCAACCTACTTAGCTAGGAGAAGCCTATGGCCACGAAACCGTCGAAGGACAACAAGCCGAACATCCTGTTCATTATGGCCGACGACATCGGCTGGTATAACGTCAGTGCGTACAACCTTGGCGTCATGGGCTACCGCACGCCGAACATCGACCGCATCGCGCGCGAAGGCGCGTTGTTCACGGACTTCTACGGGCAGCAAAGCTGCACGGCCGGGCGCGCGGCGTTCATCACCGGCCAGTCGCCCATTCGCACGGGACTCACGAAAGTCGGCATGCCCGGCGCGACGCTCGGGCTCTCCGCCGAGGATCCTTCGATCGGCCAGCTCCTCAAGCACTTCGGCTACGCAACCGGCCAGTTCGGCAAGAACCATCTCGGGGACCGCAACGAACACCTGCCGACGGTCCACGGCTTCGATGAATTTTTCGGCAATCTTTATCACCTGAACGCCGAGGAAGAGCCGGAATACGAGAACTACCCGAAGGATCCGGAATTCCGCAAGAAATACGGGCCGCGCGGCGTGCTGAAGTGCAAGGCGTCCGCAAAGGACAACACGACGGTCGATCCGCAGTTCGGCAAGGTCGGTAAGCAGTTGATCGAAAACACGGGTCCGCTGACGCGCAAGCGGATGGAGACCGTCGATGAGGAATTTCTGGATGCCGCCGTCGACTTCATCGAACGCAAGACGAAGTCCAAAGATCCGTGGTTCTGCTACTTCAATCCGACGCGCATGCACGTCTTCACACACTTGAAGAAGTCATCGAGAGGCAAGACTGGACTCGGCCTGTACCCGGACGGCATGGTCGAGCTCGACGGTTATGTGGGGAAGCTCCTTAAGAAGCTCGATGACCTCGGCGTCGCCGACAACACGATCGTCGTGTTCACTACGGACAATGGCGCTGAAGTCCTGTCGTGGCCGGACGGGGGCGCAACACCATTCCGGGGCGAAAAAGACACGAATTGGGAAGGCGGCTGGCGCATTCCTTGCGTGATCCGCTGGCCCGGCGTCATCGAAGCCGGGCGGGTGATCAACGATATTTGCTCCCTGCAGGATTTCATCCCGACTTTTGCGGCCGCAAACGGCGAGCCGAATCTCGTCGAGAAGGTGAAGAAAGGTTTCGCGATGGGCGGCAAGACGTTCAAGGTCCATCTCGACGGCGTCAACCTGCTGCCCTTCCTGTCGGGCAAAGAGGAGCAGTCCCCGCGCGAAGGCTTCATTTATTGGAGTGATGATGGCGAGTGCATGGCCGTTCGGATGGGCCGGTTCAAGATCGTGTTCGCCGAACAGCGGCAGACGGGCCTCGAGGTGTGGCGTGAGCCACTGTCGCCGATGCGCCTTCCGAAGTTTTTTGACTTGCGCGCCGACCCCTTCGAACGCGGCGAAGAGAGCTTCAAATATAACGACTGGTTCGTCGAGCAGAATCACCTGCTGTATTCGGCGCCGCCAATGCTCGGGAAATGGCTCGAGAGCTTCAAGGAGTTCCCGCCCCGTGCTAGGGCGGCGAGCTTCAGCATCGACCAGGTGGTCGAGAAGCTGATGCCAAAGACTGGATGAGCGAAGCGGCACCATTAGCGTTTGGCGGGAGGTGTATCCAGCTTGAAGTATTCAGGCAGGAACAGTTGTCGGGGGATAGGCGGTGGAGCGGCCGGCTCACTCCTGAGACGCGGGGGGCCCTCATCTACCGCCGCGTCTTTCCGAGAATCGAGCCGCTTCCGTGATCTGTTCGACCTGCAAACACCCTAACCGAGACGCAGGACGATAGCGTCTACAAAGGCCCTAAATCTACCTAGCGCGGGCTTGATGCCCGCAACCCAACCGGGCGTTTGTGGTTGGTGGACATCGGATGGGGTGACGGTCCATGCAGCCCAGTCATGAAAAAGCCGATCGCCTTCCAGAAGATGCAGCAGACTGCGCTCCTTGGAAAGCTCACCGTGCCCGATCGGGTCTTGTTCCCGTAGCCGGTCGACGTCAGCGTGATGAAACTGTAGTAGGGAAGCTTCGCACTGATGTCCCCGAATGCAGCGGGAACTCCGCCGATGGCGAACGCGCCGGGGATCAAGTCTGCTAGCAGCCGGTACGCCTGCGTGAAGATGATGCCGATCAGCAGGTACGAGCCGATCGCGCCCATGATGCGGTTGAGGTTGATCCGGCCATCGCGCATCACGCGCGTCAGCAACAGCGCCCCGAAGACACCACTGGCCAGCATGGTCAGCACCGAGCGAAGGAAGAAGAGCCACGATCTCTCGAAAAAGTCCTCGACCAGGCTCGCAACCACAGTGCCTACCAGGAAGATGATGAATAGCCGAACCATGGGTCGCGGCTCGAACACGAACACTGCGCCGAGGGCGAAGAACGCGGCGAAGGCTAGGTCGAGCCAGAAGCGCCGAATCACGCCGACCTCGACCATCGGGTAGAGCGCGAACACGAAGAAGATGAGAATGAAGACGGCGATCGTCAGGCTGCCGTCGCCCAGGCAGAATCGATACGCACGTTGCAGGGGTGTGGGCATTGCGAAGCGCGGGTGTCGTCGCGGAGTAGATCCCTTCGCGGCTGCGATGCCAAGCGAAGCGCACCCCTACCGGATGACGGCGGCGCAGATCGTGCTTTACGTCGTCTGAGGTCTCGGAGTTTGCTCCTGCTCGTGACTTCGGATTGCGACCGGGTTGCCCCCATGCAACCGTAAAATCCGGCAGAGCCCGATCTATCGAGCCGTTTACGGCTATGCTCCACAGGATGATGTCGTGAGCGTCGGATTGATCGCACTACTGGACGACGTCGCCGCCATCGCGAAGGCGGCCGCGTCGTCCCTCGACGACGTCGCCGCCCAAGCGGTGAAGGCTGGCGCTAAGAGCGCGGGGGTGGTGATCGACGACGCCGCCGTGACGCCGCGTTACGTGTTCGGCCTGTCGCCGGCACGCGAGATCCCGATCGTCGCCAAGATCGCCCGTGGCTCGCTGCGTAACAAGCTGGTCGTGCTACTGCCCATCGCGTTGGCGCTGTCCGCGTTCGCGTCGTGGGGGATCATGCCGCTGCTCATGCTCGGCGGCGCGTACCTCTGCTACGAGGGCGCCGAGAAGGTGGTCGAGGCGCTCTTCCCGCACGCAGCTCACGTGCACCACCTCGACGGGCGCGGCGAACCCATCGATCCCGCCGAACTTGAGGAGCAGACGGTTTCCGGAGCGATCCGGACCGACTTCATCCTGTCCGCCGAAATCATGGCGATCGCGCTGGCGGCGATCCCCACCACGAGCAGCGTCTGGATGCAGGCGACGGTCCTAGCGATCGTGGGCATCGGTATCACGGCCTTGGTGTATGGCGGCGTCGCGCTGATCGTGAAGGCCGACGACGTCGGCCTGGCGCTGGCGCGCAATCGGTCGCAGGGCGTGTTCGGGCGCCTCGGCCGCCTCTTCGGGCGCGGGTTAGTGCACGCAATACCGGGGTTCTTGACCTTGCTCTCAGGCGTCGGGACGGCCGCGATGATCTGGGTTGGCGGTGGCATCATCCTGCACGGTCTCGAAGCGCTCGGCCTGGGCGCCATCCCAAACACGGTGCACGAAGTCGCCCACACCATCGGCGCTGCCGTCCCCGTGCTGCCCGGCGCTGTCGAATGGCTGGTCGGCGCGCTCGGAGCAGGACTGCTCGGCCTGGCCGTCGGGCTGGCGCTGATCCCCGTGGCCACGTGGGTTTTGGGTCCGCTCTGGCGCGGCATTGTCAAATTCAGCCCAGCGATGGGGAAAAGCTGATCCGTTTGCGGTGACGACTCGTTTTCCCGCGTCCCTAGGTCGGCTGGCCTCACGCACTCCGGCGAGTCGTTTCGTGGCGAATTGACGAGTGTTGGAGGGCCTCGTACGCCGCCAGGGCGCACCACGTACGAGCACCCACCCGAGCGCCGCGACTACACCGCGACGGACCTCGACGATCCGCTCGCCGGGTACGACTACGACCGGGAGGTCAAAGCGGCACGCAAGCGCGGACCGACGCCGCCGCGTGTCGGTGGCACCTTTTCGTTCGCCTGGCCATCGCCAGCCAGGCGGACGGCCTCCCGGTACATCACACGACGACGCTTCAACCCATCGGCCTTTTCCTGTCGGCTCATCGTCGGGATCGGCGCCAGGGGGATGCTACGGCAGGCGTATGTCGCCCGGCCCTTGAATGCTCGCGATCTCTTTGAGCGCTCGAAGCTTGGTGCTTTTTTTGACGAATCTCCATGGCTCTGCAGGAGCTACTTCGCGATCGAGGCGCGAGACGACGCACGAAAGGTTCGGGAAAAGGTCACGGGAAAGCTCATGACTCTGGACGAGGCACTTCGGGTCCTCGTGCCAGGCCTTCTATCCCTGCTCGAGGCGCCGATCGACGATGCGGCATGGGACGCGCTCGACCCCGCGCGGCGCCGGCGGCGCACCGTGGATGGCGTGCGGCAGATGCTGATTCGGGAGAGCCAGGTTCAGCCGGTGTGCGTGGTCTTCGAGGATCTGCACTGGGTCGACGCCGAGAGCCAGGGGCTCCTGGACGCGCTGGTCGAGAGCCTACCAACCGCGCGGCTCCTGCTGCTGGTCAACTACCGCCCCGAGTACTCGCATCGATGGGTAGGCAAGACCTACTACAGCCAGCTCCGGCTCGACCCGCTGCCTCCAGAGAGCTCGGAGGAGCTCCTCCGGGCGCTCGTCGGTGAGCACGAGGAGCTCGATCCGATCAAGCAAATGCTCGCCGAGCGGGCGGAGGGAACCCCGTTCTTCCTCGAGGAGTGCGTGCGGACGCTCGTGGAGACGGGGGCGTTGACCGGAGAGCGGGGTGCCTACCGGCTGGCGAAAGCGTTCAACACGATTCAGGTGCCCGCCACTGTGCAGGCCATCCTCGCGGCCCGGATCGATCGCCTGCCGCCGGAGGACAAGACCTTGCTCCAAACGGCGGCTGTGATCGGCAAGGACGTCCCGTTCGCGCTCTTGCAGGCCCTAGCCGAGCTGTCGGACGACGCGCTCCGGCACGGTCTCGGCCGACTCCAGGCCTCCGAGTTCCTGTACGAAACGGCGCTTTTCCCCGAGCTCGAATACACGTTCAAGCATGCGCTGACCCAGGAAGTGGCCTATGGGGGACTGCTCCAGGAGCGCCGGCGCGCTCTGCACGCCGCGATCGTCCGGGCGTTCGAAGGGCTCTATCCCGAAAATCCTGGATCGCGGGCTCCGCACCGATCCGGCCGGGCATGGCCCTTCGTGGCGTCCACGCTGGGCGCGGCCTGGCTGGGTCTCGGGCACGTCGACGAGGCGCTCCCGCTTCTCGAGCAGGCGGTGGACCGGGCAACCGCCATGAAGCTCATGGCCAATCAGCCGCTCCGGCTCGTCCGGCTGGCCGAAGCCCATGTCATGGCCGGGCGACCTGACAGCGCGTCCCTGCTCGCCGTCAAGGCCATCGACCTCGCCCAGGAACAGCGCGAGCGGGGGCACGAAGCGTATGCGCTCAAGCTCCTCGGCGACGTGTGGGCGATCCGCGATGACCCCGACGAGGACCGGGCCGAGGAGCACTACCCCAAAGCCCTGGCGTTGGCGGTGACAGCTCGGCATGCGTCCACTTCAGGGACACTGCCATCTCGGCCTCGGTCGGCTCGCCTGCCGCAGGCGTGATGGCGGCGCGGCCGGGGCGGCGGTGGGGGCCGCGCACGACCTGTTCCAGGAGTTGCAGATGACCTTCTGGCTTCGTCAGCTCGAGGCCGTGGCGCGCGACCGCTGATAGGAGCTAGCTCTTAGCTCTAGACCCCCAGGCGCCCGATCGGTCCTCCGCCCTACTCGCGTCGGAGCGCGGGTAGCCCGGTCTTCGCGAACAGCTCGATGTTCTTCGCCGCGAGGGGCAGGCTGCCGAACTGAAACAACCCCATGAACACGCCGGCGCCCAGCTCCTGCATGTGGGCGCGAATCTGGCGGGCCCACGTAGTCGGGATCCCCGACGAACGTCAGCCCCTCCTTCTGCGTCAGGTCGAAGTCGAACTCGTAGAGGGGCAGCTCCTCCGCGGACCGGACGAGAGGCGGCCGCGCCGGCGGCGTCTGGCCGAGCAGCTTCATCGAGCCGCGGTGATAGCTCAAGAGCTTCTGCCAGAAGTAGTCGAGATGCGGCTCCGCTTCCTCCCGCGCCCGCGCGTTCGTCTCGGCCCCGTAGACGTGGCGCAGCACGAGACAGTGCTCCGGCGTCGGCGTCCATCCGTGGCGCGCCGCGAGCCAGCTGCGCAGGAGGGTCGCCGCCGCGAAGCCGAGCGCGAGCACAACGCCTGCGAACGCGAGGAGTTGGGCGAGCGGCCCGCGGCCCCTGAGCCAGCCGCGCAGCGCCTAGAAACGGGGCGTCTCGTGTTTGGGCAGCGTCGGATATTGAGGCCTTGCGTCAACTCGGCCGCTTGTCCTGGCTTCTGTGAAGCGGCGCTCCGGGTCAAGCAGGTTTCGTCTTCGTCTGTTTTGTCTGTTCTCCTCTGTTGCTCTTCGTCGTTCCTCATCCTTCGAAGCATCGGGGTGGGTCACGGTGCTGAGAGCGGTTCGCCGCGAAGATGGGGCATTGGGACGCAACGATCGAAGTCGAGTCGAGGACGGGGGCAGGGCCAAGTTGGGGGGTACCCGTACCCTTGCCTCCTTCGATTGCGACGCTCTGCGACGCTCTGAGGAGGCCGTTTTTCGAGGGCGGCACCGGTGGGGAGGATCTTCCGCCACCTCGCGGCCGATCGCGCAACTCGCGGACAAGGCGCCGGAGGGGGTGGCGAGCTGTCCACAAGCTGACGCTCCGAGCGAGGGGTGGGGGGTGCGGGCCCCCCAAACCGGGCCCGCGGCGGGGCGGGGAGCGGTCGACCGAGGTCGTGCTGCTCACCCAGCTTGTGGGCAACTCGCCGAGGGGCGGCGTCGCGTCGTCGTCGATCGAGGGCGGAGTCACATCGTTCGAACTCACGTTGCGCGAGTCGGTCGCAGACCGACATACGAACGTCGTGGGCATCTCGAGGTTCGTCATCCTTCTGTTCGCGCTCTTTGGGTGGCGACGCTTTCGGGGTCGCCGGCGCATGAGGGGGGTACGAGCGGTCGGAGGCGCCCTCTATCCTTCGGCCTCGATTGGGCCAAGCCAGGACACGCGCTCTCCGTCCGTGCTGCATGGAACCCCGTGGAGACATCGTCGTTCGTTTCGCGCTGCGGCTGCGAGATCGCGATCAGCTCGCGGTCGACTCGAGTGCTACGATTCGCAGCTTTCGGGGATCGGCCGTGCGAATCTTCGTCGGATCGAACGACGCCCCGTCTCGCCAGATCGCAAACAGGATCCCCGCCAGCCGACGAGCCAGCGCGACCACCGCGATGCGCTTACCCCGCCGCGTCGCGATCTGCTGCGCCCACCGCCGCAAGGCTTCGGTCTCCTCGCCTTTCGATCGCCAGATCTTCCAGCCCGCTTCCACCAGCAACCATCGCGCCCGAGCGTTGCCGCTCTTGGTGATCCGACCCCGGTTCTGTTTCTCCCCGAACTGTATTCCCGGGGCACAAGCCCAAGATAACTCTCCACCTGATGCGCGCCCCGAAATCGGCGAGCATCGTCCAGAGCCGCTCGAAACGCGACCCCGGTCACCGCCCCCACGGCCGGCGCCGTGCACAGTCGGCGCACCACCTCGTCTTCCTTCGCCCTCACGGCCAGTCGTCGGTCCGCGGCGCCGATCTCCTCGTTGACCTTCTCCATCACAACCAACAGCGGCTCGATCTGCGCCTTCAGGGCTTGCGGCGACGACAGCTCGCCCACCCGGTCGACGAAACTCGACGCAGCCCCGCTGCGCACTCGAATGCCCTCCCGCCGCAGCAGCGACCGCACCACCGAGATGTACCGCGTCCTCGTCCGCACGAGTGCATCGCGCACCGCCAGCGCCGCTCGTTCTTGCCGCTGCTGCTATCCTCTGGTTCGCTCGATGATGCTACGGAAGTCGAACCGATCGCGCACATTTTCATAGAGACGAAGCTCCCGTGGTACAACCTCGACGATTCGCTACCGAAACTTCGCGAGGCGGAGTTCGAGTCGATGGCGAATGTTTGGAACCAGGAACGGCAGGCGGATGAGTGAATGCGGACATCGACGTTCGGCTCGATTTCGTTAGTTAGCGGCGCGCTAGGCTGTTTACCTCGCAATGCGCCGCCGCGTACTCGCTAGACTGGGCCGTGCCCTCGACCTGGCGCGCCTCTTCAACCTGCCAGACAACCATCCCGACCGAGTGATCGCGGCGTCGGTCGTGCTCTACATCGGCCTGGGCATCGTCATCGCCATCACGGTGTGGAGCCATTGGAAGGCGGCACATCCCTGATGGGGAGGTGTTCACGCTAATGTCGACTAGCGGACGCGGCGGCTTAGCCCTTCAGCAGGACCGAGATCTCGCGTCCCGTCACGCCGCCAAGCATGACGTCGAACCGCCCTTCCTCGGCGATCTGGCGCGCCGCTGCCAACAGCCCGCCGTACGCCGCCTTCGCCAGCGACCCACCGACGCTGACGCGTCGCACGCCCAGGTCGGCGTACTGGGCCACCGTCAGTGGTGCGAACCCGGCCAGCACGTTCAGCGGTTTGGGCGCGATCACCTTCACGGCTGCAGCGATGTCCTCGGCGGTCTTCAGGCCCGGCGCGTAGAGGCAGTCGGCCCCCGCCTCGGCGATCGCGACGAGTCGATCCAGCGTCTGCTTCACATCCATGTGCCCGAACAGCACACCTTCGGCACGCCCGACCAGCACGGCACCCGTCCCATCCGCGTCGATCGCAGCGCGCGCGGCCTTGATCCGCTCGATCGCTTGGCCGGTCTCATAGAGCGGCTTGCCGGGCCGGCGGGTGGTATCCTCGATGGAGAGCCCCGCCACGCCGGCGGCCAGGGCCTTCCTCACGTTCGCGGCGACGCGTTCCGGCTCGTCGGCGAAGCCGTTCTCGAAGTCGGCGTTGAGCGGCAGGTCCGTCGCGGCGCTGAGTTTGGTCAGGTGCGACACCACTTCGTCCAGCGAGACGTCGTAGTCGGTGAGTCCCAGCGACCAGGCCATGCCGGAACTGGTGGAGGCCAGCGCCTTGAATCCCAAGCCCTGCAGCAGCCGCGCGCTGCCCGCGTCCCAGGGGTTCGGGATCACGAAACAGCCGTCCTCATGCAGCTTGCGGAACTGGGCGCGTTTGTCGGCGGCGGACGGCATCGACCTCTCCAGGTGAAGCTTAAAAATTAGATGCGGCAGACGACATCCGCAACGTTTCTCCTTGTACGCCAGTAAACGCGCAATTGTCCGATCCTAGGCATCGACGTGTCAAGCCGGTCGCGCAGAGCGCACCCGCGACGGCATGCCGCCGGCTGTGAACGCTGTGGCAACTTTCCAAAACGATGTTGGCCGCTGTCACGTGTTCCCGTTCTCCCCCGGTTTGTCCCGCAATATTGAGCGGGACGAGTCGGTCGGACGCTCGCCGAAGATCGTCGGACGACGAAGCATTTTCGACCGCGGCCAGTACGACAGTAACGCCGACGCGCTGAACAGCTTGGATTGGCGGCACATAGTCGCCGTCGCCGTGGGCTCGACATCGGGGGGCGTACGGGGGAACCCAAGGGCTCAGGTATACGTAGAGCGGCCGTGGAAATCACGCACCTTTCGGGAGACGAGCTGGAAGCCCCCTTCCCGACCCGGATGCGCGGGCGCAACGCGAGTGTCGGGGGAGGTTACAACTCGAAGAACCCCCAGTCGCTCTCGAGACCGAACATGAGCTTCCCCACGGATTCGTAGCGGCAGGCCGAGAAGTAGGCGTGCTGAGTGATGACGTGAACGTCACGGAAATGGCGCTCGAAGCTGCGCTCCTCGCGGATGCCACTGCTGCCCGCGGCCGCGTAGACGAGATCGACCGCATCGGCTGCGGCGATCGCTGCGTGGATGGCGGCGAGCTGCACCTTTATCTTGTGCTGCATCCCGACGAACTGCCCGGCGACGGCGTTCTCGAAGACTTCGCGAAGCGCTTCGTACACGTAGGCCCGCGCCGCTCCCAGCTTCGCCTCCGCTTGTGCCGCCTGGGATTGAGCCACGGACCGCTGGCTGAGGGGCGACGCCGTGTACGCGGGCGTCTTCTTCGTGGCGAGCGCCACGAGCTCGTCGATGGCGGCACGCGCCACCCCGAGGGCGATGCTGGGGAGCCCGGAGACCGCCGGCCACACCGTGCAACGATAGAGCGGCCCTTCGAAGCCCTTCGGCAGACTCTGCCGACTCTCCGGGGCGACGAAAGGCCCGGCGCGATGCCGGGGGACGAAGGCGTCCCGGACCGCGACGTCGTGGCTGCCGGTCCCGCGCATCCCCACGGTGTTCCAGGAGTGGTCGACGATCTCGAAGTCACCAGAGGGAAGCGCCATGAGCCAGATCTCCGGCGCTCCGTCCGCGCGCGCTCGCGCCGTCCCGTTCTCCACGACGAGGGCCGCCATAAAGAGCCAGTGGCAATGATGGCAGCCGCTCGCGAAGGGCGCGCGTCCGTTGAGACGAAAGCCACCTTCGACGGGAATCGCCTCTCCTGGCGGGAACAAGGGGCTCGCCAGGACCACGTCTCCGTCCCCGTAGATCTCGGCTGCCCCTTTCTCGTCGAGGAACGCGGAAAACAGCGCGGTGGCGGCGGAGATCGAGAGGTTCCACGCGGCCGCGCTGTCGATGCGGGCGACTTCCTCGAAGACCCGATGTGCCGTCATCGGGTCCACTTCGAGCCCGCCGTAGGCTCGCGGGATCCACATCCGGTAGAGCCCCGCTTCCTTCATGGCTCCTGCGGCGACGTCGGAGAGACGGCGTCGGGATCTCCGCTTCCCCAGCATGCTCCCGAAGGACGGGCTCGATTCGCGCGACCGACTCGAGCAGCGCCTCCGTCGTGACGACCATGGGCATTTTCGTACCCTCCCGATCGGACACCCGGTGCTATCACGAAAAAGGCGGCGTTGGACAAGGTGCCCAGCTCGAACTGACCATCAAATCCGCTTCGACTCACCTCCGGCTTGTAACCGGATGTGCCCTCTAGAACGCGCTCGGCTCAAGGGCCGCAGAAGGTGTGTGCGTGTCGTGTGCGTGTTCTGGAGGCGATTGAGGTCTCGGAGGTGAAGCCGGAGAGAGGCGTTGAAGTGGTTCGGCGGGAGGATTGCCGTTGCGGGCGAGTGAGCCCACCGCGTCGGCCGAATTCAGGTTCTTCGCGAAATCGTGCGGCCGGGGATGAAGATGTCCCCACTTGGGTCCTTGAAATCAAACTCCAGAAACCCGACCTGTTCATCCTCGCGATACCGCCGCAAATAGTCGGCGCTTGTCTTCACGTCGTCCGGCGCCTTCGGCTTCCGCGTGTCGTAATGCTGACGGTAATGCTCGACAGACATCAGAATCAGCTGAGCCGTGGACTGCGTCTCATGGTAGATGGCCAACCAAGGCTCCGCGTGGAACGCCTTGCAAGCCCGCTCCATGAAGGCCTGCGACTCCGCCTTCTTGCTGAAGACGTTCACGCCAGCTCCTTGCATCTTCCGCCCGTGGAACCGCGACTTCACGGAGATACCAAGCACGCGCCCTCCGCGAGACGCGAGCAGGTCAATCCCAGCGTGGTCCACGTGAACCGTTTCCCAGCCAGCTCGGGACAAGAACGTCGCTATGAGGTACTCTCCCATCTTACCGAGAAGGAACCCATGCCGACTGGACGTCGACTTCTCCGGTTCGGCAGCCACGACCTGAGATGACGGCGTTGCCTTTTCCGAGTTTGCTAGCATTCTAGGCTCCAGTCACGAGCGGCTCCGCTCCACGCACGAAGTAGATGGCACTATTGCGCATGTCCGAGAAGAAGACGGGCGGCAGGGGTCGGACCTCTAGAAAATGCCCGAAAATACGACACTTTTCGTAGCAAACTTCGCATACGAAAGAAAGGCGAAAGTCTGCCGCCAGTAAGTGTGACTCCTTAACCGCTTACCAGGTGACGCCATGCCATGCGGCGAGCACTACGTCCGGTACGATGGACGCCTAGCGGCGGTGAAGCTGCGCCGAGACGAGAAGGGCGAATGGAGCACACCTCCGTCCGGTCAAGGGAGCAAGATCTCGCAGCGGTGCTTCCCGTCTGACGACACGGAGCACGATCCCCTCGTGCGCCTCGCTCTTTGCGAGCATGTTTCTTTACGATCTCCCCGCTGGGTGATTCTGCTGGCAGTACTGGTATTCGGGTCAGGCGGTGCTGTCCCGACTTGGATAGGCAAGGGTGGCCTACGAGCCAATTCGAGGATCGTCCCCCTAGTCGACCGCATCAACCTGCATCTTGCCCTGTGTGGCAGCTTCGATGCGGCGCACAGGCGGTGACGGCGGAGCGCAACCATGTCGATCCTTGAGGATCTTCGTCAGGGGGTCGCAGCCCTGCCGGTAATGGCGAAATTTGCGGTCCTCATTGTGCTGATCGTCATGATCCCGCGACTCTCGCGCCGCGTCCGCCTGCCGGAGGCAGTAGGGCTGCTGCTGAGCGGCGTGGTCATCGGGCCTCACGTGCTCGGTGTCGTGGGCGAGCGGCACCCGGTCGCGGCGTTCGCCTCCGAGCTGGGCATGCTGTTGCTGATGTTCTTCGCGGGACTGGAAATCAACCTGGCCCTGTTTCGCGAACGGGTATTCCGGTCGATTGCCTTTGGGGTGGTCACGACTTCCGTTCCATTGCTGCTGGGCACGCTGGCAACCCTCTGGCTCGGATACGAGCTGCTGCCGGCGATCGTCGTAGGATCGCTGCTCGCCTCCCATACGCTTCTCGGAGCGTCCATCGTCTCAAAGCTCGGCCTGAATCAGCTCGAACCCATCGTCGTCACATATGGCGCCACGATGATGTCAGACACCTTGTCGCTGCTCGTGTTCGCCATTTGCGTGCCTTTGTACGCCAGGGGCTTTTCAGCGTCGGGGCTGGCCATCCAGGTCATTGAAATCGTTGTGTTCGTGCCTCTCGTCTTGTGGGGGCTGAGCCATGCGGGTGCCTACGTTTTGAGGAAGGCGGAGAACGAGGAGGAGACTTATTTCGTCTTGATGTTCGGCATTCTCGCGGTCACAGCGCTCCTGGCGGAGCTCATCAACCTGCCCGGAATCGTCGGGACGTTCCTGGCCGGCCTCGCGGTCAACGCGGTGGTCAAAGACAAGCCAGCAACGTCCAAGTTGGAACTCCTGGGCAATTCGCTGTTCATACCGATCTTCTTCATCGTGACCGGGTTTCTGATCGCCCCGTAGAGCTGGCCCGCAGCCTCGTGCACGAATTCAACGTCGCCGCCGGAATCATCGGCGCGCTGCTGGCCGGGAAGTGGATCGCCGCGCAGTTTGCCGGCCGCGCCTTCGGCTACACCCCGGCGGCGCGCAAGACAATGTGGTCGCTTACGTTGCCGCAAGTCGCGGCTACCCTGGCGGCCACGCTCGTCGCCTACCGGACGTTCAATGCCGCCGGCCAGCCGCTGCTCGACAGCCGGATGCTCAACGGCGTCCTCATCATGGTGCTAGTCACGTCGGTTTTGGGGCCGGTGCTGACGCAACGCTTCGCGCCGCGCATGTTGGAGCCGGCGCCGGATCGCCTCGCCGGATAGATAAATGGCGATCCGGCTTCCATTCACCTCGGGACAGGAAGGCTCAGCGCGTGGCGGTGAACGTGTTCCCTTCGCCCACGAGGTCGTGCTGAGGCAGGAATGTCCGCTTGGCTGGCCGATCACTTGGGCGTCGAAGTCGTGGGCGCGCGCCGCCGCCTCCACCTGCCCGACCACCGAGCGGATAGAAGTCGAAGAATTCAGGGTCGCTCTCTGCCCTGGCGTCGAGCGCTGGCAGCCGTTGCGGGCCGTCGTGGCGCGCAGCCGAGAAGGGGTATCCCCGGCTGAGGCGGCCTCTTGAGGCAGAATGGTTCGAGAGCTCCGCGCCCGGGCGATCGGGGCACCTGGCGTGCATGCACCGGCTCCGCCTGCTACCGCTCTGCCACCAAACCAGGACCAACCACGCCGAACCAGGAGCAACTCGTCTCACTCGGAATCCACGTCCGTAGGCGGAGTTGGTTGCTCCCGGTTGGGTCTGGGAGACAATTCGTAATCAGCAGGTCGCCGGTTCGAATCCGGTGGGTGGCTTAGGTTTTTTCGTTCGCGTGTGCCAAACGTGTGCCATCCGAATCCACGGTGCGCGATTGATGCACGATGCGGAGCCGGGTTAGGGAGACCCTTGTTCCGCGATAGGGTACAGCGAGGCGCTAAGCGGCACGGCGTAGCTTCCACGCCCCGCTGAGGTCGCTCGCACCTCGACTGGGTCGTCGCTAGACGCCGTGTTAGTCTCCCCCCGGTCACGTCGCGTGATCGGGAAGGGGGACACTCATGGCCGACATGACGGTCTTCGATGCGATCGACAACCTCTGCGCCGCATGGCGCTTCCGTCCCGACCCGATTGACGACTCCGACGTACGGAAGATTCTCGAGGCCGCGACCCGCGCCGCGAGCGGCGGCAATTCGCAGCCCTGGCGCTTCTTCGTCGTGCGGGACCCTGAGCTTCGCCGGCGGCTCGGCGAGATCTATCTGCGCGCCTGGAACGTGTACCGCCCGGCGGTCGAGCGGCTCTTCGGCGGTCAGCTCGACGCGCAGGGCCGCTCGATGCTCGCTGGCGCTGACGCGCTCGCGCGAAATCTCGGCGCTGTCCCGGTTCACATCGTCGTCGGTCTGAAGGAAGCCGGCGGGCGGCTTCTGCTCCGCGACGAGGCGGGAATGCCGATCGACGTCGGCACGCCGTACTCGTCGGTCTATCCCGCCGTGCAGAACCTGATCCTCGCGGCGACCGCGCTCGGTCTCGCGTCACGCCTCATCACGCTCCACCGGATCTTCGAAAGCGAGGTGAAGGCTCTGCTCGGCATCGCCGACGACGTCGAGACCGTGGCGCTCATCCCGCTCGGCCGGCCAGACGGCGTGTTCAAGCGCCGGCCGAGGCTTCCGCTCTCCGCCGTCGTCGACTGGAAGTGAGGTCCTCACCCGCGCTCTTGGGTTGGAGCGTCGGAGTTTCGCCGTGGTAGTCTCTGCGCAACGCGTCCGGCGCCGCAGCTTAACGCCAACGCGTTGGGCGTCATCAAGGCGCGCCCGCTGAGAGGATCTCAACGACTACGTCGAAAGGAGTGCGACATGATCGGTGTATTCGTTACATTCCGCTATGGAGACAACTTCGATGAGCGGGCCGTGCGGAAGATCGCTGAGACCGCACGCGTAAGGTTCGAAGGAATGCCGGGGCTACGCTCAAAGGCTTTCACGCTCAATTCCGAGAAGCGTGAGGCCGCGAACTTCTACGTTTGGGATTCAGAGGAGGCCGCCAAAGCGTTCTTCACTGATGAGCTACTCGAGCGGGTAGCCGGTCTCTACGGTGTGCGCCCTAGCGTCGAGTTCGTGCAGATTGCCACCCTCGTGGAAAATATCCGGCCGTGACGTGGTCCAGGGATGACGCCCAACAAATTAGGGCTTCTTGTCGCGGCGGGCGATCCGACGGTCAAGGGTAGACGCAGGGCGCCGCGACAAAAGCCTGGGTTGAATTGAAGCCGCCTTGCGGCGCGGGGGGGGCGTGTAAGGAATTTGCGGCGGTTAAATTTCGTCGGATGTTCGATCGGGCATCGGCACGAGGTCCGACGATGTGGCGGGAATGGAGATGGGGTGAGGGCTCTGAGGCGGATCGCGAAGCCGCTGCGGATTTTGCGGCGAGTGACTGCACGGGCGCGGTAACCCCGTCATATTCACCGACTGACGACTGAGCGGGCCACGGGGCGAAGATATAGCGAATGTAGGGGAGTGTCATTTGCTGATGCCTATCGACGGGAGGGCACTGACTGAGTGAGCGAAGGTCGACGGGGAGCAGAGCAAGGCGGATGGTGACGCTCGAGACACAGCGACGCTTCGACGCGGTAGCGCGCGCCGGCGAGTGGATGGTTCGAGGAACTCGGCGCAGTGCTTCGTCAGGTCGGCGCGTAGTGGAGGGCGCGGACTCGCGTCCACAGAGTGCGCCAGAGAGCAGCAGAGCCTTCGCCGAGGACCAGCACGGCACGGCGACCGTGCACGAGCACACGGCCGGCGACCCGCAGGATCACCTCGCGGAATCGGGCGAGGCCCCATCCTTGACCGGTGGCCTTCTCCATAAGGACGCGCGCGGCGTGCACGAGGTTGTAGGCGAGCACGTTGAGGAGAAGCCGCACCTCGTTGTTGGCGAAGGAATCTCCGGCGACCAGACTGGTCTCGAGCGGCCGACCGCGGTAGTGGCTCTTCGCCCGCGGCGAGCAGGAGAGCGCGGGGTCGAGCACGCTCATGAGCTCGCCCATGTGCCCCTCGGCGGTGCCGCGCTGGCGATAGAGATCGAGCAGGGCGTGGGCGCTCGTCTCCTCGGGCGTCCAGCTCGTGACCAGCCAGAAGTGATGGAGAAAGAACTCCTCGGAGCGCTCCATCACCACGAGCACGACACGGCGCTGGCGGGACCACGGCTCAGCCCGGTAGTCAAGCTCGTAGCACCACGTGCGGGGCTCGGCGGGGGGCCGACCCGGCGGCCGGCTGAGATACGGTGCGGCCATCCGGTCAAGCACAGCGTTGTTGCGCAAGCGCGCCACGTACGGGGTCCCGCGCTTCTCGAGAGCCGAGAGCAGCTCCTCGTCGGGAAATCCGGCATCGATCCGCACGGCCGCCACCTGGCAGAGCTTGTGCTCCACCTCGTCGAGCAGGGGCAGGAGGAAGTCGGCGGCACCCGCGGCGGTGTGGGCGTTGCCGTCGCGCAGCTTTGCGTCGAGCAAATCCCCCGTCTCGCCGACGCTGGCGATCAGCGGATGGTAGATCCGCGCATGGTAGTGCCCGTTGTGGGCCGATCCCGGCTGATGACCCTCGACCTCGATCGGCAGCGAATCGAGGTCCACGGTCAGGTGGCGGAAGCGGTGGCCGTTTCGTCCGACGCGATTGCGTCGAGCGGCAAGCTCCAGCAGCGAGCGGCGCACGACCTGCCGATTGCCGCCCTGGGCGAGCATCGCTACCAGTCGCGACAGCGTCGGTTGCGAAGCGAGCCCGTCGGGCACCTCGGGATTGTTATCGCGCGCCCGCTCCTCGGGCGGCCGCATCTGCAGTGGTCCCACCCCACGACGGTCCGACACCGCCAGGCGAAACACCGCGTCGTCGCGCAGCCGATCGGCGTCGTCGTGATCCCTCCATCCTTGCCCCAGAAGCACAAGCGAGGTCCGCACCAACTCTGACAGCGGGTGAGTGATCAGCTCCGGATCGCGTCGATCGACCAGACGGCTCGTCATCCAATCGACGATCCCGAGCCGCTCCATCACCTCCCGCAGCAAGACGGCCCCAGCGTCCGAGGTCAGTCGCTCGGGCCGCGCCTCGATTCGCAACGACTGGTTGAATTTCGCCCGGAAAAGAGAGAGATTCGCTTCACCCATACCGCCCCTCCTCACCGCCTACAGTGCGTTCTCGCAAAACCGCTTGTAGCACGGTTGAGAGAGGCGCGGAATGTTTTCAGAACCGTTCAGTCGGTGAATAAGGCGGGGTAACAAGGCAGCACTGCGACCAGGGGGACGCGGGTCGAGACTTCGCGAGCAAGGCAAGTGCCGGCTCATGGGGGTTTGCGCCGGATGAGTTTGGGCCGCGGAATGACTTCGATCAGGACGAGGCGGCCGATTTTGCACTGAGGGCAGCGGGCAGGTTCTTTTTCACTGTCGTCGATTGTTCCGAGTTCCGATTTCGCCGCCGTGCCATTGGGCGAGGCTTGCACAGAATCCGCGCGGGCTGAGCTGAGCAGTTGCCGGGAGGCCTCGAGGCGGTGGCGGCTCGATGCGCTGAAGAGTCCGGAGTAACGGACCTTGGTGAAACGCTCGGGCAGGACGTGGGCGAGGAAGCGACTGATGAAGTGCTCGGCAGAGAGGGTGGTGGTCTTGAGATCGCCGGTTTGGTTGTCGCGGTAGTGGAAGCGCACGGTGCCGTTGTCGGAGAGCTGATCGAGGCGGCTGTTGGTGATGGCGATACGGAAGAGATAGCGGCCGAGGTAGTCGAGGACCTTTTCGCCGCGGCCGGCGGGTTTGCAGTCGACGACCCAGGATTTTTTCCAGGCGGTTTTGGGCACGAGCGCGTAGAGGCCGGCCTTCTTCAGGCGGTGGCGAAACTTGCCGCGGAAGATTGCGGACAGCGGACGCTCGGGGAGGAAGAAGCGACGGTGTTTGGCCTTGAGCCACGCGGCGCCGTCATCCGAAATGCCGCCCGAGGTGACGAGGAGATGGACGTGCGGGTGGTAGAGCATGGCGCGGGTCCAGGTGTGCAGCACAGCGAGAAGACCCGGGGTTGCCGCTCCGAGGTAGCGAGGATCGCGGGCGAGTTTGAGGATCGCCGCGGCGGCGGCCTGCATGAGGAGGCGATAGACGACCTTGGAGTGAGCGCGGGCGAGCGGGCGCATCTCCTCGGGCAAAGTGAAGGTGAGATGGTAAAAAGAGCAGTTCAGGAGGAGCCGCGCGCGCTGGGTATCGAGCCAGCGGCGGGTCTGTTCGCCGTGGCACTTGGGGCAGTGGCGGTTCTTGCAGGAGTGGTAGGCGTAGAGCTTCTGATCGCAGTGGTCGCAGACAAAGACCTGTCCGCCGAGCGCGGCCGTGCGACAGCTCTCGATGGCCGCCATGGCGCGCAGATGTCGCGGCAGGAGCTGCTTGGCAAACTTCTGCCGATAGGCTGCGCCGTGGCGGCGGAAGATGTTCGCCACCTCGAGCAAGCGAAGGTTTCCGAGCGCGCGATGAGAAGCGGCTCAGAGATCCTTCGTGAGTTCCTCCAGGGGGTCGTTCAGGGCAGCCCGCAGCTCACGGGTGAGATGGGTGTAGATCTGGGTGGTGCGCAGACTTCGGTGACCGAGGTTTTCCTGGATGACGCGCAGATTCACGCCCATCTCGAGAAGATGAGTCGCATAGGCATGGCGGAGCGTGTGCACGTGGGCGCGTTTGGCGATGCCGGTACGTTCCAGGGCGTGGCGGAAGGCCGACTGGAGACTCGAGCGGGTGATGGGGCCGGCATCGTGGGCAACACTCCAAGTGGTCCCGTGACGCGTGACGGCGGGGAAGAGCCATCGCGGCGAGCGGTGGGTGCGCCAGTGGTGGCGCAACACCTCCAGGGTCGGGCGCGACAGTGGCACGTAGCGGTCCTGTTTCCCCTTGCCATGGATGAAGAGCACCATGCGGGCGCTGTCGACATCGGGCACCTCGAGCCGCGTTCCTTCGAGTAGACGAAGGCCGCAGCCGTAGATCGTCGTCAGACAGGCGCGGTAAACGGGGATGCGCACCTCGTTGAGAATCGTGCGCACCTCGTCGCGGCTGAGAACCACGGGCAGTTTCTTTTCACGCTGCGGCCGAACGAAGCGGAGTGTCGTCCAGGGGCGGTGTAGACTCTGCTCGTAGAGGAAACGGACCGCGCAGAGCGTGATCGTCGCCGTGGCGCGAGCCACCTTCTTCTCGTTGGCGAGGTAGAGAAAGTACTGACGCAGCTCCTCCTCGGTGATGCGATCGGGACTTCGACGGTAATGCTGCGCGAGCTGACGTACGGCTCCAACGTAGGCCTCCTGGGTCCTTGCCGAGAGGCCTCGGAGCTGCATATCGTCGATCATCCGCTGACGAAGCGGGGTCATCGGGATCTCCTTTCGCGGGAGGGGTTGACGCACCCGCCAGTGCGTGTCTCCCGCGAGGGGATCCTCACTTACCGCTCGGCCCAGAATGAAACGCTACGACATTGACGAGATCCCGAAGCTATCCGCCGCAAGGCGGATTCAGTTCAACCCGTCGATGCACCGGACCCGCTACAGCGGGCTTCGCCTGCTTCCGCGGGCCGGTGATCTCTAGCGTTAGGCAGCGCGAAGATCGATGACGAAGGAGCTCCTCGCAACCAACGGCTTCGCGTTGACATCCTCGGTCCTCACGGCCGAGGACTGCACCACGCTGATCCAGGCTGTCGATCGCGTGGCCGAGGCCCGACGCCAGGGTGGTGTTCGCAATCTTCTCCAACTCGTGCCGGATGTGGCGGCCCTGGCAACCTCAACGAATCTGCGAGCGATCACCGTTCCGATCCTGGGTCCGCATGCGTTCCCCGTGCGTGTTATCCTCTTCGACAAGACTCCAGCGGCGAACTGGCGCGTGTTTTGGCATCAGGACCTCTCGATAGCAGTGCGCGAACGTGTCGCGGTTCCTGGGTTCGGGCCTTGGTCTAGAAAAGGCGGCGTCCCGCATGTTCAGGCACCGCCGGCTGTTCTTGAGCACATGGTGGCAGTCCGCATTCACCTTGATGAGTGTGGTCCCAACGATGGGCCACTTCGTGTAATCCCTGGATCGCATCGTCTCGGTGTCCTCGGCCGTCCGGCCATCGACGAGCTTCGCCAGCACTCGCCCGCGGTGACTGTTCTCGCGCCCCGAGGAGCAGCTGTTGTGATGCGCCCACTCTTGCTCCACGCCTCCTCGCCGGCAACCTACCCCGCCCACCGGAGGGTCCTTCATGTTGAGTATGCTGCAAACGCGCTGCCGGGCGGCCTTCAGTGGCATGCAGCCTGCCAAGCGCCGCGCGCTGCCTAACCCGCGCGCTTGAAGTTGACGGGCGCACAAACGGCTCGTCACGATCGAGCGGTGGTGGGCGCCCGCAACTTAAGCGCAGGGCGTTAGGCTGCTCAGAGGAGACCGCACGCGAAGCTGCTGCCATGGTCAATCCGCGCAACGATTCTTATGACGAGGATGGTGAACGAACATGCCAAAGACTCTGATAGTCGCTGCCGGTGGTCGCGTGTCCCGGCGTGTTGCCGCGGCGCTCTGCGACCGTGGCGAGCCTCCGCGAGCGCTGGTGCGAGACGCAGCCAAGGCTCGTGACGTACTGGTCGACAATCGAGGTGCACCGCTCCCCGTGGAGATAGTGGTGAGCGACTTCGCCAACCGCGACGGCGTGCGACGGGCGCTCGTTGGTATCGAGATGGCGTTCCTAGCGCTCGGCAGCAGCCTCCAACAGGTGGAGCTCGAGCAACGCTTCATCGACGTCGCCGCCGAAGTGGGCTTGCCACACCTCGTGAAGCTGTCGGCCGCCGAAGCACGCGGCGACGGCGTGGCCTTCGGTTCTTCGCTGGCATGCCGCAATCGAGTCACATCTCGCGGCAAGCGGCATGCCGCACACCTTGCTCAGTCCATCGACATTCGCAGATGTCCTCATGTTGGCCGCGCCGTCGATACGCGCGACCGACCGATGGTCGGGGAGCGCGCCGCAGGGCCGCAACGCCCTGATCGACTCGGCCGATGTGGTTGACGCGGCCATCGCAGTTCTCAGCGAACCCTCGAAGCGCGGAAGGCGTCACGTCTTGACGGGGCCAGTCGCCCTTACCTGGCCGGAACTCGCCGCTCGTCTGACGCAAGTACTCGGGCGACTGATCCGGTACGATGCGGTATCGATCGAGGAGCGGCGCGCGCAGCTCGAGGTCGGCGGTCTCGCTCCATGGCGCGTCGAGCTCTTGCTCGGACTGGACGAGATCACCCGATCCAATCTCTACGCGACGCCGACGGATACCGTGCAACAGCTAACCGGCCACCCGCCGCGTACGGTCGATGAGTACATCGAGCGCAACCGCGCGGCGTTTTCGTGATCCGAGGGCGGGAAATGACGCTTTACGCGCGGAACGGTCGGTGACATAGGTAACACTCAGTCCATCGACATGGGTGACAGTTGTGCAGTGGCAGTCTTCATGGATCTGAGGTTGCCGTAGCCTCTTGCCCGGCGGGCTACGTCTGT
Source organism: uncultured delta proteobacterium (assembly GCA_963712515.1). Taxonomy (GTDB): domain Bacteria; phylum Desulfobacterota; class Binatia; order JACPRU01; family JACPRU01; genus CAVQIG01. The sequence continues at coordinate 95,155 of CAVQIG010000002.1, forward strand.
CAGCCCTTCAGGGGTGTCGTCCTCGTCGAGAGATCCGCTGCGACGGCGAACCCGTGCTCGTGCCCGCTCGGGACCACGTGGCACGAACACTCGGACAAGGGCTCGAGCTGGTTTTAGTGCGACGCCGACTGACCTCCGTCTTTGCCGTGCTCCTCTCGGGCTGCGTCGCTTGGTCGGGCATGCTCGGGCTCGTCTCCCGCACGTCGATCGAGACCGAGCTCGGCAACTGGCGCGACGAGATCGAGCACAGCCGCGCGCTCGTCGACGAGGACGTCGCGCGATCGCTCCGCGAGGTTGCGCCGGGCGCCGAGGTCGACGTCTTCCTCGGCACCTGGTGCAGCGACTCGCGCCGTCTCGTCTCGCGACTCTTCGTGGCGCTCGAGGTCGCGGGCGAGCCGCTGCCGTTCTCGATCCGCTTCGTCGGCGTCGATCGGCAGAGGCACGCGCTCGAGGGCCTCACCGACGGCGTCGATCTCCGCTACGTCCCGACGATCATCGTGCGTCGCGACGGAGCCGAGGTCGGCCGCATTGTCGAGAGCGCGTCCCGCGGCGTCGAGGCCGAGCTCCGCGCTCTCCTCACCGGCGAGCGGACCGGGACGATCTCGCTCCGCGAAGACCTCTGAGGGCGAGAACGACAAGCGCGAGGCCCGGCGCCTTTCGAGGCTATTCGCCCGAGTCGGAAATCCTCGTCCGTTGGCGGAGTTGGTTGCTCCGGGTGCTCTCAGTCGGCTCCTGTAGAGAATTCGTAATCAACAGTCGCCGGTTCGAATCTAGCGGGTGGCTTAGGTTTCTTCGTTCGCGTGTGCCATCGGCTCAACGGACGCGAGTCCAGGGTGCCGTGAAGTTCACGCTTCCGGATGTCGTTGAGGCGGAACGCAGCGCCGCGTCGTGATCCACTTCGCTGAATCCTGCCGCGGTCCGCGGGTCTCAGCGCCCTAGGCCGTAGCATTGCGAGACGTTCTTCCAGAGGATCGCTTGTCGCGAGTCCTCGGGGAGCGGCTCGAGCAGCTCGGCGAGCTCGTCGAGATAGTCGTCGTCGTGGTCCGGGTGCGGGAAATCGGACGCCCAGAAGAAGCGATCGGCACCGACGAAATCGATGATGCGCGAGACGGCCTTCTCGTCGGGATCGGCCGAAATCCAGCACTGGCGCTTGAAATAGTGACTCGGCGGCTCCTTCATCCTCGTCGTGCGCCCGAGCGGCCCGTGGAAAACCTCGTCCATGCGATCGAGGAGATAGCCGATCCAGCCCGCCTGAGACTCGAGCACCACGAACTTCAGCTTCGGGAAGCGGTCGAACAGCCCGTGGTGGAAGACTGACGCGAACGCCTGCTGCATTCCTTGCGCGACGGTCACGTCGTAAAACCAGGTGAAGTCGAACGGCTCGCGCTGCATGAGCTCGTCGAAGCGGTTGTGGACCGACAGCTCGGGCGGGTCCGCGGTCGGATGAAGCGAGATGGGCAGGGCGAGATCCTGAGCCTTCGTCCAAAAGAGATCGAAGTCGGGATGCCCCGGCGATTTTCGCTGCCAGTTGAACGGGTGAATGAAAGCGCCCTTCGCGCCCGCACGCACCGCACGCTCCAGCTCGCGCACGGCTTCTACAACGTCGCCAAGGCTCACGTGCGCGATCGGTACCAAGCGCCCCAGCGAGTCGGAGCAGAAATCGATGATCCAGCGATTGTATGCGCGGCAGTACGCACCAGCGAGTTCTGGATCTCTCACCTCCGACTCCCACAGGATGCCGATCGTCGGATAAAGAATCGCGGCGCGCATCCGCTCGTTCTGAATTCGCTCGACCCGCTCCTTCGCATCCATGGCGCCGAAGGGAGCGCACTTCACGTATGTACGATCCGCACCGGGCACGATGTCCTTTTCACCCATCCCGCCGAGGACTCCGGGGAAGCCCGGCGGCAGCAGACGCGAAGGCTTGCCGTCGATCAGGAAGACCTCGAGGCCGTCGGAGTTTTTGGCGAGGCCGATCGCGCGATCACGATACTTGGGATCGATGTGCTTTTGCCAAGTGTCGGGCGGCTCGAGCACGTGGCCATCGGCGTCGATTGCGCCGGTCACCGAAGGTGGGCCGGGTCGTCCCTTCTTCACAGGCGTCGTGGACATACGCTCCTCCTTCACGCGGAACGAGGTCGCGCTGCCGACGAGGTCGATCGAAGCGCGGCCTGTCGTGTTTCAGAATCGGATCGCGCATGGCGAAATCGGATCATGGACAACCGTGCACTGATTTCACACCGAGGGCTATATAGGAAAACGCATGTCACGGCGCCCTCAACTCATTCCGCTGGTTTCAGCCGCTGAGCTTCGGTGGCGACGAGGGTGATCCGCTGCCTTTCTACCAGGCCCAGATGGAGATCGGCCGTCGACTGGGGTTGCTACCGCTCTGCTACCACACCAGGACCAACCAGTCCGAACCAAGAGCAACTCGTCTCACTCCGAATCCTCGTCCGTAGGCGGAGTTGGTTGCTCTCGGCTGGCCCATCTCATCGAACATTGGCCGCGATCCAGCCTCCGATCATTCGACTCGCGGCGACGACGGCGAGCGCGACGACGATGTGCTTGAGCATCTCCCGCCCCGGGCTCACGTTCCGCAGGCGGGCGACACCATGCGTGAGCGCGCCTAGAAGTAGCACCCCCCACGCGAGGGAAGCCACGACGATAGTCGACGGCGGCAGCAGGAGCACGATAGCGACGAAGCTCATCGATACGACGAGTCTCACGATGAAGTTCGTGAGCGTTGCTCGGAAGGCGGCGCGGGCTTCGAGATTCTCGGACTCCTGATAAATGTGGATGCTCAGCGAATCGCTGATGTTGTCGGCCAGCGCGATGATGACGAGGCCGCTCACGATCGTTGCCCTCGACACCGCTGCGGCGCCAAAGCCCACGATGAGCCCGACGCTCGTGACGATCGCCGCCGTGCCGCCGAAGCTGTAGTGGCGGGGCGTCGTGTGGGAAGAAACACTCTTGGCTTCGTTCATCCGGCTCGGGGGGGCATGCGCCCCCACGTCGGAAGTAGCGTGTGAGCCAAGCGACGCCTACTCCAACAGACTTCGCAGCATCCACGCAGCCTTCTCGTGGATCTGCATGCGCTGCGTGAGCAGATCACACGTGGGCTGGTCGTTGGTCTCGTCGGCCAGCTTGAAGGCGGCGCGGGCGGTTCGCGCCGTCGTCTCGTGCCCTTCGACGAGTCGCCGGATCATGTCCTCGGCCTTCGGCACACCGTCTTCTTCTCTGATCGACGAGAGCGCCGCGAACTGTTTGTACGTGCCCGGCGCAGGGAGCCCGAGGGCGCGGATGCGTTCGGCAAGCGCGTCCACGGCGAGCCATAATTCGTTGTACTGCTGCTCAAACATGAGGTGCAGCGTCTGGAACATCGGTCCCTTCACGTTCCAGTGGAAGTTGTGCGTCTTCAGGTAAAGCGTGTACGTGTCGGCGAGGACACGCGACAACCCTCCCGCTATTTCCTCCCGCTTGTTCGCTTCGATGCCGATGTCGATCTTCATCTTGTTCTCCATGGGTTCACCTCACTTCTCGACGTCGCTGAGCGCGATGGCGAGCGCTTCGCGACCCTATCACCCGAGCACTAGCTACCACACCAAGGACATCTGCTTTTCCGGCCCGTCTTCGCCCCCTCGCCGTGCGACCTCCTTGCTGTTGATTGTAGTTCCTCAAAAATCAGCTAGCTACCAAGCGGCCCTGATCCTGGCAATGCCTCGGCGATGCGCGCCGCTGCGTACCGAAGTGGTTGTTCCTGGTTGCTCTCGGTTGGGTCCTGCAGAGAATTCGTAATCAGTGATCGCCGGCTCAGTCGAGGGGTGCAGCGCGCGCCGAACGTGGTCCTGCCGTGGATGGAATGGCGCGCGAGCGTCAAAGAAGGAGAAGGGCCGAGACCTGACGGGAGCTGTGGCCTCAGAAGCGCACGACGCTCGCGGCGCAAGGCACCGAATTGGTGGCGGAGCACGCTGAGCTGCCCGAATTGTCCGAGCCGCTCCGAGGTGACACCATCGTGCCGCAGGACGCGCGGCCGCAAATACCTTGCCGTGGACACGTCCCACCGCGTCGGCGTCCGCGGCGTCCACGAGGAACATGCGGGTGCGAACCACGTCGTCGATCCACGCTCCCGCGTCCACGATGATCCGTCGTGTGTCGTCCAACCCGGAACACTCTATGGTGAACGGTGGGTTGTCGCGAAGCAGGAGTAAGCCAACGTCCAATCAAGACCTCCGGGCTACTTCCAGCGCGCCTCGCCGGTGTTCTGCCAGATCTGAATCATTCTGAATCATGTTCCCTTCCTTGTCGTAGAAGAGGAAGGAGCGGCCGATGTCGGCGCACTGCCAGACGTACTCCGTTTGCGTATGGTAGCCCGCAGCACGGACCTTCTGGAAAAACGCGTCGATGTCGTCCACAAGAAGGCCGAGCTCGTGGAAGCCGGTGTGCCCGTAGCGGAGGTTTTCGGGTGGCGTCTTCTGGATCTTCGGCACCTCGCACTGCTGGAGTTCGATCAGCGCTCCTTCTTTCGAAGCCAGCAGTGCCATCTTCGAGCGTGCACCTTTCACCTTAAAGATGTCGTCAAGGAGCTTCGGGTACATGTACGTCTTCGGGCCGGGGACCTGTCCGTCCGGGATCTCCGTCTCGACGACGAGGTCGAAGCCCATGACGTCGCGCCACAGATGAATCGCCTCCTGCAAATCGGTTACGAACACGGCCATGTGATGAAAGCGCATGTGGAAACACCTCCTTCGTTCGTGGACACGGCATACCTGCGGCTTCGCGACGAGGTCAATCGATCATGTGGGAGCGTCGGCTAACGTTGGCAACTACAGGACCCCTCGATAGCGTTCTGCACGACTGTAGTGGCAAAGCATGGTGAAAGTCCAAAGCGGCGCCTCCTCAAGGAACCGAGCGCCTCGAGCCACGGCTGCAGCCCGGCTCAGCGACCCACGCGCGGTGCTCCCCAGCCGTTCCAGTACGTGAAGGTGCGTGCCGGCAAGCGAGGCGCCGGCTTTAGGTCACCACCCGCTAGCCACGCCACCGGCAGCAGCAGCGCCTGCGTGACGCTCGGCGGAATGCCGAGTAGCTCCGCCGCCTCTCGCTCATACAGGAGATGAAGCGTCGTCCAAGCACTCGCCAGACCGCGAGCACGTAGCGCGAGCATGAAGGACCACGCGGCAGGCAGGATCGATCCGTACATCGACGACTGCGTGAACACGTCGTCAGTCTCAAATCGCCCTTCGATGCAGGGGATCACGTGCACCGGCACCCGCCCCAAGTTCTCCATCAGGTGTCCGGCCGAGCGTATGACGCCCGGCATCTGCGCGGCGCGCGGATCGCCGGCGGCGTAGGTCGTCGTGGCCGTAACGCCGGTTCGCGAGAGGCCGGTCTTGCCTTGCATGTAGAGCTCAGCGCCTGCGCGATAGAGCTCTGCAAGCCGCTCGCGCTTAGTGGCATCAGTCACTACCACAAGCGCCAGGTCTGCGAGTTGGCGCCGGTCGGCGCTTGCAACGCGACCTCGATGCATTCTTCGACGATTTCCTGCGGCACCGGGCGCTCGAGATCGAGCCTCAGGCGGACACTCCGCGTCGACTTGAGAACCCGGTCGACACTCGCCAGGTCGATGCCACTCGTTGCTGATCCGTTCACGAATCACCTCCTGTGGTTCCTTCGTCCACCCGCGTTATGCGAGCCCCTCGAGTAAGGTCTTGGCTTCCTTCAAATCCGCAGTGTCGAAGCCCTCGCCGGACGTCAAGCGTCGGGCGAACCGGTTGTCGCCGAGCTGAGGCGAAAGTCGTTGAGCAGCCCGGCGGATAGGCTATCTTCGCCTCTTCGCTATGCCGCCGCCGAAGCTGCCTATCTTCGCTCCGATGCCGCTTGAGCGTCGCCGCGAGCCCTTCGACCATCCCGACTGGCTCTTCGAGCTGAAGTACGACGGCTTCCGGGCGCTGGCCTTCGTGACCGGGGGCGGGACGAAGCTCGTGTCCCGGCGCGGGCTCGACTACCGTCGCTTCGATGATCTCCGTTCCGAGATTGCCTTCGAAGCGAACGCCGACGACGCCGTGCTCGACGGCGAGATCGTGAAGCTCGACGAGAGCGGCCGGCCGATCTTCATCGACTTGATGAAGAGGCAGCGGCCGTTCTCCTTCGTCGCGTTCGACGTGCTCGCCGTGAACGGCCGCGACGTGCGGAAGGTGCCGCTCGTCGAACGAAAGAAGATGCTTCGCGCGATCGTTCCACGCCGCTCGGCTGTGATGCTGATGGCGGACCATGTTCGGCGCCGCGGTCGGGATCTCTTCGCCGAAGTCTGCCGTCAGGATCTCGAAGGGATCGTCGCCAAGCGAGCGGATGGCGTGTACGACGTGGCGGCGCTCCCGGCGTGGCTAAAGATCAAGAACCCCGAGTACAGCCAGGCGCGGGGACCGGCAGGAGCTGTTTGTGCGGTAGCCCCTGCAGGCAGCGCCCTTTTGCCTTGGAATTCCGCTGCCTATCTCTGTGGCTCCAGGAGGAAACCATGTTTTCGTCCTACCCCGCCCTGCTCCGCTTCGGCAGGTAGTTGCGCACCTGTCGGCCTTGCCCATGCGTCTGAATCGGTGATTTCCTCGGTACGGTTTGGCGTACCTTCTTTCGATCGCCTTCGACAACAGCCGCCGCTTTCGGCGCAAGTCATATTTCTTCGAGTATCGAGGAACCCGGTTCAAGTTGGTTCAGGACGACCCACGGAAGTGGTCCGACCACCTCCTCGCGATAGCTCCCGACAACAACTATCCGACGCGACAACGAGTTTTCGCGGCGGCCGCCGAATTCCTAAGTGCGCTCGCCTGGGAGACGAACGCCCGAATGGCGCTGCGAGAAACTGGATCGATCACCTGGCCGGACGATTACTCGATCCGACGCGCAAAGCCCTTCAATCGAACTTTTCCGGAAATTCCGTACGGAAGTGCGATTCTCGGCTATGATTTGACGCGGGTTCCAAACGTTTCGACGCCGGAGCAAAGAGGAGCCCTTGCGATTTACCGCGAAGCTAACGCCTCCAACAATTCGTATCTAGCGTTCCTATTCTTCTGGCAGGTGCTCGAAGTCGGCGGCGGGAAAGCCTCGGGCTTCGTTGATGAAGCTCTTGCCGGGCAGTATGGCCGCCTTCAGTTCAACGTTCGGGATCTGCTTGCGGCTCTCGCGCCGATTCAAGATCAAAGCATCGGCGACTACTTGTTTGACAGTTGCCGTTCTGCGATCGCCCACCTCAAGCGGTTTCCATGGAAGCGGGCGCTGAACTTGGATGAGCTCGAAGAACGCTCGCGTATCGCCGCGAGCGTCGACTTGGTGAAGGAGCTCGCCCGACACTACATTCGCAACGTACTCGGTCTAGCAGAGTTCCTTACGCTGTCTCGGCCGCGGAACGGCGGCTTTCCGGTGTTTGCGACTCAGTCCGAGCTCCAATCCGGATGTTTCGTCCCGTGCGATATCCGCCGCTCGCTCGAAGCAGGCAATCGCGAACAAGGGCGCTAGGCAGACAGCCGGCTCCTCGGACTACGGATTTGGGCCTCCACCGATTGAATCTTGTTTACGCCCCCTGCCTCTCAGAAAGAGCCCCATAAACGCCCCAAGAACATCAAGGGGCCGCATCTCTCAGATGCAACCCCTTGATTTTCCTACTCCCCGGGCCGGACTCGAACCAGCGACCATCCGGTTAACAGCGGATACGACCTGCCTAACGGTGACAACAGCCGTTAGACATTCTTAGGCAATTCCGTCGTTTCCCCCCTGTTCAGACCCTAGTTTGCAAACGGTGACAACAGCCGTTTGTCGCCAGTTCACCCACACGTCACCCACACGATCACCCATACGATGCCACCGGACCGGGAGTCTCGGTGTCGCCCGAGTCGACCTCGACAAAGGCGGACGTGCTACCGAAAGCGAAGCGTTTCGCATGCGAAATCGGACTTGCTAGTCACCCCGCGCCTAGTCGTGTGGTCTGACGGCAGACCTAGTAATAGCAGGGCTTTTCGGGAGTTGGTCGCGGGGCTGGCCACTATCGGGACGTGCTTCCCGCCCCGGCGGTATTTCGGAGCCTTGCAGCCTTGCGGCCCCCTCGGATACGACGCCGATAATGAAGAAGAGCGTCGTTCTGCTGTCTCTTCTGGCGGTCGTCGGCTGCGCGAAGGAAGTCCCCGTCACGGGCGAGGTGTTCGTCGTGACTCGTGGCCGCACCAACATCAAGATGGCGCTCGTCACCGTTCGCGTCTTCCCCGAGGGACAAGTGAAGGAACTAATCGCAGCGAAGATCAAGGCTCACGAGGACAGGTTCGAGGAGTTCAAGCCGAAGGTGACGGCTGCCCGCGACGCGATGTACAAGGCGAAGGCCGCTGCGGACGCTGCGGACGCGGAGCTATACCGCCTCAATCGTTACGACCTCTCAGCCACCGCCCGGGCGACGTTGGATCGCGCGGTCGAAGCCGATAAAGCTAGGGATGCCGCCCAAAAAGAGCTGCAAGAAGCAGTGGACGACGCGACGCTCCTCTCGAAGGGCACCGAGATCATGTCGGGCTGGCCGACCACGCCGTTCGAGGTCAAAACGGATGGGGACGGGAAGTTCAATCTGATCCTCAAGCCTGGGAAGTACGTGATGACCGCTGACAGCAGCCGGTTCACGGGCGCTAAGGGCCAAGAGATAGAGACGTACTATTGGGTCGTCTGGGTCACGGTGGGCAACAAGCCTGTTCATGTCATGCTCAGCAACGATAACCAGACGGAAGCGATCTGCGCTCCCGACGCATGCGTGTTCGACAAGACGTCCTTCAAGGAGCCGTGGTGAGACGGTGGCGCGCCAAGCCCCCGATCACTTCGTGGTGGAGATCCCCTTCCCCGCTCGCTACAACAGGGACTATGGACGATCGCTCTTTCCGGTTGTCAACCGGATGGGCCTTCGCAAACCCTTGTGGGACAAGGGCTAGCGAGGTCCTGTGGGTGAACTGTGGGTGAATCTTTTCTGTCTCTGATTCGGTAGCATCGGGTTCGAAAATGAGTGACGCGAAGCACGCCGGAGGCGCACCGGTAGGCAACAAGAACCACGCACAAGCTGAGGTAGCGCTCCTGAAAAGATCGCTCGGTGTGCTTGGTAGCCGTGGGATCGACGGCAGGAGCCGAGTAGGTAAGGCGCTCGCCCAGTGGCGGGGCAACCTGGTTGCAGACCTCGGCGGTGAAGAGAACCTGTCTACGCAAGAGCAAGTTCTCGTCGAACAGGTGACGCGCCTTCACCTCATCATCGAGTCCATCGACGGCTGGCTCTTCCAGCGCAAGGGCGGAATGGCGAACCGTCGCAAGCACGCCCTACTTCCCGTCGCCCGTGAGCGCGTGGCGCTCGTCACCGCGCTGCGCGGATTGCTGGTCGATCTCGGGTTGAAACGGCGCGCAAAGACCCTGCCAACGCTTGCGGAGTACCTCACGGCGAAGGGCGAAAAAGGGCACGCACCGCCAGGTATAGGACACTCACAAATTGGTGGGGACAGGGGTGGGGACATCCGGCTCAAATTGAGCGTTTATGTCTTGTCGTTACGGGGTTTTCCTTGTCCCCACTGCTGTCCCCACCTGCCCCTTGTCGTGGGGACAGCGGGGGACAGGTGGTAACCTCGGCCCGCTCTGTGCCACCGCCCGGAGTGCAGCTCGCGGGCCGCTCGACCTGATGACTTCGAGGGGCATGATCCTTGGACCCTAGTGCCGGCGCAGGATTTTATGAAATGGCGGCGGCGGTTGCGGTTACTGAACTGCTGATCACGCGAGGATTCATTTTTGCTTTACTCTAAGGGTGAATTTGAGAAAGACCCCGAAAATGATGGCCCGGGCTGGCTTAGGTCCGGGCCTCTTCCCAACCCACCAATACTCCGAGCCCCCTCGTCACCTTTCCGGCGTCACATGTCCCGACTGATCGCCGAGGGCTCGACCGTGGTTGCGGAGCGGTTGAATGAAGCGACGCACGTGGGAGCACTGCGCATCCGCGCAGCGGTAGAGGAGTTCGTTCGCCTTGGCGTTCGCGCCCGTGTAGACTGCGCGGTCGTCCTCTTCGGGGAAGAAGCGCGACGTCCTGAGCACGAGGCAGGGAAGCCTGGCGCTCTGATGAAACAGCTCGCACAGGCCCTCCGCGGCCAATTTCGTGACTCCGCAGATGTTCGGCGCGACCGGTGCCGTCTCCTCGGTCACCCAGACGGCCGGTGTACCCGCCGCGCGTATGAGCGCGCTGCCGAAGGCGCTCGTCGTGCTCCTGTAGACGAAGACACGCACACGCGCGGCGACGGCCTCCTCGAGCAGGTTGAGAGTGCCGGTAACGTTCGTGTCGACGAAGCCTGGCGAGTGTGTGTCACGACGTGCGGTTTGTGCAGCGTTGCCGCGTGGAACACCGCTTCCACGCCGGACATGTGCCCGCGCACGAATGCGCGGTCGATGATGGATCCGACGGCGTTGGTGTGGTCCGACGCCAGCACGTCGCGCCCGACCGCGTCGTGGCCTTGCTCGCGGAGCGTGCGCATCAGTGCCTCTCCGAGATGCCCGGCGCTACCGGTGATGAGGATCTTCATGGGTATCTCGATGAAGGAAAAACGCGCTCCCGTCTTTAGTCAGCGCGCTGGGAAGGTTACCGATCGAGCATGAACACTGCTCTCGCAGACCGCATGGGACTCTATAGCCGACCGCAGATCGCAATGGTGCAACACTTCCTCCAGCGATACGGGGAACAGCGGCCGATTCCGGTGGAGGAGATCCTCCCGATCGTCTTGATGAACTATGGCGCGGTGGAATTGGACAAAGCGCAGGCCTGGTTCGAGACGAGGACAGCGGCACCCGGTCAGCACGACCGGCTTTCCCTCATCGATGTGGGTGCGGGATTTGGGCCGGCAGGCTTAGTGTTCGGCGCACGCAACTATAAGGTGACGGCGATTGAGCTGCAGGCGGACATTGCCGAGGTCGGCCAGCGGGTGGCCCAAGCGTGCGGCTTGGAGGACGAGGTCCATTACGTAGTCACCGACGTCATGGCGTTCGCCCCGCCAATTCCTGCGGACACCTTACTCTCGGTGCTGTGTTTGTTGCACCTGCCAGACAAAGTCGGCGCAATGCAAAAACTCGCTGCCTGCGTGCGCAACGGTGGCCGGGCGTATCTGGCGGATTTTTACGCGAAAGGCGCACTATCGGAGCGGGAACAAGCTCTCCTCAAATACGAGGTGGCATGCCCGGGACTGCTCACCAAGGAAGAGTATATCGGTGCTTTGCGAGGGGCGGGCTTTAGAGACGTCCGGTTCGAGGATGTGACCGCCGAATACGCGACCTTTGTGCATCAGCGCCTGACGGCTTACTTGGAAAAAGGCGAGGCGAAGCAGATGGACGAATTGCTTCGATTCTTCAGCGCAATGGATATCCTCTACTGTAGTGGTGATGGCGCGGCTTCGAGGTTAGGGGGATGCCGCGTGTATCTCGAACGGTGAGCCGCGAGCTCATTGCGCTCCGCGAGCGTTGTTTCAGCTTCGGTCGAGCCACGCCGGGAGGGGCAGGCCCAATGGCACACACACGCATGGCACACAGCCGCGATTACGCTTCTCGTAACTAGTTGAAATCTCAAGAGCCACCCGCCGGAATCGAACCGGCGACCTGCTGATTACGAATTCTCTACAGCACCCAACTGAGAGCAACCAGGAACAACCAACTCCGCCTACGGATGAGGATTTCGAGTAAGCCGCGGTGCTCCTGGTTCGGGGTGGTTCGTCCTGGTGTGGTAGCAGAGCGGTAGCAGGGGGTCGCTTTCAACCGCCCTCCCGGTCCGGCCTGATGAACAATGAGCCAGTGCCGCTGCAATAGGACGGCGGGGCTGGCATTCAGGACTTCGCCGCACTCAAACCGGGAATTCCGACGCTCTGGATGTGCAGCGCATACCAGGGCAGGCGGCGTGCCAGCCGACCGCGCCGCAAGCCAGCTTCGCGGGAGCGTCGCCGCCCCGAAGCCGAGCGCCAGCACAACGCCTGCGAACGCCAGGAGTTGGGCGAGTGGCCGCGCCGTCGGGATTCGTTGGACAGCTGGCTTATGCACGCCGTAAAACGGGCGTGCTTTGTTCGGGCGCACCAGTGCCCGATAAGGAACCCTTACCTCAACACGGCGCTTGAAGCGGCTATCCCCTCTCTTTTCTTTATGCTGTGTCACGTAACTGTGGCAGTATCGGGACAGTTAGTATTAGTATAGGAATGGTCTTGGCTGACGTGGACTAGCGTCGGTGGGACCAGCCCCCACGAGGTGAGGTGAGAAATGGCCAAGCCAAAGCGACCAAAGCGGAAGCCCAAGCGACCGAAGCCGAAGCCCAAGCCGACCGGGTACAGCTGGATCATGGACAAAGACGGCGTCGTATGCTTCTCGGGCGGGAGCGGTCAGACCGTCGCTCGGCTATGGGAGGCTGACTCGCTTTCGAAGTTCCACGACGAGCGGCTGGCCGAGGCGACCAAGGAGATCAACGCGATCCTCGAGCGGGTCGAGCGGTCAAAGCCGAGCGACGATCATGAGCTGTCGTTCGTTGAGTTTCAGGACCGGCACATGTTGGTCTGGGCCACGTACGGCGCCGTTTCGCCGTACGACGAGGACGACGTGATCGCTGAGGCTCTCGGGCTCACCGGTCGTTCGTATCGACCTCGGTCGTAAGCGCGCGGCAATCCGCTAGTCCAGCGAGAAGCCGACCAGCTCGCGGACACAACCTGCTCGTCGTCTATGCGCGCCGTAAAAAGGGCGTGCTTTGTTCGGGGCGCACCAGTGTCCGATAAGGAACCCTTACCTCAACACGGCGCTTGAAGCGCGCGCCCCTCCCCGGTAACCAGGGGTGCCGCTGTCGGTGGCGATCCAGCATGCCGGGCGCACGGACCGCGTCACCCCCCGCGCGCCCCCTCGTCCTGGTGCCGTGATCGATGTCCGCGTCGCATGCGGCGGACGACGACTGCGTCCTGATCGACGACTTCGCGCAGGGCAAGGTGGGCGCCTTTCCGGCGGACTGGAAGGTGCGGAAGGACGCCGGCAGGCCAGTCTACGTCGTCAACGAGGAACCCGGCAGGCGGTTCCTGCGCGCCCAGGCGAACGGGGTGGGCATCCAGGCGGCGAAGGAGCACGCGTGGGACCTGAACGAGTACCCCATCCTCGCCTGGCGCTGGCGCCCGGTGCAGTTTCCGAGCGGCGGCGACGAGCGGAGCTCGGCGACGAACGACAGCGTGCTCGCGGTCTACATGCTCGTACCCTACTCGAAGATCCGCGGTCCCCGCGCCCTCAAGTACGTGTGGAGCGAGAAGGTGCCAGCGGCACCCACCTCGAGTCCAACATGGGCCTGACCAAGGTGCGCGTCCTCGAGAGCGGTGCGGACAGGAGGGGCGAGTGGGTCGACGAGCGCGTCAACCTGCGCGACGACTACCTCGCGGCTTTCGACGTGAACGAGGTCCCGAAGCCCGCGGGCATCGACGTGCTCACGGACTCGGACGACACGAAGTCCAGCGCGACCGGCGACTACGCGGACTTCCGCGTCTGCCGGAAGTGACGGCTCACACGACGAACGGAACCAGCCGCCACCGCGCCCGGTAGCGCGCATAGTCCGGCGTGAGCCCTGCGAGGCTGCGGGTCTCCTCGCCCAGACCAAGCGCATCCACGTCTTTTCGACGGTGCACGTCCCGATCTTCCACCCCTTCGTCGTCGCGAAGATGGGCGGCACGCTCGATCACATCGGCCAGGGGCGCTGGGGCCTGAACGTTGTCTCCGGCTGGAGCGAGCGCGAGTTCGGCCAGATGCACGTGCCGATCTTGCCGCACGGCGAGCGCTACCGCCGCACGGCCGACTACATCGAGGTGCTGAAGGGTCTCTGGACGGCCGAGCCCGGCACGTTCAACCACCACTCGGAGTGGTACGACGTGACCGATGGCTGGGTGAGCCCGCTGCCCGTTCGTAAGCCGCATCCACCGATAGCGAACGCGGGCGTCTCCGCAGATGCGAAGGAGGTCGTGGCGCGCCTCTGCGACTGGGCCTTCATCAGCTTGCCGTCGATCGAGGCGGCGAGAGACCAGACGACGGACATCCGCTCCCGGGCTGCGAAACACGGCCGCTCGATCCGCTGTGCGACCTATCCATTCGCCGTCTGGCGCGAGACGGAGCGCGAGGCTGAGCAAGAGCAGCGCCGCCTCCTGGATGAGATGGACCGCGAGGCGGCGGAGAACTGGGCACGCGGCCTCTTCGGTAACAGCGACTCCTTCGATCGCTTCACGCTCGAGATGTTCGCGCTCGGCGGGGGCGGGCTGCCCTTTTTCGGGACCGCCGAACAAGTCGCGGAGAAGATCGCCGAGCTCTACCGCGGCGGCATCGACGGCGTGCTGCTCACCTTCCTCGAGTTCCATGCCGACGTAGAGGTCGCGCCGGCCGCGGTGAGCCGGTCCCGGTCGAGGCCAGTGCGGCGGCGGAGATCACACCCGACCTCGGCGTGGCGTTCGGCTCGGGCGGCGGCTACGACGGTCCGCTGGCGTACAGGATGGGCAAGCCGATGCGCCCGGACGTGGCGGCCGCGTTCGACCGCATGGCCGCGGCGGCACGCAAGGAAGCCGGGCTGGTGCTGTCGATCAACAGCGCCTTCCGCTCCGACGCCGAGCAGGCGCGCCTGTTCGCCGCCAAGCCCAACCCTTATTTGTTTTCCGCTCTGTAGAGCCGCAGCGCGAGCGCTCTTTTCACGCGAGACCAGCTCCAATGCCGCGCCAACGCAGCAGCGTGGCGGCGGTGCAAGGACGTCGCGCCTCAAGTACCAGATGATCTGCTCGTAGGTCCGGGGCCCTATTGGGAGAGGACCACCCCGCGCTCACGCGCACCGCACCGGCCGGGCCACGAGTTTTCCTGGATTCACCACGCCGCGGCAGAGATTCTCCCGCAGCACGGACCAGTCGTCGTAGTTGACGTAGCGGAAGTCTTGGATGCCGTCCGCCTTCGGACGGAACTCGAGCCCGCGGCCCTCGGTGCGCACTAGTAGCGCCCGGAGTGTGCGGATGTTCGGCTCGTAGAGCAGGTCGATGCCGGGGGTGGGGAGCCAGACGTTGTCGAACGGCCCGGTCAGCCCGACCCGCTGCTTTTTGACGAGGCTTCCGGGCGTCCCGGTGACCTCGACGTAGGACGTCATCATCGTCGCCAGGCCGGTGCCGCGTGCGATGTAGACGATGTAGAGCCGGCCCACGCGGCTGCCGGTACTCGGAAGCTCGTAGGCGAGCGCCGGGTGCCAGCTCACGGGCCCGGGTCGCGTCGCCAGCAGGTCGGTCTTCTCCCACCGCTGCGTGGCGGGGTCGAGCGCCCAGAGGTCGAGCCGGTCGTCCGCCGCCGCCAGCAGGGCATAGAGCCGGCGCTCGCCGGGGCGCCAGCCGAGGTCGGCCTCGACGAGCGCAGGCGTGAAGCGCGAGCCCTCCGGTCGCCCGAGCGTCACTCCGGCGGCATCGAGGAAGGGAACCGACCTCCACCGCCCCAGGATGCGGCGAGCGAGCTTGTACTCCCCGTTCGGCGCGGTGTAGGCGAGGTACGGCGTGCCGTCGCTCGTCCGCGTCAGCGTCGGTCCGCCGAGAGTGGCCGCCCGTCCTGGCAGGCGGCGCCAGCTCCTCCAGCGCTCCTCGCCGTCAGAGAAGGTCAGAACGCGCTCCCAGAGTCGCTGGTCGAGGTCCATCGCCACCACCACCGCCTGGTTGCCGCTCATTCCGATGTTCACGGCGTCGACGCCGGCGGCGCCGATCCCCGGCTTGCTGGCCGTCCCGTCTTTCCAGGTGGCTCCGGCGCAGCCCTCCTTCGCCGGCTTCGGGCAAATCAGCCACGAGTCGGTCCGCGAGAACCGGACCTGACGATCCCAGACAGACAACGCGTATATCCGGCGGCCGACCCGGACGAGCGCGGGCGAGCCCGGATTCGGGGCGTAGCCGAGGTGGGTCTGGTTGTACCGGGTGAACTCGCAACCACCGCCGCCCGGGCGGTAGTTCGCATACGCGCGGACCGTGGTCCCCGCGGGGGCGAACGTGCCGTCGCGGTTCCAGTCGACGTGCCCGTGCTCCCGGTCGACCCAGTACTTGAAGACGTTCTCGAGCCGGTCGATCAGCGGCGCGGCACCAGGATCGACGGCACGTGTCTCGGGCAGCGCCCAGTTGTTGAGCGATGGCGCGTCCTCGGCCCGCCCGTCCGAGAAGCCGACCGCGCTCCCCTGGTAGGCGTAGTTCATAATGCTCGGGTAGTTCGGCTTGCAGTTGACGTCGACGTCGCCGGTGGCGTTCCTGGGGCCGGAGTGACCGAGCCCGAGCGAGTGGCCGGTCTCGTGCGCCGCGATGTAGGGATCGTTGAGGTTGTAGGAGGCGCTGAATCCGAACCCTGTCTGCCCGCCCGCGGTGCCGTAGGCGAGGGCGTAGCGGAAGATGCCGCGTCGTGCCGCGCTCATCTGGGCCGGCCATGCGTCGGCAGCCTTGACGCCCATGTAGGTGTTGCCGACCTTCTTGGCGTCTACGGCATTGAAGCCACCCCAGTCGCCGTAGGTCGTGGCGTCGGCCGGCGTCTCGGCGGCGACGCCGGTGTCGAGATGGGCGGTGATGCCGGGCCGGCCGTCGGGGTTCATCAGCGTCGCAGCGTGCTCGGCGCGGCGGGCCGGATCGGTGGTTAGGGCATCGCCGTAGTAGGCGGCGAAGCCCCGCGCCACGTGCGGCGGCATCTGCAGGGTCGTCTTGCTGTCGTTCTCGGTCTTCGTACGGCGCATGAAGTCGACCTCGACGAAGAGGTCCTTGTGGCGCGGATCCGCGCCCCAGAGCGGAAGGGCAAGGTCTTCTCCCCCGATGATCGCGCCCGCGCGCGTTGACACGGGCGGTCGTCGAAGCCCGCGGACCTCCAGGCCGTCGGAGATGCCGTCGCCGTCCGTGTCCCGGCGGTCCGCGATCGCCGAGCAGTCGACGCCGGGGACCGTCGACAACCGCGACGAGCAGGTGCCGAGCGCGCTCTCGAGCTCGTACCCGAGCCCGTCGCCGTCGCTGTCGTGGCTTGCCAGCGGCGCGTCGTTGCGCAGCAGCCGGACCGGACCGGGCGTCGAGGCTGGCCCGCCGAGCGGACCGAGGCGGCGTGCGGGGACGCCGAGGACGACGTGGCGCGTGCCGGTCTCGGTCGTGACGCCGAAGCGCGCGGCGCCGGCGACGCCGCCGCCGACGACCCGCCGCTCGATGCCCAACCCGTTCGGCTTGAGCACGTAGAGCGAGTGCGTGGGCGAAGCCCCGCCGGGCCGCCGAACGGTCTCGAGCAGCTCGCCGCGGCGCAGACCCACCAGAAGGAGGTCCGTGCCGGCGAAGCGCACGCCCGTCCGCCAGGACGAGCCATTGCGCAGGATGTCGGCCGTGCCAGCGCTCGTGTTGGAGCGGGCGCGCACGACGAGCCAGTAGGTGTCCTTGGCCGGCGCGCGATATGTCAGGTGCGCGCCGTCGGCGATCGCCACCTCGCGCCCGCGCCGGTCGATCAGGTGGAGAACCGGATCGGGCCCGGCGCCGGTGGCCTCGAACGTCACGGACTCCTGCGCGCCGAGCTCGATGGCGAGCTCCGTGACCGTCGTGGCCTGCGCGTCGTGCAGCGCCGGGGCGGCCTGGGACGGCGCGGCGAGGACGAGCGCGACCGCCGCAGCGAGCGTGATGGTGAGGAGTGCCCGCATCTGGGGAGCGAGACGGCAGTGGCGGGCGGACCTGTGCGGGACGGAGAATCTCCGCGCGGAGCTGATCGCCTCGCCGAGCTCCAAGGAGCGGCAGCTCTTTTGGGCGCTGGAAGGGCTGGTGTTCGTCACGGCGCGGTCTCCTTCTTCGCGGCCTCGTGTGAGGCGTCTACTACGAGAGACGGCGGGGAGACAGATCGCCTTCCGTGAGGTTGGTCACGCACACCTGGACGAGCTCCCGTCTTGACCGACCGTTACGTTCCTGTCCGAGCGGATGGACTTCGAGAACTGCTCGCTGTTGCACCCGGTGTACCAGAACGACTACTCGAGCTTCTGCCTTAAGTAGCCGGGTGGCAGTAAGAGTTCAGCCAGGCTTCACCCGGTCCACGGAACGTGCGCGCGGGTTGGGACGCAAAGCGCGGCCCCCCAGAGAGCTCCAGATGCCGTGTGAAAGGAATCGGGATCCCGCTGACGCGACCCCCGCGTATAGCCCCGCCGGGAAGTTGCGGCACGGCTCCTCTCGCCGGAGCACGC
Source organism: uncultured delta proteobacterium (assembly GCA_963712515.1). Lineage (GTDB taxonomy): Bacteria > Desulfobacterota > Binatia > JACPRU01 > JACPRU01 > CAVQIG01. Next base: position 113,375 of record CAVQIG010000002.1, read on the forward strand.
ACAGCCTGGATGCGTCCCGGGGAACGCCGGGCCTGCTCGGTCGTTGGATCGACCGCAGGGGGCGCCCGAGGCGTGTTTGTGCCGCCATTCTTCACGCGTTTGTAGCGCCCGGGTGTTGAGGCGTTACGCGGTCGCCGGGATGGTGGCGGGCGATGTCCTTGGGATGGATATGGACTTGCCGTCGTGAGCGCGGACAGAGGATAGGAGGATAGCCGGTATTAGCGCCCGAAGTTTACGTAAGGTTGGATCTCGGACACCGGCACTGCCGCTCTACCAAGCTCTACGCCGGCGCTTCTTGATGAGGTCTAAGGGCCTGCGGTTGAGCGGCCGGCGGCCAGCGCCGGCCGACCGGAGCAAGTTGGCCGCGCGCCGGTCCAAGCGCGGGTTAAGGTTAGAGCGCAGGCGCATCACTTGATCTTCGCTCCGCCCGTTTGAAAGAGGACTTCGGTGCGAAAGAGGGTGCGTCCGCTCGGTGGACACGCGTTCGCCGCACCCGGCTGACCGGGATCGACGGCTAACCGCCGCAGCTACGACCTCCACGAACGGATCGTACGGAGCCCTGCCCTCCGAAGGCAAGGAAAAGCTCGGCGAACCCGGAGGGCGCTCTAGCTCGGTTCTTTGGAGCCGATGGCACACGGATGGCACACGCGGAGGAAAAAACCTAAGCCACCCGCCGGATTCGAACCGGCGACCTGCTGATTACAAATTGTCTCCCAGACCCAACCGGGAGCAACCAGGAGCAACCAACTCCGCCTACGGACGAGGATTTCGAGTGAGACGCGCTGCCCCTGGATCGGCCTGGTTCGGGCGAGTTTGGTAGCACAGCGGTAGCGGTGAACTATCGGTTCGTCACGTCCGGCCCAACATGGTTTTGAGAAGCTGGGCCGCGCCGGATGGCCTATTGCCAGTCAGGCGGATCGTTTTTCAGGTATTTCCGGTCAAGGTCGTCGCTGGCCAGGACCTGCCCCCGGACATGGCTCTTGCATCCACCGCTCGCTGACCTCGTCTTCGAGTGCATTTCCATCGGTATCAATAGCCCAGGTATTCGCTTGCAACACGTGACGCCTGAACATTCGTCCACACGTGCGACACTTCATCTGCACGCGGGGACTTCCGGTGACCATGAACTCCTCTCGGTCGAGAACGTGAGTCGAAAGGGTTGGCTCAAACGACGTGCGTGTCGTGCGGTACGGGTTGTTCTTCGAAGGTCGCTGCTTCTTCCAGATTACGGCGCGGTCATAGAGTTCGGCCTTCTCCTCGCGCGAGAGGTCGGTGAAGGCGTCGATCATATTCTTCGGCGTCCCGCGCGCCGCGTAGTCGTCGATCACCATCTTGAAGCGCGCGGCGTCCGAGGCCGCGGCGTTCGCACCGCCCGACGTCGGCGCTGCGGGCGGTGGCGTTCCTCCGCTGGAGGTGCCGCCCCCGGTCGCCGACGGGTTCCCGAGCGGCGGTCTCCTGATGATCGGTTCGTCTCGAAGATCGCCGACCAACTCCTCGAACTTCTCGGCGTATAGCGAGTCGTCGCGGAAGTCCGACCACCGCCGTGTGCCGATGAAAGTGGGCACCGATTCGGCCGGGCTGCCGGACCGGAGAACGCCGACGAACTTGATCGTTCCAAGATCCTTCATCAACTCGGCGGTGATGATCGTTTTCTCGTAACCGACGCCGCCTTCGGGGTTGTCGGCCTTCCTCTTGTACTCGGGCGTGAGGATGAGAAGCACCCGCTTCGCGCGCGTGACCGTCTGTTCCATGAACACCGCGAGATCCCCGCCGAGCCGGACGTCCCACTGATCGAGGCGCACGTCGATGCCGCGGCTCCGAAGTTCTCCGGCGAGCTTTATCACCCACGTTACGTGAGCCGGGGACTCGTGAGCGTAGGATACGAAGACGAGTGGTGATTCGGTTTCTTCGGCCGTCGCGGTCGTCGATGGCGTCGGCGCTGCCGCCGGCTCTGCGGTCCGTTGGGGCGCCGCCGGCGGTTGCGCGATCGCAACCGCTGACGGCAATAGCTTCCGTTCCCGAAATGCCCGCTGCTTCAAGGCTACGGTCATCGCGGCGTGGCGGACGTTCTCCAACGTCACGTACCCGCCGTCGGCGAAGGCGCGTAGATCGGTCTTCGTGACGTCGGAGATCCCCTTGTCCGGGTTACCGTTCTTGCCGCGGAGCGTGAGTTCTTCGCCGCCGAAGGTCGCGCTCCAATCCATCTCGGCGTCGTACCGGCCGGTCTCCGCCGCATCGACGATCGTGACGAGGAGGTCTCGCTGCCGCTGTGTCAATTCCCGGAAAGGCTCCGGGGCGAAGCTGCTACCGTCTGAAGGCGTCCGCCGATGTGCACCGCCGCCGCCCGACGTACGGGCTACGCGCGTACCGTTCCACTCGAAGCCATCGGCTCGTAGAGACGCGACGAGCTTCGAAGTATCGCTACCCTGGGGATTCGAAAGTGCGCGGGCCGCGAGGTCGAGAAATATCTGTTCGCGCCTCGCTTCGTCGATCTCCGTGGAGTCGGCGACACGGAAAACGAGGTGGTTGGCCTTGTTCCTGATGGTTTCGGGCGCGCCCGCAAGGAAACCGTACCGACGTAGAATCTGGTCCATCTCGGCGTTGTCGCGAACCGCAATGCCGAGGAGCGTTGCGAGATCGACGATCGTATCGTTGCTCATTCGCTTCACGTCGCTCATCTGAGGGATCATCTTAGGAGACGTAAATAAATAAAGGTAGCAGATGGTCTCAGGATGTCGTATAGTCGGGCGGGATGGAGACTCGGTCTGGGCTTCGAGCGAAGCTTGCCAGCGTGTGGCCGCTTCTGGACGAGCGGACACGCCGGCTCATGGCCGCCAACGAAGCGTGCGCCTTGGGCCGCGGCGGGATTTCCGAGGTGAGCCGCGCGTGCGGACTGTCGCGGAAGGCTATTGCCAAGGGGATCAGGGAGATCGACGCAGGAACGGGAGTCCCCCCAGGCCGCGTCCGGCAGCCGGGAGCGGGACGCAAGAAGATCACCGACCACGACCCCCGCTTGGCGGGTGCACTGGAACGCCTGATCGACCCGGACACGCGCGGCGATCCGGAGACACCGCTGCGCTGGACCTGCAAGAGCACGCGGACGCTGGCCGCGCAACTTACCCGGCAGCGCCATGAGATCAGTCACATGAAGGTCGCGCAGCTCCTCCACGCGCAGGGGTACAGCCTGCAGGGCAACCGCAAGACGGAAGAGGGCGGCGACCATCCCGACCGGGACGCGCAGTTCCGCCACATCAACGCGCAGGTCAAGCGCACGCTGGCGAAGGGAGCGCCCGTCGTCTCGGTGGATACCAAGAAGAAGGAACTGGTTGGCAACTATGCAAACGCTGGGCGGCAATGGCTGGTGGAGAAGAACCCCGTCAAGGTCCAGGGGCACGACTTCCCTGGCCCCGACATTCCGCGCGCGTATCCCTACGGCGTCTACGATATCGATCGCAACAGGGGCTTCGTGAATGTGGGAACGGATCACGATACCGCGGCCTTCGCCGTGGCCTCCATCAGGGGCTGGTGGCGGCATGAGGGCCGACGCCTGTATCCCGAAGCGAAAGACATCGTCATCACGGCAGACGCCGGAGGTAGCAACGGCTCGCGGTTGAAACTGTGGAAGCTAGAACTGCAGAAGCTGGCGGACGAAACGGGTATTTCGATCACCGTCTGCCATTTCCCTCCGGGAACGAGCAAGTGGAACAAGATCGAGCACCGACTGTTCTCTTTCATCTCCTCGAACTGGCGCGGCGAACCGCTGCGAGACTACGAGACGATCGTCAAGCTTATCTCTCGGACCGCCACGGCCAAAGGCCTGAAGGTGACCTGCCGTCTCGATCGGCGCAAGTACCCGACTGGCCGCCAGGTCACTGACGAAGAGATGCAGAGCGTGAATCTAGAGCGCCACAAGTTCCACGGCGACTGGAACTATACCATTCGACCCAGAGTGACGAGGATTTGATACCTTTATTTCTTTACGCCGCCTTAACGTCTGAGACCGTTGGCGGGGAAGATCCGCGGCGTGGCCTCGCATCCGACGCTGGTGAGCTATGGTCGATCGACGTGAGCGACGTCGTCGAGATCTTCCACCACCGCCCCGGCCGGACGGCCTGACCCGGGTCACCCGTCCGCCGGACCGGCGAGGGGGTCCCGCGGTCGTTCGTCGCGCCAACTGCCAGCGCCGCCAATCGTCCGAGAAGCCCACGCCGGAACGAAGTCCGGCATCAGATCCATTGGGCTGATGAGCGAGGCTGGCCGACTCACAACAGCTCGGTCATTCGTATGTTAGACCGAAAACCGTGTCCGTCATCCAGCGCCGAAAGTCATTGTCGCTGAATTGCTTGTAGAGCTCCGCGTCGTCCTTGAGCACCGCAGTCATGACGCGCGAGCGCCTTGTCGTGCTCGATCTTCGCATTCTGCTTGTCGGAGTTCTTCTTCGCGTTCTGGTACGCCTTGTCGGCCGCGACCTTTGCGGGGATTTCTTCGGTCACCAGCTTTCGGACCCGGTCGCCGTCCGTCCAGGCGATGTTGCCGAACTGATCGTTGAAGGCTTCAGGATGTTCGAGAGCCGATCGAGTTCCGGTTCGGGCTTGTGTCCGCCGCCAGTCCGTCGGCACGGGTTCGATCTCCGCATCCTGGTCGGGCAATTGTATCTTGATCGCCGCCTTCTTTTCGACCCGGTAGCTGTCCATGTCGATCGCTTCGAGGATGCCCTTCGACAGGTCCTCCTCCTTCGGTGCCGGCAGCTTGGGCACCAGAAAGTTCAGGAAGATCGACAGCTTCTCCCACTCCGCGTTCGTGTACGGCAGGATGGCAGAAAGGAAGCCGTAGCTCCGCGTGAACGCCTTCGCCTTGCCCTTGAAATCTACCTGCCCGTCCTCGTCGAGATTGTTCGAGATAAGTGCTACGCAACCGTCGAGTATCGGATCGAGCTTCTCGCGGTCCGCGCCGCCGAGGTACAGCGTGACGAGCGTCATCGACTCTGCTCGGTGCATACACCCAGCCCGTCAAGGTCGGCCTTGAGATCGTGCAGCTTGTTCGCGTCTGTCTCTTCCGAAAGGATCGTCGTGCGGTAGTAGCGGTTCGAAAGCCGCCTGGATCGTCGCGACATCATTCATGAAGTCGAGCACGAACGTGTCGTGCTTTTGCGGGTGCGCTCGATTGAGACGCGAGAGTGTCTGCACCGCCTTGATGCCCGAGAGCGGCTTGTCCACGTACATCGTGTGCAGCAGGGGCTCGTCGTATCCGGTCTGGAACTTGTCCGCGCAGATCAGGAAGCGGTACGGATGCTCTTGCACCTTGTCCGCAATTTTGTTCGACGGGAACCCGTTGAGCGACGCCTCGGTCACCTTCGCCCCGCCGTAGTCGTGTTCACCCGAAAACGCGACAATGCGCCTTGGATGGGGACTCTTGCGCTCTTCGAGGTAGTCGCGGATCGCGTGGAAGTATTGGATCGCGCGCTCAATCCCGCTCGTCACCACCATTGCACGCGCTTCCCCGCCGATCTTCCGCAGGTCGATGACTTGCTCGTGGAAATGATCCACCATGATCTCGGCCTTGAGCCGGATCGCATGGTCGTGGCTCTCGACGAAACGCCGGAGCTTCTTCTTCGCCCGCTTCGTATCGAATTCCGGGTCGCCCTCGATCGTCTTCACGAGCTTGTAGTAGCTATCGACCGGCGTGTAGTCTTGAGCACATCGAGGATGAATCCCTCGTCGATGGCCTGCTTCATCGTGTAGCTGTGGAACGGCCGGTATTTCGTCTTGTCTCCGTCCTTGAACGGCTCGCCGAATATTTCCAGCGTCTTGTTCTTGGGGGTCGCGGTGAAGGCGAAGTAGCTGGCGTTCGGCAGCAGCTTCTTCGCCTCCATGATCCGGTTGATCTTGTCCTCGATCGTCTCGTCGTCTTCTTCCTGCCCTGCCTCGCCGAGAGCGCCGTGCTCAACGCCGCGGAGGTCTTCCCGCCCTGGCTCGAATGCGCTTCGTCGATGATGATGGCGAACGACCGACCTCGATGCTCGCTTCCGATCTCGTCGAGGATAAACGGAAACTTCTGGACGGTCGAAACGATGATCTTCTTGCCGCTTTCGATGAACGGCGAAGGTCGCCCGAGTGGTCGGCATGGCCGACGGTCGCGCCGACCTGAAGGAAATTCTTGATCGTGTTGTGGAGTTGGCTGTCGAGTATCTTTCGATCGGTCACGACGATCACTGATTCGAACACGTGCCCGTCGTTGCGCTTCAGCCCAATGAGCTGGTGCGCGAGCCATGCTATCGAGTTCGACTTGCCGCTGCCCGCCGAGTGCTCGATCAGATACCGTTTTCCCGCTCCATGTTCGCCCACGTGAGCGAGGAGCCGCCGCACGACCTCAAGCTGGTGGTATCGCGGGAAGATTTGCTCGCGCTTCTTCTCCAGTCTTCGGGTCCTGCGACTCGACGATTTGCGCGTAATTCTCGATGATGTTCGTGAGGCTCCCGGCGTGAGGACCTGCTTCCATAGGTAGTCGGTCTTTAGCCCGTCCGGATTGGGCGGATTTCCCGCGCCGTCGTTCCAGCCTTTGTTGAACGGCAGGAACCACGAGCCTTTGCCCTTCAAGTGAGTGCAGAACCGCACTTCGCTGATCGTCGACGGCGAAGTGCGCCATGCAGCGCCCGAACTGAAAGAGCAGCTCCCGCGGATTACGGTCGCGCTTGTACTGCTCGACCGCGTCCTCCACCGTCTGTTTCGTCAGGCTGTTCTTGAGCTCGAACGTGGCAATCGGCAGGCCATTGATGAACAGCGCCGAGGTCGAGCGCGTTCTTCGTCTCGTCGGTGCTGTACCGCAACTGGCGCGTCACGCTGAACCGATTTGCGGCGTATCGCTCTTCCGCCTTGGTGTTGCCGGGCGTTGGCGTGCCGTAAAATAATTCGACGTAAAGCGGCCCGTGCTTTATGCCCTTGCGCAGCACGTCGATAACGCCGCGCTTCGTGATCTCCCCCTGCAGTCGCGCGAGAAACTTCTGCCGCATGGGACTGTCCAAAGTGCCGAGATCGAGCGCCTCCGCGGCCTCGGCCTTCGTCGCGCCTAGAAAGGCTACGAGCTGCGCAAGGTCCACCCCGTACTCGCGGTCGTAATTCCTAGGGTCTCCCGTGATCCAGCCGCCCCTCCCCATCGCAGCGACGATGACGCTTTCGAGCCCTCTCTCACTCGTGTCCGTCGGCTTTCGCGGCCGGTGGGAGCCAACAACGGCTGAATCCATCCGCAGGAGCTCGAAGTCCTCGAGAAAAGCGCGCAATATCGGGTCGCTCCCATGGAAGCCCGCCAGCAGCACCATGGCAGCATCGCGCGGAAGCTCTATTCGAACTCGCGTGCTATTCGTGGCAGAGACGGTTATGATCTGTACGTCTGCCACGCGCACATTCGCATATGCGGCGACCATAGAGACCAAGCGCATGCGCTGCCGTTCGTTCATAGAGTCCGGAGGAGCCGCGAGGATCAGATCCACCATGGCCTTTTGTTCCGACGACATGATGGGCATTGCGCTCGCGGCAAGGGCGCACGGGTTCTGTTTGTAACGGCGAAGGTAGGCCTCACCCCACTTCTCATGGTCAGCGCGCCCATGGCAGTTCGCGCACAAGGCGATCAGATTAGGCTCGCTATGATCGTGGGTGACCTTCCAAGGACGGATGTGCGCCCTCTCTAGCGGAGTCGGTTCACAGCAGACAGCGCAGCGGTGACGCGCCTGAAAAAGAACGTCCCGCTGTACTTCGATGGGTATGGCGGGACGATCTGTCACCGCTCTTTCCTCGTCTCTCGCGAGATCAGAGGCAACCAACAGCATTTCGATCCTCCAGGCCACAACCGACTGGTTGTCAGCGCGCGAGCAATGAAGTCGGGGCCCTTCTCGCTGGTGGTCGCCTTCATGCCTCAACCTCTTCGGGTGCAAGGTCGAGATCGTCGTTGAGGATTTCATCGCCCTCGAGCAACGCGTTGGTTTCGTAGACAGTATCAGGCGTATCTGCCTCGTCGGCGAGGTACGCTGCTGCTTCCCTCACGTCGAGCTTGCCCGTTACCACGTCGGCGATGAGGCGGGTGCGGTATTCGCGGAGGAGGGAGATCTCGCGTTCCGTACCCCGTGCCGCGTGATCGATCTCAGTCGTCGCGCTGTGGTTGTGTTCGATGATCGCGCGGCACTCCTGAATAGGTGGCATGGGCAATCGAATGTCATAGAAGTCATCGGTGTACAGTCGCCAAAAGCCCTCGACGATACCCTTCGCCCGAATACGCAGCTCACCGCGACATGCCGGCGATCGCAGCACTTGTTCGAAGTACGCTGCACCCTCGGGATCGATCGGCCGCAGGACAGTGTAGTCAGGACTGATGACTCCCGCTAACTGCGTCAACGCGAACACCCCAAGGTGGGCTTTGAGTCGGTTCAGAACGAGATCGCCGACCTCGCAGAGCTTTCCCCCAGCGTAGCCCCTCTCTGCCAATGAGGGTGAGACAGTCGGGTGGCGGTAGTTTACTGTAGAGGGCGGGGAGGAGACGATGGATGAAGGTGGTGGCGAAGAAGAAGGTGGAGGGTGAGGCGGGCCGGGGAAACGGAAGGAGCCCGTAGGGCGACTGGAGTTTCCCGGCCGGCGCGCCGGCGGCGAGGCCCCGGCGGCGCAGTGCGGCCGACACCGAGGTGGTCGCCAAGGCGCAGCGGCGCCGGTTCACGGCCGAGTACAAGCGGCGGATCGTGCGCGAGGCGGACCGGTGCACGACGCCCGGCGAGATCGGCGCGCTGCTGCGCCGCGAGGGGCTGTACTCCTCGCACCTGACGACCTGGCGCGCGGCACGCGAGCGCGGCGAGCTGGAGGCGCTGGCGCCGAAGAAGCGCGGACCGAAGGCGCCGCCGCCCGATCCGCGGGACAAGAAGATCGCCGAGCAGGAGCGCGAGATCAGCAAGCTGGACGCAAGCGCGCGGAGCGAGCCGAGGCGTTCGTGGAGGTCCAAAAAAAAGTCGCGGCCTTGCTGGGGACCCCGTTCGACAGCGAGCCGTCGTGATGGACGACGCTCGCGAGATCGGCGCCGCGCCTCGGCGTCGCGCCGGACGTGCGCGGCCTTCGGCGCTGCCGGCGGCGACCTACTATCCGGCGCCAGTGCCCGACGCGCCGGACGCCGGCGGCCGCGGCCGAGCGCCGCCGCGGCCGTTGCCTCGCGGCCGAGCGCGCCGCGGTGCTGGCGGTGCTGCACGAGCCGCGCTTCGTCGACCGCGCTCCGGCCGAGGTGCTACGCGCGGCTGCTCGACGAGGGCCGCTACCTCTGCTCGGAGCGCACGATGTACCGCATCCTCGCGGCGCATCGGCGAGGTGCGTGAGCGCCGCGATCAGCTCCGCCATCCGCGCTACCCGCAAGCCGCGAGCTGCTCGCCACCGGCCCGAATCAGGTCTGGAGCTGGGACATCACCAAGCTGCTCGGGCCGGCGAAGTGGACCTACTTCTACCTCTACGTGATCCTCGACATCTTCAGCCGCTACGTCGTCGGCTGGATGGTCGCCCACGCGCGAGAGCGCGACCTGGCCGAGCAGCTCATCGGCGAGACCTGCGCGCGGCAGGGCATCGCGCCCGGCGCAGCTCACGCTCCACGCCGATCGCGGCTCGTCCATGACGTCGAAGCCGGTGGCGTTGCTGCTGGCCGATCTCGGCGTCACCAAGACCCACAGCCGGCCCCACGTCTCCAACGACAACCCGTTCTCCGAGGCGCAGACTTCACGAAAGAAGTATCGCGGGGCTCACCACCCAGTGCTCTGGCACGTCTCCCAGCCACTCGACGCCGGAGGGTTTGAGGCGGACGTTGGATCGAGGCCGCGGGTGACGGCGCGGTGGATGATGGCCTGCTTCTGCTCGTCCAGCAGCCTTGATCAGCTTGCTGCTTGGCACGGATGTAGCGTCGGATCCGTCGGTCCGTGTGGTCGAGGAAGCGGACAATGATCGTGCTCTGTTCCGGGTGGTGGAACTGGCACGGAACTGTTTCAGTTGAGCCACGGAGGTGAATATCCGCTGGATCTCGCCGACGCCCGTACGATGCGCCTTACGAACTGTCTACATGTAGGCGCCGGCTGGAACAGGTAGTGGTAGAAATCGGGTTCAACAGGCGAACAGGGCGCAGAACGCATATGCGGGACTCACACACGCCCAGTGACTGTGACACCCCAACTGCTCCCATGCCAAGCCTGCTGGTTGTTGAGGACGAGGTCGCCCCGGATACACAGTCCTGATAGCGGCAGTCGAGCTTGGCTTAGTGCCACTTGCCTCGGGCCTTTACTCGTGCGCGAATCACGCCGTCGTCAAGGAACACCGAGAGCAGGCCAACTCGCATCCCTGTTCTTCTCTGAGCGGATACGAGGGAGCCGCGAACAGACGTGCTACTGCCTCGGACGTTGACCTCAAAGCCCGGCGCCGACCCGAGCGACTTCAGGTCGGAATCTTTGTATTCGGGATAGGGCCTAGAATCATCGTCATTCAGGCGCCCCTCCAGAGCGACTATCGGCCGAGCAACCCTTCAGTCTCCTGCCTCGAGGGCCAAGATGTCGGCCCTGATCTCCTCCAGCGTGCGCAGCGGCTGCGGCTTATAGAAGTGCCGGGTGAAGGAAATCTCGTAGCCGATCTGGGTCTTCCGGGGTCGATCCAGGCATCCGGCACGTGGGGCAGGACCTCGCGGCCGGAAGAAGGCCTCGATGCCGCCCTCTTCAAGCAGCGGCACCTGCTCCGTGTCCCGCAGGCTGCGTGTCCGGCTCGTACTCCGCCACCCTGAGCTGCCATCGATTTCCCCTTCTAGCGCCGTACAACGGGTCCGACCTCGAACCCGGCTTGCTGATCTTCCGGAGACCGGCGCCGCGGCCGGATCGGTGCTGGTGAGCTCCGATTGGTTCAATGGCGCTTGGCGTCGATTGACGCCAGGTTGGTCGGCATCCGCTTCGCGACGTCGCGCGTCGAAATCCAGTGCGGCCCCGGCCTCCTTTGCCACGCGGCGCACTTCGGCAGGGGCTCCTCTTCGGCCCGGCAGCTTCGAGCAAATCGCTCAACTCGGGGCGCTCAGGTCGGCTGGCCAGGCGCAGCGGGCGCTCGACGGTGATCTTCCAGTAGCCGAAGGCCTCGTTGGGGAAGATCTTCGACTGCTCCGTCTCCTCAAACGCCAGGAACATGTCGAAGATCTGCCTGATGTCTGCTCGTCGGACAGCTCGCAGTTCTTCTTGCCCAGGTTCTTGCGCAGCGGCTGTGAACGACTGCGGTGGCGTCGATGAGCTGGACCTTACCCCGGCGGTGCTCGGGCTTGCGGTTGGTGAGCACCCAGATGTAGGTGGCGATGCCGGTGTTGTAGAACATGTTCAGCGGCAGGGCGATGATGGCCTCCAGCCAGTCGTTCTCGATGATCCAGCGGCGGATGTTGCTCTCGCCCTGGCCGGCGTCGCCGGTGAACAGGGACGAGCCGTTGTGGACCTCGGCGATGCGGCTGCCCAGCGGCGTGTCGTGCTTCATCTTGCGCCAGCTTGTTCACCAGGAACATGCAGCTGGCCGTCGCTGGAGCGGGTGATGAGGGAGAACTCCGGGTCGCCGTGCATGCTGCGACGACGAAGCGCGGGTCGTTCAGGTCCTTCTTGCCGCCCATGCGTTCCAGGTCGGTCTTCCAGCTCTTGCCGTACGGCGGATTGGAGAGCATGAAGTCGAACTCGCGCGACCGGGAACGCATCGTCGAGAGTGTGGAGTGTGCCGAGCCGCCGACGATGTTGTCGCCGCCGTCGCCTTCGCCTTTGAGCAAGCAGGTCGGCCTTGCAGATGGCGTAGGTCTCGGCGTTGATCTCCTGGCCGTACAGGTGAGTGGAGACTTCCTTGCCGTGTTCCTCGGGCGAGTCTGCTGCAGGGTTTCCTCCGCCACGGTGAGCATGCCGCCGGTGCCGCAGGCGCCGTCGTAGAGCAGGTAGGTGCCGGACTCGATCTCGTCGGCGATGGGCAGGAAGATCAGGTTGGCCATGAGCTTCACCACATCCCGCGGCGTCCAGTGCTCGCCGGCCTCTTCGTTGTTTTCTTCGTTGAACCGGCGGATCAGCTCCTCGAAGATCGTGCCCATGGCGTGGTTGTCCAGGCCGGGAGGCTTCACCGACCGTCGCCGTTCAACACGGGGTTCGGGACTCAGGTTGATGTCGTGTCGAGGTCAACTTCTCGATGAGCGTGCCCAGCGCATCGGCCTTCAAGAGCGCGGGATCTGGTTGCGGAACTCGAAGTTGTCGAGAATCTCCTGGACGTTCGGCGAAAAGCCGTCCAGGTAGGCCTCGAAGTCGGCCCGTGAGCTGCTTGCTGGCTAGCGCGGGCGCGGAGGTCGCGCAGGGTGAACTTCGACGTGTTGTAGAAGGCCTGCCCCGCGGCCTGCCTCAGCGCCTGGTCCTGGTTCGTGATACCCGCCTTGTCGAGCGCTGCCTTCATGTCGAGCACCGCTTGCTTGGTCGGGCTCGAGCACCGCATCGAGCCGCGCAGGACCGTCATCGGCAGGATTACATCGCGGTACTTGCCCCGGACATAGAGGTCGCGGAGTACGTCATCCGCGATGCCCCAAATGAAGTTCGCGATCCAGTTTAGATGGGATTGATCCATGATCGTCGTCGTGGCCTTTCGACGAGTTCAGTCAAGTGACGCCTGCGTCTTGTGTCGCGTACATCAGCATGCCGACGCAAAAACTACCACGGTGAACCCTCGGGAGCGCAACCCAGTCCGGAGTCCACCGGCGGAAACGGGAGTCCGCTCCTCCACGCCTGTCTGAAGCGGGCCTCGCCGTCGTACTCGTGACCGCGGCTTCGTCTGTTTCCTCAGCCGCCTCTTGCCGAGGGTCTCCGAACATCCTACTGAGGTCGTAACAGCACGAGCGAGCGGAAAACCGTAGCTCGAGAATTTGTTAGCGCCGTTTGGCGTTGAGGAGGTTCTCGAGATGGTTACGCCGCACCGCTCTTCCGACCCGAAGCCCCCACGCAACCCGTTGTCTCGGCCCGATTCGGATCGGCCACCGGTTGTTCCGGACCCGAGCGTCGCTCTCTGTGCGCTCTCACACCTCGCGGCGCTCTTGAGGCGCCTCCAGGAGCGAAGCGCACTGGCATCGGAGGGACCCTCACCGACGAGTGCGTCGTGATCCGTTTTCTCGTAACACGCAAAGCTAAGCAAAGGGCAGCAATCTTCGCAATCAGGCGCATCCTGAGCCGTCTTCGGTGAGTGGGGGGCACGGTGCGCCGCATCTCGAATAGACAGGGAAGGCGTTCCGTCCGAGCCCCTCCAGCAACCTTCCCCCAAGAATCGAGACTCCGAAAACGACCGTGAGAAGAGTCACGCGGAGAAGCTGCTCGTCGATTCCGCGGTCCGAGCGTTCATAAGGTCGCGGAGCAGAGGAGGACTGGGTAATGGAGGATGAGAGACCGCCTGAGATTAAACCACAACACCTGGCCCGAAAGGCCGTCGTATACGAACGGGTGAGTTCGCCGTACCAGGTTGAGAACCACAAGGGCTCGATCGAGTACCAGCGGTCGCAATCCCGATACGCGGAGAAGTGGGGATGGCCACCGAGTGCGATCGAGCACATCGACGAAGACCTCGGCCGTTCCGGGACCAGCACGCAGAAGCGTACCGGCTATCAGCGACTTGCCGAGGACATCCGGAAGGGACTCGTCGGCATCGTCCTGACATCCGACGTCAGCCGTGTCGGTCGAGAAGCGGTCGAGTCCTTCATGCTCATCAACGAGTGCTTGGCCAATGACACGCTGCTCGCGCTGGATGGCCGGGTGTACGACGTCCGGGAGAGCGGGCACATGCTCCTCCTCCGGCTCGTGTCCGTCCTGGCAGAGCACGATAACACGACGCGCGCGGAACACTCCCGCCGGGGACGACTCGGCAAGCTCAGCAAAGGCATCTCCGTATCTCGACCGCCTATCGGATACATCCGAGATAAGCAGAGCGGAGCGTTCGACTTCGACCCCTCGGAGGAGGTCCAGGGAGCGATTCATCAGCTCTTTTCCACTTTCCTTGAGCAGCGAAACATTCGAAAGACCGTCTCCGCACTTAGAGCCCGTGGCATCGAGTTGCCAGTCAGAGAAAGAGGCGTGATCGTGTGGCGCATGGCAAGCCGCACACGGGTCACCGCCGTTCTGACCAACGAGGTCTACGCTGGAACGTACGTCTATGGGCGCACACGGTTCGACCGGCGAACCGGAAAGTGTCGTCCCGCGGATCCGCAGAACATCGTGCGTGTGGTGAACCATCACGAAGGATACGTGACGCGCCAGATCTGGGAAGAGGTCCAGAGGATTTTGGAATCAAACCGGAGCACGCGGGATCACACAAGCGCCGGAAACGGCCGATCCGTGCTCCAAGGACTTGCTCGTTGCGCCCTCCATAACAACCGCGCGCTGGCGGCTCTATACCCACGCGGTCGCTCTGCCCTGAAAGCCCGAAACGCCTATCTGTGTCGCACTGAAGATGCCGGCGAAAGGTGTAAAAGCGTGTCGGCGAAAAAGCTGGACGATGTCGTGTTGAAGGAAGTCTTTCAGCGTCTCTCTCCGGCGGGCATTGACGGGCTCCGTCATGCGCTAAAATTTGCTCTCGAGAGCTTCGCTGGCTCTCGACGACGTCTCCAGAGACAGCTTGAAGACGTCCGCCGAAGAGCGGAGAACCTGAAGAACCGGGTACTGACGATCGATCCCGACCACCGACTCGCTCGTAATAAGCTAGAGGGGGAGTACGAGAGCGTTCTGGCCACAGAGAAGTCGCTCGAACTGACTCTGCGGGAGGAGGAAAAAAAGGTCCCCATCGGCCTCGATTGCGTGGATGAGCTCGCGTCGTTCTCCTCGTCTGTGCAGAACATCTTCTGGGCACCGACAACGGGCAACGCAGATCGCAAGGAGCTCCTGCGTGCCGTGATAAAGGCCGTGGTCGTCGACGAGTGGGGTTCCGACTCCGTCCGCGCACGAATCATCTGGAAGATCGACGGCACCGAGACTCCCGTGGAAGTGAGGCGCTGGGAGTACTTCCGACAGCAAGTCCGCTCCCTCACAGCCAACGGCCTCGACCCCTCTCAAGTCGCACAGGAGATGAACCGTTGTGGTCTCCGGAACAAGCTCGGTTGGCCGTGGAACCGTGAAGGTGTCCTTCGTGTTCTCACGGGCGGGCTCATTGGAAGGACCCGCGAGTTCCGAGAACGACAGATCCGCGTCGGAGAGCTGAGGCGCCGAGCTCACGGCATCATCCTAGAGATGGCCGTTCAAGGAATCAGGGAAGCGAGATCGCTCGCGAGCTGAACAAGCTCGGCCTGAAGACTCAGAAGGGCAATCCGTGGTCACTGGGAGCAGTCCGACAGGTCGTGGAAGCCCGACGTCGAGGGATCCCGCCGCTCAAGCGAGGCCACCGGCTGGGTGCCGACGTGGCGCCGCCCGAAGCGGGATCGCGAGCGAGCTGAACGCGATGGATCCCGAGCGTGCTGCCAGAAGCTGCCTCCGAGTGAGTCCCGGGACGCGTACGCGTTTTGCGTTGACACGAGCAATTCCGTCTCCGTAGGCTGAAACATGGAGGTCACCAGCTACCGACCATCAGGCCGTGATGAGCAGCGGAAAAACAGCCGCCGTCGTGCAAAGGGCTGGGGATCGGCCCGCGGTCGCCGATCGGGAAAGCTGGGGCAGTAAACGGTCACCGGACACCGTGTAAATCCGGGCGAGCCCTTCGAGAAAGGGTGAGGCTACCAGCCGCCGCGTTCTGAGAGTGCTGGGGTGGTGGTGGATGTGGATGAGGAAAGGTGCTTGAGCGGCGAGGCCCCGGTCGTCGGGTCCCATTGATCTCGACATCATAGAATCACTTCTTCGTGACGTAAGCTGCCGCGTAGGGGCAGCTTCGTTCGAAACGCGTCGAGAGGCCGCGCTGAAAGGCGAGGCTATGAATTATCGTTTCGGTGGACGTGGAGAGTCGCGCGCGGCGGCGCTCGCTGGGCGCGGCCTCGTCCGACTCATCGATGGCGGCGGCTTCGTTTGCGTCGTAGCCGTCAAGCGGCCCACAGACCCCAAGGCAGCATGAACCATGAACTACGAGCTACTGGCCTACCTCGCGTGCATTTGGGGCGACGCGCTCGCCACCGACCCGACGTTACGGGTCGTCGGCTGGGAGAAGTCGCACCAAACGAGCTTCGCCACGCGCAATACCGATGATCTCGCGCGCTGGCTGATCGCGCAGAACAAGACAAGCTGCGTCTACGTGCACGTGGGGCTCGTGCGCTCCTTCTCGGGCTCACGGCCCTGCGCGAACGACATCGCGTGCGTGCCGGGGCTCTGGGCCGACGTCGACGTGCGCGATCCCGTGCACGCCGAGCCGAACCTTCCGCCGTCGCTCGATGTGGTCCGCTCGTTTCTCGCGACGCTCCCGCTCGTGCCGAGCGTCGTCGTCTTCACGGGCCACGGTCTTCTTGGGTGGTGGCTTTTCCGCGAGCCGTTCTTCGTCGACTGTGACGCGGACCGCGAGAAGATCGCGACGCTCAGCGCGCGCTGGCAGGCGTATCTCCGTGAGCGCCTCGGCTTCGCGATGGACGCAACCCATGACCTCGCACGGCTCACGCGACCTGCGGGCGTCGTGAACCGCAAGGCCGCACCGCCGGTCGCGACGCGGATCGTCGCGGAGAACGAGCGCCGGTATTCGCTCGACGACTTCGTCGACGTGGGGCTGCCCGAGATCGGCGCGACGCCGAAGCACCGAGCGATTGACGACGCGAAGTTCCCGCCCGCGCGCCTAGAGCCGATCGTCAGGGGCTGCGCATGGATGCGACATTGCTGTGAAGACGCCGCGATGCTCTCCGAGCCCGACTGGTACGCGATGCTCGGGGTCCTTGGGCGCTGCGAAGATGGCGCGCGCATTGCGCACGAATGGAGCCGGCCCTATCCGCGCTACACGAAGCGTGAGACTGATCGGGAAACTCCGCCACGCGCTCACCGATGCCGGACCGGCGACGTGCGCACGGATCGCGGCGGAGACAGCCAAATACTGCGACGGTTGTGCCGCTCGCTCAAACGGCGTGAAGAGCCCGATCGTGCTCGGCACGCTCGGGGACGACGACCTACGTGAGCAGGTGCTCCCGAACGGCGACGTGCTCGGTGCGACGCTCAGAGGGCGGCGCGTTCTCCTCGTACGGGAGAGCGCGGCTTTACGGATGCAGCGACGGATCGCCCGGGCGCGGGAGGTGATCGATGGCAGCGGCGCTTAGAGCCCTCAAACCGCCAATCGTGGTCGAGTGCGGCACGGTCACGATCGCGGCGTTTCGCGTTGGCGACAGCGACAAGGGTCTCCGCGCGCAGCTCACCGTGACGAACGGGACAGCGGTCAAGGTGGCGGCGGACATCGTACCCCTCGCGCGAGAAAGACCGGAACGCCTATGGCAAAAAAGTTTCCGCGACGACCGGCATCGCGGAAAGCGTTGTGAGGGACGCGCTCGTCAACCTGCACGAGGCAATCGAAGAGCGCGTCACGGCGAACGGCCACGACACGAAGCCGTCTTCGACTGCCGTCGACGAGCGTTATGTCGTCCACGAGGGGCGCATCTGCGAACGCAGGTTCGACCGGAACGGCGAGCGGATGGAGCCGCTGTGCAACTTTGACGCGCGGATCGTGGAGCAACATCTCCGCGACGACGGCACGGAGCGGGACGAGCACCTGCTCCTAATCGGGGGAACGCTCGTCACGGGTGAACCGCTGCCGACGGCGACCGTCGAAGCAAAAGACTTCCCGGCGATGGGATGGATCATCCCCGCGTGGGGGGCGCGCGCCGTGGTCGGGGCGGGTATCGGCACTAGGGACCGCCTGCGCGAAGCGATGCAGCTCCTCTCGACGCCGACCACGAGGCGCGTGTACGCGCACGTGGGCTGGACGAAGGTCGACAGCGCGCACGCGTACCTCCATGCCGGCGGCGCGATCACCACCCACGGGATGCGCACCGACGTGTGCGTCGAACCGGGCGGTCAGATGGCCGCGACGGAGCGCGAGCGGTTGCAGCGCTTCCGCCTCCGCTTGCCGAAGGACGACGAAGAGCGGCGCGCCGCCTGCCGCGCCTCGCTGGCCTTGCTCGACCTCGGCCCCAAGCACGTGACGGTGCCCGTCTTCGCGATGACGTACCTTGCCCCGCTCCGCCCGTTCGTGTCGCTCCGCTTCACCGGCTACCAGTACGGACAGACCGGCGCGTTCAAGACCTCGCTCGCCGCGCTCGGGCAGGCGCATTACGGCGACTTCTCGCTCGACTGCTTGCCGCTCAATTTCGATGTGGGCACGCGCGTCGGCGTGGAAATCGTGCTCTTCACCCTGAAGGACGCGCTGGTCGTCGCCGACGACTTCCTGCGAAACGGGACGCGCGCCGAGGTCGCGAAGCGCCGCGCGTTGCTCAACCACATCATACGCGCGGTCGCCAACCAGTCGAGCGGGGCGCGGGGGACGAAGAACCTAACGCTTCGGCGCGAGCTGCCCCCGCGTGGCCTGCCGCTCGTGACGGCCGAGACGAAAGAAGTGGGCCAGTCGACGAACGCCCGCGTGCTCTTCAGCCACGTCCGCGTCGGCGACCTGCCCCGCGAGAAGATCGTCGCCGCAGGGAGCGAGGCGAACCGCCGCTTGTTGCCGCTCGCGATGGGCGCCTACGTGCAGTGGATCGCTCAGAACTGGAAGGCGCTCGCAGACACCCTGCCGCAGCGGCTTGAAGAGCTGACCGGCGAGTTCGTCCGCCACGCCTCACACTCGCGCCAGCCGGGCAACGCGGCGCTCGTGATGGTCGGCATGGAGACCGCGGTCGCGTTCATGCTGGAAGTCGGGGCGATCGAGCCGGAAGCGGCGCTTGCCCGCTCCGCCGAGGCGCGAAAGGCGCTCATAGAGTTGACGATCGAGCAGGGCGAGGCGCTCCGCGAAGAGGACCCGGCGCGCATCTTCGTCCAGCTCCTCCGCTCAAGCGTCCAGCAGGGGCGGGGTTACTTCGAGACAATCGAAGGCGGCGACCCGACGAACGCCTCCGCGCTCGGCTGGCTGAAGCAGCCCCGGCACGACCAGACGGAGGGCAGTTGGACGAAGCTGGTCCGTCCGAAAACCGAGCGGATCGGCTTCGTGGATGAGGAGAAACAGCGGCTCTTCCTCGACGAAGGAGCCGCGCTCCAGCTCGTTCATCGCCTCTACCGGGAGACCCGGCACGGGGACTTCCCGGTCGATGCCTCGACCCTTTGGGCCACGATGGCGGAGCGCCGATGGCTCGACGTGACCGAGGAGAAGGACGACGACGGCCGGATCGTCCGCCGGCCGCGCGTGCGGCAGCGTATCCCGGCGCTCGGACACGATACGGCCCGAGGGTCGAGGCGCCCGTGGGTCATATCGCTTCGCATGGACGTGTTCGACGGTGGGGACAGTGGGGACACCACGTTTTCTAGTGAATCCAGTATGTTAGGGGGCGGAGATGGGTGTCCCCACCACGGTGAAAAAACATGTGCGCCCAAACATGCGGATGCGCGCGTCATCGACGGCATCTTCGACTACTGCGTCGAAACCGACACCAGGCTGAAGGTCGAGGACGGCCGGTTGGTAATCCTCGGCGACCCGCCGGACGGCCTGGAAGCGCGCATCAAGTACTACCAGGCGGACATCATCGCCCGCCTGACGGACCACTACGGCGGACAGTTCCCGCCGGGGGCAACGGCATGACGACCAAGCCAAAGGGGGAGCGCCTGGTGACGTTTCACCGGAACGAGAACGGGGAGGTCGAGGTCGTCGTCCGGGGCGACGTACCGCAGTCCCTCGTCGCGCGCATCTACGAGCACCGCCACGCGCTCCTCGAGTGGTTGCAGAAACACGGCGGGGTGTTTCCGCCGGTCGCGCATTGAGGCGCCCGTGGCCGACCTTCACGTACTGCCGACCGTTGACGAGCTGATCCGCGACCCGGCCAGGGCCGCAGACTTACCACCCGACGTGGCGGCAGCCCTACTCCCCAGGGTTTCTGCCAGGGTGGCAAACCTCACGGCGCTGCGCGACGTGCTGCTGCTACGCTCCGTTATCGGTAACGGGGGTGGGCCCACCCTGAAGGCCGATGACATCTTCGACGACATCGAGGAGGCCGCTGGGCTGATCGGGCGTCGGCCGTCCTGGATCTACAAGCACAAGGGCGGCTTGCCCTTCGTCATTCAGGAAGGAAGCGGCTGCCGCCTCCGCTTCAGCCGTGCGGGGATCGAGAGATACGTCCGGGAGCACTCTCAAAATGCTTGACCGGTGAAGTGGGGATATGGTCATATGGGCACATGCCGACGACCAGGGAGTTGCAGAAGACAACGCTCCATCTCGACCCCGAATTGCACAAACGGCTCCGTCTACTCGCGATCGAGAAAGGCACGACCTTCACCGAACTCATGCGTGAGGCCGCGGAGCGCTACCTGAAAACCGAAGAGCCGAAAGTGCGGAGGCACCGATGAGAGGCAACGGTTCTACGTATCAGCGGCACCGCGACAGCTGCCCAAAGAACGGCCCCTGTAGTTGCGTCTGGTGGATCTCGTATTACTTCCAGGGTGAGGAAGTCCGCCTGCCCGGCGGCAAGACGGATCGCGATGCACGGAAGAAGTTGAAGGCCAGGATCAAGTCGATCCAACGTGGCCATCACATCGACCCCCAGGAAGACAAGCTCACGATCGGCGATCTACTCGAAGCGCTGGTAACCCACCTGACGGTCAAGGGCGCGAGCCTCCGTTCCGCCATGCCGCACATCAAGGTGGCTCGCCTCTACTTCGGGATGGAGCGCGCCGTCGACCTCACCGCTGCCCGGATCGAGCGCTACCAGGCGGAGGAACAAGCAGCCGAGAATCCGAAGGCCCCAGCGACGATCAACCGCGTGGTCGGAGTGATCCGTCAGGCGTTCCGCCTAGCTCGCAAGCACGAGCGGATCACCCGTCTGCCGGTCTTCCCGATGCTGCCAGAGCAGAACGTCCGACAGGGGTTCGTCGATCCGGCGGCGTTCGAGAAGGTTGCTGCCGCCCTGCCCCCCGACCTCGCCGACGCGGCGCAGTTCGCCTACGTGACCGGCTGGCGGAAGGGTCAGGTTTCGAAGCTACGCTGGGAGCACGTCGACCGCACCAACAAGACCATCACGGTGCCGGGCAGCATGACGAAGAACAGGAAGCCGCAGACGATCGCCCTCGAAGGC
The DNA here is from genome assembly GCA_963712515.1 of uncultured delta proteobacterium. GTDB lineage: Bacteria > Desulfobacterota > Binatia > JACPRU01 > JACPRU01 > CAVQIG01. Next base: position 134,564 of record CAVQIG010000002.1, read on the forward strand.
GACCTCTGGAGCCTCATCGAGCACCGCTGGCAGCGCCGCGAGGTTCGAAGGAAGGGACGCCCCGTGTTCCTCTCGCCCTTCGTCTTCCACCGGGGTGACGGCAAGGCCCTAGGCGACATCCGGAAGCGCTGGGACAAGGCGTGTGAGTTAGCGAAGGTCCGTGGCCTCCTGTTCCATGACCTACGCCGTTCGGGGGTCCGCAACATGGTGCGCGGCGGCGTTGACCGCGACGTCGCCAAGTCGATCAGCGGCCACAAGACCGACTCGATGTTCTCCAGGTACAACATCATCGACGAGAAGGATCAGCGAGAAGCCCTACGCCGTGTCGACCTCTACCGCGCAAGCAACCGGTCGTGAGAACACCCACAGAACACCCACAGGAGATGGAAAAAGGGGTTGACCTCATCGGCCAACCCCTCGTTTTTCCTACTCCCCGGGCCGGACTCGAACCAGCGACCATCCGGTTAACAGCCGGACGCTCTACCGACTGAGCTACCGGGGATCAGTTCTCGCTCATCCCTCTTGCGATGAGGGTCGGCAGTCGAAACGGTGCTTATACCGGGAGCCGGTAAGCGAATCAAACTCAGCGTCCGCGAGCCGTGGGCGTCTCTTGAGCTAAGGGCTGTTGAGGTTCCGTCGGGCGATTGTCACCACGCTGGAACGGGTCTACGAACATCCGCCGAAGAATTCCCGGCGCGAGCGCCGACAGCGGATTTGCTTCGACGTTCGGATTGTCGAGGTTGCCGGTGACCCGATACGAGATGCCGAACACCCCTGCGCCCTTTCCGCCGACGAGAAAGTCGCCGATGAATGGAATCCGGCCGAGCATCGAATTGAGCGTGTAGGCTGGGAAGACGCTGCCCCGCAGGTCGACGGTACGGTTCGTCGGATCGACGCTGCCGTCGACGCTGATGCCAATGGACCCGACGGCCGTTGCCTCGCGCACGTCCAGCCGGTCGCGCGACCAGGTGAACGGAACCTGTGCGCGAGAGACCAAGATCCCTTCGCCCCCGAGCATGCTGGCGATGCCCTCGAGCGAGCCGAGGTTGAGAATCCTAGCCATGAGAGGTGCCTGCGTCACGCGGAAGTCGCTCGCCTCGACCTGCCCGTCTACGCGAGCCTTCTCGCCGCGGTCATCCACCACCGCGGAGAGCGAGAGCTGGCCGCCTTCGGCCGCGGGGAAAATGCCGGCCGCCTTCAGCAGGTTCCCGGCGCGGTTCGATGTTACTTCGAGGCGCTTGACCGGTCCCTGCTCGGCGAGATTGACGCGCACGAAGCCCGAGCCTGGAAGGTTCGCGCTCCCATCGAAGGCACTGAAGCGTCCGCCCTCGCCACGAGCGGTGCCCTCCACGACCGAGAGCTCGACGCCCTTTCCGATGCTCACGCGCTGGAGGCTGAAGGCGGCGTCGTAGGGGGCGCGCACCGTTTGCGCGAGCTCTGCGGTGGGTCCTTGCCTATGAAGAAAGGGCTGGAGGTCCATGGTCGCGCCGTCGATGGAGACGTGATAGCCGCCGCTTTCTCGCTTCTCCACCTCGACCGACACGTCGTTCCCTCCGAAGCGGAGCCGCGAGACTTTGACGGCGCGCAGAGCTTTCCCATCCAGCGTTGCTACGCCCTTTGCGAGAAGATCGCTTCCCTCGAGCGCGATATTCAAGCGGTCGTCCGAGGCTCCTGGGCTCGGCACGTAGTTGACGGCCACCCGCATGCGTCCGGCGGTGATGGGTAGGCCGGTAAGACCGCTCTCCCCTTCGACGCTCACGTTTCGATCGTCGACCTGAACCGTCAGCTCGCCGCCCTCGATCCCAACCCCCGCCAAGAGGTCCGGCAGGCTCGCGTCGTGAAGCTCGCCCTTGGCCTTCACGTTCACGTCCGCGGAGCGGACTCCTTCCTTCAATGGCAGCTCGACCTCGACGTGACTCCGGTTGGTGCCGCCGAGGCCGGTCGCGGGAATTCCGACCTGTTGCGGGATGCCGAGCGGCGCCTGGCCGAGAACTGTGAGAAGCTCTTGGCTTGGACCCGAGACGTCGGCGCTGGCTGTCAGGCGTGCCGGGCCCGCTCCGAAGCGAATCTCCACGAGCCCGCGCTCGACGTCGAGCCCTGCGATCTTGCCGCCGGCCACGCGACCTTCGAAGCGCTCCGCGTTGAGGGTTCCCGATCCGCGAGCCTGCACGAGCGGTGCGAGGTCGCGGAGATAGTCTACGGTGAAACCCTGGAAGTCGAACCGGACGTCGACCGCATCCGCCGGAAGCCCTTTCGAGCTCCCGTCCGCCGGCGGCAGCCGGATGGTGAACAGACAACGCGAGATCCCACCGTTACGGATGTTGCGGTCGATCCATTCACGGGTCGAAGCGGCCGCAGTCGGGGGCCATAGGCGGCGGAGCTCGGCGATCGGCAACGCGCTCAGCTCGCCCTTCAGGACGAGCCCCGCTGTCGGGTTGTCGATCGAGACGCCCCCCGTCGAGTCGATCGTGGACGATCCGATCGCCGCGTGAAGCTCGCCGAGGTCGATTCTTCGCGACGCCGAAGAATATGTCCCCTTCGTGGCCAGCGAGCGAACCGGGAGCGGCGCTCCGACCGACCCGGCCGGCACCACGCTTCCGTCATTGGCGCTCGCTTCGAAAAACACATCTTCCCCTTTCCCCTGACGACAGCTTCGCCGAAGCGACCAGAGGTAGCGTGAGATCGCGAACGATTCCTGAAGCGGGGCTGGTGATCGACAGCGTCATGGTGACACCGACCGCGACGTCCTGATCGTCGAACTTGACGTCGACGTCCGCGTCATCGGCGCGCCAGAGGCTTCCCGCGGAGCGATCTTCGAGGCTCAAGGCGGCATTCCGAAGGCGAATGCGCCTGAGAAAGTTAGTGGCCGAAGGTTGCTTGCCACCGAAAGCGAGCAATGCCGACAGATCCGCCGTCCGCTCGCCGCCCCCCGCCGCGCGATCCGTCCCGAGCTTCAGTTGTCCGTCCCGGTCGCGAACGAGGGCGACACGGACTCCCGAGAGACTCACCCGCTGCACGGCGAACCGCCCGCGCGCGAGCGCACGCAAGCTCGGCAGGACGCCGAGGCTCGGAAAGGATGCCACCGGCTCGCCGCCGTGGATCAACGTCACTCCGGTCACCCGCAGCTCGGGCAGATGTCTCGCCCAGCGAAGCTCGGTGTGTTCGACACGCGCCGTGACGTCGGGCAGGACGCCCGAGAGCGCCGCCTCGATCCTGGAGTCGAGAAACCGCAACGGGATGGGCCCTTCACTCAAGCGCCAAGCGAGCGCGCCGGCGGCGAGCGCGACGGCCATAACCAGCCCGAGGACCGTCGCGACGAGGATTTTCCTCCAGGAAATCGACATGCTGTTGCGAACGTACCGTGGATCTCATCGAATTGCTGTAGGCCCGATCAGCTTTTCCTCAGCAACACCCAACCACAGCGCCGAACCCGGATGGGTGCGAGCATGAGGCGTGAAAGATCCAAAGTGACGGGAGAAATCTGCGAAAAGAATCGACTTGACTCGAGGCGAAAGGAAGACGAAAATCATCCTCGGAGTCGAGTTCCGATGGCAGCTGCGCCCGCACGTCCTGCGCTTTCTTCGTTGCCCAAGGGGATCACCCTCGGTCAGATTCCGACCCGTCCCGAGGAGCATCTCTCGTCAGGAAACCCCTGGCTCGATCGCCTGCTCGGCGGCGGCTTTCCACGCGGTCGCTTGAGCGAAATCTACGGCGCGACCTCCTCGGGCCGCACTTCCCTCGCCTATGGGCTCCTGGCTTTCGCGACCCAGCAGGGGGAGATCGCCGCTCTCGTCGATTGTCGCGACCGTTTCGATCCTCGCTGCGCGACAGCCGCCGGAATTCGGCTGCGGCGCTTGCTGTGGGTCCGCCCTCCCGACGAGCGCGAGGCGCTGCGCTCGAGCGAGATCCTGCTCGGCACGCAGGGGCTCCGGCTCGTTTTGCTCGATCTGGCCGATGGTCTCTCCCCGATCACGGCCGCTCGCTTTGCGTCTGCTTGGCCGCGGCTCGCTCGCCTAGCGACGGCTGCGAACGTGACCTTCGTCCTGCTCAGCCGGGAACGGTCGGCGGGAAGCGTCGCCACGCTCTGCATCACGCTCCGTAACGCCCGTCCGCGGTGGCCGAAGCACGCCCTGCGTGCCGAGCTGTTCTCCGGGATCGCCAGCCGTGCGGAGATCGTGCGGGCGCGCGAAGGTGCGCTCAACAGCCGCCAGACCGAACTTCATCCATGAATCATGCCCCGCATTGCTTGCTTGCTCGTTCCCGACTTTCCCATCGCGGCGCTACGGCGCGCCGAGCCCGATCTCCACGGCCGGCCGCTCGTCGCCGTCGAGCGTGAGGATCCCCGCGCGCCGCTGACGGCCGTCTCCGCCGAAGCGGCGGCGCTCGGCGCACGGGCCGGCCTCTCGGCGGCGCAGGCACGCACGATCTCCAATGCCCTGCTGGTGCGCCGGCCTAGCGCGGAAATCCTCCGCTGCGCCGAAGAAGCGCTCTGTGACGTCGCCGATTCGTTCTCCCCTCGTGTCGAGAATGCGGGGAGAGGTGTCGCCTTTCTCGAGATCGACGGCCTGCGGTCGCTGTTCGGCACCGAGAGTCATCTGGCGACGTCGCTGGTCGCACGGCTTCGACGGGTTGGGCTCGAAGGGCGCGTCGCCGTCGCCTCGACGAAAACGGCCGCTTGGCTCGCCGCTCGCACGAGCGAAGGAGTCGACGTCGTTCCAGCGGAAGAGGGTCGGCGCCGGCTCGGTTCGTTGCCGATCTCCATACTCGACGCTCCGGACGAGGTGGCGCTCACCCTGGAGCGTTGGGGAATTCGCACGCTCGGCCAGCTCGCCGCGCTGCCGGTGACGGCAGTCGGATGGCGCTTTGGTGAGACGGGATTTCGGCTCTGGAAGCGCGCCGCCGGCGAAGACGAGGAGCCGCTCGTCGTGCGTCCCCGGCCGTGCAACTTCGAAGAGACGACCGACTGCGGCTACGCGATCGACTCTTTCGAGCCGCTTTCCTTTCTGCTGCGCGCGGCACTCGAGCGCTTGACCGTCCGTCTCGACATCCGCGGGCTGCGTGCGGGTGATCTGCGGCTCTCGCTTCGTCTCGAAGGTGGCGGGCGCGAGGAGCACGTCGTCACGGTGGCGGCACCGACCAACGAAGTGAAGGTGCTGCTCACCCTCGCTCGTCTCCACTTCGATCGGCAGCCGCCGCGGGCAGCGGTCGAATGGTTCCGCCTCGCGGCCGTCGCCGAGCGGCTTCGGCCGATCGAGCTCGATCTCTTCGCGCCGGCGGGCCCGAGCCCGCAGGACCTCGGCGTGGCGATCGCCCGCCTCACGGCCATCGCCGGAGCGGAGCGGATCGGATCGCCCGCCGTCCTCGATTCGCACCGACCCGAAGCCTTCGCCGTCGAGCGCTTCGTGCTTGCGCCTGCGGCTCCTGCTTGCGCGAAGCCCGATCGAAGCACGACGAACGGCTCTACCCCGCTCGCACTGCGGGCTTTTCGCCCTCCCGCTTCGATCGAGGTGGTCTGCGACCGCGGACGGCCCGACTTCGTGCGGGGATCGGGCGGGAGCGAGAAGTTCGGAGGACGGGTCGTCACGCTCGCCGGCCCATGGCGGCTTTCTGGCGAATGGTGGCGCGATTCTTCCTTCGCGCGCGACTACTACGACGCCGAGCTCTCCGACGGCGGTATCTATCGCATCTATCGTGAGCGCGAGAGCGGAGATTGGTTCGCCGATGGCGTCTACGACTGAAAAGAACACGGCTACCAGCTACCGGCTACCGGCTACCGCAAAAGACTCATCTGCTCCGGAAACCAGCAGCCGCAAGCCGGTAGCCGACTACGTCGAGCTTCGCTGTCGGAGCGCGTTCAGCTTCTTGCGCGGCGCATCGCTCCCCGAGGACCTCGTCGACGAGGCGGCGCGCCTCGGTCACCGAGCGCTCGCCCTCGGGGATCGCGACGGCGTTTACGGCGCGCCGCGCTTTTTCCGCGCCGCCAGGGACGCCGGCGTTCGCCCGCTCGTCGGAGCCGAGCTGACTCTCGATTCCGGCGCCGTCCTCTACGTGCTCGTCGAGAATCGCGCCGGGTACAAGAATCTGTGCCGGTTGATCACTGAGGCGAAACTACGAACACGGGCTTCAGGATTCAAGATTCAGGATTCGGCGAAAGACTCCGTTGCCCTTGCAACCCGAAGCCTGAAGCCCGAAGCCAAATGGGTAGGAAAAAGTGGGGCGGGGATTTCTTACGACGATCTCCTCCTCCACGTCGAAGGACTCTTTTGCCTCGCGGGCGGAGCGCAGGGGCCGCTCGCCGCCGCTGCCGATCGTGGCGATCCGCACGCGGCGCGCCTGATCGTCGGACGACTCCACCGCCTCTTCGGCGATCGGCTCGCGATCGACGTCCAGCGCCATCACGACCTCGAGGAGGAGCGGCGCAACCGTTTCCTCGTCGACCTGGCGAGAGCGTCGCGGGTTCCGCTGGTGGCCACCAACGACGTGCTCCACGCCCGGCGTCGCAACCGTCCGCTGCTCGACGTCCTCACCTGCATCCGCGAGAAGGTCACGCTCGATGCCGCCGGGACGAGGCTCGTGGCGAATGCCGAGCGCCATCTGAAAACGCCCGCGGCGATGGCCGATCTGTTCCGCGACTTGCCCGAGGCGCTCCGCAACAGCCGCGAGATCGCCGAGCGCTGCCGGTTCACGCTCGCCGATCTCGGCTATCGCTTCCCGGACTTCCCGCTGCCTGCAGACGAGACCCCGGACGAGTGCCTGCGCCGCCTCACGTTCGAGGGCGCGCGACGGCGCCACGGCACGATCCTGTCCCACGTCCGCGCTCAGCTCGAGCACGAGCTCGCGATCATCGAGAAGCTCGGCCTGGCCGGCTACTTCCTGATCGTCTGGGAGATCGTCGACTTCTGCCGTCGCGAACGAATCCTCGTACAGGGACGGGGCTCGGCGGCCAACAGCGCCGTCTGCTACTCGCTAGGCATCACCGCCGTCGATGCCGTCGGCATGGGCCTCCTCTTCGAGCGGTTTCTCTCCGAGGAGCGCGGCGAGTGGCCCGACATCGATCTCGATCTGCCGAGCGGCGACCAGCGCGAACGGGTGATCCAGCACGTCTACGAGCGCTACGGCCCGCGCGGCGCGGCCATGACCGCCAACGTCATCACCTACCGCACGCGCAGCGCGGTTCGGGAGATCAGCAAGGTGCTCGGCTTTCCCGCGGAGGAGACCGATCGGCTTGCCAAATGCCTGCGTCTCCACGGCTACCGCGACGACTTCGATCGCCTTTCCGAGCAGCTGACGAACGCCGGCCTCGACCCGTCTTCCGCTCGCGTTCGGCATCTCGTTCGTCTCGCCGACGAGATCGAGGCCCTGCCCCGCCACCTCGGCCAGCATTCCGGCGGAATGGTGATCGCCGCCGGCCGCCTCGACGAAGTCGTACCGCTCGAGCCTGCGACCATGCCCGGCCGGGTGGTCGTCCAGTGGGACAAGGACGACTGTGCGGATCTCGGCATCATCAAGGTCGATCTCCTCGGGCTCGGCATGATGGCGGTGCTCGAGGAAGCGATCCCGCTCGTCGAGCGCCACGAAGGCGTGGCGCTCGACCTCGCCCGTCTCCCGCCCGACGATCCCGAAGTCTACGCGGCGCTCCAGAAGGCGGACACGATCGGCGTCTTCCAGGTCGAGAGCCGCGCGCAGATGGCCACGCTTCCGCGCATGAAGCCCGAGCGCTTCTACGACCTCGTCGTCGAGGTGGCGATCATCCGCCCCGGACCGATCGTCGGCCAGATGGTCCATCCCTATCTGAATCGGCGCGCCGGCCGCGAGCCCGTGACCTACCTCCATCCGCTGCTCGAGCCGATTCTCGAACGCACGCTCGGTGTTCCGCTCTTCCAAGAACAGCTGCTGCGCATGGCGATGACAGTCGCCGATTTCACGCCCGGAGAAGCGGAGGCGCTACGGCGTGCGATGGGCTTCAAGCGATCGGTCGAGCGCATGGGCGCGATCGAGACAAGGCTCTACGAGGGCATGGCGCGAAACGGCATCGAAGGCGAGGCCGCGGACACGATCGTCCGCTCGATCACGTCGTTCGCCCTGTATGGTTTCCCCGAGTCGCACGCGGCGAGCTTCGCGCTGATCGCATACGCCTCGGCGTTCCTCAAGGTGCATCACCCGGCGGTGTTTCTCTGCGCGATGCTCAACAATTATCCGCTCGGCTTCTACCACCCGGCCACGCTGGTGAAGGACGCGCAGCGCCACGGTGTCGAGGTGTTGCCTATCGACGTCACTCGCTCGGCATGGAGCGCGACGATCGAGGATCGCGCGGTGCGACTCGGTCTTCGTTACGTGAAGCGCCTGCGCGAGCAGGCCGGGCGCCGAATCGAGGCCGAGCGCATCGCGAGCGGATTCTCGTCCCTCGCCGACTTCGTGCGGCGCAGCGACCTCCGACGCGACGAGCTCGAGGCGCTGGCGCATGCCGGAGCCCTCGGCGGATTCGGTCGAGAGCGTCGCGACGCGCTCTGGCAGCTCGCGAGGCTCGATACCCGGCCACAGAGCCTCTTCTGTCGAGTGGACGGCGGCGCGGCGGAGCGCTCGCCGCTTCCCGAAATGCTGCCTCTCGAAGAGACGGTCGCCGATTACACGGGGACGGGCATGACCGTCGGGCCGCACCTCCTCGCCCACCTGCGCACGGAGCTCCGCAGCCGCGGCGTCCTTTCCGCCGCGGAGCTTCGCTCGGCGCGCAATCGAAGCCGCGTGAGGATCGCCGGCCACGTCATCGTCCGCCAGCGTCCGGGAACCGCAAAGGGTCTTCTCTTCCTCACCCTCGAGGACGAAACCGGCACGGCCAACGCCGTCGTCATGCCGGACGTCTTCGAAAAACACCGCGCGCTGCTCCACGGCGCGCCGATCCTGCTCATCGAAGGACCGCTCGAAAGCGTCGACGGGGTCATCCACGTCCGCGGCCAGCGATTCGAAGCGCTGCCGCTACGCGCGGCGACTCCACCGTCACACGATTTTCACTAAGTGCTCCCTTTCGGAAATACGGCGACGTATTCCTCGGTACTCGCGGCCGCCTGCCGGCGCCAGGACGCTCCTCGCTGGTTCGGAGCGGCGCCTCCTCCTCGCGATACCGCAAGAGTATCGCTCGTCGTCGCGCCTTGCAGGCGACCACGATGACCTTCGGCCTACGCCACCGTATTTCCGAAAGGGAGCACTAAGGCCCGGTTGCGGCTATCGCGAGAGACGCCACGAGGCTTTGCGTAGTCGGTAGCCGCTCGCTACCCCTCGGCCAACGCCCGGTCGAGCTTTCGGTATAGGTCGTCGACCTGTCGCTTGAGCTCGGCGTAACGCGCGATCAGACCGTTCGGGTCGGGGTGCGTCATGTAGAAGTCGGGTCGCGAGAGCTCTTCGGACAGCTTGGCCTGCTCTTCCTCGAAGCGGGCGATCTCGTCGGTGAGCCGCGTCGCATCGAGCCCGTCCCGGCCGTTGGAAGGTTTCTTGACCGCCTTGGGTGCCTCGGCCTTGGCGGGTCGAGGCGGCTTGGCCGCAGGAGGCGCCGGCGGCGGGAGCTCCCTAGCCTGCTCGGCGACCTTCTTCCGCAGGTAGTCTTCGTAGTTCCCGAGGTAGCGCACGGCTTGCCCGTGGCCCACCTCGATCACGCACTGCGGCAGCGCGTCGAGTATGTAGCGGTCGTGGGAGACGAGCACGATCGTGCCCTCGTAGTTCTCGGAGCGCCTCGAGGAGCACGTCCTTGGCGTGGATGTCGAGGTGGTTGGTCGGCTCGTCGAGCAGCAGGCAGTTGACCGGGCGAAGCAGGAGCTTGGCGAGCGCCAGCCGGTTGCGCTCCCCGCCCGACAGGACGGAGGTCGGCTTCTCGACGGCGTCCCCGCCGAAGAGAAACGCGCCGAGGAGGTCGCGCAGCCGCGGCACCATGTCGTAGGGTGCGACCGCCATCATCTCATCGAGGACGTTCTTCGCGGGATCGAGGACGTTCGCCTGGTCCTGCGCGAAGTAGCCGAGCTCGACGTTGTGGCCGACCTTGCGCTCGCCGGCGGTGAGCGGCTCGACGCCGGCGAGCAGCTTCACGAGCGTGGTCTTGCCGGCGCCGTTCGGTCCGACGAGCGCGACGCGCTCGCCGCGCTCGAGCGCGAGGTCGAGCCCCTCGTAGACGACGAGCTCTTCGTAGCTCTTGCGGGCCTCGCGGAGCTCGAGCACGATCCGGCCGCTGCGCGGCGCGGCCGGGAGGCGGATGTGGAGCTTCTTCGTCCCCGGCGGGACTTCCAGCCGCTCGAGCTTCTCGAGCTGCTTGATGCGGCTCTGGACGAGCTTCGCCTTCGCTGCCTGGTAGCGGAAACTTGCGGATGAAGCTCTCCATCCGCTCGATCTCTTCCTGCTGCACCTCGTAGGCGTGCCGCGCCTGCTCGAGGCGCTCCTCCTTTTGCGTCTCGTACCGCGAGAAGTTGCAGGCGTAGTCGGTGAGCCGCCCGTTCTCGACCTCGCTGATGCGCGTCGACGGTGACGTCGAGGAAGTAGCGGTCGTGCGCCACCAGGACGATCGCGCCCGGATAGGCGCCGAGGAACTCCTCGAGCCAGTTCCGCGCCTCGAGGTCGAGATGGTTCGTCGGCTCGTCGAGCAGCAGCACGTCCGGGCGCTGGAGGAGCAGGCGGGCGAGCGCGACCCGCATCTGCCAGCCGCCGCTGAACTCGCCGACGTCTCGCTGGAAGTCCGCCTCGCGAAAGCCGAGCCCCGCGAGCACCGCCTCGGCGCGGCTCTCGAGATCGTAGCTACCGCGGTGGTCCCACTGCTCGCGGGCGGCGGTATACTCCTCCATCAGCTGCGCGTAGCCGTCGGCGCCCGGGTCGGCGGATTCCAGCCGGTGCTCGAGATCGCGACAACGAAGCTCGAGCGCGTGGATCTCGTCGAACGCGGACAGCGCCGAGACGAGCACGGTCCGGCCGCTCGAGCCGATGACCTCTTGCGGCAGGTAGCCGACGGTCGCTCCCTTCTTGAAGCAAACCTCGCCTCGGTCGGGCTCGACGAGCCCGGCAACGACGCGAAGGAGCGTCGACTTGCCGGCGCCGTTGGCGCCGGCCAAGCCCGACCCGTTCGCCTGCGACGACGGACCAATCCACGTCTCGCAGCACGACCTGCGAGCCGTACTGCTTGGAGACCCCGGCGAGGGAGAGCATAACCGCAGGAGAATAGCCGGGCTTCGAGCTATAGGCTACAGGCCACGAGCTTCGGCAAGCGACCCCCGAGCGACCTTGCCGGAGCCTGACCCCTTCTACATCTCCCGCCGTCCCTCGAGCGCGCGCGAAAGCGTCACGCTGTCGGCGTACTCGACGTCGCCGCCCATCGGCAGCCCGTGGGCGATCCGCGTCACCTTGACCCCGAGCGGTTTGATCAGCTTGGCCAGATAGAGCGCGGTCGCCTCGCCTTCGACGGTCGGGTTGGTGGCGAGGATCACCTCCCGCACGCTCCCGTCGCGCAGGCGCGTGAGCAGCTCGGCGACCTTCAGCTGCTCGGGTCCGACGCCCTCGAGGGGCGCGAGCGTCCCGTGCAGCACGTGGTAGCGGCCGCGAAAGTCTCCGGCACGCTCGATCGCCATGACGTCCGCGGGATCCTCGACGACGCACACCAATTCGTCGCTCCGACGCGGGTCCGCGCAGAGCGCGCAGGGTTCCTGCTCCGTGAATGCGAGGCAGCGGGTGCAGAGGCGGATCTCGCGCTTGAGCGCCGTGATCGCATCGGCCAAGGCCTCCGCGTACTCGGTGTCGGCACGCAGCAGGAAGAATGCGAACCGCGTGGCGCTCTTCTCGCCGACGCCCGGCAAACGGGCCAGCTGCTCGACCAGTCGCCTCAGCGGAACCGGGGTCGCCGTCATCGCTTGTCGGTCTCAGCCCCCGAGACCGGGGATCTTGAGACCGCCGGTCACTCGGCTCATCGCCTCGGCCATCATCTGCTGGGCCCTGCGGATCGCCTCGTTGACCGCCGCCGTGACCAGGTCTTGGAGCATTTCTCGGTCGTCGGCGCTCAGCACCTGCGGGTCGATACGGATCGACAGAACCTGCAGCTTGCCGTTGACAACCGCGGTCACCATGCCGCCGCCCGAGGATGCTTCCACCGTCTTGCGCTCCGCCTCGGCCTGCAGCTCGGTGAGCTTCGACTGAAGGGCCTGCGCCTGTTTCAGAATGTCCGCCATGCTGTTGGGCATCGTCGGCTCCTTCGTAGCGCGCCTCGCAGCGGCAACCAAGGTCGTTGGCCTAGTGACGCATCGCATCTCATAAAGTCGTTTGGACGCGTAAAATCGTGCCCCAATCGATCAGCGTCAGCGGCGAGGACGCACCTCGCGCACTTCACCGCCGAGAATCTCGACCGCCGCCTTGACCGAAGGGTGCTCCAGCATGTCGGACGGCGAAGGAGTCGCGGGGGGCGGGCTTGCGTCGTCCTTGACGGCGTCCACGCGAATGCGGGTCGGCTGGCCGTAGAACACGGAGGCCAGCTCCTCGAGAAGCGGCAGCGTGGTTCGCGAGGCGAGCTCGCTGCGAAACTTCTCCTTGGATACGCCGAGCACGAGGTTGCCGGCTCCGCCGCCGAGCCAGCGTGCGTGACTCAGATTGAAGTAGACCGACGGCTTCTTCAGCTGAACGAATGCGAGAAGCTCGTCCCAACGCGCATCGCTCCCGCCCGGAGCACTGTCGCGCGTGCGCGGTGCCGGGCCTCGCGGGACTCGGTGTCCGACGGTGATCCGTTGCTCCGGGGCGGTGCCCCGGGCGCGAGCGGCGGACTCGCCGACGCGAGCGGCACGGCCTTCGGGATCGGGGCGGGCGAACGGCCGAGCCCGCGCTCGATCTCCTCGAGGCGGCCGAGGACCTCGTCGATCGGGACCATCGGTTCGGCCGTGGCGAGGCGCACCATCGTCATCTCGAGCACCATGCGCGGCACCGAGGAATGCCCGAGCTCCTCGTCGCCGAGCCGGGCGATCCGGAACAGGCGCTGCAGCTCGCCGAGCTCACGAAGAGCCGCTTGACGCCGATACTCGCCGATCTCGTCCGGCGGTACATCGCCGAGCACCGAGGCGTCGGCGCCGAGCTTGGTCACGACGAGGTTCCGCCAATGCTCGAGGAGATCTCGGCTGAGCCGCTCGAGGTCGCGTCCCGACTCGTAGACACGATCGACGATCTCGAGAGCGCCTTTCGCGTCGCGACCGAGTACCGCGTCGGCCGCGGCGATGAGCGTCTTGCGGTCGGCCACGCCGAGGATTTCCCCGATTTTGACGTCGTCGATGGTCCGATCGGAGAAGGCGAGCAACCGTTCGAGCAGCGACTCGGCGTCGCGCATGCTGCCCTGCCCTTCGCGCGCCACCGCGTAGAGAGCGGCCTCCGTCAGCTCGAGCTGCTCCTTGGCGGCGATGCGCTCGAGCTCGTGCTTGATGCGCGCGAGCGGGATGCGCTTGAAGTCGTAGCGCTGGCAGCGGGAAACGATCGTCTCCGGGAACTTCTCCACGGCCGTCGTCGCGAAGATGAACTTGACGTGCGCCGGCGGCTCTTCGAGGGTCTTCAGGAGCGCGTTGAAGCCCTCGCGGGTGACCATGTGGGCCTCGTCGATGATGTAGACCCGGAAGCGGCTCTTGATCGGCAGATAGCGAACGTTGTCCGTGAGCTCGCGGATCGAGTCGATCCCGCGGTTCGAGGCGCCGTCGATCTCGGCGACGTCCACGGATCGCGAGTCGCGGATCTCCCCGCAGTTCGAGCATTCGTCGCACGGTTCGGGCGTGGGCCCGGGCGCGCGCTCGCAGTTCAGCGACTTGGCGAGCAGGCGCGCAGCCGTCGTCTTGCCGACGCCGCGGATGCCGGTGAACAGGAATGCGTGCGCGATGCGTCCGCTGGCGATGGCGTTCCGCAGGGTCTCGGTGACGTGCTCCTGGCCGACCAGATCGCGGAACTGTTGCGGCCGGTACTTTCGGGCGAGGACGAGGTAGTCCCGTTCGGAAGCGTCGGAATTCATCGCACGAATGCGTCGAAGCCCGTCAATGATAGCTAGGTTGCCCTACGGCACAGAGGGATTGCCGGTACCGTTGCTTCCTTCCGGACCTGGCGGGGTTCGCGGCCTCCTCTTGCGTAGGACCTAGCTATCACTCACGGGCCTCACTGCTCTCCGCTATCAGCTCTCGGCCATCGGCTAAAGACTCTGCGGTGTCGATTCGGCGACGGCCGAGCGCCGATAGCCTGTTCCACGGAGAGGGTGGGATTCGAACCCACGGTACCTTTTGGGTACACGCGCTCTCCAGGCGCGCCCCTTCGACCGCTCGGGCACCTCTCCTTATCTCAGCGACACTATATGCGTTGTCGCGGCGACGTAAAGGGTCCGACTCGGGACGTTCTTGACCTTCGTAACCTTCGTCTCGTCTCTCTCTTCACAGGATTTCCTAGCGCGAGGAATGCGACGAAGGTTACCAAGGTCAAGAACGTCCCCGAAGCGAAGCGGAGAGGGTGGGATTCGAACCCACGGTACCCGATGGGTACACACGCTTTCGAGGCGTGCGCCTTCGACCGCTCGGCCACCTCTCCAGAACTTGGCTTTCGAAAGCTCCTTCGCGCGCTCAAATGTTTCCTTCGCTCGTTCGACGAGCGGCTGCGTCTCGCCGTAACGTCAGCGTTTTCCGTTCAGCTCCGAATCCACGGTTTTTAACACGTCCGACTCGCTCGGGCGAGCGTCGCGACCGCGGTGGGCCCTCTATCGCTGCTCGTCTCGCATGGTGTTGCTCCGCGAAAGTTCCCTTTCGCGCTCTTCCAAGCTTAGACGAACCGGGGATTCGCATTCTCGGCGGGAGCTCATCCACGCTCGGATGGCCAGATCCCCGAATCTGGGAATGCGCATCTTGTGGATGTCCCAGGAACGAGAAGGAAGCGCTCCCGCATGATCGCCATCGACGTCGGTGCTGACAATTCCCGTGGCACGGAATTAGCTCTTTCTCCGAGGCGTCGAAGCCTCCGGCGAGTGAAGAGATGGCTGACCAGCGGAAACCGATCGTCAAGCCCAAGAACTGGACCTTTCGAACCAAATCTTCAGGACTACGAAGAAGCGGCGCGCACGTTCTCTTGGGATCATGCGCGTCGCGAGCTCACCGGGCTGCCCGCGGGGAAAGGTCTCAACATCGCGCACGAGGCCGTGGATCGCCACGCCGCCGGGCGAGGCGGTGAGCAAATCGCGATTCGCTGGCTCGGCAAAGCTGGCCAGGTGGAAGACCTGACGTACACCCGCCTTCGCGCGCTCACCAATCGCTTCGCCAACACGCTCCGGGAGCTCGGTATCGACAAAGGCGACCGCGTCTACGCGCTCGCGGGCCGCATTCCCGAGCTCTACGTGACGGCACTCGGCACGCTGAAGAACCGAAGCGTCTTCTGTCCGCTCTTCTCGGCGTTCGGGCCGGAGCCGATCCAGGCGCGCATGATGATCGGCGAGGCCAAGGTGCTGGTCACGACCGAAGCGCTCTATCACCGTAAGGTCGAAAGGATCCGCGCTTCGCTTCCCGCGCTCCGCCATGTGATCATCATCGGCGAGGGCGGCGCGACGACATCGATCCCGGACAGCGAAGATTGGACCCGGCTGATGGAGGGCGCGAGCGATCGCTTCGAGATCCAGCCGACCGACCCCGAGGACGTGGCGCTACTCCACTTCACGAGCGGCACGACCGGAAAGCCCAAAGGAGCGATCCACGTACACGAGGCCGTCGTCGCCCATCACATCACCGGGAAGCTCGCGCTCGACCTCCACCCCGACGACGTATTCTGGTGCACCGCCGATCCGGGATGGGTGACCGGCACCTCCTACGGGATCATCGCTCCGCTCACCAACCACGTGACGAGCATCGTCGACGAGGCCGACTTCGATGCGGAGCGCTGGTACACGATCCTCGAGCGCGAGCGGGTGACCGTCTGGTACACCGCCCCGACGGCGATCCGCATGATGATGAAGGCGGGAGCGGACCTCGTGCGGGGCCACGACCTCTCGCGCTTGCGCTTTCTCTCGAGCGTCGGCGAGCCGCTGAATCCGGAGGCGGTCGTCTGGAGCGCCGAGACCTTCGGCCGGCCGTTTCACGACAACTGGTGGCAGACCGAAACCGGCGGCATCATGATCGCCAACTTCGCATCGATGGACATCCGCCCCGGCTCGATGGGCCGGCCGCTGCCCGGCGTGGAAGCGGCGATCGTCCACAAGCGGAAGGACGGCGGTGTCGACGTCGTCGAGGAGCCCGACGTCGACGGCGAGCTCGCGCTCCGTCCCGGCTGGCCGTCGATGTTTCGCGGCTACTGGGGAGAGCCGCAGCGCTACGAGAAGTGCTTCGCCGGTGGCTTCTATCTGACCGGAGATCTCGCGCGACGCGACGGGGACGGATATTTCTGGTTCGTCGGGCGCGCCGACGACGTGATCAAGAGCATGGGCCATCTGATCGGGCCATTCGAGGTGGAGAGCGTCCTCATGGAGCACAAGGCGGTCGCCGAGGCCGGCGTGATCGGCAAGCCCGACCCCGTGGCGATGGAGATCGTGAAGGCGTTCGTCTCGCTGAAGAAGGGGTACGAGCCGAGCGAGGTGCTGCGCAAGGAGCTCCTCGGCTTCTCGCGCCAGCGGCTCGGCGCCGTCGTGGCGCCCAAGGAGATCGACTTTCAGCAGAACCTGCCGAGGACTCGCAGTGGAAAGATCATGCGTCGGCTGCTCAAGGCGCGCGAGCTCGGCCTTCCCGAGGGCGACCTCTCGACGCTCGAGGGCTCGGAATGAAGGCCGGAGCGCAGCCGATCGAGACGACCGAGATGGCGCGGCCCGAGCGCGATCACGCGCTCGAGCTGTGGCGCGACATGTTGCGCATCCGCCGCTTCGAGGAGAAAGCCGCCGAGCTCTACGGCTACGGCAAGATCCGCGGCTTTCTCCATCTCTACATCGGCGAGGAGGCAGTCGCTGCGGGGAGCCTTCGCGCGCTCACCATGGACGATGCGATCGTCGCCACCTACCGGGAGCACGGCCAGGCGCTGGTGCGGGGCACGCCGGCCGCGGCGCTCATGGCGGAGCTCTTACGGCAAAGGCCAACGGCTGCAGCCGCGGCCGCGGTGGCTCGATGCACTTCTTCGACGTCTCCCGACGCTTCTACGGCGGCAACGCGATCGTCGGCGGCGGATTGCCGATCGCCGTCGGCCTGGCGCTCGCCGACAAGCTGCAGAGCCGCCAGCGCGTGACCGCGTGCTTCTTCGGCGACGGAGCGGTCGCCGAGGGCGAATTCCAGGAGTCGCTGAACCTCGCCGCGCTGTGGAAGCTTCCCGTGCTTTTCGTCTGCGAGAACAATCTCTACGCGATGGGCACCGCGCTCGAGCGTCATCAGGCGCAGACCGACCTCGGCCGCAAGGCGGAGGCGCACGGCGTCCGCGCTGAGTCGGTCGATGGCATGGATGTGCTCGCGGTCGAGGCGGCAGCGCGTCGCAGTTGCCGAGGCAGTGCGCACGGGCGGCGGACCGCGGTTCCTCGAGGCTCGCACATATCGCTTTCGCGCTCACTCGATGTACGATCCGGATCTCTATCGCACCAAGGACGAGATCGAGCGCTGGAAGGAGCAGCGACCCGATCCCGGCGTTCGCGGCACCGTCTACGCGAATGGCGCACTCGCCTCGGAAGAGGACTTCGCGAAGATCGAGAAGCGCGTGGAGGCGGAGATCGCCGATGCCGTGGCCGCCGCGGAGGCCGGGCCGTGGGAGCCGATCGAGGATCTCACCAAGGACGTGTACACGCCGCGGTCATGAAGCGAGTGAGCTATCGCGAAGCGGTGCGGATGGCGCTACGCGAGGCGCTGGCCGCGGACCCGCGCGTGTTCCTGATGGGAGAGGACGTCGGCCGCTACGGCGGCGCGTTCGCCGTCAGCAAGGGCCTGCTCGAGGAGTTCGGACCCGAGCGCATCCGCGACACGCCGCTGTCCGAGTCGGCCTTCGTCGGCGCGGGAATCGGCGCGGCGCTCGGCGGCATGCGACCGATCGTCGAGGTGATGACCGTCAACTTCAGCATGCTCGCCCTCGACCAGATCGTGAACAACGCAGCGACGCTGCGGCACATGTCGGGCGGTCAGATGAGCGTGCCGCTCGTCGTCCGCATGGCGACGGGCGGCGGCCGGCAGCTCGCCGCGCAGCACTCGCACAGCCTCGAAGGCTGGTACGCGCACGTCCCGGGCATCAAGGTCGTCGCGCCGGCGACCGTTGCCGACGCGCGCGGCATGCTCCTCGGAGCGCTCCTCGATCCCGATCCGGTCTTCGTCTTCGAGCACGCCTATCTCTACCCGATGGAAGGCGAGCTCGACGAGACCGCCGCTGCGGCAGACATTTCACGGGCGGCAGTGCGCCGCCAGGGCGGCGACGTGAGCCTCATCACCCATGGCGGGTCGCTCGGCAAGGCTGCTCGCGGCCGCCGAAGAGCTGCATGCGGGCGGCATCGAGGCCGAAGTCGTCGATCTCCGCTCGCTCCGCCCGCTGGACACCGAGACGATCCTCGCCTCGGTCGCGCGCACGCACCGTGCCGTCCTAGTCGACGAGGGCTGGAAGACCGGCAGCCTCGCCGCCGAGGTGAGCGCCGAGATCATGGAGGGCGCCTTCTACGAGCTCGATGCGCCGGTCGCACGCGTGTGCAGCGCGGAGGTGCCGATGCCTTACGCGAAGCATCTCGAGGACGCCGCGCTGCCCCAACCGTCGAGAATCGTCGCCGCGGTACGCGCACTCGTCGAGCGTCATGGCTGAGTTCGTGATGCCGATCCTCGGTGAAGACATGACCGAGGGGAAGCTCGTCGAGTGGCGGAAGCAGGTCGGGGAGGCCGTCAAGCGCGGCGACATCATCGCCGACGTCGAGACCGACAAGGGATTGATCGAGATCGAGGTGTTCTTCGACGGCGTGTTGGAAGCGATCGTCGTCCAGCCCGGAGAGATCGTTCCGGTCGGCGCCGTGCTCGCGGTCATCCGCCGGTCGGACGAGGCGGCGGCTGCGGCGAGGCCGCCGATGCCGCGGGCGGAGCCCCCGCGCGCCGTTCCCGCCCCCGCCGTGGCTCCCCCGGTGATCGCCCCGATCGAGACCGAGCGGCGACGCGTCTCTCCGTCGGCACGCAAGCTCGCCGCGGAGCTCCGCGTCGACCTCGCGACCGTGCGAGGTACCGGACCCGGCGGCGCCGTCCAGCGCGAAGACATCGAACGGGCGGCGCGGGGCGCGAAAGCCACGCCGGCCGAGGAAGAGGCAGAGCGCCGGCGCCGCATGCGACGCGCGATCGGCGCGGCGATGGCGCGCTCCAAGCGCGAGATTCCGCACTACTACCTCGCGACGACGATCGACCTGCAGCGCGCCATCTCCTGGCTCTCCGCCGAGAACGAGAAGCGACCGGTCACCGAGCGACTGCTCGTCGGAATCCTGCTCATCAAAGCGGTCGCGCTGGCGGTTCGCCAAGTGCCGGAGCTGAACACGGTGTGGCGGCAAGGCGAGCCCGTGCAGCAGGAAGCAGTGCACGTCGGCGTGGCGATCTCGCTCCGCCAGGGAGGCCTCATGGCTCCCGCGCTCCACGACACGGACCGGCGAAGCCTCGACGATCTCATGAGGGGGTTTCGGGACCTCGTGAAGCGGGCGCGAGGTGGCGGGATCCGGGGTTCGGAGCTCTCCGATCCGACGATCACGGTGACGAGCATCGGAGAGCAGGGCGTGGAGACCGTATTCGGCATCATCTATCCCCCGCAATCGGCGATGGTCGGGTTCGGCAAGATCGTCGAGCGGCCGTGGTCCGTCGATGGCCACGTCGTGTCGCGGCCGCTCGTTCAAGCGACGCTCTCGGGGGATCATCGCGTGAGCGACGGCCACCGCGGCGGTCTTTTCCTCGCCGCAGTGGACGGCCGCCTTCAGGAGCCCGAGAAGCTATGACCCGTGAAGAGCTGCGTCAGGCTCTGCTGTGGGCGATCGGAGAGGTGGCGCCCGAGGTGGACCTCGCATCGATCGCTCCGCACGTTCCGCTGCGCGATCAGCTGGACCTCGATTCGATGGACGTGCTGAACATCACGATCGCGCTCCACGACAAGCTCGGCGTCGACATCCCGGAGGCGGACTACGCGAAGCTCGCCACGCTCGATCGTGCCGTGGACTATCTGGCGGAACGCTGCGGCGCAGCGTGAGGGCCGCCGCCGGCGTTCGCCCCCGCGCTTCTACATCTCCGGCCCGGCATCCGGTTGGGGCTTCTTTTCCGCGATCTCCGTGACCGTCGCCTCGGTGAGGAGCAGCACGCTGGCCACGGACACCGCGTTCTCGAGCGCGATTCTCACCACCTTGGTCGGGTCGATGATGCCGGCTTCGACGAGATCGACGTAGGTGTTGCGTGCGGCGTCGAAGCCGAAGTTGCCCTTGCCTCCCCGCATGCGGTCGACGACGACCCCGCCGTCGACTCCGGAGTTCTCGGCGATCTGCCGCGTCGGCGCTTCGAGCGCGTGCTTCAGGATCCGCAAGCCCGTGCGCTCGTCACCGTCGGTCTTGGCCTCTTCGCGCTCGACGGCCTCGATGGCCCGCAGCAAGGCGAGCCCGCCGCCCGGCACGACGCCCTCCGCGGCCGCCGCCTTGGTCGAGTTGATGGCGTCGTCGAGCGCCTCCTTCCGGCTCTTCATCTCCGCCTCGGAAGGGGCTCCCACGCGGATCACGGCCACACCCCCGACGAGCTTGGCGAGACGCTCCTCGAGCTTCTCCCGATCGTAGTCGGACGTCGTTTCGTCGATTTGCGTGCGGATCTGCTTCACCCGTCCCTCGATTTCCGACTTTCTCCCCGCCCCGCCGATGATCGTGGTGTTGTCCTTGTCGATGAGGACTTTCTTCGAGCTCCCGAGGTCGGCGAGGCTCACGCTCTCGAGCTTGATGCCGAGTTCCTCGGCGATCACCTTGCCGCCGGTCAAGATCGCGATGTCTTCGAGCATGGCCTTGCGGCGGTCGCCGAAGCCGGGCGCCTTCACCGCCACGGTCGGGAGCGTGCCGCGGATCTTGTTGACGACCAGCGTGGCAAGCGCCTCCCCATCCACGTCTTCGGCGATGATCAGCAGCGGTCGGCTGCTCTTCACGACTTGCTCGAGCAGCGGGAGCATGTCCTTCAGCGCCGACAGCTTCTTCTCGTGAATCAGGATCACGGGGTCTTCGAGCACCGCCTCCATCCTCTCCGGATCGGTGACGAAATACGGTGAGATGTAGCCGCGGTCGAATTGCATTCCCTCCACTACCTCGAGCGCCGTCTCGGTCGTCTTCGATTCCTCGACCGAGATGACACCCTCGGCGCCGACCTTCTCGACCGCGTCCGCCACCAGCTCCCCGACGGTCGGATCATTGTGCGCGGAGATCGCCGCGACCTGCGCGCGCTCTTTGCGACTCTGGACTGGACGGGACAGCGTGCGCAATGTCTCGACCGCGACGCGCAGACCGCGGTCGAGCCCGCGCTTCAGATCGATTGCGCTCGCCCCCGCCACCACGTTGCGCACTCCTTCGCTGTAGATCGCATGTGCCAGGATCGTGGCTGTGCTCGTCCCGTCGCCGACCATGTCGCCGGTTCGGGCCGCGGCGCCGCGGATCATGCGTGCGCCCGAGGTTCTCCTCCGGGTCCTTCAGGTCGATCTCCTTGGCGATCGTCACGCCGTCGTTGCAGACGAGCGGCTCCCCCCACTTCTTCTCGAGCAGCACCGACTTGGACTTCGGCCCGAGCGTCACACGTACGGCATCGGCGAGCATGGTCGCGCCGCGGAGGATCTTCTCGCGGGCTTCCGAACGAAAGAGCAACTGTTTGTAGGCCATGGCCTTCCTCGCTAGGCGCAGCGCGTCGCGCCATAGCTCTGACCGTGCAAACGATGGACCAGCCCACGTTTCGCTAGGGAGGCTCTGCATCAGGTCTCGCCCGAGCCGAATGGCTCGCGGGCGCGGAAAGTGGCGCGAAGTTTCGAAGCTCTAGCGCCTTTTAAAGATCGCTCCCGTTGGTCGCGATCGAAGGCAACTGCGACACTTGGCTATGAAATGCCTTCGCTCCCGCTCACGGCTCGCAAGACTTCGAAACTCGCGCCACTTTCCGAAAGATTCGCCCGCTGCGCTTTACTTCGGCTCGGGCGAGACCTGATGCAGAGCTTCCTTCGGAGACGTTCGCGATCGTTCGGTTTCCGGATCTGGGAACCGCGACCGGGGCGGTTCCCGAGACTGGGAAAGGTCGTTCTGATTCGCCGATATGAGCCCGTCCGGCGACCTTCGGCGGCGGAGTGCCCGATCACCTGAATCAGTGATCACGCGGTGAGCCTCACCCCGGGCTCGACTTGCCTTCGAGCCAGACAGTACTCGCCTGGGGGCCCTTCTCGCCGGTCTCCTCCGCGAAGCGTACCGGGGTCCCGACCTCGAGCTTCTCGAATCGTCCGCCGAGGACGCTATTGCGGTGGAAATAGACTTCGCGACCATCGGCAGTCGTGACGAAGCCATAGCCCTCCTCGGGAAAGAGCTTCGTGACCAGGCCGTGACTCGGCTCGTCGTGAGACTTGATCGCCCCTCGTCGCTCCCGAGCGTAGTCTTCGAGCTGTCGTCTCATCGCATCGAAGGCGTCGCGAATCGTCACGTATGGATCCTCGTGAGCATGATGCTCGGCCGGTTCTCTCGCGACGACGAGCTCCCGCTCCGGCACCTTGAGGTCGATTCGCACGTGGAAGAGATTTCCTTGATGGTGGTGTCTGTGGGGCGCCTCGATGACCACGCGGCAACTCATGATGTGATCGTAGAAGCGCTCGAGGCGTTCTGCGTGCTCGCGGATGGAGGCCTCGACGGCCGCCGAGGCCTCCACACCGTGGAAGGTGATCTGCAACGGAAGCTGCACCGGGACTCCGAACTTACTTCTTCGCCTCGATCTGCACCGGAACCTTCTTGGACGACAGCGCCTTCGGCCCGGGCATCGTGATCTCGAGCACCCCTTTGTCGTAGCTCGCCTTGACCTTGTCGACCTCGACGCCCTCCGGAAGCCGGATGCTGCGCTCGAAGCTACCATAAGCGATCTCCTCGCGGGTATACTCGCCCTCCTTCTTCTCCTCCTTGTGCTTCCTCTCGCCCTTCACCGTCAGCACGTCGCCTGTCACGCTGATGTCCAGCTCTTTGGGATCCACTCCAGGCAGGTCAGCGCGGACCACGAGATCGCCGTTCTTCGTGAAGCTCTCGATCGCGGGCTTGCCTTTGCCGGCGAACGCCGTGCCTTCGAAAGGCGGCCGACTAAGGAACCGACCAAAGAGGTGATCGATGTCATCGTGCCACTCCTCGAGCTCGCGGAAGGGCTCCCACTCCGTCTCCGTGCGGCTTCTCCATGGGATCAGGGAACGCATGTTTCGTACCTCCTTCTTCTTGCGTGTTGATGACTTCGAGCGTTTCTTCGCGCGACGCATTAGGCTCCTCCAGCAGCTCCCGCCGCGCAGATCGGACTGTCACCTCGACGACGACATCCAGATCGCGCCGTTTCGCACCGCTTAGGGCTCGATCCGAAGGTGATCGTCGACGTTCCGCACACCAGGGGTCCCCTTGGCCGCGCCGACGACGGCCACCTTCTCCGCCCACGAGTGAACGATTCCCGACAACGTGACATGGCCTTCTCGCACCTCGAGACCGATGCGCCTCGCCTCTCGGTCGGCTTGCCGTTCCAGCGCCTGCTCGATCGATTTCCGCACATCGTGGGCGATCGGCGTCGGTGGTTTGACCTCGATCTTGTTGTTGACTGCGCGGACGCCGGAAAGGTTGCGAACGGCTTTCTCCGCATCCTCTCGCTGGCTCCCGTACTCGACGTCCCCTTCGAGCGTCACCCAGCCGCCCGACACCGTGGTCCGGATGCGCTCGTCAGGAACGAACACGTCCCACTCGAGCGCGTGCCTGACCGCGCTGGCGATCTCGGTATCGGTCCTTCCCGCGCTTCCCGGGACTTTCACTTGGATGTCGTTGGCTACGTCGAGCACGCCCGAGACCCTGTGCGCCGCCTCCTCGGCTGCGAGCTTCTTGGCCCAGCTGCTCACCGTGCCGGTGAGCGTCACCACGCCGGCGTCGACCTCGATGCCAACGTCGGTCTCCTCCACGCGAGTGTCCCATTTGAACTCGCGTAGCACCGCCTGTTGAATGTCGGAATCTGTTCTTTTCATGGGAGGCTTCCTCTGTTCGAGAACCTCGTCGACGAATCACTCGGAAGCGATTCCCGCCGTCACCACACGAGCCATCGATGTGCACGACACATGCCACATTGTCACTTAGCAGGTCGTGATCGAGTCGTTCTCGAAAGAGCCTGCTCTGCGCGTTCTGGTTGGCGAGTTGGAAGCTACAGTTGGCTCAGCGGAAAGGTCCGTTCACCCGGTCGATCTCCACAAGCGGGTCGGCAGGCGCTCATCTCGCGTGTGAGCCCAGGCGAGGCTTCTTTCTCGAATCTGGGCAGAAATAGGAGGAAATATTCCCGCCCCTCGGAACGGCTCGGGTCGGGAAGGAAGAACCAGGGTTCTGGCGGACGGTGGTACGTTTGATGCGCGGGCAGAATCCTGCGACGTACCGGAGAGAAGGCATCGCTCTTGCTCGGACTGAACGTATGAAGGCCGCAACCTCTCGAGGGATCGAGCGCGCGCCGTCGGCGCCATCCGCCGAGACCGGCCGGGTCGCAATCGAGCGGGAGATCCTCGAGCTCGTCGAGGCGCTCATTGCGGAGCTCGGCGGCGCGCGCGCCGGGTCCAGAGTCGCCCTCGACGACTCGCTCGAGCGCGACCTCGGTCTCGGGAGCCTCGAGCGGGTCGAATTGCTGGTGCGGATCGAGCGCGCCTTCGGCGTGCGCCTTCCCGACGCCGTGATGGCCGAAGCGGCGACGCCCGGGCGACCTCGTCGCGGCGTTGGCTTCCGGCAGGACTGCGCCTGCGGAGCACGTGCCCGAGAAACTCGCCCCGATCCTTCCAGGAGCGGCGGCGCCCACGTCGACCCGCACGCTCGCGGAGGCGCTTCGCTGGCACGCCGAGCGGAGCCCCGAGCGCGTGAACGTATTCCTCCGCGACGAGGAGGGCGAGGAGGAGCCGATCACCTATGCGCGGCTCTGGCGCCGGGCGGGTGAGATCGCCGCCGGCCTGGCCGAGCGCCGGCTCGAGGCCGGGGAGCGCGTTGCGCTCATGCTGCGTACCGAGCCCGGCTTTTTCGAGGCCTTCTTCGGCGTGCTTCTCGCCGGGTGCGTGCCGGTGCCGATCTACCCGCCCTTTCGTCCCGATCAGATCGAGGACTACGCGCGACGCCAGATCGGCATCCTGCGCAACGCCGGGGCGCGCTTCTTGGTGACCTTTCCCGAGGCCGAGCGGGTCGCGGCGCTTCTCCGCCCCGCGCTTCCCGCGCTTGCCGGCGTGGCGACGATCGATCGCCTGATCCGGGAGGGCGCGCCGTCTCCTTCGCTTCGCCTCGCTGCCTCGGAGCTGGCCCTCATCCAGTACACCTCCGGCAGCACCGGCGAGCCCAAAGGCGTCGCCCTGACGCACGCGAACCTGATCGCCAACGTGACGGGAATCGGCCGCGCGCTCGAAATCGGAGCCGGCAGACGTCGGCGTGAGCTGGCTGCCGCTCTATCACGACATGGGGCTGATCGGCACGTGGCTGACCGCGCTCTGGTTCGGCCTGCCGCTCGCGGTGCTCTCGCCGCTCGCCTTTCTCGCGCGCCCGGCGCGCTGGCTGCGGACGCTGCACGCTCACCGGGGCACGATCTCGCCGGCGCCGAACTTCGCCTTCGAGCTCTGCGTGCGGCGGATCACCGAGGCCGAGATCGAGGGCCTCGACCTCTCCGCCTGGCGCCTGGCGCTGAACGGCTCCGAGCCGGTGAGCCCGGACACGATCGATCGCTTCACGCGCCGCTTCGCAGGCTACGGCTTTCGTCCCGAGGCGATGACCCCCGTGTACGGCCTCGCCGAATCGTCGGTGGCGCTGACGGTGCCGGCACCCGGACGCGGACCGCGTGTCGATCGCCTGGTGCGGGCGCGATTCCAGGAGAAGCGCGAGGCGCTGCCCGCGCCGGAGAGCGATCCGAATGCGCTCCGCTTCGTCTCCTGCGGAAGGCCGCTCGCCGGTCACGAAGTGCAGGTGGTCGACGCCGCGCGCCGTTCGCTCCCCGAGCGCATCGAGGGGCGCATCGAGTTCCGCGGACCGTCGGTCACCTCCGGATACTTCCATCGTCCCGAGGTCACACGCGCCGTCCTGCACGAGGGCGGCTGGATGGACTCGGGCGATCTCGGCTACGTCGCCGACGGCGAGCTCTTCGTCACCGGGCGGCAGAAGGACATGATCATCAAGGCGGGCCGCAATCTCTATCCGCAGGAGGTCGAGGAAGTGGTCGGCGATATCCCTGGCATCCGCAAGGGCTGCGTGGCCGCCTTCGGCGTCGCGGATCCCGAGCCTCGGCACCGAGCGGCTCGTGGTCGTCGCCGAGACGCGCGAGCAGGATCCGGCGCGGCGTGAAGAGCTCCGCGGGGCGGTCGTCGACGGCACCGCGGCGACGCTCGGCGTTCCGCCCGACGTGGTGATGGTCACGCTTCCCGGGGCCGTGCTCAAGACGTCGAGCGGCAAGATCCGCCGCAGCGCGACGCGCGATGCGTACCTCGCCGGCACGCTCGAGCGCGGCCGGCGCTCGCCGATCCGGCAGTGGGCGCACCTCGTCGCGAGGGCGGCAGATGCCGTCGCGCGGCGCCTCGGCGCGCGGCCTGGTCGCACTCGCCGTCGCAGCCTGGGTCGGGGTCGTCCTCGCTGTCGGCCTGCCCCTGCTCGAGGTCGCGCTGCTCGTCACGCCGCGCGGCCAGCCCGCCGATCGGTTGCTGCGCTTCTTCGCGCGATGGGTACTGGCCGCGGCGGGCTGTCGTCTTCGCGTGGAAGGGCTCGAGCACCTCGAAGGCATCGGCGCCGCCGTGCTCGCTCCGAATCACTCGAGCTACGTCGACACCCTCGCTCTACTCGCCGCGATCCCCACGCACTTTCTGTTCGTCGCCAAGCACGAGCTCGTGCGGACGCCGCTCGTCCGGACCGCGATCCGCAAGGCGGGACACCTCGTCGTCGAGCGCTTCGAAGTCTCGCAGAGCGTCGCGGACGCCGAGCGCGTGAGCCGCGCCCTTGCCGCCGGATCCTCGCTGCTGGTTTTTCCCGAGGGCACGTTCCGTCGCACGCCGGGCCTGCTGCCCTTCCGGCTCGGGGGGTTCAAGGCGGCGGTCGAGGGCGGGCGGCCGATCGTGCCGATCGCCATCCGCGGCACGCGCGACATCTTGCCGCCCGACGAGTGGCTGCCCCGGGCGGGGCCGATCAGGATCGTCGTTTGTCCGCCGCTGTGGCCGCAGGCGAGCGGCTGGCAGGAGATGGTGCGGCTCCGTGACTCGACCCGGGAAGCGATCGCACGGGCGCTGGAGGCCCCGTGAACGCGAGGGGAGGACTGCGTCTCCCCCTCTCGGATCGCTTACCGGCTCGCGCCTTGCTGGATGGACGCCAGATGGCTCAAGATCCGCTCGAGGTGCCTGTGGCTGTAGATCGACGCGCCCACCATGGCGCCGCTCGCAGTCGGCAGGAAGCGTTGGTTCCAAACGGGCATCTCGCGGTCGCCGTGCGCGGAGATCGTGCGCTCGCCGGTGATGAGCTCGAGGACTTGCTGTCGCGGGAATGTTCCGCCGTATCGTTCCGCGAGGCGGGTGAGGTCGGCGGGCGGCCTCGTGAGCGCTGGCGCTACCGGGCCGTCGCCCTTGCCATCCGCTCCGTGACAAGAGGCACAGGCTTCGAGATAGACAGCCCGGCCGTCCTTGTCCCGTCGAACTCCCAGAGGACCGCCGAGCACGCAACCGGTGACCAGCAGCGCGGGCAGAAGAATCTGCGCCGCGAGGCGGGGAACCCGCCTCAGAAATCGCTCCCGTTGGTTGCGACCGGCTCCGGCCGAGTCGCGTTGCCGAGCGAGCCGGGGAACGAGCTGCGCATGCGAACAATGGTGAAGTGTGTGACATTCCGCCGCCTGTATCGAGCGCAACGCCAGCGACGAGTCAAACGAAGCAGGGGTCTTCGTGTGATCAGAGCGCGATACTAGAAACAAGAAGTCGATCCCCGATTCGTTTCCTTGACTGGGAAACTGTCCGAAGCTGTGCCCGCTGCACTCCTCGGCTGACGTGGCACGAGTTCTGCTGCCTGTTCGGTCATGAGAAAATCACCCATGGCCACCGTGTTGCTCAGCGTCGCTCTCGTCTCCGCCTCTTGCACGCGCGCGCCGGTGGTCGCCCCGCGCGCGGTCGTTCCCGAGACCGTTTCTTCACAGGTTCGGGTCGCAGCCGCGTCCGGAAAGGTCTTCGGGCACATGATCGCGCTCGGCGTCGGCGTCTCGAGCGGGACAAGCGAGACCTATACGGCGTCGGCAAGTCGCATCTATGCCGTCGACACTGCCGGAAATCGCATCGCGCAGTTGAACGTCGCAGAAGCGGCGCGCCAGGCGGGAGGCGCCGAGGCCCTGGCGACGCCGGCCTCGAGGGCGCGGGAGCCGGCGCGCTGCTCACGAGCGTTCTCGGAGCGGCAACCGGCGCTCTGATCGGCGCTGCCCAGGGAGGCGGCGCCGGCGCCGGCAAGGGAGCAGCTATCGGCGCAGGCGTTGGCGTCGCGGCGGGAGCGATCGGCGGTTTCTACGAGTCGAAGAGCGAGACGGAGCGGCAGATCGATCGAACGAGCTGCACGGCCTGTATTTCGGCGAGCAGACCCTGAAGACAGGCGTGCCGGTCAGCGGCTTCGTCTTCTATCCCGAAGACCACTATGTCGGAGTGCGCGCGGTGCTGATCGATGTCGAGACCGGCCGGGCCACTGAAGTCGCGGGCTCGATGGTATCGAGCGAGCATTGACCACGACGGCGATGCCAGGAAAGAGCTCTCGAGCAGCGTCCACGAAAGGACTCGCCCCTGGGAGCGACGCGGCGAGCCGCGCGCCGACGGTGGGCGCCCCGATGGTCCACATCGATGGAAGCGAGCGTTCCGGAAGCGGCACGATCGTCCGCTTCGCGACGGTGCTCGCGGCCGCGCAAGGACGCCCGGTCCACGTCTTCAACGCCCGGGCTCGCCGCCCAAAGCCCGGGCTCCGCCCTCAGCACCTGACGACGGTCCGGGCGCTCGCCGAGGTCTGCGGTGGGGCGCTCACGGGAGCCGCTAGTCGATTCGCGCGAGTTCGTGCTCACGCCGGGGCGGCTGCGCGGCGGCCGCTTCAAATGGGACATCGGCACGGCGGGATCGGCGACGATGCTCGCGCTCGGGATCTTGCCGGTCGCATGCCTCGCGCCGTCGCCGCTCGCTGCACGGATCACCGGGGGCGTGTTCCAGGATTTTGCGCCGTCACCCTTCCATCTGCAGCACGTGCTCCTTCCTCTTCTTCGAACGATGGGCATCGAGGCCGAGCTCGAGGTGATCCGGCCCGGATACCTGCCGTCGGGCGGAGGCGAGATCGAGCTCCGCACGAGGCCTGTTCGGGCTTCTCTCGCGGCGATCCGTCTCGGCGAGGTGGGCACCGTGCGCGACGTGGCTGGCATTGCGCTTGCGAGCCGGCTCGCGGAGCGGCGAGTTGCCGACCGCATGGCCGCGGCCTGCGAGGCGGTGCTCGCTTCGTCCGGGATCGGGTCGAGCATCGAACGAAGGTACGATGAGACCGCGAGCCATGCGGGCGCGGCACTCGCCATCTGGGCGACGACGTCGACGGGCTGTCGGCTGGGAGCCGATCGCGCCGGTGCACCCCGCCGGAGCTCCGAGGCGATCGGCCGCAGCGTTGCGGCATCGCTCCTCGCCGACCTCGCGACCGGTGCGACCGTCGACCGTCACCTGGCCGATCAGCTCGTGCTCTTCGCCGCGCTCGCGAAGGGCACGAGCGAATGGATCGTGCCGCAGTGGACCGAGCACGTCGAGTCCAACCTGTGGCTCGCCGAACGGTTTGGCGCTGCCACACGGCGAGCCGGAAACCGTGTGGAGATCGTCGGCGTACCGCAGGCGTCCTGAAGACGCCCGAGCAGTCATCGGACGAAGACTACGAGCGTTGCTGGAGCTTGAAGGAGCGATCCGATCAACCGCCTAGGCCAGTTCGGGAGCGCGCTTTTTTTGCGCATTTCGCCTCCCCTGTGAGCGCACGGTCAGCACCGGGCAAGTGGCTGTCCGTACGACGCGCTCTGCGACGCTGCCGATCATCAATCGTGAGAAGCCGCTTCGGCCGTGGGTGCCGATGACGATGAGATCGGCACGAAGCTTCCGCGCGGTCTCGGTGATCGCCGAGGCTGCCTTGCCGGTTACGAAGAGCGTGCGAATGCGCGGCGCTCGTTTGCCGAGGAGAACCGCCCGGCGTGCGAGCTCCGCCCGCGCAGCTTTGTCTTGCTCTTGGAGGACCGACGCCACCTCTGATGCGGTGAGGATGCTGCTCGCATCCACCGGTGCGGCGCAAAATAGCAATACGACCTCGGCACCGAGGGTCCGACCCAAGTCAGCCGCCAGCCGCTCTGCTGGAATCGAAGCTACGGAAAGATCGCTCGGTAGCAGGATACGCTTGATGCGCATGTTCGAGACCACAGCAGGACCCGTGCCACGCTGAAAGGATGACCGAGAATGGCGATCACCGATGAAGCCCGCTGGGCGCCGCTCACGCCGCCGGCTCGGGGATCAACCCCGCACGGAACAGTGCTTCGGTAGAGCGGCGCGCATCCTCGACGCGGCGGAGGGCATCGGCGTGCAGATGCTCCGGGTCGAGGGCGAGCGCCGCGAGCCCCTGCTGCTGTGCCATCACCGCCGTCGCCACGGCGATTCGCGGCACGACCTCGCGCTCTTCCATGCTCGGCAGGATGTAATCGTCGCGAAGCCCACGCTCCGCAGCGCAGGCGGCCAACTCGTTCGCCGCGGCGATCGCCATTTCGTCGCTGACGGACCGCGCGCGCACGTCGAGGACGCCCCGGAAGATCCCCGGAAATCCGAGCGAGTTGTTCACCTGATTTGGAAAGTCGCTGCGCCCGGTAGCGACGATGCGTGCGCCGGCCTCGCTCGCCTCCCACGGCCAAATCTCGGGCACCGGGTTGGCGCAAGCGAAGACGATCGCATCGCTCGCCATCCGCTTCACCCACTCGGGGCGGATCGCGCCGCCCGCCGAGAACGCGAGTGCGACGTCGGCGCCGGCGAGCGCTTCGGCTACGCCGCCCCGCAACCGGTCGGCGTTGGAGTCCGTGCAGACCTGCCACTTGTCGACGTACTCGCGCTGGGCGGCCTCGATGTCACCTCGCCCTGGGTGAAGAATCCCGCGGCTGTCGCACGGCGACGATCGACCCCGGATCGACCCCGAACGCCTCGAGGATCCGATACGTCGCGACGTTGGCTGCACCCATGCCGATCATCGCGATGCGCGCCTGGCGAAGCTCCTTCCCGACCGCGTGGAGCGCATTGCGGAGCGCGGCGAGCACCACGGTCGCCGTGCCCTGCTGGTCGTCGTGCCACACCGCGATACCGACGGAAACCCTTCTCATTTCCGGGAAGTCGCGCTGAGCGGATTCCTGCTCCTGAGACGCCGAGCGCATGAGTGGTGGGATATCGCTGGGAACATCGATTGCACTGAGTCGGAACGATGGACGTCGTTCTCGAGGTGCGCGATCTCTCCGTGACGATCGGGTCGGAGGAAATCCTCGTTGGCGTATCTCTCGAGCTGCGACGCGGGGAGACCCTCGCGCTGCTCGGCCCGAACGGAGCGGGAAAGAGCGTTCTCTTGCGAGCGCTCCTCGGCCTCGTGCCGCATTCCGGCGAGGTGCATTGGCGCCGCGGGGTACGTTGCGGCTATGTGCCCCAGCGCTTCGCCGTCGACCGCTCGATCCCCGTCACCATTCGCGATTTCCTGCTGCTCAAGTCGAAGCGCTTCTGGTTTCCGACCGTGGAATCCATCGATCACCTCGAGCACGAGCTCGACCTCGTGGGTCTCGGCAGGACGGTTCTCGGCAAAGCGCTCGGCGAGCTGTCCGGTGGGCATCTCCAGCGAGTGCTCATCGCGTGGGCGATGCTCGATCACCCGGAGGTGCTGCTCTTCGATGAGCCGACGGCCAGTATCGACGTCGGCTTCCAGGACACGGTCTACGAGATGCTCGGAAGGATGCAGAAAGAGCGGGGTACCGCGATCCTCCTCATCTCGCACGACCTGAACGTCGTCTCTCGCCGTGCCGATCACGTGCTCTGCTTGAACAAGAAGGTGCTGTGCTACGGCCGCCCCGGCGAGGTGCTGAACGCGGAGAGCCTCGGCCGCCTCTACGGGGACGTCACTCTCTACCGCCATGATCACGGGAGCGGGCGACTGGCCGCGGGGACAGAATGATGTCGAGCGTCGCACAGAGCGTGGCGATCGCGGGAGCCGTCGGCATGGCGTCCGGCTCGATCGGCGCCTTCGTCATTCTGAGGAGGATGGCGCTGGTCGGAGACGCCCTGTCGCATGTCGCTCTTCCCGGAATCGCGCTCGCGCTTCTCTACCACTTCGATCCCTTCTGGGGCGTGGTCGCGAGTCTCATCGGCGCGAGCCTCGTCGTCTGGTGGCTCGAAGCCGTGACGAGCCTGCCGACCGAGTCTCTGGTCGGCGTCCTGTTCACCGCCAGCCTGGCGATCGGCACGCTGCTGGTGCCGAGCGAGGACCTCGCGGAAGCGCTGTTCGGGGCCTTCCCGAGGTTGTCGCCGCCGGCGTTGGGGGCGCTCGTGGCCGTGGCGGGCGCGACGACCTGCGTGTCGTTCCTCTTCGCGCGAAGATTTCTCCTGCTGAGCCTCTCCCCCGAGCTGGCGCACGTGAGCGGGGTCAGCCGCCTCACGGACCTCGTTCTGCTGCTGAACTTCGCCCTGGTCGTCGCGCTGGGAATCAAGCTCGTCGGTACGCTGTTGATGGGCGCGCTCACGATCATCCCGGCGTCCATCGCCAAGAATGCTTCCCGGAGCGTCGTAACCTACGTCGCGGCGGCAACCGTACTGGGGGTCCTGGTTGCGGTGGGCGGGGTGCTCATGGCGCAACGACTCGAGCTGCTGCCGGGTCCGACGATCGTCTTGCTCGGCATCGCCGTCTTCATCGCGTCACTGGGGCGCACACCATGAAGGAAGAGACCTTCAAATTCGTCGACGACCTCGGGCCGGCAAAGATCATCCACGTCAGCCAGCCTTCGCTCGGCCTGCGCGCGACTCTCGTCGTGGACAACGTGGCGAGGGGTCCGTCGATCGGCGGGCTGCGGATGGCGCCCGACGTGAGCACCGAGGAATGCTTTCGTCTCGCGCGCGCGATGACGCTCAAGAACAGCGCGGCCGACCTCGCCCACGGCGGAGGCAAAGTCGGTGCTCTATGGCGATCCGCGCGATGCCGCGCGAGAAGAAGGAGCCGCTCGTCCGCGCCTTCGCGGCCGCGCTCCGCGGCGAGGCGGACTACATCTTCGGCCCGGACATGGGCACCGACGAGCGGTGCATGGCCTGGGTGAAGGACGAGATCGGCCGCGCCGTGGGCCTGCCGCGCGAGGTCGGCGGCATCCCGCTGGACGAGATCGGCGCCACCGGTTTCGGCCTGCGCCACGCAATCGAGGCGGCGTTGCCGTACTGCAACCTACGCCTTCGCCGGCGCGCGTGTGGTCGTCCAGGGCTTCGGCGCGGTGGGCAAGCACGCGGCGCGCTTCCTCGCCGAGGGCGGCGCCGTCGTGGTCGCCGCCTCCGACTCGCGCGGCGCGGTCCATGACCCCGAGCGGCCTCGACGTCGCGGCGCTCGTCGCTCTCAAGGATCAGGGAAAGAGCGTCGCCGAGCTCGGGCGGGGGCGCCGCCTCGACCGTGACGCGCTTCTCGACGTCGAGTGCGACATCTGGATTCCGGCGGCCCGTCCCGACGTCATTCGCGAGGACAACGTGGAGCGTCTGCGGACGCAGGCTCGTCGTCTCCGGCGCGAACATCGCGGTCAGCCATGGCGCCGAACGCCGCCTGCACGAGAAGCGCATCGTCTGCGTGCCCGACTTCATCGCCAACGCGGGTGGCGTGATCTGCGCGGCGATGGAGTATCGCGGAGCGACCCAGGCTGCGGCGTTTCAGACGATCGGGGAAAAGGTCCGCGCCAACACCGAGGAAGTGCTCGCGCGCGCGCAGAGCGCGAGCGCTGCCTCCCCCGAGATGCCGCCGTCGCGCTCGCGACGGGCCGCGTGCGCCGAGCGATGGCGACGCGGCGCTTCGCCATCTTTTAGGAGCGGGGTCGTGTACCGCATCCGCTTCCACGGTCGAGGGGGCCAGGGAATCAAGACGGCGGGCCGAGTCCTCGGGACCGCGTTTTTTCTCGAGGGCTTCACGGTGCAGGACTCGCCGCGTTACGGCGCCGAGCGACGCGGAGCACCGATCGTCGCCTACGTCCGGGCTGCGCAACGGCCGATCGACGAGCGCGGAGTCATCCAGCACCCCGACCTCGTCGTCGTCGTCGACGAGACGCTCGTCCAGGTGGTCGCCGCGGAAGTTCTCACCGGCGTGACGCCGCGGACCGTGCTGCTGATGACGAGCCGCGACGACGCCGAGATCTGGAGGCACAGGCTCAGTTTCGCGGGCGCAGTGCTGACGCTCCCGCCGCGAGCCACTGGACGCGGAACCGCGAGCCCATGTCGCGAGCATGGCGTCCGCGGGCGCGGCGGCGCGGCTCCTCGGCGGAATCTCGCGCGGCTCGCTCGAGCGCGCGGTCCGTGAAGAGACGGCCGACTTCGGTCGCGTCGAAGCGAGCGTGGCGTCGGCGCTCGACGCCTACGATCGAATGGCGCCGCACCAGGGTTGCGTTGCCGAAGGTGAGGAGCTTCAGCGGGGACCGCTGGGAACGGCCCGCGTGGATCGATCTCGTGCGCGAGAACGTCCCGGCGTCCTCTCCGGCCATTCATGCCGCGGCGACGAGCGAGCTCGCGAAGACCGGCCTTTGGCGGACGATGCGCCCCGTCATCGACGCGGACCGCTGTCATCTGTGTTGGTGGGTGTGCAGCACCCTTTGCCCCGACAACGCGATTCCCGTCGGCCCGGACGGAAGGCCGACGATCGACTACGACCACTGCAAGGGCTGCCTCGTGTGCGTCGCGGTGTGCCCGCCCCACGCGATCGAAGCGGTGCCGGAGCCGCGATGAGCACGCGAAGTCTCGTCACGGGCAATGCCGCCGCTGCATGGGGCGCGCGCCTCGCCGAGGTGGATTACATCCCTGCGTTTCCGATCACGCCGCAGACGGAGATCATCGAGACGATCGCCCGTTGGATCGACGGCGGCGAAATGGACGCACGCTTCACGATGCTCGAGTCCGAGCATTCGATGCTGACCGCGGCCGGCGCTGCCGCCGCGACCGGCGTGCGCGTGTTCACGGCGACTTCCAGCCAGGGGCTCCTCTACGCGATGGAGATGCTCTACACGGTCGCCGGCTGGCGCGTGCCGTTCGTGCTCGTCAACGTCTCCCGCGGGGTCGCAGCGCCGATCACGCTCGAAGCCGATCACCAAGACGTGCTGGCCGCCCGCGACAGCGGCTTTCTGCAGCTCCACTGCGCCACCTGCCAGGAGGTGCTCGATCTCACGCTGCTTGCGTACCGCCTCGCCGAGGACGTGCGCGTGCGCCTGCCCGTCATCGTCAACCTCGACGGCTTCCATCTCTCGTTCACGCGCGAGCCGGTCGAGATTCCAGATGTCGCCGGCGTGCGCGCGTTCCTGCCGCCATTCGACGCGGGGACGACCCGCTTCCGCGCCAGCGCCCCAGTGAGCCAGGCGGTCGCAGTGCTCGGCGGTACGCCCTACTCGTACTTCCGCTACGAGACCCATCTCGCCGCGCAAAACGCCCTCGCGGTCTTCGACGAGATCGCGAGCGAGTTCGCACGAACGCTCGGCCGCGAGTATTCGGCGCTCGAGACCTATCGCAGCGACGACGCCGACATCGTCTTTCTGATGATCGGATCGTTCGCGACCAAGGCTCGGCAGGCCGTGGATCGGCTGCGTGAGGCGGGTTGGTCCGTCGGCCTCGTGCGACCGCGCCTGCTTCGCCCCTTCCCGGCCGGCGCGCTCCGGCGCGCGCTCGCCGGCAAGCGGGCGGTCGCGGTGATCGACCAGAACCTATCGATGGGCATGGGTGGCATGCTTCACGCCGAGGCCGCCGCGGCGCTCTACGGCACGAACGGCGCTCCACCGGTTCTCGCGAGCTTCGTCGGCGGGCTCGGCGGGCGCGACCTTCCGCTCGAGGAGCTCTTCGAGATCGCAGCCGTGACCCGCGAGGCCGCGCAGAGCGGCGTGTGCCCGCCGCCGCGGCTTCTCTACACCGAAGCCGAGCTGCGCGAGGTGCGGAAGCTGCAGGCCGTGGCTCGGGTGGAGCGAGAGCACTCGGGGAAAGGCCGTGAGCGACGATCGCTTCCAGCGGATGAAGGACCTGCCCTCCACGCACCTGCTCGGGGCGGGGACCTCGATGTGCGCCGGCTGCGGCGGTCTTCACGCGTTGAACGAGGTCTACGACGTGCTCGGCCCCGCACCGTCTTCGTGAACGCCGCCGGCTGCATGACGCTGCTCTCGGTCTATCCCTTCACGCCGTTCCGCGGCTCGTGGCTGTACACGTCGATGGCCTCGGCGCCGGCCGGCGCCCAGGGCGTGCGCGACGCGCTCGACATGCTGCTCGCGAAGAGGAGAATCCCCCCGGAGGAGGACCTCGCCGCGGTCGTGCTGACCGGCGACGGCGCCGCCTACGGCATGGGTCTGTCCGCGACCTCGGCGGCGATCGAGCGCGGCCTCGATTTTCTCTACCTCTGCTACGACAACGAGGGCTACGGGAACACCGGCCAGCAGGCTTCCGGAGCGACGCCGCACGGAGCGAGGACGGCGACGAGCCGGGGGCCGCGCGGATTCGCCGGCGGCAAGAAGGACCTCTTCGCGATCTGGGTCGCGCACCGCCCGGCTTACGCCGCGACGGTCATCGCGTCGGAGCCCCTCGATCTGGCGCGTAAGATCGAGAAGGCGGCAGCCATCGAAGGACCACGGCTCATTCTCGCGCTCGCGCCGTGTCCGACCGGGTGGGAGTATGATCCGCGAGACACCGCCGAGATCGGTCGGCTCGCGGTCAAGACCGGAATCTGGCCGCTGAAAGAATACGCGGACGGAAAGGTCGTTCACACGAAGCCGCCACGGGAGCGGGCCCCGGTCGAGGAGTACCTCGAGCTGCAAGGTCGCTTCGCGCACCTCTTTCGGCCGGCGAGGAACGAGAGCCTACTCGCCGAAATCCAGGCAGGTGTCGACGCGTACTGGGCCGGCGTGTCCGGCTGAAGCGAATTGAGAGAGGACTACGAGAACCATGAGCGCCGCCAGCGCTCGCCGGCTCGACCGCTTCGTGGTGCGCTTACCCTGCTCGCTCCTCTGCTCTTCACCCTCAGCGCGCGCGTGCCGGCTGTCGCGGAGGAGCCTCGCAATCCCGGTTACGTTCGTCAGAGCGACGCAACGAGCCGCGCTCGGAGGCGCTGGTGTTCCGATTCGAGCGCGGGGCTGACGGCTACGGGGTACGCAGGCTCGGCCGGCTCGAGCGCACGCAGGCGAGCAGGCAGCGCGGCGATCTCTCGGCGCGCGCGCTCTCGCCCGGCCGACAGAGTCTCGATGCCCGCCGCCGTCCGCCGGCCGCCCTTCATCATCTGGACGAGAAGCGGCCGCCCTTCGAGTCTCTCGTCGTGCCGCGCGATCACGTCGCCGACGGCTTCACCGTGCTCGGACCGGCGGAACATCTGCTTGCGACCCGGCAGGATCGGCTTCTTGGGCGAGAGCTTGGTACATCCGGCGCCCGCATACTCGACGAGCTTGTACGCCATGTCGAGAAACGGCGCGTCTTCCGACACGCCCATGTGGGTGCCGACCCCGAAGCCTGTGATCGCTGCGCCTTCGGCGACGAGGTTGGCTATCGCGTACTCGTCGAGGCTCGAGCTGGCGAAGAGGCTCACTCTCTGAAGCGCTGCTTCGTCGAGGATCTTCCGCGCCGCTTTCGACAACGAACCGAGATCGCCCGAATCGAGCCGTAGCGCCGACACGCGGAACCGCTCGCCCATCTCGCGCGCGAGCGCGACGACCCTCCCGACTGCCTTCAGCGTGTCGTAGGTGTCGACGAGGAGAACCGTCTCTCCGTAGAGCTCCGCAAACGCCCGAAACGCTTCGATCTCGGTTGCGTGCGCCTGGACATAGCTGTGCGCCATCGTGCCGGCGACGGGAATCCCGTAGACGAGCCCGGCGAGCACGTTCGAGGTCGAGTGCACGCCGGCGATGTAGAAGGATCGCGCGGCCTTCATCCCCGCATCCGTTCCGTGCATTCGCCGCACGCCGAAGTCCACGACCGTGCGGCCGCCCGCGGCGGCGACCACGCGAGCCGCTTTCGAGGCCATGATGGTTTGGAAGTGCACTTGGTTCATGAGGAAGGTCTCGGCGAGCTGGGCCTCGGGGAGCGGCGCGACGATCTCCACGATCGGCTCGCCGCCGAAGACGACCGTTCCTTCCGGCACGGCGAACACGTCACCGGTGAAGCGCAAACGAGCCAGGCGCTCGAGGAACCGGTCCGCGAAGGGCCCGATCCGCGAGAGCTGGGCGACGTGTTCCGCGGGAAATGACCAGGTCTCGAGATAGTGCAGGACGTCCGCTAGGCCGCAGGCCAAGAGATAGTTGCGATGCTTCGGCAGACGACGAGCGAAAAGATCGAAGACCGCCGCTTCCTCCATGCCTTCCTCGAAATAGGCCTGGAGCATGGTGAGCTCGTAGAGATCGGTCAGCAACGCCGCGTTCGAGTCGCTCACCCACGCCGATTCGCCCTTCATGGCACTCCCGAGGCGGCTCACGGGCCGACGTCAAGCCACGGTGGTTTGCGGTTGCCGGAGGTGATCGACGAACCACTCGCGAGCGAGCCGTGCCACTGTTTCCAGCGTTCCTGGCTCCTCGAAGAGGTGCGTGGCCCCGGGAACGATCTCGAGCTTCTTCTCGCAGCGGAGCTCGGAGAGCGCTTCGCGGTTCATGAGAATCACGGGCGTATCTTCACCGCCCACGATGAGGAGGGTTGGCGCCTGAACCCGCGCCAATGCCGATCCGGCGAGGTCCGGCCGCCCGCCGCGCGATACAACTGCGCCGACGACGTCCGGCTTCTCTCCGGCTGCGACCAACGCCGCCCCGCCGCCCGTGCTCGCGCCGAAGTAGCCGATCGCGAGTCCGCGCGTAGCAGGTTGTGACGCGAGCCAGTCGGTGGCTCCGACGAGCCGCCGGGTGAGAAGCGGGATGTCGAAGCGAAGCTCCGCGATCAGCTCTTCGTCCTCCGTCAGCAAGTCGAAGAGCAAAGTTCCCAGCCCGGCCCGGTGAAGCACCTCGGCAACGTAACGATTACGCGGGCTATGCCGGCTACTCCCGCTTCCGTGGGCGAACAGTATGACGCCGCAAGCTCGGGCTGGCAGCGCCAGGCTGCCGTCGAGCACGACCGGAGGCGCCGATATGCGCACGGGAGACTGCTGGCTATCGCGAATGTGCGCCTCGGTTGCCGCGATGTGCTTCACGGAAGCTCCTTCAATGAGCGGTCGAGTGTCGCGCATCAGCGCTTTGCACGCCGGCTCCCAGATGCCAAGTAGACATCCGTCCTCCTCGGAGATTACTGGTCCGTGAGAGGCGAGCGCCTTAGACCGGTGATGAGCAAGCGGTATTGCAAAGCATGCGCCACTTGTCCTTGCACGCGGTACGGGCCTCGACCCCACGAGCTTTGCCAACGGCAAGAATTCTCGCTTCCAAATTTCTCGGTAATTGGAAGAGCTTCGGTCGAGCTGCGACGATCCTAGTCACCCACACTCACGTCGACGACGTAAGCTTCGTACAGCAGGTCGGCGCCGACTTGGCGGTGGCGGGCGAGCTGTCCGATGAGTCGAAGCAGATCGTGACGGAGCGTATCCGCCTTCGCTTCAGCGCCTGCGGCAGCCAATTGCTCGCCGAGCGCTCGCGCGGAGGCGGCGAGCTCTACGTGCTGCGCTTCGAGCCCGCGGATCCTGCTCTCGAGCCGAGGCGCATCGGCCCGTACCTGCGTGAATAGTCCGTCGGCGGCCTCCACTTCGGCGACGTGATCGCTCAAAGCGGCAGTAACGTCGCCGAGCGCGGCACGCACGCTCTCCACCCAGGCGGCCTCCCGACCGGGGGCCGGGGCGGCTAGCGAGGCCTCGAGGCGGTCCATCATCATCCGCAGACGCTGGCGCCGCGCTCGTACGTCCCGGATCATCTTCTGAGGGATCTTCGCGTTCTTCACAGGGATTCCGTTCGCGATCGTGCGCGAAGTCACTCTTCCTCCGGAATCGGGTCCTCGGCGGGTGTCGCGGGCGGCTCGCCTTCGTCGTCGGGAACGACGGGCCGCTCGGCGCCGAGCGGCTTCATGCCTCGTCCTGCGGGGATGCGTTCTTCGAGATTGCGATCCTCTTCGGGCTCGGGCTCGCTCTCGCCGCGGAGCTCACGGCCGACCCCGCCGACGCCGAGCCGGTCGATCAAGTCGAGGCCCATGCCGTCGGAGATGATCTGGCGGAGTACTTGGCGCTGCGGGTCCCCGGGGACGGTCCCCGAAAGTCGCACGACGCCGCCATGGCACCTGATTCGGACCGCGAGGAGATCGGGATCGCCGTGGGCTCGGATCCGCTCGCGGACGGCCTCGAGAAGCTCCGCGTCGTCGAGCTCGCGGTACTCCCCCGGCACCGCGCGGTGCGCCCCGGGTTCGAAGGGTCGCGCCGCGGCCGGCCGCTCGCGCTCACGCTCCCCGGCGCACTCGACGCACCAGCGCGTCTCGGGGATCACCTCGAGGCGTGCGATGCCGATCGGCGCGCCGCAGCCCTCGCAGAGCCCGTAGCGTCCCGCTGGAATCTTCACGAGCGCGCGGTGGATCTCCGCCAAGGCGTGGCGGTCGCGCTCGCGAATGCAGTCGAGAAGTCGATCCATCGTTTCCTGCTGGCCCCGTGCCTCGAGCTCGGCCTCGGCGCTTTCCTCGAGGGCGCGCAGGTCGTCCTCGACGCCGTCGACTTCGTCGAAGAGCTCACGCTGCCGAGCGAGCAGGACGCGCCGCAGGTCGTCGAGAGTCTTCGTGGAGAGAGTATTTTCGGTCATTGGGGCCTCCTGTTGCCCGAAGAACGGGTCGGTGCGCGAAGAGCTGAAGCCGCCG
Source organism: uncultured delta proteobacterium (assembly GCA_963712515.1). Lineage (GTDB taxonomy): Bacteria > Desulfobacterota > Binatia > JACPRU01 > JACPRU01 > CAVQIG01. The sequence goes on from CAVQIG010000002.1 coordinate 175,742, forward strand.
AGGCGATGATCGGGATGACTCGGATCCGCGACGAACGAGCCGCCGGCGGTAGAGGCACGGTGTCCGTGCAGTGGATCTCTCGGACGCCGACCGCCCAGAGTTCCTTCCAGCCTTCTCCCGTGAAGAGGCCGTGCGTCACCATCACGACGATCTCCCTCGCGCCCGCCCGTACGAGCCCGCGGCAGCAGGACACGAGTGTCGCGCCGGTATCGAGGATGTCGTCGACGACCACCGCGCAAGGCGCGACTGTCCCTTCCATCGAGACGTGCGCGACGCCGGCGTCGGTGCGGCGTTTGTGGAAACGGACGATCGGTCGGCGGATGCCCGCCGCCTTTGCCACCGCCTCGCAGCGCCGGCGAGCTCCGTCGTCCGGAGCGACCAAGCAGACGTCGCCAGCGAGCGACAGCGCCGCCAACCGCTTCGCAAAGGCCTCGGCCGGAAAGAGCGAGACGAGCGGTAGTCCTACGTAGCGCCCCGCCCGCGTGCTATGGACGTCGAAGGTGACGACGCGCCGCACTCCCGAGGCGCGCAGAAGCGCACCCGTCCACGCCGACGCGAGGCTCTTCCTCTCCTCGTCCTTGTCCTGGCGCGAGTACGCGAGATAGGGAAGCAGCGCGACCACGTCGAGGGCTCGTTCCTTCCGGAGCGTGTGGCAAAGGATCAGCAGCGACAGCATGCGGTCGTCTGGCGGCGTGATCGACCCGAGGACGGTGCAAAACCGACCGCGGACGCGAGTGCCGACGGTCACGTGCCGCTCGCCGTTGGCGAACCGTTCGTCCCGAAAGCGCCCGTGAGAAGCGCGCGCCGCGGCGAGGAGCGCGCGGGGCGGGCGTCGGAAGGGCGAGGCTGCGAAGACGAGCATCAGCGCTCCCCTACGCGGACGGGCCTCGTCCCCCGGGCCTGCGCCAGGAGCTCGCACACGTCGTCGTCGGAGACCTGTGCGAAGTCCTCGTAGAAGGCGCCGACCGCCCAGAAGAGCGTCGGCGTCAAGAGAACGACGACCTCTTCCACGAGCGGGCGCAGTCGCTCGACGGTCTCGGGGGCGCGACGGGGACCGCCAGAACGATCCGGCCGACTCCCCGCTGGCGGAGAGCTTGAATCGCGGCGAAGACCGTCGAGCCGGTGGCGATGCCGTCGTCGACGAGGATCGCGGTGGCGTGCGGCCCCAGCTCGAGCGGGGCGCCGCCCCGGAAGAGCTTCTGGCGCCTGGCGATCTCCTCTCGTTGTCGTCCCGTGATGCGCGAGATGTATCTTTGCGACGCGCCCGTCGCCTCGACCCCTTCGGCATTCAGGTACGGCTCCCCGCCCTCGGCCACGGCACCGACCGCGAACTCCGGATTTTCCGGAGCGCCGAGCTTGCGGGAGATGATCACGTCGAGCGGAAGCTCGAGCACGCGCGCAATCTCCGCAGCGGGCGGCACTCCACCCCGCGGCAGTCCTAGAACGACCGTGTCCGGCCTCCGGCAGTACCCACGGAGCCTGGCGGCGAGGAGTCGCCCCGCTTCACGCCGATCGCGAAAGCGGCTCGGAGGCAGCGGCTCGCCTTCTTCCACGGTACGGACGCTTCCTCCGCGAGCCGGAGGTCTCGCGACGGGATCCAACCGAGACATACGAAACCTGCGGCGGCGCGCCGCCGTCTACGGCCTCGCCTCGATCTGCGCGGCGGCCTTCTTTGCCCTCGCTCGTTCCATGGTCGTTGTTTCCTGCAAGCCCGAGACCAAGGGGGGGCAGCCCGGGAATCCCCCGCTTCCCCAAAACTACCGCGGGGCCGCTTCTCGGATCTGGCAATCGTCCCCCTCTGGAATCGTCGGAATCGAGAATTCGACCGTAGGTCGCCGGGAAGCAATTGCAATCCGCTCGCGCGGCTCACCGTACGCGCTCGACCACGCGCTCCGCGTCGGTCGCAACGTCGAGCTCGGGGCGCCCGGTGTCGACCGAAATCCGTCGTTCCGCTGAGATCTCCTCGAGTGGGACGAATTCGCCGCGTTGGCGGAGGTGAACCTCCCACGTCGCGTCGGAGACCTCGTCGGTACGCCGAAGCCGCCCGGCGAAGCGGCGCTGAAGCTCCGCCTCTTGAGCCCGGCACTCGACGAAGAGGATCGCAGCCTCGTGCCGCTCGGCGAGCTCGAGCGCGAGGCGGCGATGGGCTGGATCCTTGAAGGTCGCGTCGAGGATCGCGCCTCTTCCGGCCTCGAGCTCGCGTTCCGCGCGCTCGAGGAGCTCCGTGTACGTACGTGCGGTAGCCCCAGGTGCATAGAGGCCCTCGCCGTACGCGTGGCTCGCGTGCTCGCGGGCAGGAGCGCCGGCGAGCTCCTTTCGAACGACGTCCGAGCTATGGAGCGCGAAGCCCGTGAGATCCTCGAGCATCCGAGCCACGGTCGACTTGCCGCTGCCGGAGAGACCGCAGACGACCAGCAGCGCGGGGTGGTGAAGCGGGTGCACGTCCCGCAGGGCACAGCGGACGTAGCGTCGTGCGCGCTCTCGAGCCCGCTCGCGGGCCCCGTCGGCGACTTCGCCTTCCTGTGCCCGCAAGCTCTCGACCTTCGCGCGTACCAGGGCCCGATGGGCCTCGTAGAGCGGGAGAAGAGCACGGAGTTCGGGATCCTCCGCACGTGCCCCGTAGCGGGCCACGAAAGCTTCCGCGAGGTCTGGACGGCCGAGAAAGCGGAGGTCCATCGCCAAGAACGCGACCTCGGAGGCGACATCGCAGATGCGCAAGCGCTCGCTGAACTCGACACAGTCGACGATCGAGATCTCCGGACCGACCAAAACGTGCTCGGCGCGGAGGTCGCCGTGGCCCTCGCGCACGCGCCCGGAGCGGGCGCGCTGGCCGATCAGATCGCGGTGGCGGTCGAGGAGCCGGGAAAGCGCCTCCTCGAGGCGATCGAGGTCCGCTTCCGTGATCGTTTGGCCGACGAACGCGCGAAGCTCACGGACGTTGTCCTGGATCACTCTCGCGACTGCGGCGGGGCTTCCGAAGCGGTGGCCGGACTTCGCCGAGCAGTCGCGATGGAACACCGCGAGACGGTCCGCGACCCGCTCGACGTCTTGCTGCGACGCCCGACCATCGAGAACGCGCCGTTCGAGGAGATTCTCCTCGGCGAAGCGCCGCATCTCCACCGCGTAGTCCTCGACCGCACCCGCGTCGGCCGGCCCCCCGAGCGCAAAGCCGTCGTCGTGGCGGACGATCACGACGACTCCGAGGTAGATACCCTCCGCGAGCCGGCGGTTCAGCCGGACTTCTTCCTGACAGTAGAAGCAACGCCGCGCCAGCGTCGAATAGTCGAGGAACGGGAAGCGCACCCTCTTTTTGACTTTGTATACACGCTCGCCCGCGAGCAGCACCCACGAGATGTGGGTCTGCCGGAGCTCGACCGAGGCCGGGGAATGCGGATAGAAATCCGGGCGGGACATCGCGGCGATCAACGGAGGAAGCGGCATCGAGATGATGTCGTTGCCATTCGCGTGCCAGCCGACGAGCCTTCGCCCGAGTGGCACGTGAACTGCATCTACTATGGCTGATGCGGCCACGTGCTCAATACCCGTGCGGTCGCCGAGCCTGAGCCCCCGAGGCATTCGTGGAGACCAGACGCTGGGAGCACTTCCCTCACGGGGCCGACGTTGGCGTGCGCGGCATCGGCGCCTCGCTCGAGGAGGCATTCGAGGCGGCGGCCGAAGCTCTCACCGCCGTCGTCGTCGACCTCGGGCGAGTCACACCGCGCGACGGTGTTGCCGTCCGCTGCGAGGCGCCGGACGAAGAGCTTCTCTTCGTCGATTGGCTGAACGCGCTCATTTACGAGATGGCGACGCGGCGGATGCTCTTCTCCCGCTTCACCGTACGCATTCTCGACGGGAAGCGCCTCGAAGGGACGGCCTGGGGCGAGGGCGTCGATCTTGCGCGGCACGAAACCGGCCTCGAGGTGAAGGGCGCCACGTACACGAGCCTCGGCGTCGGGCGCCGGGCTGACGGCACGTGGTACGCCCAGTGCATCGTCGACGTCTGAAGAGGACGAACCATGGATCTGGAAAGCCTCAAACGAATTTCGGATTTCGAATGGGAGATTCCGCCCAAAGGCGCGATGCGCGTCCCCGGCGTCATTTACGCGAGCGAAGCGCTCGTTCGTGACATGGACGAGAAGGTCCGCGAGCAGGTCACGAACGTCGCCACGCTTCCCGGGATCGTCCGCGCCTCGTACGCGATGCCGGACGCCCATTGGGGCTACGGCTTCCCGATCGGGGGCGTGGCTGCGTTCGATCCCGACGAAGGAGGCGTGATCTCGGCGGGCGGCGTCGGTTTCGACATCTCTTGCGGCGTGCGCCTGCTTCTCACGGGGCTCGCCGCGGCTAGCGTCGAGAGCGCGAAGGAGACGCTGGCGGAGGCGCTGTTCCAAGCCGTTCCCGCCGGCGTCGGCAGCCGCGGCCGACTGCATCTCGACGGGGGCGAGATGAACGCGATGCTGCGCGGCGGGGCGCGATGGGCCTTGGAGCGCGGCTACGGCGAGCCCGCGGATCTCGAACGGATCGAGGAGCACGGCTCGATGCCGGGCGCCGAGCCGGACGAAGTCTCGGAGCGCGCGAAGAAGCGCCAGCAAGACGAGGTCGGCACGCTCGGGTCGGGCAACCACTATCTCGAGGTGCAGAAAGTCGCGCGCATCTTCGACGCTCCGATCGCGCGCCGCTTCGGCCTCGCCGAGGGCGAGGCGGTCGTCAGCATCCACTGCGGCTCGCGCGGCCTCGGCCACCAGATCGGTACGGAGTTCCTGAAGGAGATGGTGATCACCGCCGCGGAGCACCACATCGTGCTTCCCGATCGAGAGCTCGCCTGCTCGCCGATCCGCTCTTCGACGGGGGCTCGTTATCTCGGCGCGATGCGCGGGGCGATGAATTGCGCGCTGGCCAATCGCCAGGTTATCACCCACCTCGTCCGCGGCGCCTTCGCCGAGGTGCTGCCCGAGGCGCGGCTGCGGCTCCTCTACGACGTCTCGCACAACACCTGCAAAGTGGAGGAGCACCAGATCGACGGCCGTACCACGCCTCTCTATGTGCATCGCAAGGGCGCGACGCGCGCTTTCGGCCCGCAGCATCCCGAGCTTCCCGAAGCTCTCCGCGAGGTCGGACAGCCGGTACTGATCGGGGGGACGATGGGAACGGCCTCGTACGTGCTGGTCGGCACGGCGCGATCGATGGACCTTGCCTTCGGATCGGCCTGTCACGGCGCCGGGCGGGCAATGAGCCGCCACGCCGCGCTCCGTCACTGGAGAGGCCGTGAGCTCGTGGATGAGCTCGCGCACCGCGGGATCCTCATTCGCAGCCGCTCGATGCGCGGTGTGGCAGAAGAGGCGCCCGCCGCCTACAAGGATGTGGCGGCGGTCGTCGCCGCGGCGGACGTCTCCGGCCTCGCCCATACGGTGGCGCGGCTAGAGCCGATTCTCTGCATCAAAGGGTGACCCGTTCGGGACAAGGCAAACAAGCACGCTCGCACGTCTTCATGGGGATTGCTCGTGCCGCGTCTCGCAATCCGCTCGGGTCGAAGTGCGATGCGCCTATCCGCGAGGTGCTTGACAGCGATGATCGATGAGCCGACCCCCGCAAAGCGCCGCGGAAGCTCTCGAATCCGCGGAATGCGGCTCACCCTGCTCGGTATCGGGGCGATGAATTCACCGCGGTATGGTCCGGCCGGCCTCCTCGTCGAGAGCGGCAAGAGCCGTGTCATGATCGACGGCGGCCCCAAAGCCGTGGCGCGGGGAAAGCTCGACGCTTGGCTGGTGAGCGACGAGCGGTGTGAGCTCATGAGCGCGATCCGCGCGCTGTCGCAGGACAAGGGGACCGAGCCGCGGGTTGGCGCCCACCGTTCGACGGGCCTTCGCATCGTACCTAAGCCCGTCATCCATACTTCGCACCCGACGTACGGCTACTTGATCGAGGGTGGAGGCTCGCGCGTCGTCTGGGCGCCGGAGTTCTTGGAATTCCCGCCGTGGGCGGCCAACGCCGATCTGATGTTCGCCGAAGCGGCCGGTTGGAGCCGGCCGATCCGCTTCGCGAGAGGGACCGGCGGCCATGCATCCGTCTTCGAAGTCGCCGGGGGCGCGGCCGAGCATCGAGTGAGGAGGCTCGTGTTCGCGCACGTCGGACGGCCCGTGATCCGGGCGCTCGAGCGGGGCCTCGCTCTTCCCTGGGGCGAGCTCGGGCGCGAGGGAGCTCGCTACCTGCCGGGTCGCCCACGGCCTAGGCGGCGCGCGCGGCGGCGGTAGCTCAGCCGCCACATTTCCCCAGAGCGTGGCACGGCATATGCTCCCACTTCACGCGTCATGCCCTGGAGCACCGCTCGCTATCCGGCATCCATGCGAAACCTTTCGCCCGACGTTCGCGAAAAGGCGATCGAGATCGCCAACGCATTACTTGAAGACGGCTACGAGGACGGAAGGGCCATCCGGATTGCCATCGCCAAAGCGAAGGAATGGAAGCAGCGCCGTAGCTGGCATCGTCTCCCCGGCGATTGGGTTCTCTGACGCTGTCCGGTTGCGCACGCCCAGGGTGCGTGGCGTGCGCTGCGGGAACGATTGGAGTCACCGAGGGCGTCATAGCTTGTAGCCGATCTTCCGCACGAATCGCTTGCGATCTACCACGTCGGTGTCCGTTTCGACGGAGCGGGCTCGATCACCGTCGATGACGCCGAGGATTCCCCGTCCCTGATCGCTCTCGGCGATGATCACTTGCGTCGGATTCGAGGTCGCGCAGAACACGCGGCAAACCTCCGGCACGGTCTTGATGGCGTTCAGGACGCTCAGCGGAAAGTAGCCGGAGCCGAGCAGGATGATGAACGAGTGGCCCGCTCCGAGCGCGAGCGCGTTCTTCGCGGCGAGCGCGGTGAGCTCGGCATCCGTTCCCGACGTGCGGACCAGCGACGGTCCGCTCGCCTCACAGAACGCGAGGCCGAACCGGATGCCGGGGACGGTTTGAACGAGCGCCTCGTGGAGATCCTCGACGGTCTTGATGAAATGCGACTGCCCGAGGATGAAATTGAGCTCGACCGGCTTCTCGATCGGGATCAGCTTGAGATCCATGCTCGGCTCACGGGCCCTGTAAGAGAAGCCAAGCACGGCCCGTGCCGCGCAATCTCCCGCGTCGCGCGCGGGCCGCGAGTCTCCGTGACGACGGTCGCCCGCCGTTCGCCGCGCCCGTCGATGTCGAGTCGCAGCGCGTGTGCGATCGAAGTCTCAAGTGTTGGAAGCGCTCCACTGCCCACTTCTCGCGGATGAGAAAAGGATCGTGTCTTTCGTCCGCCTGGGCGACCCTCCAGGGGTCCAGTGAGTTGGGCACAGTGCTTGCTCCCAGGCTTTCGAGAAAACTGGCGAGCGGTGCAAAATGGCTGACGCCGACAGCGAGCCTCCCGGACTTATCTCACCCCCAAGCGCAATCCTCGTTGCGATCGACTTCTCGCCACCCTCACTGAGGGCCCTGGATACCGCCCTCAGCTGGCGACCCGCAGGAGCCGACATCACCGTGCTTCATGTCATCGACCGAGCCCTGTCCACACGTCTCGAGGAGATCGGCATCTGCTCCGCCGCTCAGGCAATCGCGCGCCAACGTGCCCGGGCGGAAGGGGAGATTCGCCAGCTCGAAGCGCGGGGCGGCTTCGAGACGATGATCGTCGAGGGAATTCCCTTCGTCGAGATTCTGAAGATCGCCGCCGATCTCGCGTGTGATTTGATCGTTCTCGGCGCTCGCGGCCCGAAGGAGGATCTGAGCGAGCTCCTGTTCGGCAGCACGGCGGAGAAGGTCCTGCGCGGTGCGCGCCGAGCCGTCCTTTGCGTGCCTTGACCCACGCCAATCTTGCGGGACGATTTGTCGGCGCTGAACCTAGGATGCGCGCTGCTTCAGCCAGGCCGCGACCTCGGGCCAGAGCTTGGCCTGCGCCGCGGCACTGACCGCGAGCCCCATGTGGCCGTTCGGGAACTCGAGGTTTCGCTTGTCGCGGCTGGCGACGGCACCGATGAACGGGCGGCTCGCGGCGGGAGGCACGACGTCGTCGTATTCGCCGATGATGTTGAGGACCGGACACGCGATCGATTTGACGTCCACCTTGCGCCCGCCGACCTCGAGGGCGTTTTCGTAAAGAAGATTTCGGCGAAAGATGTCTTTCGTCACCTCGCGGAAGATCTGACCCGCCAGCGGCACATCGTCGCTCATCCATCTCTCGAACAGCGCGAACGTCTCCGCGTAGCCGGGCCGATCCAAGCTTCTGTACAGGTCGACGTACTTGTTGAAGGCGTGGTGAAGGGGAGACATGGAAGTGAAGCCTGCACGCACGAGCCACGCGGGGCAGTTTCCGTAGGTATCGGCGACGAGGTCGATCGTGTCGGGCCCCACCCGATCCATCAGACGGAACGTGGGGATCTCGACACTAGCGCTCATGTCGAACGGGAGGGTGAGGGTGACGAGGTTCTTCACCGTCTCGGGGTGGAGAGCGGTATAGATGGTGGACAGGACAGCGCCGAAGCAATAGCCGAGGATGGACACCCGCTCGACGTCCTCGCGAGCTAGAACGGCGCCGACCACCTTGGCGAGGTCGCCGTTCACGTAGGCGTCGAACCCGCGCCAGCTATCGCCGCGAGTGGGTGGAATCCAGTCGGTGAGATAGACCTCGAAGCCCTGCCGCGTGAGAGTCTCGACGACGCTCCGTCCGGGCTCGAGGTCGAGGATGTACGGGCGCTTGATGAGCGCATACACGAGCACCAGGGGCGTCGGGTGCGGAGTACCGACCGCCCGGTAGTGACGCAGCCGGACCTTTCCCGCTTCGTAGACGATTTCGTAGGGAGTCGCGGGAGGCGGATCTTCGCGCAGGGGAAACGGCTCGCTCAGGCCGCGCCGGAAACCCTCGAGGCTGCGGATCGTTCCGTCGGTCCACGCCCGAACGACATGTCCAATCAGCGATAGCATTGGGGCCTCCGTTTCGTCCTCTCACGCTGCCGCGATCGACCGCGCGACCTTCACCGAATGCCGCGCCCGGCGATCGGCCAGCGCCTCGATCTTTTCGGCCTGGGCGCTGACGCTGGCCGCGAGCGCATGCACCTCCTCGCGAACGGCGCTGAGTTCAGTGGCCGTGGGAAGGTCGGCCGCGCGCCAGAGACCGGTGAAGAACGCCCCCAACACGGCGTTGTTCAACCTCTGGAGCCGCACGAGCCCGTGAACGGAGCGACCGAGCAGAGCGCCGAACAGGCCGTTTCCGTAGAGCCGCTCGATCGACACGATGCCGAGGCGAATCGAAGCGTCGTAGCCTTTCCAAGCCGTGTCGGCGACCGCGCGCTGCTCCGCGATTCCGAGCCCGCGTTTGACCGTGACGAGTGGAAGATCGACGAGGACCGCCCGCAACGCCGTGAGGAGTAGGTCGTTGATGCCCAAAACTGCTTGCTTCGCCATCGCCGTTCTCCTCCTCTGGTGATCGGTCCTCTTCACAGATTGAAGAGCAATCCCGATGCCACGCATTGAACGACGACGGGGCAATGATTCGGCTTGATCAGGTACGGGTAGGCTTGGAGGCGTATTCGAAAGTTGGGCCGAAATGGAGCATGTCTCTGTGTCGAAAGGATTCAGTGAATCTTGTCCGGGCTGCACCCTCTCGCAGCCCTAGTCGGTACTGTTCATAACCTGACGCGATCACGAGGTGGCTCGCGCACGAGCCAGGGTAGAGCTTCAATGCTCGAGATGGACAGCAAAGGTAACCCAATGGCACGAAGCGTGCTGTCGCTCGGCATGGAGGAGCTAGCGGCCGTCTAGGCACACGATGGTATCGCGGGTCGGTCCGGGCCGGGCGAGGGTGCGGTCAAGCCGCAACATCCGCGGGTGACGATCCTGGGCAACTACTGGGAAACGCAGACCGACCGCATCCCTTCGGCGGCTCGGCGACGGCTCGTGGAGCGCGCGGCGGCGCTCAAGGACGGCAGGTGACCCTCGCGGGACGCACCGCGGTCGATCGCCTGCTGTCTCGTCTCGCTCGGGAGCCTCAGTACCCGACGCAGGGCGCAACGCTCTTCGTCGACCTCGAGCGGCGCGATTTCCGGCGCGCCTATACGCCGCGGCACGTGGTCGAGACCTTCCTCGAGGGGCGCGGCGCGAACATGTTCTACCTCTACAACCTGCTCGACCCGACGACCCCCGTTGGGCCGCTCTCTCCCACGGTTCCGCTCATCTTCGGCTGCGGAATCCTCACCGGCATCGTTCCTTCGGCCGCCCGCGGCAACGTCAGCAGCTGGTCTCCCGAGACTCATGTCCTCATGGACTCGAACGCCGGCGACTACTTTCCCTCGTTCCTCAAGCTCTCAGGTTACGACCGGCTGGTGATCACCGGTCGGGCGGAGGATTGGGTCTATCTCTACCTAGAGGGGGAGCGGGTCGAGCTCCGCGACGCGCGCCGGTGGCGGGGCCTCGACAACATCGACCTCCGCGAGCGGGTCGCCGCCGAGCTCGGCGGGGAGTGGGCGCGCGACCTGGCGATGGCGTCGATCACACGGGCGGGCGAGAACGGCGTGCTCTGCGCCGGAATCATGTGCGGACCCAAGGCGATCTTCGCGCGCGGCGGCACTGGCGCCAAGATGGGCGCACACCGCCTGAAGGCAATCGTAGTCCGTGGCTTCGATCCCGGGCACGCAGCGGGCGCCGATGCGGCCCGCGTCAAGCCGACGAACCGAGAGATCGCCCGTCAGCTGCTCGCAACCGCCGTCGTCCAGCACGCGCTCAAGGTCCGCGGGACCCCGTTTCTCTACAAGCCCTCCCGGTTGCTCGGCGCGTTGGGCGCGCTCAACAACCAGCAGACGACCTGGACCGAGGCGCTCGACGCCGAGAACATCGACCCCTTCCGTCCGTCGATGACCGGCTGCTTCCGCTGCCCGGTCAACTGCCGGCCGCGAAACGATCTCGCCCGTGGCGGGCGCGGCAAAGGAGACCGCTACGACGCGGGCGACGGCCCCGACTACGTGACGGTCGGGAAGCTCGGACCGAACGTCGGCGTATCCGACGTCACGCAGGTCATTCGCTTGAACAACATCGCCAACGATCTCGGGCTCGACACCGCTTCGCTCGGCTCGGCGATCGCCTGGGCGATGGAGCTCTACCAGCGCGGCATCCTCACGAAGAAGGAGACCGGCGGTCTCGACCTCGCCTGGGGAAACTACGAGGCGATCGAGAATCTGTGCTTCGCCACGGCGAGCCGTGAGGGATTCGGCGACACCATCGCCTGGAGCGCGCGGGCGGTGGACGCGGGCAAGTATCCGCCCCGAGCGCTCGACTATCGGATGGCGGTCAAGGGGCTGATGCAGAGCGACCCTCACGACGCGCGCATCATCAAGGCGTTTGCCCTCGGCCTCGCGGTCGCGACGCGCGGCATGGACCACCTGCGGAACCGCGTCACGCTCGAGATCAATGCCAAGATCAACGACGACCCGCCGTTCAAGCGAGAGCTCTACGGCGGCGCGGTGTCTGCCGAGCCGAACGCCTACGACGGAAAGGCACTCGCTGTCCGCGCTTGCGAGGACACCTTCGCGGTCGGCGATGCGGTCGGCATGTGCCGCTTCACGACCAAGCTCTTCAACAGCCCTTCCCTGCCCGGCCTCGAGCAGTTCTCGAAGCAGATCGCAAACGTGACCGGCATCACGCTCTCGCCCGCGGATCTGCGTGCGGTCGGGCTCAACATCACCGGGCTCGAGCGCATGATCAACTACGCGCTCGGCGCGCGGCGGAAGGACGACACGCTGCCGCGGCGCTGGTTCGAGGAGGAGCTCGAGTGGGGCGCCTACCGCGGGGAGAAGATTCGGCGCGACGAGTTCGAGCGTATGCTCGCGGAGTTCTACGTACTCTCCGGTCTCGACGACGAAGGGCGTCCCGCGCTCGACTTCCGGACCCGGCTCGCAGCCGTCGCGGAGGGCTTCGCGGTGAGCGTGCGGATCCCGAAGCAGTTGAAGGCGCTCCCCGAAGGCGGCCTCGTCGTCACCGAGCCGGTGGCGACGATCCGCGAGCTGCGGAGGGCTCTCGACCACCAGGTCCCGGGGCTCGGCGCGCTGCTTGCGAGCGAAGGCTTCAATTTCGCCGTCAACGGCGAGGTGCTCCTGTACGGCAGCGAGGATCATCGGCTGCGTAGCGGCGACCGAGTCGAGATCGTGATGGCGATGTCGGGCGGCTAGTGGAAGCTAGTAGGGCGTGGCCGTTCCGCTCGCCGCCAGCCGTGTTTCGACGCGCTCGTCCAGACGTCCCGCGTCGGCAAGCTTCTTCAGGCGCCGATGGCCGAGGAGAGCGGCGCCGATCGCCCCCGTATATTGAGCCAGATCGCCCGGCGGCACGTTGAGCGGCGCCTTCAATCGTTCGGCGAGAACGCGCGCCATCGTCTCGAACCTCGCGATGCCTCCGACGAGAGTGAACTCCGGTTCGAGCCCGGCGCGCTTCATCAACTGTACCGAGCGGTCGGCGAGCGAGACGATCGCGCCGTGCACGATGTCGGCGGGGGCGCAGCCGGATGACACGTGGTTGATCACTTCCGATTCGGCGAAGACGGCGCACACGCCGGAGATCGGCACCGGCTCCTTGGACGTCACGAGCAGCGGCCCGACCTCGTCGATCTTGTAGCCGAGATAGCGCGCCGTCTTCTCCAGGAAGGCGCCGGTCCCGGCTGCACACTTGTCGTTCAGGCGAAACGACTTCACCCTTCCGCGCTCGTCGAGCCGGCTCGCCTTCATCGTCTGGCCTCCCATGTCGAGGACGGTCCGGGTGTTCGGAAAGAACCGACGCGCACCGGTTGCCTGGGCGGTGAGATCCGTCACCTGCACGTCGCGAAACGGCACCTGATAGCGCCCGTACCCGGTGCTGACGACGTAGGCGACGTCGCGTTCCTCCAGGCCGGCCTGCGCGCGCGCTTCGCGCTCGGCGCGCGCCGCCGCTTCGGTCAGACGGAAGCCGGTGCCGACGATGGCCTTGCCGACGAGGTCGCCGCCATCCGTGACGATGGCGGCCTTGGCGTACGTCGATCCCAGGTCGATGCCGAGGGTGAAGGTCACGATGCTTGCGCTCCTTCCTTCGCCGGCCCGGCCGGGCGCGGGTGGGGTGAGCGGCTGACACGAATGTGATCCAGCGCGAAGAGAGCCGCGCCGAGGGCTCCCATGAAGTGAGACTCCTCGCAGACGTTCATCTCGAGACCGAGCCCCTCGTTCAGGACCGCCACCATTCCGCGGTTGCGGCTGACTCCGCCGGTGAACGTGACCTCGGACTCGACACCGACGCGACGCAAGAGCGCCATCGAGCGCATGGCCATCGATCGATGCACTCCCATGAGAATGTCCTCGACCTTCTTCCCGCGCGCGAGCCAGGACAGGACCTCGGACTCGGCGAACACGGTGCACGTCGTGGTGATCTTGACGGGCCGTTCGGCGGCCAGGGCCCTCGGGCCCAGGTCCTCGAGCGGAATCTCCAGCGCGAAGGAGGCCGCCTGCAGAAAGCGGCCAGTGCCCGCGGCGCACTTGTCGTTCATGCAGAAGTCGAGCACCTGACCGCTGGGATCCACTCGAATCGCCTTGGTGTCTTGACCGCCCATGTCGAGAACGGTGCGCGTGGCGGGGAACATGCGGGCGGCGCCGCGCGCATGGCAGCTGATCTCGGTCACCTGCGCGTTGCCGAACGTAACCTTGTACCGGCCGTATCCCGTGCCGACGACGAACGGGACTTCCTGCTCCTCGATTCCGCCGTCGCCGAGCGCCGCTCGAAACGCCTTCTCGGCCGCGGTCACCACGTTGGCGCCGGTCTCGAGCAGCGCGCGTCCGACGATTCGCTCTTCCTCGTCGACCACAATCGCCTTGGTCTGGGTGGATCCGACGTCGACTCCTGCCGCGTACGCCATGGGTGCGCCTCGCTCTAATGCTGAGAGCTCTCGCCCGCCGCTCGAAGTCTTCTCGAAGCCAGCCCCTCGAAGAACGCGTCGATCCGGTTCTTCAGCTGCGCCTCGGAGACGACGCGCTTGTCCATCAGGTCCGATTCGATGAACAGGCAGGGCACGTCACGCTTTTCCATCACGGCCCGACGATTGTCCGCCAATCCCGTCGACACGGTTCGACAGCTCTTGATCGGATGATAGACGATGCCGTCGACGCGGAAGGCGTCGACCATCTCGACCAGCGCTCGATCCTGGAAGAACATGCTGTCCATGCTGGCGCGCAAGCTCATCAAGACACCTTCGGCGAGGCTCTCGATCGGTCGCTCGAGGTCGTACTCGCCGCCCGCGCTCAGTCCGCCGGCCGCAAACGACAGGTAGGTGGAGTTGACGAACACGCCGCCCCATTCGGAGAAAAGCTCGTAGAAGCGGCGGAAGATCGGGTAGCAGGGAACGCCGACGAACGTCAGGCGCCACGTCTCCTCCGTCATCGTCCCGATCCCCTGCGCGGCCTTGTATTCGAGCTCCTCGACCAGATCGCTGAAGTACGCGCTTCCCTGCGGCGTGCCGCGCAGCGCATTGGCCACGCCGAGATAGACGGTGCCGTCGGTGAGGGCGTTGAAGACCGCCGGCACGCTCTGGTTGAGCTCGAGCACGCGCTTCCACGCGCGGCTCATCTCGTTCGTGTGGCGCAGCACTTCGCGTAGCCGGTCGACGTCGAACTTCTTGCCGCTCACCCGCTCGCAGACCTCGATCAGCTCGCGGATCTGCTGCTCGACGTAGCGGCGATCGCGTTCGAGATCCGCATCTCCCGGCTGGCGTCGGTCGTCGGCGCTGCGTGAGCCCGGCACGTCGAGCGTGAACACGGGAACGTGATAGAGCCGCTCCCAGATCTCCGCCCACTTGATGTAGGTGTTGCAGGCGTTGGTCACCACCGCGATGGCCGGCTTGGGGATGCGCCCCATCGGATGCTCTCCGTGCCGGAGCTGGACGGCGACGTCCGCTTTCACGTACCCACAGATGTCGGGGGAGTAGCCGTACTCCTCGGCCTGGTTCAGGTACTCCTGCGCAACGCCACGCACCGCAGTCTGGAGCGAATTGATCTCTGGAAAGACCGTGTGGAAATCGAAGACGCGGAGGATCTCCGCCATGCTCCCCATGACGAAGACGTAGGCCGCCGGCTCGTTCCGCTCGCTCGCGGCGCTCAGATTCCCATACCACTCGCGAAAGAGGCGTCCGCCCTCGCGCGCCCCGCGCCCGACGATCTCTACGCCACCCCTCGCGCTGGGCGCCGTCATCATCGGCAATCCTCCCTCGCGTGAATCGATTTCGTCATCGCGAAGCTCGCCTCACGACTCGAAGAGCACGTTCTCGGCGAACGTCTCGAGCTGCATCTGCAGTTGATCGAAGCTCGTCATCTTCTCCTCGAACTCGCTGACGAAGTACGGTATTCCGGCTTCTTCGAGGGCCTTCGCATACGCGACCTGCTCGTCGAGTCCCGGCTCGCACATCTTGGCCGCGGCGATGATCGCCGCTTCCGCTCCGGACTTCCGGATGCGCTCGAGAAGCATCCGCTCCTTCGGCTTGCGCAGATCGTGCTGCACCGGACTGTAGGACGACCGCTCCAGGTACGCCTCGGCGAGGTTCTGCCACGGGTCCCCTTCGAGGCATCACGTCGTCTTCGATCCAGCGCAGACCGATCAGCAGGTCGTCGTCGACCACGTAGCAGGACTGGCTGATGATGCGCAGCATCTCGAGCGGCGGCTGCTCGCAGAACCCGCCCTCCATGACGACGCGGATCTTGTCCTGCTTGCGCGCCGACCTCGCGCGGATCCCCGTAGTGGCGCTCGACAGCAGCTGCGTTGTGCTCTTCGCGCGGGATGATTCCGCCGACGGCGAGCAGCACGTAGGCCTCCTCGACGGACAGCAGCCACGGCGTCTCGCGCTTGAGCTCGTAGAGCTCGCGCAAGCAGCCGTCGATTCTCGTTGAAGACGGCGATCGAGCGGCGCAAGTCGTCGTCTCCGATCTTCCTTCCGGCCACGGCCTCGATCTCTTCGCCGAGGCGTAGGTACTCGTCGCGCAGGTAGGCTGCCGCGTGCCGCGAGTTGGCGTTCTGCGGCAGATACAGGATCCGCGACGGATAGGAGAAGTTCCGCGCCCAGATTCCCGCCAGATTGCGCGCGGCGTCGCAGATGGGATGGGTGACGAACAGGTCCAGCGCAGACGGCCGCTGAGGGCCAGCTCCAGCGAGCTCCGCAGGATCGAGCAGAGGTACGAGCCGAAGTGTGAATCGGCGTGCTGCGCATCGAGCTGTCCGCCCCGCACCTTCACGGGGAGCAGGCCCGCGGCGTGGGCGATCTCCTCGGGAAAATAGACTTGAAAGTGCCCGAGCACCTTTCCGCCCGCGTCGCGCCAGCGGCGGACCGAGGGGTAGGCAGGATCCTCGACGAGGTCACGACAACGGGTCAGGAGATCCTCCAGCGTCTCCGATCCGCGAGGGATCAGGGTCTCTCCGCTCATCGCGATGCCTCTTCGGCGACTAGCTCGGCTGCGCCATCCCCAGTCCCTGCGACGACGATCGGGGATATGACAGTCCCGACATATCGGGATGCGAAAGACGTGCCAGACAGGTTTCGCGCATCACCCGCCGTTCTTCACGCGATAGTCGAGGCAGGAAACTGTCGCCTTCGGTTTCAGTCGCCGGTCGGGATGACTCCAACCGAGGCGTCTGCACGACTATCGAAGCGGCGGCAGTGGTTCCGCTCGGCGAGCGGCTGATCGAGTACGGGCGCCCGATGGTTCGATCGAACGATGCGAGAGGCTCCTAAGCAAATGCTCTAGACGTTCGGCCTCGACGGGCTTCGAAGTGTAACAGAGCACGCCGCTCGCTCGCGCCGAGCGCTCCACGGCCTGATTGTGTTTCCCGGCGACATAGATGATCAGCGCGTCCGGGAACCACTTGTGGATCTTATCGATCAATCCGCTACGGTTGCCTTCGGGCACGGCTTCGTCGTCCAAAAGGACGAGGTGTACGCGACGGTCTCCTAGGGCCTGACCGATTCGGCGCCAGTCACCGCGGCTTTCCACCAGCCAAGGATCCGGGGACGCGCGGCGGACGAGCGCAACGAGAGCGGCGTCGCGACTCACGACGAGGCTCGTCGCCTCGCGCATTGCGTATCCCCCGCTGGTGCTAGTGGCCATCGCCTTCATGCCTGATCGCGAAGCATCGAGCATGCCAGCCGTTTCCGTGAGCAGACGGCCCCATCACCCTGCGATCACTTCTTGTCGAATGATGCCTTCGGCGACAGGCCGTTTCGTACGGACATCGACGGCTTCGGCAAGGCGCGCTTCTCTTCTCGTCGCCCGCGCTCGCCGCCCGGCGCTCGCCTCACTCTCGCAAACCGTACTTGGCGATCTTCGCGTAGAGCTTCTTTCGCGAGATGCGCAGCAGCCTCGCCGCCCTCACCTTGTTTCCCGAGGTCGAGTCGAGCGCCCGCTGCACGAGCTCGCGCTCCGCATCGGCGAAGGTGGGCAATCGCCCGGGCAAGACCGGAAGCGGCGCCACGGCCTCCCGCGAGATCGCGAGGGGTAGCTGGCCCAATCGGATCGTGTCGCTGCGCCCGAAGGTGAACGCCGATTCGATCACGTTCTGAAGCTCGCGAACGTTGCCCGGCCAGTCGTACTCCTCGAGGGCGGAGAGCGCCTCGCGGTCGATGTCAACCACCGTAACGGCGGGCCGCAGCCGTTCGTTGAACAACGCGATGAAATGGTCGACGAGGAGCGGGATGTCGTCGCGGTCGCTCGCGCAGCGGCGGTACCTTCAGCACGTTGACGTGCAAGCGGTAGTAGAGATCGCGGCGCAACTTTCCCTCGCCGGCCGCCTCGTCGGGATCGCGGTTCGTCGAGGCGACTAGCCGGACGTTCACCGCCAGCTCGGTCGTCGAGCCGACGGGACGCACCCTCCGCTCTTGAATCACCCGCAAGAGCTTCGACTGCGTCTCCGGGCTCATCTCGGTCACCTCGTCGAGAAAGAGCGTGCCCCCTTCGGCGGCGCGAAACAGGCCGAGGTACTCGGTCACGGCGCCGCTGAAGGCGCCTCGCTTGTAGCCGAAGAGCTCACTCTCGATCAGCTCGCGGGGAATGGCGGCGCAGTTGAGCGCGACGAACGCGGCGTGCGGCGCCGCCGCGCATTCGTGCAGCGCGCGGGCTACGAGCTCCTTGCCGGTGCCGCTCTCTCCGACCACCAGGACCGTGCCGCGCGTCGACGCCGCCGCCTCGATCCGTTCGTAGAGCTCGCGCATCGGCGCGCTCGCGCCGACGAGACCATGGAAGCGCCTCCGGCCGACGTCGCCGAGCGCCTTCGCATCGCGCTCGAGCTCGTAGATGCGAGCCGCCGTCACCGCCTGCGTGCTTCGGAAATAGGCATCCGCCAAGACGATCATTCGACAATGGCTCAGCTTGTCGAACGACACGTAGATGCTCGGGCCGACGGCGCCGAGGACGCCGAAGACGTTGCTTGCCGCCTGTTCGAAGAAGTGCATCGATGCCACGACCTCGGCAAACGGTACACCGCGGGCGGCGAGCCGCTCGCCGACGGCGCGCACCTCGGTTACGAAGCGGTCGAAGTCGCCGGCGCTCAACGTCGAGCTCGTCGCATCGATGTCCGGGCCGTGGATTTGCACGAACTCCGGCTCGGATAGCGTACGCCTTTCGGCGAAATGGAGGTGGTAGAGCTGGTACCACCGTCGAAGCACCTCGTCGCGGCGCCGGCCGAGCGCTTCGAGGATCGGTCGCAGCTCGGTGAGCTCGTCCTCGAACAGCAGATGAAAATAAATCGGCTGCGTCGTCGCTGCTGAAGAGCTCTTGCCGCCGGGGTCGCGCTTCACGCCGCGAGCGTCGCACAGCGCCGGGTCGCCCATCAAGATCCTCTGGCGCGAGGTCCCATAGGCGAGCCTGATCTGGGGCACCCGTCCGAACCAACAGCATGCACAAGAGATCAGCTGGCGAGCCGCTCCTCTTGTGAGTCACTCCGAGTCAAAGCTGTGTCCGATGGAGACATCAGATATCCATAAGACGCGGTCGATCGTGCGTCGGTCGTGGCTCCGTTCTTGCTCTACGTCGTAACAGTACTCGGAGGTGCAACAGGCATCTGAGCGCCGCGCCGAATCCCGCGGGAGGAACTGTACGATGGAATCTACGGTGAGCGAGATCCTTGTGGCGCTTCTCAAGAAGCACGGTGTGAGGTTTGTGGCGGGCGTTCCCGCTGGTCAGCTCGTCGGGGTGATGGACGCGCTCGGTCGCGATCGCGAGATCACCTATGTCACGACCCGCCACGAAGAGGCGGCGGGCCACATGGCGGACGCCATCTCGAGGGTCACGAACAGCGTCGGCGTCTGCTTCGGGACGACGGGACCCGGAGCCACCAACCTGCTCCCGGGAGTGGCGGCGGCCGCCGCGGACAACATTCCGTTGCTGGCGCTCACCGGCAACAACCAGTCGTTCCTCGTTTACCCTGCCCACGACAATCTGCAGGACGGCGATCACCTCGCTCTCTACCGGCCGATCACCAAGTGGAACGCGGTGCTGCGCGACGCCGACCGCGCGCCCGAGCTCGTCGAGCGCGCGTTTCGGACCGCCCTCTCCGGCCGGCCAGGAGCCGTGCACCTCGACATCCCCGTCGACGTGGGCTTCCAACGCCGACGCTTCGAGATCGATCGCTCTCCGGCTCAGCTGCCCGGTAGGCCGCTCGGTGATCCCGACCTGATTGGGCGGGCCGCAATCGCCCTCCTCTCGGCCGAGCGCCCGCTCTTGCTCGCGGGCGGAGGCGTGGTCCGCTCGGGTGCCACCGAGGCCTTCCGGGCACTCGTCAAGCTGACGAGCTTCCCGGCGACCACGACCCTCATGGGGCTCGGCGTCATCCCTCCCGATCATCCCTCGAACATCGGCTGCGGCGGTTGGTATGGCGGCGAGGCCGCTCTCAAAGCGATGCAGGAAGCCGACGTCATTCTCGCCGTCGGTTGCAAGTTCTCGACGTGGACGGTCATCGACAAGCCCCCCCGCTACCCGCGGCGGTCGGGGCAGACCCTGATCCAGATCGACATCGACCCCGAAATGCTCGGCAAGAACGCCCGTATCGACCTCGGCATCGCCGGGGATGCCCGACGCGTGCTCGAGGAGCTGGCGCAAGCGTTGCGGGGCGGCCGCTTCGCCGCAGATCCGCGCTGGAAGGCGGCGCTCGGCTCGGACCGCGATCGCTACCGCGCGCTGGTGAACTCCATCGCCGATCAACGCGCGGTCGGTGCCGAGGCGCCGCCGAACGAGGCGGCCGTGGCTCGAGCGCTCGCCGAGATCATCGACCGCGAGGCGATCGTCGCGTTCGACGGCGGGCAGATCATGGAATGGACGCACACCTTCATCCCGGTGCGCGAGCCTGAACGCCACCTCTTCAATCCCGGAATGGGCCACCTCGGATTCGGACAGCCGTTCGCCAACGCCGCGAAGCTCGCGCACCCGCAACGCGAAGTGGTGAACATCGCCGGCGACGGCGGCTTCGGCTGTACCGTGCAGGAGCTGGAGACGGCCGCCCGCTACGGCCTCAACGTGATCAACGTGGTCTGCAACGACAGCGCCTGGGGGATGTACAAGCCGATCGAGGAGCAGGTGTTCCAGAACCCGCGCATGGGCACGCGGCTAACGGGCGTGAACTTCGCGCGGGTCGGCGAAGGGTTCGGCTGCTACGGCGAGCGCGTGACGCGGCTCGACGATCTCGGGCCTGCCTTCGCGCGCGCGCGGGCATCTGGCAAGCCGGCGGTCCTCGACGTGCCGGTGCGGTTCACGCCACATCCGATGGATCGGCTGTGGATGGAGATCGTCTTCGCCAACGTCGAGCTGCCCCAGCCCAGGGCGGCGGAGGCGGCCGCGTGACGATGAAACCCTTACGGTCCGAAAGACACGGCCACCCTCGAGTACGAGCAGGCGCTCGGCGACCCGGGCTCGTATCCATACACGCGCGGCCGGCGCGCAGGCCGCGCGGGCGGCGCCGCCCCGCTTACTGAGCCTTGCTCCGGCTGATCACGGTCGAACGGACATCGACGACGAGTCCGTAGGCCGAGCGGACACACCCGTGGTCACGTTCGACCGAGCGATCGAGATGCGCTACGGGAAGCCGGCATGCGGCGCGCCCAGAGCGACAGGCTGAGGACCGACTCGAAGTCGGCGCGTACCCGCAGGCGCATCCTCGATGCCGGGGCATCCGCGTTCCGCCGCGATGGCTACGCCTCCGTCACGCTGAAGGACATCGCGGTCCTCGCCGGCCTTCAGGCGGGAAGCCTCTACTATCACTTCAGCTCCAAGGAAGAGATCGTCGAGAACGTCCTCGAGGTCGGGCTGGACGGTGTCGCCGCAGCGACCCGCGAGGCGGTCGACGCTCTCGGGAGCAACGCCGATCCCGTGGCGCGCCTGCGCGCCGCGATCGCCGCGCACCTGAAGTTCGTCCTCGCCGAAAGCGACTACGCGGTCGCCAATATCCGCATCCTCACGCAAGTTCCCAGAGATATCCGCCAGCGGCACTTGAGACGGCAACGGCGTTACGGGGCGTTCTGGCGCGCTCTCTTCGAGAGCGCGGCGAAGGCGGGCGCGCTTCGCAAAGACCTCGACCTCTCGGTGGTTCGCATGCTGACGCTCGGCGCCCTGAATTGGTCCGTCGAATGGTACGACGAGAAGCGCCGTCGAGGTCCCGAAGAGATCGCCGGGCATCTGTCGGCGATGATCCTCGAGGGCTTGCGGCCCGCGAACTAGGACCGCGCCGCTCCCGATCCGATGGGATCTCACTCTCCTGAAAGTCGTTGCAGGTGAGCTGCGTCTATCGTGAACGGCTGGAAGCGTGGAGCGAAGCCGAGCCGCCGTGCCCTCATCGCGGCATCGCAAACCCACCCGAAACGCTGACGACCTGCCCCGTCAGCTGCCGAGCGCGATCCGATTGCGAGCGATTCTACGTTGCGTTAGAATCTCTGGCGATGCGCGAGACGCCCGAAGGAACGCGGCGATGATCGACTACCAGGCGGCGGTTCGCACGGATCGCGTCCACGGCAGCCTATACGTCGATCCCCAGGTCTTCGCGGACGAGATGACGCGGATCTTCGTTCGCGGCTGGGTGTTCGTCGGCCACGATTCGGAGGTCCCGGAGCCCGGCGATTGGCTCACCCGCCGCGTCGGGCGGGAGCCGGTGATCCTCGTCCGCGACCTTGACGGCCAAATCCACGTGCTCGCCAACCGCTGCGCGCATCGCGGAACCACTCTGTGCTGGGCGGCCCGCGGAAACAGCCGGTCGTTCCAGTGCACCTATCACGGCTGGACATTCTCGCTCGGCGGCGAGTTGAAGGGTGTACCTCACCCCGGGGGGTTTCACCGCCTGAAGTCCGATCTCGGCCTCGACCGCGCCGGCCAGATCGGCACGCATCGCGGGTTCGTGTTCGCGAATCTCAGCGGAGACGCGCCGCCCCTGGACCGGCACCTCGGAGCGGCCGGCAAGGAGCTCATCGACCGATTGTGCGATCTCTCTCCGACCGGACGAATCGACGTCCGGAGAGGCTGGATCGGACATCGCATCGACGCGAACTGGAAGATGCTACCCGAAAGCGACAACGACGGTTACCACCTCCGTTGGGTGCACGCTTCGATGGTCGAGTCTGCCCCGGACACGTATTACGAGGAGGCCGTTCTGGGCCCCGAGCAGTCGAACCTCTCTCGCGCCGTGGACCACGGCGGAGGCCACGTCGAGCTCGACTTTCGGCCGAGCTACGGCGCCGACGGGGCATGGCTCGGGATGACGGTCGGGAAGGCGGCGCCCTACTTCCGCGCCCTCGAGCGAGCGCACGGAGCGGAGCGGGCGAGGAAGCTCCTGCGAGCCGGCCCACCCCACGCGATGATCTTTCCGAACCTCTTCCTCGGGGAGATGAACCTCGCGATCGTCGAGCCCGTCGCTCCCGCCATCTCGATTCACCACCACACGGCCGTGCTGCTCGAGGGCGTCGACGAGGCCTTCAATCGTCGCCTTCTTCGGCAATCCGAGGCGGCGCTCGGCCCCGCCAGCTTCATCGTTCCCGACGACGCGGTGACCGCCGAGCGCATGCAACGGGCGTTCGCTGGTTGCGCGGCCCTCAGCGCCGCAGGGATGGACGGCGCATGGATCGACCTCAGTCGAGGATTGGAGCGCGAAGAATTCGATCCGAGCTCCGGGCGAAGAGCCGGCCACGTGACCGACGAGACGACGAATCGCGGCTTCTGGCGACGCTACCGCCAGGTCATGACGGGCGAATCTTGAGCGCCCCGGACACCGCGCAGATCGCAGAAGCGATTCGAAGAGAGATCGAGGATTTTCTCTTCCATGAAGCGCGGCTTGCGGACGAGTCGCGTTACGAGGAGTGGGAGGCGCTGGTCACCGACGACGTGCACTATTGGGTCCCTGCAGCGACCCCGGACTACGACCCCTCTTCACGCTTATCGTACATCAACGACAACCGCGCGCGCCTTGCGACGAGGATTCGGCAGTTGAAGACGGGCGTCCGCCACGCGCAGACGCCTCCTTCCATGATGCGGCGGCTCGTCTCGAACATCGAGATCCTATCCGCCGACGACGAAACCGGAGCTTACGAAGTGGGTTCGAACTTCGTGCTCTACGAGCTCGCACTCCAAGCGACGGGCGACGTCCGCGTATGGGCCGGCCGAACGATCCATCGACTGCGGCGCATCGACGGACGGCTCAAGATCGCTGCAAAGAGAGTGGACCTCGTGAACGCGGCGGGGCCGATCCCGAATCTCACGTTTCTGATCTGAATCTCGACGCGCGACGCTTCTCCGCGCGCCGCGTGCGAAAGAATTCTTGGAGCAGGCTTCGGCACTGCGCTTCGAGGATTCCCTCGCGAAACCCGAAGCGGTGATTCAGGCGCGGGTCGCTGGCGAGCGCGTAGAGCGAGACGATCGCTCCCGCCTTGGGGTCGCGGCAGGCGAACGTCACCGAGGCGATGCGCGCCTGGATCATCGCACCGACGCACATCGCGCAGGGTTCGAGCGTCACGAAGACGTCCGCCTCGGTCAGTCGCTCGAAGCCGACCCGACGCCCCGCTCGGCGCAGCGCCAGGATCTCGGCGTGCGCGGTCGGATCGTGGGCGCGGATCGTCTCGTTGTATCCCCGCCCGACGATCTTTCCCCCGACGATGACGACCGCGCCGATCGGGACCTCGCCGAGCTTCTCGGCGCGCCTCGCTTCGGCGAGAGCGCGCGCCATCCACTGGCTGGCTTCGGCTTCCATCGGTTTCCCTTCGCACCCTCGATGCACGACGTCTCCGCGGTAGGTACTTGGCGTAGGCGATCGGGGCCGCTCCCGCAACAGGGCGAGTAAGTCCGCTGCGAGCCTGCCGGCGTCGCGACGAGTTTTCTTCTGCTTCGCGGGGCGCTAGAGAACGAGGATGCGCGCGATCGTATTCGATCACCCTGGGGACGAGTCGGTTCTTCACCTCGGCGACGTGCCCCCGCCAACGCTCGGACCGGATCAGCTGCGGATTCGCGTGCGGGCGACGGCGGTCAACAGAGCCGACCTGATGCAGCGCCAAGGACTGTATCCACCCCCTCCGGGCGCCTCGGCGATTCTCGGGCTCGAATGCGCCGGCGAAGTCGTCGAGGTCGGCGCGAACGTGACGGGCTGGACGCGCGGCGATCGCGTCATGGCATTGCTGCCGGGCGGCGGCTACGCCGAAGAGGCGATCGTCGATGCCGGCTCGGCGATTCCCGTTCCTACCGCGTTGAGCGACATAGAGGCCGGTGCGTTTCCCGAAGTGTTCCTCACCGCGTTTCTCAACATCTTCCTCCTGGGAGCCCCCCCTCCTGACGGGAGCGTCCTCGTTCACGGCGGCGGAAGCGGCGTCGGCACGGCGGCGATCACGCTTTGCCGGGAGGCGGGTCTGCGAGTCATCGTGACGGCCGGCAGCGACGAGAAGTGCCGCCGCTGCCGCGACCACGGCGCCGACGTCGCGATCAACTACCGCGACGGCGACTTCGCCGCGGCGGTGCGAGAGTCCACTAGCGGACACGGGGTTGACGTCGTTCTGGACTCGATCGGCGGGCGCTACCTCTCGTCGAACCTCTCGGTGCTCGCGGTCGGCGGCACGCTGGTGATCATCGGTTTGATCGGCGGCGCACGCGGCGAGATCGATCTCGCCGCGTTGCTGATGAAGCGGCTTCGCGTCATCGGCTCGACCCTGCGGGGGCGGCCCGTCGCCGAGAAGGCCTCCATCGTCCGGGCCTTCGATGCGCGCTTCGGAGGAGCGCTGCAAGCGGGTCGGCTCCGGCCGGTCGTGGATCGTATCCTGCCGCTCGCGAATGCCGCGGAGGCGCATCGCATCGTGCAGTCGAGTGTCCACTTCGGCAAGGTCGCGCTCCAGGTCGCCTGACGTGACGGTCCGTGACTCCGGCGCGGAGGCTTCTCTGGACGCTCTTCGTCGCGGCCGATCTCTCCGGCTGCCAGACCATGATCGACAGGCTCGTCTTTTTTCCGGATCCGCTCGTCGGTGATCCTCCGCCGGGGGTCGAAGAGCGCTGGTTCACGGCTGCGGACGGCGTGCGTCTCCACGCCTGGGTCGCGCGAAGCGCCTCCGCGCAGGCCACGCTCGTGTGGTCGCATGGCAACGCCGGCAACATTGCGGGGCGTGCCGACGTGCTGCTGGCGCTCGCTTCGCGCGGCCTCGACGTTCTCGCCTACGACTACCGCGGCTACGGAAAGAGCCAGGGCCAACCGAGCGAGGCGGGCGTCTATCTCGACGCGGCCGCGGCCTTCGACAGCGAACGAGCGCGCGGCACCGCGGCGTCACGGATCGTCTGCTTCGGCGAGTCGCTCGGCGGTGCCGTGTCGATCCGTCTCGCGACCGAGCGCCCGTGCGCGGCCGTCGTCGTCGTATCGACGTTCACGAGCCTCCGCGACGTCGCGCGCACCCACTATGGCGGCTTCGCCTTTCTCGCCGGGGCGCGGTTCGATTCGGCGGCGCTCGTCGGCCGGCTGTCGGTTCCGTTCTTCGCCATCCACGGGGATCGTGACACGATCGTTCCCTACGTACTCGGCGAGCAGTTGTTCGCCTTGGCGCGCGAGCCGAAGCAGTTCCTTCGCGTCCCCGGGGCCGGTCACAACGACATCCTCGACCACCCGTCCGTGGTCGACGCGATCGCCCGCTTCGTCGCCGCGCGCGTGAGCGGTTGATTCGCACGGCGTCGATCGCGAACCGCCCCCTAGTGAATGCCTCTCCATGTCGGTCTTCGGCTCTTCGCGTCACGGAGGTAGAGTGGAGCGATCGATGAGCCCGCGATGGGTACCGCCAAGCCGCTACCGAATGCCCGATCCGCGGACCGCGCTGCCCAATGGATTGATCGCCGCGGGCGGCGATCTCGAGCCGGGGACGGTGCTGGCTGCGTACCGCGCGGGCATCTTCCCGTGGCCCCATCCCGACGGTCAGCTCTTGTGGTGGTCGCCTGACCCCCGCGCGCTCATGCCGCTCGATGGCTTTCATGAATCGCGGAGTCTGCGGCGCAAGCGGAGCCGCGGCGCGTTTCGCGTGACGGCCGACCAGGCGTGCCGCGACGTCATCGCCGGATGCGCGGATCGTCGCGAGGGCACGTGGATCACGCCAGAAATGAAGGCCGCCTATCTGGAGCTCCATGAGTGCGGCTGGGTACACAGCGTCGAGGTGTGGGCGGGAGAGCACTTGGCGGGGGGACTCTATGGAATCGCCATCGGCGGCTTCTTCGCAGCCGAGTCGATGTTTTACCGCGAGGCGGACGCCTCCAAGGTCGCGTTGGCAGAGCTGGTCGAGCGCCTTGCCCGCAACGGCTTCGCGCTTCTCGACGTGCAGTTCGTCACGGACCACCTCGCCTCGCTCGGCGCGCGCACGATCTCCCGCGACGAGTACCTCGCCCGCCTACGGAGGGCGATTGCCATCGACGCGCGCTTCTGAGCTACTGAGGCGGGACGCCGTGCTTCCGCAGGGTGACATGAAATACGCGGACTCATCCCTCTGACGCGTTTCGGTTACCGCCTCCGCTGAGAGACGTCTCCGGGATTCCCATGTTCGAGCGTTCCGAGCTCACGAGCGAGATCCTCGACGGGCCGTCCGGCCCGCACATCGCGGCATTCTTCGACGTCGACCGCACTCTGCTCGCCGGGTTCTCGGTGAGCGAGTTCATCCGCGACGGAATCGTGTCGGGCCGCATGGGCGCGCGCGGTATGTTGGAGACGGCGATCGCGATTGCCCAATTCGGGCTCGGTCAGATCGGCTTTTCGTCGTTCGTCGCCCGCACATCGACGGGGCTGCGCGGCACCCCGGAGATGGAATTCGCGGCGATCGGTGAGCGGATCTTCCGCGAGCGCCTGGCCGCCAACGTCTATCCCGAATCGCGCGCGCTCGTGCAGGCGCACCTGAAGAAGAGACACACGGTGGCGGTCGTGTCGTCTGCGACGCGCTACCAGATCGATCCGCTCGCCGAGGACCTCGGCATCCGCCATGTGCTCTGCACCCGCCTCGCGGTGAAGGACGGCAAGTTCACCGGTGAGGTCTTGAAGCCGACGTGCTACGGCGAGGGCAAGGCGATCGCCGCTCGCGAGCTCGCCTCGGCGCACGGGGTCGATCTCGAAGAGAGCTACTTCTACACCGACAGCGACGAGGATCTGCCGCTCCTCGCGATCGTCGGCAAGCCGCGCCCGACCAATCCGAGCGGCCGGCTTCGCGAGATCGCGGTGAAGCGGGGGTGGCCGATGCGCAACTTTACGAGCCGGGGCACGCCGGGCGCCACGGAGATCCTGCGCACGTCACTCGCGGTCGGCGGCCTGCTTCCTTCGGTGCTGCTCGGTCTGCCCGCGCTTCTTCTCGACGGCAGCTGGCGGCGGACCGTCAACGTCGCCGCGAGCGTATGGGGAGAGATCGGCACGGCCATCGCAGGCGTCGACGTCCAGGTGCAGGGCGAGGGGCACCTTTGGTCTCACCGCCCCGCCGTCTTCAT
Source organism: uncultured delta proteobacterium (assembly GCA_963712515.1). GTDB lineage: Bacteria > Desulfobacterota > Binatia > JACPRU01 > JACPRU01 > CAVQIG01. Next base: position 203,692 of record CAVQIG010000002.1, read on the forward strand.
CTTCAACCACCAGAGCGCGATCGACATGTTGCTGCTCTGCAAGCTCTTGCGACGCGACTTCATCGGCATCGCCAAGAAGGAGGTGAGAAGGAACCCGATCTTTGGGCCGGTCTTCGCGATGGCCGGCGCCGTGTTCATCGATCGCGCGAATCACGAGCAGGCGGTGCGGGCCCTGGAGCCTGCGATCGATGCGCTGCGCAGGGGCTTGTCGATCGCAATTGCCCCGGAGGGTACACGAAGCCCCACTCCCAAGCTCGGGCGCTTCAAGAAGGGCGCGTTTCATCTGGCGATGGCCGCCAACGTGCCGATCGTGCCGATCGTCTTCAAGAACGCCCTCGACGCGCTGCCGAAGCACGCCATGTTCATCCGCCCGGCCACGGTCGAGACCGTGGTACACAAACCGATCGCGACCGGTGACTGGACCCCGGAGAATCTCCGGCAGAAGATCGCGGCGATTCACCGGCTGTATCAGAGAACGCTGAAGGACTAGAAGGCAAAGGCCTTACGGCTCGCGACGCGGCCTGCGCCAGGCGCGAGCCCACCGCGTTTCGCCCTTCTGCATAGTTTCGCCTCGGGGCTGACGCTGCCGAGGAGGATTCTTCAGCCGATCGACTGGAGCGTAGCGATCGCCTCGTCGATGTGCTTGTCGATGTTGAACTCCGAGGCGATCACGTTTTGGATCACACCCGCACGGTCGACCACGAACGTCACGCGTTTGGTGATCGGCAGAAGGCCGCCCAGCCACAGTACGCCGAAAGCGGCAGCGACCTTCTTGTTGGGATCGGCGATGAGCGGAAAATTGAGCTTCAGCGATTCGGCGAACGCCTTGTGCCTTTTGAGCCCGTCGAGGCTGACGCCGTAGACTTCGGCGCCTGCGGCGGAGACGTCGGCCTTCCGGTCCCGGAAGGTGCACGCTTCCTTGGTTCAGCCCGGGGTGAAGTCCTTCGGGTAAAAATAGAGGACGTAGGGCCTGCCGCGGAGCTTCGCCGTCGAGAACTCTCCGCCGTCGTGGAGAGGCGCCGTGATGTCGGGGACCGTATCGCCGACGTCGAGCATGGTATCCTTGGTTTCGGGCTACGGGATGAAGAGGCTCTCCTTCCCTCCTGAAGCCGTCGTCCTCATCGTTGCGCCACGGCCGTCTGCGGCATCCCATTCACCAGCAAACGGATGATCTGCGGGCGCTCGGTCTCGATGTGCCACCCCGGCGTATTGGAGTTCGACGTCCATACACCGCCGTCGGCATCGAAATCGATCTCGCGCGTGTACGTGACTCGCGTGGGCAGCGGGAAGATCGTGAACGTCTCAGTCTTTGGATCGAAGCGAATGAGCGTGTCCGAGTTGGTGCCGCAGATCCAGACGACATCGCTCCGCCGATCGACGTTCAGCGCGTAAGGCGTTTCCGTGCCGGGCGGATTCGTGGGGAGCGGCCAGGTCGTGAACTCCTTCGTCTTCGGATCGAAGCGCGCCAGGACTCCGGCGCTGAATCCGGGAATCCACAGATTTCCCTGGGAATCGAACCGCAGGCGACGCGGCCCGGGGAACGGGGTGTCGAAAAGCTCGTAGTTGCCCGAGGCTGGGTCGATCCGCCCGATCCGACGCACGTTCAGCTGGCTGAACCACACGCCCCCGTCAGGAGCAACGTCGATGCCGTACGGCACCGGCAGCATTGCGCCCTCGGACGCCGTCTCCGGCTGCGGAATCGCATTTCCCGAGGCTCAGGAACCAAGGTGTCATGCGCACGGCGATCGCCTGTCCCCAGGTGCGGGCGGGCAGCCGAATGACCTTCTGGGCGCCCGTCTCGGGGTCGATCATCGCGACTTGATTCGAGACGGCCAGCGTGTACCAGGCACGCCCCTTCTGATCGAAGCGGATCGTATGTGGGTAGAGCCCTTCCTGCTGGTCGATCAGTCGCCACGACTCCCTCTTGGGGTCGAAGACACCTACCTTGTTGCCGAGGCAGAGCGTCACCCAGATTTTGCCGTCGGGTGCGACCTGCAGGCTGTGCGGGGCGACGTGGGCGTCGGCATTCGGCGGGAGCACGTTGCTGGTGTTGTGGAAGACGCCCGCGAGCGGCATGCCGCCATCCGGGATCTTGAACTCCTTGCGCTCGCCGCTGCGTGGATCGAGGCGATAGAGAAAGTCCTTGGTCGTGTCGACCGCGTAGACGTACCCCGCGGGATGCACGACGATGTCGTGCTGCACCGAGGCTCGATCGCCGAGCGCCCATTCGTCGATCACCACGGGAAGGCCTGCGCCGTTCGGCAGCGCGTATCGCTCCAGCTGCTCCTTCAGCTTGGCGATCGACGTATCGTGGTCGTAAGCCGCGTTCAACACGCTCGGCAACGCCCTGCGTGTCTCGGCGGAGAGAATCCCGCCCATCCGCGCCATCAGCGTAAAGATCTTTTCCCACTGTTCAGGAGTGCGCTCGACGCGAGTCGCGGAGCTTCCTTGTTGATGGCAGAACGTGCATTGCCGCTCGAACTCCTCCCGCATGTGATCGTTGGGCATCGCAGCCAGCGCCAGGGCGAACCAGCGGTTCGAGGGCAACGCCGCCATGCGGTCGTCGTCGTCGGTCTCTGCCACGAGCGTCACGTCCACCGTCCGGCCGTCGGCCGGCATGTCCATCGTCATCCGGTCCTTGAAGCCGAAGTGTCGAACCCGCAGGTCATAGGTGCCGTCGATTAGATCCGGGAGCTGATAGTCGCCGTCACCATCCGCGTAGACCGAGGTCGTGCGGCCGAGCGTCCGGCTCTGCGCCGACACGACAGCCCCTCCGAGAGGTCTTCCCTGGCCATCGAGCACGCGCCCGTGAAAGCCCTGCGAGGCGCCGCCCGGTGCGGCGGCGATGAAACAGCCAGCCAGCACGGCGACGATCGTCTGAGGGAAGCGATTCATGACCCCTCCGGTTGACTGCCGCAGATCGTTAGTCTCACCCTATTTCTGCGACACGTCAAATTCGATGACCACCGGTTGAAATCGCGCCCTCCGGACCGTGCCGGTTTGCGCGCGGCGGGTACCCCTCACCTCCGTCACGACTCGAAACTCGGCCTCGTCAATCTGGCTGCCGCAAGCGTCGATGAAGTCGACGCCGACCCGGTAGCGGCCGGGGATCGGCGAATCCCAGCCTACCGCTTCAACCAGCGATTGACCATTGGCCCCGCCTTCGAGGGTCTCACAGGTGACGTCTCGTTCGAGTCTTCCTCTGGTCCCAGAGACCGGATTTCCGAAGTAGACGGTCTCCAAGGACGGGTCCGTGACGTAAAGATCCAGATCGACCGGTGCGGACCAGAGGAGAAGCACGCGGACCCCGGGAGCAACGGCAGTAGCCGACGCCGCCGGAAGCGGGCGGGAGGGAGGCTTCGGGGCGCAGCCGAGCAGGACGGAGACGCCGAGTAACGCCCAAGGGGTTCCCCGCATCGGGACACCCCCCTACTATGGGCGAACAATTTTTTCATCCGGCCCCTTGATCCGCACACGATCGAAATTAATGTTCACATTCGAGGCCCGCGGGCGTGCATTGCCGATCTGCCCGCCAGAAACAGCTTTCAAGGAGGAGACCACGGTATGGCGCAACGAGTGAAGCCCCTGCACGACCGCATCATCGTCAAGCGGCTGGAGGAAGAGGACAAGAGTAAGGGCGGCATCATCATACCCGACACGGCTAAGGAAAAACCCCAACAGGGCAAGGTGATCGCCGTGGGAGCTGGTAGACGAGAGGACGGCAAGGTGCTGCCCCTCGACGTCAAGGCCGGCGACACCGTGCTGTTTGCCAAGTATTCCGGCACCGAATTCAAGCTCGACGGTGAGGAGCATCTGATTCTCCGCGAGGACGACGTCCTCGGAGTAGTCGAGTAAACGATCCAAGTCGCTCACAAGTAAGGAGGAGAGATTCGCATGGCTGCCAAAATCGTGAAGTTCGGCACGGAGGGCCGCGACAAGATCCTGCGCGGCGTGAAGATGCTCGCCGATGCCGTTACCGTGACGCTCGGTCCCAAGGGCCGCAACGTACGTGATCGAGAAGTCCTGGGGCGCTCCGACCGTTACCAAGGACGGCGTGACCGTCGCCAAAGAGATCCAGCTCGAGGACAAATTCGAGAACATGGGCGCGCAGATGGTCAAGGAAGTCGCTTCCAAGACCTCGGACGTCGCCGGTGACGGCACGACCACCGCGACCGTGCTCGCTCGCGCCATCTTCGCCGAGGGCTGCCGCATGGTCGCCGCAGGCCACGACCCGATGACGCTCAAGCGCGGCGTCGACAAGGCCGTGGTAGCCATCGTCGACGATCTGAAGAAGATGTCGAAGTCCACCAAGGACCCCAAGGAGATCGCTCAAGTCGGCACGATCTCCGCCAACAACGACTCGACGATCGGCGACATCATCGCCGAAGCCATGGAAAAGGTCGGCAAGGAAGGGGTGATCACCGTCGAAGAGGCGAAGAGCCTCGACACCCAGCTCGAGATCGTCGAGGGCATGCAGTTCGACCGCGGTTATCTCTCCCCCTACTTCGTCACCGATCCCGACCGCATGGAGGCGGTGATCGAGAACCCGCTGATCCTGATCCACGAGAAGAAGATCAGCTCCATGAAGGACCTGTTGCCGGTTCTCGAGATGGTCGCCAAGAGCGGCAAGCCGATCGTGATCATCGCCGAAGAGGTCGAGGGCGAGGCGCTGGCGACGCTCGTCGTCAACAAGATCCGGGGCACGCTCGCGTGTGTCGCCGTCAAGGCACCGGGCTTCGGAGATCGCCGCAAGGCGATGCTCGAAGACATCGCGATTCTCGCCGGCGGACGGGTGATTGCCGAGGAGCTCGGCCTCAAGCTCGAGAACGTGACGATGAACGATCTCGGCAAGGCCAAGAAGATCGTCGTCGACAAGGACAACACGACGATCATCGACGGCGCAGGCAAGAAGACCGATATCGAGGGTCGCGTCAAACAGATTCGCGCGCAGATCGACGAGACCACCTCCGACTACGATCGCGAGAAGCTGCAGGAGCGCCTCGCCAAGCTGGTCGGCGGCGTGGCGGTGATCCGAGTCGGCGCCGCCACCGAGGTCGAGATGAAGGAGAAGAAAGCGCGTGTCGAGGATGCCATGCACGCGACGCGGGCGGCGGTCGAGGAAGGCGTCGTGCCGGGAGGCGGCGTGGCGCTCATCCGTGCCAGCTCCGCGCTCGATGCGCTGAAGGTGGACGCCGAGGAAAAGGTGGGCGTATCGATCGTGCGACGCGCCGTCGAGGAGCCGCTTCGTTGGATCGCGCAAAACGCGGGCTGGGAAGGCTCCGTGGTGCTCGACAAGGTTCGTCAGAACAAGGGTAGCTATGGTTTCAACGCCGCGGCGGAAGAGTTCGAGGATCTCATGAAGGCCGGGATCATCGACCCGACCAAGGTCGTGCGCACCGCTCTGCAGAACGCCTCTTCGGTGGCAGGGCTGCTGCTGACGACCGAAGCGGTCGTCACCGAAAAGCCCGAGGAGAAGAAGTCTGCGGGCGCTCCGCCCGCGCCGGAGTTCTGATTCGTCGGCATTGCGGTTCTGAGCGAGTCCGCACACGAACGCCGCGCCCGTCGGGTGCGGCGTTCGTGTCTTCGCGGCCGTCGTCGAAACTAGTAGCTCGCAGACGGAGCTCGCGAAGCTTGCAAGCCCGCAGAGAAATGTCCCGGCGTCGAGACTCTCTGCCGGCTGAGCGAAGTTGACAACGTCGCTGGCATCCCCGTAACGTTGTCGGCCGCGCGTACTCATGAGCAAGATCGTCGGCATCGAAACGCACCCCGTGAAGCGAGCGCCGAGCACGGCGAGCCTCCACGCGCGCCGCGGCTCGGCCGAGGCGGCGGGCGAACAGCCCGCACGAGCGGCTGCGCGCGGCGGCGGCTCGAGTCTGCCGCGGTGGCTTGCGACGCTCGACGACGAGATCGCCCGCCGCTACGAGCGGCTCGCAACGCCACTCAACGAGTACGGTTACGATCCGTTCGGTTTCGACAAGGACATCGCCCGCTACCCGGCACTACTGACGGCCGTGATGTATCGTTACTGGTTTCGCGTCGAGAGCCACGGGCTCGAGAACCTTCCCGCCGCAGGTCCCGTTCTCATCGTCGCCAACCACGCGGGCAATACGTTCGCGTGGGACGCGGCGATGATCGGTACGGGGGTCTTTCTCGAGGCCGATCCGCCGCGCCTGGCGCGCGGGCTCGGCGAGTTCTTTCTGCCGACGATCCCCTTCTTCAACGTGTTCATGGCGCGTGCCGGCTCCGTGGTGGGCACGCCGGAGAATTGCCGTCAGCTCTTCGAGCGCGGTGAATGCGTAATGGTCTTCCCCGAAGGCGCTCGCGGGTTCGTCAAGTCGTATCGAAAAGCGTACCGCTTACAACGCTTCGGGCTCGGCTTCATGCGCTTGGCGCTCGAGCACAAGGTGCCGATTCTGCCGGTCGGCGTCGTCGGCAGCGAGGAGCAGAGTCCGGGTCTCGCAGACGTCAAGTGGCTCGGTCGATTGATCGGATCGCCGGCGTTTCCGATCACGGTGACCATGCCGTGGCTCGGCCCGCTCGGATTCATCCCCTTTCCGGTGAAGTTCCAGCTGAGCTTCGGCCCGCTGATGCGCTTCGACGGAGCGTTCGACGCCGAGGACGCCGATCTCCAACCGAAAGTCGATCAGGTGAAGAAGGAGATCCTTCGGCTGATCCAGATGGGGCTTTCTCGTCGGAAGAACTGGTTTTTCTGAGAATCGGACCGGTTTCCACGCAAACCGGCTGCTTCCGCCATCGTCGGTCTCGGTTGGCGGGCGTCGGTTACGAAGCCTCCTTCTTCAACGTAACGTCGCCGGCCAGCGCGCGTGTGATTCGGCCTTGTCGTCCCTCGAGCCGAAGCGCGCCCTCTTCATCGATACCGAGCACTCGGCCCTCGAGCGTCTCCCCTGCGCCTTCGATGCTGACCCATTCGCCGTTGAGGACGGAATACGCGTCCCACCGCTCTCGCAGCCGAACGAGCCCCCTCGAGAGAAACTCGTCGTACAAGCGCTCGAAGCTGCCGAACAAGTCGGCCGCGAATGCGGCACGATCGACGCGGCGACCGGTGGCCGCGAGAATCGACGTGGCGATGGCGCCGAGCTCGGGCGGAAAGTCGGTTGACGGCACGTTCAAGTTGATGCCGGGGCCGCAGACTACATAGAGGACGCGATTCGCCTCGGATTCCATCTCGGTGAGGATGCCGGCGACCTTTTTGGAACCGAGTCGTACGTCGTTCGGCCATTTGAGCCCTGGTCGGGTTCCCGCGTGCTTTTCGACGGCCTCGGCAACGGCCATGCCGGCGACGAGCGTGATCTGCGGCGCGCGCACCGGCGGAATCTCCGGTCGCAAGATGATCGAGCCGTAGAAGCTGAGGCCTTCCGGCGAGAAGAACGAACGGCCGAGCCGTCCTCGGCCGGCGGTTTGAGCTTCCGCCACTACCACCTCGCCTTCCGCCGCCCCAAGCCGAGCGAGCTCCGTCGCGTGACGATTCGTCGAATCGATCGAGTCGAAGTGGTGAATCACCCGACCGATCCTCTTGGTCGCGAGGTGCCGAGCGATTTCCTCCGGAAGTAGGCGCGCGAATGGTATTTCGGTGGTCATAGCAACGTTGCCCGCTGCCTGATCCCGTCAGTCCTGCTCGTACGGGCGCACGACGACCCGCGCGCCATTGTGTATGAAGAAGCTGCGCACGACGCCGTCCCAATCGTGAGCGGCGCGCGCGTCGCCGTTCACTTCCCTGGCGATCTGCTTCGAGCGGCGCATCATGTCGACCTTCGAACCCTTCTCTCCGATGGCCGAGCGGATCACCGCGTCAGGGTCCTTGCCGATCCGCTCACAGAAGACGCGCAACGCGGCCAGCCGCCCGACCCACTCGCTTTCGGGCAGCTGGTAGTAGCGGTTCACGTTGTCGATCCAGCGCGCGACCGACGCGTAGCTCCGGATGTCGTCCATCGCAGACGGCCGCCGCTCAGATCGGGTAGCCGAGCTTGCGCCCGATCCGCATCAGCTCCTCGAAGCGCCCGGCCTTGGGGCTCGGCGCGCGCAGCAGCCCTTCGCGCTCGAGCTCCTTCACGACCGTCTCTTCGCGCACGAACGGACGCGTCGGATCCATCTCGAAGAACAGCTCGCCGAAAGGCAGCCGTGGTCGCTGTCCGCCGCCCTCACGGTCCTCCAGAGGATGACCGACCAACTGCACCCAGATGGTGTTCCACGATTGGGGGAGCTTCAGGACGCGGCGCACGTCCTCGATTTTGTCCGCGCCGTGGCAGCTGTGCAGGCAAGTGCCGAGACCCTCGTTCACGGCGGCCAACAGCGCGATCGCGCACGCGCCGACGGTTTCCTGCCGGGCGATCATCGCGCTCATCTCCGGCGGCATCCCGTGGATGATCTGCTCGATGTTGGCCATCCCCTCGGGCGCGATCTCGCCGCGCAGAATCGAGCCGTCGACGGTCTCGTGCGTCCAGCCGTAGTAGGTGGGCATCGCGCCGACGTCGATGAGCTCGTGGACGCGGGCCCGAAAGGTGTCCGGGCGCGCCGCGTCGGTGTCCGCGCACCAGTAGATCCAGATTGGGGCCTGTGCGTGGGCGGCCTGGTAGTTGTCGGCGGCGAGGAGGGTCTTGCGGTCCGCCGGCGAGAGTTTGTCCTGATCGACGACGATCGCCCGCCACGGCTGCAGGTTTCCCGGGCAGCTCGTCGCCACCCGCACGACTTCGAGAATCCGCTGGACCTTCAGCCGCTCGACCGGTTTCTTGCGGTCGAAGATGCGGATGCTACGACGAAGACCACAAACCTCGAGAAATTCCATGACGTGCCTCCTTCGCTCTCGTTTTCTCGGTCATCCGGCTCAGCGCCGCACGACGTATCCCACCGATTCACGATCCCACGTCGACGGTGTTCTGCCATTGCGGCGTAGCTCTTCTTTCTGGAGCTTTCCAGTGGCCGTCTTCGGCAGCGCGGCGACGAACTCGACGAAGCGCGGCACCGCGAACCTCGGCATGCGGTCCTGGCAATAGTCGAGGAGCGATTCCGCAGCGAGCATCACGTTCGGTTTCAGCACGACGCAGGCCTTGATCTCGTCTTCCCCCCCTTGGTCCGTCGCCTTCACGGCGACGACGGCACATTCGGCGACGTTCGGATGCGACCCGATCACCTGCTCGATCTCGAACGACGAGATGTTCTCGCCGCGTCTGCGGATGCAGTCTTTGATGCGGTCGATGAAGAAAAGTCGGCCACGCCCGTCGAAGCGCCCCGCGTCACCGGTGTGAAACCACAGATTCTGCCACGCCTCGACCGTCTTCTCCGGCATTCGCTGATACCCCGCCATGAAGCACCATGGGAGCTTCGGCCGGACCACGATCTCTCCCGTCTCACCGGCAGGGACTGGGCGATCCTCGCCGTCGACGATCCTCAGATCGAAGAACTCCTCGAGGACGACTCCGGCGCAGCCGGGCTCCAAGGGATCTCCGGGAGCCGTGTAGGCGACGATGTTGATCTCCGTCATTCCGTAGCCCTGGACGAGAGGTACGCCGAAGCGCTCCTCGAACGCGCGTCCCCATTCGGCCGCGATCGGCACGGCCATCATGGCGCGCAGACGGTGGCGGCGATCGTCGTCGCTCGGGGGCTGGCGGAAAATGAACTCGGGCATCACCCCGAGCCCGTTCGTCAACGTCGCGCCGGTGCGTCGAATGTCCGCGAGCCAGCGCGAGGGGCTGAAGCGTCGCACGACGAACACGCGCGCGCCGGCAATCAAGCTGCCGATCGTCTGCATGAACAGAGCATTGGAGTGAAACATAGGCATGCAGACGTAGTAGAGGTCGTCCTCGGTAAGCTCCAGACGCCGGGCGAGCGTGTAGCCCATCAGGTACGTGTGCGCGTGCGGCATCAGCACACCTTTCGAGGGACCCGTGGTCCCGGAGGTGTAGATCACCGTCGAGATGTCCCGCGCGGCTGGCTCGACCAGCGTCCTTGCTTCGTCAATCGGGCGTTCGAGCGCGTCGAGGTCGAGAAGCCGAGGCCCGTCCAGTGCTTCGACGCTCGACCCGCCGTCGCCGACCAGAACGATCGACTCGACACCCCCGAGATCGATGCCCGAGAACACCCTCGCGAGCTCGCGGTCGAGGGCGACGACGCGCGGGGCGCTGTTGCGGAGCTGGTGTTCGAGGAAGGCTCCCTTCAGCTCCGTGTTCACCGTGACGAAGACGGCCCCGACCTTGTTGGCGGCGAGCAGCAGCGGCAGGAACGATGGGCCGTTCAGCAAGAATGCGAGGAGGCGATCGCCCGGGCGGAGGCCGAGCGCTGCGAGCCCGTGCGCGATGCGCGTGCTGCGGCGGTCGAGCTCCGCGAAAGAGACCGACGTGCCGTCCTCGAAGCGCATGAATTCGCGCTCGCCATAGCGCTCCGCTTGACGGCGCGCGAGCTCGACGAGCGTCCAGCGGTCGGTCGGCCAATCGAGCATCGTCACCCCAGCCACTCCCGCAGCGCGCGTCCGGCGGCGACGATCGCGGCGGCTTCGAGGCCTGCGGGGATCGCGCCGAAGAGAAGCGCGCGCGCCGGTGCCGGTCGCGGTAGCGGCTGGCCGGCCCAGAACGCCCCGTCGAGACCGCCGCCGATGAGCTCGCCCCGCTCCCAGGCACCGGCCAGCGTTTGGTAGTCTTGCCCGGCGGCGAGACGGATCTCTGCCCCGGCGCTCGCCTGCGCGATGTCCCCGAGCACGACGGCGCGACGCCAGCCGTACATCTCGGCGTTGCGCAGAAGGGGAGCCGCCGCCTTGTCCGCCACGGCGCCGCTCGTGAGGTCGAGCGCGATGAAGGCGAGCCCCGCTTCGCGAAATCCCTGCAGAAAGCCCGCGAGCTGCAGCCCCGCTTTGACGACACCTCGCTCGCTCGAGTCGCCGAGCTCTTCGGCGACCGCGGCCGGGCTCGGCATGCCGAGACCCCAGGCGGCGCGGCCGCGCACCGCGTCCGCCGTCGCCGCGGCGGTTTCGCGGAGCACGTCCGCCCAGTCCGCGGCTCGCGACAGCACGGCCTTCCAATCGGCTGCGGGATCGCTCCGTCCGCGTAGAGCCGCGAGGTCGAGCTGCACGTGCGTCAGCGGCAACACCGACAGTAGCTCACGAAGCGCGTTTCGGCTGGCCGCCGGCTCGTTCCACACACCGCGGCCGAGACCCGAGAGCGTCTCGATTCCCGAAGCGACGCGCAGCCAGACGGAACGTTGCTTGCCGTCGAGCATCGGCTATTGCGCGAGCTCGATCGCCGAGGTCGCGGAGCTTCTTCTCGAGCTCGGCGATCCGCACCTCGCGAGGATCGGTCATGGTGATCCCCAGGCAGGTGCCGCGCGCCACCTTGCTGTCCGGGTTGCCGAGGTAGATCTCCTCGCGGTCGCCCCACGGGCCGTAGTACGGCAGGTCTTTCGGCGGTTCCGGCTTGACCCATTCCTTGACGAACGCGTCGAACGGTTTGCCGCGCTTCTTCCGCGCTTCACGCTCGGCCTGGCGAAGCTTCTCGGTGCCCTCGGCGTCGACGGAGAGCGTGCGCTCGTCATAGGCGACGAAGTACAGCTCCTTGGCGGTGCGAGCCGAGATCAGCCCGTCTCGGCGGTCGCGCATGACCGCCTCGGGATCGCGCTCGAGCGGATCGCCGTAGCCCCCGCCGGCGCCTTGGCAGATCATGTAGAGCTCGCCCTGCTTCACGATCTCGAACTGCATGCCCATGTGGTGCGTCGAGTACTTCGCGCCCTCGAATGGTTGATCGTTCATCAGGCCGGGAATCGTCCACTTCGCTTCCGGCAGGTCTTTCAGCACTTCGAACGCGTTGACTCCCTTGATCTTGCAGAGCGGGTACGACGGCGCGCCGTATCCGCCGTAGAGACCGTACGTGGTCGGGAACTTCGATCCCGTGCACGTCGTCATGAAGCCGAACATGTCGGAGCGGCGCACGGTGCCGATCACCTGATAGCCGCTGCCGCCGCGGAACCTGCCGAAGCCCTGGTTGTCCTCGAGCAGCCGGTGCGGGACGATCTTCACGATCGGCGTCTCTTCCTCGATGATCTCGTTCTCGCCGAGGTCGGTCATGGCCGCGAAGATCGGCGCGATCGAGTGCTCGCCGTCCTGGTCCTCGCGCGCCCCGCCGCTCATGCCGTTCAGGTCGGCGCACAGGTTGCCGACGGTCTCCCCGTATTGGTTTACGCCGCCGTAGATGAACGTGGTGATCATGTTGTACCAGGGTGCGAGGATCTTCGTGTAACGCGTCGTGGTCGGATAGAGGAACTTCGACACGCACATCTGAAGCGCCGTGAAGCCCGGGAAGAACGTCATCATGCTCTGCGCGTTCGGCGCCTCCGGCGTCGAATCGAGCGCCGAACCCCAGTCGCTCATCAGGCGCATCGGCGCGAACACCGCCTGATTGCGCGGCAGATCGGGCCAGACGAACGTCAGGAACACCTGGGCGAGCATGCCCTTCAGCGCGTGCAGCTGCGTGTTGATCGAGCGGTTCACGAACTGCGGGCTCGTGCCCCGGAAGTCGAGAATCAGCTCGTCGTCCTTCTTCCTGGCTTCGAGCGAGATCTTGATGAGCGCGTTCTCTCGCAGCGTCGAGTCGGTCCACGCGACCGAGCGCACCACGCCCTCGGGCCACGCCCGGAGGCGACGACGAACCTCGGCCTCGGTATCCTCGAGCGTCCAGCGAAGCGTCGAGGCGAGCGCGTCCCAGCCGTATTCCTTCGCGATGTCGTTGATGCGGTCGCGCATCTTCAGGCAGGCGGCGAGCCGGACCTTCATGTCCTGCACCTGCAGCATCGGATCGCGCACGCTGTTCTGCAGATACGTGACCCAGTCCTTCTTGTACTCGTAGTTCTCGCCGACCTTGCAGGGAGGCATGCGGATGCCTTCCATGTACGGCGACTCGGCGGCCGAGGGCATGCCGCCCGGCTCGACCGAGCCGTTCTCGCCCTCGTGCACGATCACGACGACCCACAGCACGAGCTTCCCCTCGTCGTCGAAGATCGGCAGGATCGTGTTCTGGTCGGGGGTGTGGATGTTGCCGTAGCGCGGGTCGGTCGACATGAAGACGTCGCCGGGTCTGATCCCCACGGTCGGCTCGCTTCTCCAGTACTTGTTGATGTAGCGGAGCACCGGCTGGCAGACGACCGAGAAGAGCAGCACGCCGCCCGTCGACGCCTGCGCGAGGTCGCCCGATGCCGTGAACACGCCGGCAATCAGGTCTCCCCACTTCGCACCCGCCGCCGCGCCGGTCTGCTCGAGCTGATCGAAGGCTTCTTCCGCGAGCACGTCGAGCTTCGCCCGAATCAGGCTGATCTTGTGCGGATCCTTGTGCTCCCGCATGACCCGCTCCTCGCGCTCGTCGCGAGGGGCGAGGCCGTGATCCTTCAGGATGTCGCGATCCGGTCCGAGGAAGACGACGGTATCCTCGAGGAACTTGTCGAGCTTGCTCTTCTCAGCGGCCATGGAATCCTCCGGCTACTTCTTCGCGATGTCGTTGAGCCACACTTCGCCCGCGGAGCCCAGGTGGAAGTCCCAGCCCGACTCGACGACGAAGGTGGTGTGCGGGGATTCGACGATGGCGGGCCCGTCGACGACGGCGCCGGCCTTCATGTCGGTCCAGCGATAGATCGGCGTATCGATCGGCTGCTCCTCCGTCCAGAAGTGGCACGTGCGGGAGCCGCTCGCCTTCGGCTTGTATTCCTTCGCTCCGTTCTGGCCCGTGAGCGGGATCTTCTCCGCGGGCACCCACGAGAGCACGCGCACCGCGATGATCTTGATGCCGGCTTCCGGAGCCGACGCTTTCGCGCCGAAGCGCGATGCGTACGTCTTGCTGAAGACCTCGATCATCGCCAGCACGTCGTCGACGTCCTTCAGCCGCTTGACGGGGGACAGCACGGAGAGCTGCACGAGCTGGTTTCCGTAGCGCATGTCGAACTCGACCTGATGCTGAACGTCCTTCGGCTGGAAGCCCTGCCGCACGAGGTCGTCGCGTCCGAGCTGCTCGAGCTCGGCGATCATGCCGTTCACGACGCTGATGTCGAGCGTCATCTGGCGCGTGAGCGGGTTGTAGACGACCACGTACGCCGACCGCTCGTGGATGTGGAGTTGGCCCAAGTTGCCGGCGCCGAACGCCGAGAACACGGAGGCGAACGGCGGCACCAGCACGCTCTTCGCCTCGAGCGCGCGGGCGAAGCCGCAGCAGTGCACCGGGCCGCCGCCGCCGTAGGACAAGAGCTTCAGGTTCTTGGGATCGAATCCACGCGTGGCGACCTCTTTGAAAATCGCGTCGGCCATGTTCGCGTCGACCTTCCGCTTGATGAGCTTCGCGGCCTCGAGGACCGAGATGCCCAGCGGCTCCGCGACGTGCTCTTCGATCGCCAGCTCGGCGAAGGAGACGTCGAGCGGGATCGTGCCGTCGGCGTAGTACTCGGGGTTCAGGTAACCGAGCACGAGGTCGGCGTCGGACACGGTCGGCTGGCTTCCGCCGCGGCCGTAGGCGGCGGGGCCCGGATCCGAGCCGGCCGAATCCGGTCCCACTTCGACCGTGCGCCACAGGCGATCGTAGCGCGCGATCGATCCGCCGCCGGCGCCGAGCGTCTGCAGATAGACCATCGGCGTCGACACCAGCCAGCGATCGACGACCGGGTGGAAATCGTAGATCCAAGTGCCGTCTCGCTCGATGATGCCGATGTCGAACGACGTGCCGCCCATGTCGGTCGCGATGATCAGCGGGATGTCGTACTCCCGCGTCAGGTGCTGCGAGGCAGCCAGACCGGCGACCGGACCGGAGTGAATGGTCTGGAGAGCGTGGGTCGACTCGAGAGCCGCCATGCCGCCCGTATTGTGGATCAGCAGAACCGGCTTTTCGTAACCGCGCTCACGAAGCGCGTCCTCGAGGGTACCGAGCGAGTAGAACATGTGCTCGTGGAGATAGCCGCAGACCACCGCCGCCATCGTGCGGGCGTACTCGGATTTGCGGCGCGAGATGCGATGCGAGAGGATCACCGGAAACGACCCGAGCAGGCTCGACGGGTACTCGTCGCGGATCACCTGCTCGACGATCTCCTCGTGCCTGGCGTTCACGACCGAGTTCACCAGCGAGATCACGAACGCCTCGGCGCCGTTGTCGACGAGACGGCGAATCTTCGTGCGCACGTCCTCGACGTTGAGCGGAATCACCACCTCACCGAGGAAATCGATGCGCTCCTGGATCCCGACGACCAGCGAGTTCGGCACCAGGGGATCCGGGCGCGTCGCCCGCGCGAGATCGACCTGGAGGTGGCGCGGCAGGCCCTCGCCGTAACCGCGCCCGCGCGACAGGCGAAGGCCGCTCTCGAAGCCGGCGGTGACGAGCACGCCGATCCGCGGCCCCTTGCGCTCGATCAGCGCGTTCGTGCCGAGCGTCGTCCCGTAGCGGACCGAATCGACCGAGGACAGCACGCTCTCCGGCGTCTTGCCCGCGTCCTCGGCCGCGCGGCCGACCGCCTCGAGGAAGCCGAGCGAAAGGTTGTGGTGAGTGGTGAGCGCCTTGGCCTCGATGTGACGGCCATCCCACTCGAGGAAGCAGTCGGTGAACGTTCCGCCGATGTCGATCGATAGTCGACGCACGCGCGCTCTCCTTCCGTCTACGTCTTCACGCTCTCTCGATCTTCTCCGCGTTGCCGGCGAAGCGCCGCTTCAAGTCGTCGATGTCGAGCTCGATGTCGTGGGTCGGCGGATGGCCCGGCGGCAGGTATTCCGTCTCCATCTGCACCCCGCAGCCCGGGCAGTAGTATTCGAGGATCCGGCACCACTTCGAATCCGGCGCGAACGTGTAGCGATACTTCGTCGGATCGATGATCGGCCGGTGGATCTCCTTCGGATCGCGGTCGTAGACTAGCAGGCCGCGCTTGTAGTTGTCCCGCGCGGAGCCGAGGTCGTGCTGGCAGCGCCGGCAACGCCAGCGCTCCCGCTCGAGCTCGATCTCCAGGTACTCGGTGATGACGACTTGCATGCGGCGCCTCCTATCGGTTCAGTCGGAGCCCATATCCCGTCTCTGCCACGTTCCAACCGGCCGGAACGACCGCGCTCCAGAAGGGCGTCTCGAGCAGGCACGGCCCGCTCACGGTTCCGCCGAGCGCGCCGGCGTCGAGCACCCGCACGCTCTTGGCTTCCCGTCCGACGAGCACGCTGCGCTCGACGGCCTTCTCGGCTCGGGCTCCGTTCCCGGCGGAGCGCGGAAATTCGCTGCGGCCACTCCCGGTGACGCCGAGGCGGAAGTCGAGCGCGAAGCGGCCCTTGACGGCGCGCAGCGATTCCGGCGGCTCGCGGGAATCCGACGCGGCATGCTCCGCGCTACCGTCCTCGTCGCGGGCGCGCATCGTCACGCGGCACGCCACGCTCTCCACGCCTTCGCCGAACATGTCGCGCTCGGCGCGCTCGCGGAGCTCCTTGACGACTGTCCGCCAGGTGTCCGCCGCCACCGAACCGGCGAGCAGCGCCCGGTACTCGTGGGCGAGCTCGCTGAAGCCGACGCCGAGGGCGCTGAAGCTCGATGAGGCGGACGGGACGATCACGCGCCGAAGCCCGATGCGCTCGGCGACGAAGCAGGACAGCAGCGGCCCCGACCCACCGAACACGGCGAGCGCGGTGTCCGCGGGCTTCCAGCCACGCCGGTCGAGGACGAGCGCCACTTCCGCAGCGAGCCGGTCGGTGAAGGCCTCGATCATCGCCGCCGCCCCGGCGCTCGCGCCTGGAAGGCCGAGCGGCTTGGCGATGCGCTCTTCGATCGCCTTGGCGGCGAGCTCCGCACGCAGCGCGATGGCGCCGGCCGCGAACCGCTTCGCGTCGAGAAGGCCGCCAACCAGCGCCGCGTCCGTCAGCGTCGGATCGTTTCCGCCGCGCCCGAAGCATGCGGGACCCGGCAGTGCCCCGGCGCTGTCCGGGCCGATGCTCATCTTCTTTCCGTCCACGACGCGAAACAGCGAGCCGCCACCGAGCGCGGCGGTGCGCAGCTGGGGAAACGAGAAGGACAGCGGCAGTCCGTGCACCGACCCGAAGAGATCGAATGCCGGGCGATCGCCGTCGATCACACCGATGTCGGAGCTCGTGCCCCCGACGTCGAGCGTCACCAGCTTCCGCTCGCCGGAAATGCGGGCGAGCGCCGCGGCACCCGCCAGGCCGCCCATCGGGCCCGAGTCGAGCGTCTTGACCGCGGTCGTCTTGGCGACGCGGCCGCAAGCGCCGTCGTTGCGCATGATTCGCAACGGCTGGGCGACGTGACGGTCCCGCACCCACGCTTCGGCGTGGTACAGGAACCGCGCCATCTCGCGGTGCAGGAAGCCATTGAGGATCGCGGTCGCTGTGCGCCGCGCGTCGTCCGGGTCGGCGCAGATCTCGCGCGAATAGAGCACGGGCACGGAGCCGAGCAGATGTCCGGGGAGAAGCTTCATGTGGCTGCGCTTGAAGTCGCGCTCGGCGCGCGCTCCCCACGGCTCGGGCAAAGACACGACGATCCACTGCGCACCGCGCGCGAGCAGTTGGCGGATCGCGGGCAGAATGCGGTCGTCGACGTCGCGCGCCGGCCCCTCGCCGACGACGTAGCCAACGACCCGGTCGCCGACCAGCGCATCGACGAGGCTCGTGTTCGTGCGACGCAGCCCATAGAGGTCGGCTGTTCCATCCTGACCGGCGATGACGCCGACGCGAACGCCCTTGCGCACCAAGAGCGCGTTGGTTCCCGAGGTCGTCGAGTAGCGCACTTCCTCCACGCGCCGCAGCAAGCTCGCCTTCCGACGGCAGCCCGGCCTCACGCGCTAAAGCACGGAACACGTCGGCGAAGCAGCGCATCAGGTCGTACGGCGTCGTCAGCACCTTCACGGTCGAGAGCTTGCCGTCGGCGAGCAAGCAGCCGTCGGTGAAGGTCGAGCCGTTGTCGATGGTCACCATCCAAGCCATGAAGCGTGTCCCCCGTCGCTTGACCTTTCGGTTCTGTCGGTACTATGATCTCGCGCTCGGTACCACGCCTCCTCATGCACCGTCAAGCGAAATCTTCCGCCCGGAAGCCGTCCCCTCCCCTTCCCCTCGCTTCCCCACGCCTGGAGCGCCTCTTCGAAGAGCTCGAGCACGTCTTCCTGCGCGACGGCTTCCTGCACTTCCGCACCGAGGAGCTCGCGCGCCGCCTGCACTGCTCCAAGCGCGCCCTCTACCAGATCGCGCCGAGCCGCGAAGAGCTCTTCGAACTCGTCGTCGAGCGCTGGCTCGCCAAGCTTCGACGCGCGGGCGTCACCGCGGCGGAAGCCGCACCGGATCCGTTCGCCGCGGTCACCGATTACCTCGGCGCCGCGATCATCGCCACGCGCGACGCGGGAGCGCAATTCGTGCGGGATCTATCGCGCTTCCCGGCCACGTACCGTCGGCTGATGAGCCATCAACGGGAGCGGATCGCGGGCCTCGAGCGGCTCATCCAAGAGGGCACCGCGCGCGGGCACTTTCGCGGTGTCCACGCCAAGCTCATCGCCGAGGTCATGCTCAACGCGGTCGCGCAGCTCGTCGACCCGGAAGTGCTCGCACGGGTCGGGCTGACGATGAGCCAGGCCTTTGCGGAGCTCTACGACATCGTCGAGCACGGCTTGTTGCCGAACGGCGCGCGCCCGCGGCCCGGAGGCAACCGGCGCCGGCGCCTCAGCCGCCCAAAATCGTGACGCAGCAGGCGGCTTCCTCGATACCGTAGATGCCGCCGCCGTTCTCGGCGATCGCGAAGCGCGCATTCTCCACCTGCCGCCGCCCCGCCTCGCCGCGAAGCTGCGTCACGAGCTCGAAGATCTGGCCGAGACCGGTGGCACCGATCGGATGCCCCTTCGATTCCAGGCCGCCGGACGGGTTGACGGGGACGCGGCCGCCGAGCCGCGTTTCACCTCGCGCGGACGTCGGTCCACCCTCGCCGAAGGCACAGAAGCCGAGGTTCTCGATCTGCATGATCTCGCCCATCGCCGTCGCGTCGTGCACCTCGGCGAGCGACATCTCGTTCGGTCCGACTCCCGCGTGCTCATAGGCGCGCTGCGCGGCGCGGTGGCCGATGTGCTTCTCGACCTCCTCCGGCCGACGGTCCGTTCCGCTCATCAAGACCGATGCGCGGATCTTCACGGCACGGCGCCGATCGAAGCGCGCGAGCACGCTTTCGCGAACGACGACCGCCGCCGCCGCTCCGTCGCTGATCGGCGCGCACATCGGCAGCGTCAGCGGGTAGGTGATCGGCGGCGCGGCGAGCACCTCGTCCACGCTGTAGGGCTCGCGGTACTGCGAGAGGAGATTTTCCGTCGAGTGCTGATGGTTCTTGGCCGCGACCGCGGCGATCTGTTCCCGCGTGGTTCCGAACGTGCGCATGTGGAAGCGGGCCCACGCCGCGTACACGTCCATCATCGCGCTGTACGGGCGAGTCGACATCGTGCCCGGGGGGACCGGTACGCCCGCGCCGAGAGCCAGGAGACGCTGGCGATTCTCCTCCGCCGTTTCCACGTCCCACCCGCTGTCGAAGACGCTGAACATCTTTGCGCGGTCCGTCGAGTACATTTTGTCGACGCCGACGGCGAGCGCGATCTCGCCCATGCCGGCGAGCAGAAACTGCACAGCGCCGTACAGCGCCGTGCTTGCGCTGGCGCAAGCATTCTCCACGTTGGTGACCGGGATCCCCTCGATGCCCATCGATCGCAGCGCGATCTCGCCCCGGATCAGATCCTGGCCCTGCATGTGCCCCTGGCACGCGTTCGAGAAATAGGCCGCCTCGAGATCCGGCGCGGAACAGCCGGCGTCGCGGAGCGCGGCGTTCACCGCCTCGCGGGTGAGGTCCTTCACCGAGCGCTCGAGGAGCTTTCCGAAGCGGGTCATGCCGACGCCGATGATGTACAGGCCTTCCATAGAACCGCCGACGCTTCTCTAAACTTCGACGATGTCCGTCTTCGTGCTGTTTATGAACGCGAGGACGTCGTTTCGTTCTGCTTGCGGCACTTTGAAGGCGTCGAGCGTGGCATTCAGATGCTTCAGCAATGCCGCCCAATCGCTCTCGCTGACCTTCATCCCTTTGTGGGAGGTCTTCATGTCCCGTCCGGTGTAGTAGAGCGGACCGCCGGCGCTCGAGCACAGGAAATCGATCAACAGCTGCTTCTCCCGCTTGACGCCGTCCTCGCCCCGATGCTGCCAGTAGCGCCCCAATTGCCCATCCGCCTCCAAGCGCGGCAACAAATCGTTCGCAACCGCGGAGATTGCGTCATAGCCGCCCAAACGTTCATACAGTGTCTTCTGACTCATTTCGTCGACTCCTTCGACACGTTGGTCGTGGCCTCGAGCACCACCACCCGTCCCTAGCCCGTTTCGCAACCGTCTGGCAACGGTCGGAAAGCTCGCTCGGTAGGATGCGTCGACCGAAAGCGGGATCGCGACCAACGCGAGCGATCTGTGGCCTCGGAGGAGATGGGTGGCGAAGCGAGTCGCGAAGACGAAACGACGTGTGACGCAGCCGTCTATGCGCGGAGCTTGGCCAGCCGATCGAGCGCCGGCAACACCTGGTCGGGCGCGGCATTCGGCAGGCCGAAGAGCACGCGCGCGACTCCGGCCTCGGCATAGGCCGCGAGCTGCTTCGAGTCGGGTGCAGCGCCGAAGACCGTGACCGAAATCGTCGTAGGATCGCGGCCCGCGCGCTTTGCCCGCTCACGGAGCTGCCCGATTTCCGTGATGATGTTCTCGTCCACCCAGGTGAGCGGCATCCAGCCGTCGCAGTAGCGGATCACGCGATCGAAGGCCTTCTCGCCGTGACCGCCGAGCAGGATCGGCGGATGCGGCTTCTGTACGGGCTTCGGCCACGACCAGATCTTGTCGAAGCGGACGAGCTCGCCGTGGTACTCCGCTTCGTCGTCCCGCCAGACCGCCTTCATCGCTTCGATGCGCTCACGGAGGAGCTTCCAACGAGTGCCGAAGCTCGTGCCGTGATCTTCCATCTCCTCGCGGTTCCAGCCGGCGCCGACGCCGAAGATCACGCGGCCGTTCGAGAGGAAGTCGAGGCTCGCGACCTCCTTGGCGAGGGTGATCGGATCGCGCTCGATGACGAGACATATACCGCTGCCGATCTTGATCTTCTTCGTCACCGCGGCCGCATAGGACATCGCCACGAGGATGTCGTGGTTGTGGTAGTAGTCCTTCGGCAGCTCGCCACCGAGCGGATACGGGGTGGTGCGCCGCACGGGGATGTGGGTGTGATCGACGAAGAAGATCGATTCGAACCCGCGCTCCTCGGCGGCGCGGGCGGCGTCGTCGGGGCGCATCGCGAAGTCGTCTTGGAAGAGCACTACGCCGTGGTGCATTTCGTCACCTCACTGCGAATGCGGCGGGGGTGCGCGCGCTCACGCACGCACCCCGCGCCCCTCGATCAGCCGCGCATCCCGGCTTGAGCCGAGTTGGGGTGCAGGCTCGCCTTCGCGCTCGGCCGGGCCGCGACGCGGTCGAACCACGCCTTCACCTTCGGCGTGTCGCTCGGCAGCGCTTGGCCGACGCTCTGGCCGAAGTCGAGCGCGCAATAGAGGATGATATCGGCGATCGTGAAGCGATCGGGCACGACGAACTGGCGGTTTCCGAGCAGCTTGTCGAGCCAGTGCAGATTGTCCTGCACCGTCTGCTTCAAGCCTGCGGCCGCCTCGGGCATGCAGCGCAGGCGGTCCTTGAACAGCCCCAGCCCTTCGGCGAAGCGGAATCCGTTGTAGAGATTCTCGGTGACCCGTTGCTCGACCCGCCGCTGCCACATGCGGGTCTCCGCGCGCTCTTTGGCGTTGGTGCCGACGAGCGGCGGCTTCGGATTCTGCTCTTCGAGGTACTCGAAGATGGCCACGGTCTCACCGATGACGGTTCCGTCGTCGAGCTCGAGCGCGGGCAGCTGGCCGCCCGGATTCTTGTCCGTGTATGGAGCGCGCCGGTTCTCGGCGCCGAGGATGTCGAGCTCCTTCGTCGGGATCGTCATGCCCTTCTCGGCGAGGAACATCCTGAGGGTACGTGGGTTCGGACCAAACGAGCCGTAGATCTGCATTGCTTCTTCCTCCTTGGGTTCGACTTCCGCGCGTCGTTTTCCTGGCCGACGCAAGCGATCGCCAATAGCCCAAAGGCTGTACCCTAGGCAACCTCTGGAGGAAATGGCGCTGCCGCGGCCGCGCTCGATGGCTTGCCGCCGGCCTTCTCGGCGATCTCACCTCCTGCTCGATCCGCTTTTACGGGCGACTGAAGCGAGTGCGCGCGTCGCTACAGCATCGCATCTTGCCAACGCACCGACCCGGAAACGTGAGCGGAACCAGTGCGTCGCCCCGGTGGGGCAAATGCCCTTACCGGGTCCTTTGCCCCACCTGATTCGCGTCCTCCGATCGCGATCTTCCGCGGATCTCGGCCTCGAGCGGCGCGGCACGCTGGTTGCTCTCTCGTTGTTTGCCTGCGGTTCGGAACTCGAACGAAGCGCGGCGACAACTACGAAACGGGGGTATCGAATCATGAGCAACTGGAAGGGAATGGCGATTCTCGGATGCACGGCCGTGCTGTTCGCGACGGCGCTCGAAGCCGGGGCGGCGCAGATTCGGGTGCGTTGCGAGACACAGGTGAGTCCGCCGCGGTCGAAGATCTCGATTGACGGTCGCGGACTCCGCGGAAACTACCACGCGGTCGCGAAGTCGGGAACGAACCGCGCCGTCTCGCCCGCGCAGCGCGCCGTGGGTGGCGAGGTCGAGTTCGACTTCGACAGCGATCCCGGCGACATCCAGGCGGGCGCAACGCCAATCAGCGCGACCTTCATCCAGAACGGTAGCGTCGTTGGCAAGATCCTCAACGCCTCGGGCGTGGTCGTCGTGCAGGGTTCGGCGACCTGTAGAGTGCGCTGAGGAATTAGGGGCGGAGCCGCCCGCCAAGGGCGGCTCCCCTTGAGCCATGAAGCCTCGACTGTTCATCGCCGTATTGGTGGCCGGCCTCCTCTCGGAAAGTCGCGTGCAGGCGGTCTTCAGCGCAACCAGCGGACGCGGGGTTGTCTTCGATCGACGTCCACGGCGGCCGCCTCTCGGCCGATGTGGAAGCTCCGCTCGAGAAGGTCCTCGCCGCGATCGCTCGCGCGAGCGGCGTTGAGATCCTGGTGCACGGCGCCGCCGTCGAGCAGGTGAGGATTGCGTGTCGCGACGTTCCGCTCGAGGTCGCCTTGCGTCGCGTGCTCGGCGCGACGAGCTTCGCCTTCGTTTACGCTACGCCGCGATCGGACCGGACGTCGCGTCTGACCCTCGCCGCCGTGCACGTCTACGTGGCGGGTCCCGCGACGACCGCTGCCGCAGCTACCACCGTTACCGCTATCGCCGCTACCGGCATCGAAGACGACGACCCCGCGCGTGTTCTCCTCGAAAGCAAGAGCTGGGTCGCACGGAAGAAGGCCGTGCGGGCACTCGCAACGGCGTCGGGCGACGACGCAGTCGATGCCCTCGGCCGGGCGGTCTCCGTGGACGGGGACCCGTGGGTTCGGGAGAAGGCCGCGCGCGGGCTCGGGAAAATATCGAGCGAGAAGGCCGTCGCGCCCCTCTCGGACGCACTCCTCCGCGACGAGGATCCGTTCGTACGCGAGGCAGCCGCCACATCTCTCGGGAAGAGTCTGAGCGAGGCGGCCGTCGGCCCGCTCGCTCACGCGCTGCGGGGAGACCCGGGCGTCGAGGTACGCGAGGCGGCCGCAGCAGCCCTCGGCAGAGCGCGCAGCGACGCGGCCGTCGCGTTGCTCGCCGAAGCCGCGGAGCGAGACGAGAGCGATATCGTTCGCAAGCGAGCGGAGGCGGCCCTGCGCTCGATCCGCGGGGCGACCCAGAATCGCCTTCCGACGATAGCGACGACTGAGCTCGCCCTCGTCCCTTGGGCTCGCGCCCGAATGCTTCGGTGTTGTACAAGTCCCGATCGCCACGGGATGCCCACGCCCCTCGTCAGAGTCGCGCTTCTCGTCGCAACGGTCGTTGCGCTCGAGTCCGACCCCGCGGTGGCGATTCCGGTTTTCGCCCGGATTTACGGCAAGCCTTGCGGTACCTGCCACTCGGTTTTTCCGCAGCTCAATCCCGCCGGCGAGGAGTTTCGCGCCCACGGGTTCCACGGCTTGCCGGCAGCGGCGAAGCCGATACGGGTCGGCGGACTCGAGCTTCCCGGATTGCTGCCACTCGCGGTGTACTCCAGCGTAGGCGAGGACTTCACGAAAGAGCGAAGTCGGTCGGAGTCCGGTCCGACGCGCGCCTGCTCCAACCTCCAGTTCCTGAGCGCGCTCGCGGGAGGCGAGCTCGGTCCGCACCTGGCGTTCCTGATGGACTACGAGATCCTCGAAACCGAGCCGGACACCTGCGCGCTCGAGGTCAACACGCTGCCAGAACAGGCGTACCTCCAAGCGCACGCCGAGACACCGAATTGGCTCGGCAACCTCCGCCTCGGCTGGTACGAGCTTCCGCTCGGAATCTCGCCGCGCATTCACCGGCTCTCCGCCACGCCGTATCTCACGTACGCGCTGAGTGGGTGCCGCCTCCTTGGCACGGCGCCGCCGGGCGTCGATTGCGCGGACGTGCCGGTCCTCGGCCAATCGCAGATCGGCGGCGAAGCGAGTCTCCTTCACCCCTCGAGCGGATTCGGTGCATCGTTCGGAATCACGAAAGGCAGCAACAATCGCCTCGACAACCAGGGGAGCCCCGACTTCTACTTTCGCCTCGGCGAACAGGTGGGCTTTCAGAAGCTCGGGATCTTTCTGCAATACAGTCCCGACAGCTACGATACCGGACCACGCAACCAAACGCTGCAGGTTGGGCCGGACCTCTCGCTCTACACGCGCCGCTTCCGCCTGCTCGCGCAGTTTCTGGCGAGCTTCGAATCCGATCCGACGGGGCACTCGGAAGATCTCTGGATTTACGGCGGGTTCATCGAGGGGGAGTACCGGGTGACGGCCACTATCATCGGGCTGCTTCGCGCCGAATCGGCCTTCAACCCGGAGTTCGACGACACCGGCGAGGGAGGCGTGACGCATGTACGCGATCAACTCTGGACGCTGGTCGGGGGTGGTCAGTGGCTGCTTCGCGAGAACCTGAAGCTGGTCGCGGAGGTCAGCTACGCGCAGAATCACCAAGCGGTGCAGAACTCGACCACGAGCGCTTGGTTCGTGACGATCCGCGTCGTGACGGCGTTCTGGATGCTCGATCCCTTCTTCGGTCTGAAGGCATGACTGGATCGACGCGCACGAGGGTCTGCCGCGGGCTGGCGTACGGCACCGCCGCGGCTCTTTCGATCGCTCCGCTGCACGCGGGCTCGATCGGCGGAACGGCGACCGTCGACGGCTCCGCGGCCGTCGGCGGAGTCGTCGCTCTCGAGGGCGCGACGGACGCACCCGCGCCGAGCGCTCCTCCACGCGCGGTGATGGATCAGAAGGACCTGGCGTTCGTTCCGCCATTGCTGCCTGTCGTTGCCGGCACGACCGTCGAGTTCACGAACAGCGACCACGTGCAGCACAACGTCTTCTCTCCTTCTGACGTCGGCGGAAAGTTCAACCTCGGAACCTACGGACCGGGCGCGGTGCGCGGCGTCACGTTCTCGAAGCCCGGGGAGGTGCTCGTGCTCTGCAACATCCACATGGAGATGGAAGCCCGCATCCTCGTGCTGAAGGACCCGTACTTCTCGCCGGTCGCAGCGGACGGGCGCTTCGAGATCCGTGACGTGCGCGCAGGGCACGTATGCGCTGCGGGTCTGGCTTGACGGGTGGCTGCCCCTTCGCCGGACGGTCGAGATACCGGAGACGGGCAGCCTCACCGTCGAAGTCGTCGCGGAACGATAGGACCACGGTCATGCGCGTCGGCGTCTCGCGGCCAGCCTTGAGCATCCGTGTGAAGAGCGTGATGCTCGCGGCCGGCTATTTGATCGCGCTCTCCGCGGTCTTCGGCACCTTCACGCTCTATCTCTACCGGAGCGAGGTTTCGCAGGCGCGTGATCGCTTCGAGCAGACTGCCCGCCTCGTGGCGGTCGAGCTCGACTCCTACATCGCGAATGCCGCGCAGCGGCTGCGAACGGTCAGCCTTCTCCCAGGTCTCGCCTACGGCCTTCAGAGCATCCAGGAAGAGGGCGGCGAGGGCTACATTCCTCCGTGGACGACGCTCCACTATCTCTTCTTCCGATCCCCGGCGTTCACCGGCGGCGTGTTCCTGCTCGACCGCGCCGGAAAGGCACTCTGGACCGAGCCGCCCGGATTGCCGTGGCACGGTCAGGTGCTCGCCGACGTCGCGCCGGTCGCCGAGATCTACCAGACGCGAAGCGGGCTCATTTCCGGCGTCATCGGCCGCGACCGGCTGCTCCCCCGCCCCCACGTCGTCATCGGCGTGCCGATCCAGCGCAACGGCGGGCCGATGCAAGGGGTTCTCGCGGGTGTCATCGACCTCGGGGACAGCGAGCTCGGGAGGATCCTCGGCGCGATCTCGACGAGCGAGGGTCGATTCGTCGAGATCGTGGATCAGAACGGCGTCGTTCTCGCCGGCACGCGCCGGGAGAGGCTTTTCCAGCCAGCCGAGCCCTTTCTCCCGGAAGGGGATACGTCGATGCTCGCTTCGGTGGCGCTTTCCCGGGCGCCGTGGCGGATCGTCGCGGGCCAGCCCGCCTCATTCGCCCTCGCCGGCGTCCGGCGGTTTCAGACCGCCCTATGGGCTATCGGTGTCGCGCTGCTCGTCGCCGCGGCAGCGGTCGCCGTGCCGGTGCTGAACGGCTTCGTCCGCTCGATCAACGAGCTCACCGCGGCCGCGGGTGCCGTGTCTCGGGGCGATCTCCAGCGGCCGATCGCCGTCGGCAAGCGCCGCGACGAGATCGCAACGCTAGCGCACTCCTTCGAGCACATGCGGGTCGAGCTCGGCCGCTCGCAGCGGGCGCTCGAGCAGCGGGTCGAGGAGCGCGAGGAGCTCATCCGCCTGCTGATGCGCACCAACGAGGAGCTGCGCGCCGCGCAGGCGCGTCTGATCGAGGCGGAGCGCTTCGCCGCGATCGGCGAGCTCTCGGCGGCGGTGGCGCACGGCATCCGCAACCCGGTCGCCGGCATCAAGGCGGCCGCCCACGTCGCGAGCCTCGATCTCCCCGCCGACCATCCTCTGCGCGAGAGCCTGAGCGACATCATCGCCGAAGCCGATAAGCTCGAGGCGCGCATCAAGACGCTCCTCGATTTCTCCAAGCCGTTCGAGCCGCGGCTGGCTCCTTGCCGGATCGGCGCGATCGTGGCCGACGCCGCCGCCTCGCTGCGGAGCCAGATCGCCGCGCGCGGGATCGACCTCGTCCTGGACGTCGATCCCGCCCTGCCGGAGATCGTGGCAGACTATGCCCAGATCGAGCAGGTGCTCCTGGCGCTTCTCTCGAACGCCGTTGAGGCCATGCCGCGAGGCGGGCGGATCTCGCTCGCTGCCGCGCGCGCTGGCGGGGAGCGTGTGCGGCTCGAGGTGAGCGATACCGGGCCGGGCATTGCGCGCGATCAGCTGGAGAAGGTCTTCGAGCTCTTCTTCACGACCAAATCGAGCGGCACTGGGTTCGGTCTGGCGGTCGCGAAGAAGATCGTCGAGCACCACCGCGGCACGATCGCGGTCGACAGCGAGGTTGCGAAGGGGACGCGGTTCACGATCGAGCTCCCGCTCGTGCCGCCGTCATGAGCCCCGGCTCGCGGCCCGCGAATCAGGAGCCCGAGCCGGTGCTGGGCTTTCCTTCGTCCGCTCCGGGCCGCTGCGCTTCTCCGTCGAGGCCGAATTTCTCGAGACGGTAACGCATCGTGTCGCGCGAGATCCCGAGGAGCCGCGCCGCGGCGCTCCGGTTACCCTCGACCTTCTCGAGCGCCCGCTCGAGAATCTTCCGCTCGACGGCCTCGAGCGACAACCCTCCCTCCGGGAAATCGATCTGGATTTCGCCGGTCGGCGTGACCGCGACTCGCGCGGGTGCCGCAGCGACCGGTCCGAGGCCGAGGTCTTCGGCGCACACCGGATCGTGGTCTGCGAAGAGGACTGCGCGCTCCATCGCGTTGGCGAGCTCGCGGACGTTGCCCGGCCAGGGGTAGCGAGAGATCAGCGTCTCGGCCTCCGGCGAGAGCCGGCGCGCCGCGACACCGTAGCGGCGGCAAGCCCCTTCCAGGAGCACGCGCGCGAGCAGAACGGCGTCGCCTTCGCGCTCGCGCAGCGGAGGAATGCGAATGACGGCCACGGAGAGCCGCTGATAGAGGTCGTCGCGAAACTCGCCGAGGCGCACCGCGGCTTCGAGGTCGCGATTCGTCGCCGCGATGATCTGCACGTCGACGCGCCGGGCCGCCGTGCCGCCCACCCGCCGGATGACCTTCTCGTCGATGACCTTCAGGAACTTCGCCTGGAGCGCTCCGGAGATGTGTCCGATCTCGTCGAGAAAGAGCGTGCCCCCCTCGGCGGTTTCGAAGAGGCCCGAGCGCGCCGTCTTCGCGTCGGTGAACGCACCCCTCTCGTGGCCGAAGAGCTCGGACTCGACGAGGTTCTCGGGAAGCGCGGTGCAGTTCACCTCGATGAATGGTCCCTGGCTCCGGCCGCCGGCGCCGAGGAGCGCACGCGCGACGTGCCCTTTGCCGCTTCCGGTTTCTCCGAGGAGCAATACGGTTGGAGCGGGAATCCCCGTGCCGCCGGTCATCCGCCCGATGCGATCGACGAGGCTCCGGAGTCGCTGCGCCGCTGCCGATTCCCCGAGGATCGCGGCAGACGCCGCACGCCGCTCGCGATAGTAGGAGATTTCGCGTCTCTCCCGCGCCGCGTGCAGCGCCATTTCGACTTTGAGCTGGATCTCGTCGAGCTCGAAGGGCTTCTGAACGTAGTCGCGTGCCCCGCGCTGCATCGCCCGTACGGCGTCCGCGATCGATCCGTGCGCGGTCATCATGATCACCGAAACGTTCGGGTCTGCCGCGATCAACCATTCGAGAAGATCGAGCCCACACCCGTCGGGAAGCCGCAGGTCGAGAAGCACGACGTCAACGGACGCGGTGGAGCAGACGCTCTTCGCTTCCGCGATCCCGGCGGCATGGGGCGCTTCCCAGCCCTGGCGGGCGAAGAGCTTGGTCAGGTTTCTCGCGAGGACGACCTCGTCCTCGACGATCAGCAGAGTCGGCATGCGCCTGTTTCGCTTCCGGAATGGGACATTCACCCTCTTTGCCGAGGGATACGTAAAAGGCGAGTGTTCCCGTTTTCTACCGCGAGGTCGAGCGCGAGATCGGCGGCGGCCGCGGAATGCGTGAGCGCGCCGACGGAGATGAGATCGACTCCCGTCTTTGCCACCTCGCTCACGGTTTGGAGCGTCATCCCGCCCGATGCTTCGACGAGCGCGCGTCCGGCAATTCGCCCGACGGCGGCACGGAGATCGGCAGGCGTCATGTTGTCGAGCAAGATCGCATCGACGCCGGCACCGAGCGCCGCGTCGACCTCCGCCAGGCTCTCGCACTCGACCTCGATCCTGAGAAGGTGAGGCGCTTTCGCTCGTGCCCTCTCGACCGCGGCGGGTATGCCGCCGCAGGCGACGATGTGGTTGTCCTTGATCAGCACCCCGTCGTCGAGGCCGAAGCGATGGTTCGTGCCGCCCCCCGCCGCCACCGCGTATTTGTCGAGCAGCCGCCAACCGGGAATGGTCTTTCGCGTATCGACGATCTTGGCTTTCGTGCCCGCGACCGCCTCGACGTAGCGGCGCGTGAGAGTAGCCACCCCGCACATTCGCTGCAGGAAGTTGAGCGTCACGCGCTCGATGGTGAGTAGCCCGCACGCCTTGCCGCGGAGCTCGCCAATCGAGGTGTCCGGCCCGATCGCCATGCCTTCATGGCATTTCGGCTCGAATCGCGTCGCATCGATCCCCGCCTCCTCGACGATCAGCGGCACGATCGGCAGGCCGGCCACCACCACCGGCTGGCGAGCGACGATCGTACCGACCGCCTCGACGGCCCGCTCGACCGTCGCCTCGGTGGTGACGTCTCCGCGCCCCACATCCTCCTCGAGGGCGAGCCGTATCAGCCGGCGAACGCTCCTCTGCCCGAAGGCACTCATAGCGCGCTCAGCCGCTCGACGTTTCGTTCGAGGCTGGCTCGTCGCTCCGCGAGTTCGCGCTCCTTCTCGCGCTCCTTCTCGATGATCTCCGCGGGCGCCCGCTCGAGAAACTGCGGATTGGCGAGCTTGGCGGCGATGCCACGCATCTCCTTGTCGAGCTTCTCGAGTTGCTTGCGGTTGCGGGCGATCTCCGCCGCGGGATCCTCGATGAGCCCGCGCAGCGGAATCGCCAGCTCGAGGCCGTCGACCACCACGGTGGCCGCGCCCTTCAACCGCTCTCCCCCGTCCCGGTAGTCGATCGCTCCGACGCCCGCGAGCCGCCGGAGGTAGCCCTCGTGGGGTTCGAGACGGCGACCGCCGCCACCGAAGACCACGAGATCGATCGCCGAGCTCGGCGCCACGTTGAGGTCGGCTCTCACGTTGCGCACCGCGCGGATCGCCTCGATGACGGTGTCCATCGCGTCGACGTCGGCGCGGAGCCAGTCGGCGTCGGCCTCGGGATACGTCGCGATCATGATACTCTCGACGGTCTTCGTCGTGGGAAGCGCCTGCCAGAGGTCCTCCGTGAGGAACGGCATGAACGGGTGAAGCAAGCGCAGAAAGCGCTCCAGCACACCGACGAGGACGCCGAGCGTGGTCGCGCGCCGCACCGGCTCTGCGAGCGAGATCTTCGCCATCTCCAGGTACCAGTCGCAGTAGTCCGACCACAGGAAGCGGTAGAGCGCCGACGCCGCCTCGTTGAAACGGTACGATTCGAGCGCCGTGCGCACCTCGGCGCTCACCGCCGCGAGTCGGTGGAGAATCCAGCGATCGGCGAGCGTGAGATCGTCCGCGGGAAGCGGCAATCCACCGGATCCCGTTTGCTCACCGGCGGCATTCATGAGCACGAAGCGCGCCGCGTTCCAGATCTTGTTCGCGTAGTTCCGATATCCCTCCACCCGATCCTCGGACAGCTTGATGTCGCGGCCCATCGCCGAGAGCGCGACCAGCGTGAAGCGCAGGGCATCGGTCCCGTAGCGGTCGAGGAGCTCGAGCGGGTCGATGACGTTACCCTTGGACTTCGACATCTTCTGACCTTGCTCGTCGCGCACGAGCGCGTGAACGTAGACCTCGCGGAACGGCACGTCGTTCATGAAATGGAGGCCCATCATCATCATCCGAGCCACCCAAAAGAAGATGATGTCGAAGCCCGTCACCAGCGCGGAGGTTGGATAGAAGCGCTCGAGCGTCGCGGTCTTGTCGGGCCAGCCCATCGTGCTGAACGGCCAGAGCGCCGAGCTGAACCAGGTGTCGAGCACGTCGCTGTCACGCACGAGATTCTTCCCGTGGCAGCGGGGGCAGTCGGTAGGCTCGGTGCGCGAGACGATCGGCGTGGCGTGCTCCGACACCAGCGTGCCCTGACCCGCCTCGCCGCGGATCGCCCCGCGATTGCAGTCGAGACAGTACCATGCCGGCACCTGGTGTCCCCACCACAGTTGGCGCGAGATGCACCAGTCGCGAACGTTCTCCATCCACCCGAAATACACCTTCTCCCAGTGCTCGGGCACGAAGCGGGTACGCCCATCGCGGACCGCCGCGATCGCCGGAGCGGCGAGCGGGCCAACCTTTACGAACCACTGCACGGAAAGCAGCGGCTCCACGACCGTGCGGCAGCGATAGCACTGTCCGACGGCCAGCTGGTGAGGCTCGATCTTCTCGACGAGCCCCTCGGCTTCGAGGTCCGCCACCAGCTGTTTGCGGCACTCGTAACGGTCGAGGCCGCGGTAGCGGCCGGCCTCGGCCGTCATGCGCGCCTCCTCGTCCATCACCGAGACGATCGGCAAGCCGTGGCGCTTGCCCGTCAGGAAGTCGTTCGGATCGTGGCCGGGGGTGATCTTCACCGCGCCCGTGCCGAACTCGCGCGACACCACAGGATCCGCGATGATCGGGATCCGCCGACCGAGCGCCGGGAGGATCACCTGCTTGCCGACCTTGTCGCGATAGCGCTCGTCCTCGGGATGCACCGCCACCGCCGTATCGCCGAGCAGGGTCTCGGGGCGCGTGGTCGCGACGACGATCGCTCCCGAACCGTCGGCGTAAGGGTAACGCAGATGGTAGAGCTCGCCCGACGTCTCCTGATGCTCCGCTTCGAGATCCGAAAGCGCGGTGCGGCAGCGGGGACACCAGTTGATGAGGTATCGGTCCCGATAGACGAGGCCTTGCTCGTAGAGGGTGACGAACACCTCGCGTACGGCGCGCGAGAGCCCTTCGTCCATGGTAAATCGCTCCCGCTCCCAGTCGCAGGACACGCCGAGGCGCGCGAGCTGGCGCGTGATCGTCGACCCCGATTCCTTCCTCCACGACCAGACGCGCTCGACGAACTTCTCGCGGCCGAGCGCGCGGCGATCCGTGCCTTCCGCAGCGAGCTGGCGCTCGACGACGTACTGGGTCGCGATGCTGGCGTGGTCGGTCCCCGGGATCCACAGCGTCACGTCGCCGCGCATCCGATGGTAGCGGCAGAGGATGTCCTGGATCGTGTTGTTGAGCGCATGGCCCATGTGCAGCGAGCCGGTGATGTTCGGCGGCGGCATCACCATCGAGAACGTCTTTCCGCTGCGGAGCTCGTCCCCATGGAAGTAGCCGCGCTCGCGCCAGGCGCGGTACCACTTGTCCTCTACCGCGGCGGGCTCGTATGTCTTGGACAATTCCATTGCCGGCTTCAGGCCTCGGGCTTCGGGGTTAAGCAAAAGACCCTGCGGCTCCTTTCCTGAAGCCCCGTGCTTGAAGCCCGCAGCCTCGTCATCCTCTTATCTCCTTGGAGAGCACTTCCCCATTCGGCCCGATCTCGTAAACGAGCGGAACTCCCGTAGCCAATTCGAGTGCGATCACCTGCTCTTTGCTGAGCTCGTCGAGCTTCATGACGATCGAGCGGTTCGAGTTGCCGTGCGCCACCACGAGCACGTTCTTGCCGAGCTGGAGATCTCCGAGGATCGCGCGTTCGAAAAACGGCAGCGTGCGCTCGGCGGTGTTCTTCAGGGCTTCGCCGTTCGGGGGGGCGACGTCGTAGGAGCGGCGCCAGAGCTTGACCTGCGCGACGCCGTAGCGCGCCGCGGTCCTCTCCTTGTTGAGCCCCTGGAGATCCCCGTAGTGGCGCTCGTTCAATGCCTGATCCCGGATCACCGGGGGATGCTCGCCGAGCACGGAGAGAATGATGTCCAACGTCTCTTGGGCACGAGACAAGACGGAGGTGTAGGCCACGTCGAAGTGGATGTCTCTCAGTCGCTCTCCGGCAACTCGCGCCTCGTCGCGCCCCTTGTCCGTCAGTGGAACGTCGACCCACCCCGTGAATCGATTCTCGAGATTCCAGAGCGACTGCCCGTGACGAACGAGAGCGAGCTTGGCCATCGTCTAATGTTGGGGGAAAGCGGACGGGAATGCGAGAGGGGGGATTTGAACCCCCACAGGTGTTACCCCACAAGATCCTGAGTCCATTTTTTCGTTTCGACTGCCGTCACGTTCTCTCATCTCACGTCAAAAAGTCTAGGCAGGTAGCCGTTTCGTCACGTGAGGTGACGCGACGTAACGGCACGTCATGGAGACTTTGTGGAGACCCTGTCAGGACTCTTTGCGTAGCTGCTGGTCTACCTCCCTCGCGAGTTCGATTGCCTGCATTACGGCAATCTGGCGGTCATCCTTCGAGGAGTCGAGTTCGGGAAGGCGGCCGTTTAGGCTCGCTGCGTAGATCCTCGCGGCGATCGGCAGGACCTGTTCGCGGGTCAGCGGCGCTGCGGGCGGGGGCGGACCAACAAACCCTTTTCTCCCCATCTTTCAAATCTCCCTTCTGTGGATTGATCGGCAACCATTCCACCGCCCGCCTTGCTGAGCAACGGGGGACCCGCAGCGTCGATCACCAACCCGACGCAGGCGATTCACCCCTGCGGGCTCGGGTCGGTGGCGAAGCGACTAGAGGGTTATTGTTTCTTGAACGCCCGAAAGCCGCCAGCCATTCCGCCTTGGTCATGGCGGGCATCGATCCAGTGCGCACTTGGACGCGCAACCGGAGGCCGCGTGAGCCTAGAGCTTCTTCCTAACCACGTCGTCGATTGCGCGGTTCGCTTGTTCAAGGGTCCTGATCGCGTTTTTCAGCGCCGCGAGCAGCTTCGGTCTCTCGCTCGACGGGAGCTCCCTCTTAGCCAGCTCCTCAACGACGAGCGATTTGTGTTCCTCGACCTTCTGGAGTCGCTGGTGGACTCGCAACGCCATGCCGATGGCTTGGAGGCCTTCCGCCGAGAGCGTCGATGCACCGCGGGCTCGGCGGAGCCAGGCCTCCATAGCCCGCAGGCCGTCTTTCACTCCCTCGTTCAGCTCGCGGATCTTGGCGAACGCCTCGTGAACGTCGTCTTTGCTAGACATTGGCGAATCGCTCCTGGGCGCAACGAGGGTAGGCCTGCGCCGATCCGATGGCAACCAACGCCGCGACCACCCACGTCCCGGGAGGTCGCCGGGTCTTATAACGAATGGTGCGGCCCTTCGGCCCGCCGGTTCACCCCGCAAGATACAGGCTTTTGAGGGTCGGCTAAAACCTGAACGATTTCAACGCAAAATCGGAAGTGGTCTCCAGCGAGTCTCCTTCGCCCCCTCGACGGTGGCGGACGCCTGACCCCTTCTCGAATCCCGCAGAGCGCCCGCGAAAACGCGGTGGGAAGGAAACCGAAACGCGAAGCGTCACGGTCACTACTCAATCCGGACAGGAAGTCGCGAGCTCTCCCCCGACGATGACGGAGAGCGAGCTCGCGGTTTTGGGGATGCCAGGCGAAGGTTAAGGAGGAGCTCGCCGCGCGGGATCTCGGCGGGGCGATGCGGACCTGGGCAGGCAGGAACAAGGTGCTCGTCGAGCAGGCGACGCGGATGCACCTGATTATCGAGAGCGTCGACGGCTGGCTCTTCCAGCGCCAAACGGCCTCGCCGACGTGGCACACGCCAGTCAGGAACTCCTCGATCTTCTCGCTGGCGCGGCTCTCGCGCCGGACGACTTGATCTGCGACCTGTGATTAACGTGCCGACAAACGCATCAAACACGCGTAATCACGCGCACCATCGCGCGTCTTGAATTTACCTTCCGCTTCATTCTGCGGCAAAATGCCGGAAGAACCATTGTTTCATGCCTTCCACCGCCAACAGGTAGAGGAGCAGCATGGCAGCGAGGATTAAGAAGAAGAAAGGCGGCGGCGCCACGAAACCGAGATGCACGCCCGCAGGGGTAAACGGCAGCAGCACGGCCATCGCCACCACCGTCAGTGAACAGGCGATGAGCCACGGATTGGGGCGGCTTCTGAAGGGATTCCTGCGGGTGCGGATGACGAAGATGACCAGCACCTGCGTGGCCATGGATTCGATGAACCAGCCGGTATGGAAGAGCGTGTCTTCGGCATGAAAGACCGCCAGCATGAGGTAGAAGGTGAGGAAGTCGAAGACCGAGCTGACCGGGCCGATGGTCAGCATGAAGTTGCGGATGAAGTTCATGTCCCAATGCCTGGGATGGCTCAAGTAGTCGTCATCCACCTGATCCATCGGAATCGGAAGTTCGGAAACGTCGTAGAGGAGGTTGTTGAGCAGGATCTGCACCGGCAACATGGGGAGGAAGGGAAGAAAGAGCGAGGCCCCGGCCATGCTGAACATGTTGCCGAAATTGGAGCTGGTGCCCATCATGATGTATTTCATGATGTTGCCGAAGGTGCGCCGTCCTTCGAGGACGCCGGCATGGAGGACGCCGAGGTCGTGCTCCAGGAGAATCATGTCCGCCGCCGCTTTTGCCACGTCCACGGCGCTGTCCACGGAAATGCCAACATCGGCCGAATGGAGCGAAGGTGCGTCATTGATACCGTCGCCCAGATAGCCCACCACATGACCGCGCCGCTTCAGCGCGAGGATGATTCGATTTTTCTGCGCCGGCGCCACGCGGCAGAAGAGGTTGACCTGCTCCACGCGCGCCGCGAGCGCCAGATCATCCATTTGCTGGATCTCCGCGCCGCTAAGCACACGCGTTACGGGGAGGCCGAGCTGCACAAAGATATGTTGGGTCACCAGCTCGGTATCGCCGGTGATGATCTTGACCGCGACCCGATCGGCGGCAAGTCCGGCCAAGGCCGCCTTCGCGCTCTCCTTGGGCGGATCGAGGAATGCGGCGAAGCCCGCAAAGACCAGTTCCGATTCATCGCCAACTACGGCATGGGTGTGGTCCATCCCCACCTCCCGTGAGGCGATCCCCAGTACCCGGAAGCCCTCCTTACCGAGGGCCTCAAATTGCGCATTGATGCTTACGCGCGCCGCATCATCCAAAGGACGCAGGCCCGCCTCCTCATCCAATCCATAGCTGACCGACAGCCGCAGGATATCTTCCGGAGCCCCTTTGACCACGAGTAGCCTGGTAGAGCCATTGTCGAGGAGCACCGAAATCCGGCGCCGCTCGAAGTCGAACTGCACTTCATCGATCTTGCGCCAGCCACTTACGTCGATCTCCGTATGCTCCAGGATGGCGTCATCCAAGGGGCTCTTGAGTCCCGTTTCAAAAAAACTGTTGAAGTAGGCCAGCTCCAGGACCCGCTGACTTTCCCGGCCAATGGGGTCCAGGTGGCGTTCCAGGTGAATGCGCGCCTCCGTCAGGGTGCCGGTCTTGTCGGTGCAGAAGACATCCATGCTCCCCAGGTTGTGGATCGAGGCGAGCCGCTTGACGATCACCTTGCTGGCTGCCATGCGCAGCGCGCCCCGCGACAGGGTCACGGAGACCACCATCGGGAGGAGTTCAGGCGTCAGGCCGACGGCCAGGGCCACGGCAAAAAGGAACGATTCCAGCCAGGGGCGTTGAAAGAAGGCGTTCACGAGAAGGACGAACAGGACGAGGAGGATCGTCATGCGCATGATGAGGATCCCGAACCGGTGGGTCCCCTGCTCGAAGGCGCTGGGCGGGGCCTTGGCTAGCAAGGTGTCGGCAATCTCTCCCAGGGCCGTATTCTGCCCGGTGCGGCACATCAGCACCTTGGCCGTGCCGCTGATGACCGAGGTCCCCAACAGTACGGTGTTACCGGCCGAGAGGATCTCGGTCTCTCCGGGCAATTCACCGGGGGCCTTTTCCACCGGATAGGGTTCGCCGGTCAGAAGAGCCTGGTTGACGAAGAAGTCCTTTGCCTCCAGCACCCGGCCGTCGCAAGGAATCAGGTCGCCAGCCGCAAGAAGCGCCACATCGCCGGGCACCAACTCTGCAAGCGGGATCTCGAAGGGTTTGTCGCCCCGCAGCACCTGCACACGTACGGCCACCGACTGGCGCAGTCGTTCCGCCGCCTTTCCCGCCCGGTATTCCTGCACGAAATCGAGGGTCACGCTGATGAGGACGATCGCGCCGATGATGAAGAAACTGGTCGCATCGCCGGTGAACGCGGAGAGAGCGCTGGCAGCGAGGAGAATGATGACCAAGGGGTTGCGGAACTTCGACAGGAACTGAATGACCAGGGCCCTTTTTCGCTCCCCGTGGATCACGTTTGGGCCGAACTGCGCCAGACGCGCAGCCGCCTCAGCACTGCTCAGCCCCTCAGGGCTTCCGGCCAACTGTTCCAAGAGCGCCGTGACGGGGAGTCGCCAGAATGGGGAATCCTTTTTGACCGCGGGTGCAGTCATGATGGTTGGGGGAGGAGCGCCGCGCTCTCGACCGAGGATCGGGCCGTGGCGGCGGCGCGTCGTTCGGCGTCGAGGATCCGGACGGTCGTCTTCAGGACCACGTCCGGATTGAGCGAGATGCTGTCGATCCCCTGCTCGACGAGAAACTCCGCGAACTCCGGATAGTCGCTCGGAGCCTGGCCGCAGATGCCGATCTTGCGGCCGCCGCCTTCGCCTCGCGGATCACGGACGCGATCATCGCTTCACCGCCGGGTTCCGCTCGTCAAAGACGTGCGCGACGATGGACGAGTCGCGATCGACGCCCAGGATGAGCTGCGTGAGGTCGTTCGATCCGATGGAGAACCCGTCGAAAATCTCCGCGAACTCCCGGCGAGGATGACGTTGCTCGGGATTTCGCACATCACGTAGACCTCGAGCCCGTGCTCGCCGCGCCGAAGGCCGTTCCCCGCCATCTCCGCGACGACCCGCCGCGCCTCCTCGACCGTGCGGCAGAAGGGGATCATGAGCTTCACGTTGTCGAGCCCCATCTCGTCGCGGACCTTCTTCATCGCGCGACATTCGAGGGCGAAGCCGCGGCGGTAGCGCGGATCGTAGTAGCGCGAGGCTCCGCGAAAGCCGAGCATCGGATTCTCCTCGGTCGGCTCGTAGGCTCGGCCGCCGATCAGATTGGCGTATTCGTTCGTCTTGAAGTCGCTGAGCCGCACGATCACGTCCTTCGGATAGAAGGCGGCGGCGATCAGGGCCACGCCCTCGGCGAGCTTGTCGACGAAGTAGTCGGGCTTGTCTCGGTAGCCGGCCGTCAGCCGGTCGATCTCGCGCCGCACCTCCGCGTCCTCGATGTGCTCGTAGTCGAGCAGAGCCGTCGGATGGATCTTGATCGAGCTCGTGATGATGAACTCTTCGCGTGCGAGACCGACGCCGTCGTTCGGGACGAAGGAAAGCCGGAACGCCTCGTCGGGATTGCCGACGTTCATCATGATGCGCGTCTTCGGCCGGCCGACGTCCTTCGAAGCAGACGCGGTCGACCTCGAAGTCGAGGCGGCCCTCGTAGACGTAGCCGGTCTCGCCTTCGGCGCAGGAGACGGTCACTTCGTCGCCCGTGTGCAAGACGGCGGTCCCCGTTTCCGTGCCGACGATGGCCGGCACGCCGAGCTCGCGGCTGACGATCGCGGCGTGACAGGTCCGGCCGCCGCGGTTGGTGACGATCGCCGCGGCCTTCTTCATGATCGGCTCCCAGTCGGGATCGGTCTTGTCGGTGACCAGGACCTCGCCGTCGCGGAACTTCTCCAGATGCTCGGGGCTGTCGATGACGCGCGCCGGGCCTACGGCGATCTTCTCGCCCACGGCTCGGCCCGAGACGAGCTCCCGGCCGCGCTCCTTCAGGCGGTAGGTCTCGAGCATGCCGCGCGCTCGCTGCGACATCACGGTCTCCGGACGCGCCTGCACGATGAAGAGCTCGCCGCTTCGCCCGTCCTTCGCCCACTCCATGTCCATCGGCATCGACCGCCCCAAGCGCTTGCGAATAGTGCTCCTCGATCGTGCACGCCCAGCGGGCGAGCGCGAGGATCTCGTCATCGGCGAGCGCGAAGCGGGCGCGCTCTTCGGGTGCGACCGGGACGTTGCGAACGGCCCGCTTGCCGCCGGCGTCGTAGACGAGCTTGAACTCCTTGCTGCCGAGGCGCTTGCGGCAGGATCGGACGAAAGCCCGCCTTCAGCGTCGGCTTGAAGACGACGTATT
This sequence comes from uncultured delta proteobacterium, assembly GCA_963712515.1. Classification (GTDB taxonomy): domain Bacteria; phylum Desulfobacterota; class Binatia; order JACPRU01; family JACPRU01; genus CAVQIG01. The sequence continues at coordinate 243,134 of CAVQIG010000002.1, forward strand.
CGTCGGGATTGACCGCGCCCTGCACGACGTTTTCGCCGAGGCCGTAGGCGGCATTGATCAGCACGACGTCGCGGAAGCCGGTCTCCGTGTCGATCGAGAACATGACGCCGGAGGACGCCAGGTCGGAGCGCACCATGCGCTGCACGCCGATCGAGAGCGCGATCTGGAAATGGTCGAAGCCCTTGTCGGCCCGGTAGGAGATGGCGCGGTCGGTGAAGAGCGAGGCGAAGCAGCGCCGGCAGGCCTCGAGCGAGCATCGCGCGCCCCGCACGTTGAGGTAGCGTCTCCTGCTGGCCGGCGAAGCTCGCGTCGGGCAGGTCTTCGGCCGTCGCGCTGCTGCGCACGGCGACGTCGGCCGCGTCTCCGTCTCCGCTCAAGCGCTCGTAGGCGGCGGCGATCTCCGCTTCGAGCGGCGCGGGAAGTGTTCGGAGAGGATCGCGTCGCGCGCCGATTGGCCCCGCCGGCGAAGATTCTCGATGTCCCGGGTATCGAGGCCGCCGAGCAGCGCACGAAGCCGGTCTCCGAGACCCGTCTCGCGAAGCAGCAATCGATATCCGTCCGCGGTGACGGCGAAGCCGTTGGGCACGCGCACACCCGCCGCGGATAGCTCGCGGTACATCTCGCCGAGCGAAGCGTTCTTGCCGCCGACCAGCGGCACGTCGCCGATGCCGATTTCTTCGAACCAACGGACGAACCGACTCGAATGCGCCATGAGCGGACTCCTCCAGACAATCGTCTACTCGCGTTCGCCGCCGGCGGGCGGAACTCGAACCAGCAGCACGGGCTCCGTCGCGGCACGCACCACTCTCTCGGCCACGCTGCCGAGCACCCAGCGCCGCCATCCCGACCGCCCGTGCGTGGCCATGACGACGAGGTCGACGCCGTGCTCGCTTGCGTAAGCGAGGATGGCCTCGGCCGCATCGCCGACCACGACGGCGGTGTGGGCCTCGATGCTGGTTGCTTCTAGCTTGGCGCGCACGGAATCGAGGTAGCCGTGCGCCGCGTCGCGACGAAGGCCTTCCGGCTCGTCGGCGGCGATCGTCGCCGCGCCATACATCTCCGCGAGGGCCGGAGGGACGACGTAGAGCAAGGTGAGCCGAGCGCCGTTCGATGCGGCCACCGTCGCCGCGTCGGCCAGCGCGATCTCGGCCGTCTCCGAGCCATCCAGGGGAAGGAGAACGTGCCGGTAGCGCTTCGCGCCGGGGAAGGGCGCGCGCGGGGGATCAAGGGTGGTCATAAAGGAGAGGATGAGCGATTTTCGTTCCGGGTGGAATGGGAGCGAATGTGGCGATGAGTGTCCCCCTGAGCCAACGCCTGCGGTCGATCCCCGGCGAGGTGGTCTTGCTCGGCCTGGTCAGCCTGCTGACGGACGTGAGTTCCGAAATGATCTTCGGCGTGCTGCCGGCGTACGCGCTCTACGGGATCACGGCCGCCGCGGTTCCAGAAAGATACCCTGGTCAAGCTCCTGCGCCGACAGCGCATCGCGACGATGCCGGAGTTGAAGACGACTCTGGGCACCGCGGCGGACATGACCGTGTTGCGCAAGCTGCGCGAGATCGACTACCTCACGAGCTATTCGCATCGAGGTCGGTTCTACGCGCTGCACGAGATCGCCGAATTCGACCCGCATGGACTGTGGTCGTGCCGAGGTGCTCACTTCTCGCGGTTCGGTTCCCTCCTCGATACGGCGACCGAGTTCGTCTCACGGTCGGAGCAGGGTTACTTCTCGGCGGAGTTGGACGAACAGCTGCACGTCGCGGTCAAGGATCCGTTGCGCCAGCTCGTTGGCGAACGTCGCCTGGTGCGTGAAGAAATCGGTGGCCTCTACCTGTACCTCTCGCCCGAACCCGCCACACGGCGTCAGCAACGCCTTCGCCGCCAGGCCGCGTTTGCCGCAACGGCACGCGCCCCCACTTCCTCGGCGCCAGCTCAAGACCCTGACACCACCGACGAGACCGGGACCGCGCTGCTGTTGTTCTTCAGCCTTCTCGACGAGCAGCACCGGCGCCTGTTCGCGGGACTGGAGTCCCTGCGCCGGGGCTGGGGTAGTGATCGACACGTGGCGGAACTCCTCAACCTCGATGCTCACACCGTGGGCCGCGGTCGAAGGGAACTTTCTACCTGAGACCTCCAGCGAAGGCACCCGCGCTCTCGCGAGCGAGATCCTCGGCCCGAAGCCGCTCGAGGTGACTCCTCAGCAAGCGCCGGGTGCGGTCGCCGAAGGTCGTGGAGACATTTTGGAGACTTCAGTCCCCACGCAGAGCTACCTGAATTGAAAAACTCAATGCGAGAGGGGGGATTTGAACCCCCACAGGTGTTACCCCACAAGATCCTGAGAAAAGTGGCGTCGTAGTGGCGAGCAGGAATAGCTGGGAATAGCTGGGAGATCCATGGGGCGAGTCGGCTCAGTCGGGGGTGTTTGTGGTGGGTTGTCGTAGCAGAATCCGTAGCAGCCAGGTGTCCCCGTGAACCGCGCGTCCAAGGGCCGCCGGCAGGAATATCGCTCCCGGCGACTTCTCGAAGCGAGCGGCTATCTCGTGGTGCGTGCCGCGGCGTCGAAAGTCGAGGGCGGCGCCTTCGATCTTGTCGGCTTCGGCGATGGGGGTCTCGCTCTCGTCTCGGTGAAGTCGAACGCCTGGCCTCCGGCGCATGAGATCGAGGCTCTGCGGCTCTGGCCCGCACCGCCCGGAACGATTCGCCTCGTTCATCGGTGGGTAGACGGCCGCCGCGAGCCCGACGTGAGGCGCGTGTGACGATCCTAGACGCGATGGCGGATCGGGCGCTCTTCGCCTCTTGGTTCGCCGAGACGGTGACGTGGGTGGCCTGGCGTGCGTTCCTGGCCGCGCTGTTCGGCCTGCAGCTCGAGGGCGAGGCCTTGGCTATCTATCAGCGTCACACGGGCCGCCAGACGGCTCCTGGCGCCGCGGCGAAGGAGGCGTGGCTTGTCGTCGGGCGCCGCGGTGGCAAGTCGCGGATCGCGGCCCTCGTCGCGGTTTTCCTCGGCTGCTTCCGAGATCACTCGCGGCGGCTCGCTCCCGGCGAGCGCGGAACGATCATGGTCATCGCGGCGGATCGCCGGCAGGCGCGAGTGGTGTTTCGCTACATCAGCGGGCTCCTCGAGGGCGTGCCGATGCTCTCGACGCTCATCGAAAGCGCGACGACTGAGGGGATACATCTAACGAACCGAATCTCGATCGAGGTGCACACGGCGAGCTTCCGAGCGGTGCGCGGCTACACCATCATCGCGGCGATTTGCGATGAGATCGCATATTGGCGCTCCGAAGAGAGCGCGAATCCCGACACGGAGATCGTGAACGCTCTTCGGCCCGGCATGGCGACCGTACCGGGCGCGCTGCTCGTGGCCATGTCGAGCCCCTACGCGCGGCGCGGTGCGCTTTGGAGCGCCTACGCCGCCCATTATGCCAAGGACGGCGATCCGGTTCTCGTCTGGTGTGCCGACACGCGCTCCATGAACCCGGGCGTATCCGAGGCCGTCATCCGCGAAGCCTACGAGGCCGACGAGGCTACGGCGTCAGCGGAGTACGGCGCGCAGTTTCGACGAGACATTGAGTCGTTCGTCTCGCGCGAGGCCGTCGATGCGGTCGTGGTCCCTGGCCGGATCGAACTGCCGCCGATGGAGCGTGTCCGGTACTTCGGCTTCGTGGATCCGAGCGGCGGCTCATCGGATTCGATGACTCTCGCCATCGCGCACCCCGAGTTTCGAGGCGAGGGACCGCCGGTGGCCGTCCTCGACTGCGTGCGTGAGCGTCGCCCGCCGTTCAGCCCCGAGGACGTCATCTCGGAGTTTGCCGCGCTGCTCGCGAGCTACGGCGTGACGAACGTGGTTGGGGATCGGTTTGGGGGAGAGTTCGTGCGAGAGCCGCTGCGTCGAGCCGGCGTTTCTTATTCGCTCGCCGAGAAGCCAAAGTCGGACCTCTATCGCGACCTGTTGCCGTTGCTGAATTCGAAGCGCGTGGAGCTTCTCGACCATTCACGGCTCATCGCGCAACTGTGCCAGCTCGAGCGGCGGACGGCGCGCAGTGGGCGTGACTCGATCGACAGCGCGCCGAATGCTCACGAAGACATCGCCAATGCAGCCGCGGGCGCTCTCTGCCTCGCGATTTCCGGTCGTCGAGACCGTTTTGATCTCGGCATCACAATTTGACGGGGAGGAGTCCATGTTCAAGAAAGACACAGGAACCAACGGCACGGCGCTCAGCGAGTTGCCGACCGTGGCCGAGCTCGAGAAGAAGCTCGAGGAAGCCACACGCGCGGCCGAGGCGGCGCGGACGGAGTCCTACGCGGCCGATCGCAACCGCGACATGGTAGTTGCCGTATATCGCGCTGGCCCTGGAGGCCGGCGCGCTCTGACGCAGGCCGATGTTGTCGCGGCGCGCGAGCGGGCGCGCGAGGCGGAGGCCGCGTTCGTAGCTGCGAGCAGGAAACAAGCCGCGGCGGGCCGGCGAATCTATCTTCGCCACTGTCTTTCCGCCGCGTACAGCGAATTCCAACACAGCTTGGAGGAACAACGATGAGCCTACCGCCGAATTACCTATTCGACGAAGTCACACCGGAGTCCGTCAGCACGCGCACGCGCGTTGCGGTCGAGCTCGCTCTTGGTCGATACCGCGAAAACTTGCCGCCGGTCGTTTGGGGCCGCTTTCGCGATCGCCTCTATTGGGGCGTGTTCCACAAGGAGCCGCCGACGATCTACCTATCCGCGGATCTCGGCGCACGCGAAGCGGCCGAAACCGCGCTTCACGAACTGAGACACGCCGAGCAGGCGCGCTCGCCGGCCTGGGCGCGCGTTACGAAGCAAGAGCGGGAGACGGATGCGCAGGCATGGGCGCGCGAGGCGATTATCCCGCTCGAGCGTTCGTGGCTCCCGAGCCTGGGGCCGGATTCGCTCGAGCGTCTATGCGCCGCTGATCCTCCGACGGGGGGAGATATGGCCGAGCAGTTCGCCGAGCTGCAAGCGTGGGCTCGGACGCTCCGCAGAGCGCCGCACAAGACCGGACTCAGCCGGCACTTCACGGCCGCGGGTCACGAGGTGTTCCGCGCCTCGTTCCGGCAGGGGAGCTCGGATTTAGCGAGCGGCATCTTCAGCGGGATCGCGAGCGTCTTCGGATCACCAGTTGAGACCTGGACTCCGACGGTAGTAGACCGCGGTGCGTTTACTAAGACGCTCGCGACGGATGCGAAACGGGTCAAGATCCTCTATCAGCACGACCCCAACGAGCCGATTGGGAAGCCCATCGAGATGCGGGAGACCGACCGCGGTCTCGAAGTCGTCGGCAAGATCAGCATGACGACTCGCGGCCAGCAGGTACTCACGCTGATGCGCGACGGTGTGCTAGACGAGCTGTCGATCGGCTTTGATCCGGTCGTCGCCGAGGACGTGCAGCAGGTCGACGGGTCGATGGTGCGCCACCTGAAAGAAGTGCGGTTGTGGGAATTCTCGCCCGTGACCTTTGCGGCTGATCCGCACGCTCGAATCACGAGCCTGCCGAGCGCGTAGCGAGAACAAAAAGCGGGCGGCTCATACTGGAGCGAAGGAGGCCGCCCCTTCGGGCTCTTTCGTCTAGTTCTGCCTGCGCTGTCTCCGGTGAGTAGCGAGCCCTAGCCCTGCCATCATGGTGCCCCAGAGGATGAACGTGCTGGGTTCGGGAACTGTAGGTTGTTCGATGAAATCGAATTTTCTCAGTTTAGTGGCGTCTCCAGGTTCCTTATTTTCGACCATCCACTCATGTATTATAAAGTTACTGATCGTCAGTGTCGACTCTTGCTCGACCAAGCCGTCTCCGAGTGTGATAAAGGCCGCCGTCGGGCTTGTCTTGTCAGCTCCGTCCAAAAATTTCAATTTGTCTACCGTCAAGTTCGCCCCTAAACGCCTACTATGGAAATGCGGATACGCTGGGTGGGCGTCATCTGGTCCGTCGTGGTTGATCTTGATTTCGGGTGTCTTATCTTTAAGTGTCAGATGGAAATCAGTCCAGGCCTCGGAGGTCCCGTTTGTGGCCTCGTCTTGTTTGATAAGGAATCGAAGGTCTGGCGTACCGAAGTCTGATGGCTTCGTCTGCTCGAATAGAATACTGATAGGGTCTAGTGTCTCAAATGTAACCGCCTTCGTGAGCCCAGGTCTGGCTTTGTCGCCATCCCAGTTAACCGTCAAGTTCGGATCCGTCCACGTCAGTTTCCATTCTCCGTCAGTACCCGTCAGTGGCAATGTGGTGGCATCCGCCCGCTGTCCAGAGATGACCAAGGCGAACATGACCAGCGCAGAGATGAGTAAAAGGAAGGGATTGGCTGTTCTTGACATGATTCGCCGCTCCTTTCGTACTTCGGCGCGCAGTCGCGATACGCTAGAGATCTGGACGCGTCACGGTAAAGCCGAGTGCCGGAACTAGGGGCCTCCTGACTTTTAGCACCCGGCTCAAACGGACCTCCTGCCCCCGAGGGAGAACCATGGCATTGAGTTCGCGGACCAATCTCTCGATCCTGTCTTGTTCATCCTTCGCAGTCTGGAGTTCCTTTTCGATTCGATCTTCCGAGGCTCGGATGTCTAATCTCAAAACGCGCAACGCGGGGTTTCGTGTCTCCGGGCGCCGACGGTAAGCAGACTGCCGGCAGGCCGCTGAGCAGTACGTCTAAGCGTTGCAAGAAACGCTTCGAGCACCACGGCGGTCGTCCCAAGTGCATCTCGGACTTCGTCGCTTCAGCATAGGTTTTGTTCATAATGCGAAACGTAACGTGACGCAACTCGTTACGAAATCCGTCGAGATGATTCTCAGCGAGCCGCCAGCGTCGCGGCCGGCAGAGTCGCCGTTGTTCGGGAGATAGGAGAGCGTGGGCTTCTTCTTCCGCAAAGGCTTCCGTTTCGGCGCGCTGCGTCTCAACCTGAGCAAGCGCGGCGTCGGTGTATCGGCTGGTGTGAAGGGTGCGCACGTCGGCGTGCGGGCCGATGGCGAGCCCTACGTCGCCGCGGGCCGCGACGGGCTCTACTACCGCCAGAACATAGGCCGGCGCCGAGCGGGTTCGGCTTTTGGCTGGCTGCTGCTCTTGGTGATCGCGGGCGCGCTCGTCGCGTGGCTCGCGGGATAGGATTCCGATGGCCGTCAAAGTCAAAGAGAAGAACGGGAAGTGATAGCGCGATGAATGTTCGGCGGCGGGTTCGAACAGGCCACGCCTGGCGCGTGGGAGAAGGAGGCAACCATGAGCTTCAAAAGTGTCCCACTGGCAATGGTGCTCATGCTGGCGGCTGCCAACACGCCTTCAGGGCGCGTCGCCCTCGCTCAGATTCCGGAGGCACCCGGAACCTTCACTAATTCAAACGGAATTGGGCGATCCCCTGCGGGCGCCGAACGTCGGCAAAGACCGGTTACGCCTAAGCCCACGCCTAACGCCGCTCGTGACACGATAGACGAGATGAACAAGGCCAGAGCACGCGCCAGCGGGACACCGGTGCCAAAATCACTACCGCCCCACCTACAGTAGGTGAGACACAGTAGCGGGCCGATGGCGCGCCTTACGGTCACCGCGTGCCGGCGAGGACGCTTACTACCGCCAGAAAGATTGACGCTCCTACCAGCAAACGCGCCCGCCCGGCCCATCGCTGCATCCGTGCGGCTGTAGGAGCTGCTCGATCCGGTCCATTCGCCGCTCGTGGTCGGCGTGCTCCTTCTCGAGCAAGGCTTGCTCGCGATCCCTCGCCTCTTCGGCGCTACCGACGTAGCTTCCCGAATACGAGTGGTAACCCGAAGTCGCGCCGTTGTTCGCTGGCGGCGGGCCGTATTCGATTCGCGGGCCAGTGGCGTACGAGGGGGCGTTCGGCACCGGCTCCTGCTTCGCGACCGCCAGCGCCGCCGACTTCACGCACGCTGAGCCCGTCGACTCGTAGCCAGAATCGCAATAGCGGAAGCCGTCGGGGCCGACGTGGGTGTGCGAGAGATCTGGTTGCGGTTTTGGGGCCGCTTTGGCCGTTTGCAGAACCGAAGCTGGCGCCGCGGTACTGATGCCCACGGTGGGACTCGGTTGACTGCCCACGGTGGGACTCGGTTGATCGACCGCATGGCGCGCGACGGCGCCCATCCAAAGAACGAGGCCGACGAAGATTAGAACCGACAAGCCGACGAGCTTCGCCAGGCGCTTCATTTGGCGACCCTCCCCCCCCGTTAAGGTGGGTCCGTTCGCGGGCGGCGTCAAGAGGAGGGAGGGCGAAGGTCTACGCCGACCGCCCTTTCGCCAGCGTCGCTGGCACCGGGCTCGTGCCCTCGCTCTGCTGGCTGTTCGCGTTGCTGGGACACAGGTAGAATCCACTCGGCGCGGCTAGTTGGCCGCCGAAAAAGCCGGACCCCCCGGTTGCCGCGCCGTCCTTTCTCCTTCCGGTGCGGAGGTACGCGAGGTGCGGCGTGGGCTTCGTCGATACGAGTTGGCACTTCCGCGACGCTGACGCGGAGGAGATCCTCGAGGCGCTCGGCGCTCCTGCGGGCGAACGGAGAGCGTCCCTCGATCGCATTGTCGGTTGGGCTCAAGCCTACCGATCGCAGCGCCTCGACGAGAAACTGGCGCCTAAAAAGGGGGAGGTCGCAAGGCAGCTTCACGCGCTTGCCGAAGCGGCTCGAGTGCTCCGCACAGAGCTCGAGCAGCACCGGCGAGGAGCCTCCATGCGCGACGCCGCGTCTTCGCTGCGAAACGCGCTGCGAGAGCTCACGGAGCGCTCCGCAGGACGAACGGGAACGCTGCTCCTCACCCGCCAGGCTAAGACCGCCCTAGAAGTTCCGACAATGCTCAAAAAAGCACTCCATGCAGTGGCAACAGGGGAGAAGCGCCCGCCGCGCGGTCTGCTGGCAGCCGTCCGCAACATCGAGGAGCGGGCGGGCGAGTACGAGTCACGCGGAGCCCCCGAGAGGCGCGCGATCGGCGTTCTCGTCAACCAACTCGCGCGTGAGTGGGAGCGGATAAACGGTGTCTTCCCGCGGCGAAAAGTCCTTGCGTGGAACGGCTACCTCGAGGCCGGATCGTTCACGAGGTTCGTATCGAGGGTCATGGAGGCTTTACCCGTCGATGCTGGAGGCGATAGATCCCCTACCGTTCCGCGTGGGGAGATCCAACGGGTAATCCACGGCCGCGCATTGCTGACCGGTACCACTAGAAAAAAACGCCAGCGCGTTTAATTTCATAAGATTTCGGTGGCGACCTGCGTCTATGGTCGCGCATGGCGCTTCCGAATCTTGTCGAAGTAACGCTCGCCGCCCGCGAGCTCCGCACGTCGATTCACACAGTCAGGCGTCTCGTCGATAGCGGAAAACTTGAGGCCGTTCGCACGGCGAGCGGGCAGCGCTTGATCCTCGCCGAATCGCTCCACGCAATAGCTCGCGAGCGAGAAGAGCGCGCTGCGGCCCGTGGCCCGAGGCGCCCGTGATCGGCGATGTGCTGGACAACGCACCCTGCCGGCGTTGCGGGGAGCACCGCGAACGGGTCCGCGTTGTCCACGGTCGGCTCGCCGCGTGGTGGCAGGTTCGGTGCGCGTGCGGAGAGCGCTGGATTGCCGCCGTGGCGTGGCCGAAGCTGCGGAGGCGAGCCGCGTGAATGCCGTCGATCCCGCGCGCGAGCATCTCGGCTTCGAGATCCTGCTCTCGCCCGACGACGTCGTGAAGATCCTCGGCCTCGAGCGCACTGAGCAGGTGTACGAGCTGATCCGCCCGCAAGCGCGATCGCCGCTTCCCTTCATCCGAGTCGGAAAATACCTCCGGTTCCGCCCTAGCGAAGTTGAGAAGTGGCTCGAGGAAAACCGGAGCGCACCCCGGCATTGCAATAACAGTCTCCGATCGGAAGGCCGACGATGATCGACGTCGGTCGTCTCCCACGCGAGATACGAGAATCCACGCGAGCCGTCGTGTGGAAGTGGGAGCAACGAAACGGCAAGCGAACGAAGCCCCCGTATGCGGCATTCGCGACGGAGGAGAAGGCCTCGGCGACTGACGCGCGCACGTGGGCAAGCTTCACAGAGGCGCTCGACGCCTTCCACGACGGAAAGAGCGATGGCGTCGGCATCGTGCTCGGTGATGGGCTCGCTGGCGTAGACCTCGACGACTGCAGGAATCCCGAAACCGGCGAAATCGCGGAGTGGGCGCTAGCCATCGTCCGCCGAACAAACAGCTACACCGAAATCTCGCCAAGCGGCCGCGGCGTGAAAATCTTCGTGCGCGGAATACTCCCGCATGGCGGACGAAACCGAAAGGGCTCGATCGAAATCTACGACCATGACCGCTACTTCACGGTGACTGCGTCCCATCTAGCGGGGACGCCGACGACCATCGAGGAGCGGACTTCCGAGCTCGCCGCACTCCACGCCGAGATGTTCGGAAAGAATGGAGGGCGCCCGGAGTCTCCACGGCGAGAGACGTCGACGCCGAGTTTCGACGATGCCGAGCTCCTCGAGCGCGCCCGGAACGCGAGCAACGGGGCGAAATTCTCGGCGCTCTGGTCGGGCGACACGAGCGGCTACCCCTCGCACTCGGAAGCCGACCAGGCGCTTTGCAATCTGCTCGCATTCTGGGTCGGCCCCGACCCGGCGCGCATGGATCGGCTTTTCCGGGCGAGCGGACTTTACCGCGAGAAGTGGGAGCGCGACGACTACCGGGAAAAAACGATCGCACGATCGCTCGAGGGTTGTCGGGAGACGTACAATCCGCGGAAGCAGCCGAGCAGCCGCGAACCCGCCGAGCAGAGCAAGGCCGCGGACCCGGTCGTGGAGCTTCATCCGACCGACCTCGGCAACGCTCGGCGCCTCGTCGCCATGCACGGCCGGCGCCTGCGTTTCTGCCATCCGTGGAATCGCTGGCTCGTGTGGGACGGGAGACGGTGGAACGTCGACGATACGGCCGCCGTGGTGACGTTCGCCAAGGAAACCGCGCTCTCGATCTACGCCGAGGCCGCGACGGAATCGAACGAGGACCGCCGGAAGCAGCTCGCGAAGCACGCGATCACGAGCGAGAGGGCCGAGCGGTTGGCCGCCATGGTGAAGCTCGCCACCTCGGAACCTGGTGTCCCCGTCCTGCCGGATGACCTCGACCGCGACCCGTGGTTGCTGAACCTGGAGAACGGCCGCCTCGATCTTCGCAGCGGCGAGCTTCGGCCACACGATCCCGCAGAGCTGCTCACCAAGCTCGCGCCCGTCCATTTCCGATCAGAGGCGCACTGTCCGCTCTTCTTCTCGTTCCTCGATCGGATCATGGCCGGGAGGCTCCCGCTGATCGAGTTTCTGCAGCGGACGTTCGGCTACGCTCTGACCGGCACGACGCGCGAGCGGTGCCTGTGGATCTTCTGGGGCGGCGGCGACAACGGCAAGTCGACGCTCCTCGAGACCATCGGGGCCGTGCTCGGCGACTACGCAGCGACCACACCCCCGCGCACGCTCATGGCGAAGCGGGACGACGGCGTCCCGAACGACGTCGCGCGGCTCAAGGGCTCCCGCTTCGTCGCGGCCGTGGAAACCGCAGAATCCCGCCGGCTCGACGTCGAGCTCGTCAAGCGAATGACCGGCGGCATCGACAAGCTCTCGGCCCGGTTCATGCGCGGCGAGTGGTTCGACTTTCAGCCGAGCTTCAAGCTCTTCCTCGCCACGAACCACAAGCCCGTGGTGAAAGACACGACGGAGTCGATCTGGCGCCGGATCAAGCTCGTTCCGTTCACGGTCTCGATCCCCGAACACGAGCAGGACAAGACGCTTCCCGAAAAGCTCCGCGCCGAGCTCCCGGGAGTCTTGAATTGGTTGCTCGATGGCTGTCTCGCCTGGCAGCGGGAAGGGCTCGGCGTCCCGCCCGAGGTGGCCTCGGCGACCGCCAGCTACCGCAGCGAGATGGATTCGCTGGCGCAGTTTTTCGACGACGCTTGCGTGACGGACCCCAAAGCGTGGGTGATGTCCGCTGATCTCTACAAAGAGTACCGCGACTGGTGCGAAGCGAACGGCGAGCAGCCCCTCACTCAGACAAAGCTCGGAACGGCGCTTGCGGAAAAAGGCTTGGATCGCAAACGGGCCACAGACGGCCGCGTCCAATGGTTCGGAGTCGGGCTTAAGGCTCCACAACCGAAGGGTTTGAAGAGTTGAACCAATTTTCCCATTAAGTCTCTCAAACGCGCTCGTGAAGCACTTATACCGAAAAGTGGTTCGAACCCTTCAAACCCTTCACTCGCAGGTGGCGCGCGACAGCCGGACCCGGGCGCCAATTTGCGCCCCAGAACAAAGCCGCCCACCGGTTACGCAATCCTGTGGGCTCAGAAAGGCCTAGGTAAGACGTGACTTTTTCGGACCCTGCTACCGGTCTGCTACCGGAGTCGGCGAAGCCGAAACGTGCGCATGGCGCGCCTCGAAGCAACAGGAATGCCCGGAAGCATGGACTCTTCGCCAAGGATGCCGGCGCGGTGGACATGCGAACGCGCCTCGATAGGACCGTGATGAACACGGTGACCGCGATCGAGGCCGAGCTCGGTGGATCGGATGCTCTCACGGCTCAGAAGCGAGTCATCCTCGAGGGCGTCCGGTGGAAGCTCAAGAGATTTCTGCAGGCCGACATGTACCTCGACGAGCGCCGATCCCCCGTGAACAGGCGGAAAGGCTCGTTCATTCCGATCGTGGATCAGCAAAAGCAGTTCCTCGAGTCCATGCGGCGCGACCTGGTCGACCTCGGCCTAGAGCGCTTCAAGAAGCCGCCCGAGCCGCTCGAGGACTACCTCAAGCGCCGTTCGGCCAGCGAGAAAGAAGGTAGCAATCATGCCGGACAATCGAACCCCCGAGCGGTCTCCGATGCTGAGAGCGTGTCGGCTGTGGGAGAAGACGTCGGCGAAGGGTGAGACCTATCTCGTCGGCCGCCTCGGAGGCGTGCGCGTGCTGGTCTTCCGCTCACGCGAGGAGGGTCCGGACGCGTCGACGCACACGCTCATGTTCTCTGAGGCGCCGCCGAAGAAGGACGAGCCGCGGGAGAAGCCGCAGGGCGAGGGGGAGAAGCCGTTTTGAGATGGAGAAAACCGCTCGGCGTCGGATGGAGGCCAGAAGTGATCCTGATGAATTTTCCCGGTGCATCGCTGATGGCGATTCGGCGCGCGTGAGTACCTTGCCACACTAGCGTAACTGTGCCATGATGCCTCTCGATGAAACCCGGAGCGAAGCTGGCGGCGATGCGCAGGCGCACGTGGCACCGGTGCTCCGTGTGCGGGAAACGGTTCAGTGGAGTGGCGACGGCGAAGACGTGCAGCGATCGGTGCCGGTCGGCGCTACGGCGACAACGGCAACGGGAGAAGCAGAAGCCGTGACTCCGCTGCCATCGCCGACAGCTTTGGCGACTCCAGTCGCGTTCGCGCCGTGGTGGCTCGATGTGCACGGGCCGTCAGTGCAGGCGGTCGCGACGGCTTTGTCCGTCGTTTTCACCGCGATTTTGGTCTTGGTAACGATTCGCTACGTCAGACTGACTTCGAGACTTGCCACGTCCGCAGAAGCACAAATCGGGCAGTGGAAACGTGAACGCGATGCCCGTCGGATGCGCTTTCTCTCAAACATCGCGGCACTGAGAAAGCATCTAGCCAAGCTACCAACTGATCTCGCCGCGGGGCAACCATCAGCCATTAAGGCACTAGAGGGAGCCACACTTTGGACCGATGACGACATCGCGGAGATTAAACGCTTCGGTGGGGAATTTGCGAAGCTGTCGCTCAACAGAATGGCCGAAGTCACTACCCATCTCCAATGGCTCCGCCAGCGCATCTCCAGCGGTCAATCGAACAAGGGAGGGATGGGATTCAACTGGAACGCGGAGGATTGGGAGGAGCTGTTTGAAAAAGTGGAGGATGCCGACCGCTTGCTCCTGGACCTTCATGAGATCGTGGCGAGTGATGCTACCCAAGATGGCCGGTAGAGAATCGCGAGGAGAGTGCGAAGCCCGCTGAGGTGAACATATGAAAATAATCAACGGTGAGAAGCGTGGGCGTCCGGGGCGCTGGCTTTTGGACTTTACGGACCAGGATGGGAAGCGGCGCTGGGAGACTTATCGGACGAAGGGCGAGGCGAAGAGGGCGCTTTCGAAGCGGCTCGAGCAGCTACGCAAGGGAACGTATCGGCCGGCGGCGGAGATCCCGACGCTCAAGGCCGTCGCCGAGGCATGGCTCACACGGAAGGCCGATCGGCGGCCGGGGACCGTTGCCGCGTGGGAGAGTCACGTCTACCGGCACATCGTCCCTGCTATCGGGGACGTGCGGGTTGACCAAGTGACGCCGCATGTCGTGGAGGAGCGGCTTCGGAATGTGCTCCGGGAGGAACTGTCGGCGAATATGGTGAACAAGGTACTCGGGACGCTAACGTCGATCTTCGATCATGCGGCGCGGGAAGGCTACGTCGAGAGGAACGCGGCGCGGCTTGCGGAGCGGGTGCGAGAGACTGTGGAGATGGCGTCGTCGGAAGAGGACGTGCCGAAGGCGGGTGCGGGCGGCGACGTCGACCCGGACGAGGTTCCGTCGCCGGAGGAAGTGAAGCAGCTTCTCATCGCGGCGGCCCCTGGAGTCTTTCGGACGTTTTTCCTGACGGCGGCGCTTACGGGGGCTCGGTCCGGGGAGCTGCTGGCGCTTCGGTGGGAGGACGTCGACTTCGACGCTTCGGCGATTCACATTCGGAGAGGCGTGACGTGGGCACGAACGCGCGAGGACCGGGAGAAGGGCATCAAGGGGCCGCGTTACTTCGCCCCGAAGAACAAGACGTCGAGGCGGTCGGTCGAGATGGCGGCGGAGCTGGCGGCGGCTCTCAAGCGGTGGAAGCTGGCGTGTCCGCCGTCTCGAGACGAGCTCGTCTTCCCGAAGCGGGACGGCATGGCGATGCATCGGAAGGTGCTTCACGAGCAGGGGCTCTCCCCTGCCCTTGCGCGCGCGGGCCTTCGCCGCTTTGGCGTCCACGCGCTGCGGCACTTCTTCGCCTCGGAGCTCATCCGCCGACGCTATCCGCCGACCGAGGTAGCGGCGCGGCTTGGGCACTCGTCGCCCATGGTCACGATGACGGTTTACGCGCGCTGGTATCGCGGGGCGACGAGCGACGCGGTATCGGGGCTCGCGAAGAGCCTTCTCGCGGAAGGTTGAGATGCCTTGCCGTAGCAGAACCGTAGCAGTTTTGGGGTCGCGCGAGGAAAAAACTCAATGCGAGAGGGGGGATTTGAACCCCCACAGGTGTTACCCCACAAGATCCTGAGTCTTGCGCGTCTGCCAGTTCCGCCACTCTCGCGTAGCGATTATCCCGCAGGGTTTATCAGCGTATCCGCGGCGTTGCAACTTCGACCCCCGAGCGCTCCGCATACTTTGTCGTGGCATCTGCTAACCATTCTGCTACATCACGCATTCGAAGCTCGCAGCTCCTCCTGAGCCCCGCCGAGAACCGCGCGCGGGAGATCATCGAGAGCGCCGGTCCGCTTGCGCATTCGCTGCGAACGCCCGATACGCCGAGCGAAGGCGAGATCAAGGCGAAACTCGCCCGGGGTGTGCACTCGAGGCCGCACTGCCGGCGTGGTCCAACTACTGTAAGAGCCGGAGAGGTCAACGCCGCGAGGTGTCGTTCGAGTACTATAGGTTCTCTTTGTAGTCCGCCTCGACCAGGTCGTCGATCTCTTTCGCGAGCGCTCCGTCGCCGCCGAGCTTTGGCGCGATCTGGTCTCCGAACGATACTCGTTGCCGATCCGGCCACGATTCGGTCTTCCACAACTGAGATCGCTTGAACGCCTTAGCGCAGTGGAAGAAACACGTTTCGACCGCGACCCGAATCGCGAGCAGCGCGGGCTGCCCCCGCGCGGAAAGCCCTCCGAGGATCTCGGGATCCGAGGTCAGCTCTGCAGTCCCCTGGACCCGTAAGGTCTCTTCGGTACCCGGCACGACGAAGATGATCGCGACTCGTGGATTGGCGAGGATGTTCTGAAGGCTGAAGAGCAGTCGGTTCCCCTTGCGATCGGGAATCAAGAGATTCCGCGAATCGACGACCGTCACGAATCCGGGGTGGTCGCCCTTCGGCGAGACTTCGGGCTGACCGTTCGAACCCGCCGTCGCGAGCATGAGGAACGGAGAGTGGCGGATGAAGTCGACCGACATCTGATCCAAGGCGTCCATCACCTTCAGCGGTGTGGCCCGATGCGGCTCACCGATGATCGCTCGGACCGCCGCGACCGTCGCCAGTTGCGATCTATCGCTCACGATGAACCTCCTGTCTTGCCCAGGATCACTAGCGGCCCACTTCCATTTTGGGAATGTGGGCGATCTCTTCGTCCGAGATGCACCGGCCACGGCGAACGACATAGCCGCGTGGGCACGTCCAGTTGCCCGCGGCCGCCTCGAACGGCTTCGGCCGCTTCGCTTCACGCTCGTCTCGGTCGAATTCTTCGGCGATCCCTTCGGCAATCGCTCGTTGGTGCGCTGCTTCCGCGGCGGCATGCCTCTGCTCGGCGGCGATTCGCTCCGCCTCCGCGCGGCTCTCGGCTTCTAGGACGGCGGCGAGCTCGCGATCCCGCCCGGAGTAGCGCAACTCGGCCTTGTGGAGTACCTCGTTGCCCGCTGCCCAGATCAGTCGGATCGCGGAATCCGCGTCCAAGTGTTGGTCCCCCGGCTCGCCGTCGACCGCGATTCGATAGCGCGAGACGAGCGGACTGATCTCGGCCGACGTCGACGGCAGCTGCGAGGTCTTGCGTTCGACCTTCTCTCGCCACAGCGTCAGGCTGTCGCCGTACGCGAGCCCCGCCTGCGCATAGAGCAACACGACCTGCCGGTCTTCTTCGCCGTCGATCTTCTCCTTCGCATCGAGAAGCTCGACCGCGAGGATCATGGCGAGCTCGCTGAAGCGTTCGTACGAGACACCCCGCGCCGTTGCGGCCTTTATGCCACTCGCCGCGCGGTCGAGCGCGGCGAACTTCTGCCGCTCGGCCGCGCCCGCCTTCGGGGGGAGGACGAGCACCCAATATGCCGCGAGCCCCGCGATCGCGAGGACCCATTTTCCGGTCGCCCCGGTTGCCATCTCCGTCACCGTGGCAAATGCCGTCGCGAACACTGCCATAGTTTAGACTAGCCGCGCCCGACTGAGCACTCAAACTGCTTTCGAGCTACTGTCGAGACAGACCCGGCTAGATTCGCATGGTTGGGTCACTGGGCGACCCAACTGCGCGGTGTGGAGCTTTTCCTTGGCTACCAGGTGTTCCGTGCTAAACTGACCAGCTACCGCGTGACGATTACCGAACGACAAACCGGTTTCACCGTCGACCGCTTGAGCGGCGAGTTCCGCGACGACGCCGCGGAACGAGAATATCGCGACTGGGCGTTCGCGGAGGACCTCCGCCTGTTCCGTGCGGCGGTTCTCGGAATCGCCGCGCTCTATGTGTCGTTCTTCATCGTCGATCTAGCCGCCTTGGGTCCAGGCCCGAGCTTCTATTGGGCCGCCGGGGACCGGGTCGCTGTGCTGCTCGCCAGCATCGTCTGTTTCCGTCGGCTCGGCACCGCCCGAGATCCGGCTACGATGGACCGGATCGCCATCGTCTTCGCGGTGGCCGTCGAGCTCGGTTCCTTCATCATTTTCGGAGTCATCGAGCACGGATCGCCGGAGCTTCGTAGCGACGAGTTTTTGCTGCTCTCGCAAATGGTCATGGTGGCGGGTGCCCTACCTCTTCCTGCCGAACCGCTTTCGGGTGAAGCTCGCCGTCGGCTGGACGAGCGCGGTGGTCAATCTCTCGCTCGCCGCCCTGATCGGCTCGGCGTCCGCCGGCCAGATGGTCTCGCGCGCGATCTTTCTCGTGCTGGCCAACGCCCTCGGCATGCTTTTCTCTACGCGCCTCCAAGCGCTTCGTCGAAGGGAGTACTGCAAGATCGTCGAGGAGCAGCGCGCCAACGCCTCGCTGGAGCTCGAAGTCGCGCGGCGAAAGGCGTCCGAAGAACAGAAAGACCGACTGTTCTCGATCATCGCGCACGACCTCCGCGGTCCGTTCAACGTGCTGCTCGGCTATTCCAGCATCCTAACCGAGGAGGCTCACGATCTCAGCGGGGACGACGTCCAGCGTTACAGCCGAGCGATGCACGAGAGCGGCAAGCGCGTCTTTCGCCTACTCGAAAACCTTCTCCACTGGACGAGGCTTCAGATGAATCGAGTGAGCTTTGCGCCGGAGCCGCAAAATCTCGGCGAGCGGGTGAAGCGCGCATTCGACGACATCGCCACGACGGCCGCGACGAAGGGCGTAGAGCTCGGGAGCGACGTCGCCGACCTGGCGGTCTCGGCAGACGCCAGCATGCTCGACGCGATTTTGCGCAACCTGATTGGTAACGGTGTCAAGTTCGCCTACCCCGGTGGCCACGTGAACGTCCGCGCCCGTACAGAGGGGGAGTCCGTCGTCATCGAAGTGATCGACGACGGCGTCGGCATCGCGCCGGATGCGCTCGAGCATCTCTTCGACGGCTCCGGTCAACGTTCGACGCAGGGGACGAGCGGCGAGCCCGGGACCGGCCTCGGTCTGGTGGTGTGCAAGGACTTGGTCGCGCGTCACGGAGGACGCCTCGAGGTCGAAAGCGCTCCAGAGCGAGGGGCCACGTTCCGCTTCCGACTGCCCCGCGCTGCTTCGCTACGCACGCCTTCCGCGCCGCGAACCCAATGGAGCCGGAGATTGAGGGGACCGCCTGACGGATGGTCGATCCACGCGGAGGGGTAACCCGTACGCGCCCCCATCGCGCGCGAGCGCGGACTTCGCCTTGCGGCGCCTCGAAGACGAAGTCGGGGTCGGCGTGAAGCCTGGCGCGAGGAAACCGTAGCGCTCGCCGTCAACTCCACCTGGCGAGTTTCGGTAGCCTGCCGGCGCACACAGAACGCGGTGCAGCGGGTTACGTCGTGAAACGGGCTTTGAAGCACGACGCCTCGCATCGACGATGCTGTAACCGCCGCCAGGGCGGTCAGTTTGCCGTTCTTGACCCATCGGTCGGTGACCGGCATCTTCTACACGCCGGCGACCCACTCCGCACTCGATGAGCATCGAAACCAAGGCGATCTTCTTCGACGAGCGCGAGAAGCGATGGCGCCGGACACGCGGGATCCTGTCCGTCGCCACGGCAGCTGCCGCGCTCCTGCTTTCGGTTTTTGCCTTCGCGGTGTTCGAGGGGCCCGAGCTACCCCAGGACTCGGCGGGAGCGAGTCGCTCCGGAGCCCTGACGCTCTTCGCCGGACTAGGCTCCGCCGGGGGCACGTTGCGATGGCCGGCGCCACAGGCGAGCGGGCCGGTGACACCGCTGCGGATCGGGTTCTACGTCAGTGACGACGCGACGAGCTTGCGCTCACTCAAGGAGCATCATCAGGATCTCGATGTGCTGGCGCCCGCTCTCCTGCACGCGATCTCGCCCGACGGGCACGTGAGCGTGACCCATGATCCCGATCTCGCCGGATGGCTCCGCGAGAACGGAGAAGGAATCGCCCTGACCCCGCTCGTCGACAACTTCGAAGGTACGGCCTGGCGGGGCGTGGAGCTCGGCGGCGTCCTCGGCCGCGCCGAAGCGCGCCGGACCCTGGTCGCGGATCTCGACCGCTATGCGCTCGAGCATCGCTCCGCGGGCCTCGTCGTCGACTTCGAAGACGTGCCCGCGGCGGCTCAGCCCAACCTTCGCGCGTTCGCCAGCGAGCTGGCGGCCAGGCTTCACGCCCGCGGCCGCAGGCTTCTCATGGCGCTTCCCGCCATGGACCCGGACTACGACTACGCGTTTTTCGGCCAGGTCTGCGATGCGGTGATCTTGATGAACTACGACCAGCACTGGGAAAGCTCTCCCCCCGGGCCGATCGCCGCGCAGGCGTGGTTTGCGGCGAACCTCGCCAAGGCGCTCGAGTCCATCCCGGCTGAAAAGCTAGTCGTTGGCGTCGCCAACTATGCCTACGACTGGGTCGAGGGCGCGGCGGGCTCCTTTGCGGCGGAGTCACTGACCGTGTCCGACGCGCTCGCCGCGGCACAGGCATCCGCAGCCGGCCTCGCTCTCGACCCGCAGTCGCTGAACCCGCACTTCTCGTACGTCGACGCGAGCAAGCGGACCCATCGCGTTTGGCTTCTCGACGCGGTGACCGCGCACAACCAGATTCGCGCTGCCGAGAACGCGCGGGTGGTGGGTACCGCGCTTTGGCGGCTCGGCTCCGAGGACCCGACGTTCTGGTCGTTGTGGAGCCGGACCGGCAATCGCGATACGGCGCTTCGCGCGCTACAGAACGTACCGCCCGACAAGGTTCCGCAGGTCGTCGGCGACGGCCACGGCGACGTCTGGAAGATCACCCGAGCCGCGCAGGCGGGGCGGCGCCACATCCGCCGCGACCCCGCCACGGGAACGATCGTCGACGAGCACTTCTCGAGCTACCCGCATCCCTTCCAAGTCGAGCAGCGAGGAAGCGCGCCGGGGAAGATCGCGCTCACCTTCGACGACGGCCCGGACCCGCGCTTCACGCCCGGCGTCCTCGACGTGTTGCGGGCGAAGCACGTCGCGGCCACGTTCTTCGTGACCGGCCTCGCCGCCTATCAGTCGCCGCGTCTGCTCGAGCGCATCTACGCCGAGGGACACGAGATCGGCAATCACACCTATACGCACACCGACCTCGAGGAAATGTCCCCCTCGCAGCTGAAGCTCGAGCTCATGCTCACCCAGCGGCTGATCCAGAGCCGGCTGGGCGTCAGCACACGGCTCTTTCGACCTCCTTACGGCGTCGATGATGAGGCCGTTTCTTCCGGAGGACTGGAACGACTGCGCTACGCCCAACAGCTCGGCTATTCGATCGTCGGCTCGCAGATCGACGCCAACGACTGGGGAGCCGCGGACCACGACGCGCCGCCGAGCGCCGAGGAGATCGTCGCAACGGTGCTCGAGCAGGCACGTGATGGAGACGGCCACGTCGTGCTGCTGCACGACGGCGGAGGCGATCGGCGGAATACGGTGGCCGCCCTGCCCCGCTTGATCGACGGGCTTCGCGACGCCGGCTTCGAGCTGGTCGCGGTCTCGTCGCTGCTCGGGGAGGCGCGCAGCGACGCGATGCCGAGCCTCGGCCGAGGCGATCGCTGGATGGCACGGGCCAACATGCTGGTCTTCGACGCGTTTCGCGCGCTGCGCCTCGTGATCGCCGCGGTCTGCCTGACTGCCATCGTCGTGATCGCGGTGCGATCGCTCGCGGTCGCGACGCTCGCGATCATGCACAGGCGCCGCCGAGCGCCGGTTCCGCCGCCGGAATTCCGGCCCCGGGTGAGCGTTCTCATACCGGCGTACGACGAGGAGCGGGTGATCGCCTCGACGCTCGCGTCGGTGCTTCGCTCGAACTACCCGGATTTCGAGGTGATCGTGGTCGACGACGGTTCACGCGACACGACCAGTGACGATCGTCGAAACCCGCTTCGGACGCGACCCGCGCGTGCGGCTCTTCCGCCAGCCGAACCAAGGGAAGTCGGCGGCGCTCAACCGCGCGGTCGCCGAAGCCGAGGGCGAGATCCTGCTGACGATCGACGCCGACACCCAGATCGACGCGACGACGATGTGGAAGCTCGTCCGCCATTTCGTCGATCGCGACGTGGCAGGCGTAGCGGGCAACACCAAGGTAGCCAACCGAGACCGTTGGCTGACGCGCTGGCAGGCGCTCGAATACATCAGCGGGCAGAACCTCGAGAAGCGAGCCTTCGACCTGCTCAACTGCATCACGGTCGTGCCCGGCGCGGTGGGCGCCTGGCGGACCGACGTCATTCGCTCGACCGGAGGGTTTTCACGTCACACGGTCGCCGAGGACACCGACCTGACGCTGACGATTCGGCGCAGCGGCTGGCGTATTCTCTTCGACGACGAGGCCGTCGCACGCACCATCGCACCCGAGACGTCCGATGCGTTGGTGCGCCAGCGGTTTCGCTGGACCTTCGGAACTCTGCAAGCGCTCTGGAAGCACCGCGACGCCTTCGGCCGCGAGCGCTACGGCACGCTCGGGCGCGTCGCGCTGCCGCACATCCTGCTCTTCCAGATCGTGCTGCCGCTCTTTTGCCCGGTCGTCGACCTCCTGTTCTTCGGATCGATCGCGCTCTGGGCGCTGGCGCGGGCACACGTCGGACCATTCCTCCAGTTCTGGACGCCGGGGGATGTCGAGCGCGCGATTCTCTTCTTCGGCGTGTTCATGCTGATCGATCTCGCAACGAGCCTCGTCGCCTTCGCTCTCGAACGCGACGAGGATTGGTCGTTGATCGTCTCGCTACCGCTACAGCGCTTCTACTATCGACAGCTCATGGACGTGGTGCTCTTCCGAGCCATCCTGCGCGCCGTTCAAGGGCGCGCGGTCGGGTGGGGCCGCGTCGGACCCCGCACCTTCTCGCCAATCGAAGCGGGGACGCTTGCGACACTCTAGCCACTCGGGCCTGGTTGTCCCGTTCGGAGGACGGGGCATTGAGGCCTGCGTGTTCATCGGCTATCGAATGCCGGATGCACTCACGACGCTTCCTCTTGCCAGCCCTTTTCTCGCTCTTCGCCGTCCTCGTGGCGGCCTGCGGCGGCGGGGGCTCGAGCGGCCGGCCGCCCACGATCGTCGACGGGAACGTCCGCTCTGCGTCTGCGGCTACCGCCCGACACGGTCTCGGAAATCTCTGGCGGCTGGTACGCGCCTGGACGTTCGCGGAGGCCGTAGCCCAGGTGCCGGGCATCACCGTGTCGATCCAGGCGTCGACCACTACGACCACGACGGACAGCAACGGGTTCTTTCGGTTGGAGGGCAACAACTTCGGGCCAGCGGTTCTCCAGTTCACGGGCAATGGCGCGAATGCCACGCTGCCGGTCACCCTTCCCTCGGGCGGCGTGCTCGATCTCATCGATGTAGACCTGGTCGGCTCCAGGATCACCGTCTCGGAGCAGAGGATCTCTTTCGAGGGACCGATTACGGGCATCGATTGCCGCGGAAATCTCTTGCAGGTGCTCTCGGGTGAGCTGGTCCCCTTTCGCGTCCGGCTCCAATCTTCGACGGTGCTCGTCGACCAAAGCGGAGCGCCTCTTAGCTGCGGTAGTCTCTCGACCGGACCGACTGCTCAGGTTCAGGGAAACGTCGATTCAAGAGGCGACGTGGAAGCGGCGCTAGTTCAGGTGAGTCCGGCGACGAACGCGACCCCGGTCACGGTCGAAGGCACGGTCGCTGCGCTCAATTGCCCGACCGACTTGACCGTGGCGCGGAACAGCGGAGGCAACGTTCAGGTCAACCTCAGCTCGACGACCCAGATCACCGACCAGGGCGGCGCCTCGCTCCAATGCGGCGATTTGGTCCCAGGCAACAGCGTGCAGGTCCAGGGCTCCCAGACCAGCTTCGGCATCAACGCATCGACGGTCGAGCGGCTGGCGCCGCCTCCCACACCAACCCCAACACCCTAGCGCAAGCCCCGTTTGCGGTGTCCTGTGGGTCATTGTCGCCGCTGGCATCGGCGCAGGTTCCGGCGTTCGGGATGGCGTTCGAAGTCGTCTGAGCGGCCCGTCCGCTTGCGACCCGTGGCGGGGCGTCACTTCGACGAGTCATCCGCGGGACGAGAGTCGCGGGGAACCTTGTCGTTTGCGGGGCCGAACACGGAGGCCATCTTGATCAGCATGTTGACCGGCAACAGCAACAAGGAGAGCACCGGGCTCTCATAGCTCGGCGGGTCACTTCGCTGCGACTGCGTCTCCTCGGCGGCCAACGCGGGGCCAGCCAAGGCGATCCACGCGAGCAACGATGCGATTGTCTTCTTCATTCCGCGCCTCTGCCGAAGATCACCGCGAGATTCCAGCTTACGATCTCGGCAGGCGACTTGCCAGTGGCTGCCGGCGACAAAAGATTCCACCCCCTACCGGAAAGAACGATTGCGGTTTCGGGTATGGGTGACTCTGCTTGGCGCGGGCGAGAGGATCCCCATGAAGAGCCACTTTTTCCACCTGATGCCGTACAAGTATCTGCCGGAGAACTTCACTCAGAAGTACCGCAGCGTCTGGGTCGACGTCCCGGCGAGCCTCTACGATCCCGCAAAGGGCCACGCGCTTTACAACGAGTATCTCGACGAGCTCGAGTATGCCGACCAAGCCGGCTTCGACGGCGTCTGCGTGAACGAGCATCATTCGAATGCATACGGCATGATGCCGTCGCCGAACCTGATGCTCGCCGCGCTCGCGCGGCGCACGCATCGCGCCGCGCTCGTCGTGCTCGGTAATTCGCTCGCGCTCTACAATCCGCCGATTCGGGTCGCGGAAGAGATGGCGATGCTCGACGTGCTCTCCGGCGGGCGCTTCGTCGCCGGCTTTCCCGTCGGGAGTCCAATGGATACCAACTTCGCCTACGGGCAGACGCCGGCCACGCTACGAGAGAAATACCGCGAGGCGCACGATTTGGTGATCCGTGCGTGGACCACTCCCGAGACGTTCACGTTCAACGGCAAGTACACGCAGCTCCGTTACGTCAACATCTGGCCGCGGCCGATTCAGAAACCCCATCCGCCCGTGTGGATCCCCGGGACCGGCAGCGTCGAGACGTGGGAATGGGTCGCTCGGCACGACTACAACTATTCGTTCCTCTCCTACTTCGGCTACAAGCCGGCGATCCAAAGCATGAGCGGCTACTGGGATGCCGTGCAACGGGTCGGCAAGGATCGAAACCCTTACCGCGCCGGATACCTGCAGCTCGTGGCGATCTCCGAGACGGATGCGCGGGCGGAGGCCGAGTACTCCGAAGCCGCTTCGTATTTTTATCACCGTTGCCTGCACGTTCCCGACCACTTCTTCGCCGCGCCGGGATACATGACGCTGAAGAGCGTGGAAGCGATGAAGACGCCGTTCAGCTTCGAGAGTCTCAAGCGCCTTCGCTGGAAGGACTTCGTCGACGAGGGCTACATCATCGCGGGATCACCTGCGACCGTGCGCGAGCGGCTGCGCAACGTCGTCAAGGAGCTGAACGTCGGACACGTGATGTGTCTTCTGCACTTCGGAAACCTGTCGAAGGAGCAGACGCTGCGCAACACCGAGCTCTATGCGCGCGAGGTCATGCCGCAGCTGAAGGGCCTGTGGAGCGAATGGACGGATCATTGGTATCCGCAGCCCCTGCGGCAAGAGGACCGCGCTCACGAGACCCTCTCTTTCGCCGCCAACGCGCACGCGTGACGATGGCCCTGGACCAAATCTCCGTCTCGATCCGCGACGGCAAGTTCACGACCGCCATGCAGCGGAAGGGACGCGGCGAGCCGCTACTCTTCCTCCACGGCGCGGGTGGACCGATGGCCGGGGCGCCGTTTCTCGACGATCTCGCCAAGCGCTTCACCGTCTACGCGCCGGCGCATCCCGGTTTCGGGGCCGGACAGGGCATCGAGCACCTCGACGACATCCTCGATTTCGCGCTTTACTATTTGGACTTCCTCGACGAGATCGGCGTCGAGAAGCCGCACCTGGTCGGTCATTCGCTCGGCGGCATGCTGGCCGCGGAGATCGCCGCGCTCGCGCCGCGTCAGTTGGGTCGCCTCGTGCTCGTCTGTCCGGCTGGTCTCTGGCTCGATCCGGTACCGATTCCCGACTTCTTCACGTTCTCGCCGGAGCAACTCGTGAGGAGCGCGCTGCATGATCCGAAGGGACCGGTCGGCAAGATGCTCCTGGCACAGTTCCAGGACCCGAATCTCGCACTCGAGTCCTACCGTTGCCTTGCGTCGGCCGGCAAGTTTCTCTGGCCGATTCCCGACAAAGGATTGAAGAAGCGCATCCACCGCGTGAAGGTACCGACGCTCATCGTCTGGGGCGCCTCCGACGGCTTGATCCCGACCGCCTACGCCGAAGCGTTTCACGCCGCCATTCCAGGGTCGCGAGTCACGATCCTGAACGGCGCGGGGCATTTGCCGATGCTCGAACAGCGCGACGCATTCGTCGAGGCGGTGACGAGCTTCCTCACACGCTAGCTGTGTAGGATACCCGAGCGGAGACGGGGTCGTGGCCAACGGGAGCGATCCGTGACGGAGGCTCCCAGCCGGACGACGTCCGCCGCTTCCGATCCGCACTTACATCGGTTTCCGCGCTGCGGTAGATGTTGGCGGTTGATGCCGGTGATAGCGGGTAGGCGCAGATGGTGGACGTGGTTCGAATGGATCGGTGTGGTCCTCCTCCTCTCCTTCGCGTGCGGCTGCATGGTGGGCCCCGATTACGTGACCCCCGTCGCGCCGACGACCCCAAACTGGCTCGAAGCGGAGCAACCAGGAGTGCGGACCTCGACCGCGATCGCCGAACGTTGGTGGGACGTCTTCCAGGATCCGGTTCTCAGCCGGCTCGTCGACGCCGCTTACAAGCAAAATCTTTCGCTGCGCTCCGCCGGGCTCCGCGTGATTCAGGCGCAAGCGCGCCGCGCCATCGCCATCGGTGACCTCTTTCCGCAGGAACAGGCGTTGCGCGGCGGGTATAGCCGAGGTGAGCGGAGTACAAACGCAGCGTTCAGCCTGATCGGCCCGCGTGCCTTCAATACCTGGCAGGCCGGGTTCGACACCGTGTGGGAGCTCGACCTCTGGGGAAAATTCCGCCGCGCGCATCGAAGCGGCCGATTCGGATCTGCTCGCCGCGGTGGCCAACTACGACGACGTGCTGGTGAGCCTGATCGCCGAGGTCGCAGCCACCTACGTGCGCATTCGTGTGCTCGACGACCGTCTCGCCGTCGCCCGCGACAACGTGAGCGTCCAGCAACGAGAGCCTCGGGTACGCCCGCGTGCGCTTCGAGGCCGGCGGTACGTCGGAGCTCGACGTGCAGCAGGCGACCACGCTGCTCAGGGACACCGAGGCGACGATTCCGCAGCTCGGGATCGACATGCGCCAGGCCATCGACTCGCTCTGCGTGCTGCTCGGCTTGCCGCCGACCGAGCTTGCGCAACAGCTCGGCGGCAAGGGCCGGGTCCCGCAAGTGCCGACGACCATGGCTGTCGGCATCCCGGCGGATCTGCTGCGGCGGCGACCCGACGTCCGTCGCGCGGAATGGGCCGCCGCGGCGCAGAGCGCACGGATCGGCGTCTCGACCGCCGAGCTCCTACCCTCCTTTCAGCTCGCCGGTTCGATCGGCCTACGGGCCGAAGACGCCGCAAAGTTCTTCGAGGGCCGCTCGTTCGAGGCGTCGACCGGTCCGGCGTTCGACTGGCCGGTCCTGAACTACGGGCGGCTGGTGAACAACGTGCGGCTGCAGGATGCCACGTTTCAGGAGCTCGCCGTCTCCTACGCGAACACGGTGCTGGTCGCGCAGCAGGAGGTCGAGGACGCGCTGATCGGCTACTTGCGCGGCACCGAGCAGGTAGAGCTACTCAGGCAGAGCGTGGCGGCTGCCGACCGCGCGGTCGAGCTCTCGTCCGTGCAGTATCGTGAAGGCGCGACCGACTTCACCTCGCGTCCTGAACACGCAACAGTCGAAGCTCCGCGAGGGACGATCTACTCGCCTCGACCCGCGGCGCCGTGGCTCTGAGCGTGATCGCCCTCTACAAGGCGCTCGGCGGTGGCTGGGAGATCCGCGACGGCGAGGACTTCGTCCCCGCAGAAACGCGCGAAGAGATGCGCGCGCGCACGTACTGGGGGAGCCTGCTTCCACCCGAGACGCGCGCCCGCGACGTCGACGCGGCGACGGCCGATACGACGAGCCATCGGGGGTGGCGGTGGTGGTGGCCCGAGTGGTAGCCGCGCCGAGCGATTCATGAACCGCGCCCAGCACACGTCGGCGGGGAAGAGGCGTCTTCTCGCGGCCGGTCTCGCGGCGGCGCTTCTTGGCGCATGCGCGCGCAACCGCTACGTGCCGCCGCCGCCCCCCGAGGTGACGGTCAGCCAACCCGTCGCGCGAGAGATCACGACCTACGACGAATTCACCGGCCACACCGTCGCGGTCGAGGCGGTCGACATCCGCGCTCGCGTTCAGGGCTTACTGCAGAGCTTCAGCTTCAAGCCCGGCGAACAACGTGAAGAAGGACGATCTTCTCTTCGTCATCGAGCCGTCGCTCTACCAGGCGCGGTTCGATCAGGCCGCAGGCGGACCTCGAAGGCAAGGAGGCTCAATACCGCGCCGCGGAGGAGCAGCTCGAGATCACCGAAGCGATCTATCAAGCGCAAGGCCGGCAGCCGCACGGACCTCGTGCAGAAGACGCAAGCGCGCGACCTCGCCAAGGCGCAGCTCGCGATGCGCGCGGGCAAACCTCGCAGCCGCCAAGCTCGACCTCTCCTACACGCACATCTACGCGCCGATCGACGGCCGCATCGACCGCAACTTCGTCGACGTCGGCAATCTCGTCGGCAGCGGCCAGGCGACGCTGCTCGCCTCGATCGTCAACGAGGATCCGATCTACGTCGTACTTCACCGTGAGCGAGCGCGCAGCTCCTGCGGTACCGGGAGCTCCGCGTCAGAAGCGACCGCCGCGCCCGAGGGCGAGCACAACGTGGCCTCTACCTCTGGGCCTCGCCGACCGAGACGGGCTTCCCGCACGCCGGAAAGGTCGACTACGCGGGCAACAGGGTCGATCCCGACACCGGCACGATCGAGGTGCGCGCCGTCTTCCCGAACCCCGATCACGTCATCCTCGCCGGGCTCTTCGTGCGCGTGCGCGTGCCCTTCACGCGCGGGCAGGCGCTGCTGGTGCCGGACGTCGCCGTGCAGGCCGACCAGGGCGGATCCTACCTGCTCGTCGTCGACGCGCAGAACACCGTCCAGTACCGCCGCGTCGCAGGTCGGGCCGGTCCGATGGCGATCTGCGCGTCATCCAGGACGGCGTCACGCCCGAGGACTGGGTCGTCGTCGACGGGCTGCAGCGCGCCCGGCCGGGCAGCGTGGTGAAGCCGCTGCGCGCCGAGACGACAGGCGACCGCACAGCCACGCCGCCAGGCAGATGCCGCCTCGCCGACTCCGCGGCCCTCCGCATGATCCCGCGCTTCTTCATCGACCGGCCGATCTTCGCCAACGTCATCGCGATCGTCACGGTGATCTTCGGCCTCGTGACGTTGCGCGCGCTGCCCGGTCGAGCAGTACCCGCAGATCACGCCGCCGACCGTGCAGGTGTCGACCATCTATCCCGGCGCCAACGCCCAGGTCGTGTCGCGACACGGTCGCCACGCCGATCGAGCAGCAGGTGAACGGCGTCGAGGGCATGCTCTACATGTCGTCGACTTGCGCGAGCGACGGCTCCTACAGGCTCACCGTCACCTTCGACATCGGCACGAACCTCGACATCGCGCAGGTGCTGGTGCAGAACCGCGTCGCGATCGCCGCAGCCGCTGCTGCCGGACGACGTGCAGCGCCAGGGCATCACCGTCAAGAAGCAGTCGACGCAACATCATCCTGTTCGTCGCGCTGACTTCGCCCGACGGGCCGCTACGACAGCCTCTACCTCGCCAACTACGCGACGCTGCGCATCCGCGACGAGCTGACCCGCATCTACGGCGTCGGCGACGTGAACGTGTTCGGCGCCGGGGCACTACAGCATGCGCGTCTGGCTCGACCCGCCGAGCCTCAAGGCGCGCAGGCTGACGACGCAGGACGTCGTCGACGGCGATCGCGCGAGCAGAACGTCCAGGTCGCCGCCGGGCAGATCGGCCAGCCGCCCGCGCCCGCGACGCAGAAATTCCAGTTCACGGTCACCACGCTCGGCCGTCTGAGCGACGTCGCGCAGTTCGAGGACATCATCGTCAAGACCGACGGGAGCGCGCATCACGCGCCTGCGCGACGTCGCGCGCGTCGAGCTCGGCAGCCAGGTCTACGACCATCTTCTTCCAGAAGAACGGCCAGCCCGGCGGCCGGCATCGCCGTCTTCCAGCTTCCCGGCGCCAACGCGCTCGACGTCGCCGATCGCGTGCGCGCGGTCGATGGACAGAGCTGAAGCCCTCGTTTCCCGCAGGGCATGGTCTACGAGATCCCGTTCGACACGACCAAGTTCGTCCGCCAGGCGATCCGCGAGGTCTACTAGACGCTGTTCGAGGCGGGCGCGCTCGTGCTGATCGTCATCCTGCTCTTCCTGCAGGACTGGCGCGCGGTGCTCGTGCCGGCGACGACCGTGCCGGTGACGATCATCGGCGCCTTCGCGGGCATGGCGCTGTTCGGCTTCTCGGTGAACCTGCTGACGCTGTTCGGCCTGGTGCTCGCGATCGGCATCGTCGTCGACGACGCGATCGTCATCGTCGAGAACGCGGCGCACCACATCGAGCCGACCGGCTGGGCGCCGCGCGAGGCGACGATCCGCGCGATGGACGAGGTGACCGGGCCGGTCATCGGCATCACGCTCGTGCTGATGGCGGTGTTCCTGCCGACCGCGTTCCTCGGCGGCATCACCGGTCAGCTCTACCGGCAGTTCGCCTTGACGATCGCGATCGACGGCGGTGATCAGCGCGATCAACGCGCTCACGCTGAAGCCGGCGCAGTGCGCCGTGTAGCTGCGGCCGACAGCCCGGAGCGCGCAACGCCTTCTTCCGCGGCATTCAACGCGGTCTACGCGCGGGCCGAGCGTGCGCTACGTACGGCTCGTGTCCTGGATGGTCAGCGCGACCGCTCGGCGATGATGGTCGTCTTCGCCGTGCTGATCGCGGTCACGCTGTGGGCTTCACGTCGCTGCCGACCGGCTTCCTGCCGACCGAGGACCAGGGCTACGTGATCGCCGGCATCCAGCTGCCCGACGCGGCCTCGCTGTCGCGCACCACGCTCGCTGGTCGAGAAGATGAACCGGCATCATCGCGCGACTCCGGGCGTCGCCGACTGGAACTCGGTGGGCGGCAACTCGATCCTCGACGGCACGACCGCCTCGAACGCCGCCACGATCTTCATCGTGTTCAAGCCTTGGGAGGAGCGCGGCGCGCGAGCTCAGCCAGGACGCGATCCTCGCCGACCTGCGTGAGCAGCTTCGCGACGATCCAGGACGGCGTCACGTTCGTCGTTCCCGCCGCCGGCGATCCGCGGCCTCGGCGTCGCGGGCGGCTTCCAGATGCAGCTCGAGGACCGCGGCGGCGTCGGCCTGACGGCGCTCAGCAGATGGTCGCGCAGGAGATGGTGCAGGACGGCAACTCGCAGATCCGGCTCTGACCGCGCTCAACTCGACGTTCCGCGCCGGCGTGCCGCAGCTCTACGTCGACGTCGATCGCACCAAGGTGAAGACGCTCGGCATCCCGCTATCGAGCATCTTCGACGACGCCTGCAGGCGTATCTCGGCTCGGCCTACGTGAACGACTTCAACCTCTTCGGGCGCACGTACCAGGTGCGCGTCCAGGCCGAACCCGCGTTTCGGGTGTCGCCCGACGACATCAAGCAGCTCGAGGTGCGCAACCCGGCGGGGCAGATGGTGCCGCTCGCGACGCTCGTCGACGTGCAGCGACAAGCTCGGACCGCAGATCATCAGCCGCTACAACCTCTACCCGTCGGCGGCGATCACCGGCGAGTCGGCGCCCGGCTACAGCTCCGGCCAGGCGCTCTCGCTCATGGAGCAGATGGCAGCCAGCGAAGCTCCCGGCCGCGATGGGCTACGAGTGGACCGGCATCGTCGTACCAGGAGAAGAAGGTGGGAAGCGAGGCGTTCCTGATCTTCGGACTCGCGGTGCTGCTCGTCTACCTGGTGCTCGCGGCGCAGTACGAGAGCTGGTCCAATCCCGCCGCCGTCGTGCTCGTCGTGCCCGCTCGCGCTCCTCGGCACCGTGATCGCGGTCGTCGCTGCGCGGCATGGACAACAACGTCTACACGCAGATCGGCGTCGTGCTGCTGATCGCGCTCGCGAGCAAGAACGCGATCCTGATCGTCGAGTTCGCGCGCGAGCGAGCGCGCCGCGCGGCAAGCCGATCGCCGAGGCCGCCGTCGAGGCGGCGCGGCTGCGCTTCCGACCGATCCTGATGACCTCGTTCGCGTTCATCCTCGGCGTCTACCCGCTGGTCATCGCCACCGGCGCCGGCGCGGCGAGCCGGCGCGCGCTCGGCACCGCCGTGTTCGGCGGCATGATCACCTCGACCCTCCTCGCCGTGCTGTTCGTGCCGGTGTTCTACGTGGTGTTTCAGGGCTGGAGCGAGCGGCGACGTAGGGTGGAGGCAAGGCCCGTCCCCTTACGCGACGCGTCCGCCGCGCGCAATCGACCCTAGCCGTTCGGGCCCGCCTCTTGCACCCTCAACCGCTGCCCCCAAGGAGGCCAGCCCCGCCGACCCCCAAAATTCTCCGTGGAACCCGGTTTGGCTGGCCTCCTCCCTCCCAAGTCCTCGAACTCGTTCCACTACCCATCATCCGTTTGCTCGCTCGAGGGAGCGCATCCAACGAGTCACGCGACAAAGTGTAGAAAGTCGGCGTGGAGAATTTTCTCCTCGACCTCGGATTTTCTCCTGAAGGGATGAGCCGGTAGGCGGCGAAGAACAGGGTGATTCGCAGCCCCTTACCGAGGGCCGATCAAAGGAGGAAGCGCGGGCGCCTCCCCGGGCTCGGGCGCTTCGCGCGGCTCGACGGGGGCGGCCTCTTCGGCGGACGGCTTCGCGGGCTTCGGCGGGACGCGCTTTGGCTTCGGCGGGGGCATGGGGTCCCGCCGAACGACGATCTCCGTAGGGATCTTCACTTCCCTCCCGACCTTCAGCGGCGCGTACGGTAGCGAAAGCCCGTCGTTCACCCGGGCGATCTTTCTCCAATTGTCGTAGCTGCCGGTGTACCACTCGGCGATTTGTCCGAGTGTCTGACCACGAAATTTCACGGCGTAGACGAAGAACGTGGGCATCGACGGTCCGGCGGGGGCCCGCACCGCCACCTGCGCGCCGTCCGCATCGAGAGCGAGCGAATCCGCCATCCCTTCGAGTCCGGGCCGTCGGTTGGCGAAATCTTCGCGCGATGTCGACGCTTCGAGAACGACAGCCGCCTGTCCGTAACAGAAGTATCCCGCCACGCCCGCTCGATTGCCGATGCTGGTCTCTCCCCGCCCTGCCGGGACTTCGCCGCGCGCCGTCTTCAGCGCGAATTGCCGCTCGGAGGCAAATGCCGCCCCGCTCGAGGTCCGGAGCGCGGCGCTGGCAGCCACGGGACAGCTGGTCCCCGCGTACTCGGCCTGGCCGAGGATCAGCGTGTCTTCCCCAGCCGGTGAATCGAATCGGGCGACGTATGGCGCGCTTTGGAATGGGCCCCGCGGCTTCGACTCCGTCCACCCGGCAGGCACCTGGAACGAAACGTGAAGCTCCGCGTTCACGTAGCGCGACGGTTCGCTCGTCGCTTGTCGCGTGGACGTACTGCAGCCCGCGAGCAACACGGCGGCGAGCAACGATTTGGCGAAGCGGCAAGCCCTCATCCTCAACCTCCGAGCTGCTTCAAACGCTGGCGCAGAAGGGCACTGTTCGGAACCGCCTGAAGCCCACGGC
This sequence comes from uncultured delta proteobacterium, assembly GCA_963712515.1. Classification (GTDB taxonomy): domain Bacteria; phylum Desulfobacterota; class Binatia; order JACPRU01; family JACPRU01; genus CAVQIG01. The sequence continues at coordinate 276,470 of CAVQIG010000002.1, forward strand.
GAAGCGTCGCCACCGCCTCCGGCTTCCGTTTCATCTGTTCGTAGCAAGCCGAGAGGTTGTAGAACACGTCGGCGAGGTACGGCGGCTTGAGATCCACCACCTTCTCGTATTGCTGTCGCGCGTCCTCGTAGCGTCTCTGCGAGAAATACACGAAGCCGAGATTGAACTGAGCATCTGCCGACTTTGGGTTGATGCGGATCGCTTCCTGGTACTCGCGGAGCGCAGCCTCGGGATCCGACTTACGAGTGTAGATCTTGCCGAGGTAGAAGTGCGCGTCGAAGGATTGGGGATCGGCCGCTACCGCCGCGCTGAAGCGCTGCGCCGCGGCGTCGGAATCGCTCTCGAACAGGCTCTTTCCCTGTTCCGTCAGCGCCTTGGCGTACTCCGCCGCATACTTCTCGCGGAGCTCCGGCGACGCGACGAATGCCTTCTCGAACGCGGCGACGGCGACCGCCGGTTGGTTGGCTCCGAGAGCGGCCTTGGCGCGCTCCACGTCGGCCGAGCCCTCCAAGCTCTTGGCGGAGACCCGCGGGGCAGTCGGGCTCGGCGGCCCTTCCTCGTTGACGACCGGCGTGGGAACTCGCCGTGCCACCGGCTCATCGGGTGGATTTTGTCGGGGCGAGGCCCGTAGGACGGGAGCAGCGAACAGCAATGCGACGATGCCGAGCGCGGCGCCGCCGATCACCGCGACCAAGCGCAGCGGTGATCCCGAACGCACCGTGGACCGGCCCGTTCGACCTCCCTTCCCCAGAACCTGAGAGCGAAGGGTTTGCCTCGTGCGCTCGCCGATCTTGTCGTCGAACAGCAGCCGCATGAGGTTCGTGAGCTGCATGGTTCCGACCGCATCCTCCTGCGAGCGCAGATAGTCGTCGAGCGCCGTCTGCATCTCGCCCGCGGAGCTGAATCGTTGCTCGGGATCCGCCGCCAGGGATCGCCGCAAGGCGTCGCGCAGCGCCCGATTCAGCCCCGGGACCGATCTAGAAACCTCGTTCGCGTCGATCTTCGTGATCGAATCCAGGACGTCCGCCGGATCGGACTGACCGAAGAGCTTCTTCCCGACCAGAAGCTCGTAAAGCACGAGCCCCATCGCGAAGACGTCGCTGCGCGCATCAAGGTTCTGACCGCTCACCTGTTCGGGCGACAAATATGCGAGCTTTCCCTTCAATACGCCGCGAGTGGCGTCGGGGTTCTCGGCGACCGCCTTGGCAATACCGAAGTCGACGACCTTGACGTCGCCGTCGTAGGATACGAGGACGTTCTGCGGGCTCACGTCGCGGTGAATGATGCGCAGCGCCTTGCCGCTCTCGTCGCTCTTGCGATGTGCGTGTTCGAGGCCCGCACACGCTCGCGCCGCTATGAGCGCCGCAATGTCCGCCGACAGCGGGATCTTCTTCTCCTCCGCGCGCTGGAGGATCGCGCGCAGGTTCTCGCCATGCACGTACTCCATGGCGATGAAGTAGTAGGTATCGATCTTTCCGAAATCGAAGATCTGCACGATGTTCGGGTGCGAGAGCCGCGCGGCGATCTTCGCCTCGTTGATGAACATCGAGACGAAGTCGCGGTTCCACGAGAGCTCGGGGAGAATGCGTTTGATGGCCACGGTCTTTTCGAAGCCTTCGACACCCCGCCGCTTTGCGAGAAACAGCTCTGCCATCCCGCCTTGGGCGATTTTCTGAAGCAGGACGTATTCCCCGAAGCGCTCGCCGGATCCTTCTCCGGGCGGTTGCAGCTGCGCGGTCTCGCTCATCGCATGGCCGTCTCTTCGATGTCGTTGATGATTTTCTATATAGCGGCTCCCGAAAAAGCGAGCCAACGGGGGTGCGCGTGCTCCCTACGAGAGGCCGAACACCGACAGGCAGAGCTCGCTTCCGTAGAAAAGCGCTACGCCCGCGAAGACTAGCAAGGCCATCATCGCCCCTTCCTCCTTGTTGACTTCAGGGATCAGATCGGAGGCGGCGACGTAGAGGGTCACACCGGTCGAGAGCGCCAGCGCCGCTCCGACGTAGCCTGCCAGCGCCTGGGCGGCCAGCACGCCGACCACGCTCGCGAGCCCGACCGCGAGCGTGGAAGCGAGCGCACCGCCGCGGCGAACACCGGCGGCCACCATCACCGAGGCGATCGCGAACCCTTCTGGTGCCTTGTGCAGGATGATGGCGGCGAAGACCAGCAGGCCAAGCGCCGGGCTCACCAGAAAGCCTGAGGCGATCGAGATGCCGTCGAAGAGACTATGAACGACGAGACCCATCAACGCAGAAGCCCATATCGAGGAGCCGACGACTAGATGCGGGTGGGTTTCCTCACCAAAGTGAAAATGCGGCGCGATCGTGTGCTCGAACAGATGAACGAGCAGGTAGCCAGCGAGAATCAACAGCGGAGCCGAGCGGGTGCGCTCCACTGCTTCCGGCCCCATCCGCAACAGTGCCGCCGCCAACATGAAGCCAGCACCCAAAGCGACGAAGCCGTGCAGGATCCGCGGATCCCATGGGTCGCGACGAGCTACGACCATCAGTCCCCCGAGCACGTTTGCCGACCCGGCGGCAATGCCGAGGAGAAGGCTGGAAGTCAGGCTGTCCATAGAGGCGCTACCGGCTCCGGCGGAGCTTCGTGGAGCCTCTCCGGTAACCGCTCGCCTGTAGCCTGTAGCCGGCGCTTTTCCTAGACTCCGGCGAAAGAGGAATCTGCCATGCCGGGGCCGATGGAAGGCATTCGCGTCGTCGAGCTCTGGTTCGGGGTGGCGGGGCCATCGGTCGTCGGTGTGCTCGCCGACTGGCGCCGACTTGGAGTGCCACTGCCGCGGTGATAAAACCACGCCCCTTCCGGAGGAGCGTCTCCATGACCGTCGACATTCGCGACATCGAAGATCTCGTCAAGCGCCAGGAACAGTGGCGCGCTCGGGAAACGATCAACTTGATCGCCAGCGAGAACGCGCAGAGCCGAGCGGTCCGTGACGTCCAGAACTCCGACTTCATGGCCCGCTACGCGGAGGGTCACCCCAATGAAGAGGGACGCATCAACCGCTACTACCAGGGGACGCAATTCATCGACGAGCTCGAACGCAAGACGCGCCGGGAGGTCATGGAGCTGTTTCGTTGCCGCCAGGCCGACGTCCGCCCGATCAGCGGAAACGCCGCGAATACCGCGATCGCTCTGGGCTGGCTGCGCGGCGGGGACAGTGTAATCGTCAACTCCACGGACGCGGGCGGACACATCAGCCACAATCTCGTCGGCGTCTTCGGCAGACGGATTCAGATGCGCGGGCAGACGCTCACCGCCGGACGCGACAACTCGGTTCGGCTCCACTTCTTCCCGCTCGCCGCCGACCGCTATCACATGGATGGGAAACAGGCGGTCGAGATGATCGATCGTATCCGCCCTCAGCTCGTCGTGCTCGGCAAGAGCTTGTTTCTCTTTCCCGAGCCGCTCGCCGATCTTGCCCCCATTTGTCGCGAGCGGAAGATTCCGATCCTGTTCGACGGCGCGCACGTTCTCGGCCTGATCGCCGGCGGCGAGTTTCAGGACCCGCTCCGCGAAGGCGCGACGTATCTGACCGGCAGCACCCACAAGACGTTTCCTGGTCCACAGCGCGGCGTGATTCTCGCCGACCTCGATCAGGCCGAGGCGGAGACGTACTGGGGCCCCGCCGATCGCGGGGTCTTCCCGGGCTCGTCGAGCAATCACCACCTGCATTCGCTCGCCGGGCTACTCGTGGCGACGCGGGAAATGAAGGCGCATGGTCGCGCATACGCTGCGGAGGTGGTCCGCAACGCACAGGCGCTCGGCCGTGCGCTCTTCGAGCAAGGCATTCCCGTCGAGGCCGAGGAATCGGGCTTCACGCGCAGTCACCAGATCGCGGTGAACGTCGCGAGCTTCGGCGGAGGCCTCGACGTCGCCGGCCGGCTCGAAAGTCAGGACATCATCGTCAACTACAACATGCTGCCCGGAGATCAGGACCCGAGAAACCCTTCCGGGCTGCGCATCGGCGTGCAAGAGATGACGCGGTTCGGAATGGCGCCGACCGAGATGGGTGAGCTCGCGCTTCTGATCGCGGATGCGATCCGCGGCAAAGCTGTCAAAGCCGCGGTGAACCGGCTGCGCGGTCGCTTCGTCGAGATGCAGTACGCGTGACCAAAACAACGCGAGGGGCCGAGATTACTCCCGGCCCCTCGCGTCGGCTGGAACACTCTGCGCCCGCTAGTGGCGGGCGAAAATCGTCTTCAGCTCCTCCATGATCTTCTCCTCCGGGAACGAGCGGGCAATGGCCAGCTCCTTCACCAGGAGATTGCGTGCGGTGTCGAGCATTTTTCGCTCGCCGAACGAGAGCTCCTTGTCGGCCTTCAATACGAATAGATCGCGCAACACCTTGGCGATCTCGAGCACCGAGCCCGTCTTGATCTTCTCGGTGTACTCTCGGTAGCGCCGGTTCCACGTTTGCTGATCGACCTCTACCTTCTTCTCGCGCAGAATCTTGTAAACCTTGCTCACCATGTCCCTGCCGATGATGCGGCGCAGGCCGACCGTCTGAACGTTCTCGGTCGGAATCATGATCGTCATCTCGCTGTCCACGATGCGGAGCATGTAGAACTTCTTCTGCGTTCCGGAAACGTTTCGAACCTGCAGGCTCTCGATGACTCCGACGCCGTGAGCCGGGTAGACGACTTTCTCTCCGACCTTGAACTCAGCGCCTAACTTGAGCATTCAGACCCTCCTTCGGCCAGGGGGCGAACGTTATAAGGCCTGGATTTTAGGATAGTTTTGGGGCGCGGTCAACGTGGTGTCCGCTCTTCAGAGACCCAACGAAATCGTCGAGTTGAGCGACCCCCTCGGCTTGCAGGAACTTCTTGATTTGTCGAAGGATCTTTGGACATGCCCCAGGGTCGTAGAGATTCGCGGTGCCGACCTGCACTGCACGAGCACCTACGAGCAGGTACTCGAGCGCATCCTTGCCGGTCGAGATTCCCCCGATTCCGATTACTGGGAGTTTCGTCGCCCGGACGACCTGGTAGACGGCACGGAGGTTGAGCGGCTTGATCGCCGGCCCGGACAGGCCTCCGGTCACGTTGCTCAGAACGGGCTGCCTGCTGCGAAGATCCACCGCCATGCCGACGTAGGTATTCGCCACGCACAACGCGTCAGCGCCTGCGTCTTCGGCGACGCGCGCGACTTCGGTGATGTCGCTCACGTTTGGAGAAAGCTTCACCCAAAGTGGCAGTCGCGTCGCTCCGCGCGCGACCGCGACGACCTCGGCGGTTCGCTTCGCGTCGGTGGCGATGATCCCGCCCCACTCCCGCTTGTTCGGGCTCGAGATGTTCACTTCGAGCGCAGCGATCCCCGGCGCGCTGTCGAGCGCGGCGATGACCTCGCCGTACTCCTCGACCGTGTTGCCCCAACAATTGACGACGACGGTGACGCCGCGAGCGCGGAGCCAACTGAGCTTTTCCGCTACGAATCGCTCCACACCAATGTTTTGGAGGCCGATCGCATTGAGCATCCCCGCGGGCGTCTCCACTAGCCGCGGCGGTGGATGACCCGCGGAGGGCCGCCGCGAGATGCCCTTCACGACCACCGCGCCGAGCGCCCGCAGGTCGACTACGCCCGCATACTCGACGCCGTAGCCGAACGTTCCCGAAGCCGCGATCACCGGGTTGGCGAGCACGAGGCCGCCCCCGAGGTCGACGCGAAGATCAACCTCCGTCGCCATCGAACCGCAGCTCCATGAGCAACGCATCCTCGCCGTCCGCGTAGTACCTCGGCCGAACGCCCGTCTCCCGAAAGCCGAGCCCGCGATACAGCGAGATCGCCGGGACGTTGTGGCAACGGACTTCGAGCAGCGCCGCCTGTGCCCCGAGCTGCGATCCCTCCGTGAGCGCATGTTCCACGAGCCTGCGCCCGATCGAGCGCCGTCTCCAGTCGGGATGCACCGCGACGTTCTGGATCTCCAGGACCCCCGCGGAAAGCCAGCGGCAAAGGTAGCCGACCACGCCAGCGCTCGGCTCGTCGGCGGGGCGCGCCAAGACGATCTTCGAGAAGGGAAGTCGAAGCTCGCGAAGAAAAACCTCGGGCGTCCACGGGTGCGAGAACGCCTTGCGCTCGAGCTCGACCACGACGGGCAAATCGCGCCGCACCATCGCGGCGAAGACGAGCTCGAGCGGCGCGCCTCCGGATCTTCTGAAGTTCGCGGCGCTCACCAGCGCATCAGCGCGGACGCCCAGGTGAACCCCGCCCCGAACGCGGCGAGGCAAATCAACGCGCCCGCTTCGACCCTGCCCTGGTCGATCGCCTCATAGAGGGCCAACGGGATCGAGCAGGCCGTCGTGTTGCCGTAGCGATCGATGTTGTTGAAAATCTGCTCTTCGCGGAGCTCGAGACCCATCGCGACCATCTGGCTGATGCGGAGATTGGCTTGATGGGGAATCAGCAGATCGAGATCCTTCACGGTGAACCCGTTCGCGGACAGTGCTTCGAGGATGACCTCCGGAAAGCGCGTGACGGCGTGCTTGAATACGTACTTGCCGTCCATGTGCGGAAAAATCCGCGGCTTCTCGCCCTCGAGCATCTCCGCGGAAAGGCGCGGACGCGATCGGCTGGCGGCAGCCTCGAGCCAGAGCTTCTCGGCGTACCGGCCCTCCGAGTGAAGATGAGTCGAGAGAATGCCGCGCTTCGCGTCGAGCTCGTCCGTGAGAACGGCCGCAGCGGCGCCGTCACCGAAGATGACTGCGACGTCGCGCCCGCGAGTGGTGAGATCGATGCCGGTCGAATGGATCTCCCCTCCAACCAGGAGCACGCGACGCGCTCGCCCCGTCTTGATGAACTTGTCCGCGATCGCGAGGCCGTACAGGAAGCCGGAGCATTGGTTCTTGACGTCGAAGGCGGGCGCGCCTTTGATGCCGAGCAGTCGCGACAACACGCAGGCACTCGCGGGAAAGTCGTAGTCCGGGCTGAGCGTCGCGAACAGGACCAGGTCCATCTGTTGCGGGTTGAGCCCCGCGCGATCGAGCGCTTCCCGTGCAGCCGCGGCCCCGAGATCCGCGGCGCCGGTGTCTTCTTCGATGAACCGGCGCTCGCGAATGCCCGTGCGCTGCTGGATCCACTCGTCGCTCGTATCCATCACACGCGTGAGATCCTGATTCGTCACGACGAGCTCGGGAAGACTCCGCCCGAGGCCGACGATCCTCGAGTTGACCTGGTTCATCGCTTCACAGCCGAACCAAGGCCGCGCCCCAGTTCGCTCCAGAGCCGGCCGTCGCCAGGCAAACCAGGTCCCCGGCACCGACTTCCCCGTTCTGACGCGCCCGGCAAAGCGCAAGCGGCAGCGACGCGCTCGCGATGTGTCCTTCCTCGAGGCCCCCGACCGTCGCGCGGGCGCTCACGCCGAGATGCTCGGCGGCGGCGAGCGCCGTGTCGCGATACACGTGTTGGAGAAAGAACCGGCGCACGTCATCGGACCTCACCTTGCTGTGGGAGAGGACCTCTTCGACCGCTGCACGTATGTGTTGCCGCCCGTCGCGCCGGACGGCGTCGGCGTCGAGGCTCGGATAGTGCTTCGCGAGCGCGAGATCTTGCGGCAGAAAGCGCGACGGCCGGCGCCGGCTCGAAGGAAGCTCGCACCAGAACTCCTCGAAGCGGCTCGCGTCGGTGTGGATCACCGATCCGACGAGGCTGTCGCCCTCCGCATCGAGAATCACCACAACGGCCCCGTCTCCGAAGAGCGGCGTCACCGGCGCACCTCGCGGCGAGAAGTCGAGGCCGGACGAATGCACGTCGCCGGCCGCGATCAGGACGCGCCGATAGGCGCCCGCCCTGAGAAACTGGTCGGCGACCTCGAGCGCGAACAAGAAGCCGGCGCACTGCGCCCGCACATCGAGCGCACCGATCGTACGGCACGCGAGCTTCCTCTGCAGGTAGCAGCCGGATCCTGGAAAGGTAACGTCCGGCGTCGCGGTGGCGAAGATGATGAAGTCGACATCGGTCGCGCCCATTTCCGCTTCCGCGAGCGCGATCACGGCCGCCTCCCGCGCGAGGTCGGAGGGTCCCTGTCCCTCCGCCGCAAAGAATCGTGATCGCACGCCACTTCGCTCTTCGACCTCGGCCGGCGTGACGCCGAGCATTCCGGCGAGCTCTTGGTTGTCCACCCGCCGCTCCGGGAGACAATGTCCCATCCCCAAGATCCGCGGCACGATATCACGGCTGCTTATTGCTTTCGCCAATACCTGTCAAATCACGCTTCCGGAGAGGCTCGGGCGGCGAACGGGAGTCGCTTCGAGCCATTGTTCCGAGTTGACAATACGTCATCCCAGCGCGTAAATTCGACATCATTGACGGTCGCTTATCGAGCGTGACGATGAAGCGCGGTTGGGTCAGTGTGCTGGTGGGCGCGGCGATATTGGTCGCCCAATCGAACCCAGCCCTCGCCCGCCACAAGCGTGGCCACCACCGCGTCGCGCATCACCGGGTAACTCCGGGCACTGTATTCGTACCGTCGCGACTGGCACCCCCGGCGGAGCCGCCGCAGGGGCCCTACGTCTCGGCCTTGCTGATCGACGCTGACAGCGGCCGCGTGCTCTTCGCCAAAGATCCGACCGACCCGCGGCCGCCCGCCTCGATGGTCAAGATGATGACGGCGCTTCTCGCGTTCGAAGCACTCGAGCGGGGCGACGTTCACCTCGACGACCCGGTCAGGATCAGCCTCGCTGCCAGCCGCACCGGTGGCTCGGGAGTGTTCCTGAAGGCGGGGGAGCGATTGCCCTTCGAAGACCTTCTGAAGGCAATGCTCGTCGCCTCGGCGAACGGGGCCAGCGTCGCAATCGCCGACGCGATCGCGGGTAGCCAGTTGGCCATGATCTCGCGCATGAACGACCGAGCGCGAGAGCTCGGTATGACCGAAACCACGTATCGCACGGTGAACGGCTTACCTCCGCGCTCGGGCAAAGGGGTTCCCGACGTGACGTCGGCGAACGATCTCTCGATTCTCGCACGCAAGCTCCTCGAGCACCGGCAGGTCTTGCGTTACTCGGCGCAACCGTTGGCGGCGATCCGCGGCGGGACCCTAGTGATCCGCAATACGAATCACCTGGTGGGTCACATGGAAGGGGCAGACGGACTGAAGACTGGCTACTATCACCAGGCCGGCTTCAATCTGACGGCGACAGCCTCTCGCGACAACTTGCGGCTGATCGCGGTCGTCCTCGGCTGTCCGACCCTGCAATCGCGGTTCCTGCTCGCGCAGCAGTTGATGGAGTGGGGATTCGCCCACTTCTCGAAGCTGAAGGTCGTCGAAGCGGGTGAATCGCTTTCCTTCGACGTCAAAATCGAGAACGGATCCACCGATCACGTTCGACCGGTCGCTGCCCACGGCGTGACGTACGTGGTACGCAAGGACGAGAAAAACGACCTGCACGTGACCTTCCAGCTTCCGGCGATGGTCTCGGCGCCGATCGCGAAAGATCAGGAGCTCGGCGAGATCATCGTGCGCGATCAGCAGCAACAGGTGCTCGGCGTGATCCCAGCAGTATCGCCGATCGACGTCGTCGGCGAATCGCCCACCGCCGCCCACACGCTCAATCCCTGATACCCTTTCTGTAGCAGACAGCGCCCCGTTCGTACGTTGACGCCTTGCGGGCGTCGCCCATTTGTGGAATAGGAAACGCGGCGTTTTCGAGAGGAGGTGACGGTTTCGATGAGGACAACGTTGAGAACGATCGGTGCACCCCTGATTGGCGGTTTGTTCCTGTTGACGCTGGCGACCGGTTGCCAGGAGAAGGTTGACACTTCGGCTTGCGGGGCGTGCGCGTTGAATGCGTCCAAGGTCGATGCCGCGGCGTCGCGTGCCGAGGCAGCGGCGAGCCGCGCCGAAGCCGCTGCGCAGCGCGCGGAAGCGGCCGCGCAAAAAGCCGAAGCGATGTTCAGCAAGTCGATCCGCAAGTAGTCCGCCGAAACCCGTGTGAAGAAGGCGTTGCCCGACCGGCGTTCGCCTTTTTTGCTCACGGTCATGCGCCGAGCTTCTTCGCCGGCGCGGGTTGTGTTACTCGTTGCGGTCATGCCGCAGCGGGGACCATGTGCCGCGGCCGACGTGGTGATCGAGCTGGCGCCCGGCACAGTCGTTCTCGTGCGACGGCGGAACTCGCCGCTCGGATGGGCGATTCCGGGCGGGTTCATCGAGGTCGGTGAAACCGCCGAACAGGCCGCCGCCCGGGAAGCCTTCGAAGAAACGGGGCTCGACGTCGAGCTCGTCGAGCTTTTTCACGTCTACTCGGATCCGCAGCGTGATCCGCGTCAGCACACATTGAGCATCGTGTTCATCGCTCGGGCCGATAGTGACCCGGTCGGAGGCGACGACGCCGCCGAAGCTCGCGTGTTCTCGGAGTTTGACCTGCCCTCGGAGATCGCGGTCGATCACCGTCGAATCCTCGCTGACTACTTCCACTACCGACGCAGCGGCGTACGCCCCGCGCCGGTCGTCCGACGCCGGGAGCGCTTCTCGAAGGGAGAACGCGCTTTTCTTCTTGACCTCGCCCGCGAGACGATTCTCGCGACGATCGAGGACCGGCCCATGGCTCAGCAAACGCCGCCGCCGGGAGCGCTCCACGAACCTGCGGGCGCCTTCGTGAGTCTGCACCGCGTGGGCGAGCTCCGCGGATGCATCGGCACGTTCGCACGGGATCGGCCGCTTCACGCAGTCGTTCGAGACATGGCCGGCGCAGCGGCTTTCGAGGACCCTCGCTTTCCTCCCGTCGAAGCGAGCGACCTCGCTCTGCTCGACATCGAGATCTCGATTCTATCGGAGCTCCGTCCAACCGGGCCCGAATCGGTGGTCCCGGGCTTTCACGGGCTGTCGATCGTGCTCGGCGGGCGCAAGGGCGTGTTCTTGCCGCAGGTTGCAACCGAGGCGGGCTGGGACCGCGACACCCTGCTCGAGCAGACTTGCCTGAAAGCCGGATTGCCGGCGAACGCCTGGCAGGACCCCGCCGCCGAAATCTCCGTCTTCACCGCGGAGGTCTTCGGGGACAGGGCCTGAGAGCGTCCTGACCTAGGAGGTTGCGTCACGGATCGCTCCCGTTGGTCGCGACCCCGTCTCCACTCGACCATCCTACCGAACTAGCGTCCGCGCGCTTCGCCGAGCTTTCGTACGAGCCTACGGCGAACGCTCGAAGGGACGAGGCCAGTAACGTCACCGCCGAGGCTGGCCACCTCCTTGACGAGCCGAGCGCTCGTGTAGAAGTGGGCCTCGCTCGCCATGATGAAGATCGTCTCGATGTGCGGCCGGAGGTGACGGTTCATCATCGCCATCTGAAACTCGTACTCGAAATCCGCAACCGCGCGGAGACCGCGCACGATTCCCCGCGCTCCGCTGCGCTCGACGTAGTCGACCAGCAGTCCCGAGAAGCTGTCTGCGATGACGCGCGGGCTGCGGGTCGCGTCGCGAATCATCTGCACTCGCTCCTGCGGTGTGAAGAGCGCCGAGTCCTTCGTGGCGTTATAGGCGACCGCGACGATCACCCGATCGAAAATCTCGAGGCTCCGCTCGACGATATCAAGATGACCGTTGGTGAATGGATCGAACGATCCCGGGAATACCGCCACCCGCTCCCCCCTTGCGCTCTTCATTTTTCCTCCATGGCATAGAGCGAGACGCCCGTCGAACCGTAGCGGCGGGAGTTGTCGAGGCGGAGCGCCCCGTACCGTTCGGCCAGCGGCTCACCGGCTGCATGCTCGACGACCACCCAAGCGCCGGGCACCAGCAGCGCGCCCTCTCCGAGCGCCTGCAGCGTTCGCTGCGAGAGCCCGCAGCGATACGGCGGGTCCACGAACACACCGTCGAATCGCTCGTCTCGAAGCTCGAAACGGCGCAACCCGCCCGGCAACGCCAGCTTGTGCACCTCGGCTTGATCGGTGAAGCCGCTCCGCTCGAGGTTGTCGCGCACGAACCGGCACGATTCACGGCTATCGTCGACGAAGGTCACGCGTGTGGCTCCCCGGCTGAGGGCCTCGAGACCGAGCGCGCCGGTGCCGGCAAACAAATCGAGCCAGCAACCGCCGGCGATGTCGCCGCGGCTCGCGAGAATGTTGAAGATCGCGGCACGGACCTTGTCCGCGGTGGGCCTGACCTTCGAGCCGCGCGGAGCGCGAAGGGCTCGACCTCGGGCGGCGCCGCCGGTGATCCGCATTCAGTAAAGCCTCGTACCGATTGCCGAGGCCGCGGCTTACAACGGCACGGCGACGGTCGCAAGCGTGAGCGGCGCTCGACTGGGCGCAGCCGCTCGACTATAGTCCGCCCTGCGATGCGTTTCGCCCTGTTGCCGAGCAAGCCACTGGCAATCGCCAAGAGCCGCCTGGCGCCCCATCTGAGCGATGTGGATCGCAAGGCGCTTTGCTACGCGATGTTCCACGACGTCTTGGAGTGTCTCGTGCACGCGCAAAACCTAGATGCCGTGGCGGTTGTGACAGCCGACCAGCGACTCCTCGACCTCGCGCTGCGCATGCGCGCACTGGCGATCGACGAAGGAAGCCCGCGGGGGCTCAATGCCGCTTCCGCGCTCGGGACGACTCGTTGCGTCGAGCAAGGAGCGAGTTCGGTTTTGATCGTGCTCTCCGATCTTCCCTTGGTCACGGTCGAGGAAATCGACTCGTTGCTCGCGGACGTTCCGGCCGGACCTCACGTCCGCCTGGCGCGCTCCCACGAGGGCTTGGGGACCAACGCACTTCTGCGCACTCCGCCGACCGTGATCTCGACACGCTTCGGCGGTCGCAGCTTCCAGGATCACATCGCGGCTGCCGCCGATGCGGGAGTTTCACACAGCGAGGTCGATGTTCCCGGCTTGAGCTTCGACATCGATACGATCGAGGATCTTCGCGAGCTTCATCGCGCCGTTCGACCCACGCGCACCTTGTCGGAGGCTCGCAAGATGGGGCTGCTACCGGCGGTTCCCTGAGTCGCGCTAACGGCGGTTCCAGTCTCGACTCGCTAGACCCGCGACTGGCACTCTTACGCGGCTGCCTGCCCCTTGCCGCTCGGCGGAACGGGGATCCCTTTGGCTCTGGCGCAAGCCCCACAACGGTTGTTGACGTTCTCCGGATCCTCGACGAGACCGTCATCCATGTTGTGGCAGACCTTCTTGCAATCGATGCAGATGAAGTAGACGCCCTCGATCGTCTTGTTGATGCGCTCGCGGTTGAGGATGCGCCCCTTCAGCTTCTCGATGCGCATGCCGAGCAGATCTCTGTACTGCCGCTTGATCTTGCGGCGCCCCGCTTCGTCCTTGGGGAGATCTTCGTCTTCGGAGACGTCCGAAGGCTCGTCATCGTCGAAGATACTGAAGGCCTTCTTCTTTTCCTTGTCTTTTCTTCGGATCCGACCCATCCGTTTTCTCCGTTTACCTGGTTCGCTCCAGATATCCGCATGCCTTCTCGCACGACCAGAAGTATCCACGCTTGCCAAACCCGGTGTAGAAAACGACTCGGCTCTCCGATCCGCATTTCGGGCAGGCGTGCTTGAGCACGGCGCCGCCCTTCTCTGCCGTCTTGGCCTTCTTCTCCGCCATGATCCCTCTTCCGCCCGAGCGCTGGGAACGCTGCGCGCACCCCGGGCAACGAAAGACCCGGAGCGTGCGCGAAAACACCTCGCCGGATCGTGATCACGGAAACTAGACGGTGGCGCACTCCGTGTCAAGAAACCCCTGCTAACAATCAGAAACCCCTGCAGCTGCGCCTCGGCGGCCTCGCTATCCTCGCGGTCATCGGCTTCGTGACCGTACGCGCGCCGAGCATTTTCAGCCGGTCGATGCCCCGCCACGCTCGTGACCGGACGCTTCAGTTTTCGATGATCACTTCGACTCGCCGGTTCTTCGCGCGACCCGCCGGGTTGTCGCTGCCGTCGGGGTTCTTGTTCGGAGCGATCGGATACTTCTTGCCGAATCCGCGCGTGTGGAGCCTGCTCGCGCTCACGCCGTCGCTCTCGAGCCCGCTGCTCACGGCATCCGCTCGCAGCTGCGACAGACGGACGTTGTACGGGTCGCTGCCGATGGAATCCGTATGGCCTTCGATCGAGACCTGACGATTCTGCACGCGCGGGCCATCCAAGACTTGGGCTATGTCCCGCACTTTGGCGCGCGCATCACTCGTCAACTGATGCTTGTTGAATTCGAACAGCACGTCGGGAAGGTTCACGACGACGCCGCGATTCGTCTCGTGCACTTCCAGGTTCTTGCGTTTGAGCTCTTCGATCAGCGCTCGGTTTTTCGCGATCTCCTGTTCGCGCGCGTCGAGCTTCTGATCGCCAGCTTGGATTTGGTCACCGACCACGGCGCCACCCAGGCCGCCGAGCGCGCCGCCGATCGCAGCACCCGCGGCCGTGTTGCCGGTTGCGTGGCCGATGAGCGCTCCCGCCCCCGCACCGAGCGCTGCACCGCCGAGCGCGCCCACCTCGCGCTTCGACGGCGCGCCGGAACTGCACGAAATGATCAGGAGCGCACCGGCAGCGAGCGCCGCGGGCGCCGCGTTCACCCGTGTCATCGACTCCCCCCCGATTGTTCGGATGAAGGACGAACTCAGTAGCGCTCGTAGTCGGTGTCGTTGCTCTGATTCTGCTGCTGCTGCCGCTTGAGCTGCTCGATCTCCTGACGTTGCCTACGAAGCTCTTCGTCCTGCGCCTCAGATTTTTGATCCTGGGCCTGTACCTGATCACCGACCACGGCGCCGGTGAGCGCGCCGAGCGCGCCGCCGATCGCAGCGCCACCTGCGGTATGACCGGTAGCGTGGCCGATCAGCGCACCCGCTCCCGCCCCCAGGGCACCGCCACCGAGAGCGCCCGTCTCACGCTTCGAAAGGCTGCCGGAGGCACAGCCGGCGACGAGCGGCACGCAAAAAAGCGCGGCGATCGCTAGGTTTTTCAACATCTTAGTTTCCTCCCCGACGATTCAACACCTTGACTACGTTAATGTCGCGCCTACCCCGGAGTCAAGGCGGTGGCGCGCCCGAAGCCTTGATCCGGGATCGGTTCGCTTCGGAGCGCGCAAAGAACAGCGAGTTTAGAACGACGGCGCCGACGGCGATCGTTATGCTCGAATCCGCGACGTTGAACGCCGGCCAGTGGTGCAAACCCCAATGGACGTCGATGAAATCCGTCACCTCGCCGTACGTCAGCCTGTCGATCAAATTGCCGACGGCACCACCGAGGACTCCACCGAGCGCGGCGCGTGTCAGGCGATCCTCCAAGGGAAGCCGGCCGATCACGTAGAACAGCACGCCGATGGCCGTCATGGTGATGGCGATGAAAAACGGCTCCCTGAACCACGCCGGCGCGTCGGCGAGGAAGCTGAATGCCGCGCCCGGATTTCGAGCGTGCACGATGCTCACGAAGCCGTCGACGATGGGGATCGACTCGCGGACGTCTACGTGGTCGCGGATCAGCCGCTTCGTCACCTGATCGAGGACGATGACGGCGAGGCCAAGAGTGATCGGGCCGCCGAAACGACTCCGCATTCCGACTCGTGCGGGGTCAGCCGCCATCCGCCAGCGCGCTCACGCAAGGGGCGCAGATCGTCGGGTGTCGCGGTGCCGTGCCGACCGACGTGCGGTAGTTCCAGCATCGGGCGCACTTCTGGCCGGCCGCGCGCTCGACGGCGATACGCAACCCGGGAACGATCGGGCTTTCGGCTTCCGCGCCGAGATCGTCCGTCCGCTCGACTTGGGAGACGATCAGCAGCGTCGGCAGCTCGGACAGGCGGCTACCGAGAAGCGTGCCGAGTTCGCCATCCGTCGCGAAGGAGAGGCGCACGCGCGCGTCGAGCGAATGGCCGATGCGGCCTTCCTTCCGCGCGTCTTCGAGCGCTTTCGTCACCCCGTCGCGAACCGCCAGCAGGCGCTCCCAGGTAGCAAGCAGGGCAGCGTCGATCGGTTCGGGGCCAGCGGACGGAAAGTCGGCGAGAAAGACGCTCTCTCTTTTCGCGGTCACCGAAGGGACGTAGCTCCATACCTCTTCGGCCGTGAACGAGAGGATCGGTGCCATGAGTCGCGCGAGCACGTCGAGGATCTGCCAAAGCGCGGTTTGCGCCGAGCGGCGCGGCTTGCCGTCGGCGCGCCAGCAGTAGAGCCGATCCTTGACGATGTCGAGGTAAAGCGCGCTCAAGTCCACACTGCAGAAGTTGTTGAGCGCATGGTAGACGACGTGGAACTCGTAGTCGAAATACGCGTTTCGGCAGCGTAGGACGAGCGCGCGTGTCCGCGCCAGGATCCACTGGTCGAGCTCGAGCAGCGCATCCCCAGCGACAGCGTCGCGCGCCGGATTGAAGTCGTAGAGATTGGCGATCAGAAACCGCGCCGTATTGCGGATCCGGCGAAACGACTCGATCAGTCGGCCGACGATCTCCCGCGAGATCCTGACGTCGTCCCGGTAGTCCTCGGCCGCCACCCAGAGCCGCAGGATCTCGGCTCCGTGGGTTTCGACGATGTCCTGGGGAGAGAGCCCCGTGCCCGCCGACTTGGACATCTTGCGGCCCTCGGCATCGACGGTGAAGCCGTGGGTGAGCACGGTTTCATAGGGGGCACGGTCGCGCGTCGCTACCGACGTCAAGAGCGAAGTGTGAAACCAGCCGCGGTGCTGATCGCTGCCTTCGAGATAGAGATCGGCGGGCGAGCGCAACTCGGGGCGTTGCTCGAGCACAGCGGCGTGGCTCATGCCGGAGTCGAACCACACGTCGAGGATGTCCTGCTCTTTGCGAAACTCTCGGTTGCCGCATTTTTGGCATCGCGTCTCGGCGGGCAACAGCTCCTTCGCCGAGCGCTCGAACCACGCATCCGCTCCTTCCCGCTCGAAGAGGTCGGCGACGTGGTCGGCGATCCGCCGCGTGGCGAGTGTTTCGCCGCATCCCACGCAGAAGAAAGCGACGATCGGCACGCCCCAGTTTCGCTGTCGCGAGATGCACCAGTCCGGGCGCAACTCCATCATGCCCCGAATTCGCTCCCGTCCCCAGGCGGGGATCCAGCGCACCCGATCGATCTCCTCGAGCACGCGGCGGCGGAGGTCGTTCTTCTCCATCGCCACGAACCATTGGTCCGTGGCGCGGAAGATCACGGGGTTTTTGCACCGCCAGCAATGCGGGTAGCTGTGCACGAGCTGCTCGGCCTTGAGCAATCGTCCCGACTCCCTCAACCGCGCGACGATACCGGAATCGGCGTCGAAAACGCGTTCGCCCGCATAGCCCTCGACGTCGGCCGTGAACCGCCCCTCGGCATCCACGGGCGCATACACGTCGAGCCCGTAGCGCAACCCCACCTCGTAGTCTTCCTGACCGTGCCCAGGGGCTGTATGAACACAGCCGGTCCCTGCCTCGAGCGTGATATGGTCTCCGAGGATGACCCGCGACTCACGATCGATCCAAGGATGCCGGGCGCGTGCGTTCTCGAGCGAGGCGCCTGAAAACTCGGCGAGGACCGGCGCACCGGTTTCGCCGATCGCCTCGAGAAACGGCTTGAGGAGGCCGCGCGCGACCACGAGCGCACGGCCTCCCGCGTCGACGACCACGTACTCGAGGCGGGGATGGACCGCGATCGCGAGGTTCGCCGGGAGAGTCCAGGGCGTCGTCGTCCAGATCACGATCTCGGGGCTCCGGTCGGCGAACGGCTGGAGCGGCGGGGGAAGCGGCGGTACCAGGGGGAAGGCGACGTAAATCGACGGTGACGAGATGTCCTCGTACTCCACCTCCGCCTCCGCCAGCGCGGTCGAGCAAGACGGGCACCACAGGACGGGCTTGCGGCCGCGATAGATGGCGCCGCTTTCGAGAAGCTTGCCGAACTCGCGCACCTCGATGGCCTCGTAGCGGGCGTCCATCGTCAGGTAGGGGTCGTTCCAATCACCAATAATGCCGAGGCGACGGAATTCTTCCCGCTGGATCGCAACGTAGCGACTGGCATATTCGCGGCAGAGCTTGCGGAACTCTACCTTCGAAACGTCGCCCTTGCGGCCGAGCGTCTTCTCCATCGCCAGCTCGATCGGCAGGCCGTGGCAATCCCAACCCGGGACGTACGGGGCTCGCGCGCCGGCCATCGCCCGGAACTTGACGATGATGTCCTTTAGGACCTTGTTCAGGGTGTGACCGATATGGATGTTACCGTTCGCGTAGGGCGGACCGTCGTGCAGAACGAACGCCTCCGTCGCATGCTCGCGGGCGGCTTGCAGCTTCCCGTAGAGGTCGATCTCCTGCCAGCGCCGGATCGTTTCCGGCTCTCGCTTCGGAAGGTTTCCGCGCATCGGGAAATCGGTTTTGGGAAGATTCAGCGTATCTTTGTAGTTGACGGGACTCTCGGCGGCAGTGGCCACGGTTTCCCGCACATAGCAACAGGCCCCTACCAATTCAATTTGAGCTCTTTCGCACCCGGCGCTTTATCTTCGCGAGCGGTTCTGGCAAACGAGGGCGTTGCATGGCCAAGCGGATGATGACGCGCTTCGATCGTGGCGCGTTTCCGACCTACGAGACGGTCGAGGAGAACGGCTACCCGCAACCGTGCACGATGGGCCAGCCGTGGGTGAACCCCGATACGCAGAAGACGATCCGCAAGCGTGGCGGCCGGAAAACCGACGCCTACGGCCGGCCGCTCGACGCGTCTCTCACGACCGCCGCTCGATGAGCTCGTTCACGGGACGCGCGGCGCCTCGCGCGACTTTTCGTGTCGCGTGCTCTCTCGCAACGCTCAACCCGTCCTGGAAGCAGCAGCGGAAAAACGTCGCCCGCCCACTCGATCGCACGGATCTACGCTTGGCGGCAATAATCTTACCCCAGCGTAGCTCGGCGCTCGAGCAACGCGTGGAGTGCCGGCTCGATGTGCGCGTGCTCGAAGCGAAAGCCGCGCTCGGAGAGCCGCTTCGGAACGGCACGAGTTCCGCCTAGCAAGAGCTCGTCTGCGATCTCGCCGAGGGCGAGGCGCAGGACGACGGCGGGAACGGGCAGGACGGCGGGACGCCCTAGAACGTGCGAGAGCGCGTGCGTGAATTCCCCGTTGCGCACGGGATTCGGGGCGACCGCGTTCACCGGTCCCGCGATCGCGCCGTCGAGGAGCACGTGCTCGACCACCCGAACCAAGTCGTCGAGGGTGATCCAGCTGATCCACTGGCGGCCGTCGCCGATTCGACCGCCGAGGCCGAGCCGGAACACCGGCAACATCTTGCGAAGCGCCCCACCTTGTGTGCTGAGAACCAAACCGATCCGCAGGTTGGCAACACGAATACCCCGCGTCGCTGCGGGGGTACACGCAGATTCCCAATCCCGACAGACGTCGGCTAGAAACCCTCGACCGGGCGGTCCCTCTTCGCTCTGCTCGACGTCGCCACTGTCTCCATAGTAGCCAACGGCCGATGCGCAAGCGATCACTCGAGGCGGCCGCTTCAGCCGGGCGAGCCCTTCGGCGAGAAGCCGGGTACCCGTGACGCGGCTGTCACGGATCGCCGCTTTCCGCTCCTCGTTCCAGCGCCCCGAGAAGACGTTCTCGCCGGCGAGATGAACCACCGCGTCGGCGCCTTCCGCGGCGGCCGAATCGAAGCGACCCGTCTTCGGGTCCCAGAGCACGCCGTCGCCTCCCCCGCGCACCAGCGGCTCGACGCCATCGCCACGGTCTCGAAGCCGGCGACAAACGGCGCTACCGACGAACCCCGATGTGCCGGAGACCAGAATGCGCATGCGGTTTCCCTACACACTCCGAAGCCGCGTCGCAATTTGACAAGCGAAGGCGCCTGCCTTCATGATCCAGCTGCATGAGTCGGGAAAACGATGTCGGCTGCGAGACTTCACCGGACTCGCCGATCCCGAGAGTGTCGGCTGCCGACAACCGCATTGCCTCTCTCGCGGTGGGCAGCGAACCTCGTCTGAACGGATGAAAATCGATCTGAAGGACGGCTTTCTCGATCAGCTCAAGGGGGAGGCTCTTCGCGCGCTCGGGCCCGAAGACCGTGCGGTGATCGAGGTCTCGACCGGCGAGATGGGCAACAAGCCGGACGCGGTCAAGCTCGGCTGGCTGAAAATGCGGACCGGCGAGGCGTGGACGAAGCAGCGCTACCAACGCGCGCTGAAGAAGGTTTTCGACAAACTCGCGAAGATCGCCGCCAGCGTCTAGGAGTCGCCTCTAGGCGACACGCGCCGTTTGACGGCGCGGCACCCGCCTGGTAGCTCCGGAGGCACCGGCTCGCTCCTTCCGCATGACCTTCTGAGACCCGACTCCTCCATGCAGCTCGCAGTCGACTGGCTATTCACCGTGCCGTTTCTGGTCGCGTTCGGGTTGGCGCTCGGCGTGTTCGATCCACTCCAGCGCATCGCGCGACTCTTCGGCCCACGGCCGCATGAGATCGTCGTCGGGTTGCTGCAGAAGTCACTGCTCGGCGCGTTTTGGCTGTGTGGCACGCGCCTCGAAGTCGAGCGCTCGGCCGAGGTGAAGCCATGGACCCCCTACGTGGTCATCGCCAACCACCAAAGCATGTTCGACGTGCCGATTTTCGGGGCGCTCCTCTTTTCCAACTTTCCGAAGTATGTCGCCAAGCGCGAGCTCGCGCGCTGGATTCCGAGCATCTCCTACAATCTTCGTCGCGGCGGTAACGCGATCATCGACCGCAAGGATGCCGATCAGGCGCTGGTGGCGATCCGAGAGCTCGGGCAGCAAATAGAAAGCCGCGGCGTGTCGGCTGTAATCTTCCCCGAGGGGACCCGCTCGCGGAAGGGCGATCTCGGAGTCTTCAAGCCACGTGGGACGCTCGAGCTGCTGCGCGCGGCGCCGCGGGCGGACGTGGTCCCGGTGGTCATCGACGGGTCTTGGCGGCTGCTTCGTCACAATCTGCTGCCGGTGCCTTTCGGGGTACGCGTTCGGGTGTCCATCGCCGAGCCGATCCCGCGTCGTCCGGGGGACGATGCAGGTCTCCTTCGTCAAGTCGAAGCACAGATTCGCCTGACGCTCGACCGCTGGCGAAGGCAGCAAGCGGAGGTCGGCGCCTGACGAGGTCGCAACCGCCCCGGTCTACGGCCTCGATGCCTACCGAAGTCTCGGACGGCCGGCTCTAGGGCTCCTAGTCACACGGGAGAAGCCGCGAACCCCCGCGCCATTCACGGGGCGAGCACGCAGTGCTCGTCAGTGCGCCGCGGGCGAGTGTCGACCCGGGACCCTCGAGACCGCGCTTTTACCGCCGGAGCGGCGAGGCGAAACCGACCTCACGCGCCTGACGATTACCGGTTCCTCGAAGCCCTCGTCGATCAGCTTCGCCTGACAATGGCGATAGCGCAGGCAGACGCTTTCTATGAAGCCTCGTGGGTCGTCCGTCCAGAGACAGGAAATGTGGCACGCCTTGCACGAAACCCGACACAACATGAATCATCCTCCAAGAAGAGGAGGTCGGCCCAGCAAATGTGGGCTGTACTTCAAGATCCACAATACCGTCAATCAGTTTATTGATCGTGAGAATCATGCGTGTGCGCCGTGTCGCTGCGCTACATATCGATGCTGGAAGGATTTCCGCGCCGGGTATTTCGGAAACGGCTTCGAGGCAACGGTTCCGGTCGATGACGCAGTGCGAACGTGCGAGGCGCAAGTCGCGTTGCACTCGTTGGATTTCGAAGTCGGCATCCGGTATCAGGTCGCGATCGGCGAGCCGCCGCAACGTCGCACGGAGATCAGCCAATGGATCTTACGCTCACCAAAAACGAAGCCGCCTTCCAGCGCGAGGTGCGTCACTGGCTCAGGGTCAACGTTCCGCGGCGCGAGCGCAATGCCGAGCCCGCAGAGTTCGGTGATCCCAAGCGAATCGCCGTGCTCAGGGCCTGGCAGCGCAAGCTCTACTCAGCCGGGTACCTGGCTATGGGCTGGCCGAAACAGTACGGCGGCCGAGCCGAACCGAACGACGACCGCCGCACGCTTTTGATGCAGCAGACGATCGTCAACGAGGAGATGGTCAAGGCGCACGCGCCGAGCGTCATCGGCATGATGGGCGTACAGATGGTCGGGCCGACGCTCATGCAGTTCGGAAGCGAAGAACAGAAGCGGAGATTCCTACCGACGATCCTCTCGGCGGACGAGATCTGGTGCCAGGGGTATTCCGAGCCTGGATCAGGCTCTGATCTCGCCTCCCTGAAGACTCGCGCCGACCTCGTCGGCGACTTCTTCGTGATCAACGGCCAAAAGGTCTGGACGTCGAATGCCCAATTCGCCGATTGGATGTTCTGCCTGGTGCGTACGGATCCAAACGCCCCGAAGCACAAGGGCATCTCCTACGTCCTGATTGACATGAAGAGTCCCGGGATCACCGTCCGCCCGCTCGTCCAGATGACGGGCGACAAGGGCTTCAACGAGGTCTTCTTCGAAGACGTAAAGGTGCCGAGACAGAACCTGGTCGGCGAGCTGAATCAGGGCTGGCAAGTCGCCAATGCCACGCTTTCTCACGAACGCAACATGCTCGGCTCGACGACGCGGACGCAGCAGATGTTCGAAGGGCTGCTTCACCTCGCCCACACGCGCAAGCGCGGCGGCAAGCCGGTCAGCGCGGATCCGCTGATGCGCCAGAGGCTCGCCGATCTCGCGATCCGCGTCGAATCGATGAAGTACCACTCGTACCGCCAGCTCACCGATCTGTTGCGCGGACGCTCGCCGGGCATCGCCGCGTCGGTGAACAAGCTCGTGTCCACCGAGCTGAATCACGCGATCTGCTCGCTCGCCATCGAGGTGATGGGCGACTACGGCGTGCTCGAGCGCAAGTCCAGGCACGTCGTCGACCGCGGCATCTGGCCGTACGAGTTCATGTTCACGCTCGGCCTGATCATCGGCGGCGGCACCTCGCAGATCCAGAAGAACATCATCTCGGAGCGCGGTCTCGGCATGCCGAAGGGGAGCTGAGGGAAGTGGACTTCGGCCTATCGGAAGATCAGGAGCTGCTCCAGCAAAGCGCCCGGGAGTTCCTCGCGCGGGAGTGCCCGCCCACCGTGGTGCGCCAAGCCGCCGGGAGCCCGCAAGGCCTCTCCGAAACCCTCGAACGAAAGATCGCGGAGATGGGTTGGCCGGGGCTTCTCGTTCCCGAATCGCACGGCGGGCTCGGCCTCGGCGTGCTCGACATGACGATTCTCCTCTGCGAGTTCGGACGCTCGGTCACGCCGGGACCGTTCTTGTTTTCGGCGCTCCTCGCCACCGCGGCGATCGTGAGGGTGGGTGATCGCACGCAAAAGAAAAGCCTCTTGCCGAGGCTCGCGGCCGGTGAAGCGACCGCGACGTTCGCGTTTCTCGAAGCGGACGACCGCATTGGACCAGCCGGAATCCGCTGCCGGGCGCAGCGCTCGGGATCGGGCTTTCGCCTGAGCGGCGACAAACTCTTTGTTCCCTACGCGGAGACTGCCGACGTCCTCGTCGTCGCTTGCCGCACTGCTGGAAGCGACGCAGCGGCGGGTATCACTCTTTTCCTCGTCGATCGGCGCGCGCCGGGGCTCACGGTGCGCGCGCTCGAGACCATCGATCGGACACGGCGCGTGTTCGAGGTCCAGCTTCGCAACGTCGAGGTGGGGCGCGACCAGATCCTCGGAGGCGTCGGCGCGGGCTGGAGCACGATCGAGGCCGTCCTGGATCTTGGTGGGGTGGGCCTTGCGGCCGACGGACTCGGCGGCTCGGAGCGAGTGTTGGAGATGGCGGTCGAATACTCGAAGACCCGCGAGCAATTCGGTCGGCCGATCGGTTCGTTTCAGGCGATCAAGCACATGGCCGCCGAGATGGCGGCGGACATCGAGCCGGCCCGCTCGCTCTTGTGGTACGCCGCTCATGCTCAAGACGCCCTGCCGCGCGACGCGAGCCGCGCCGCCTCGATGGCAAAAGCGGCGCTGTGCGAAATCTATTCTCGATCGTCGAACCGCGCGGTGCAGATGCACGGCGGCATCGGCTTCACGTGGGAGCACGATCTGCACTTCTGGTTCAAACGCGCCAAATGGAACGAACTCGCGTTCGGGGATCCCTCGTTTCACCGTGCGCGCGTCGCTGACCTCTGCGGGTTCTAGCTTGGGGGCAGGGCGTGCTCCTCAGCTCGGCGGATTCGTGTCAGACTGGAACGGGTGCGGAAATCCGTTCACAGACTGGCATTCGCGGTCGCACTCGTGGCACTCGTCCTGCTCTCGCGCACGAGAGCGGCCGACGAGCCCCGCTCGACCGAATGGACGGCTCTCACGCCCGGGCTTTGGTACCGGCCTTGGAACATCGAGCGCAACGACGAAGGCCCGTCGCTCGACGGGCACGTGTTTCGCGCCGACCCGCGTATCGTTCACATGACGGTCGTCGACGCGCGCCGCCCGGATCGCACCGTAGCGCGCGCGGAGACGATGCGCAGCGAATCCCAAGCCTACGTGGTGGTCAACGGCGGCTTCTTTGACGAGAACTCTCGTCCGCTCGGCCTAGTCGTGGGCGACGGGAAGGAGATGAGTCCGCTTCGCAAGGTGGATCAGGGTCTGTTCCTGATTTCGATGGGCAAACCGGTGATCCAACATACGCGCGATCCCCTCCCTTCTGGCGTCGAGACCGCACTCCAATCCGGTCCTCGACTGGTCGTCAACGGCAGGGCGCTCCAGCTGAAGCCCCAGGTGTCGCGGCGCACCTCCATCTGTCTCCCCGGCGACGGGACGGTTATGCTCGTAGTGTTCCCGACTGCGATCTCGCTCTCCGACCTGGCGGGGGCGCTCGCTCGTCCGGTGGCGGACGGCGGCCTCGGCTGTTGGAGCGCTCTCAATCTCGACGGCGGACCGAGCACGCAGCTGAGCGTCGCCACTCCGGCACTTCACTTGGAGGTCGAGGGCGGCTGGGGCGTCCCGAACGGCCTGGCGATCTTGCCGAAGTCAGCAGCACCGACAGCGCCGCCGCCGTGACCAGCCAGGCGAACCAGTCGCCGAATCGCGAGTAGACGGTATCGAGGCGCAAGCGGCGCACCTCCGCTACCGTAGCGACTGCTTGGAACACCGGCAGCCTCAGTACGACTCGTCCTGCCGGGTCGATCACGTCGGTAACACCCGTGTTGGTGACGCGGATGAGAAAGCGTCGATTCTCCACGGCCCGCCACAGCGCCAGCGCCTCGTGCTGGAACGGCGCCATCGTGGCTCCGAACCACCCGTCGTTCGCGACGGCGAAGAGAATTTCCGCCCCGCCCCGATGAACCGCCTGGCGCGCGATCGCGGCGCGCAGGTCCTCATAACAGTTGAGCGGCGCGAACCGCGCGAAGCCCGGCACGTCGAGCGGCACCACCTCCGGTGCGGCTTGGAAATCACCGGTCTGCGGGCTGAGTTGCTTCAACCAAGGCAGCACCGACGCAAATGGCATGTACTCCCCGAACGGCATGAGAATTTGCTTGTCGGACAGACCGAGTACCCGACCCTGCGCATCGAACAGGATGACACTGTTGAAGTATTTTGGATTGTCCGGCTCACCCTCGTAGGTAACCGCTCCCGTGAAGAGCGGCCAGCGGAGCCCCAAAATCTCGCGACCCGAGGCCGACAGCGCGTTCAGCGTCCGTGGCAGCGGCTCGGTGATGACGCTCTCGGGCCAGATCACCACGTCGGGCGTCGGAGAGAGATCCTGCGACAACTGCTTGTAGGTTTCGAGATTGGTCTCGAAGTAGCGGACATCGTGCTTCTCCTCGGTCGTGAGGTTTCCTTGCACGATGCCGAGACGAATCGCCGGAGCCATCGCGGTGGCGTGCTCGATCGCGGGCAGGCGAACGAGCCCATACCCGGCGAGGCCGAGCACCGCCGCGGCCGAAAGCAACAACGCCGCGCGTGCGGCGCGGATACCGCCGTCGATTGCGGAGGCGAGCGCGGAGCTCGTCCACACCATCACGAAGCTGAGGCCGAAGGGGCCGGTGAGATCGCCGATCTGCAGCAGCGCCGGAACGCGTAGCTGGCAATTGGCGATCCGCCAGGGAAACAGGTTCGGGAAAAAGAACTCGAGCGTGACCCAGAAGAGCGGGGGATAAATCGCTGCCGCTCCGTAGCCCGTCCAGCGCAATGCAAGCGCGAGGAGGACGAACTCGAGCGAGCAGAAGAGTGACAACCCGACGTAGAAGACGGCGCTCAGCCACAGCGGAAAGCCGCCGAAGACGTGGATGGTACCTACAAGCCAGCGGAAGGCGGGCACGTTGGTCGCAAGCCCGGCGATCAGGCCGAGCACGACAGCGTGGCGAGGACGCAGCGGACCCGAGAGCGCTAGCAGAATGGGCACGAATGCGATCCAGGCGACTGCCCACAACGAGAAATCGAGAAAGCTCGCTGCGATGGCGAGCCCGCCCACCAAGGCGAGCACGCTTCGCGACGCGAGCCCTCGCGGTGCGAATGGCACCGCCTCGGTCGGGAGGGCAGGCGAGGGTGCCGGCTCGACCGAGGGGACGCCGCTTGCGACCTTCCCCTCGAGAATGCTCACGTTCGCTCTCCCTCCGAGCTTTCCCGTCGCCGTGAAAGCGCCTCTTAGCTTACGGCCGTCTCCTTGCCAATCCACCACACCAGCAACACGCCTCCGAGCGTCACGGCCACGAGCAGAATCACCAGCACGAGACGGGCATTCGAGCCCTTTCCCGGCTTGCTCGGTTCGAAGAGCCGCTCCGCCTGAACGATCGCTTCTTCGAGCGTCTTCACGGTGGCGAGCGCCGCCGGACGGTCCGCACGTCGCACCGCTGCGCGCAGTTCGAGGAGACCTCGTTCGAAGCTCTGTCGTACGCGCGCATCTCGTCGGTCGAGCTCGGGCTCGAGCGGCTCGAACTCGGCAAGATACGCGCTGGTCACCAAGTCGGACGCCGCGTCCATATCCCCGCGTTCGATGAGCGTCGTGCTGCGTTCGAGATCGCGCCGCAGCCGCGCCAGTTGTCCTTCCGCGGGGCTCTGCGGCGGTGGATCGGCGCGCAAGCGCGCGACCCACGCGAGCGCTCGTGTGACATCGATCGATTGGCCTTGCGCTGCCGCTTGCTGCATCAGGTCGGGTGCGAGCTCGACCGACGAGCGCGTCGCCAGATCTCGAAGCGACAGCGAGAGCTGCTTCGCGGTCGGAGCCGCATCCTCGCTCCGTGGCAGCGCGAAGGTCCAGAGGTAAAACGAAAGATTCCACCGCTCCTGATCCGATAGCGAATCGGAGAACGACGCCATCGCCGTGTTCGGAACCCCCAGCGTGATCGCATTGTAGAAGAGATAGGGCGCTACCCTACTCATTCGCACAGGATCCGCGAATTTGGCTGGCGGGGGATCGAACTCCTTTGCGCGGGGCCCATCGCCGCCCCCATGCGCGCCGTGACATGGGGTGCAGCTCTCGGAGTAGAGGCGGCTCGCCAGCTCGGGATCCGGTCGCTCGTGGGGAAACGATCGCAGGTCGAACGCCTCGACGGCGAGTGGGATGGCCTTTTCGGTCAACTCCCGTACCAAGCGAGCATCTGCGCGAGCCGAGACGAGCTCGTCGAGCGTCCGAAGGTCTTCCTCGAATGCCGGTACCTTCGCCGGAGGCATCGCGGAGCGCAGCTGACGGAATCGCTCCAAGATGAGCGCCGTGAATTCACGGTTTTCGCGGTATTCCGCGTCGTCGACGATGCGCCCGTTCTCGACTGCGCCTTCATAGTCGCTACCGACGTACTGGAGAAGGAAGACCAGTTGTTGCGCCGCGGCCGAATCGATGGGGCTCGCGGACGGGCTCGGTGCCGGCTGCGTGAAGGCGGGGCCGACCTGGATGAGAACGGCGAGAAGAACCCACATGCTCCGTCGAAAGAGCACACGCGCCCCGCAGTTCACCACCATCGCGCCAGCATCGACAAGGTTACGTGGTTATCCACAGGATCCCATGCCTGAGAATATCCAATTTTCAGCGAGCATTTTTCGCGGCGGCGTGGTCCCGTGACGACTTCCTCCACATCTTATCCACAGTCCGCAATCCAAGACGTTACGGCTTGACATTCTGACGCGGCGTGTTAAGTGCACCCGGATCCCGCCCCCGAGGCGACACTACCGACAAGGAGGATTTTCAAGATGGCAACGAAAGCGGCGACGTTCCCAGGGCTCGCTCAGGTTCAGGAGACGATTCGAAGCTTCCAGTCCGAGAGCGAAAAGCTCTTCGCTCGAGCTCGCAAAGAGGCAAGCAAGCTGATCAGTAGGGATCAGCGGAAGGTCATCGACAGCCTCCTCGATCAAGCCAACGCGATTCGCGAAGACATCCAGAAGCGCACCGAGAAGGCCCTGAAGGGGTTCAGCTCGCGCGCCTGGAAGATTTTCTCGCAGCTCGAGGCTGAGGCCAAGAAGCGCCTGAATCCGCTGGTGCGCCGGCTGAGCCTTCCCTCGCGGCATGAGGTCGAGTTGCTCGCCAAGCGCCTTTCGTCTCTCGAGAAGAAGGTGGACGAGCTGGCGGGCGCCAGAAGCACCCACGCCGCATGACCAGTCGTTACGAGCCTAGGCACGCTCGGTCGGCCCGGAACGCCAGGAATTAGTCGACCGCGAGGCG
Source organism: uncultured delta proteobacterium (assembly GCA_963712515.1). Taxonomy (GTDB): domain Bacteria; phylum Desulfobacterota; class Binatia; order JACPRU01; family JACPRU01; genus CAVQIG01. The sequence goes on from CAVQIG010000002.1 coordinate 304,919, forward strand.
ATCGTCTCTCAAGCGGCGGTCGCCTCGGTTTTTCCCGGGCTGCTCTTCGCCCCCGCGGACTCCTTGGCAACCGTCGAGTCCGCCTTCGAGTCTTCCTTGGCCTTCGGCGTCCCGTCGCCACCCTCTTTCCCCTTCGTCCCCGTGGCTTCCTTTTTACCCGCATAGTCGGTTACGTACCATCCCGATCCCTTGAGGTGGAACGAAGTGCTCGAGATCAGCTTGCCAACCTTGCCTTTGCAGGTGGGACAACGACGGAGCGGCTTGTCGGTGATCCGCTGGGTAACTTCGAAGGTACCGCAATTCTCGCAGCCGTACTCGTAGATGGGCATCGTTTTTTGAATTAATCAGCGCACAAACCGTTGTCAATGCGCGCCCATGTGGGTCAGCGCAGCGTCACGGCAAAGTCCTGAAGGCTCCGCACTAGAAAGATTTGCAAAAAATAGAGCGCCAAGAGCACGATCAGCGGGGAGAAGTCCAGTCCCCCGGCATACGCGAACGGAATCGTCCGACGCACCCGATAGAGCACCGGCTCGGTCACGTTGTAAAGGAAGCGCACGATCGGATTGTATGGGTCGGGGTTGACCCAGGAAATGATCGCCCGAGCGATGATCACGTAGGTGTACAGAGTGATCAGCATGCCGAGCACGGTCGCGGCGGCGATCAGGAAATTGGCAAGCACGAACATCGCTTTAACCCCCCAACCCTTTTCAACCGACCCCTAGTTCTCGCGAACGGTGGGTGGCCGCGGCGACGGCGCCGGTCACTGCTTCCATGAACCCGCCTCCATCGAGGGCCGCCAAACCCGCAAGAGTCGTTCCGCCGGGCGAGGTCACCATTTCACGCAGCTCTTTCGGCGTCATGCCCGACTCCATCAGCATCGCGGCGGCCCCTTCGAGTGTTCGGAATACCAAACGGTCGACGACGTCCGCGGGCAGTCCCTGGCGCATACCCCCCTCGATTAGCGCCTCGGCGAAGCGATAAACGTAGGCGGGCCCGCTTCCGCTCAACCCGGTCACCGGATCGAGAAGCAGCTCATCAGCCACGGTTACGGCGTCGCCGACTGCGCGAAAAATTCGCAGCGCTTGCCGCAGATCTCCCGGCGTCGCGCGCGATCCACTGACCAGTACCGACATCCCCTTGCCGAGAAGAGCGGGGGTGTTCGGCATCACCCGAACGACGCGCGCTTGCCCGCCGAGGCCGGCTTCGAGCCGGCGTAGCGGCACCCCTGCTGCGATCGAGATGAATAGTTGGCGGGAGCTGACGTCGGGCCCGACCTCTTCGAGGACCTCCGGAAGCACTTGCGGCTTGACCGCGAGCAGGACGATCTGCGAGCCGCGTACGAGATCCCGGTTGTCTCGCGCTGCGCTCACTCCGTAACGGCGCCGCACCCGCCGACGCTGTTCCGCAACCGAATCGGTCACCCAGAGATCCGCCGCGCGGTAGAGACCGGAGGCAAGGACCCCCTTTAGAAGCGCACCGGCCATGTTGCCGGCGCCGATGAAGCCGAGCTTCCTTGGGCGCCTCGTCATGTCATCCGCGGCCCAAAGATCGCGGTGCCGATCCGCACCAGGGTCGCTCCTTCTTCGATCGCGCCCTCGAAATCCGACGACATTCCCATGGAAAGCTCCTTAAGCTGGACGTTCGGAAGACGCAAATCGGCGAGCCGATCTCGCAGCGCGCGTAGTCTAGCGAATGATCGACGGCTCGCAGTTATCGAGCCTGGCGGCGGGATCGTCATCAATCCCTCGATGGAGATATGGGCGAGTGCAGCGACCGCCTCGAGCAGCTCGTCGAGTGCATCCGGAGACACGCCGCCCTTGCTCTTCTCGCCTCCGAGGTTGACCTCGACGAGGCAGCGCGCGGTCGTTCCGCTTTGCGCGGCTGCGGTGTCCAGGGCCTCCGCGAGGTCGAGCCGATCGAGCGAGTGTATGAGGCGAAAGAGGGCCAGGGCTTGCCTCACCTTGTTGCGTTGCAGACGTCCGATCAGGTGCCAATGCACCTCTGGAAGGCGAAGCTCCGCGGCTTTGCGGCGCGCCTCCTGAACGTAGTTCTCGCCGATCTCGCGGGCGCCGGCCGCAACCACCTCCCGTATCCGGTCGGGGCCGAACGTCTTTGCGGCGACGACGATGGTCACTTCGGCGGGGGCTCTTCCCGAGCGGACGGCCGCCTCTGCAGCGCGGGCGACTACCGAACGATAGCGCTCAGCGCTCGTCGAGCTCACCGCTCACGCGCCGCGGCTGCTTCGATCCAAAGACCACCGGCCCGGAGCGCGGCCTCGACCTCCGCCATCGGCAGACCGACGACGTTGGTGAACGATCCGTTGACCTCCCGGATGAAACGCCGGGCGCCCCCCTGGATCGCGTAACCGCCTGCCTTGTCGAACGGCTCCCCCGTCCCCACGTATGAATCGATGTCCGCGGGTGCGAGCCGGCGAAACACGACCTCGCTACGGACTACGTCCGCGGCAAAGGTTTGTCCCGCCGAATCGAGCAACACGAACGCCGTGGCCACTTGGTGCTTTCGGCCCGAAAGGCGGGCAAGCATCGCTCGCGCATGAGCTGCGTCGCGCGGCTTACCGAACGGCTCACCGTCGACGATGACCACCGTATCGGCGGCCAGTACCCAGCGGCCGGGACGACGGCGGGCGACGTCGCGAGCCTTGTCGTGGGCCAGCCGCGCGGCGAATTCGAGGGGGCCCTCTCCCGCGCGCAAGGATTCCTCGACGGCGCTCGCTTCCCGATCGAAGCGCTGGCCGGCTTGCTCGAGCAGGTCCGCTCTCCGAGGCGAGGCGGACGCGAGGATCCAGCTTCCCGATCGACGTTCGTCGCGTTGCGGCTCCAACCACCTCATGGTAGCCGAAGCCAAGACATGAAAAGAAGAAGCTGGGTTGCGTCGCTATGCTTCATCGCCGCTTGCGCGCCCGAGCCGAGCCCGCTGCCCCCCGCAGCGCAACCACCTGCGCTCGCGGCCGCGATCCCCGAAGGCCGTACCCCCACGGAGCGGCGCGAGCTGTTTCGCGCTGCCCTATCGTTCTACGACCGCGGCGACCTGGAATCAGCGGATGCGCTCCTGCGGCGGCTCGAGCTCGTCTATCCCGAGCTCGCCGACTACGTGCTTCGCTATCTCGCGAAGATCGCCGACGCGCGTGGCGACGCGGTGGGCGCCCTCGCGACGTGGCAGGCATTGCTCGATCGCTTTCCCGACTCGGTCTGGAAGGGCGAGGCCGAGCTGGCGGTTGGGCGCGCACGCGCGGCGCAAGGCGATTGGCAAGCCGCCGCCGCGGAGCTCGCGGCGGCGCGCAGGGACCTGAAGGATCCGGCCGAGCGCGCATCCGCGCTGGGCCTGGCCAGCGAGGCCGCTCGTCGGCTCGGCGACCTCGCCGCGGCGCATGCCCTCTCCATCGAGCTCCGCACCCGCTACCCACAAGCGCCGGAAGCCCGTGCGGCCCGCGAGCAAGCGTGGGCCGATCGTGAAACGGTCGCGCTCGCCACCGCCGCGTCCGCGCGCGAGGAGATCTCGCTTCTGCTTTCCGAGGGTGAAGCGCCCCGGGCCCTCGAGCTCGTATCGGCCGCGGAGGAGCGCTTCCGCTCTCCCAGCGACCTCCCGGAGCTCTTGTGGCTCGAAGCGAGCGCACGCTTGCGAAGCGGCGACCGCGAGGCGGGCGAGCGAGTGCTCGAGCGGATACTCGCCACCTATCCCCGCCATGCCGTCGCTCCGGCGGCGCTGTTTCGGCTCGCGTCGCTTGCGTGGAACCGGGACGACGACGTAGCTGCACTGCGCCTTTTCGGTCTGTATGGCCGTCGATTTCCCAGCGGCCCGCAAGCCGCGGAATCCGTCTATGCGATCGCCCGCATTCACCAGGAGGCACGCCGCTATCCCCAAGCGGCGGCGCAGTTCGCTCGGCTTGCAGACGTCTATCCGAAGAGCTCGCTCGCTTCGGAAGCGCGCTTCCGGGTCGGCTGGTGCCAATACAGAGCGGGAAATCGCGCTCGCGCTGCAGAAGTCTTTGCGGGTCTCGCCGAACGGGACTCGTTTGAGCGAGCGGCCGCCTATTACTGGCAGTCCAGAGCCTCGGGTGATGCGGGCAGCTACGAACGCCTGCTCCGCGAATATCCTGAAAGCTACTACGCTTCGCTCGCCGAACGCCGCCTCGGGCGCCCCGAGGGGTCGGCACTGGCAGGCCGAATCGCGCCGCCCCCCGCCGCCGAGAGCCCTCCGCCCACGTGCGCGAGCGGCGACCGGCATCTCGCTCGATTCGACGAGCTGAAGGCGATGGGTCTCGCGCCGCTGGCACGTGGTGAGCTGGCGGTCCTTCAAGAGCAAATCTCCGGATGCGACGCATTTCTGATTCACGCCTGGCTCGACGTGGAAGGCTATCGGCAATCCGTCGGACGTGCCGCGCACGCCGGCGGGTGCGGCCTCGACAGCGCATGGCTCCGCTTCTGTTACCCGCTCGCCTTCTGGGGGGTCGTCGAGAGGGAGAGCGCAAACCGCTCGGTCGATGCCTATCTGGTTACGGCGCTGATCCGGCAGGAGAGCCTTTTCGATACCAAAGCACGCTCGTCCGCGAATGCCCTCGGTCTGATGCAAATCCTTCCCGCAACGGGGGAGCGCCTCGCCACGGAGAGCGGCAAGACCGATTTCCAGAGCGAGCGTCTCTTGGATCCGGGGGACAACATCGCGCTCGGCACCCTCTACCTGCAAGAGCTACTCAGCCGCTACGGCGGTGACCTGCCGCGCGGCTTGGCGGCATACAACGCCGGCGAGGCCGCGGTCGACAAGTGGCAGCACCGCTATCCGGATATGGAGGACGATGAGTTCGTGGAGAGCATCAGCTATCGCGAAACGCGCAGTTACGTGAAGCGCGTGCTCACGAATCGCCGAATCTACGAGGCCCTCTACCGACTTCGGTCGGCTGCGCCGGGAGCGGCGAGCCGCTGAGTGTCCTGCGAACTCGAATGAACGTATTTGCGGTTGATGTACGCCCCAAACGCTACCCAGAGCGCGCCCATGAAGACTACCCAGACCGCGAGCGCGGACGACGAAGCCGCGTGTGGGGGGATATCGGCCGGCCGAACCAACATTCCGGCGACTCCTCCCGCGACGGCGAGCGTCCAGCCGAATAACCGAAACTCAGGAATGCCGAAATTTCCCCACGTCAGGTACGCCGCTCCGACCAGGCACAGCCACAACGGTTGAATGTACGCCGCCGGGCCCCGAACGGCGAACACCACCGTGAGCAGAAGCCCAATCAGGAAGATCGGCCCCCAGATTGCCGGAGCTTCTACCACCGGAGTCGGGTTGGGATCGCCGCACATCTTCTGAACCCGGTTGTCGTTGAGAACAGACAAGAAGATTCCTGCGCCGATGAGCCCGAAGGGATAGAGACCGGCAAGCCAGCCCGGCCAGGGAGCCCCGGCGAGCGCGGAATAGAGCGGCCAGGTGACCATCACGTTCACTGCCGCCCACACGTAGAAGTTGTATCCGGTGGCGCGGAGGTACTTGTCCTTACGGAAGTCGTCGGCGGTCATCGTCCCGGTTCAAAGCACCTCGCTTAGCACATGGGGCGATTGAACCCGAGGGTCTTTGTTGCTACCTTCGGTCGACTTTGGTGTACGCGCGCGCCGGAGCGCGGGGAGGTCGACCGATGAGTTCCGAAAACCTGATGGGGAAGCGTGTGGAGCTTGTCGTTCATCTCAAGGATCAATACTTGCGCTTGCGGCGCGGCGAGCGAGGGATCGTCACAGGTCAATTCCACGATGGATTCAACGTTCCACTGCGAGTGCTCTGGGACAACGGTACGAACTGGTCGGTGCACTACGAGGAGGTGCAACTCGTGGATGAAGTCGATCGCGCCCGCGCCTCCAGCGCGCGGGCGGCCTCTTGACACGATGCGCCGTACCTTACTATGTAGATTCAATCATTTGATCCAGAGCCGCACTTCAAGGAGGAGAGAGCAATGGCAGACGTGACGGTGAAAGACATCTTCAAGGAGATGCCAAATCGCTTCAACGCCGACGCCGCCAAAGGCATGGACGCGGTGATCCAATTCAACCTGACGGGCGACGACAGCGGGCAGTATCATGCGATCATCAAGGACGGGAAGCTCGAGGTGAAGGAAGGAACCCACCCCTCGCCCAAGATGACCATGACGATGGCAGGCAAAGACTACATCGATCTCACGCTCGGCAAGTTGAACGGCCAAATGGCGTTCATGCAGGGCAAGTTGAAGATCGCCGGGGACATGGGCCTGGCCATGAAGATGCAGACTTTGTTCAAGAACGCCTGATCGTCTCGAAAGCTCGGAAGCATTAAAAAAGGGCAGGACGCGTCCTGCCCTTTTTTAATGCCCGCGTCGGCGGCGCCACTCCCCGTATCGCACGAGATGCGCGAGCGCCCGCACCGCGCGGTGTGCCGACGGATAGGTGATGCGCCCGCCCGCGGCCACCGCACGCGGCGCGGGGTTGCTTCCGGCCCGGTCCGTGTAGACGAGCTCGCTCGCGCAAAGGACGGGCTTGGCGTACCGCTCGCTGACTTCCCGCGCCACCTCCGCGTAGCGCGCGTCTTGGCGCTCGTGGAACGCCACGATTCGGTCGAGACCGTGCCCGGGATAGAAGGGACCGCTCTTGAGTACCTGGGCGTTGGCGGCCTGAATGCCCAAGCCGAGATAGATGACCGCATCGACCGAAGGATGACGGGTGACCATGTCCAAGAGCTTGGGGATCGTGTCGCGAGACTCGCCGCCGGCCATGTCCACCGGATTTCCACGACTCCAGCGTGAGGGAAGCAACGGATCGATTTCGGCCAACAGATCGCTGGAGAGCGGCACCACCTCGAGGCCGGCTCGGACGCACGCGTCGGCACAGAGCACGCCCCAGCCACCAGCGGCCGTGAAGACGAGCACTCGCTTTCCGCGCGGCATAGGTTGAGAGGCGAACGTCGCCGCGGCTTCGTAGGCTTCCTCGAGCGTCTCGGCGCGCGACATCCCGAGCTGACGACAGACACCATCGAAAATACCGTCGTCGCTTGCCAACGAGCCCGTGTGGCTGGAAGCCGCTCGCTGTCCCAGCGCGGTCGCGCCTCCCTTGAGCACGACGATCGGCTTGCGCGAGGAAGCTCGCGCGACGCGCTCGAAGAAACGCCGCCCGTCGCGGACCCCTTCCAGATAGACGAACGTGACCGCGCTGTCAGGGTCCTCGGCGAAATAGTCGACATAGTCGTCGATCGTGAGCTGGGCAGAATTGCCGCACGAGATGGCTTTGGAGATGCCTACGCCGGTCATGCTCGCGTAGTGGCAGAAGGAGGAGACCAGGTTGCCGCTCTGGCTCGCGACGGAGATTCGCCCGGGCGGTGGGTAAGGCGCCACCATCTGCGCGCATAGCCGCGCGCCCGTCGAGACGAGACCCTGCCCGTTCGGACCGGCGAGCAGCATCCCGGCCTCATCGGCGGCGGCGACCAGCTCGGCCTCGAGCCGCCGGCCTTCCTCTCCTGCTTCACCATACCCGGCGGCGGCAACGAACGCGGCCCGCACCCCCTTGCGCGCCGCCGCGCGCACCAACTCGACGTTGATCGCGGTCGGCGTGCAAACGATCAGCAGATCGGCTTCGCCCGTCGGGATGTCGTCCACCCTCCGAAACGTCGCGCGTCCGAGGACCTCCATTCCCTCGCGGTTGATCGGGAAGATCTTCCCCTCGTAGCCGAAACGCAGCAGGTGGTGAAGGAAGAGGAATCCCCACTTCCCAGGATGCGCGGAGACGCCTGAGATCACGACTCCGCGCGGATAGAAGAGCGGGCGAAAACGCTCGACCGTGTTCATCGCGCCGAGCTCCGCTCGATCAGCGCGTCGACGGCGACGGGCAGTCGCCCGGCGACGATCATCGGGTTGACGTCGATCGAAGCGATCTCGGGGTGCTCGAGGCCGATCGCGCCGAGCGCGACGAGCGCGCGGGCGAGCACCGCACGGTCGACCTCCGGCTCGCCGCGAAATGCGCCGAGAAGGGGTGCGGCTTTGAGCTCTTCGACCATCTCCGTCGCGTCAATCGACGTGAGCGGCGCAACCCGGAACGCCACGTCACGGATCGCTTCGGCGAGGATGCCGCCGAGACCCAACATTACGCACGGGCCGAATTGCCGGTCTCGAGTCAAGCCGAAGATCAGCTCTCTGCGTCCGACGACCATCCGCTGCACGAGCAGTTGGGCGTCGCTCTCGTTGGCTTCACGCCGGCCGAGCACATCGACGGACGCGGCGCGAACTTCGTCGTCCCGCGCGAGTCCGAGGCGCACGAGGTTGCGTTCGGTTTTGTGGGCGAGGCCGCGCGCGCAGAGCTTGACTGCGACCGGATAGCCGAGCTCGTTCGCGTGACGCACGGCTTCGTCGGGATTGCGTGCAAGCTTCTCGTCGACCGTGGGGATTCCGTACGAGCGAAGCAGCTCCTTGGACTCGAACTCGGAGAGAATCATGCCCGGTCGGTGTATAGAAAAAGAAAGCTCCAGGCTATCGGGCTCCGGTCTCCGCGCAAAGATCCGACGGATTCTCTTCCTAACGCCGTAGCCCGTAGCCCTCTTTTGTACTATTCCTCGCCCCCATGAAACGGTGGTACGCCCTGTCTGCGATCGGCAAGGATCGCCCAGGAATCGTCGCCGACCTCGCCGAGCTCATCTTCGAGCACGGCTGCAACCTCGAGGATTCGAGCATGACGATTCTCGGCGGGGAATTCGCCGTGCTCCTGCTCTTCACCGGCGGCAATGACGATCTCGATCGGCGTTTGTCGAGCGCCTGCAAGCGGCTCGAGTGGGAGCGCCGTCTGACCGTTTTCTTCCGGCCGCTCGAAGGGCCACCGATGCCGTACGGCCACGCGGAGCGACGCGACGTCTACGAGCTCGTCGCCACGGGCGTCGACAAGGCGGGGATCGTCGCTCGCGTCTGCCGGCTGCTCGCCGAACGAGACATCACGATTCGCGAAATGAAAACGCTTTCTCGCCCCGAGCCCGAGAGCGGCACGCCGATCTACACGATGCGCGTCGAGATGGGCGTGCCCGCCTCGATCGAGATCGCGTCCTTCGAGGCGGACCTCGACCGCCTCGCCGAAGAGCTCAAGATCGACGTCACGCTGCGCGCGCAAGCACCCGCGGACATCTAACCTCGATCCGAAATTCGCGCGGGTGGCGTCGGCGTGCCGAACAGTCTACGCGACTGTTCGGCCCCGCGCCGCGCGCAGCGAATGCGGGGCGAAGGCCCGGGGTGGCGGAGCGGCTGGGAGGGGCGCCCAGCGAGCACGACGCGGGCTGCGCCGACGACAGGACCCGCGCGAATTTCGGATCGAAGGGGCACCACGGGAATTTCGCCGGGGCTAACGCTCGCCTACGTCCGGGGCCGCGACGAACTGCTTCCGTCGACCTTCGAATGCAGCGCGCCGACGCCCCAAAGCAGCGAACCGCCGATCAACGCGATCAGGAAGCAGCTCACCGCCGAGTAGATGAGGAAGACGTGTCCCGCCTTCGCAACACGGTACTCGGATTCGAAGAGGACGTTTCCCGCGTTGCGGTCCTTCAGCAACGCGGCTCGTTGGAACTCCTCGTCGTGAACGACCAACCACACGAATCGCGACCCGCTCAACACGGCCATCACGACCACCAGCACTGCCGCCGACTTCAGGTACGCCGCCATCGATCGCTTTCTCCGTATAGCGCGACGTCGCCGCAACTGAAACGCGCGATGGCGACGATGCCTCGTATCTCACGTGTTCGTCGAAAAACTGGAATTCTTACCCTAGGAGTCCGTCCGAGTAATCCGGACCGAGCCGATGAGTCGAGGACCAAGCATCGCACCCGGAAAATTCCGACGAATACTCTTGTGATCTTGTGGTATTCCGAGGAATTTTCCGGGTGCGAGGCGCTGGCGATCGGCTCATCGGCGACGGGAGCGATTACTCGGACGGGCTCCTAAGAGAGCAGCGCGATTCATCCCGGCGTGTACTCGATGTCCGCGCGACTTCCCTTGCGGCCGCCGCGGGCCGATACGCGTAGTTCGAGGCGCTCGTCTCCACGCCGCGCACGCACGGAGAGGTCGAGGGTGGTATCCAGCTGCCATCCGTCGCTCGCCAGCTGCTTGCGGTAGAACTGATCCAGCTCCTGCGCCGCGTCTTCCGTGAGGAGCGACAAGCGCCGCGTGTCGCCTCGTTGCTCGTCGATCTTCGCGCGGCTTGCATTCGGATAGATCGGCACGACTGGCGGCCAGCCGGGCGGCTTCGTCGCGGCACCGATCGTCACAGAGATGGTCCCGTGCTCGCGGTCGATGTCGACCTTGGATTCCCGTCCGTGGGCGGCGATCACCCCCTCCACGATCTCCTCGGCAGCCCGGTCGCTACTGCGCTGGCACCCAAGGGCGATGAGCGCGAGAAACCCTAGAGCAGAGAGCGTACGGCTCACGGAGGGTGCTCCTCCTCGAGCGCCCAGAGCGCTCCGAGCGCCGATGCGACGTCGGCCCGGTCAGGCACGACGAACACGCCGCCGAGCTCTGACCCGATCTCATCGATCCGCCGCCGGACGGCGTCGATGAGCAGGAGCTTGCCGGTAAGCACCGCCCGCACGTGACCGGCGGCCTGCAGCCCGAGAAGGACGCTCCACACGACCGCCTCCGTGACGAGGTTCACGAGCGCCGCTGCCACGTCTTCGCGCCGCGCGCCGTGCGCGTACTTGGCAAAGTTGCTCGCCGTCCCCTGCTGCGGGAGCCCGCCGAGCGGACCGCCGACGGCCTCGCCGATGGTGATGTCGAGACGCAGTCGATCGCCGTGGCTCGCGAGACGGCCGAGCTCCGCCGGATCGTCCGTGCCGATCAGCGCCCGACAAAGCCCGAGCAACGTGCCGCCGCCGACCCCGTTTCCGGGGATGACGTGACGGATCTCCGTATCGCGCACCGACACCAGGGCGGTCCCGGTTCCGAGCGACGCCACGAGTGCTTGACCACCCCCACCGAGACGGATCCCTCCCCGACCGATCGCTGTGATCTCGGAAATCCGCCGGAGCTCGAATCCGCACAGGCGCTGCGGCAAACGGTGAGAGCCGGCTCCGGTCGCGGCGATCACGACGTCGCCCGCGGGCGCGCCACTTCGTTCGAAGAGACGTTCGAGCGCGGCGTGCGCGGTTCGCTCGACGCCGTCGGTAGGCAGGCTGACCGCTTGCTCGGCGGCCCACCCCGCAACGGCGTCCGTCGTGCTGATGCCGACATCGAGACCGCAAAATGCGACGGGGCGGTTCATAGATCGAGCCGCAGGACGGTGAGAAGCCCCGTCCGTTCGGCATCGTAGCCGACCCACTTTGCGGCGGGCACGTCGTCCGACGTGACCTGGCGGAAACCGTGGCGAACGAAGAACTGCGCGGCGCGCTCTTCCGTGGTACATGCGAAGACGGTCTTCAGCTGCCGGCTGCGCGCCTCGGCGAGGATGCGGACGAGCAACTTCGCGCCGACTCCCTCGCCCTTGAACCGGCTCACGGTGTAGAGCGCCACGACCTCGCCGGCCCGATCGGCCTGATAGCGCTCGCAGATAAGCGATCCTACGCCCGCGAGATGGCCGGAGGCGATCGTGGCGCCATAGCCGGTGAACAGGATCTCGCCGATTTCCTCGGCGCTGCGAATCTTCAAGAAGCCTTCGCGCTGTCCGCGTTGGAGCAAGCGCTCGACCTCGCGGAAGTCGTCGATGCCGAGGCGTTCGACGCGGCAGTAGTCCTCGAGAGTGAAGAGTGTCCCCGAGCCCTCGTAGGTGAAGAGCTCCCGAGCGAGCCCCGCAAGCGTGCACAGGTTGATCGACGGAATGCCTTCGAGCAGACCTTCGCGGATCACCTGGATCAGTGGTCGGCGGTGTCCGAGGCCGATCCATTCCGCTTCGCCCGCCCCCAACAAGGTGGCGAGCACGCTCTCGTCGAGGAATGAGAGCGCTCCATCCGAGCCGACACCACCCTCCGGATCCATCAGGACGAGCTTGTGGACCTTCAACCGGACGGCGAGCTTTACGGCGTAGCCCGCGAGCGACATCCATGGGGCGTCGGGCACCCGCACGACCGCGATCGGGCCCCCCCGCAAGAGGCTCCACAGCCGCATCAGAGAAGCGACGTCCGGTTCGGGGGCACGGGACTCGATGACGATCGTCGGCCGGCGGCCCTCATTGGCATCCGCAAACAGCGGCTCCGAAAAGCTCGCCGCCGCCAGCCGACGAAATCGCCCCTCGATCCGGCGCGCGGTGTCGGCATCGCCGACCACCAAGACGAGGCGCACCTCCTCGCGGATCAGCTCTCGAGCCGTGGCGATGAGTGCGCCGAGCGAAGCTTCGTCGGTCGTGCCGGGGGCGATCGCTAGCAGCAGCGTCTTCTCGTGGAACTCGTCGAGGTAGAAGCTCTTTTCCGGGAACTCCTCTTCGCGGACGAAGAGCGCATCGGACGCTTCGGCGGCCATTTCGGGCGTACATAAATCATCACGGTTGAAATGACCATCACCGCCCCATAGAACACCCACTGACGCTCCGTTGGGCCTCATGAGACGTGCCTGCTTGCGGCCTCTTTTCCGACAGCTCTCATTTGCGCTCCTGCTGCTCGCCGCGCTCGTACGCCCGCTCGTCGCCGCCACTGCTTCGCGCGGCATGGTGGCCGCGGAGCACGAACTCGCCGCCAAAGCCGGGGTGGAAATGCTCGAGCACGGCGGCAACGCCGTCGACGCAGCGGTCGCGGCCGCCTTCGCGACCGGCGTCGTCAACCCGTCCTCGTGCGGAATCGGCGGCGGTGGCTTCGCCCTGGTCCATGATGGCAAGACGCACGAAGCGCACTTCGTCGACTTCCGGGAGGCGGCGCCCGCGGCAGCCACGCCTGACATGTACGTGCGAGGCGGCCACCCCGACCCCAAGCTTTCGCTTCGCGGCGCGCTGGCGATCGCCGTTCCAGGCGAGGTGAAGGGGCTCGCCCGGGTACTGCAAGACTTCGGGACCCTACCCTTGGCGGCCGTACTTGGGCCCGCCGTCCGCTTCGCCGCGGAAGGATTCCCGGTCGGCAACCACCTCGCTGCGGAGCTCGGCGCCCACGCAGAGGAGATCCGCCGCCACCCCGCGCTAGCGGCGGTGTACTTGAAGCCGAGCGGCGAGCCCTACGCCGCAGGTGAGATCCTCGTGCAACGGGACCTCGCGACGACGCTGCGGCTGATCGCTGCCGGTGGCGTTCGCGCATTCTACCAAGGCCCGATCGGCGACGCGATCATCCAGACGATCGCGGCCGAGAATGGAATCCTCGTTGCGGCGGATCTACGTGAATACCGCGAACGGCTGCGTGAGCCGCTCACCACGCAGTACCGCGGCTTGACCGTGGTCGGCGCCCCTCCGCCCAGCTCCGGTGGTGTGGTGCTCGAGATTCTCAACGTGTTGGAGGGCTACGATTTGCGCGGCGAGGGACCGCCTAGTCCCTTCGCGCTGCACCGCGTGGCTCAGGCCGAATCGCTCGCCTTCCGCGATCGCGCCCAATCGTACGGTGACCCGGATTTCGTCGAGGTGCCGATCACGCGCTTGCTCTCCGCGGCGCACACCGAGGAGCTGCGCCGCGAGCTCGCCCTCGCGCCCGCCGGTCCGACGGCGGCGCGGGCCGAGAAGGGAGGCACCGCGCACACCTCGGCAATGGACTTCCGCGGCAACGCGGCGGCGGTCACTTCGACCGTGAACACCGCGTTCGGTTCGATGGTGTTGGTGCCGGGTACCGGCATCATCCTCAACAACGAGATGGACGACTTCTCCTCGGCGCCCGGCGTGCCGAACGTTTACGGCCTCGTCGGCAACGATGCGAACGCAATCCGTGCCCGCAAGCGACCGCTGTCGAGCATGAGCCCGACGCTGCTTCTTCGCAACGGCGCTCCCGTCCTCGCCATCGGCGCTTCCGGGGGACCGCGCATCATCACGTCGACGGCTCTCACGATCGTGAACCTCGTCGATTTCGGGATGGACCTCGAGCGCGCCGTGGTCGCACCACGCATACACGATCAGGCGATTCCGGCGCGCTTGTTCTTCGAGCCCACCCTCGATCCGGCGATCGTCGCGGGACTGCGGGAGCTCGGCCACGAGCTCGTCGAGGCGCGCGATCTCGGTGCGGTGCAGGCCGTCTCGGTGAGCGGCAAAAACCTGGTGGGCATCGCCGACCCACGCAAGGGGGGTGCGGCAGCGGGATGGTGAGCGAGCCGGCACGATCCCTACCCACAGCCCCCGCAGCAGGCCGGCTTGCGTGGCTACGCAACGACCGCGATGCCGTGACCTGGCGGCTGCTCTGCGCGTTTGCGCTGTCGATCCCCTTCTCGATTTTCGTCTCGCAGTTGCTGTTGGTCCTCACCACGGTCTCGGCGACGATCGATTGGTGGAAACGCGGGCGGCCGCTCATGCGTACCCCGCTCGATTTGCCGATCGCCTGCTTCGCGTTCGCCTCGCTGCTCGCCGCATTCCTCGGCCTCGATCCTCTCGGGAGCCTGTACGGGCTGCGCACGTACCTACAGGTCGTCGTCATTTACCTCGTCTACGCATACGCTCGCGATTTCGATCGGTCCTTGTCGATCGTCCGCTACTTTCTCGTCGGCATCGCGGTGACCTCCGCGTACAGAGTTCTTGTGGCGCTCTCCCCGATCCCGCTTCCCCGGCTCTTCCTCGGGAAGATGACGCAATCGGGGCAGCTCCTCTTCGCAATCGCGCTGGCGCTGCCGCTTCTCCTTCGCCGGATCCTTCCCCCTGCCCCGCTGCGACTCGCCCTCGTTCTGTACGTGCTGGCGCTCGTCTTCAACCTGAAACGTGGCGTTTGGCTCGGCGCCGCCGCGGCGGGCGCGATCGTCGGCTTGCTGGCGTCGCGGCGACTCGTACTGATCGGTGGGCTCGCGATCGCGATCGCTCTGGCCGCGGTCCCGCCGGTTCGCGCGCGGGTGGCGAATTCGGCGCGAGATCTGTTTTTGCCGGGCAATCGCTACGACATCTGGATTGCCGCGATCGACGTCGTAAAGCGCTTTCCGATGGGCGTGGGGCGGAAGAACGGCGAGATCTTGCGCGATTACCCGAACATACCCCAGCACCACAAGCACGCACACAACAACCTTCTGCAAATCACCCTCGAGGGTGGCTACCTCGGTCTCGGCATGTTTCTGTGGTGGATGGTGAGCTTCGGAGTCCTCGCGTGGCGCGCCTACGGCAGGGTTCCGGCAAGCGATAGGCCGCTCCAAGCCCTGGCCGTCGCGATCTTGGCAAGCTTTGCGGGCTTTCACGTGGCGGGCCTAGTCGAGTACAATTTCGGCGACAGCGAGGTACTGGAGATCTTTTTCGTGATGATGGGGCTGGGACTGGTTGTGAACGAGAGAACCCGGCGCAACGGATGAAGATCGAGAGCTTCGCACTTTCCGACATCGGCCGAGTCCGCCAGGAAAACCAAGACAGCAGCGGCTACTTCCCGAGCCGCAACCTCTTCGTGGTCGCCGACGGCATGGGTGGACACAAGGGCGGAAAGCAAGCGAGCGAGTTGGCGGTGGCGACGGTCGAGGAGCGTTGCCTGCCGGCGCAGCGCGGTGCCGACCCGGCCGAAGAAGTCTCTCGTCTCGTCGAGGCCGTGCGCGATGCCAACCGCCGTATCGTCGCACGCGCCGCGCAGGACATCGATCTCTCCCGCATGGGCACGACGCTCGTGGCGCTGTTGCTCGACGGTATCGGCCAAGGAACCGTGGTGCACGTCGGCGACAGCCGCGCCTACCGCCTGCGCAACGAGCAGCTCGAACTCTTGACGACCGATCACACCGTGGTTTCGGATCTGCTTCGCAACCACGACATCTCCGAAGCCGAGGCGAACGCGCACCCGTATCGGCACGTGCTGACGCGGGCCCTGGGCGCTGCCGGAGAAGTGTCTCCGGAGGTGCGACAGCTCGACGTTCGCGGCGGCGACCTCTACGTGCTCTGCAGCGACGGCGTTTCGGGAATGCTGTCGGTCACCGAGATCAAGGAGATCTTGGTTGCCAACCGTGACGATCCCGAATCCGTGTGCCGGGAGCTGATCGCCGCAGCCAATCGAGCGGGCGGCAAGGACAACGCAACGGCGATCGCGGTGCGCTGCGCACCGGATTAAGGATGGCCGTCGCCACCATTCTTTCTCCCGGCGTCAGCGTCGGGGGTAAATACGAGGTCGTCGAAGTCATCGGCTTCGGCGGAATGGGGGTCGTCTACAAGGTGCGCGAGCAGGTTGGTGCGGTGAGCCGCATCCGCGCCTTGAAGACGGTTCTTCCGCAGTTCGCGAGCGACCCCACGGTGGCCCGACGCTTCCGGCAGGAAGCCGAGAAGATGTGCATGCTGGAGCACGAGAACATCGTGCCGGTGCTCTCCTACAGCGAGGAAGGCCAATTCCCCTACCTCGTCATGCCCTTCATCGAAGGGCAGACGCTCAAAGAATACCTAACCGCATACACAGCCGAGCACGCTTGCGGGCTGCCGCTCTCGGAAGTCATGGAGATCGGTCTCGAGCTGGTGCGGGGTTTGGAGATCGCCCACCGTTTCGTGAATCCGGAAACCCGCCGGCCACAGCCGATGGTGCATCGCGACATCAAGCCCGGCAACATCATGGTACGGGTCGATGACGAGAGCGGTGAGCGTAGGCTGAAGGTCCTGATCATGGACTTCGGCATCGCCAAGGTACTGTCCGACCAGGACAGCGGCCACTCGCTGACCGAGGTGATCGGCACCGTGAAATACGCTTCGCCGGAGCAGATCCGCCGTGGCAAGGACATCGATCCGCGCGCCGACATCTATTCGCTCGGCATGGTGCTCTTCGAGCTCTACGCCGGGCGCCATATGTTCACGGGCCTGTCGGAGCACAGCGTCCTCATGCGCATGGTCCAGCGCGACCTGAAGGACTTCGAGATCCCGTTTCCAGAAGGCACGCCGGAGCGCTTCCGCCAGCTCATCAACCGCTGCGTAGCCGTCGACCGCGATCACCGTTTTCCAAACGTGGGCGAGATGCGCGCGTTGATGCGCCGCATCCTGGAGGAAGATTCGGAGCGAATCGAGACGGAGGCCGCCCACGCGCGGGAGGTTGCGCAGTCGGAGCGGGCCCGCGCCGTAGAGCGCGGCGCGGAGCAGTTCGCCACGCGCTTGCTCGCGGATGGCGACGAGATGCTCGCAAAGGGGGATGCGGCGATCGCCGACCGTAGGCAGGGGGAAGCACTTTCGCCGCTGCGCTCCGCGGCGGAGGCGTTCGCCCGGGCAGCGGAAGAGTCCACGGCGAGCCGCGAGCGCGACCGGCTGGAGCGCGGCCTCTCCGCGCTCGCCGAGCTGAGAGCGCTCGCACTGGCCGCTGACGCCGAACGACTGGCGCCCGGGTCCGTGGTGGCCGCCGCCGAAGCGACCCGCGTTCTCGAGCGCGCGCTCGAAGTCGGCGACCTAACGGGCGGAGGCCACGCGCTCGCCCAAGCCGAGCTGGCCTGGCGCCAGGCACATGACGCGGCTCGCGCGGAGCAGCTCCGCCTCGATGCGCTGGCGGGTTGCGATCGCCTCGAGGCGGCGATCGCCGCAACCCGCGCGGAGCTTGCGCACCTTCCCGAGGAGCTGCGCGAAGCGGGCGTTCTGGCCGACGTAGAGCTCGCCGAGACCCGGGCGAGGGCCGCGCGCACATCCACATCCGCAGGCGACTTCGAGGGGGCATCGCAAGCCGCGGCCGCCGCAATGGCCCTGCTCGCCGAAGTGGATCGGCGGCGGGTACGGCTCCTCTCGCAGCAGGTCGACGATCTCTCCGAGCGGCTCCGCTCGCGCCTGGCGTCGATCGATGCGTCGCCGGACGTGGACCGCAGCGACCCCGCGCATGCTGAGACGCACGCCGCGGCCGATGCCGCGCAGCGACTGGCGGCGGAGGGGCGACACCTCGACGCGCTCGCGGCGTTCGAGGGCACGCTGAAGGCGGTCGAAGAGCTCGAACGTCAAATCGCCGGGCGCGCCGCCGAGCGCGAACAGCGGCTTCGCGCCGCCGAGCGGAACCGCAATGCCGAGCCCGCCGCGCAGGCGGCGCTGGAGTCCCTACGCAGCGCGCGCGCGGCGGTCGCCACCGCGGGCACGCCCGCGGGCGTGGAGGTCTCTGAGCTCGCGGCTGCAGTCGACGAGGCCGACCACGCCGAATCGGAGTTCGGCCGTGGAGAATACGCAGCGGCGCTTGCGACCCTTCGCTCCGCCGGCAAGCGGCTGAGCGATCTTGCGGAAGCCATCTCCCGACGGATCGAGCGCGAGCGCGTCCTCGCCCGCCTCACCTCGCTCCGCGCCGACGCGACGCAGAAGACCAAGGCGCTCGGCGCTCTCGGCGCCTGGGCGCTCGACGCCCTGCAGAGTCGCCCATTGCTCGACGCCCTCGCCTCCGCAGAGCAGCACGCAGGCCAAGGAGACCTGTCGGAGGCGATCCGTATTCTCGAAGAGTCGCTACCGAAACTCGATCGGCGCGCCGCTGAAGCGCGCATCGAGCTCGAACTCCGGCGCGCACGCGACGAGGCCGCCGCAGCCCGCGAACGGGCACGAGCCGCCCTGGCGGCGGCCGAACGTCTCGGCGAGCGTGCCACGCTCGATCGGCGATTCGCGCTGGGTCGCGACGACGTCGATCGTGGCCTCGATCTCTACGAGGCGGAGCGCTTCGCCGAGGCTTCGAGTCGCTTCGCCGCGGGCCAGCATGCCCTGGCGGAGCTCCGCGCCGAGATCGAGGAAGGCGAGCGCGTCGAGCGCCTGGCCGCCCTCGGTCGGCGGCGGGCCGTGGTCGTCGAAGGGCTCGGTCACCTCCCGACCACTCGCCGAATGCGGCGCCGGCTCAAGGCAATCCGCAAGGCGCTTGGCGCCGCCGACGACGCACTCGCCGTAGCCGACGAGAGCGAGGCCGCCCGACGGCTCGACGAGATCGAGTCATCGCTCCACGCGCTCGTCGAACAGGCGGCCACCCAGAAGGCGGCAGAGCCGCTTAGCGGCTTCGCCTGGAGAGCAGTAGCGATTGGAGGCGGGGCGGCGGCAGCGTCCCTCGTGGCAACCCTCGTATGGATCGGTCGCCCGAAGACACCGCCCGGGCCCCTCGCGGAAGCTATCCGGGTTCCCCCCATCTCCGAGCCAACGATGCCTCGCGAGCGGGAGCCGACCGCGGCGGTCGAGGCCCGTGCGACCGTCGCGCCGCCTCTCGAGCCGACATTGGCCCCGATCTCCGCCCCTCCCAGCAACGCGCCGGTCGTCCAAGCGACAATGCCTCCGGTCGTCGAGGCGACGATCCCTCCAGTCGTCGAGGCGACCCGACCTCCCGTCGTCGTCGAGGCGACCCACGCTCCGGTCGTGGAGCCCACGGTTCCGGAACGTCCCCCGCCGTTGGTCCTAGCCAGCGCGCGGCCGACGACACGGACCGTGAAAGTGCGCACCGGATCCGAACCCCGCTTCGATGCCTCGTTGAAGAACGGCGACGACCGCTCTCTGCAGTGGCAGCTCGGTGGCGAGACAGTGGGACGCGGACGAAGCATCGTCCTCGGCAAGGAGCTCACCGGGACTCCCGGGCGCAAGCGCCTCGACGTCGTGGCAATGCGCGAAGGACTGCCGACCCCGCTCCGAAGCTGGGACCTCGAAATCGAGGCCCCGCCGCTCGGCTTCGCCTCGCTCGAGCCCGCGAACCGGAGCCTCGAGCGCCCGCCCGGCGTCCCAGTCAGCTTTCGAGCGCCGGTCAATCTATCGCAAAGCGAGAAGCTCGCGTTCCTCTGGAAGGTCAACGGCGAGCCCGCCCACGGCGCCGACGGGCCGACCTACGACTTCCAGCCCCAGTCGCCCGGCAACTACGAGATCCAAGTACGCGCTACGGCGCCGTGGGGAGCGACAATCGCCAACACCTGGAAGCTGTCCGTTCGCCCACCCGTGGTCCCGACTCCCGATTTGAGGAGCGCAGTAGTCGAAAAACCCGATCCCAGCGCCGGAGCCCAAGCGTGGATTCAGGCATACTGCACGGCGTTCGAGAAGAAAGACGTCGAGGCGCTGGTCACGCTCGGCCACCTGTCGAGCCAGACGGAAGCGGCGCGCTTGCGTGATGCGCTCGCATCGATGAACGATCTCAAGGTATCCTGCACGAATCCGACGGTACGTGCGACCGGCGACGATGCGGTCGTCAGCTTCGACCGCACCGATCGCTGGACCGATCCGCGCGGCACGGCGATGGAGCGCGCCTTGCCCCGGATCACCAAACGGCTCCATCTCGCCAACGGGCGGTGGGTCGCCACGCCTTAAGTCCCGGCCCGGCCCGGTTGATAAGCGCCTTGCGCACACTGTAGAAAATGGGCGTTCCGAGGCAGAAGTTGGGGGGCGCCAGGCATCTGAGATCAGGCCTTGCAAGTTCGGGTGCTAATACCGGCCCAGGTCCCGGTACGAGGACTGCTCGGCCGATGGAAAACTGCTTCACTTGGATGGTATGAAGCGCCTTCAAACGGACGGAGGGGACATGGCGATTAGGTCTCGGGGATTGGGGCGGGCGAAATCCCGACGAATTACGAGCTGGTTGGTCGCAGGAGCCGTGATGATCCTGACCGCTCCGAGCGTTCACGCACAAACCCAGTACGTGCCGCTCGGCGAGTTTCAGCAACAATTCGGCAACGCCTTCGGACCGGTCGACAACTCCATCTCCGGCTTCTTCTCGCTCGCCCAGCGGTTCACGGCGACTGCGATCCTGCAACGCGCGGGAGTGCCGGCGTTTCAAGGGCTGTCAACCACTATTCCCGAGTTCGATACGTTCTCCAACGAAGCGAGTTCGTCGCTCGACGGCGTCCCGATCCCGTCGGGATCGATCAGCGTGCTCTACACGTTCGATCCCAAGCTCGAAATCTTCACTCCGTCGCAACGTCCAATGGCTCCGGCCATCTCGCAGGACGCCCCGACTAACGGATGCAACACGCTGACATTCGGCTTCTCCTACTCCTACCTCGACTACACGCATTTCAATGATTTCCCGAACGACGGCGTGTACGTTCTGGCCGCGAGACCCATTCCGTTCTCGAGTCTCGGAGTCGGCGTGGGAGGCGCAGAGCTCGTCGACGTGATGTACTTCAACTTCAAGCTGCGCCAGCAGTTCTACGGCTTCTCGGCACAGTACGGAATTTTCGACAACTTCGACGTCGGCATCTTCATACCCATCGTTCAGACTGACTTCAAAGGGAAGGCGGTCTCCAACTTCTTCGCGCGACTGACCGAGGACACGGTATTGCCGAGCGGCGCGCCAGCCCCAAAGGGAACGTTGCTGGAACTGCAGAACGACGGACAATTGCATCCGTTCCGCAGCCTCCACGACATCACGGAATCGGACGTCGACGCCGTCTTTGCCCCACACTCCGGCGTGAGCTACACCAAGGACACTACGGGGATCGGCGACATAGTACTGCGCACCAAGTACTACTTCGGCATGGTAGGGCCCGCCGAGCTCGGGCTGCAGTTCAACACGTGGCTTCCGACAGGGGACCAGGACAATCTCCAAGGCGTCGGCTCGGTCCGTTTCGATCCACGCGTCATCGCCTCCGCGGCGAACCGCCTGTTCGCCGGTCACGTCAACATGGGCTTTCATGCCGACGTGGACGACAGTGACCGAGACCGCTTCGACTACTCCGTCGGCGGCGAATTCCGAGCCACCTCTTGGATGACCATCTTGCTCGACCAAGTCGCCCGCTTGCAGGTGTCGGGCGACGACATTCACAAATTCGAGATCGTCCCCGGCATTAAGCTGAACCCGTACAAGGACCTAGTCTTCGGCTTCAACGCCATCGTTCCCCTCAATCGCGAAGGTCTGACCACCGACTGGACGCCGAACGGGACGGCCGAGGTATCGTTCCACTTTTGAGGGATCCACCCGGGGATCGGCGCCGCCCCGGTCCGCGGAATCAGGGCTGTGGTGAAAGGGAAGCGGCATGCGCCGTAGGAAGCGACATCCTCCACGCGTCCATCCGGGGTCGAGATTGCCCCATGTTTCGATCCAGAAGCGGCACGCATACAAATAGTTGAGCTCGAAGCTCAGCCTAGTCTGCGAGCGCGCAGCTCGTTCGGTACGCTCGCGTTTCAGTCCGCCTCCAACAAGCCAGTGGCGCGTGAGCGTCAGCTCGAGGCGAGGGCGTGGATGCGCTGAAGGAGCGCCTCCTTCTCAGCAGCGCCTGATTTTTCCGATGGGCAATTCGGAGAAGGCTCAGGCCTTCTTGAGTCGGTTTTCGCACCCATCACGCCCTGGTGATGGTGGGACGGGCTGTATAGGAACGGTAGCCGACCGCACCTTACTGGCCCTGGCTCGGCTTACGCGACCGTGCTCAACCGTCCGTCGTGGAGACACGTGCCGAGCTGGCGCTCGGCAAGATCATCTCCGCGGTTGCGCAGACGTGTAACGTCCCACGGGATGTCTCAGAAGCTCATCTCGACGCCGCCGATCGGGATGAAATCGGCGCGCAAACCGCTGTCGTTGAGCGGCACGAAGGCGGAGAAGAACGCCACCGCGGACCCGGCGATGTTGACCTTGATGCCCGGCGCGATGTCGACGATGTCTGTGTGGAAGCGGGTGGTCGTCGTCTCGAAGCTACTGGGGGCTTGCTGATTGACCTGATTGAACTGGGGAACCTCGATCGAGTCCTCCTCGGTTGTGATGTTCGAGCTGCCGATGATGTCGGCGATGATCGCCACGCGGTCGAGCGCCTGCCAGGCGACGCCGCCACCGTAGCGGATCCGGGTTCGGTCGAGGCTCTCCGGATCGATCTGGAAGCCCGTGGCCGCGTGCACGTTGAATGCGCCGAAATCGCGGGCCGTCACGAAAAACGGCTCCAGCGTGAAATCGCCGAAGCCTTGGAAGTCGTCCTGCGAGCCGGTCGGGAAGCGGAACGTCAACCCGGCAGCCGTCCCGAAGCCGGCGATCGGCTTGAAGCGATACTTCGAGCGCAGCTGTAGATCGCCGACTCCGAGGTGATTGTCGCTCACCGAGCGTGTTTCCTGAGTGACGCTCCTCGCATCGTCGAAGAAATGGGTCGGTGGTACAGTCGTCTCGTTGATCGTCGCCACCCCGCGCACGTCCATGCTCGTGTAGACGACCGGCAGCAGCAGGTTCACGTCGAAGCAATCGGTCAAGCCGTAGGTGCCGGTGAGCGTGAACACGTTCGAGGTGAGCTCGAACTTGTCGAAGTTCACGGTGATGGTGTCATCTTCGAACGCCGGTTGGCCGAGAGTCCCGACGGTCGGACAGCAGTCGTTGTGGGCGAGCGTGAAACTGAGATCGTCGAGGTTCGTCCCGTTGAGCTGCTTGAAATCGACGTACGCATACGAAAGACCGAATTCGAACTTGCCCTTGCCGAGGGTCTCGGGCCGCTCGACGAAGATCGGCCCGAGCGATCCCGTCACCGGCTCGAACACCTGGAGCTTCTCGTCGTAACGATAGGTGAAGCCCGGAACCGTGGAGATGGCCGGGAAATCGGCGGCTTCTGCGGAGAGCTTGCTTGTGAGGATGCCGAGTTCCTGCAAGCTGGCGCTTTGGAAGTGGGCCGTGTGAACCACTGGGGTCGGCACGTTCGTGAGAGTGATTCCGCCCTGGCCGAAGAGATTGTCGAGCTGGTTTGTAAGGCTAGCGGCGCCCGCCGGTTGGGGCGCCATCCACAGGAAGGTCCCGACCAATCCAGCAAGCACCGCTGCACCACGACCGCTCATACGACCCCCTAACTCCGCGGGTTGCCCTCCCGCACTTGTATTTGACCCTTCCGCAGCAGGTTTCCGCAAGCGGATAGCCTCTTTGTCCGTAGTTTTGCGAAGATTGTGTCTCGAGGTCAAGCAGCGTCGGCGAAGAAGCTCGGGTAAGCGATTTCGCGCAGCTTGACGCAGGCCCTCGCTATTGCAGGGGAAATACGTGAGAAGCGAGGACTAAGTCAATGGAAGGTTGTCGGGCCCGCAGCCGGGCGCGACGCCCGCCGCTCACGCGAAGGGGTCGTCGACCACGATCGTGTCTTCGCGCCGCGCGCCGACCGACACGATGCGAATGGGAACTCCCGTCAGCTCCGTGATCCGATCGAGATAGCGGCGCGCCTTCGCCGGCAGTTCCTCGAGGCGGCCGACGACCGACAAGCTGCCAAAGCCGGGTAGGTCCTCGTAGATCGGCTCGGCCTGCGCGTACGCTCTCGCGCTCGCCGGGACATGCTCGATCGTCGCCCCCGCCCGAGCGGTACGCGACGCAGATGCGGAGCGGGTCGAGACCGGTGAGCACGTCGAGCTTGGTGAGCGCGAGCCCGTCCAGACCCGTTAGCCGCGCGGCGTGGCGCACGACGACCGCGTCGAACCAGCCGCAGCGGCGCGGCCGGCCGGTCGTGGCGCCGAACTCGTCGCCGTCCTGCGCAGCCGGTCGCCGATTGCCCCGTCGAGCTCGGTCGGGAACGGCCCGCTGCCGACGCGCGTGGTGTAGGCCTTGGTGATGCCGACGACGCGTCCGAGCGGGCCGGGGCGATCCCGCTGCCGGCACAGGCCGCGCCGGAGACGGTGTTCGACGACGTCACGTACGGATACGTTCCGTGATCGACGTCGAGCATCGTGCCCTGCGCGCCCTCGAAGAGCACGCGCTTGCCGCTGCGGATCTCCCGGTCGAGTAGAGCGGGACGTGTCGGTGACGTGGGGTCGCAGCCGCTCGCCGATGCCGCGGTACGAGTCGAAGATCCCGTCGAAGTCGAGCGCCTGCTCCCCGAGGATGGACCGCAGGTAGACGTTCTTCTCCTCGAGGTTGCGCCGAGAGCTTCTCGCGAAAGGTGTCCTCGTCGAGGAGGTCGACGACGCGGATGCCGATGCGCGCCATCTTGTCCTCGTAGGTCGGGCCGATGCCGCGCCCGGTCGTGCCGATCTTGCCCTGGCCGCGCAGGCGCTCGCGCGCGAGGTCGATCGCCTTGTGGTACGGCAAGATCAGGTGCGCCTGCTCCGAGATCGCAGATCTTCGTCGCGCCGTCAGGTAGCCGCGCTGGCGCAGCGCGTCGATCTCGTCGAGCAAGCACCTCCGGATCGACGACGACGCCGTTGCCGATCACGCAGATCTTCCCGTGGTGCAGCACGCCGGACGGGACCAGGTGCAGGACGGTCTTCTCGTCGCCGACGACGAGCGTGTGGCCGGCGTTGTTGCCGCCCTGGAAGCGAACGACGATGTCGGCGTGCTCCGCCAGGAGGTCGACGATCTTGCCCTTGCCCTCGTCGCCCCACTGGGCGCCGACCACGACGAGGCTCTTCGGGTCGCGAAGCATCGTGCTCACAGTTGAACGAGCTGCGCGGAGACGATCTCCGGCAGTCGGCGCAGCTCTGCGAGCACCGGCGGGCGGCACCGGCTCGTCGACGTGGACGAACGAGATCGCCATGCCCGCTGCTCGCTCGCGGCCGAGCTCGAGTCCGGCGATGTTGATCGCCGCGCGCGCCGAGCAGCGTGCCGACGCGCGCCGACGACGCCCGGGACGTCGCGGTTGTTGAGCATCAGGATGTATCCCTCGGGCACCGCCTCCAGGTAGAAGTCGTTGATGCGCACGAGGCGCAGGGTCTTCTTGCCGAAGACCGCGCCCGCGACCGTCGTCGTCTCACCGTCGCGCGTGACGCGCACGGTGAGCGAGTTGAGGAAGTCCGACGGAACGCTCGACCGCGACTCGACCACGTTGATGCCGCGCTCGCGCGCGATGAACGGGCGCGTTCACGTAGTTGACTCGCCGACTCGAGCACCGGCGACAGGAGCCCGTGCAGCACCGACGCGGTCAGCGCCTTCATGTCGTGATCGGCGACCTCGCCCGCGTACTCGATGTCGACTTCGCGGGGAGCGCCCGGCGCCATCTGCGCCTGCAGGGAGCCGAGCTTCTCGCCGAGGGCCAGGTACGGTCGGAGCACGGCGAGCAGCTCGGCGGTGAGCGACGGCACGTTGACCGCCGCGCGCATCTCGCCGCGCGTCAGGAAGTCGACGATCTGCTCGGCGATGGCGATCGCGACGTTGATCTGCGCCTCGTCGGTCGCGGCGCCGAGGTGCGGCGTGCCACGACGCCGTCGAGGGCGCAGCAGCGGGTGGTCCTTCGGCGGCGGCTCTTCCGCGAAGACGTCGAGCGCGGCGCCGGCGACCTGGCCGGCACGGATCGCGTCCGCGAGCGCCGCTTCGTCGACGATGCCGCCGCGCGCGCAGTTGACGATGCGCACCCCTTTTCATCTTCGCGAACGCGTCCCTGCCGATCGAGACCACGCGTCTCCGCGGTGAGCGGCGTGTGCACCGAGATGAAGTCGGCGCGCGCGTAGAGGTCGTCGAGCGAGACGAGCTCGATGCCACTGCGGGCGGCTGCTTCGGCGGTGACGAAGGGATCGTAGGCGATCACCTTCATCTTCAGGCCCTGGGCGCGATCGGCGACCAGCGAGCCGATGTTGCCGACGCCGACGATGCCGAGCGTCTTGTCGCAGACCTCGACGCCGGTGAACTTCGTGGCGCTCCCACTTGCCGGCGCGCATCGACGCCGATGGCCTGCGGGATCTAGCGCGCCATCGCCAGCAGCAGGGTGATCGCGTGCTCGGCGGTGGTCACGTTGTTGCCGCCGGGCGTGTTCATCACCACGATGCCCCGCTTGCTCGCCGCCTCGACGTCGATGTTGTCGACGCCGATGCCGGCGCGTCCGATCACCTTGAGCGATGTCGCCGCTTGGATGATGTCGGCCGTCACGCGCGTGCCGCTGCGCACGATCAACGCGTCGTACTCGCCGATGATCGCGCGAATCTCGTCGGGCTTCATGCCCGGTCGGTAGTCCACGCGGATCTCGGGGACGCGCTCGAGGATCGCTCGTCCCTGCTCGGCGAGCGAGTCGGTGATCAGGACCTTGTGGATTCCGGTCGTCATGCTCTTGCCGCTCAGACCGCCGGCAAGCCTTCGACCAGCACGCGCTCCGCCGCCGCCGACGCCCGCTGCCGAAATCGACCCGTGCGCCGAACTTGCTGAGCGCCATCTCGAGCGCCGCGATCGCCGTGACGATGTCGAAATCGCCGATGTAGCCGATGTGCGCGATGCGCACGATCTTGCCCTTCAGTTGATCCTGCCCGCCGGCGAAGCTGACGCCCACCTTGTCGCGCAGGTACTTCGTGAGCTTGCCGCTGTCGATGCCGGGCGGCATGTAGAGACCGGTGGCCGCCGGGCTCGGCGCGTCGCGGCGCCAGCGGCTTCAAGCCGAGCGCCGCTCCGCCGCCGCGCGTCGCGGCGGCGAGCCGGGCGTGGCGGCGAAAGACGTTCTCGTAGCCCTCCTGCTCGAGCATGCCGAGCACCGCTTGGAGCCCGAAGATCAGCGATATCGGCCGGCGTATACGCCGTCGTGTTCTTCGCCTGATTCTTTCGCTCGCGCTTCAGGTCGAAGTAGAAGCGTGGGCAGATGCGGTCGGTCGGCCCGCTTCCAGGCACGCTCGCTGAGCGCCACGAACGCCAGGCCGGGAGGCAGCATCAGCGCCTTCTGTGACCCCGTGACCAGCACGTCGATTCCGAAACGATCCATCGGCATGTCGTAGACGCCGACCGCGGTGATGCCGTCGACGACGAGCAGCGTCTCGCGGGTTCGCGCGTGAGCGCGGCGATCTCCCCGACCGGATGAACCGCGGTCGTCGAGGTCTCGCTCGCCTGCACGAGACAGCGCGCTTGGCGTCGGGAAACTGGTCGAGCGCCGCCGCGCACGCGCTCGACCGCCACGGCCTCGCCCCACTCGACCTTGAGCTCCTCGACCTCGACGCCGTAGCTCTGGCAGATCTTCGTCCAGCGCTCGCCGAACTTGCCGCCGTTGACCACGATGACGCGGTCACCCGCGCGACAGCAGGTTCGCCACCGAGGCTTCCATTGCGCCGGTCCCGGAGCTGGCCAGCAC
This sequence comes from uncultured delta proteobacterium, assembly GCA_963712515.1. Taxonomy (GTDB): domain Bacteria; phylum Desulfobacterota; class Binatia; order JACPRU01; family JACPRU01; genus CAVQIG01. The sequence continues at coordinate 332,793 of CAVQIG010000002.1, forward strand.
GAGCACGTCCCCTGCCGTTTGGAAGAGCTTCTGCAGGCCGCTTCGAACCTCGGCGAAGACCTTACTGAACTCCGGAGTGCGGTGGTGGATGATCGGCTCGGCCATCCTCAACGCGACCTCGGCAGGCACGGGGGTTGGCCCTGGGGTCAGCAGATATCTCTTGATCACTCTCGAATCCTCTTCGTCACCTTTCGTCCAAAAAAACGCCCGGCGCCTCATCGCTTCCGCGGAGGCCCAGGCGTACGACCCGCTCGACTCATCCACCCGATCCGGGGGTAGATGAAGCGCGCTTCCTTGTGGTGCATCCACTTCGCCAGTCGCGCGCTTCCAGCGACCCTTTTAGCCAATGGCCCGATTTGCGTCAACGCGAGCGTCGACCGCGAGGTCCGCGACCCTACTCCGAGCCAGTAACCCGTCGGAAAATTGTGGAAAAGGCCGAGCGAAGACGATCGAGAATTCTGGTTTGACTTCGCTGCAGGAGGCACATAAGCGGCGACCAACGCCAGGAGGAAGCATGAAGCGATTCGTGGTCGTTGCCGTCACGCTGGTCGTTTGCGCGATCGTGCCGGCGACGTCCTTCGCACAACCCGCCGACGACGACTTCCCCATTCCCTCATTCCAGAAGCAGCTCCGCGAGCAATGGAGGATCGAAGACCTCCAGCCGAAGCCCGAGTCGAGGGTATTTCTCGAGACCCGCGACGACACGCTGGAGCGATTGTCGTTGCGCGAGGCGGTGGCGAGCGCGCTCGCGAACAATCCGGGAATCGCGGTCGAACGCCTCGGACCCGAGTTCGCGCGCGCTGACGTCGATCGCGCCAACGGCGTCTTCGACCCGACGTTCCAGGCGAGCGGGAGCGTCGACCGCTCGGTCGTCCCCGCGAGCTCCGTTCTGCAGGGCGCGCAGGTGCTGCGCGAGAAGGACTACGTCTACGCGCTTTCGCTGCAAAAGCTCCTGCGCTCGGGTGCGACGTTCACGATCGCCGGCACCTCCGCGGAGGCGAACACCAACTCGCGGTTCTACGGCCTGCGGCCGCAATACGTTCCGAACGTCTTGTTCACGCTCTCGCAGCCGCTGCTCAAGAACTTCGGCATCGACCTGACGATCCTGCTGGTGCGCTCCGCGGAGGCAAACTCCAGCGTCGCCTACTATCAGTACCTCTCTCGGGTCGTGGCGCTCGTACGACAGGTCGTCGAGGCTTATTGGGGAGTGGTCCAGGCGAAGGAGAACCTCAAGGCGGAGGAAGACGGCCTGCGCCTGGCAGAGACGCTCGTCCGGGAAAACCAGGTGCGTGTGCGCGCCGGCACTCTTCCGCCGGTCGCCGTCAAGGAAGCCGAGGCGGACGCGGCGAGCCGGGAGGGGCGAGTGATCGCTGCCGAGAACGCGGTCGGCATCGCGTCCGACAATCTTCGCCTGCTCCTTCAGCGCAACCCCGAAGGCACGTTCGTGCCCCGACCGATCGAGCCGACCGACAGCCCGGAGGTTCGCGACGTCACCGTCGACGAGCAGGAGATCCTGGTCGATGCGGTCGAGCGGCGGCCGGAGGTCCTGCAGGCGCGCTACGACATCGAGAACCGCAGGATCCTCGCCAAGGTCAGCCGCAACAATCTCCTCCCCGGCCTGAACGTGAACACCAGCTACGGCTTGAACGGCCTATCGGGACGGGGCGTTCCGCAGACCGATCCGCAAACCGGTCAGACGGTGGTCACGCCGTTCACGGGGGATTACTGGAAGAGCATCGAGCGGTTGAAGAGCGACGACTTCAATTCCTATTCGGCGGGTCTCTCGCTGACGTTCCCGCTCGGCAACACGACGGCCGAGGCGGAGTACGTCCAGAGCCAGATCGACCTCCGCCGCGGCGAGCTCTCCTATCGCCAGCTCCTCGCCAACGTCACGCTCGAGGCGCGGAAGGCCATCGGCGACGTGCGCTCGAACTCGAAGCGCATCACCGCCACCCGCCTCGCCCGCGAGCTCGCTCAGGAGAACCTCGAGCAGCAGAAGAAGCGCTACGACGTCGGCCTGGCCACGACCAAGGACATTCTGGACTTCCAGCAGCGAGTGACCGCGGCGCGCGCCGCCGAGATCCAGGCGCTGATCGACTACAACGTCTCTCTCGCGGCCCTGCGGCAGGCGCAGGGCACTCTGCTCGCCCAGTTCGACGTCGTCGTCGACACGTTGCCACCCCATCCGACACCGCTCTGGGCGCGGTTCTGACGCCTGTGTACGCGACTCATCCCGACGCCGAGGCGCTGCTGCGCGAGACCGTTGCGCTCGCCCGCCGCGCGCCCTTCTACGGTGAGCATTTGAAGAAGAGCGACGCGCGCGCGCTCGGCGACCTCGATCGGCTACCGGTCACCACCAAAGACCACCTCCGCGAAGCGACGCCGTTCGGCATGCTCGCGGTGCCGCGCGAAGAGCTCTGGCACTATCACGAATCGACCGGGACGACGGGGCAGCCGATCGCCTGCTGGTACCGCAAGGAAGAATTCGCGATCATGGGCGAGTCGGTGGCGCGCTGGTTTCCGGAGTGGACGCCGGGGAAGATCTTCCTCGATCGGTTTCCCTCGTTCGCGCCGATCTCCTTCTGCATCGAGTCGGCGCTGCAGCTCCGAGGGGGGTGCCACATTCCGTGCGGAAATCTCTCCTGGGACGTCCCGTTCCCTCGCGCGCTCGAGTTTCTGCGCATGCTCCGGCCGCAGATCATCGCTTGCCTGCCCCTGGAGATGTTCTTGCTCCGGGAGCTCGCGCTGACCCTCGGCATCGATCCCGCGCGCGAGTTCGACTCGCTCGAGATGGCGCTGCTCGCCGGCGCGCCGGTACCGGGCGCGATGCGGCGCGTGGTCGAACGCGACTGGCGTGTCACCGTGCGCGAGATCTACGGCTCGAACGAGACATTGTTCCTAGGCGCCTCGTGTCAGCGTGGAACGCTTCACCTCGACACGCGGCTGTTCATCGCGGAGGTGCTCGATCCCGAGACGCTGAAGCCAGTCGAGGCCGGCGAGGCGGGCGTGTTCACGCTCACGCACCTCGGCCCGAAGGCCATGCCGCTCGTCCGTTACCTGACGCGCGACATGATCCGCGTGATTCCTTGCGCTTGCGGTCGCGCGGAGCCGGCGATCGAGCTGCTCGGCCGCCAGGACGAAATCGTCGAACTCGACGGCAAGCGCCTCCATACCGCGGACATCCTCGATTGCGGTTACGATCTGGCGGAGGCGCACGGTTCGCGCGTGTTCTTCGCGGTGATCCGCCCGGCGGACGTGGTGTTCTGCGTGGAAGTGGATGGCCTTCGGCCCGCGATCGACGACCGCGCAGTGCGCGTGGCGAGCGACAAGCTCGGCGTCTCGGTGCGGGCCGAAGCCGCGCGGCGCGGCGACCTGTTGGACCCGACCGCGCTCGTACGCACGCCGAGGGTCTACAAGCCAACGCAAATCGCCGACTGGCGAAGGCCCGGCCGCAAGGCGGCCAGCGTCATGGAGGCTCTGCTCGAGTGGCCGAAGATGGACGCCGCGACGGGCCTCAAAATTCTCGGCCGCGTGCTGCGGACGCGCTTGCGGCGCCGGCGGCTGATGAAGGTCTAGGAGCCCGTCCGAGTAATCGCTCCCGTCGCCGGATTACTCGGACGGACTCCTAGGAGATCAACTGGACAACCGCCCGGCGACGGCGTCTGCGCGGAGCGATGCTCCGAACGCCGTGAACAGCGCGTGGGCTTCCTGCAGCGCGTCGGCGCGCCGCCTTCCATCGCGTTCGAGCGCCGCGAGCTCGGCCTCTTCGATGTTCAGGAACGGCGCATGAAAGCGAGCACCGGTCTCGTGGAGCAGCGCGCGCGCCCGGCCGAGCGCCGAAGCGACGGTCGCGGACTCGCGTCCTGACCCGCGCAGCGCGCGGGCATGCGCCAGAAGCGCGCCAACCTCGGACGATCGCATCGCCCGGCTACGGCTGCTTTCGACCGCCTCACCCGTACACGCCTCCCCGTCCGCGAACCGGCCCGCGTCGATCAAAGCATGCGCCAGGTGGGTGAGGACGAGGGGCTCGAAGTCGAGCCCCGTACGACGCTCCCGCATGGCGCGGAGCGCCGCCTGAAACGCATCCACGCTTTGCTGCGGGGACTCCGACATCGCGTGGGCGAGACCGAGATCTGCCAGTGCGGCGATGCGGCTATGGAGGTTGCCGCTGTGCTCGGCATGCTCGAGCGCCCGCCGTGCGTGGCCCATCGCGAGAGCCGGCTCGCCGCGCCACCAAGCCGCGAGGCAGAGTACCGTCGAGGTGATGGTGACGTTTTCCTCTTCGCGTCGCGCAAGCGCGAGTTGGAGGCCACGCTCTGCTTCTTGGATTGCTTCGTCGATCCGGCCCATCTCGAGCAGAATCCATCCCTTGAACCCGAGGCCCGTGACGTAGGGGCTGCGTCCTCCGAAGACCGTCGTACCCAGCTCGACGTCGCCGCCCGTCAGCTCCAGAGCTTCCTCGACGAACCGGAGCCCGTTCGTGAGCTGGCCCCCGACCCGGTGGCCGTAGGCCAGACAGTTGCGGGCGATCACACGAAGCCGAGGATCGCCGGATCGTTCCGCGAGGTCGCGACCCGCGACGTGTCGAGCCAAACCTTCATCGAGCTTCCCGGCAAACACCCGAGCGGTCCCCTGGGTCAGTAGCAGACGGGAGTGCATCACCAAGTTGCCGGTCTGCTCCGCGAGGCTCACGCCTTCTGCGACGAGCGCGTCGATCTCGGCCTCGGAGAGGCCCAGACGGCCGCCGAGCACGACCGTCCACAGGCGGGACGCGAGCCCAAGGCTCATGCTCTCGGCCGACGGCGGAGCCCCGTTCAGCAGCGTGCGCACTCGCTGCCAGTGGCGAAGAGCGCCCGAGATGTCCCGCCAGCCCGTCCAGTCGGCCGCCCGCGCATGCCAGCGCGCTGCTTCGAGCGGCTCGCCCGATTGTTCCCAGTGGTGGGCCAGCAACGCCGCCTGCTCGTCGAGCTTGTCGGGATATCGTGCGGCGATCGCACGTGCCACTGCTCGATGCAGCGTCCCGCGTCGCTTGGTCAGCTGCGAGCGATACGCAACCTCCTGGGTGAGCGGATGCTTGAAGGAAAATTCGGCTTCCGGGTAGAGCGACTCCTCGTAGATGAACTCCGAACCTTCGAGAAAACGCAGGAGCGAGGCGAGCTCGCTTTCCGGGAGCTCAAGAACCGCGGCGAGCACAGGCTCGACGAATCGCCGACCGATCACCGCCGCCGTCTGCAAGACCTGCTTTTGGCGGTCCAGCAGACGATCGATGCGCGCGGCGAGTACCGCCTGGACCGTCGATGGGATCGTCAGGCTCTCGACCGCATGCACCAGACGATACGACCCGCGGCGCCCCACGAGAGCTCCCGACTCGGCGAGCGACTGCACGACCTCTTCGCTGAAGAACGGATTGCCGACGCCGCCCGCCTGGATCATCTCGGCGAGGTTGCCGAGGCTCGGGTCATGGCCGAGCAGGTCCGTGAGCAGCTCGCGAATCGCCCCGGGCCCGAGTGGCAGCAGGGGCACTTGCCGGTAGACGGTCTTCTGCATCCATGCGGCATGGAACTCCGGTCGAAAGGTCGACAGCACCAGCATCCGCGTACCCGCCAGGGCATCGGCGAACTCGGCGAGAAAGGCTTCGCTCCCCGCGTCGAACCAGTGAAGGTCCTCGAACAAGAAGACGGCGGGCTCCTGCCGGTTGCGGCCGCGGAGCACCGTGCGGATGATGCGAAAGAGGTCCCGTGGGCGACCTTCGACACCGGCCCGCGGCGATGCGTGCTCGGGGTCGGCCACGCCGAGAAAGTCGAATATCAGGGGAATCTTGTCTTCGAGCTCGCGATCCGCGAGCACCATCGCGCCGGCGATCTTTCGGCGCGCGTCCTCGTCCCGGTCGTGCTCCGTGATCCCGAAGTAGCCGCGCACGAGCTCGAGCACCGGAAGAAATGGGATCATCTTGCCGTGAGAGAGCGCGTGGGCCTCTCGGACGACCAGGCCTCGCGCGCGGCAGCGCTCGGCGAACTCGTAACAGAGCCGGCTCTTCCCGAGGCCCGCCTCGCCGACGATGCCGACGAACTGGCCATTCCCCTCGAGGGCGCGCTCGAGCGCGTCATCGAGGAGCGCGCTCTCTCGCTCGCGGCCGACGAATGTGGATAGACCGCGGGCCTTGGATACGTCGAGGCGCGTATGCAAGCGACCGACCCCTTGCAGCTCGTAGACGTGGATCGGCTCCTGCACACCCTTGATGCGAGCCTCGCCGAGGTCACGGAGCTCGAAAAATCCATCCACGAGCTCGGCCGTCGCCGGCGTCAGGCAGACTCGGTCCGGCGCTGCGATCTGCTCCATGCGCGCCGCGAGCCCCACGGTGTGTCCCTGCGCCGTGTAATCCATGCGCAGGTCATTGCCGATCTTGCCGACGACGACCTCCCCGGAGTTGATTCCCATCCGGACCGAGAAGTTCACGCCCTCCGAGAGACGGAGCTCACCGGCGTAGCGTCGAAGCTCCGCGCCGACGGTGAGCGCCGTGTAACACGCCCGCTGCGCGTGGTCCTCGTGCGCGATCGGCGCACCGAACAGCGCCATGACCCCGTCTCCGGTGTATTGATTGATCGTGCCCTCGAAGCGATGGATGCCGTCCGAGAGGATGGCGAAGAACCGGTCCATGATCCGGTGCCACGCTTCGGGATCGAGCTCGGCGGAGAGCTCCATCGATCCCTTCACGTCGGCAAAGAGGACGGTGACCTGCTTGCGCTCTCCCTCGAGCGCGCCGCGCGACTGGAGGATCTTCTCGGCGAGGTGCTTCGGCGTATACGCCGCGGGATTGGCGATTTGCGAAGGCGCCGCGGCCCGGCCGCACTCGAGGCAGAACTTCGCGCCGGCGGGGAGCTCGGTTCCGCAATCGGCGCACGCGATCGCGAGCCGGGCACCGCATTCGAGACAGAATTTCGCGTGCGCCGGATTCTCGTGGTGACAGCGTGGGCACGACGAGCGTCGCTCGCGATTCGTTCCAGAGTCGCCGTTCCGCGCCGCGCTCACCCGTCGGTCTCGCTGGCGGGATCGTAGGCGTCGTGCCCGCCGCGCGCAAGCAGCGGGGGCGGCGAAGGCTCGCCTCTCTCGAGCGCCCTACGGCGCTTCGTAGTTTTCGAAGCGCACCCCCTCGGCGATGTACTCGCCGAGGATCGTCTCGATCGGGCGCTGATCGATGACCTCGAACTGGCTCGCCTCGAGCGGGAAGCGCGCGCCGCTCTCGGTATAGGGCGCAACCGCAGAGGAACCTGCCGAAAGCACCCTCACCATCGGCAACACCCGGCGCTGCACTTGCGAGGACTCCCGTGTGGTGATGACGATTTTCGCGTCGGGAAGGCCCATGGAGAGGATCGCGACGAATCGGACGAATTCGCCGTCGGACACTCCCCGCGAGTTCTCGGCCCCCGAAGCCTGCCGCAAGCGCGGTACCGAGACGTAGACCTCGAGGCCGAGCGCGAGCAGGTGACGCACGTGAAGCGCGAGCGCGGTCAGCTCGTAGGCGAGATCGGCACTCAGACCGAGCAGGACGCCCGGATTGACGACGCGCATCCCGGCGCGCGCGGCGCGGTCGAAGTTCTCCAGACGTCGGTCGAAGTCGGCGCGCGGGTTCTCCGGATTGTCCCCCATGAAGCGGCGATAGCTGTCGCGGTCGTAGGTCTCCTGGAAGGTGCAGAGGGTCACCTTGGGCAGCGTGCGCCCGTCGGCGCCGCGTGGCACGTCGGCGAGCAGGTCCGCGAGCTCGCGCTCCTCGAGCGACCCGATGTTGATCAGGATGTGGCGGAAGCCGAGCGCGAGCGCTCGGCGAAGCGCGTCACGCGTCAACCCGATCGACCAATGGCGGGTGGCGCGGCGGTACTCGCCGGTAAGCAGGCCGACAGCGAGGACTCCTCGACCCGCGAGGAGCTCGAGCTGGCGTTGGACGTCCGCGGGGCCTGCCGTCTGCCGCTCGAGATCTCGATTGTCACGGCGCATTCCACACATCTTGCATTCGGAGTCGCACGTGTTCGTCAGGTAGAGCGGGGAGAACGTCTCGAGATCGACGACGCCCCGTCCTCGGCAGTCGATCGCCGCTTCTCGGAGCGTCTCGGCGTCGTGCGGGGAATAGAAGAGCGCCGCCATCTCGGTGATGGAAATCTCGCGCCCCTCGCCATTGAGCACGGGCAGAGCGACTGTCGGCGCGAGGGCACGGGCTTGCCGTAGGATCCTCGCGATCGCTTCTTCTTGGAGCTCGAAGGGCATGGAAGGAACTTGCCTTCGCCGAAATTGTCCCATTTAAGAAGGGACCGCAAGCGGGAGAGCGCGGGAGATTGCATGGAGCGACGCGGACGATTCTTCGAGGACTACGTCGTGGGCGAGCTCATCCGACACTGGCCGGGGCGCACGATCCGCGATGCCGACGATACCTGGTTTTCGCTGCTCACGATGAACAACAACCCTCTCCATTTCGACGAGCACTACGCCTCGCAGACCCAGCACGGCCGCTGCCTCGTGAACGGCGTGCTCGTCTTCGCCGTCGCCGTCGGCATGTCCGTGGCCGATATGAGCCTGAACGCCATCGCGAACCTCGAGTATGAAGTCGTCAAGCATCTGGCGCCGACCTTCCATGGCGACACGCTCTATTCGGAATCCACGGTTCTCTCGAAGACGGAGTCGCAGTCGAAGCCGGATCGCGGCGTGCTCTATGTCGAGACTCGTTGCTGGAACCAGCGAGACGAGACCGTGCTCACGCTCCGGCGGCGGATCCTGATGGCGAAGCGCGGCGGCTGACGGTCCGCCGGGAGCAGGCGGGGCCTTCGTTCAGAGCTTCGCAGGATCGCGATGCGAGCGCCACCAGATCCAGCCGAAAGCCGCCACGGCGCCGACGGCCACTGGCAGCGGAGGGGCTCCGGCGACGCCCACGAGCAGCACCACCACGGTGGCCACGGCAGCGATCGCGATTCTCACTACAATGCCTCGCCACCGCGCTCGCCGGTGCGAATTCGCACCACCTCGTCGACTGGGCTCACGAAGATCTTCCCGTCGCCGAAGCGCCCGGTCTTCGCGCTCTCCTGGATGGTCTTGCAGACCATGTCCACCTGCGATGCCGTGACCAGGATCTCGAGCTTGATCTTGTTGCGGAGGTCGATTGCGTACTCGGCACCCCGGTAAAGATCCGGGTGCCCCCTTTGGCGGCCGAATCCCTGCACCTCCGTGGCTGTGATCCCGCGGATCCCCGCTGCCGCCAAGGCCGCTTTGACCTCATCGAGCTTGAACGGCTGGATGATCGCCTCGACTTTCTTCACGCACTCGCCGGGGAGGGCCTGGCCAAGAGCGACGCGCCTCAGGAACTGCGTGGTGACCTTTTGATCGCGGCGACGAAAGAAGCTCCGTCTCATGAACAGAGTGAGGGCTGAGCCACGAAATCAAGCCACGCGCCTTCGCCTCTCCCCTTCGGTTGAGCTGCGGGTCCGTCGACGACGTTCCCCGAATCCTTCCTGAGCCTCACGGGTGAAGTCTCTACCGCGTTTCTAAGTGCAAGGGCAGTACCAACGAGCGCAAGCGCGGGAGACGCTTCGAATCGGCGGGGACCGCGCGTCTTTCGTTCGGTTCACGAACGAAAGACCGCCCGTTCTCTAGGCAGGTGCTGAACGGTCGGGCAGCGTCCTCCGCTTCCGAATCGCGCTCCCCGTCATCCGGTCGATCACGCTCGGAAAAAAACCGAGACGGCACGACGACATCCGGGTGATGCGCCCGAGCACCGTCGACCTGGCGTTCGTCTTGCTTACTGTCAATCGAACACTCGAATCACGGGGGACAACCAACGACACGGGGGGAGGGACGCATGAAGAGAGCTCACAGGTGTAGCGACGCGTTACGAGCGATTGCGCTCGGAATCGCCGCCGGATGGCTGACGACCGCAGGCGCCGCGGTGGCCGACGAGGAGAAGCCGCCCCCGAAGACGATCGAGGACCGCCTCACCGCTGTCGAGACGGCGATCGAGGCATTCAGCGACATTTCGCTCGCGGGCATGCTCTACGGCTCGTATCTCTACAATTTCAATCGGCCGGAGGATCGCCAAAACTCGCTGCGCTCGCTCGACAACGAGGACAACACATTCAACGTCGACCTCTTCCAGTTACAGCTCGGGAAGAAGGTGGCGGGCGGGCTGTCGTTCTCCACGAGGCTCGACATCGGCAACACGGCGAGCCGGATCGGCGCGGACTGGAAAGGCAACGGCCAGTTCACCGGCGTCACCGGCGACAACGGCGACTTCGAGGTCGAGGAGGTCTTCGCCCTGTACGCCCCCGACTGGGCCCATGGCTGGCAGGTCAAGGCCGGAAAATTCGTGACGCTGCTCGGCGCGGAAGTGATCGAGGCGCCGACCAATTTCAACTACAGCCGCTCGTTCCTGTTCGGCTTTGCGATTCCGTTCACCAATACCGGCATCTTGTTCACCCCACCGCTCGGCGACCATTTCGCCGCCACGATCGGGGTGGTGAACGGATGGGACAACGTCGCCGACAACAACGACGGCAAGACGCTGATGGGCAGCGTGGGCTGGCTGCCGAGCTCGAAGTTCTCGCTCTACGTGAACGGCACCTTCGGCCCCGAGCAGACCGACAAGAACAACAACCCGCGCGGCGTCGGCGACGTCGTCTCGACGATCACTCTCGACCCGGTGACGATTTCTCTGAACGGTGACTACGGCCACGAGAACCAAGCGGCGCTCGATGGCACCACCGAGAAGTGGTACGGCTTCTCCGGCATCATCGGCCTGGCGCTGAAGGACATCGTCTGCATCCCTGCGGGAGTCTACTTCCGCGGCGAATGGTTCAAGGACAGTGGCGGCGGCCGCACGGGTGCCGATCAGACGCTCACCGAAGTCACGTTCACCGCCAAGTACTTCGTCACCGACAAGCTGACGCTCTGGACCGAGTACCGCCACGATTGGTCCACCGCTGACAGCTTCGAGAAGAACGGAACGGTGACGACCACGGACCCCACGACCGGTGTGGCCACCACGACGGCCCTGTTCAGGGATTACCAGGACACGGTGTCGATCGCCGCAAGCTTCGTGTTCTGACCGTTTCGGGAGGGCATCTCGATGAAAAAGATCGAAGCGATCATCAAGCCGTTCAAGCTCGACGAAGTGAAGGAAGCTCTCGCCAAAGAGGGGATCCAGGGAATGACGGTATCGGAAGTGAAGGGATTCGGCCGGCAGAAAGGGCACACCGAGCTCTATCGGGGCGCCGAGTACGTCGTCGACTTCTTGCCGAAGATCAAGATCGAGCTACTGCTCGATGACGCGGCGGCGGTGAAGGCGGCCGCGCTGATCGAATCGACGGCGCGTACCGGACGAATTGGCGACGGCAAGATCTTCGTGAGCCCCGTAGAGGAAGTGATCCGGATCCGTACGGGCGAGCGAGGCGAGCAGGCGATCTAAGACCGCTAAGTGACAGAGGGAGGAGAGAACCAATGAAGCATTCGAGACGTACGCTCGGATTCCTGGGAGCCCTGGCGATCGCCGTGCTGCTCGCGGGCACGGCCGACCGGCTCGCAGCGGAGGAGAAGGCACCCGAAGCGGCGGCTCCGGCGGCTCCACAGTTACCGAGCTACTTCACGGCGACGAGCCCCGACCCCGCCAAGCCGCTGTGGCCCGATCCCACGGGCGCCAACACGGGCGTTTGGGCGACGCCGGCCGGAGACGGCAAAGGCGACGTTCCCGCGTCGCTCACGCTGCCCGACCTCTACGACCGCATGGCCCACAACCTGGTCTCGATCAACTTCGTGTGGGCGCTCGTCACCGGCTTCCTCGTCATGTTCATGCAAGCCGGCTTCATGTTCGTCGAGACGGGGCTTTGCCGTTCGAAGAACGCGTCGCACACCGCGGCGATGAACTTCATGATCTATCCGCTCGGCTGCCTAGCCTTTTGGGTGTACGGCTTCGCAATCGGCTGGGGAAACTGGTTCAACGGCCCCGTCGCTCCGGGCTGGTACGCCTCTCTAGGACCCGGCACCGCGGTGCTGAATAGCGGCTGGGGACTCGGGGCAGCAACCGATGCGGCCGGCAACCTAACCGGTGCGTTCAAATACGGCATCATCGGCCTCAAGGGCTGGTTCCTGAACGGCACCGTCAACGACGTCGGCGTGATGACGCTCTTCTTCTTCATGATGGTGTTCATGGACACCACCGCGACGATCCCCACCGGCGCGATGGCCGAGCGGTGGGCGTGGAAGAACTTCTGCCTCTACGGTCTCTGGGTTGCCCTCCCCTATTGCATCTACGCGAACTGGCTCTGGGGGGGCGGTTGGCTCGCCCAGGGTGGTGTTAACTGGGGTCTCGGTCACGGCGCAGTGGACTTCGCCGGATCGGGCGTCGTGCACGGCATGGGAGGCTTCATCGGCCTGGCCGGGGCGATCGTGATCGGCCCCCGAATCGGAAAGTACATCAACGGCAAGCCGCAAGCGATTCCCGCGCACAACATTCCGATGGTCGTGCTCGGAACGTTCATCCTCGCTTTCGGCTGGTTCGGGTTTAACCCCGGCTCGACGCTCGCCGGCACGGACCTACGCATCAGCTTCATCGTGGTCAACACCATGCTCGCCAGCATCACCGCCGCGATCGGCGCGATGGTGTGCCTCGGATGGAAGGGAATGAAGCCCGACCCATCGATGCTCTGCAACGGCATGCTCGCTGGGCTCGTAGCCATCACCGCTCCCTGCGCGTTCGTCAACCCGATGGGGGCGGCGACCATCGGCTTCATCGCCGGCGTCCTCGTTGTCTACAGCGTCTTCTTCTTCGACAGGGTCGGCGTCGACGACTGCGTCGGCGCGATTTCCGTGCACGGCATCAACGGTGCGTGGGGCGTGCTCTCGGTCGGCGTCTTCGCAACCGGCGAATACGGCGCGGGGTGGAATGGCGTGGTGCGGGACGAGTTCGTCAAGGCGTACGGCTCCGACGGCGTGCGTGGCCTGCTCTACGGTGATTTCTCGCAGTTCATCATGCAGTCGATTGATGTAGTCGTTCTGTTCTGTTTCGCGTTCGCGATGGCGTACGTGTGGTTCAAGTTCTCCAACCTGATCACTCCGCTCCGGGTCAGCGAGGAGACGGAGTTCGAGGGCCTCGACGTTCCCGAGATGGGAGCTCACGGCTACCCCGACATGGTCAGCATCCGCGCCAATCGGGCGGCCGCCTGAACCCTTCATGCCGCCTAGCAGGGAAAGAGCGAGGGGGAGCCGCCGGCGGGGTTCCTCCTCCCCTGCTCCGTCTCCCGCCCCGCAACCCGAGTCTCCGATCGTACTCATCGCCGACGACGACGAAACGATACGGCTCGTCCTGCAGCGCGCGCTGTCGAACGACGGCTACGTCGCGATCCCCGTTGACGACGGCGGCGAAATCTGGCCGATCCTCGATCGTGAGAACGTCGTCGCTCTGGTCCTCGACCTGAAGATGCCAGGCGTCAACGGCTGGGAAGTCTTGCGACGACTGCGCGACGACTTCCGCTACCGCTCTCGCAACATTCGTGTGGTCATCCTCTCCGGACAGACCGATCCGGAGAGCCGTGAGTTCGCGCTTCAACTCGGCGCCGTCCAGTTCTTCTCTAAGCCGGTCGATCTCGACGCATTGCGCCGCGCGGTGCTTCCCTCGCTCTCTTGACGCGAGCACACGTTTTTCGCTCTTGTACCTCCCCGCTTCGGCGGAGGAGGGCAAGATGGGAACATTCGGCGTTAGGGGAACAGCGTTACGCGTGGCGGCCGGGAGTGGCCTTGGCGCTCTGATCACGGCTGCGACCGCCTTGGCGGAAGACGCCGCCGCACCGGCGGCCCCTAAATTCGATACTGGCGACACCGCGTGGATGCTCACCAGCTCCGCTCTCGTGCTGATGATGACGATCCCCGGCCTTGCGCTCTTTTACGGCGGTCTGGTCCGCTCGAAGAACGTGCTGTCTACGCTGATGCACAGCTTCTTCTGCGCGGCCTTGATCAGCGTGACGTGGGTGCTCTTCGGCTATTCGATGGCCTTCGGCCCGGACGTCGGCGGCATCGTCGGCAGCGCGGCGAATTTCGGGCTCCGTGGGATCCTCGGCACCGCCAACTCGGCCGCGCCCACCATTCCGCAGATGGTGTTCGTCGCGTTTCAGGCGACCTTCGCGATCATCACCCCCGCGCTGATCTCCGGCACGTTCGCCGAGCGGCTCCGCTTCCCCGCCTTTGCGCTCTACATGCTGCTTTGGTCGACGTTCATCTACAATCCGCTCGCGCATTGGGTGTGGGGTGGCGGTTGGATCGCCAGTAAGATCGGCGCCATCGACTTCGCCGGCGGTACCGTCGTTCACATCTCGAGCGGCGTCTCCGCTCTGGTCACCGCGATCTACCTCGGCAAGCGCGTCGGTTACCCCGACACGGCCATGCCCCCCCACAATTTGCCCTTTTCGGTCGTCGGCGCGTCGCTGCTGTGGGTCGGCTGGTTCGGGTTCAATGCGGGAAGCGCGACTTCGTCGAGCGAGCTCGCAGCCACGGCGTTCGTCAATACCAATACGGCGGCGGCGGCCGCCGCGCTCGGCTGGCTGTTCGCCGAGTGGATACGCGCGGGCAAGCCGACGATTCTCGGCGCGGCCTCCGGTGCGGTCGCCGGTCTGGTGGCGGTCACGCCCGCCTCGGGCTTCGTGACACCGATGGCATCCCTCATCATCGGCGGGCTCGCCGGCGTCCTTTGCTATTCAGCCGTGAGCCTGAAGCCGCGCTTCGGCTACGACGATGCGCTCGACGTCGTCGGCGTGCACATGGTCGGTGGGACACTCGGCGCGCTTCTGACCGGCGTGTTCGCAACCAAGGAAGTGAACTCTGCGATCCCCACGCTCACGCTCGGGCTCGACGGCGGCCTCCTCTACGGTTACCCCGGCCTCATGTTGAAGCAGCTGGTCGCCGTGGTGGCAACCTACGTCTTCTGCGGCGTCGGCACCTTCTTGATCTTGACGATCATCAACGCGATCTCGCCGCTTCGGGCACCAATCGACGACGAGCGGATGGGTCTGGATCTCTCGCAGCACAGCGAGACTGCGTACACGACGTAGTGGCTTCCGCGATCAGGCTTCGGCAAAGAGGCGGCTGTGAATCCTTGCTGAAGCCCGAAGTCTGAGCGATTACGCCCCTCACGACGCGAGCGCAAACAGGATCAGCGCGAGCGTCTCGACGATTTCCGCGCTGGCATCGAGGCTCTGGGGTGCGACGCCGCCGAGCCTGCGATCGAGATAGAAGCGCAGCGCGAGGATCACAACCGCGCTGGCGATGATCGCAAGCAGGCCGAGCGCACCGCCGAGGGCGAGGGTCACCACCGCCGCGAAGGCCCCGGCGCCGGCGAGCTCGCGGAGCCCGATCGCGGCGTCAAAACGCGCCGGGTCGCCCTCGGCCGAGCCTGCCGCGCGCGACCCGCAGGCGACGCCGACGATCGCCGCGCGCCCGATCATGGGCGCCAGCAACACACCGACGACACGCATCGGATCGGAGAGCAGGTCGAGGCAGCGCACCTTGAGAATCAGCAAGAAGGCGATCGCCGCCGCTCCCGAGCTGCCGAGTCGCCGATCGCGGATCGTGGCGATCGCCCATTCGCGCCCGCGAAAACCGATGAGGCCATCGGCAGTGTTGGCGAAGCCGTCGAGCTGACGCCCTCCGCTGAGGAGCGCGAGAGCGCCGACGAGCAGCACACTGCTGATCTCCTGCGTGAGGAAGTTCCGCAGCACCCAGTCGAGCACGCTTACGCAGGCGCCGATCAACAGGCCGACCGCGGGGTAGAAGAGAGCCGCGCGGCCGATCGAAGGACGCGACTGGTCCGCCGACCTTCCGAAGATCGTCAGCTCCGAAACTGCCGCACGAAAGTCGCCCCACAAGACGTCCAGGGCGTTGCGGTCGATCGGTGAGATCGCGGGCGACGCCGGGCCTCCGGTATCGGGCACGGGCATCTTGCCGGGAGATTCACTTCCGATCGACATCTGGTTCTGACGATGAAGCTATCTATACCGGAGACCGTGACCGCGCTCTAGGAGCGTGCGTCACGGATCGCGCCCCGTTGGGCGCGATCAAAGGGAATGCAACGGCCTGCCGAGCTAGCTCGCCTTCCGTCGCTTCGAGATCACGGATCCGTCCCCCCCGGATCTCAGCCTTCAGGCGTTCCAGATCCTCCTCGTCATCGATGTCATAGTCGGGCGCGACGAGAGCGGGATCGATACCTGCCCGGCGAGCGGCCGCGATCGTCTCCGCGAGCACGCCCGAGCTTCCCCAGCGAATGTCGCGAAAGACAGGCGGAAGCGAGGTCGCGCCGACGAGATAGTAACCTCCGTCTTCGGCTGGGCCGAGCACGAGCGCCGCGCCCGCCGCCAGACGCCGAAAGGCTTCTTCGAGCGTCGCGATCGACACGTGCGGGATGTCGGATCCGATCAGCACCGCGCTCGGATGACCGTCGGCGAGTACACGCTCGATGGCGCTGGCCATGCGCTCCCCGAGGTCGCCGCCCACTTGTGCGAATGCCTTCTCGTCGTCGGCGACATCGGCGGGAAGGGGCGAGTCGGCAGGCGCGAAGGCCCAGTACAGAACCCAACCGGGATGAGGGGCGAGCTTTCGTCCGAGGTCGAGTAGAAACGCCCGATAGAGCGTGGCCGCTGCGGCGTCGCCAATCGAAGCCGCAAGCCGTGTCTTGACCTTACCAGCCTCGGGATGGCGCGCCAGGATCACGAGCGCGGGAAGACGCCGCGGGGCCTTCCGTCCTTTGATCATCGCACGGTCTCTCCCTGATGCCATCGTGACACCGCCGAGACGTGTGAAAGTCACTGCGCACCTTCGGTCGCCAAAATGGCCTACGAGCCCACGAACGTCCTCTCCCTCCCCTGCTTGATGTATGCCAGAATCCGGTCCATAAGGCGTGTCTTTCTCGCACGGGGCACGGGTTCTCGGTACTTTCGCAGCCACTCGACGGAGGAGGTTCTTCATTGAATAGCGAATCGGCAATAGGGCTCGGCAAGCTCGCGCTTGCGCTCTGCTGCTCCATGCCTTTTCTGGTCTCCGCCGCCGAGCCCGCCAGCGGGACGCCGCCGTCGTTTGCCGATATCGTGCAAGACTTGATCCCGGCCGTGGTCAACATCTCGACCACGCAGACGGTGAAGCGACCGGAGATTCCTGGCGGCCGTTCCGGGGATCCGATGGAAGAGTTCATGCGCCGCTTCTTCGATCAGATGCCTAAGAGCTACAAGGAGCGGAGCCTCGGATCGGGTGTGATCATTTCGCCCGACGGCGAGATCCTCACCAACGCCCACGTCGTCGGCAACGCCGAAGACGTGGTCGAGGTGATCTTGCAGGACCAGAAGCGGTTCAAGGCGAAGATCGTCGGCAAGGACAAGAAGACCGACATCGCCCTCATCCGCATTCAGACCGACCATCCGCTGCCGGCAGCCAAGCTCGCCCATGGCGACGACTTGCGCGTCGGTGACTGGGTGATCGCCATCGGCAACCCGTTCGGCCTCGGTGAGACGGTCACGGCGGGAATCGTTAGCGCGAAGGGCCGAGCCATCGGCGCGGGCCCGTACGACGACTTCATCCAGACCGACGCGTCGATCAACCCGGGAAACTCGGGCGGGCCGCTGCTCAACGTGCGCGGCGAGGTGGTCGGAATCAATAGTGCCATCTACAGTCAGAGCGGCGGGAACATCGGCATCGGCTTCGCGATTCCGATCGAGATGGCCGCGCACATCGCCGACTCGCTGCGCACCCGCGGCAAGGTCGTACGCGGCTGGCTGGGCGTCGCCATCCAGGACGTGACACCGGATATCTCGAAGGCGATCGGCGTCAAGGGAGAGACCGGTGCGCTGGTTGCCGACGTTGTAAAGGAGGGCCCGGCCGAAAAGGCGGGGATCCAACGCGGCGACGTGATCCTCGCATACCAAGGGAAGGAAATCGGCTCGAGCCGCGATCTGCCGATCCGCGTCGCCGAGACGCCGGTGGGCACGCACGCCGAGCTCAAGATTTCACGGGAAGGACAGGAGAAAACCCTCACGGCCGAAATCGGCGAGCTGAAGGACAAGGAGGTTGCCGGCGAAGCTGCGTTACCCGCCTCCCACCTCGGCTTGCACGTAGACAACATCACCCCGCAGATAGCCGAGCGGCTCGGGATCCCACCGCACACCAAGGGTGTGGTCGTCACCGGCGTCGACCCCGGCAGCCCGGCGGACAATGCCGAGCTCCGCCCCGGAGACGTCGTGCGCGAGGTCGATCGAAAGCCCGTCACGACGCCCGAGGCCTTCGACAAGGCGGTCACGGACCGCAAGCCAGGCAAACCGGTGCTGCTGCTCGTGCAGCGCGGCGACTCGACCCTGTTCATCACGGTCACGCCGGAGACGGATGACGGAGGTGCGAACCAGTCGAAATGAACGGGTCCACGGCGTGCTCAGGTGCAGCGCCGAGTGGCTTCCCTCCGGGACGTTCGACTCGCCCAGCCGAGTGAGCAACGTCCTCTTCCCTCCGTCCCCGCGAGCGGCGTATGATGGCTCCGTGAAGTTCTCGAAGCTCGTCCCGGCAGATCTCATCGCGCGCCTGTTCCTCGCGGTCGCTGTGGCGCTATCGGCGAGCTCGGCGGTGCTCGCGCTGCCGAGCATTCTCGGCGGCGACTTCGGCCAGGGCTTGCTACTCGTCGGCGTCGCCGTCTTCGCCGGGTGGATGGCAATGGCCATCCACCAGTTCCAGCAGCGGCTCGCCAGCATCGACGAGGTCGTGCGCCAGGGAAAGCGGCGCGTCGAGCAATCGGAAGCGGCGCTCGAGGAGATGCGGCGCCTCGCGAAGTCCCTGCGCGCCGCCACCTCGGTCGACGACAACGAGGAAGACCGCACGGTTCACTGAGGGAACCTCTGCAAAGAGGTGCCGCGAAGCCGCTTGAAGATCCTCATCGTCGGTGCCGGCGCGGTGGGCGGGTACTTCGGTGCGAAGCTCGCACGCGCCGGCCACGAGGTGGTGTTCACGGCGCGCGGAGAGAACCTGCGCACGCTCGTCGAGCGCGGGCTCGCGGTCCAGAGCTTCGAGGGCGATTTCGTCCAGACGAGGATCCGTGCGATCGAATCGGCCCGCGGCGAGGGGCCGTTCTCGCTGGTGTTGGTGTGCGTGAAGGCTCACGACACGGCGCGAGCGGTCGAAGCGCTCGGCAACGAGTTGGAGCCCGAGTCGGCGGTCGTCTCGCTGCAGAACGGAGTAGAGAGCGAACCGACGATCGAGCGACTCCTCGATCTTCCGCCCATGCTCCGGGCGATCGCCTACGTCGGAGCCGAGCTCGTCGCTCCGGGGACCGTGCGCCACGTGAGCGGCGGCACGATCGTGATCGGCGAGCCGGACGATCGTCGCTCGGAACGGCTCGACCGAATCGAGCGACTGCTACGCGACGCCGCAATCGACGTCGTCGTCCCGCCGAGCATCGAGCGCGCCCAGTGGCAGAAGCTCGCGTGGAACGCTTCGTTCAACCTAGTCTCGGCGCTCTCCGGAGCGACAATAGGCGGAACGCTCGCTGACCCTGCCGCGCGCCGTCTGGTCGAAGCGGCGATGCGAGAGGTCGAATGCGTGGCGGGCGCTCAGGGAATCGCATTCGATCCGGATCATGTCCGGCGCATGCTGCAGCACGCCGAACGCAATCTCGGGTTCGTGCGCCCGTCGACTCTGCAGGATCGCGAAAAGCGAAAGCCGCTCGAGCACGACGCGCTTTCGGGCGCTGTCGTCCGCGCCGGCCGACGCCACGGCGTGCCGACGCCGATCCACGAGACGCTGGACGCGCTGGCGAGGCTGGTGTCGGCCCGCCCCGGCGACCGCTGATTCCCATGTGTGGACGCTTCACCCGCACGAGTCCCGCCGAGGCCATCGTCGACCAGTTCGCGGTGACGTCGATTGCCGACGTGGATCTCCGCCCGCGCTACAACCTCTGTCCTGGAGAGGCGGTCGCCGCCATTGCGCAGCACGCGGGCGAGAGACGGCTCGGAGCACTGCGCTGGGGTCTTCCTCCCCGTGGCGCAATCAACGTGCGGAGCGAGAGCGCGGCGCGGCGGTTTCGCGACGCCTTCCGCCGCCGGCGCTGCCTGATCGTCGCCGACGGCTTCTACGAATGGCGAACCGAGGGTTCGATCAAGGTGCCCCACTTCTTCCGCCTCGTCTCGCGCCGGCCGTTCGCCTTCGCGGGGCTCTGGGAGCGCTCGGCAGACGCCAACGCCCCCGGCGCGGCGATCCTCACCTGCTCGTCGAACGAGATCGTCGCCCCGATCCACGATCGGATGCCGGTCGTGCTGACCGGCGAGGCCTGCACGCGATGGCTCGAGGCCGACGAACACGACGCCGCTCAGCTCGCGGAGCTTCTCCGGCCTTTTCCGGCCGACCAAATGGAATCTTACCCGGTCTCCCCGTTCGTCAATTCAGGCCGCAACGACTCACCCGAGTGCATCCGTCCGGCGGGTCGCGCGCTACGTCTGGTGCCGGGCGGTCCTGAAGTCTGAAGCCCTCTTCACGTCCTCGGGTACAGTCGCAAATAGCGAAATGCGGCGATGCCGCTCGCGGCGTCCTCGTCGCTCGCTTCGCCGTCCGCCGTGATGTGGAAGCGAATCGTATTGTCGCCGGCTCGCAGAGCACCGGCCGGCGGCTCCACGTGGTATTCGCGCCATCCTCTGGCGAGAGCGATCTCGGGAGCGACCCACTGATTCACGGAGATCACCATTCGCGCGCAGCCGCTGCGCCCACTTCCTGGCACCGCCGGACGAAGCGTGAGCTTCAGAATGCTGCCGGCCGAGCTCGCCGCGCGCAGCGTCACGCTGACGTCCGGCGCGCGCGCCCACGACACGGGGCCGATCGGCTCCGCGGGGCCTTCCTCCCAGAGCCCGCCGAGAAACGCGCGCGAGCCGGGAGTCCCAAACTCGATCGATGCGAGCGAGCTTCGATCCTCGTCGAGGGCTGACGGCATCCGGAAGCGAGTTCCGGGAACGTCGTCGAAGACGATGAATGCCAAGCAGCCCAAGGCGAGCAGGCTGACGACGACCGTGCGCGGCAGGCGCTGGAGTCGCCCCGCCGCGAGCACCCACGAGGCGCCGAGCAACACGCTAGCGGAGACATCACTCAGCCAGTGGCTACCGGTCAGCAGGCGCCCGACGGCTTGCAACAAAACGCACAGGGCGGCCAGTGCGTAACCCGACCAGCGGAGCCAAGGCCGCCAATCCCGCGCTCGGATCAGCAGGATGGCGATCACGGCGGCCATCGTCGCACCCGTGGTGTGGCCGCTCGGAAAGCTGTTGCCGCTGATCACACCCGGAGTGGAATTGGGCCTCAGCCGTTCGATCGCGGTCTTCAAAAGCTCGGTTGCGGCCGCGCCGGAGACGAAGAGCAGGACGAGGCCGAAAAGATACCATGGATGCTTCCAGCCACCTCGCACGAGCGCGATGCCGACCAGCGCGCCTAGGACTGCACGGACGATCGGGTCGATCCGGCGCGCGGCATGCTCGACCGTACAGCCGCGGTGATATTGCACCCACTGGTATACCCACTCGTCGATCGGCACGATCCACTGGAGCGAAGCCAGTATCGCCAGCGCACCGAGCAGCGCGCACGTCGCGTAGATCTCGGAACGGGACATGGTTGGAGAGATGCATAGCGGATCGACCGCGACGGGGCGAGTTTGCGGGAGTTGGGTGCGACAGACCGGTTACCCGAGCGAAGTTCGATCGCCCTACCTCTTCTCGAACGAAACCACCGCAGGTTAGTATAAGCGCTCATTCCCATGCGACTTTCGGTCGTCATCCCCGTCTACAACGAACGCCCGACGATCGAAGAGTGCCTGCGGCGGGTCCGCGCGGTCGCGCTCGACAAGGAGATCGTCGTCGTCGACGACGCCTCGACCGACGGTACGCGAGAGTTCCTCGCCGCGTCCCCTCCCGAACCGAACCTGCGGATTTTCTACCAGCCAGAAAACCGCGGCAAGGGAGCGGCCGTACGACGAGGTTTGCAAGAAGCGACCGGCGACGTCGTCGTCATTCAGGACGCAGACCTCGAATACGATCCGGAGGACTATCACAAGCTGATCGAGCCGATCCGTGACGGCCGAGCCGACGTGGTCTACGGCTCCCGCTTCCTCGGATGGCCGCGGCGCGTGCTCCGCTTCCGGCACCAGCTCGCGAACCGCTTCCTCACGCTGCTCTCGAACCTCGTCACTGACCTGAATCTCACCGACATGGAGACCTGCTACAAGATGATGACGCGCGAGGTGGTGAAGAGCCTGCGACTGCGCTCCGACCGCTTCGGCATCGAGCCCGAGCTCACCTCCAAGATCGCCCGCCTCGGCTTTCGTGTATACGAGGTTCCCATCTCCTATCACGGCCGCGACTATTGGGAAGGCAAGAAGATCGGCTGGAAGGACGGAGTCGCCGCGATCGGCACGATCCTGCGCTACGCCTTCGTCGACGACGAGGAGAACGAGCACGCGGGCTATCGCATTCTACAGCGCATGCAGAAGGTCTCCCGCTACAACCGCTGGATGTGGCAAGAGCTCGAGCCGTACGTCGGAAGCCGCGTGCTCGAAGTCGGCGCGGGCGTGGGCAACATGACTCGCTTTTTGCTGCGTCGCGAACGCGTGATCGCGACCGACCTCGACGCCAAGTATCTGCAGATTCTCCATCACCTCTTCGATCCATACACGCACGTGACGATCGGCCGATTCGATCTCAACGGCGGGCCGGAAGGCGACGCGGCCGCGCTCCACCGGGGGGAGCGGATCAACACCGTCGTTTGCCTCAACGTGCTCGAGCACATCGAGGATGACGAGCGGGCGCTGCGAACCTTCCACGAGCTTCTGGAGCACGGCGGGCGACTGATTCTGCTCGTGCCTGCGCTCCGATCCCTCTACGGCTCGCTCGACCGTGCTCTCGATCATTTTCGTCGCTACGAACGCGCCGAGCTCCTCGACAAGCTCGGGCGCGCCGGGTTCGAGATCGACACGAGCTGGTTTTTCAATCTCTTCGGGGTCTTCGGGTGGTATCTCAACAGTCGACTGCTCAAGCGCACGACGTTTCCTCCCGTTCAGCTGACGCTCTACGATCGCCTCGTGCCGCTCTTCAGGCTGGAGAGCCGGTGGCGCCTTCCGTTCGGCATGTCGCTGATCGCGATCGCCCGCAAGCCCGCCGGTCCACGAGCCGCCTCCCCCGACGGTTCGGCGTGAGCGAGCTCGGAAGCGGGCGTCACAGATCGCTCCCGTTGGTCGCGATCAAAGGGAACGCAGCATCCTACCGAGCTAGCGTGGTCTCACCGCCGGCCCGTTTCGCGGTACCAACCGACGGTGCGCGCGATTCCCTCTCGGGCATGAACCGCAGGAACGTAGCCGAGGTCCCGGCGCGCCCGCGAGGCATCGACCACCCGGCCAGCGCGGAACGTTCGTCGCCCGGGCGAGCGCCCGCACGGCGGCGCCTTCGCGGAGCAGGGCTTCCACCACGTGGGAACCGAGAAATCCGCCACCGCCGGTCACGAGCGCCCGTCGGCTCATCTGGCTCTCCGCGACCACACGAGTGCGATCGCGAGCGCGACGAGCCCGACCGAATAGTCGTAAACCTGGGACAGCAGATGCGTCGCGAAGCCCGAGAGGATGGCTACTCGAGACGAGAGGCCGAGCTGGCCGAAGCCGAGCGCCCACGCCGTTTCATAAGTCCCGAACCCGGCGATGCCGTGGACCGGCAGCGTCGCCGACAGCTCGGCGCCGGCGATTGCGAGGAAGACCTTCCAGAACGGCAGTTCGGCGGCGGCGAGCCCGTGCTCGCGCACCACTCCGAGAAGCAAAGACCAATAGGCGGCGAACTTGAGCAGCCGGATCAAGAGGGAGACCGCGGTCAGCGCGACGGTCCGGAACGCGCCGCCGGACCGCTCGACCTCGCGTGCGACGTCGTCCAGCCTCGAGGCCGCGCTTTGTGCCCACGGTCGCGTGCCCGCCCGCAGCCGCGCCGCAGCGAAGCGCAGGCCTGCCGGGAGACGCGCGAACACCACGACGACAAGGATTGCGATGACCGTCGACACGGCGCCGAGCGCCGCGCTGGCCTCTAGACGGCCGAGCTCGAGCACGAGTGCCACGCCGAGAAGCAGCGTCATGGCGAGCGCGTCATAGAGAAAGGTGAGGACGAAGGACGAAAGCACCGGGTCGAGCGGGACCCCGAAGCGTCGCGTGAGCAAGTAGACGTAGCTGAGCGAGCCGACGCGGGCTGGCAGCAGGTCGACGAGGAAGTTCCGCGCGGCGGTTACCAGCACGAGCGGCAAGAATCCGACGGAGGGCCCGAGCAGCATGTGATAGCGGAGCGCTCGCACGAGCAGGCCCGCGACCGACAATGCCACGTAGCCCGCGTAGTAGCGCGGGTCGACGCGTATGAGCCAGTCGGCGAGCTCGCGAACGTCGATCTTGCGCAGGAGCACGAAGCAGAGCGCGGCGGTGACCGCGAGCGAGGCGAGTGGTCTCAGCCAGCCACGACGCCCGTCCTCGGCCTCAGCTGCGGCCACGCTCACGGACGACCCGAGCCGGTACGCCTGCAACGATCGTGAACGGCGGCACTTCATCCGCCACGACCGCCCCGGCGGCGACGACCGCGCCATCACCCACGCGCACGCCGTCCAGGATCACCGCGTGAGCGCCGATCCACGACCCGCGGCCGACGTGCACCGGGCCCTTGGAAAAGCTGCCTTGCGAGGCAACCGAGCGCGCGCGGTCGTCGAGGTGGTAGCGCCCTCCGCCCACGTAGCAGCCGGCGGCGAACAGTGCCTCCTCTTCGATCACTACGCCGCCGACCGAGCTCACCACGCAGCGCCAGCCCAGGTTCGCGCGCGCGCCGACGGTAATCGGGCCGTCCTTGCACGAGAGAATCGCGCCGCGGCTGACGAGCGCTCCCTCGCCGATCGTCACGCCCTGAGCCGACCCGCGCGCGTCGAGCATGCAGTCGTCGTCGACGAGCGCTCGGTCTCCGATCTCGATTCGACGGGGATGACGCAGCACGAGCCCGCGACCGAGCACGGCGCCGCGACCGAGCCGACGGAAGAGCGGCCGATAGAAAGCCCCGCGCAGCGCCAGGCCGAGCGCCCCCGGCGCACCCGCGAAAAGCGCGGTCACCAGCTCGTAGTAGACGAGGCCGGGCCAGCCGCTCTCGGGGCCCACCACGATGTCACGGTACTGGACGGAGCGAGACGATTCGCTCTCGACCAGAGACTCGTGGTATTTCGTGCCGCCGCTCATCCGTCCTTCCTCGCCAGCACCGGCGTGGCGGACCCTCGCAGCGCGAAGACCGCGCCGCCAAAGAGCGCGTAGACGACGGTCAGTATCACGTAGAGGACCGATAGCGACAACGACTGCGCCTGCGGGACGCCGACGAGGCCGAGGAGGTATACGTAGGAGACGTCGCGCAAACCGATTCCATAGATCGACACGGGGAGAGACTCGACGAGACCGATGAGCGGCACGATCACGAAGAAGTACGAGAGCGGCACGGCGATCGCGAGGGCGCGCCCGATCACGTACACGGCGACGACGACGATCACCTGGGCGGCGATCGAAAGAGCCGTGAGCTCGGCAAGCCGGCCGCTCTGCTTGTACGCGTCGAGCGATCGGGCGGCGCTGCGCGCCAGCCGGTCGAGACGCGGCAAACGGGCGAGCCCGAGCGCTTCCAGCAGCCGTAGCGGCCAGCCGGCAAAGAGCGCGGCGCTCGCCGCGAGAACGGCCGTATAAAGGGTCGCGCCGCTCCAGCGGAGGTGCGGCGAGAGCACGGCCCCGCATCCCGCCGCGAGCGCGGTCAGGCCAACCACGCCGATGGCGGCAAAGCCGAGCACGCGGTCCGCGACCACCGACGTGGCGGTCGCCACTCCCCGGCCGCTGCGCCGCGCCGCATCGACCGCGCGCACCGCGTCGCCGCCGATCGCGGTGGGCAGGAACAGGCTGAAGAAGGTGGACATCAGGTACGAGGCGAAAACCGTCGCATGCGAGAGATGGATCCCGTCCGCCGCGAGGAGCCGTTGCCACTTGTAGGATTTGAGGCCGGTGTTGAGAAACTGGAGGGCGAGAATCGTGAGCACGTTGGCGAAGCCGATAGCGCCGATCCGCTCCACCACGGCACGCGCGTCGACACGATGAAGCAGCCAGCCGATCAAGGCGGCGCTGACGCCGAGCCGAGCGAAGAGCCAGGCGGTCTTCCGAGTCACGCGGCCGCGACGGCTCGCCCGCCGCTGAAGAACCGGCGGTGCCAGAGGGCGAGGTTGACGAGCGCCCAGAGCAGATGGTTGTGGTTGTGCCGCCGCGCGAGATGCTCCCGCCACACGCGCTCGATCGCCGCGGGCTCGAAGACCTCGCGCACGAGCTCGCTTCGCTCGATTTCGTGCCGGGCGTAGTCGCGCAGCTCGTTGCGCAGCCAATTCTTGATCGGCAAGCTGTAACCCTGCTTCTTCCTGTAGACGATCTCGGACGGGAGGCGGTCGAGCATCGCTTCCTTGAGGATCGTCTTGGTTTCGAAGCCGCGCATCCGCCACTCGGGCGGAAGCCCGGTCGCGAACTCGACGAGCTCGTGATCGAGAAACGGGACGCGGACCTCGAGCGAGCTCGCCATGCTCATCTTGTCGACCTTCATGAGCACGCTGTCCGCCATCGTCATCTTGAGATCCACGTAGACTTCGCGGTCGAGCCGCTCGCCGGACGGGCACCGGCTCGCCCACTCGCCGACGAGGCGGAAGGGGTCGGTGTCGACCCGATCGAGGGCCTCGCGTCGGAACAGCGCGGAAGCGAGATCGGGCGAGAGGAAATACTGCCAGCGCATGTGCTCGCCGGCCGGATCCAAGCTCGCTCCGTCGACGAAGCGCTTGACGACGTTGACCGCGCCCTTCTTCTGTTCCTGGTCCGGAAGCCGCCGCACCAGGGGCTCGATCACCCGGCGGCGGAGCCACCGCGGCAAGCGTTCGTAGTAGCGGGCGCCGAAGCGGCTGGCGCGGAATCGGTCGTAGCCGACGAAGACCTCGTCGCCACCCTCTCCCGAAAGGCAGACGATCACGTCCTGGCGAACGCGCTGGCAGAGGAGCATCAGCGGAATCGCCGAAAGGTCGGTCATCGGCTCGTCGAGATGCCATACGCCCCGTTCGATGTCCTCGGGTTCGACCGGCCGGATCATGACCTCGGTATGCGCGGTGTCGAAGCGCTTGGCGACCGCCCGCGCGTACTCGATCTCGCTGAACGACGGATCGTCGTAGCCGATCGTGAACGTGCGGATCTTCTGGTCGGTGAGACGGCTCATCATGGCGAGCACGCTCGAGGAGTCGACGCCGCCGGAGAGGAACACTCCGAGCGGCACGTCGCTCATCAAGCGGCGCTCGACGGACTTCTCGAGCAGCTCGAGGATGCGCTGCTTCGCGTCCTCCCAGCCGAGCTCGACGCGGCGGAAGCTCAAGTCCCAGTATTGACGGGTCGTGATCCGCCCCTCGCGCAGCGTCAGGGTGTGCCCAGGCTGGAGCTTGTGGATGCCCGCGAACATCGTGCGCGGGCCCGGGACGAACTCGTAGCCGACGTAGTCGAGGAGGGCCTGCGGATCGACCGCGCGCTCGACGGTCGGGTCTTCGAGGATCGCCTTGATCTCCGAGGCGAACACCAACCGACCGCCGCTCCACGAATAGTAGAGCGGCTTGATGCCGAGCCGGTCGCGCGCCAGAAAGAGCTCGCGGCGAGCCCCGTCCCAGATCGCGAAGGCGAACATGCCGTTCAGCCGCTCGACCGCGCGCTCGCCCCACTCCTCGTAGGCGTGGAGGATCGCTTCGGTGTCACAGCGAGTGTGGAACCGATGTCCCAGCGCCTCGAGCTCGCGGCGGAGGACCGCGTGGTTGTAGACCTCACCGTTGTAGACGATCCAGCTCGCGGCCGCGGCGCGTGGGCAGCCCTCGTTCGACATCGGCTGCGAGCCGCCCGCGAGATCGATGATCGCCAGGCGCTGCATGGCGATGCCGACCGGACCGTCGACGTGGATACCGGCGCCGTCGGGACCACGATGCAGCATCGTCCGACACATCGCACCGAGCGTAGCGCGATCCACGGGCCGGTTGTCAGGTTCGACGATTCCGACGATGCCGCACATAGACCGAGGCCGTACGATACACGAGGCGAAACCTCAGAGATACCCGTTGGCGCGGTACCAGGCGCAGGTGCGGGCGAGCCCTTCTTCGAGCGGCACCTTCGGCTCGTAGCCGAGTACCCGACGAGCCTTGGAGATGTCGAAGGCGCGCATGTGCGAGAACATCTCGGCCCGTCGACGAAAGAGCGGCGGCGTGACGCCGAACGGCCAGCACGCGCCCTCGCAGAGAGCCGCCGCCAGCCAGACCGGCCCCAGCGGGAGATGGTGGATCTTGACGTTGATCCCCAGCGTCTTCGCCACCAACGGAATCAGCTCGTTCCACGGAAGCGAGCGATCGTCGGCCACGAGGAACGTCTCGCCTCGCGCCTCGGGCTTCTCGGCCGCGAGCTCGAATGCGTCGCAGAGATTGTCGATGTAGAGTGGGTGATAGCGCGCTCGTCCGTCGCCCACGATGAAGAAGTGGCCGCGCTTCACCATGCGAAACAGCATGAGGAACCGCGCCGGATCTCCGGGCCCGTAGATTCCCGTCGGCCTGAGGATCACGCCATCGAGCCCCTGCGCCATCACCTCGCGGAACGCAATCTCGCCCTCCCACTTCGTCTGCTGGTAGTAGTCCTCGGGGGCAATCGGCGCGTCCTCGGTGGCCGGGGGATCGACGACGTGCCCGTGAACGCCCTCGGTCGAGCAGTAGACTACGCGGCGCGCGCCCGCGCGCAGCGCCTCCTGCGCGACGAACCGCGTGCCGTCGACGTTCACGCTCTTGTAGACGCTCTTCGGCACGTTGATCTCGCGGAACGCGGCCGCGATATGGTGGACGAGCATCCACTCCCTCGAGCGCCTTGCGAACGGCTTCGCGATCGGCGACCGAGCCGATCGCGATCTGCGCGCCCGCCCCGGAGAGCTCGTCGAAGAACACCCCCTTCTGGTTGTCGAGGACGCGCACCGCGTGGCCGCGCGCGAGGTAGCGACGCACGGCGTGGCTGCCCGTGAAGCCGGTTCCGCCGGTGATCAGCACTCGCATGGGGCGTGCCTGGTACCGTGGCCCCGACGAGCTGTCAAAGGGTGGGGACGTTGCGGCATTATCGGAATTGTTTCCCCGATTGGCTTACGACTGATGGAACCAATTTCAACAATGCCGCAACGTCCCCACCCTACCGCTCGGCGCGGACGATGACCGGCGAGCCGAGGAGACGCAGGAGGCCGATCGCGCGCCCCGGAGCTTCGAGTACCTTCGACACGCCGACTCGGCCGATCATGCGGTGGAGCACCATCGGCCAGAGGAACTGCGCGCGCACCCCGGTCACCTGGAAGCCGTTGACGAGAAACGCATGTTCGATCTCGGCCGGGCGGTATTGCACGAATGACCGCGTATTGCCCTCGAAGCGCTTCTTCGCGGCGAACAGGCCGCCGGCGAGCACGTTGATGCTTCGGGACGACGGGTAGTCGATGACGACCGATTTTCGAGCGACGCGGCAGAGCTCACGCAGCAGTGCCTGCCAGGCGGTGACGTGCGGCAACAGGCGGAAGCACAGCGCGCCGTCGAACGAGCGAGCAGCGTATGGAAGATCGACCACGTTTGCCACCTCGAATCGGCAACGTCCGTCCGCAAGCCAAGCCGACAGCCGTTCGGCGCAAGCCGGCGCGCTGCCGACGACCGTCACCTCGTATCCACGATCGACCAGAACGGGCGTCAGCTGCGCGTGACCACCGCCGACGTCGAGCAGGCGCGCGCCGCGGCCGAGGGGGCTCAAGAGCTCCAGCGTGGACCGCGCCTGAAGCTCCAGAAACCACGCGCCGACCGGACCGGCGAAGCGCTGCGCGTAGCCCTCCGACGCGGTCTCGACGTCGGCGGTCTCGGGGAACCCACCGCTCACCAAGCTCCTCCGAATGGTCGCTCGAGCCGTCCGTTTTGCACCGACCGGCGACGCTCCATGTTCCCGTTCGCAACCAGTCTGGCTAGGAGTCCGTCCGAGTAATCGCTCCCGTCGCCCATGAGCCGATCGCCGGCGCCTCGAGCGCGCAAAAATCCTCGGAATACCGCAGGAGTATTCGTCGGATTTTTGCGCGCTCGATGCTTGGCGCTCGACTCATGTGCTCGGTCCGGATTACTCGGACGGACTCCTAAATCTTTCGCGCCTTGACGATCAGGTAGTAGCCCGCCGTGCCCACGCAGAGGAAGTCGAGCTTCGCCCAGAGCCAGAGCAGCGGATAGATCCTGGCAAGCAGACGGAATTGTCGGGCGCTCTTCTCCAAATCCGCGGCCGTCACGACGGTACCCTTCGCACGGTCATCAGCGCCGGGACCTCGAGTGCGCAGGTACATCGAGTTGAGCCCGACATCGAGAGCTTCGGAGAAGAACTTCGAGTAGGTTGCCGAGCTCTCGATCGCGAAGCGGCCCGCGAGGAGCGCTCGCAAACCGTCGCGTGTGTAGCCGGGGCGCACGTGACCGTGCCACTCGTCGGTGAGGCCGAGACGATGGCGTACCATGCGTAACAGGCTCCGCGGCTTGGCGTGCGGCGTGTTGACCACGAGCTCTCCTCCCGGCCGCAGAATGCGGGCGATCTCCGCGACGCAGCCGTCATCGTCGCGGACGTGCTCCAAAAGATCGATGATCACCACCAGGTCGAAAGACGCATCGGCGAACGGCATCCGCGCCCCATCGATGCGGTAGACGTTCGAGCCGAC
This sequence comes from uncultured delta proteobacterium, assembly GCA_963712515.1. Lineage (GTDB taxonomy): Bacteria > Desulfobacterota > Binatia > JACPRU01 > JACPRU01 > CAVQIG01. The sequence continues at coordinate 363,605 of CAVQIG010000002.1, forward strand.
GAGGCTGCGAATCGATGCGACCGCCTTCTCGGAGAGGTCCGCGCTCGTCCAGCGCCCCCCCCCGCGCGCGAAGCAAGTAGCTGATGACGCCGTTGTCGGAACCGAGGTCGAGGCAATCCCTGCCGTTGGTGTCGCCTGTCTGGCGGACGAGCGCTCGATACTTCGCCTGCTTGAGGATCGACTTGTCGAATAGCCGAAGCGCCCAGGCGGTTTCAGGGGCGGGCTTCTGGCCCGGCGGCGGCGCATTCACGGGAACCGTCGCCTCACCTCCGCGAGCTCGCTCTCCACGCGGGCCTCATCCCAGCCGAGCTCCTTCGCGACGAGCACGACGGCGGCAGTGAGCGCGCCTTCCCCCGGGTAGCCGGCGGAACCGAGATCGGTTCGCCGGAAAACGACGTCGCCAAGCTTCGCCGCCATCTCGCGGCGAACCGCGAACGTCAGCTCGGCACCCGTGACGTCCGTTCCTTCGGCAATCGGCGCGAGCAGGCGCACATCTCCTCCGACCTCCGCGATCACGTCTCGATAGCGCGATCCGTAGTTGGCGATCAGACGCTGAACCGTCTGCGCCGTCGTTCCCTCGTGTGGCGCTCTGGCTTCGCGAGCGACGTACTCGTCGACGTGCTCGATGTCGCCGCCCCACACCGGCAGCTCGGCGCTCCGCGAACGCGAGGCCTCGATGCCGAGCTTCGAAGCCAAGCGGTCGACGACCGCTTCGGCGACGCCGCGCGCCGTCGTGTACTTGACCCCCGTCACGGTGATCATTCCCTCGAGCCCCTCGCCCGCATGATCGCGGATCTGGTAACGCGTCGCCAGCTCGACGTCGCCGGCTGTCTCGCGGCTGCCGGCTACGGGCACCAGACCGCCGTGGACGAGCCGCACGTCGGCGCGTGAAAGCCGTGCCGGTGGATACGACGCGTTGATTTCATCCAAGAATCGCTCGATCTCCGGGTCCGTGACCGTGAAGCCATCCGGCGCTCCGTCGTAGGGTAGATAGGTCGTGCCGATGAGCGTCCGGTCACGCCAGGGAACGAGGAAGAAGAGCCTTTGATCGCTCCGCAGGACGCCGCTTGCGTCGCGAAAGTGACGTCGGACGCCGATCGCGTGATCGCCGAGGATCGACCGCGTCACGAGGTTCATCGCCTTCGCGAGTCGGATCGTGGTCGCCTGCGGAGGAGAACTGCGGCCGCCGAAGCCACCGATTGACCAGGGACCGGCCGCGTTGACGACGGCGCGAGCACGGATTTCGAACAGGCTGCCGCCTCGGGCGTCGCGCACCCGCACCCCCTCCACTCGACCGGAGCGCGTGAGGACCTCCGTCGCTTCCGCGTAGTTGGCCGCGTCTGCCCCGGCATCGATCGCCGCGCGCAGGATCGCGAACAGCAGGCGCTCGGAATTCAACATCAAGGCGTCGTACCAAAGCGCGCCGCCGGTGAGCCCCGGCTCCCGGATGCCGGGTGCGAGCCGCAGGCATTCGCTTTTCGACACCATGCGAGCGTCAGGAATCCGCCGCGCCGGCTGCAGGGCTCGATTCCGATCGATGCTCAGGAGGTCGTTCAGCCGAAGCGCGACGAAGAGTGCCTCGCGCCCGCGCAGCCCGTGACCGTACGTCGGCATCAGGAACGCCTGCGGCCGAACCAGATGAGGAGCGATCCGTAGAAGCGCCGACCGCTCGCGAATCGACTCCCGCACGCGACGGAGATCCGCGTGCTGGAGGTAGCGGAGGCCTCCATGAACGATCTTGTGACTGTTCGCCGACGTCGCGCCGCCGAAGTCCTCCTTCTCGACGAGCGCGACCGCTAGGCCGCGGAGCGCCGCGTCGCGCGCGATCGACACGCCGTAGATGCCCCCGCCCACGATCGCGACGTCGAAGCTTCGGTCCGACAGCTTACGGAGGTTTAGCTCCATCGCGTGGCTATTTGCGCTCCGTCACGAGCGACTCGATCGCGGTTGCGAAGGCGCGTGCTTTGCCGGCGAAGGCGGCGGCGGAATACTTCGTCGCCACGAGCCGGACGGCGTTTCGGCCGGTCGCTTCGCCATGTTCAGGGTCGCGCAGCACTCCGAGAATCGCCTCCGCGAGCCCTTCCGGGGTCGCCGACGCCAGCACGGCTTCCGCCGCGGTCAGCACCTGAGTATGGACGGGCCGATTCGTCGCGACCACGGGGCGGCCCGACATCAGATACGCGTAGAGCTTCAGGGGCGTGTTGGTGCCGAGGCTCCGCGGCGAGACGAGCACGTCGGCGCTGGCGAGAAACATCGGCATCTCCGTCTCGGGGCGCTCGCCGAGGAGAACCACTCGCTCGGCGACGCCGACCTCGCGCGCCAGCTCGCGAAGCCGTCTCACCTGCGCGCCGTTGCCGCCGACGATCAGGACCACCGCATCGCTCCGCTCCGCCGAGACCACCGCGGCCGCCCGCACGAGCAGATCGACGCCCTGGTACGGCTCGAGATTTCCAGTGTAGACGATCAGCGGCCCGCCCGGGAGCTGCCAGCGCCGCGCGATCTCCCGGCGCGCCGCCTGACGATCGCCGAATGCGGTCACGTTCGGCGCATCCTCGATCTGGAACACGGGCTTTCCCGGCGCCAACCGTCGCACCCGCTCGCTGAGCGTCCCGCAGACGGTCAACACCGCGATCGCGTCGCGCACGGCCGCGCGATCGATCCGCCGCGCCAGCGGCACCAGCACGCGAAGCAGCCGCGACTCGTCGAGCTGCGCCTCGATGTCGGAATCCATGTCGTAGACGAACGGCAAGGCGAAGAGGTGCGAGAGCGCGGCGGCGATCCAGGCCCCTTCCTCGAATCCATGGATGGCGTCGTAGTGCGGCTGCTGCGAACGGAGCAGCCGCGCGGCGCGGAGAAAGACCCGGACGTCGAGCAGGATCTTCACGAGCGACGGCCCGATCGGCACATGGGTGACGAACGGCAATCGCCCCGCGCGGATGACCCGGACGTTCGGCGGGAGCGGGACGTCGTCGCCGAAGCCGTACGTGACGAGGTCGATCGAATGGCCGGCTCGGGCGATCACCTCGGCGAGACGGCGCACGTTCATCGGGGTGCCGCGGGCGCTGTAGAACGCCTGGGGAGCGATCCAGAGAAGCCTCATTCGTCGTAGCCGCTATGTCACCGCCCGGCGCTCGGGACGATGTCCGGCCACTGGTCGTTACCCGTGTGGTAGGTGAGCCGCAGCGCCCGCGCGGCGGGCTCGCCGACCTTCCAGAGGAAGATCTCGTAGTCCGCCCGGCCGGGCTCGTGGTCCCCCGCGGAGGCCGCCCACACGAGCCACTTCCCGTCCCGACTGAGGCGTGGGAAGTATTCGTGGCTGTAGTCCCCAGGGAGGTCGACCAGCGTCTCGACCCGCTTGCCGTCGCTCGGTCCCCACGCGACCCGGGTACCGCCGTTTCCCTGATGGCCCTCGATCCAGATCAATCGCTCCTCGCCCGGCCACCACGCGATTTGGCAGGAGTCGCCTGGGAACGCGGTGAACTTGCCCGTCGCGAGGTCGTAGACGCCGAAGGCGCCGAATACCGTTCCACGGATCGTCATCGCCAGGCGGTGATCCCGCAAGTCCGGCTCCTGTCCCCAGCCGCCGAGCGTCTTTCCAGGGTCGACCAGAACCTCCTCGTGATCGTCGCCGATCGCGTGGCTCACGACCTGGGCATCGCGCGCGAACACGACGGCGTTCCCGTCCGGCGTGAAGCTCGCATGGAAGCCCCGCTCGGCGAGCCGGCGTTGCCTGCGCCCATCGGCGTCCATGATCCAAACGTCCCACGGCTCGGGGTCTCGGTCCGAGACCCACGGGTCTCGGCTGCGATTGAAGACGATCTTCGAGCCGTCGGGCGAAAAGCGCGGAAAGCTGTCGACGTGCGGATCGTCGGTGAGCCGCTCGAGCGCCGGGGTTCCGCGGCGGAGATCGAGGAGGTAGATCTCGTGGTTGCCGGAGCGGTTCGAAGACCAGACGATGCGGCCCGAGAAGCGCGTCGCGGCGTCCGCAAACGCCGCCGCCTCGGCGGCGCCGATCGGGTGGCCGTGCCGCTTGGGCGGGGACACGCGATAGTAGAGGCGCGGCCCGAAGTGGACGGCAGCCGCCGCACCGAGCGCGAGCGCCGCGACGCCCATCAGACTCGCGATTGCTCGCCAGCGTAGCACGACGCCAAGCTGCTGTGGGAGAGCGAGGAATTCAATCCCGGGGAGTCCGCGCATAGAACTCGAGCGTCGGCGAAATGAAGTACCCGGCGAACATCGGGTCGAGGCGTCGGTAGAGATCGCGATTCAAGAAGTCCGCGTCGAAGGACTTGACCAGGCGAAGCGGTGTCCGGCCCTCCCGCAGCCGTTGGTACGCGGGTAGGAAAGCGGGATGACGGTGACGCTCGTGACGCCAGTAGTGCATCGAGGTGATCTCGAAGAGATCGAAGTCGGTGCGGCCGCCGACCTTGCCGATCACGGCCTCGTTGTCCGCCTCGACTAGGATTCGCGGGTCGGTCGGAACCGCCAGGTACGGGCTGAAGCCGCAGAGGAGGAGGCGCTCCCCCGGCTTCAGCGCCTGGTCGAGCCAGCGTGCCGCTTCGATGCGCGTGTCGTGACGCAGGCGGTCGGTGGTCTGGAAGGCGAAGATCGCCGTATAGAGGAACGTCACTCCGACGGCGCCGGCGGCAGCCACGCGACAGCTTCGCGACGCGCTCTCGAGCCAAGACGCTTGCCAGATTCCGGCGACGATCGCGCCTACGAGCACCACCGGCAGCTGGTAACGAAGCGGCGTGAACGGCCAGTGACCGAGGACCGCGAAGAACGGAATCGCGAATGCAAGCACCACGACGAGCTCGCGGCGGGGCCGCGCCAGCGCCCAAACCGCTCCGGCCGCCGCGCTGGCGTAGAGCGCGAAACCGAGACTGAACGGGAAGCCTGCGAAGAGCTCGTAGACATACTTGTGGTACTGCCAGCCGAACGCCGGCAGCCCGAAGCCATAGTGCAGGCTGTGGACGTGCTCGTACTCGTAGGCCATCGCCTCGCGAAATTGGCTGAAGTGGAGAAAGCTGAAAGGCGTCGCAACAAACGCGAAGGTGAGCGCCGTCAGCACGAGCGCGGCCACGCCGGCAACCAGGGTCGCCGCTGGCCGTGGCGCGAGCAGCGAGGCGACGATCGGCGAGATGCCGACGAGCACCGCGGTGTACTTGCTCGCGATCGCCAAACCGATTGCTGCGCCGGCGAACGCGTACTCCCGGACGCGCGTCGTTCGGAGCAGCCGGACCGAGCACGCGAGCGCCACCACGATCCAAAAGGTCATCACCACGTCGGTCACCGCGAAGTGGCTCTCCCAGACGTGGAGCGGCAGCAGGGCGGTCCATAGCCCCGCGAGCGTCGCGGCGACGAGCGAGCCCGTCATCTCGCTCGCCAGCCAGTAGGCGGCTGCGACCGTCGCCGTGCCGAAGATGGCGACGATCGAACGGGCGGCCACGTACGATTGCCACGGAGCGGTGACGAGCCCGAGTCGCGTCAGCAGGCCGTTCGTGATCGCGATCAAGTAGATCACGAAGGAAGGGTAGTTCAGGAACTTTGGATCCGGGTCCGCGAGCGAGACGGCGAGCGCGTGGCTCATGACGTGCTCCATCTCGTCGGGGTGGAGGTCGATTCGCTCGGGGGCGCCCCACCAGAGCCCCCAGAAGCGGAAGACGGCACCGAAGAGCACGAGCGCCGCGACGAGCAAGATTTGCTTTCTTCCGGTGCGGGCTGTACTCAAGCAGGCGCTGTTTCCTCGATTCCATGGAGGCCGTCAAGCTGCCTGAACGTGCCCCCGCGATGTACCCCCCTCGGGCAACCGCCGGGCGGCGCATTGTAACGGGCCTCGGGGTAGCCCTCCTCGCGCTGGCATTGTCGGGGATCGGCGCCGAGATCGCGCTTCGGCTCGGTGGCTACCGCATGCCCGTGCTTCTGCCCGACAGCGTGCGCGCGAGCTACCACCTCGGCCGCAACAGTCAGTTCCTCTATCTTGGTTATCTGCCGGGCGCCGTCGAGGACTATGCCACGCCCGTCACCCTCAACGATCTCGGGTTCCACGACCACGACTACGCACCGGAGCGACCGTCGCCGAGCACCTACCGGATCATGGCGCTCGGCGACTCCTACGTCGCGGCATGGGAGGTCCCGCTCGAGGAGACCTTTCACAAACGCCTCGAGGCGCGCCTCGCGAAGGAAGACCCTCTCGGACGGGGCTCCTATCAGGTGATCGCGTTCGGTCAGGGCCGGAGCGCCCAAGGGGCCGAGATCGAGTGGCTCCGGCAATTCGGCCCCGTCTACAAGCCTGACGTCGTTCTGCTCTTCTTCTTCTGCGGCAACGACTTCATGGAGAACGATCCGGTGACGTTCAGCGAAGCTTCGGATTTCGGCCGCCGTTACATCGGCAGGGTCGCGCCTCGGAAGCTCGAGTTCTTCCGGAAGCTCATGATCGTGCCGGGCTCGCGACTGAACGGGCTGATCGCCGAGGCGGCCACGGAGTACTACGCCGAGCACCTCGATCGCTACGACGCCACGATTTCCACGGCCGATCTCCTGAGCCCCGAGATCGGCATCTACCGAAACCCCCTCGCGCCCGAATGGCAAGCAGCTTTCGAGCGGACCGGCAAGCTTCTCGAGGTGGCGCGCCACGAGGCAAAGGTGGTCGGCGCTCGGTTCGTGCTGGCTAGTCTCTCGGGACCTCAGGAGATCGGTGATCTCGCGCCGGCGATCCTTTGGAAGGAAGCCAAGGACTCGGCATTCGATTACGACCGGCCCGATCGATGGGTGCGCGCCTGGGCGACGTCACACCACGTGCCGCTCGTCGAGCTCGGGCCGCCGCTCGCAAAGATCGGTCGCCGGCGCGTGTTCTGGAAGCACGACCAGCACCTCAATTCGTACGGCCACGCCGTGGTCGCGGATTTGCTCTATCCGGCGCTCGTCCGCGAAGCGAAGGAGTGAGCGCGGCCGCTAGAAGATCTTTTGCGCCGTGGAGGCCATTAGATCGTAGCCCGACGGCGTCGGGTGCAGCCCCTCGGGCACGTGGATCAAGCCAAGCGTGAAATCGTAGGATGCCTCCGGACCCCCGGCGAATGCCGCATAGAAGTCGATGACGGGGATCGAGTTGTTGGCCGCGATCGCCCGCAGCTGGTCGTTGTAGAACTGCACGGCTGGCTCGGGCAGCTGGTTCTGATGGTTGCAGCAGCTCGGGGTGATCGTGCCGACCAGCGGCATGCCGCCTTGCTGAAAGACAGAATCGACCATGCGCTGGATGTTGGCGAGGGCTACGTCCGCGCGACCGTCCTCGACATCGTTCGTTCCCTCGAGGATGATCGTGTAGTCGGGCGAGCTTCTCTCGAGATCGCCGCGGAGACGAGTCAGCCCATCCGGCGTGCGCTCGCCCGGGGCGCCATCGTCGATCACGACTAGCGGGAGCGTGGTCTCGGGTGCGAGCAGCGGCTGGAGCCTCTCCGGGTAGCCAGCCGGTGAAGGCGGCAGGGAATCGGGTGTCGGACCGTCTCCAACTCCGCGCGTGATGCTGTCGCCGAAGCAAAGCACCGTGACCTGGCCATCCTGGTTCACGTCCTCGAGTCCGATGCTCCTCGAGCCTCCCCCACCGTTCCCACCACCACTGCTACCGCTAGTGCTGCTAGTGCCACTACCACCGCCACCGCCGCCGCCACACGCCGCAACCGCGATCGCCACGCCGCATGCGACGAGCCACGGGACTATACCCACCTTCCTCGACTTCGGAGCTCCCTCCATCACGCCACGAAGCAAGTCGGTGATTGGTTTTTGCGGATTTCCCACGAGGGGGTCGTCAAACTAGGCTCTCTCGCACCCCGCCTGCATGGAATCAAGGGCGAGGCTGGTTGACGGCCGGCGGCTTTTCGGTCTTCTAGAGCCCGTCTGAGTGATCCGGTCCGAGCCGATGAATCGAGCGCCGAGCTTCACACCCGCAAAATCACTCTTTCAGTATTCTGCCCGGAGGACGGCAACGACAGCAATCGGCTCAGCGGCCACGGGAGCGAATACTCGGGCGCGCTCCTAAGACACGCCGGGAATGACGAATTCGTGGCGAGATGGTCGTAGCGGCGGCGCAGTGCGCTTCGGGTTCGTCCTCACCGCCGCGGGCTTCGCCGCCGTCGCTGCTTCTCGGGTGGCGATGATCTATTCGCCCTACTTCGAGGAGATTCAGTACGAGCGAGCCCCCATGGGGCTCGAGGCCCTGGCGATCTTGCGCGGCGAGACTCCGGTGATGAACTGGAGCGAGCCCTACCACGGGACGGTGTTCTCGTACTTGTTGGCACCGTTCTACGCGCTCCACCGCGACCCGATTCTCACCTACAGCTGGGTGAGCGTCGGGCTCAATTTCGTCGGTACGATCGCCGTCTATCTGTTCGCGCGCCGCCTGTGGGGATCCTTGGCCGGGCTCGCGGCCCTCGCCTACCTGGCGCTCGCGCCGGCGTACTTCCCCTTTTACGACGTCAACTCCTACGCGCTGTTCGTGACGCTCGGCGGTGTCGGCTGCCTCGCCGCGCTCATCCATCTCACGGACCACCCGACCCATCCGCGCTGGCTTTGGCTCGCCGGGGTGAGCCTCGGTGCGTCGATCTGGTGTCATCAGCTCGGCGTTTGCTTCGCTGCGGCCGTCGTTCTCGTGTTTCTTGCCCGACGGCGGTTTGCCTTCTTCCGCGCCGAGGCCTGGCGCCTGGCGCTCGGCGTACTCGTCGGCGCCGCTCCGCTGGTGGCCTGGAACGCGGTCTTTCACTGGATCGTGCTCCGCAACTTCACCTCGGCGAATTACTCCGCGCGCTCGATCGGGACCTCGCTCGAGGGCTTGTGGGAATCAATCGGCAGCCTGATGGCCGCGAACACGCAATTCTGGAGCAGCGCGGACGGTGCTTCGCTCTGGCTTCTCTACGGACAGATCGCGTTTGCAGCGTTGATTGCGTTCGCGGCCTGGCAGTGGCTCACCGGCAAGGAGCGGCCCGCGGTCCGCATCGGCACGGGCATGCTGCTTGCGCTGTTGGCGACGACCGCCGGGCTCTACTCGAAGAGCCGCTGGGGCGTGAACGCTGGCTTTTCGCGCTACCTGATCCCGATGTGCTTCGCGATCCCGATTCTCGTCGGCGGCGCAGTCGCGACGCTGGCGTGCTACTCCAGCGCCGCTGCCGTCGGGCTGCTGGCGGTTTTGGTCATTCCCGGTATCAACGATCGTTGGCACTACGTGGAATGGGGCAAACCCATCGCCGGCAAGGGCGCGCGTGTCGGCGTCGCGGAGCTCGACCGCCTCGGCATCACTCGCGCCTACGCCCACGACCGCATTTCGCTTCCACTCACGCTCGCCTCGCGCGAGCGGATCATCGTCTCCGATTACTACGGCATCCCGTACCAGCCGTACCTCGACGCGGTGGACGACGCTGCCACTGCGGCGGTCGTCGCACACAAGGTCCTGAAGATTCCTTCGCCGGAGGATCTGGCGCGCTCGCTTCGCGTGCTCCACGGCCGCTACCGCCGTGCGGAATCCGGACCGTACGTCATCTTCTACCATTTCGAGCCGCCGGGCCTCTCCGGCGGCTGGCTGTCGACGCGCGGTTGGCGCCTCAGCGCGAGTGTTGCGCCTGAGGCCCTTCCGGCCGTCACCGACCGCAACCCGCTCAGCGTGTGGTCGACCGACGGCGTCGGCAAAAAAGGCGATTGGATCGCCGTGGATCTCGGCGAAGCCCATCGCGTCGAAGAGGTCCACTTGTTGAGCGGCGTCCGCATCCACGACACGCCCGGAGCCGCCGTGGTCGAGACTTCGCTCGACGGCGCGAGCTGGAAGGAACGCCAGCGGCTCGTCGTCCTTCCCTGGTACTGGTGGAACGGCCACCCGAAGCACGACGACGACGGACGCGTCTCGTTCTACTTCGAGCCGGTCGAGGCGCGCCACGTTCGCGTGCGCCTCCTCGAGCCGACCGTCGAATGGAATTGGTCGGTCGCAGAGCTCTTCATCCGCGCCGCCGACGTTCCCGAGAGCGACGCCGGCATGCTGGATTTTCGCCAGGGCCTCCTCGCCGAGCGGCGGGGATTGATCGGTATCAACTACCATTCGATCCACGCGAGCTTCGCGCCCGACGCCGATTCGACGCCGTGGGGCGAGGTGATGGCCGACTATTCACGCGCGATGCGTGCAAATCCTGACAACCCGGACTTCAGTTACCGCTTCGCGCGGGCGCTTTGGATCAACGGCTTCGTCGGCCCGTCCGCGAATGGCTGGGACGCCTCTCTCTACGAGCGGCTGGGGTTGGACGATCTCGCAGAGCGCGAGTTCACGGCCTGCCCGCAGAGCGACGAAGCGGCTTCGCTCTGCGTCGATCGAGCGCTCGCACGGGCACCCTCCGCCGACCCTGACGCCAGAGCCGGCCTCGAGGCGCTTCGGCAACAGCGCTTCACCCCGGCCCGGCCGCTCGACGCCGACCTCGGCCCCGTGCAGCTGGAGGGTACCGGTGCCGTGCCGCCGACCGCGCGTCGCGGCGCGACGGTGCCACTCGAGCTCTTCTGGAAGTGTCGCCGGCCGCTCGGTCGCCAGTACACGGTCTTCGTCCATTTCACCGGCCCCGGCCGATTCCAGTCCGACCATCCCCCCGTGGCGGGTCGTCTGCCGACTCGCCACTGGATTCCGGGCGAAACCATCCGCGACGAGTTCGTCGTCACGATCCCGGAGGATGCCCCGCCGGGCATTTACACCGCGCATGTCGGTTTGTGGGACCCGACGCGGCGCTCCCGTCTGCGCTCGGGTTGGTTCGGAGCTTCCGAAGTCGCGGCCTTCTCGCTCCGGGTCGGCGAGTGATTCGGCAGATCCTTCGCGAGGAGCGGCGCTACGTCGCCTCGCTCGTCGCGGCCATCGCCGCAGGCGTGGCGATTCGCATCTGGCTCGCGTTCGCGGCCGAGGGAAAGAGCTGGAGCGACAGTGCCATCATCGCCCTGATGGCCCTCCACGAGCTTCGCGGCAAATTCTACGCGTTCTACTGGGGACAGTCGTACATGGGGTCTCTCGAGTCGCTCGGCGTGGCTCCCTTCTTCGCGCTCTTCGGCGTGAGCGACGTGACCCTGTCGATGGGTCTTCTTCCCTGGTACGTGCTTTTCGCGGTCGCCCTCTACCTCGTGACGCGGCGCTGCGGAGGGCCGCTCGCGGGCGCGATCGCCGCCTGGCTGCTCGCGTTTGCGCCGCCCTACGTCCAGTACCAGCAGATCATGCCCCGCGGCGATTACCCCGAGACGCTCGCGTTTGGAACGATGCTTCTCTGGCTCGTCTTGCGCGTCACGCACGACGAATCGACTCCGGCTTCGGAGAGAAAGAACCTTCTCGCCATCGGCTTCGTCGCCGGCCTGGCGTTCTGGACGAACTGGCTCGTGTTTCCGTACTTCGCCGTCGTCGGCATCTACCTCCTTCTCCACGACTGGCGTCTCCCCATCCGGCCCGTGATGGTGCCCATGCTCGCGGTGTTCCTCCTCGGCAGCCTGCCGTTCTGGGTCCACAACATCCGCCACGGCTTCGAGACGTTCTCCTTCGTGGCGGATGTGCAGACGGCCGAGGGACGACGCTTGGCGCTCTCCTACGCGGTGCGCGGCGCCATCCCGATGCTCCTCGGATTCTACGATCTCTCCGAGCGCTTCGCTTGGGGTTGGCCAGGAAGGGCGCTCACCGGTCTCGCCGTCGTAGGCGTAGTCGCGCTTCTCGTCGGACTCCGGCGCTCGTGGCGGGCGCTCGTCCGCGGTCGGGTCCGGGAGACTCACCCGGTCGTCGCACTTCTCCTGCTGGTCGTCGCCATGGTCGGAATCTATTCGGTCGGCCTGCCTGGACGCTTCCACGTGGCGCGATATCTGCTGCCGATCGTCACCTCCACATTGGCGCTGACAGCGCTCGCGGTAGCCTGGCTCTCCGCTCGCTCGCGAGTGCTCGCTGCCCTCACGCTCGCCGGACTGCTCGTCTTCTACGGTCTCGAGATCGTGGAGTTCCGCAAGGGTCTGGCCACCCCGGGCGAGCGGCCTGGGGTCACGGGCCCGGTCGAAAAGCTCGCCGATACCCTTCTCGAGAAAGGGGTCCGCTTCGGTTATGCCGACTACGGCGACGCCACGATCTCCACCTACCTGACCCGCGACCAGGTCATTCTCACGGACTACATCGCAGCGCGCTACCCGCTCGACGAGGTCGACTTCCGGGATCCCGCCGTGATCGTTCGCGACGATGCTCCCCCCGCCGACGGCACGCTCGCGGCGCTCAACGCGATCTTCTCTGTCGAGCGGATTCCGGGCTACGCCATCTACTGGCCCATCCGGTACGACGGCGTGCCACGCGCTCCGCTGCCGCGGCGCGGCTGGCGCGTCACCACCACCGAGAACGCCGCCGATGCGCCGCAGATGCTCGACGGCGACCCCTGGACCTATTGGTCCGTCCCTGCGAAGAAGCGCGGCGCGGCGGTCACGCTCGATCTCGGAGCGGCCGAGACGGTGACGGGCGTCTTCTTCGACCTCGGGGAGCGCGGCTCCGACGCCTTTTCGAAGCTCCGCATCGAATCTTCCACGGATGGGACGCAGTGGGCCCTCGTCAAGATCGCCGATTGGGGGTTCCCAATCTACTTCGAGCCGAGCGGGCAGGTCACGACGGTTCCGCCGGGCAATGCGCAGTACGTGCTCTTCCCCCCACTCTCCGCCCGCATGATCCGCCTGACGCTCCTCGAGAACTACGGAAAATACGACTGGTCGATCGGCGAGATCTCGGTCTTCGGGGTCGATCCGAACGGCCAAGCGTTCCGTCTTCCAGAGTTCGCCGACCCAGCGTCTGCGGCACTCACGGAGCGACGCCTGCTCCTGCAGCGCGCACGCCAACCGCAAAGCGATGCGTCGCTGGTTGCGCTCCGCCGGCTCTATCGATCCCTCGGTGAGTCCGAGAAGCTTCGCGAAGTCGATCGCATCGAGGCCGAGAGCTTCCGCCCCGCTGTCCGTGTCGACTGGCGGTTCGGACGCGACCTGAAACTCCTCGGTTACGATTGGCGCTCTGTCGGGCCGCGCCGGGTCGAGATCACCTACTACTGGCAGGCGATGCGAGCGATGGACGATGTCTACGCCGCGTACCTTCGCCTACGGGGGGGAGTCACCGCCTGCAGGATGACCATTTCCCCGGAGCGTCGCACACGACCCGGCTCTGGCTTCCAGGAGAGATCGTCAAGGACGTGCGCGCGATATCGATTCCCGCCGATGCCCCGGACGCTTCGTACGAAGCGAAGCTCGGCGTTTGGGTGCCTGGAAACAAGCGCCACGTTCGTCTAGGCAGGTTCGGATGGTGGGGCCCGCGCGCCGCGACCCTCTTCCGGCTCGAAGTCGACGGCGAAAGGGTGGCGGTGAGGAGCGCAGGATGAGGAAACCAAAGAAGGCCGTGACGTTCATTCCCGTCTATGAGCCGTGGATCGGCAAGCGCGAGCTCGATCGCGTCACCCGCTGCGTGAAGAGCGGCTGGATCTCGTCGATCGGGACGGAGATCCGCGAGTTCGAGGAGCGGTTTGCCACGCTCTGCGGCCGGCGCTACGGCGTCGCCACGGCGAACGGCACGACGGCGCTCCACCTCGCGCTCGCGGCGCTCGGTATCGGCCCGGGCGACGAAGTGATCCTGCCGGCGCTGACGTTCGTAGCCACGGCAAACGCCGTCCGCTACGTAGGCGCGACGCCGGTGTTCGCCGACGCCGACCGTGCGACCTGGAACCTCGACCCGCGCGCAGTCGAAGCCCGGTTGACCCGCCGCACCAGGGCGATCATTGCCGTTCATCTCTACGGCCAGCCCGCAGACATGGCGCCGCTTCGGGCCATCGCGCGAAGGGCCCGCGCGCGGCTAGTCGAGGACGCGGCCGAAGCGCACGGCGCGCGCTATCACGGGCGGCCCGTCGGCTCGCTTGGCGACGTCGCCTGCTTCAGCTTCTACGGGAACAAGATGGTCACGACGGGAGAGGGGGGAATGGTGCTGACGGCGAGCGCCAAGCTCGCCGCCCGGCTGCGCCTTCTGCGCGATCACGCGATGTCGTCGAAGCGGCGCTACTACCACGGCGAGATCGGCTTCAACTACCGCATGACGACGCTGCAAGCGGCGCTCGGACTCGCCCAGCTCGACCGCTTCCCGCAGATCCTCGAGCGCAAGCGCCAGATCGCCGCCTGGTACCGTGCGGGCCTCGCGGGCCTTCCGCTCGAGCTGCCGGTCGAGAGGCCGCGCAGCGAGAACGTCTACTGGATGTTCAGTGTCGTGCTCGGGCGACACGCCGCCGTAGACCGAACGACGCTCGGCCGTCGCCTGCTCGAGCGCGGCATCGACTGGCGGCCGTTTTTCGTGCCGATTCCGGAGCTTCCTCCCTACCGCAACGGCGAGCACTATCCCGTCGCCGCCGAGCTCGGCGCGCGGGGTCTCAACTTGCCTTCCGGTCCGCTCCTCGCACGGAGCCAGATCCGATTCATTTGCGATGCGATCGCCGACCTACTCGCCTAGAGCAGCCCCCGCCTTCGACTGGCAGCCGCGGCTTTCCGTGGTGCTGCCGACCTACAACGAGAGCGGCAACATCGCCAACTTGATCACCGCGGTGCGCGATGCCGCGCACACAACGCTCGATCTCGAGATCGTCGTCGTCGACGACGACAGTCCCGACGGCACCGCGGACATCGCAGCGGGGTGCGGTGCCAACGTCCGCGTCATTCGCCGCACGGACGCGCGGGGGCTCGCGACCGCGGTCCGGCGCGGAATCGAAGAGGCGCGCGGCGAGATCGTCGTGGTGATGGACACCGACTTCAATCATCAGCCCGAGATGATCCCGCAGATGATCGACTTCCTTCGCTACTACGACCTCGTGACCGGCTCGCGCTTCACGGTCGGCGGCGGAATGGAGGAGCACGGCCGCTACCGGCTTTCGTTCGTGTTCAACTTTTTCTGCCGCCTTCTGCTCGGCACCAAGCTCCAGGATCACTTGAGCGGGTTCTTCGCGGCGCGCCGTGAAGCGATCCTCGCGCTCGATCTCGACGACGTCTTCCAGGGCTACGGCGACTACTTCATTCGCCTGCTCGTCGAATCGTTGGCACGCGGCTCCACGGTCCTCGAGGTGCCCGTATACTATCCGTCGCGAAGCGCCGGTGAGAGCAAGACGAAGTTCCTGCGCACCCTCGGCCAGTACACGCGCGCGGTCCTCCGCCTGGCGCTGCGCCGTCGCTCGCAGCCCGCGTGACCGCCGGTGGCGCATCGATTCGCGCGCGCAACGCTGCTACAAGCGCGCGATCGGAGGAGACATCGAGTTTCTCGGGAGGGGCCTCGGCTGGATGGGAGCCCGGGAGCTGCGAATCATTGACGATTGCGATGAATCACCTCGAGTCTTACTTGCGCGCCGCGCCGATGTCGCTCGCGCTCGAGCGCGCGATCGAGGCTCGCTGGCTCGCGTCGCTCTCGATACCCGAGCCGGTCCTCGACGTCGGCAGCGGCGACGGGCTGTTCGCGGAGCGCACGTTCCTGCGTACGCTCGCCGTCGGCGTGGACCGCGACCCCGCAGAGCTCGCGATCGCCCGCGCCCGCCACATCTACCGCTCGCTCACCGCGGCGGACGCCGCCCGTTTGCCGTTTCGCGACGCCGCCTTCGCCAGCGTGATCAGCAACTCCGTGCTCGAGCATCTCGGCGATCTGCCTGCGACGCTCGCCGAGATCCGCCGCGTCCTGCGAGCCGACGGCCGCTTCTGGTTCTCGGTGCCGAGCCCTCTCTACGGGAAGCTCCTCTTTCACGCACGGCTGCTCCATAGGCTCGGCCTGCACGGTCTTTCTCGATGGTACGAAAACTTGGTGAACGTCCGCCTGCAGAAGAACTTCCATTGCCTGCCGATGGACGCCTGGAGTGAGCTGCTGCGCGCCGCGAACCTGCGGATCGTCCGGCACGAGAGCTACTTACCGTCGAGCGTAATGGCGGTGAACGACCTCGGCTATCCCCTCGCCCTACCGGCAATGGTCTGGAAGCGCGCGCTCGGCCGCTGGACACTGTCCCCGCGGCTGCGGCGCCCAGTCGCCGCGCTGTTGGCTCGCCTGCTGGCTCCGATCTACGAGCGCGCCTGTCCCGCGGGCGAAGGTGGCGGGTGGCTGATCGAGGCGGCGCCGGCGAGTTGATGGCGGCGGTGCTCCTCCTTCTCGCAGCCGGGTTCGGTCTGCGGCTCCTCTACCTCGCCACGCCGTCGCTCGATTCCGACCAGGCGATCTTCGGGTTGATGGCCATGCACATCCTGCGCGGGGAGCTGCCGATCTTCCAGTGGGGCTACCTCTACATGGGGACGATCGAATCGTTCGTGGCCGCGCCGCTGATGCTGCTCTTCGGCCCGACCCGATTCGCTTTGAACCTCTCGCCGGTCCTGTTCTCGATGCTTTTTGCGCTCTCCGCGTATCTCTTTGCCCGCGAGGCGGCCGGGCGCGCGGCCGGGCTTTGGGCCCTCGCCTTCGCCTGCTTCCCGCCGATCTACCTCGTCTGGACGGTCATCGTCGCCCGGGGCGCGTACGCGGAGACGCTGGCCCTCGGCACGTTGGCTGCGTACTTCGCGCTTCGCGCCGTCAACGCCGAAGACCCGCGCGCGGAGCGCCGCGCGCTGATCGGCGTCGGTCTCACGCTCGGCCTCGCGTTCTGGACGCACTTCAATACCGTCGTCTTCGGCGCCGCGATTCTCCTGTTCTGGGCAATCGAGCGCCCGCGGATCCTCGCGCGGGCGATGCTGTGGGCCGGCATCCCGTTTCTCGCCGCCAGCGCGCCCTTCTGGTACGGCACGATCCAGGCGCGCTTCGGCACGTTCCTCGTGGCCACCCCGCCCACGCGGCGGTTCGGACGCCGGCTCTCGCGCCTCCTTGCCTACCGGCTGCCGATCGTTCTCGGCATCACCTTCGACGGCACCACAACCCCGACGATCCCTGTCCTCTCCTGGCTACTTCTGCCGATCCAGGTCGGCGCGCTCGGCGTCACGGCGCTACTGGCGCGGAGCTCTGCCGAGCCGCGCCTGCGGCGCGCTGCACGGCTTCTCCTTCTCGTCGGCGTGATGTTGTTCGTGGTGTATCTGCCCTTTCCGTTCTCGAGCCCCGATACGCAGCGCTACCTCGTTCCGCTTTATACCGTACTGACGATCGCGCCGGCGCTTCTCGTCGTTCGGCTCGGACGCGCCGGCGTCGCGCTCGGACTCGTGACGCTCGCGCTTCAGGCGGTGCCCGCGTTTTCGCAAGTGAGCCTCTTCCGCCCGGCGGCGCTCAAGGAGTACGAGCAAGAGCGAGCGGAAGAAGCCGGTGTCTTTCGGACTCTCGAGCACCTCGGAATCGACACCGTCTACTCCGACGCGTATTGGGACGGAGCCCGCTTCACGTTCGATGCGCGCGAGCGGATCGTCTTCGTAAACGCTTTCGCCGACCGGAGTCACGCCTATCTCGATCGCGCCGACGCCGCGGAACGACCCGCGTTTCTCTTCCACGAGCCCGTGCACGCCGCGGCGTTCGAAGGCATGCTCCGCCTCACCTCCGCGCGCTACACCAAGAAGCGATTCGAGGGCTTCGTTCTCTTCTACGCGATCGAGCCGCGGTTCACCGCGGGCGCCGAGGTTCCCATCGTAGGCGCGAGCGCGAGCGACAATGCGCTCGACGCGGCGCTGGCGCTCGACCGCGACGCCGCCACGCGCTGGACGTCGCTCGAGCCGCAGCGCCCCGGCATGTGGTTCAGCGCCGATCTCGGCACCGAACGCGAGATCTCGGAGGTGAGCTTTCTGCCGCGGAACGCTTCCGATGCGCCGCGCGGGCTTCGCGTCGAGATCGCGCTCGACGGCAAAGCTTGGACGACCGTCGCCGAAGCGGCGACGTATTGGGGGCCATCTACGTGGGCACGTGGGCGGCCGCTGCCGAGCTATGACGGCTGGGTGGTCGCCCGCTTCGCCCCGGCGCGCGCGCGTTACGTCAGGCTGACGGAGCTCGGCGCCGACCGGTTCTATGCTTGGAGCATCGCCGAGATCATCATCCGCGCCCCCGGTACCCGGCCGACCGTGATGCCGCCGGCGCCGCCGCCGGCCTCGGGCCGTCTGTTGACCGACCCGGTCGC
Organism: uncultured delta proteobacterium; assembly: GCA_963712515.1. Lineage (GTDB taxonomy): Bacteria > Desulfobacterota > Binatia > JACPRU01 > JACPRU01 > CAVQIG01. Next base: position 381,703 of record CAVQIG010000002.1, read on the forward strand.
CGCCGCGAGGCTACCCGGCGCCTTGCGCCACTGGCAGGGCGAGAGGATCGTCCGCTTCGAGCACCTGCGCGACGCCTCGCTCGTGGATGGCTCGGACCGCCTGCTCGTGCCCGCCGACGATCCGCTGGCCTCGGGGTCCGACGCTCGGATCGGCGCGATCGCCGATCGAGCGGAGCGCCTCGGCGACGAGGTGCTGCTCAGCGGAGTTCATCTCGAGACCGATCGCTCGCCCCGACACGCGGCGGCGATTGCGCGCTACGACGCGCCGGACGAGAGAGCGCTCCTCGATCTCGGCACCGAAGAGGCGATCACGGGCGTCGTCGTCGAGCACGGCGATGCGGTGTTGAGCTTTCCGCGCGGCCTCGTCGCGCGCACGTCGCTCGACGGCGCCTCTTGGAGCGAGCCCGAGTCGCTCGTGCCCCGGCCGAGCCGCCTTCTGTGGTCCGACGAGGGCCTCCTCGGCGCGAGCCTAGCGGATCGCGTCTTTCTCTTCTCGAGACCGCGCCGTGCGCGGTTCGTGGAGCTCACCGCTTCCCCCCGACATCCATGGTTTCCGTGGGTCGTTCGGAAGGCGACCGCCCTCCTCGCTCCGTGATCTCGACGTAGTCCACCTCCGCTTTCGCGCCGGCGGAGACGAGCCGCGTGCAGAGGACCGTTCGCTCGGGAAGATCGACCGACACGTCCGCGGTGGCCCAGGAACGGCGCGCAGGAATCTCGCTCTCCGCAAACCGCCGGCCGTCCGCGGCCTCCACGCGCAGGCGCAACGGACCACGGCGGTACCGGACCGCGACGTCTACCCGCCCCGGTCCGGAGACTCGATACGGTCCATCGCGAACCACTGCGCCGGGCGGATACTCGACGATCGAGGCGTACGCATTGCCGGAGGCGTCCACCGACTCGTAGTCGAGCCCGTAGAGCGCGGGCATGTCCTCGGCTTCGAAGCGCTGCGCGCCCGTCTCGCGCTCCTCGGGTCCGGTGAGCTTGCGGACGAGCACCCAATCGACGTCGAGAGCATTTTCCGCCGCCGGCGCCTCCCAAGCGCGGAACTCGAGGGTCGTCGGACGATCGATCGCAATCACCATGGGTTGCTCGGTCCACTCGTCTCGTTCGATCTCGGCGGCGGCGAGCTCGCGCTCGCCGAGGTCGGACGTCACTTCCACGCGTCCCCTGCCACGCGCCCGGAAACGGACTTCGTACCTGCCCGCCGGGAAGTCGCGGTAAGGACCGTACACGATCGGAAGCTTCGCGTCGGAGCGGCCGCGCACGAGCGCGCCGCCCGAAGCCGAGGCATCCTCGAGCCGCTCCCCGTCGCCGAGCTTCAAGCTCTCTGCCTCGTAGAAGACGCCGATCGGCCACGCGGCCGAGTTGGTCCACGGCCGGTATGGCCCACGGAGCCGCTCGAAGAGGTAGACGCCGTCGTCCTCAGCAACCGGCTCGAGATTCGGGTTCTGGCGCATCGCCGCCAACGTGAAGCGATAGGAATACGGGAATACCTGTGGCGGGTAGGTATCGCGGTGAACGGTCACGAAGCGCACGTCGAGGTCGTCGAGCAGGCGGAACTGCTCCTCGGTGAGCTCGCCGAGGTTCATCGATGCGAGCGGCCGAGCGACGCGTTCGACGTAGTCCCGCGGCGCCGTCGGGCTGTAGCCGTTGACGGTCGGCACCCGCGTACGCGTCGCCCAGTACTGGTAGATCGACGAGTAGGCGCTGTCGCCCGGCCAGAGCGCGAGCTCGAGCAGGTTCGAGCCGCGGGCTCGCTGCGCGACCTCTGCGTAGGCGCGGTTCTCGCGGGGTAGCCGGGAGACGCCGAACGGCATCACGCTCGAAAAGTCCATGAGAACCGCGCCGAGCGCCACGCACGCGAGCGGCGCACGCCAGCGTCTTCCGAACCTCTCCCCCGCCACGGTGGTCCCGATGCCGGCGGCGAGCCCGAGCGCGACGGCGCTCACCGCGAAGAACTTCGCCGGCTGGCGGATGACCGCGAAGAACGGGATCAGCCGAGCGGCGGCGGGGTAGAACGGCAACCATAGCGGTGCGTTCGGGCCGAGAGCGAGCACGGCGAAGCCGAGCGAGACGACCGCGAGCGCTCGCCCTTCGCGTCTCGCGAGGGCTGCGAGCGCAAGCGCGGTCACAACGACGCCTGGGTAGAGTTGGCGCGTCAGCACCGTGTTCGACCGGTCCAAGAAAATCGCTTGGTCGCGGCGCAAACAGCTGAATCTCGCCAAGGGATCGTCCGGCGCCGTGACCGGAGGGATCGAGGAACGAGGTCTTGAACTCGAGAAGGAAGAGGGCGGCGACGACGAATCCCAAAGCGAACGGCCAGAGCGCGCGCCAGCGCTCCGCCGACGCGGCGGCGATCTTCACGGCTGCGCGCGCGGCCGGTAGCTTGAGAGCGAGCACCAACACGACCGTGGCGCCGCCGATGATGGCGCCAAGATGGGGCAGGCCGAGAAGCAGCTGAATCGCGTACAGGGCGAGCAGCGCCAACGGAAGGTACGACCGCGCTTCCTCGCGCCATGCCGTTTCGCCCGCCCGCGCACGAATCTCGGCGGTCCCGCGCCACGCCAACCCCAGCAAGGCGAGGAACGCGACGAAGAGAAGGAGCAGAGGCGCCGGCGTCCACTGCGCGCCCCCCCGCGCAGCAAAGACGGCGAAGGCCGCTGTGGGTCCAATCGCCGACAGGGCGAGCGCGCCGTACACCGCAGGGCTTGCGTCCGCGCGCCGCGTCGGCTCGAGGCGCCAGATCGCGAAGAGCAGCCAGAGCGGAAACAGGAAGAGGAAGAAATAGAGGAAGTGCGGCTCGTTGAGCGCCAGACAGACGAGGCAAAGACCTGCGCCGAGCGCCGCCCTCCGACTCGAGGCCTGCCACGCCACCTCGAGGAGGTAGATCGCGAGCGGCAGCAGGAAGAAGGCGACGCCGGTCGGATGACCCCCGGCGACATTCGCCAAGCGATACGGCAGAAGCGTGACGGCGGCAGCGGCGACCGCCGCGCCTCCGCCATCAGCGCCGAGGCGGCGCGCGAGCAGAAAGGTGGACAGCGCAGTGGCGGGAAACGACGCGAGCAGCAGAAGATTGTAGGCGACCGCCCGACCGAGTGGTGCGAACGCGCAGAAGAGCAGCGAGAACGGCAGGAAGAAGAAGTTCCGGCGCGTCGAAGGGCGCGGCGCGCTGAACTCGTAGGGGTCCTGGAACCAGGGCACGCGGCCGTGGACCATGTCGTCCGTGACGGACAGGAAGTAGAGAAATTGGAGCTGATCGCCGGGCACGAGGCCCTGTACGCGACGCTCGGGGCGCACCCCCAAGTCGTAGGGAATCGCCTCGCGGAGATGGAAGACCAGCGGGTACGTGTAGACGATCGCGGCCAGCCCGCTCGCCACGAGCACGAATGCAGCGTGCGTCGGCCGCACCCGCGGACGAGCGGCCTCCTCCGTCTCACCCGCCACTCGCACACGTATACGAGGGATCCTGGGGAAAGGCAATTTTTGGGACCGCCCTACGCTTTTTTGACTTGCCCGAACACCTCCGGTAACCGATTGCGATGAAGCCGCTCCGGGGATCCACGATCGCGAGCTTCGCGCCGATCGTCGCGCTGCTCGCCGCCGCGTCCTGCCAGGAGCCGGGTCTCGCGAAGCCGACTGGCGTACCAATCGTCGACCTCACGTCGGGCCGGGGCTTCCGAGAGATCGCCGAGACGCGTCGAATCGTCTTGGGTGCCGGCGACCGCCGCAATCTCGTCGACGGCTGGTCGATCGACGAGCACGATGCATCGGGGCTGACGTTCGTGTGGGCGACGGATCCCGAGGCGAGCATCAGAGTTCCAAGTCCTCGCGGTCGTCGCTCAACAGTTTCTGGTCAAGCTCTCGGCCTTTGCCGGCGCGTTCCCACAGACGATCACGGTGCTCGTCAACGGTCACGAGGTATCGACTTTCTCGCCCGAGGCGACCTTTCTCGAGTACCGCTTCGTCGTGCCGGCGACTCTCCTGCGCCGTGGGGAGAACCGGCTCACCTTTCGCCACAGCCGGCTCGGGAGCTTCCCAGGCACCGGCGAGCAGCGACACTTCGCCGCCGCGTACAATTCGATCCTGATCGGCCCGCAGTGTCTCCCACTACGCGCCTGGGGACTCCCCCCGCATCCTCGCGTGAACTGGGCTCGGGCGACGCCCTCGAAGCCCGCTGCACTCGTCATCACCGGTCCCGCGATCATCTCGCGCCACCTTCGTATCCCGCTCCAGGGAGTTCTCCGCTACCACGTCTCGCTGCTCACCCCCTCGCAGGCACCGGCCATCGCGACGTTACGCATCCGCGACGGCGAGGCGAGCCGGGTCGTCGTCGAGACTCGGCTCGCGCCTTCCCTGCTTGACCGCTCGCCGTCGCGCGACGTCGAGGTCGATCTGACGCCGTGGAGGGGCAAGGTGGTCGACCTCGAGATCGAAGTCGAGCCTGAGACCTGCCGGAGCGCCGTCACTACCGTCGCCATCGAGCGGGCGGGTGTGTATCCGACTGACGACGGTTACGCGCGCGGCTGAGCGCGCGGCCGCCTCGCTCACACCCGCCGCTGGCGGCGAGCCCGGTATTCCGCTTCCTTCTTGGCGTCGAGCGACTCGATCGCTGCGAGCCAGCCGCGGAGCTCCCGAAGCGGCAAACCAGCGTACGCGCGAAGAAAGCGCAGACGGTCCATCGTCCCCACATCTCCGCGAACCGGCCGTTGGAGCTGGACGAGGTTCTTGATGCGGCGGCGGCGAGACACCTCCCCAGGCCGGCGCACGTTCTCGAGGTCGAGCAGGAAGAACTCCGGCTCGTTCAGCGAGGTGAAACGCACCAAGAAGTTGTCGGCGTTGGCATCGCCGCTGTAGAAGCCGCTGTCGTGGAAGCGGCGGAGCTCGCGCGCGAACGCGACGAGGATTCGGCGACGCTCGCGGCTCGGGAGCCCGCGCGCGCGCTCCCGCCAGAAGCGCCCGGCGGGCTCCGCGCCGTCGAGGCTCGCGGTCACGAAGTAGCAATCCGCAGGGAGACCGAAGTAGCGCGTCTCGGCGAGCGCCAGTGGCGGGGCGACCCGGAAGCCGGCACGCTCGAGCGCGGCCGATTGCCGCCAGCACCGTAGCGCCGGCGTCGGCGCGAACATCCATTCGAGCCGACGGTACCACGCGTAGGGCTTGAATCGCTTGACGAAGATCTCGTGCCCCTCGAGCGTGGTCGCCGCCACCGCGGTTCGCCTATGGTCTTTCACGAAGCGCGCGCCGGGACGATCCAGCAGGCGGTCCGGGGCTGCGAGCGCCGCCCCGAGCGGCGTGCCGCGCAGCGCCGGGGCGATCACCGCGTTCACGACTTCGCCCGCTCGCGCTTCGGCTCGAGCTTCGCCGAGCCGACCTTCATCCAGAAGCTCTCGCCGAGCGACTCCGGGCGCACCCGGCGCGCGCACCACTCGACGTAGAGCTTGAGCGGGATCCAGGCGAGCTTGCCGATCTTCGCCTTCCACGACAACCGCCGGTAGCTCCGCGTGCGCTCCGCCATGGCGCTCGCCGACTTGTTCGAGTCGACGCGCGGCCCGGAGATCTGCCGCGCTTGAAAAGAGCCGATGCGGGTTCGCACTTGATAGCGCACGATCTCCCCCACCCGCCGCGGCTCGCGCGCGAAGACCCTCGCGTCCCGGCTCCGCCAGACGCGATCGGAACCGAGCAGCCGCGTGAGGTAGAGGTCTTCGTTCAGCAAGCCGGGCGGCAGGCGGATACCTTCGGCGACGCTGCGGCGGATCGCATAGAAACGCGCTGAAACCATCCGGCGCGGGTCTTTGAGCCGCTCCGACTCGACGCGCGCCGCTTCGAGAAAGCCGCGATAGGAGACCGGAACGAATCGCGCACTGCTCACCAGCGTCGACGACAGCACGGCGGCCTCGGGATGCTCGCGCGCGGCGTCGAACATCCGCTCGACCGCCCGCCAGTGGAGAATCACGTCTGCGTCGGCGAAGAACCACCACTCGGCATCGCGACGGAGCAGACTCTGGAGCGCGTTCCAACCTTGCGATTTTCCCTGCTCGGGAGTCTCGACCACCTCGAGCTCGCCACACCTCGCGCCGACGCCCCGCGCCCGCGCGGCGGTCGCATCGCTGCAGCCATTGGCGTAGACCACGACCTGGCGCTCGGCGGGAGGGAGCCGGCGCCAAAGCGACTGCCCGACGACGCTCGCCAACATACGCTCGATCGATCCTTCCTCGTCGTGGGCAAGCACGCCGAGCGCGAAAACCGTCACGCCGCCCTCCGCGCGAGGCCCGCTTCGATCGCGGCGAGCACCGGCTCGACGGTGATCTCCTGCATGCAGAGGCGGCCCACGGGACAGCGGCGCAGGTAACAGGGATGACAAGCGACCGGACCGACGAGCGCGAGATCCTCCGCACCGTAGGGCGCGGACCGCAGCGGGCTGGTCGCGCCCCAGAGCGAAACCACCGGCGTACCGAGCGCCGCCGCCATGTGCATCGGACCGGAATCGGGCCCGAAGGCGACTCGCGCACGCGCAAAAATGCCGATCAGGTCCCGAAGGGTCGTCCGACCGGCGAGATTCGCGACGTCGCTCGATGCGGCGCGCTGGACGTCCGCGGCGAATTCGGCTTCCCGGCCGGCTGCGCCGACCACGACGGCCCCGAGCCCGAAGCGCGCGCGCAGCCTGTCGAGCACCGCGGCGGTCCGCTCGGCGATCCACCAGCGGCTCTCCCAAGTCGATCCAACCAAGGCCACGACGAACGGCCCGCGCACGTCTCGTAAAAGCCCGTCGACGCGCTCCACCTCTTGGCGCGCGAGCGAGAGGCCGAACTCGATCGGCGATTCGGCGAGTCTCAGGTGGTCGGCGAAAGCCAGGTACTGTCGGAGCTTGCTCGACCAATGCGGCTGCGGCGGGATCGTCTGGCTGTTGAAGATCCAGTTCGCCTCCTTGGTGTTCGAGCGGTGAAAGCCTACACGCACCTTCGCGCCGCTCGCCCGGCTGACGACGCCGCTCTTCAGATGCCTTTGGAGGTCGAGCGACAAGTCGAAGCGCCGCCGTCGAACCGCGGCGAGAAAGCGCACGAACTCGGGCGCTCCGCGGTCGCGCTGGAAAATCAACCGCTCGTCGATCGCGGGGTGACGCTCGAGAAGCGGCGCCGCCGGGGGCTCCACAGCCCAGGTGATCCGCGCCCGGGGAAAGCCGCGCCGCAGGCGCATGGCCAGCGGCATCGCCCGGACGACGTCGCCGATCGCCCCGAACAACACGATGAGGACCCGCTCGGGCGAGAGCTCAGCCGACTCCACGCGATTCCTCCAGCCGCGCGACGCTCGCCGGTCCGAGCCGCCAGTACATCTCCTCGAGACGACCGAGCGCGGGCGCGCCGAGCAGTCGACCCGCCGGATCGAGCTTCGCTGCGGATCGCCGGAGGCGGCGGAGACTTCGCCGTCGCGCGGCGATGCCGAGCGGGCGGTCGGCGAGGCGCGCGCGATCCAAGTCCACATAGGCGATGCTCGCGCCGTACGAGCGCACGACCACCAGCACGTTTCGGAGATTCAAATCCGGGTGCCAGAGGCCCGCATCGTGGAGGTCCCGCAGTCCGCGCGCCAGCAGCGGGACGACGTCGAAGTCGCGACGGCGGCCCAGGAAGTCGAGCACGGGAAGGCTGTCTCCGATCTCTCGCATGAGCAGATGTCCACGATAGGCAAGGCCGAACCTCCGTTCCACCACGGCCGCGATCGCGTCGGGGACGGGCAGCCCGCGGCGGCGGGCGCGCAGCAACACCCGAAACTCGGAAAACGGTCGCGGTCGAAAGCCGAAGTAGCTCTCGCCGAGCCAGCGCATGGCGCCACCTCGCCGGTAGCGGCGGACGATCACCGTACCCTGGTCGGTCGCGATCCGCCACGCCACGCCGCGTCCTCCCGAGATGCGGTCGGCGGCGCCTTCCTCGTCGAGTAGTCGCTCGAGCGAGTCTCGCCACTCGCGCCGGGCGATTCCGAATACCCTCCCCTGCTCGAAGGTCTCGATGTGCCGCTCCCGCCAACGCATTTCCAATTCCCAGAGCTTCGCGGCGCGGGCGAGCTTCCAGTACGCGGCGAGCACGGCCTGCGACAGTCGTCCACGCACCGCCTCGGCGAGGAACGCGCGCAGCGGATCCCAGAGAAACTTCCGGACGCCGGCCGTCTCTCCGCGTTCGAACGCGGCGTCGGCCGCCTCGCACGTCTCGACGTTCAAGCGCTCGACGACGCGATGCCAATCCGTGAGCGGTTCGCGCGGGCGGGGAGTTTGCGTCACGGATCGCTCCCGTTGGTCGCGACCCCGTCTCCGATCGACCATTCTGCCGAGCTAGCGGCCGAGCGGCGTTCGCGCGCCTCCGTCTCGCTCACTCGAGCTTCACTGCCTCGTCGATCAGCATGATCGGGATGTCGTCCTCGATGCGATAGACGAGCTTGCACGCCTTGCAGACGAGCCCGTCCTGCTTCGCCGTGAGCTCGAGGTCACCCTTGCACTTGGGGCAGGCCAGAATCTCAAGCAGTTCTTGGCTGATGCCCATCATATTCCTCCTGGATCCATTCCCACTCGCGACGAAGCCCCTCGGTGAGCGGTACGGCAGGGCGGAAACCGAGCACGTCTCTCGCGCGCGCGCAGTCGGCGGCCGTATGCCGCACATCGCCCTTTTGCCGCTCCTCGTGGCGCACGCGCAGGGTGCGACCCGAGAGTCGTTCGATCGTCGCGAGCACGTGGTTGATGCTGACCTCCGAACCCCCGCCGATGTTGAACACGTCGCCGCCCTCGGCTCGCTCCGCCGCGGCGATGTTGGCCGCCACCACGTCGGACACGAACGTGAAGTCGCGCGTCTGTTCCCCATCGTCATAGAGGGTGATCTCCTCTCCCCGAAGCGCCCCCTTGAAGAAGCGGTGAAAAGCCATGTCGGGACGTTGCCGCGGGCCGTAGACCGTGAAGTAGCGGAGCGATACCGTCGGCAATCCGTACCCTCGCCAATAGAGCCAGCAGAGATGCTCGGCGGCGAGCTTGCTGACGCCGTAGGGCGAGATCGGGCGGGGCAGGCTCTGTTCGCGCATCGGCAGATCGGTCGTGTCGCCGTACACCGAAGAGGACGACGCGTAGACGAAGCGGCGCACCCTCGCGTCGCGCGCGGCTTCGAGGAGGCGCTGGGTGGCGAGCACGTTGTGGATCGCGTAGATCGCGAAGTCGCGCCCCCAACTCGCCCGCACCCCCGCCTGCGCGGCCAGGTGAAATACCCAATCCACGCCCGCGAGGAGCGGTGCGAGCTCCGCGCCCGACAGATCCTCTTCGAGGAACCGGACGTCCGACCGCGCACGGAGCGATCGGAGGTTCCGCTCCTTCACCGCGCGTGGGTAGTAGTCCAGGAAGCAGTCGACACCGACGATCTCGTGACCGAGCTCGGCGAGGCGTGCGGCGAGATGTGAGCCTATGAAGCCGGCCGCGCCGGTAACCAGACACCTCACGGGCGGCTCGTCTCGCGGTCGGCGGCGAGCTCGGCGTGCCGTCGCTCGATCGCGGCGACGACCGAATCGACGAGCTGCGAGCCGTTCTCGACGTGCATCGACACCCGCACCGCCACCAGCTTGTCCTTCGCGAAGGGAAATCGTTCCAGCTTGACCAGGTCCTTTTCCGTAGTCACCACCAGATCGAGCTCCCGGCTCCGGTAGGCGATTCTCTTCCAATCGTCGTGAGTGTAGACGTGATGGTCGGCGAACTCCAGGAAGTCCTCGATCCGCGCTTCCCACTCGTGTAGCGTGCGGTAGAACGGCTGCGGATCGGCCAAGCCGGCGACGCCGAGCGCCCGGCGCGCCGCCAAGACGCCCATCGGCAGCTCGCGCCACTCACCCGAGTCGGGCGTCACCAGATTCTCGGCGCAAAGCTCGCCGTGATACGAGGGGATCTTCGCCAGATGGGGTGCGAGCCTCCGATCGATGCGCTCCTCTGCCCCTTTGGTGACGAGGAGGGCGTGCGCTCGGCGAAGTGCCGAGGGGGGCTCGCGCAGCCGGCCCGCCGGCAGAACACAATCATCGCCGACCGCGGACGCGCGCACGCAGACGAGATCGAAGTCGCGGCGCAGCGCCAGGTGCTGGAACCCATCGTCGAGCACCAGTACGTCCGCGCCGAGCTCGCGACAGGCGAGCGCCCCCGCGTCTGCCCGTCGCCGCGCAACCACGACGGGTCCCGAGAAACGACGCGCGAGCACGACGTTCTCGTCTCCGACCACCCGCGCGTCCGTGGACGCAGGAATCCCGGGTCGTGACGCTGCTCCGACCACAGTCGGCCGGCGCGCGTCACCGCCGTAGCCCCGCGACAGGATCGCGACGGAATAGCCGCGCTCCTGAAGGCTCTCGGCCAACCAGAGCGCCGTCGGCGTCTTTCCGGTACCGCCGACCGAAAGGTTGCCCACGGAGACCACCGCCGCGGGAAGCGCACGGCGTCGACGCAGCCGCCACCGATAGGCGAGAGCACGCAGCCGCACGATCGCCGAGAACAGTACCGAGGCGGGCAGAAGCGCGAGGCGGATCACGCGTCCACCCAACCCCTCCCGTTTCCAGGCGCGCTCGATCGCGCGGCTCATCGATTCGACAGTCACGCGAGAGAGTCGAGGGCGGTGCGCACGCTCGCCTCCAAGCTTCCCACCGATCCGACCGCCGCCTGCGCCGCGTCCCCCGTGCGAGCGCGGAGCTCGGGGTCGTCGAGCAGCGCCTGGAGCCTTGCGGCGAGACCCGTCTCGTCGGCAACGCGGAATCCGCCGCCGTTCGCATCGAGCGCGTCGGCGATCGCCGCGACGTTCTCCACGTGCGGTCCGTAGATCACGGGGACGCCGGCTCTCGCCGGCTCGAGGAGATTGTGCCCCCCGACGCGCACGAACGTACCCCCTACGAACGCCGCGGCGGCCCCCGCGTAGAGGGCAGCGAGCTCCCCGAGCGTGTCGAGCAGCAACACGCGGGGCTCGCCCGTCCAACGGTTCTCGCGAAGCTCGGTGCGGCGCACGAAATCGAGACCCTTTGAGCGAAGGACTTCCTCCACAGCAGGCAACCGATCGAGGTGGCGAGGAGCCAGGAGCAGGCGGAGGCCGGCGCAGCGCTCGAGCAAACGAGCGAACACGCGCGCGCAGACTTCTTCCTCGCCGGCGTGCGTCGAGGCCGCGATCCAGAGCGGCCCCGCGCTCTCGATGGTCAGCGCTCGGGGCTCGGCCACCGTTTCGAGCTTCAGGCTGCCCGTCACCCGAACGCGCTCCGGCGGCGCGCCGAGCGCGCGAATGCGTTCCGCCTCGGCCTCGCTCTGCATGCCGAACAGCGTCACGTCGCTCAGCACGCGGCGCAAGAAGGGACGTACCCAGAGGTAGCGACGGTACGAACGAGGCGAGACGCGTCCCGAGAGAAGCACGGCGGGAACGCCACGCCGGCGAAGCGCGCGGAGCAGGTTCGGCCAGATCTCGGTTTCGGTGAAGACGAACAAGGACGGCTGGATGGCATCGAGGGCTCGCTCGACGGACGCGGGAAGATCGAGCGGCAAGAGCACCGCAACGTCGGCTTCGGCGAGCTCCCGGGCCAGCTCGCGCCCGCTGACGCTCGTCGTCGACAGGACCATTCGCCATTCACCGAGCTCCTCGCGCAGGCGGTGGAGGAGCGGGCGAGAAGCCTTGAGCTCTCCGATCGACGCGTTGTGAAGCCACAGCACCTTCCGGCCGCGCACCCGCTCGAGGATCTCGGGCGCATACACGCCGAGGCGCTCTCGATGGGCGCGGAAGCGCGGCAAGCGGAGCGCCGGCATCACCGCGAGCCCGGGCACCGCGAGGAGCAGATTGTAAAGCGCATACATGCTCAGCGGAGCCTCGACGCCGCGATCGAAGCGCGCCAGGATGACGGGGCCACGGTTCTCATTACCGGCTCCGGGCGCGCCGCTCGGCTTCCTCCGTCGCGCGAGAGAGCTCCTGCTCCAGAGTGAGGCGCGCCCGCTCGACCTCTTCCTCGTCGGCGTCGCGCGGAACCGACAGTGGGGCGCCAACGACGTAGTGGATTCGCGTGAACGGCAGCGGCAACGTGAAGCGGTCCCAGCTCCGGAACACCAACCCCCGGCGCGGGGCGCACGCCACCGGGAAAAGACGCGCGCCGGTCGCTTGCGCGAGCCGGATCGCGCCTGGCTTGGCGCGATGAATCGGACCGCGCGGGCCATCGGGCGCGAGTGCCAGGTCGTAGCCTTCGCGATGCGCTTCGAGCATCTCGCGAACGCTCGCCAGCCCGCCGCGTGTGGCGGAGCCGCGCGCCACACGGACTCCGAACGGTCGGACGGCCCGCGTGATGATCTCGCCGTCACTGTGATGGCTGATTTGGACGCAGATTCCAGAGCCGCGGCCGCGGTACCCCGCTTGGACCATCGCCAGCTGACCGTGCCAGAACGCGATCACGAGGCGCTCGTTCCGTTCGAAGGCCGCGAGCACTTCGCGAGCATCCGCTCCCGCCACCGGGCGCACGGTCGTTTTGACCAGCCCGTAGAGACATCGCGCGGCGAACCCGAGGAGCGCAACCCGCATTCGCGCACGGCGGCTTCCCTTCATTCCCCGGCCACGGCCGCGCGGGGCACGTCGCGGAACTGCATGTCGTAGAGCCGGCGATACTCGCCGTCGCGGTCGAGGAGCTCGGCGTGCGTCCCCTCTTGGATGATGCGGCCGCGCGTCGAGAACCGCGATCCGGTCGGCATTGCGGATGGTCGAGAGTCGGTGGGCGATGACCAGCGTCGTGCGACCCGCCATCAGGCGTTCGATCGCTTCCTGGACCAGGCGTTCGGATTCGTTGTCGAGAGCCGAAGTCGCTTCGTCGAGGATCAGGATCGGTACGTTCTTGAGGAGCGCGCGCGCGATCGCCAGGCGTTGGCGCTGCCCTCCAGAGAGCTTCACACCGAGCTCGCCGATCACCGTGTCGTAGCCGCGCGGCAGTTCGCGAATGAAGTCGTGCGCGTTGGCGGCGCGCGCCGCGGCCTCGATGCGCTCCATCGACGTGCCGACGTCGCCGTACGCGATGTTGTTTCGCACGCTGTCGTTGAAGAGAAAGGTGAATTGGGTGACGATCGCGATCTGGGCGCGAAGCGACTGCCAGCGTCAGGTCGCGCACGTCCCTCCCATCGACCGTGATGCGACCTCCGGTGACGTCGTAGAACCGCGGAATCAGATCGGCCAGCGTGCTCTTTCCCGCGCCGCTGCGGCCGACGAGCGCCACGGCCTCGCCGCGCCGAATCTCCAGGTTGATCTCGCGCAGCACCGGCTCCGCGTCGTAGCGGAACGTGACGTCTTCGAAGCGGATCCCGTCGCGAAAGCCCTCGAGAGCGGCCGCTCGAGGTCGTTCCACCACGTCGCTCGGTTCGTCGAGCATCTCGAAGATGCGGCTCGCCGCCGCGAGTCCCTGCTGCACGACGTTGTTGGTCTTGGTGAGACCCTTGAACGGATCGTAGAGCAGCAGCATCGCGGTCAGAAACGCCATGAACGACCCCGGCGTGCGGCCGCCGGCCATCACGCTCGTGCCGCCGTACCAGACGACGCCGGCGATGCCGAACGAGGCGAGCACCTCCATCATCGGCGTCGTGAAGGCCTTGATGCGCCCCGCCTTCATGTAGAGCTTGACGAGTCGCTCGCTCTCCGCGTCGAACCGGCGGATCTCGTAGTCCTCCATTCCGAACGCCTTGACGACGCGGTTTCCCTGGATCGTCTCCTGAAGCAGCGTCGCCAGGTTGCCGAGCGTCACCTGACCCTTGCGCGTGACTCTCCGCAAGCGCCGTGACAATCGCAGGATCGGCAGCACCGTCAGCGGGAACGCGACGAAGGCGATCAGCGCGAGCGTCCAGTCCATGAAGAACGCGACCGCGATCAGCACCAGGAGCGACGTCAAGTCCTTCATCACGGAGGCCACCGCATCGGTGAGCGCGCTGCGCATGAGCTCGACGTCGTTGGTCATGCGCGAGAGCAGCGTTGCGGTTGGCGTGTGGTTGTAGAACGCGAGCGAGAGGCGTTGGAAATGCGCATTCAGCTGGCTGCGAATGTCGGCGATCACGTGCTGTCCGATCCACTCCATCAGGTAGCTCTGATTGAAACTCATGAAAGCGCGGAACAGAAAGACCGTGACGATCACCACCGGCAGGACGCGCAGCGCCCACTGTCTCTTTTGCAGGAATACGTCGTCGAAGACGCTGCGCACCAGGTACGGCATCACGCCATTCGTGGAGCTGTAGAGCACCATACAGACCACGGCGAGGGTGAAGCGCGGCCAGACGTAAGGCCGCAGGTACCCGAGCAGGCGGCCGTAGAGCTTCACGTGGGCCTCATCAGATCCAAGGCGAGCGCCGCGGCGCGCTCGGCCGCGCCTCCCGAGCCGAGAGATGCTCGAACCGCGGCGAGAGCGGCTTCCATCGCGCGCGCGCGGGCCGGGTCCGACAGGACGGCATCGGCCTCGCGGGTGATCTCGGCGGCGCAAGCCCGGCCTTGGATCAGCTCGGGCACGATCGATCGGCCGGCGATGAGATTCGGCATGCCGATCCACGGCACGTCGACGAGGACGCGGGCGGCGGCATAGGTGAGTGGCGAGGTTCGATACATGATCACCATCGGCCTCTCGAGGAGCGCGACCTCGAGCGTCGCCGTGCCCGAGGCCGTCAACACCAGATCTGCCGCGGCGATAAGGTTATAAGCATCGCCCTCGAGCAGGGGAAGCGGCACGGCTCGGCCCGCGGTCAGCGATTCCGCAAGCGCGCGCGGTATCGTCGGGGCGAGGGCGATTGCGAACGCGAGCGGGTGACGCTCGGCGAGCCGCTCCGCAGCACCCGCCATCTCCGGCAGCAGGCGCTCGATCTCCCGCCGACGGCTTCCGGGCAGAAGCACGACGAGTCGCTTGCCGCCATCCAGACCGTGCCGCGCGATGGTCTCCTCGCGGCTCGCCGTCGCGCGCACGCGATCGAGCAGCGGGTGGCCGACGAAGACGACCTGCGGAGCGTTTCCGTACACGGCGGGCTCGAAGGGGAAGAGCACCGCGAGCCGGTCGACCCGGCGAAGAATCTTGCGAACACGCCTTCGCCGCCACGCCCAAACCTGCGGGCTCACATAGTAGAAGACCGGCACCCCGCGGCGCTTGGCGACCGCCGCCAGCGCGAGGTTGAACTCCGGAAAATCGATCAGAACCAGAAGCCGCGGCGGACGCTCGTAGAGCTCGCGGCGCAGCATGCGATAGCTACGCCACAGCGCGCGCCCCTTCTCGGCGACCTCGGTGAGGCCGAGCGTCGCGATCTCGGCGATGTCAACCGCCGTGACCATACCCTGAGCGCGCGCCTCGCGCCCGGCGATTCCCCAGATCTGGATCGCGGGCGCCCGGCGGCGCAGCGCCGCGACCAGCCCGGCTGCATGCAAATCCCCGGAAGCCTCGCCTGCCACGAGCATTACGCGTGAAGCGGTAGCAGGCGTCTGCGCGGCTAGCACCGGGCTTTCGACGCTCATCACGAGCGCGCGAGCTCGTCCTCGACGCGCTCGAGGATCTGGTAGGCGAGCTCGACCGCGCGCAGCCCCTCACGACCGCTCACCAACGGCGGCTGGCGCGTGCGTACGGCGCCGAGAAAAGCGCGGATCTCTTCCGCGAGCGCGTCCTCACCGTCGACGATCCGCTCCTCGACCTCGATCGGAGCGAGCCCGCCCGGGGGCGCCTGACCGCGGCGGCAGATGCGCATGCGCTTCTCGCCGTAGTCGAGGGAGATGTAGGTGTCGTGCTGAAAGATGCGCAGCTTGCGCTCGCGCTTGAGCGAAACGCGGCTCGCCGTGACGTTGGCGATCGCGCCGTCGGCGAAACGGATCCGCGCGTTGGCGATGTCGGGCGAAGTCGTGATCACCGGAACCCCGACCGCCTCGATCGCCGCCACCGGGCTCCTCATCATGCTGAGGATCACGTCGAGATCGTGGATCATGAGATCGAGCACCACGTCCACGTCGGTACCGCGTTCGACGAACGGCGCCAGGCGATGACATTCGAGAAACCGGGGGCGCGTCAGCAGCTCGGCGAGCGCCCGGATCGCGGGATTGAAACGTTCGAGGTGCCCGACCTGAAGGATCCGACCCCGCTCTTCGGCGACCCGCACGAGGTCGCGTGCCTCTGCCAGCGTGGCGGCGATCGGTTTCTCGACGAGCACGTCGATGCCGGCCTCGAGGAGCGCCGTCCCGATGGTGCGGTGAAGCGGGGTCGGCACCACCACGCTCGCGCAATCGACGAGCCCGTGGATCTCGCGCGCGTCGGAGAACGCACGGCAACCGAAGCGCGCCGCGGCATGGCGCGCCCGCTCGACGTCGATATCGACCACGCCGACGAGATCGACTTCCGGCTCGGCCGCGTATTTCTCGGCGTGGAACCGGCCGAGGTAGCCGACGCCGACGACGGCCACGCGCGTCCTCATGG
Source organism: uncultured delta proteobacterium (assembly GCA_963712515.1). Lineage (GTDB taxonomy): Bacteria > Desulfobacterota > Binatia > JACPRU01 > JACPRU01 > CAVQIG01. The sequence goes on from CAVQIG010000002.1 coordinate 398,128, forward strand.
CGAGCGCTCCTGGAGACTCCCCTCGCTCACGCCGAGAACGGCGATCCCAGCGCGGTCGGCGCTCGCGAGCGCCTCCGCGCGGTCGAGCAGAATCGTGCGTTCGGCCTCGAGCGCGAGCACGCGCGCCTTCACCTCGCTCATCACCTCGATCGTGCGCGGTCCGATGGCCGGCACGTCGAAGCGCAGGTCTTGGCCGGGCTTCGAGACCTTGATCACGACCACGCCGCCGTGCCCGAGCTCTCCGCCGCGGCGAATGCACGCGTCGGTGCCCTCCATGCCCTCGATCGCCAGCGCCACGCCCCCGCGTACCACGACGCTCTGCCCGGCGTCGAAGCGGCCGACCTCCTTGGCGACGCGAAAGCCGTAGGTGATGTCGGCCCACTCGCGCCGCTTCGGCCCGTGCCGTCCGAGCACGCCCTCGTGGGTGACGATCGTGGACAGGAACATCGTCGACGGAACGATCTCGATGCCGTCGCTCTCGAACTCGGCCGCGACACCTCGCAGCAGCGCATCGTCACGAAAGCTGCGCATCCGTGCGAGGAACATCGCGCCGCGAAGATCGGGCCGGCCGCCGCGGAACACACCGGCCTTGGAGAGCCCGCCCGCCATCACCGCGCGACGCACCCCGGCGTCGCGCAGCGCGCGGATCATCTTGCCGAGCTCCCCGACCCGCACCCAAGTGACCGCTTCGGCCACGCCGTCGAGCGCCGGGTCCGTCTCGCCGCGGTGCGCGACGGCGATCACGCGGACGCCTTCCTGTTTTGCCGTCTCGGCGAAGATCAGCGGAAACCGTCCGTTGCCCGCGATGAGTCCGATGGGTTCGGTCATGAGAGGCTGGCGGCGACCGACGCCACCGACGATGACATTGCGAACGAGCGGTAGGCAGTAGCCCTTGGAGGCAGCACGTTCACTACGACTCGGGGTCGGCGTCGTCCCCGGCTTCACCGCGGAGGCGGCAGATTCCTCGCTTCGAGCTCTCGACGAACAGCAGCAGCCGTTCGGCAGCCGCCCCCGGCGTCTGCTCGTCGCGCATCTTCCGAATCGCGTCGCGCACGGTCAGTCCCGAGCGGAACAGTGCCCGGTAGGCGGCGCGCAGGGCGCGCAGGTCTTCATCCGTGAACCCGCGGCGGCGCAGTCCCTCGACGTTGAGACCCACGAGGCCGGCCCGGTCGCCCTGCACGACGCAGAACGGTGGCACGTCCTGAACGACCATCGCCCCTCCACCGAGCATCGACGACTCGCCGAGTCGCACGAATTGATGGACGGCCGAGAGCCCGCCGACGATCACGTGATCCTCCACGATCACGTGCCCCGCGAGCGTGGCGCCGTTGGCGAAGATTACGCGGTTGCCGATCTGGCAATCGTGGGCGACGTGCGAGAAGTTCATGAACAGGTTGCGGTTTCCGACCGAGGTCACCCCGCCACCGCCCTCCGTGCCGATGTGCATGGTGGTGAACTCGCGGATCTGATTCTCGTCGCCGATGACGAGCGTCGTCTGCTCGCCGTGATATTTCAGATCCTGAGGGATCGCGCCGAGCGCGGCAAACTGGAAGATGCGATTGCGCTCGCCGATGGTCGTGCGGCCTTCGATCACGGCATGGGCGCCTACCCTCGTGCCGCGTCCGATCCGCACCTCGGGGCCGATCACCGCGAACGGACCGATCTCCACGCCCTCCGCGAGCTCCGCTCCCGGCGCGACCACCGCTTGCGGATGAATCGACCCGCTCAGAATCCCATCTCCGAGCTGTCGACTTCGATGGTGAGGAATTCCGCCTCCGCAGCCACGTTCTCCTCGACGAGCGCCCGACCCTTCATCTTCCAGAGCGGACGGCGCTTGTGCACGAGCTCGACCTCGAGTCGAAGCTGGTCTCCGGGGATCACCCGCCGGCGGAAGCGAACGTGCTCGAGACCGGCGAGCAAGACCCCCTTCCCTGCGGGCAGGCCGTCGCGCGAGCAGCTTGCCAGCAGGCCGCCGGCCTGCACCAGCGCTTCGCAAATCAGCACGCCCGGCATGATCGGGTGCCCGGGGAAGTGACCCGAGAAGAACGGCTCGTTGGCGGTGACGTTCTTGATCGCCACCAACCGTTCGCCGTCAGCGAGCGCGACCACGCGATCCACGAGCAGGAAGGGATAGCGGTGCGGCAGGCGGAGGATGATGTCGGGATATTCGAGTCGCATCGACCGGCGTCGCTTCACTTGGCCTTCGGCGAGCTCCTCCGCTTGGAATTGTATTCCTGGATCACCTGATCCGTGATGTCGATCGAGCGGGCGTTGTAGAGGACCGCACCGGTGTTCGAGGCCTCCAGCACCAGAGTGTATCCCTGCTTGGCGCAGTACTCGGCGATCACCTCTTGGAGCTGGCGGAGAATTTCGCCCGTGAGCTCGTTGTCGCGCTGCTGAAGCTCGGCCTGCGAATCCTTGTAGGTGCGCTGGAAGTCGCGCAGACGCCTCTGATAGTCGCGCTCGATGTTCTTGCGTTCCTCCTCCTTCAGGACCATTCCCTTCTTCTCGACGTCTTCCTTGATCTTCTCGATCTCCGTCTTCTGCTTGTTCAGGTCCGCCTGCAGCTTGTCGACCTGGCTCTTGAAGTCCTCCTTGGCCTTCTTTCCGGCGTCGCATTCGTTCAGCGCTCGTTGCATGTCCACGGTGGCGAGCTTGATGTCCTCGGCCCGGCCGAGCGGCGCGGCGAGCACCAGGATCACAAACGGCAGAATCAGTCGCTTCATTCGAACCTCCTCCAGGGGCATTCGATCTATAGCGGAGCGCCGAACGAGAACTGGAAGACGCTGCTCTTCTCGTTAGGCTTCTTGTCCAGCGGATAGCCGATTTCGATGCGCAGCGGGCCGATCGGCGACAGCCAGCGGACGCCGTATCCCGCGGAGTAGCGCATATTGCTCACGTCGATTCCCTGCTCGTGCGTCCAGGCGTTGCCGGCGTCAATGAAGACCACCCCGCGCAGCCCGAGCGACTCGATGATCGGGAAGATCAGCTCGTTGTTGAGGATCAGCTGTGCGCTGCCGCCGACGGGAGTGGTGTCGATGATTTCGTTGTCCTGGTTGAATACCGGCTCGCGTGGCCCCAGCGTACGCGCCTGGAAACCGCGTATCGAGTTGATTCCGCCGGGAAAGAAACGCTCGAACAGCGGAATCTCTTGTCCGCTGCGGTCTTCCTGGCCGACGCCCCAACCGATGCGGGTTCCATGCGACAGCACGAAGGTGCCGAGCGTCGGGCTCTTGTAGACCGGAAAGAACCAGCGGCCTCGCCCCTCGATGACCAGGAAGTTCGAGCCCGCGCCGACGCCGGCGAACTGCACCGACATGTCCTGCAACGAGCCCTCGGTCGGATCGAACGGATGGTTCAGCGTGTTGCGCACGAGCGTGGGGATCACGCTGCTCGTCAGCTGCTTGCCTTCCTCGGCCTCGATACTCGGCACCCTGTCGATCGACGAGACGTTGCTGATGTTGGATTCTTCGAGCTTATAGCGCATGCCGAAGCGCACCTCGTCGAGCGGGGCGCCGATGTACGGAATCCGGCGGAGGCCGAGCGCCGTAAAGGGATAGAGCTCTTCGATCGAGAAGCCGGTGCCGCCGCGGTCGAAGTCGTCGAATTCGGTCTTGTAGGCGAATGCCGAGAAGATGGAGGTGAAGTAGGTGTCGAACGAATAGGGGTCGGTGTAGTCGAAGATGAAGCTCTGGCGCAGCGATCCGAAGTCCCCGTTGATCGATACGCGATCGCCGGTCCCGAAGAGGTTGTTCTCCGAAAGCCGCACGTTGAAGAGAAAGTGATCGGCCGTGCTGAACCCCGCACCGGCGGTGAACGCGCCGGTTTGCTGCTCCTTGACGTCGACCCGCAGGTCGATCTTGTCCGGCTGCGCCGAGCGCTGGGTCGTCATGTTCACTTCCCCGAAGAGACCCAGGCGCTGCACGCGCGCACGGCTCGCCTTCAGCTCGCTGCCGCGAAAGAGCTGCTGCTCTTGAACGAGGAGCTCGCGCCGGATCACCTCGTCCTTGGTCTTGGTGTTGCCGGTGATCTCGATGCGATCGAAATAGACCTGGGGACCTTTGTCGATCTTGTAAGTGAGCGCGACCAGCTTCTTTTCGGGCTCCAGGTCGGTGAGCGGCTCGACGTTGACGAAGGCGTAGCCCTGGTCGCCGTATGCATCGGTGAGCGTGAGGACGTCCTGGCGGAGCTTACTCGCGCGGAACACGTCTCCGCTCTTCATCTCGAGCCGAGCCGCGGTGGAGGTAGGGTCAAAAATGGGATCCCCAATGATCTTCACCGGGCCGACCTTGTACTGATCGCCTTCGTCGATGCGGATCGTCACGTCCAGCCCGTCTTCCTTGCGTTCGATCTGCGGCTCGTCGACTCTCACGTTCACGTACCCGTTGTCGTAGTAGAAGGCGGTCAGCCGCTCCGTGTCGGTCTTCAGCACGTCGGGATCGAGGTTGCCGGCGCCGGTCAGTCGGGAGAGGAACCACGCCTCCTTCGTCTGCATGATGGTGCGGAGCTTTCGCGCCGAGAACTGCTTGTTACCCTCGAAGATGATGTGTTGGATGCGGACGACCTTGCCCTCGTCGACGACGAAGGTCAGCGTGACCTCTCCGTTCACCGGCTCGGAGGTCTTGAAGGTGATTGCGGCGTCCTTGTAGCCTTTCTGGTCGTAGAGCTTCTTGCCCTCCTCGATGCCGCGCTGAACCTTCTCGACGTCGAGCAGCGTGTGCGGCCGGACCTTCATCGCAACCAGCAGATCGTCGTCTTTGATCTTCTTGTTGCCCTGGAGCTTGACCTCCTTGATCATCGGTCGCTCGATCACGTGGAACGTTAGCGTCTGCTTGCCGTCGACGTTACCGACCGACGCCTGCACGTCCTCGAAAAACCCCATGTTGTAGATCGAGCGGACGTCTTGCTCGATCAGGGCTTGGTCGGCGGGCTTGCCGATCGGGCTCTTGATGCGCACGCGGATCGCCGACTGCTCGACGCGGCTGTTGGCCGACGATTGAAATGGCCTCGATCGGCGCCTCTTCTGCCACCCCTACGGAAGCGAGCGCCAGCACCCAGAAGAGCAAAAACCTCCAGACGGTCATGTACGATTCACGAAATTCGGGCGTCGTATCAGATGGTCTGCGGGGTGTACAGCACGGACGTTGGACGCGCGCCGGGTATAAGGTCTTCAAACCGGCGCTCCGAGACCATGAACGGGATGGAGCCGGCCTCCGTGGAGGCGAAGCACTCGATCCATCGCCGCCGCGAGGCGCGGATTGTGTGTGACCACGATGAGCGCGACGGCGCGCTCGCGGTTGAGCTCGATCAGCAAGCGTTGGACGTCCTCGCCCGTGGTGGGATCGAGGTTTCCCGTGGGTTCGTCGGCGAGAAGCGCGCGAGGGGAAAGCACGACCGCGCGCGCGACCGACACCCGCTGCTGCTCACCCCCGGACAGCTCACCGGGCTTGTGCCCGAGCCGTCCGGCCAAACCCACGCGCTCGAGGATGCCGCGCGCCTCCTGACGCGCACGATCCCAGCCGAAACCACCGATGAGCGCCGGCATCATGACGTTCTCTTCGGCGGTGAGATCCGCCATCAGGTGGTGGAACTGGAAGACGAAACCGATGTCGCGGTTGCGGAAGGCGGCCAGCGCGCGTGGCGTGAGCGACTGGAGATCGGCGCCGCCGTAGCGCACGACTCCAGCGGTCGGCCGGTCGAGCGTTCCGAGGATGTGCAACAACGTCGATTTCCCGACCCCCGACTCGCCGACGATGGCGATCTTCTCGGCGGGTTGCACCTCGAGATGCACTCCCTCGAGCACGCGCACCACGCGCCCCGCGTCACTGTAGTGCTTGACCAGCCCATCGACGTATACGAGCGGCTCGCCCACCGCCGCCGAAGCGAGCTCCTCATTCATAGCGGATGACGTCCACCGGGGCCACGCGAGACGCACGTGACGCCGGATAGAGCGTGACGAACAAGCAAACGACGAACGCCGCAACGGTGACCGCCACGAAGTAGGCGGGCACGATCTCGACCGGCACGGTCTCGGTGAAGAACACCCCGTGCGGCAGCGGGAGCTTGTAACGGGAGATCAGCCACGAGAGGCCGAGCCCGCCGGCGTTGCCGAGGACCGTGCCGATGAGGCCGATCACCAGCCCCTTGAAGACGAAGATTCGCGCCACCGAGCCGTCCGTGGCTCCCATCGACTTCAAGATCGCGATGTCTTTTCGTTTCTCCATCACGACCATGATCAACGTCGCGAGGATCGAGAAGCCCGCAACCACGAGCATCAGCGAGAGCACGAGAAAATAGACGAGCTTCTCCAAACGCAGCGCGATGAACACGTTGCGGTTCATCTGCATCCAATCCCGCGCTTCATAGGGAAATCCGAGCCCGCTCTTCGTGATCCGCCCGGCGACCTCCGAGGCTTCTTCGATGCGCTCCGTGCGCACCTCCACTCCGGTGACGGCGTCCTTCAAGCCGACCAAGGCCTGCGCGTCGGCGAGCGCCATGTAGACGAGGCTCGAATCGAACTCGGCCATTCCCGAGTCGAAGAGACCGACGACCGCGAAGCGCTTGATGCGTGGGACCATGCCGACCGAGGACGGAGTACCCACGGGCAGGATCACCGTGACGGCACTGCCGAGGTTGACGCCGAGCTGCTTGGCGAGCTCGACGCCGACGACCACACCGGATAGCGCCACCTGCCGCTCCTCGCCTTGCTCGTGGATCGTCACTTGCTGCGGCTTTCCCATCTGCTCGAAGCTGCCGCTGCGGAGGAACCGTTTGACGTCGACGACGACGTTCGCCCGCTCGGGCTCGACGCCGCGGATGAACACGCCGGTGACGGCGTTGCCGTAGGACATCATGGCCTGCACGTACACGTACGGAGCGGCCGCCACTACCCCGGGCGTCCGCAGGATCGGCCCCATCAGCTTCGCCGGATCGGCGACCGCGCCGCCGTAGCTCGTGACGATCACGTGCGGCGTGAACCCGAGAATCCGGGTCCGCAAGTCGTTCTCGAAGCCGGTGGTCACGGACAGCGCGATGTCGAGCGTCATCACGCTGATCGTCACGCCGAGAATCGAGATCAGCGTGATCAGGCTGATGAACGCCTCCCGGCGCTTGGCGCGGAGGTAGCGCAGGCTGATGAACAGCTCGTACCGCACGGGGAGAGGGTCAGGCGGGAGGACGAAGCAGCGGAAAGAGGATCACGTCGCGGATCGACGACTGATTGGTGAGCATCATCACCAACCGATCGATCCCCACGCCTTCTCCCGCGGTCGGTGGCATGCCGTGCTCGAGCGCGAGCACGTAGTCCTCGTCCATCCCCTGCGCCTCCTCGTCGCCGGCGGCCTTGGCGCGTGCCTGGGCTTCGAAACGCGCGCGCTGGTCGTCGGGATCGTTTAGCTCGGAAAACGCGTTCGCCATCTCCCGTCCGGCGATGTAGAGCTCGAAGCGGTCCGTGACCTCGGGATCATCCGAATTGCGCCGCGCCAGCGGTGAGACCTCCACGGGATATCCCAGCACGAAGGTCGGCGAGACGAGCTTGTCCTCTGCGAATGCCTCGAAGAGCTCGAGAAGAATCTTTCCGCCGCTCCAGTCCTTGTGAGGCGACAGGCCCCGACCGGCGGCGAACGCGCGCAGCGATGCTTCCGACGCGAGATCCGCGTCGCGCGCTCCGGCGTGGCGGCGCACCGCTTCGCGCAGCGTGAGCCGCTCCCAGGGTGGGGTGAGATCGATCTCCCGATCTCCCCAGCGCAGACGCAGACCACCCACGGTCTTTTGCGCGACCTCGCAGACGAGCTCCTCGGTGATCTCCATCAGTCTCCTGTAGTCGGCGTAGGCCACGTAGAACTCGAGGAGCGTGAACTCGGGATTGTGTTGGGTCGACACACCCTCGTTGCGAAACACCCGCGAGAGCTCGAAGACGCGCTCGAATCCGCCCACCACGAGACGCTTGAGGTAGAGCTCCGGGGCGATGCGCAGGTAGAGGTCGAGATCGAGCGCGTTGTGGTGGGTGACGAAGGGCCGCGCCGCCGCGCCCCCCGCCAGCAGCTGCATCATCGGCGTCTCGACCTCGACGAACTCGCGCGCCACGAAATACTCGCGGATGTTCTGCAGGATCGCCGCGCGCTTGCGGAAGACTGCCGCGACGTCCGGATTGACGATCAGGTCGAGATAGCGCTGACGATAGCGAATCTCCGTATCGGCCAGGCCGTGCCACTTTTCAGGGAGCGGTCGAAGCGATTTGGTCAGGATGCGGAACGAGCGAGCGCGCACGGACAGTTCCCCGGCCTTGGAGCGGAACAGCCGACCCTCGACTGCCACGATGTCTCCGACGTCGGATTGGCGGTACGTTTCGAAGTCGCCTTCAACGAGCTCGTCGCGCTTGACGTAGACCTGCAAGCGCCCGGAGCGATCCTTCAGATCGAAGAACGCGGTCTTTCCGAAGTCGCGCGCGCCGACGATGCGGCCCGCGAGGCGGACGACCTCGTTTGCCGCGTCCAACCGTTCCGCGTCCATCTCGCCGAAGCGAGAGCGCAGCTCTGCCGTCGTCCGATCGGGCACGAAGTCGTTCGGAAAGGCGACACCGCCCCGTGCACGCAGCGCCTCGAGCTTCCGCCGGCGTGCGACCAGCAGATCACTGGCGGAATCGGGCATTGTGGGCCGTTGTCTTAACCGAGGGTCCGGAGCCAGTCAACGCGACGTCCGCTGCTCGGCGCGACGAGGACGGCATTCACTTCCGAGCGAGCGCCGGAATGTACGAGACGGGATCGCGAGGCACGCCGCGCTCGCGAATCTCGAAGTAGAGGCTCGGCGTGGCGACGGGGCCGGTCGCGCCCACCGTCGCGATGGAATCTCCGGCCTCGACGATCCCGCCCGGCTCCACGAGCAGCTCTTCCGCGTAGCCGTACACGGTGTAGAGATGGTCGCCGTGATCGAGGATCACCATCTTGCCGTAGCCCGTAAACCAGCCCGCGAAGACGACGCGGCCGGCCTTCACCGCCTGAATCGAGGTTCCGGCAGCGGCACGGATCTCGACGCCGTTGCGGGCCGGCGCGACCGCTTCGCCGACGGATCGGAGCGGCGGCCGCATGTGCGCGGCCGGGCCGGCCGGCACCTCGAACGGCGGGGCCTTCGAGGCCTCCTCGGTTTCGATCAGCTCGCGAAGTTTTTCGGCCGCGGACTTGAGCTCCTCCAGAAGACGCGTCCGCTTCTCTCCCTCACCGCGCAGCGAGGCGAGCATTTTCTGCTTATCGCCTCGCTCGGACCGTAGCGATTCGAGCTCGCGAGCGCTGTCATCGCGGCTCGCCGCGAGCGTCGCTTCCTCGGCAGCCGCCTGCTCGCGGGCTGCGGCCGCTTCGCCCCGATTCCGACGAAGCTCCGCCGCGAGGGCGTGGTCGAACGCCAGCACGGCTTCGAGGCTTCGTCGATAGCGAACCGCGTCGTTCCAATCGTGCGGCGCTTGGAAGACCAACGGAGCGAGGCCGCGTTGGCGCAGACGATAGAGGCTACGGACGCGCGCGACGACGCGCGCGCGCAGAAGCGGCTCCTCGGCGTCGAGCAGAGCGATCGTGCGCTCGACGGCGTCCTTGCGTGCCTGGGTGACGCGGATCTCGGCCGCCAGATCGCGCAGGCGCCGCTGGTGCTCGCTCATCGAGCGATCGATCGCGTCGATTTGGCCGAGCACTCCCTCCGCCTGCGCTTCGATCGACTGGGCCTCCTTCTCGGTCTGTTGGATCCTGCGTTCGACTTCCTTCAGGCGATCGGCGGAGTCTCCACCGATCGCCGTCGCAACCGAGAGCGAGGCGAGCGCCGACAGCCAGAGCAGAGTCGCGGTCTTCACAGCTCCACTCCGCGCAGATAGCGGCGCGCCGAGCCGGCGCTGCCGATCGCTCCGAGAAGCGGGCCGGCCGAGATCAAGCCGGCGATCAGGGCGGGGTTCAGAAAGCCGAGGGTGGGAGTGACCGTCGAGAGAAATGAGCCGTCCGCGAGCGACCGCTCGAGCGCGAAAAATGCCCCAGCGAGCGCGGCCGTGCCCGCGAGCGATCCAACCAGTCCCTGCACCGCACCCTCTATGAAGAACGGCACGATGATGAAGGCTTCCGACGCCCCCACGAGCCGCAGAACTTCGATCTCCTCTTTGCGGGTGAGCGCCGCCAAGCGCGCGGAATTGCCGATCACGAGCAACGCACCGAATCCCAGTATCAGCGCCCAGCCCGCGCCGACCCAGGTGAGCCAACGGCCGAGCTTGGCGAAGCGCTCGATCCACGCCACCTGCGAATCGACCGTCTCCACACCCTCGAAATGGCGGATGCGGGCCGCGAGCATCTCCGCGGTCGTCGGGTCGAATGTCGCTCCACGCAGCCCGATCGACAGCACCGCCGGCAACACGTCGGCGTCGATTCCGTCGAGAACGTCGGCGTCGGTTCCGAGGGTGCGGCGCAGATCCTTGAGCCCTTCCGTCGGTTGGATGACCCGCACCCGCGCGACTTCCGGCTGCGTCTCGATTCGGTGGGCGAGCGCCGCGGTCGTGGCCGGCGGGAGCCCTCGCTTCACATAGACGACCACGGGATCCCCCTCGCCCGCCCAACCAACCAGCAGACGGTAGAGGTTCTCGCCGAACAGCAGGAAAGCCCCGAATAGGAAAATCGCGATCGCGATCGTCGACGCGGTGACCGCGGCGGGACGCGGGGCACCGCGCAGATTGGCGAGCGCACGACGGACGAAGTAGAAGGGATGGAACCGCCTCATTCCACAGCGGCCCCGCCGTCGACCAGCTGCCCCGCGCGCAGCGCGATCTGGCGACCGGACACCGCCCCCAACAGATGCGGATCGTGCGTGGCGAGCACGATCGTGGCCCCCCCGGCATGGGCGCGTACCATGAGCTCCACGACCCGTTGCGCCGACTCCTCGTCCAAGTTGCCGGTCGGCTCGTCGGCGAGGAGCAGCCCTGGCTCGTTGACGAGGGCGCGCGCGAGCGCCACTCGCTGTTGCTCTCCGCCCGACAAGGAGCGCGGGTAGCGACGCACCAAGTCCTTCAGCCCGAGATCGCGCAGCAGCGCGAACGCCTTGCGGCGGGATTCCTTCGATGATTCGCCCGCCGCCTCGGCGGGCAACGCGACGTTGTCGAGGACGGGAAGCCCGTGGAGGAGCTTGGCGTCCTGAAAGACCATTCCCGTACCGCGGCGCAGCTTGGCAATCCCTTGGCGTCCGAGGCGCGCCAGGTTCCTGCCGCCGATCACGATCTGTCCGGCGGTCGGCGTCTCGGCGCCGAGCAGCAGGCGGAGCAGCGTCGTTTTGCCGGCCCCGCTCGGGCCGGTCAGGAACACGAATTCGCCCGCCTCGATCGCGAGTGAGACGTCGCTCAACGCGGTGAACCGCGGCGGATAGACCTTGGAGACGTGGTAGAGGCGGATCACCCGACTGGATCGTAGCAGAGGCCCGCCGCCCTGCGTAGGTCACGGCGGCCGCTTGGCAAGCTCCGCGAGATCGCACAGGATGATCCTCGTGCACGCACCACACGAAGAGGGGCGCGCAAGCGACCGCGATTTCCACAGGCGTCGTCTGCGCGCCGTGCTCGTGCTCGTGCTCGTCTTCCTGGTGATCGAAATCGTCGGCGGACTCGCCTCGGGAAGCCTCGCCCTGCTCGCCGATGCGACCCACCTGTTCGCCGACGTTGCGGCGCTGATCCTCGCGTACGGCGCGATGACGCTCGCCGATCTCGTACCGACCAAGACCTACACGTTCGGGTTGTATCGTGCAGAAATTCTCGCGGCGTTCGTCAACGCGGAGCTGCTTCTGATCGTGACCGCCTTCCTTTTCTACGAGGCCTACCTGCGGCTTCTCTCCCCGCCCGAGATCCACACCGGGCTGATGACGGCAATCGCCGTCGCCGGTCTCGCGGCCAATGTCGCGTCGGTCGTGCTGCTCCACGAAGGGAGCGAGCACAGCCTCAATCTGAAGGCTGCCTACCTCGAGGTATTGAGCGACGCGCTCGGGGCCCTCGGAGTGGTGGTGGCCGCGGTCCTGATGAGCTTCACGCGCTGGTTCTGGCTCGATCCGTTGGTCTCCGCGGGAATCGGCTGCCTGGTGTTGCCGCGGACCGTGACGCTTCTGCGCCACTCGGCACACATCCTGCTCGAGGGGACGCCGCGCGAGGTCGACCTCACCGACGTCCGCGAGAAGCTACTCGCGGTCCCGGGCGTGGTCGAGCTCCACGACCTGCACTTCTGGACGCTCACCTCGGGTGTACACTCGGCCACGGTCCACATTCGCGCGGCGGAGGAAAGTCCGCGCGGCGAGGTCCTGCGCGCCGTCCAGAAGCTCCTCAAGGAAGCGGCCGGCATCGACCATGCGACGATCCAGGTCGAATGGGGGTCGCAGACGACCTGTCAAACGACGGACCACGCTTAGTACCCTCGGACAGAAATACGGCGGCGTAGGCCGAAGGTCATCGTGGTCGTCCGCAAGGCGCGACGACGAAGAATAGTCTTGCGCTATTCTGAGGAGGAGCAACGCAGCGGGCGGCCGCGAGGACCGAGGAATACGTTGCCGTATTTCTGTCCGCGGGTACTTAGCTCGGTAGGATGCCCGAACGGAGACGGGGTCGCGACCAACGGGAGCGATCTGTGACGCAGGCTCCTAACCTCGATCCGAAGTTTTGCGCGAACCGAAACGCGGCGGGGCTAAGACGCCCGTAAGGGACCCGGCCAGTCCGAGTCTCCTCTCGACGTCACCGGGCGGCCGGCCGACTCGGCGCGGGTCGACAGCAGGCGGCGTCGCCGCGGGGACACGAGGACGACGACGCCAGGTTTGCAACAACGCGAACAGCGCCAGCGCAACGAGCACGGCCTGCAGCGCGAGCGGCTCCAAGTACGGGAAGAGACCGAGCCACTGGGCAAGCGTCCTCGAGTCGGGAACGAGAGCTACCGGCGTCTGCGCGAGGATGCCGGCCTCCTGCAACTCGCGTACGCCGGCGCCCGCGAATCGAAACGCCATGAAGTAGAGAAGACCGCCTGTGACGTTGAAGAAAGCGCGCATTGGTATGCGCGGGCCCACCTTCTGAAACCCGATGGACAAGGCTGCGAGGGCGCCGCAACCCGCGAGAAACCCGGCGACGAGCAGCGATTGGTCCGACGCATCCCGAGTCCGCGCGGCGATCGCCTCGTAAAACAGCACCGTCTCCAGCCCCTCGCGGAACACGACGACGAACGAAAGGAAGGTCAGGCCGAGGAGCGCGCCCCGCCCGACGGCACGCTCCACCCGGCTCTTGACGAACGCGTGCCAGCGATCGGCCTCGGCCTTCGACACGAGCCAATACGAGACCCAGAAGAGAACGCCGGCGGCGAGCAAGATCGTCCAACCCTCGAAGGCTTCCCGATCCGCACCGCTCAGCACGAAGACGCCGCGCGCCGCCGTCCACAGCAGGACGCTCGCGCCGACGGCGAGCGCCGCTCCGCCGTAGAGATACGGTGCCCGCGACCCTTCGCCGATGCGCACGAGGTAAGCGGCGAGCGCCGAAACGATGAGAATCGCCTCGAATCCCTCGCGCAGGATGATGAGCAGCGAATCGACGAAGATGCTGCCGCCGGCGCCGGCAGCCTCGGCGCCGCGCTCGAGGAGCGCGAGCACCAACGCGCCCTGTGACCGCACCTGGTCTTGCGGCCGCCCACCGTCCATCGCCGCGAGCAAACGCATCCACTCGCCTTCAAGCTGACGGTAGAGCGCCGGGTCGCGGGCCGCGAGATCCTGGTCGAGGACGGATCCCTCGAACTCGAAAAAGGCGTCCTGCGCTGCCTGCTTCGCCTGTTTGGCGTCGTCGGGCGAATAGCTCTCGATGATCGATTGCAGCGACCGGGCCGTCGTCGACGACGCGGGAGCGGCGTGGCCGATCGGAGGCTCGATCGTGCCGGCGAGGGCGAGCGCCGCGAGCAAGACGCGATGCACCCCCCGCCACCGCCCTGCCCGCCGCAAGATAGTGATATTCATTTTCAATTAGTTTATAGCCCTGCTTTTTGGCAACAGTCAATCCCTTGGGGCATTCGGGCTCCGGGTAAAGGGACGGCTACCGCTACCGCAAGAGACTCCAGAAGTCGCGGAAGGCGCGAGGTCGAGCGGCGGTCGCGTCCCTGCGCTGGCCCCAGCCGCTCTTCATCGCGATCCCCGCTCGCGGGCTCGGAACAGACCGAAGGAGCTCGTGTAGCCGTGCAGGAACGTGGTGCCGTGCACGGGTCCGATCTCGCCGTTGCAGAAGAAGCCGCCGAGCGGCACGTCGCCGAGGTGGCGCCGGAACGCGTCGGTGTCGTGGTCGGCGCGCCCGTAGAGATGCCGGCCGCGCCCGAGGCACGAGAACAGCAGCGAGCCACGCGTCGCGCTGCGCTGCTCCGGGCGCCAGCGAGAGAGGATCTCCTCGAGGTCTGCGGCCGAGGTCGCGGCGTCGCGCAGGTGGAACTGCACGATCGTGCCCTCGCCCACCGCCGCACCGACCGCGAGCGTCCCGCGCTCGCCGTCGATGCCGATGATGTTGCGGATCAGGAAGTCCCCCTGCCGGTAGACGTCGCTCTTCTCGCGCATCACGATCCCGACGAAGAGCGAGTGCCGGAAGAGCTCCTGATCTCGTCGGTCGAGCCGTCCATAGAGCTCCTGCAGCACCTCGAGCGGCGCTCGGCCGTCGAGGCCGTAGATCACGTTGCGCCGCCGCGCGTCACGAACATCGGCTCGCCGATCGGCCGGCAGCCCTGCGCGACGAGCGTGTCGACGCGGACGTCGCCCGCAGAGCGCCACGCCCACGCATCCGCCGCGGTACGCGTCGCCGTTCAGGTAGAGCACGTTCTCGCTCGGCTGGCGTCCGCCGCTGGCCAGCCCACCGACCTTCGTGCTGGCGGGAAATCGCGCGTCGAGGCCGCGGACGAAGCGTTTCGACGTCGAACGTGAAGGGGTCGGCGAGGAGCACGAAATCCGGCGCGTCTCCGAGCGTAGCGAGGCCTTCGCCATGCGGGCCCGGTGAGCTCTTCGACATCCGCGAGGTGGAAGCCGGCGAGCGTAACGCCCGGCAGAACCGCCGCGCGTGAGCGACAAGCCGGGCGCCTCCTCCACCTCCCGTCCGCCGCCGATCACGCCCCCCGGCTGAGCAGCCGACGAGGACCCGAGCGCGCAGACTCGTGGCGAGCTCGCCGGGCAATCGATCGTAGCGGTCGCGGTGGTGCTCCGAGACGAAGACCGCCGCGAGGTCAGGCGGCTGGCCGAGAGTCTGAAGGACGCGCGAGACAGCTTCGGCGACCGCATCCTCGAGCCCGGGCTCGGTCGATACGGTGGAGGACCATTTCATGGTGCGTGTCATCCTACCACCAGGCGCCGTAAGAGGCCGCGGGCGTACTCGACGCCAGCGGGGTCGTCCTCGTGCTTGAAATAGACGTAGACGTCAGCGCCGCGCTCCAGGATGGGATCGAGGCAAGCGGCCCACGCGGCGAGCGAGGTTTCGTCATAGACCGGCTTGCGCAAGCGGAGGTAGACGAAAGCCCGCGCCGTTTGCTCGACGCGGGGTTGGCCGTCCTCCGTGTCGACCGTACACCAAGCGATCGACCGCGCGGCGAGCTTGGTACGCACCTCTTCATCGCTCCAGCTCGCATGGCGGAACTCCATGGCAAAGCGCAGGCCGCCGTCGGGCAGCGCGGCGAGGAAGCCGTCGAGCAGAGCCGGATCGTAGCGAAGAAATGGAGGACACTGGAAGAGGATGCAGCCGAGGCGAGAGCCGAGGGAGCGAGCGCTCTTCAGGAAATAGCCGAGCGGATCCGCGACGTCACGCAGCCTCGCGATGTGCGTGATCCGCTGCGGAGCCTTGAGCGTGAACACGAAGGTCTCGGCGGTCTCGTCGCGCCAGGCGGCAGAGCAGCTTCTCGGTCGGCATCCGATAGAAGGTGTTGTTGATCTCGACCGAGGGAAGACGCTCCGCATAGTAGCGCAGCATGTCGGCCGCCTTGAGCCGAGGGGGATAGAAGCCCGGCTTCCACGTCTTGTAGGCGAAGCCAGAGGTACCGGCGTAGATCCTGCCACGCATCGTCGGCCAGCTTAGGCTCGCGGGCCGGTGGTTGCCAGTCTCTTGCGTGGGCGCGCGGCAACTGCATTGATTCACGCTCGACTCGCGATCGAGGAGACCCGCATGCCAGCCCCAGCGATCTCGAAATCCGTGCTGAGCACCGGTTGCTCGACGGGCATCGGTCAGTCGACGGCTCTCTGGCTCGCCCGCGCCTTCGATTCGTTCCTGCGCATGCAACTGCGGAGCCTCGGCGCCTGAGCCGAGTCCCGAGCCAGGGGCGGAGCGATCGCTTGGACGGGCTCCGGGTGTCGAGCCACGCCGAGCGCCTGCTGACGCTGCCTCCGCTGCGGGCGATCTTCGCCCTCGCCATCCCGACCACCGCGGTGATGGCCCTCGGCGCCGCCTCCGGCATCGTCAACACCTACTTCGTATCGCGCCTCGGTGCCGACGCGATTGCCGCGGTGTCGCTCGTCTTCCCGGTCAACCTGATCGTCCTGACGTTGATGGGGGGCGGCGTCGGGGCGGGGGTCTCCGCAGCGGTGGCGCAGGCGCTCGGCGGGGGCCGCAGACGCGACGCCGATCGAGTCGCGGAGCACGCGTTCGCGCTCACGGCGGCGATCTCCGCGCTGCTCACGCTGCTCCTCGTCAGCGGCGCACCGATCCTGTTTCGCTGGATGGGCGGAACGGGTGTCGCCCTCGACGGCGCCGTCCTCTTCGCCCGCGTCCTCTTCGGCGGCTTGTCCGTCACCTTCGCCGTGTCGACCTTCGACAGCATTCTGCGGGGCGAGGGAAACGTGCGCGTGCCTTCGCTCTGGGCGACCGTTTCGCTTTCGCTGCAGATCCTGCTCGTGCCGCTCTTCATGTTTCCCCTCGGCCTCGGGCTCGCCGGCGCCGCGGCCGCCACGGTGATCGGACAGCTCGTTGGCTCGCTGCCTCGCGCCTACTTCGTGTTCGGCGGACGGGGGATCGTGCAACCTCGGCTCTTTCCCCGCCGGCTGCAGGCTACTCCGATCGCCGCGATCCTGCGCATCGGCGTCCCAGCTTCGTTGGCGACGTTCGCGAACTACCTCGGGCTTCTGCTCCTCACCGCGATCATCGCTCGTTACGGCACCCACGAGATCGCCGCCTTCGGGCTCGGCACCCGACTCGACTTCCTCGTCCTCACGCTCGCCTTCGGCGTAGGGTCGGCGGTGCTGACCCTCGTTGGCATGGCCGCCGGAGCCGGCGATCTTCGTCGCGTGGCTTCGCTCGTTTCGCGGGCGGCCGCGGTCATCGCAGCCATGCTGTCGCTGCTCTCGGCCTTGGTCATCTGGAAGCCGGCGATCTGGCTCTCGATCTTCACCCGCGAGCCGGAGATCTTGGCGATCGGCGGCATCTATCTCCGGGTCCTCGCTCCGAGCTATCCCTTCCTCGGCATCTCGATGGCCTGCTCGTTCACGTTCCAGGGCCTCGGCCGAGCGGTCTTTCCGCTCGTGCTGGTGACGATCCGCACGACGATCGTCGTCACCACGGCCGTTTGCCTGGCGGCCCTCGGCGCGCCCGCGTGGTCGATCTTCCTCGCCATGGCGGCGGGCAACGTCGGGTCGAGCGTGATTCTCTGCGTGCGGCTTCGAACCCTGCTCGTACCTCACTGACCTCGATCCAAAAATTACATCATCCCGAGCTCGAGCCGCGCCGCTTCGGACATCATGCTGGGATTCCACGGCGGCTCGAAGACGATCTCGACGTTGGCCTCGCGGATACCGGCGAGGCCACCGATCTTGTCCTGCGCATCGGCGGCGAGGACGCCGCCCATGCCGCAGCCCGGCGCGGTAAGCGTGAGCTTGACGTCCGCGCGGTGCCCGCCGTTCTCGATCTCGGTGACCTTGCACTCGTAGACCAGGCCGAGGTCGACGATGTTGACGGGGATCTCCGGGTCGTAGCAGGTGCGAAGCTGGTCCCACACGAGCTTCTCGAGGTCTTCGACGCCCCGCGGAGCGTCGACCGTCGCCGCGGACGCCGTGGCCGTGCGCTCGAAGCCCATCGCGTCGGCGTCCTTACCGGAGATCCGCACCATGTACCCGTGATCCGTGGTGACCGTGTAGGTGTCGCCGAGCGATTGCGTGATCATCACCATCGTCCCGGCCGGCAGCACCATCTTGGCCCCGCTGGGGATCTGAATCGCCTCGCAATCGCGGCTGAGCGTGATCGACTCGTGCGGTTTCATGACTCTACCCTCATTCCGTGGTGACAGGCTCGCCCTTCTCTTCGAGCGCGGCGCGAAGCGTGTGCCAGGCGAGGCTCGCGCACTTGACGCGCGCCGGGAATTCGCGGACTCCGGAAAACACGCTGAGCTTGCCGAGCTCCGCGGCATCTGCGGCCTGCTCGCTCGTCACCAAGCGATGGAAGCGCTCGAATAGCTCGTCGGCCTCGGTGCTCGTCTTGCCCTTCACGACCGATGTCATCAACGAAGCCGACGCCTTCGAGATCGCGCAGCCCGATCCCTGGAATCCGATGTCGCGGATCACGCCCTCCTCGAGCTTCACGTAGAGCTGGATCTCGTCGCCGCAGAGCGGATTGAAGCCTTCGGCGGTACGGTTCGCGTCGGCGAGCTTCTGGTAGTTGCGCGGTCTCTTGTTGTGATCGAGGATGACCTCTTTGTAGAGTTCCGTGAGCTCCGACATCAGAGAAACACCTCTCTCACCTTGCGGATCGCGCGATCGAGCGCGTCTATCTCCTTCCTGGTGTTGTAGAAGGCCAAGGACGCGCGCGCGGTGGCCGGCACGCCGAAGCGCTGCATGATCGGCATCGCGCAGTGATGGCCGGCGCGAATCGCCACGCCCTCGCGGTCGAGGATCGTCCCGATGTCGTGCGGGTGAACGCCTTCGAGCACGAACGACAGGACGCTCGCCTTCGCCTTCGCCTGACCGATGAGACGCAGCCCATCGATCGCAGAGAGCACCTCGGTTCCGTAGGCGAGCACTTCCTGTTCGTAGGCCGCGGCCGCCCCGAGATCGATCGCGTTCAGGTAGTCGATCGCCGCGCCGAGGCCGATGCCGCCGGCGATGTGCGGAGTGCCCGCTTCGAACTTGTACGGCAGCACGTTGTAGTGCGTCTTCTCGAACGTGACCAGACTGATCATGCTGCCGCCGCCTTGGTAGGGCGGCATCTTCTCGAGCCAACGGGACTTGCCGTACAGGACGCCGATGCCGGTCGGGCCGTACATCTTGTGGCCGGAGAACGCGTAGAAGTCGCAGTCGAGATCCTGCACGTCGACCTTCATGTGCGGCACGGCCTGCGCACCGTCGACGAGCACGGGGACGCCGCGCCGGTGTGCGATCTTCGCGATCTGCTTGACCGGATTGATCGTTCCGAGCGCGTTCGACACGTGCGCAACCGCGATCAGCCGGGTCTTGCCGGTGAGCATCGGCTCGAATTCGTCGATCAGCAGCTCGCCTTCGTCGTTGATGGGCACGACGCGCAGCCGCGCTCCCGTCTGCTCTGCAGAGGATCTGCCACGGCACGATGTTCGAATGGTGCTCCATCGCAGTGATCACGATCTCGTCGCCGGGCTTGACGAACGCCCGGCCGTAGCTCTGCGCGACGAGGTTGATCGCCTCGGTCGTGCCGCGCACGAACACGATCTCGCGCTCCTCGGCGGCGTTCAGGAAGCGCTTCACCTTGGCGCGGGCGTCTTCGTAGGCGCTCGTCGCCTCTTCGCTCAAGTGATGGATGCCGCGATGGATGTTGGAGTTCTGCTCGGAGTAGTAGCGCGTGAGCGTGTCGATCACGGCCTGCGGCTTTTGGCTGGTCGCCGCGTTGTCGAGGTAGACGAGCGGCTTGCCGTGGATCTTGCGCCGGAGCACTGGGAAATCCCGCCGGATCCGCTCGACGTCGAATCGCGCACCGGCTTCTGCGGCGGAGCTGATTTCACGCACGGCTCTCATCGGTCCTCCACGAGTTCTCGCTCGAGCCACTCGACGAGCATGCGCTCGAGCGCCGGCCGGAGCTCGGGGATCGGCACGCGCTCGATCACCTCGTTCGCGAAGCCATGAGTCAACAGCCGCCGGCCGCTCGCCTCACCGATCCCCCGGCTCGCCAGGTAGAAGAGCGCTTCCGGATCGAGCTGGCCGATGGCCGCCCCGTGCGCGCATTTCACATCGTCGGCCAGGATCTGTAGCTCCGGCTTGGTATCGATCTCGGCGCGCTCCGACAGCAGCAGGTTCTTGTTCGTCTGCCGGGCATCGGACTTCTGGGCGTTCGCGCGGACGACCACCTTGCCGTTGAAGACCGCTTTCGCCTCGCCTGCGAGGATTCCCTTGTAGAGCTCGCGGCTCGTTCCGCGGGGAACGGCATGGTCGATCGCGGTGTGATGGTCGACGAAATCTTTGCCTCCGGCCAGGTAGAGGCCGTCGAGGACGCATTCCGCACCCTCCGCGCCGAGCGTCACGTTCAGGTTGTGGCGCAGAAACGCCGCGCCGAGCGTGATCGCCGAGGATCGGTACCGGCTGTCGCGCCCCTGGACGACCTCCGTCGTCGCCACCTGCGCGCCGCGCGCGCCTTCGCGGACCGTTCTCACGTGATCGAGCCGGGCGCCGTCCTCGAGCACGACTTCGCCGACCGCGTTCGTCAGGGTCGAGCCCCCGCCCGTCGCCACGTACTGTTCGACGAGCGCCGCCCGGCTCTGCCGGCCGCAGACGACGAGCAGGCGCGGATACGCGACCCGCTCGCCGCCGCTCGACACGAACACGAGCTCGATCGGCTGCTCGAGCTCGATTCCGTCGGGGACGAGGACGAAGGCTCCGTCGTCGAGGAATGCCGTGGACAACGCGGTAAAGCCGTTCCGGTCGAACGCGGCATGCCGCGCCAGGTGATGGGCAACGACTTCGCCATCGCCGGCCAACGCGGCCCCTAGGCTCTCGACGCGTAGGCCCCGAGGCAATCGCCCGAGGTCCGAGGCGTCTTTCGCGAAGCCGCCGTTGACGAACACGAGGCGGGCGATCGCCCCATCGCCGACGAGGCTCGCACCCGCTACACCCGGATCGACACGCCGTTCGCGGCGCTCGAGCGCCGCGCGGTAAGGAACGCTCACCAGCCGCGAGACGTTGGTGTATTTCCAGTCTTCCTCGCGCGTCGTCGGAAAACCGATTTCGGCGAAGCGCGCGATCGCCGCCTCGCGCACCGCGGCGACCCACGACGGCACCGGCCGCTCGCTGCGCGACACGAATCTCTGGAAATCGTCGACGAAGTGCTCGGGCCCGGTCACGTCGCGGCTCCCTCTCGGATCCAGTCGTAGCCCTTGGCCTCGAGCGCGAGCGCGAGATCCTTGCCGCCGGATTTCACGATCCTGCCGTCAACGAGCACGTGCACGTGATCCGGCGTGATGTAGTTGAGAAGTCGCTGGTAGTGCGTGACGAGGATCGTCGCGTTGTCCGGCCGCCGAAGCTTCTCGACCGCCGTCGCCACCACCCGCAGGGCATCGATGTCGAGCCCCGAATCGGTCTCGTCGAGAATCGCCAGCTTCGGCTCGAGCACCGCCATCTGCAGAATTTCGTTCCGCTTCTTCTCGCCGCCGGAGAAACCCTCGTTTACCGACCGCGACATCATCGGCTGATCCATCTCGACCAGCGCGAGCTTCTCCTTGAGGAGCGCGAGGAACTCCATGGCGTCGAGCTCCTCGAGGCCTCGGTACGCGCGGATTTCGTTCAGACCGGCGCGCAGGAAGTATGCGTTCGCCACACCCGGGATCTCGACCGGATATTGAAACGCGAGAAACACCCCTTCCCGCGCCCGCTTCTCGGCCGGCATCTCGAGCAGGTTCTGTCCTTTGTAGAGGATCTCTCCCGCCGTCACCTCGTAGGCAGGCTGCCCTGCGAGAACTTGCGCCAGCGTCGACTTGCCCGAGGCGTTCGGGCCCATGACGGCATGGACTTCACCCTCGTCGACCGCAAGATCGAGGCCGCGGAGAATCGGCTTCCCGTCGACGCTCGCGTGCAGGTTGCGGATTTCAAGCAACATCCAGTTTCCTCTCTCGGAGATCGAGCCGCTTCGGCGAGAGGGTTCGCGACCCCGAAGACGGAAGCGCGAAGCCTGAAGCCCTCTTCACCCCACCGCCCCCTCGAGGCTCACGCCGAGCAGCTTCTGCGCCTCGACGGCGAATTCCATCGGCAGGTTCTTGAAGACTTCCTTGCAGAAGCCGTTGACGATCATGTTGACGGCGTTCTCTCCCGAGATGCCGCGGCTTCGGCAGTAGAAGAGCTGCTCCTCGCTGATCTTCGACGTCGACGCCTCGTGCTCGACCGAAGCGGTCGGGTTTCGCACCTCGAGGTACGGAAACGTGTGCGCTCCGCACTCGTCACTGAGCAGCAGCGAGTCGCACTGCGAGTAGTTGCGGGCGTTCTTCGCGCCCGGCAGGACCTTCACGAGGCCGCGATAGGTGTTTTGGCCGTGCCCCGCCGAGATCCCCTTGGAGATGATCGTGCTCCGCGTGTTGCGGCCCATATGGATCATCTTCGTGCCCGTGTCGGCCTGCTGGAAGTTGTTGGTGAGCGCGACCGAGTAGAACTCGCCCACCGAATCCTCGCCCTGCAGGATGACCGAGGGATACTTCCACGTGATCGCCGAACCCGTCTCGACTTGCGTCCAACTGATCTTCGAGCGACGCCCGCGGCACGCGCCGCGCTTGGTGACGAAGTTGTAGATGCCACCCTTCCCTTCCCGATCACCGGGGTACCAGTTCTGCACGGTCGAGTACTTGATCTCCGCGCCCTCTAGCGCGACGAGCTCGACCACCGCCGCGTGCAGCTGATTCGCGTCGCGCATCGGGGCCGTGCAACCCTCGAGGTAGCTCACGTACGCGCCCTCCTCCGCGACGATCAGCGTGCGCTCGAACTGACCCGTGTCCGCTGCGTTGATCCGGAAATACGTCGACAGCTCCATCGGACAGCGCACGCCCTTCGGCACGAAACAGAACGAGCCATCGCTGAAGACGGCCGAGTTCAGCGTCGCGTAGAAGTTGTCGGTGTAGGGAACCACCGAGCCGAGGTACTTCTGTACGAGATCGGGATGGTTCTTCACCGCCTCGGAGAACGAGCAGAAGATCACTCCCTTCTCGGCGAGCTTCTCCTTGAACGTCGTCGCCACCGAGATGCTGTCGAACACGGCGTCCACGGCGACCCCGCTCATGCGCTTCTGCTCGTCGAGCGGGATGCCGAGCTTCTCGAAGGTGCGGCGAAGCTCCGGATCGACCTCATCGAGGCTGCCGAGCTGTTTCTTCGGCTTCGGCGCGGAATAGTAGATGATGTCCTGATAGTCGATCGGCGCGTGATGGAGGTTCGCCCACTTCGGCTCACCTGCTCCGCGCTCGAGCGTCTGCCAGTGGCGAAGCGCCTTGAGGCGCCACTCGAGCATGAACGCGGGCTCGTGCTTCTTCGCAGAGATCAACCGGATGATGTCCTCGCTCAGCCCGCGCGGAGCGGCGTCGGCCTCGATGTCGGTGACGAAGCCCCACTGGTAATCGCGGCGGGCGAGATCGGCGAGTGGATTCGGAGTAGATGCCATTAGCGTCTCCGGAGGCTAGGATCGCTCGCGCCTCGGCGCGCGAGCCGCGTGACGACAGCAGAGGGATCAGAGCCGGTCGCGGGGAGGCCATCTCGGCGAGCGTGAGGCCACTCAGCGCCCCGAGCACGGCGCGGTTGATGCGCCGCCAGTTCGTGCTCACCGGGCAGAGCGACTCGATTCCGCACCGGTCCGCGCCGTGGACGTTGCACTCGGTGAGCGCGATCGGCCCCTCGAGGGCGCTGATGATGTCGGTCACCGTGATATCCTTGGGGGTGCGGGCAAGGCTGAATCCGCCCTTCGCGCCGCGGTGGGGCACGAGAAGCCCCTCACGGGCGAGAATCTTCAGGATCTTGCTGACGGTCGGTAGCGGCAGGTGCGCCGCCGCCGCGAGCTCCGGCGCGTTGCGCGTGAGCCGCTCGGGATGGCGAGCAAAGTGCGTGAGCAGCACGATCCCGTAGTCGGTGAGCCTCGTTATGCGGATCATCTCAGCCTCGTCTTAAAGAGTACCTCCGCGGTACTGTTTCGAATACTATATCCTCGCAGGGACTTGTCAACCAGGCCGCGCCCCGACTAGACGACCACGGTGGTCCATGAACCCACCGACCTTCGTTCGGCCCCCCGGTTGGAGATTCTTCAAGCCGGCGAGCTCGCGCTGCGGCAGGTGGCGCGGCAGCTTTCAGTCGACGAGGTCCACAGCCCGCAAATCCAGGAGCTCATCGAGCGGATGCGCGCTACCATGCGCGCCGCTCCGGGCGTCGGTCTCGCCGCGCCGCAGATCGGCGAGTCGTTACAGCTCGCGGTCGTGGAGGACCGTGCCGAGTACGTGGACGGGATGGATCCTGCGTGGATCGCGGAGCGGGAGCGCGCGGTCGTTCCGTTCTGCGTTCTCATAAACCCGAAGTTGACGGCAACGGACCAAGAGCGGGTGGAATTCTTCGAGGGATGCCTGAGCGTGGTCGGGTTCACGGCTCTGGTGGCTCGCAGCCGCGCGGTGCGCGTGGAGTGCCTGAACGAGCGGGCCGAGCCCGTGGTGATCGAGGCGCGCGGCTGGCATGCGCGGATTCTCCAGCACGAGATCGACCATTTGAACGGCTCCCTCTACATCGATCGCATGGTGCGACGTTCCTTCATGACCACGGCGAACCACGCTCGATACTGGAAGGACCGGTCGATCGAATCGATCCGCGCTGCTCTGGCTCTCGACGGGGAGGAAGGGAGGCCGTCGTGAATCCACGCTCCCCGACACGGGGAGGGTCAAGAGACGCCTTCGCTTCGGGCCTCAGTTTCTTCCGCCGAAGACGCGCCGACATCTGAAAGGACCTACGGGCGGCTGGAGCCGGCGCTGGCGCGGGGCGAAACTGGCGGAGACATCTTGGGGAAGAAGTGATCGTTGGGGAAAAACTGGTTGTTGGGGAAGAGCTGATTGCGGACGTCGCGCGGAACGTGGCGGTGGGGGAATCGAAAATGATCGTGGCCACACGGCGCACCGAAACGGCACGGGGAAACCTCGCTGGTGATGAACCAGAACGGTGCCGAGTCGTATGCGTCTATTTGGTTGGCTTCGATCTCCGCCATCCGCGCCTGGCGTGCCGCGTCAGCCTGTCGTTCCGCCTCCCGCGACGCCTCCCGTCGGCGGATGATCTCACGGCCATCGGCGGCTGCTTGCGAGAGGGCGGCCAGGTCGGACGACACGACCGCCGCGGGCGGCGCCGGCGTATCCGGATAGGTCTCGAGGAGAGTGCTCCCAGTGGGCGGTCGATCGCCGAAGTACAATGACCCATCCGGCGTCCGCCATTTCTGAATCGCGTCGCCCAAAGCCGCAGCCGCGACCGCGAGCAACCCAAACGTCACGCTCGCCACGAGCCGATTCACGACCCGAGGGTGCGTCCGCTGTAACTAGGAGTCAAGACCAAAGCAGGCGCCTCGTGAAGTCGAGAATCGATTCGGTGGACAACTGTCGACAAAACACGGTGTTCGGGTTCGGCGCAGCGGCCCGCCCCGCCCTGTCGTTCCAGTGGGCGTAGTTCCCTCCTCGAGGAAGGCCAGGAGCCTCCGTCACAGATCGCTCCCGTTGGTCGCGATCCCGTCTCCGTTCGGGCATCCTACCGATGCTAGCGCTCAGGAGTCTTCGCTCTCTGCGTCCGGAAGAGCCGGCTGAAGAACTCGCGCCGATCCTTCGATTGTGTCGAGCACGGGGATCTCCTCGGCAGAGCCGGCTCCCTGATCCCTGAGCCTTCGAGCGGTGACGAGCACGCGGCGCTCGATCGATCCAGCCGCTTCGTTGTAGGCGGCGACCGCCCTGTCAAGCTGGGCACCGAGCCGCACGAAGTGCTCGGCCATGGAACGGAGCCGGTCGTAGAGCTCCCGGCCGAGCTCGCTGATCACCTGAGCGTTCTCTGCAAGTTGCTCTTGGCGCCAGCCGTAAGCGACGGCTCGCAGCAGCGCGATGAGCGTCGTCGGGCTGGCGGGGATGACACGCTTGTCGACGCCGAACTCGATGAGCTCCGGATCGTGCTGGAGCGCCGCGCCGAAGAAGGTCTCGCCGGGCAAGAACATGACGACGAACTCGGGCGCCGGCTCGAACTGCGCGGAGTAGGCTTTGGTCCCGAGCTTCGTCATGTGGTCCCGGACCTGCCGCGCGTGGTCGCGGAGCATCGTCTCGCGCAGCCCCTCGTCACTCGCCTCGAAGGCCTCCAGGTAGGCGCCGAGGGGCGCCTTGGCGTCGACGATGACGTTTCGGCCGCCGGGAAGCTTGACGAGAAGATCGGGACGAAGGCGCCCGTCCTCCGTGGTCACGCTCTGCTGCTCGAAGAAGTCACAGTGGTCGACCATGCCCGCCATCTCGACCACCCGCTTCAGCTGGATCTCCCCCCAGCGTCCGCGCACCGCGGGCGTTCGCAAGGCGTGCACCAGCTTCGCGGTCTCCGAATGCAGCTGCTGCTGGGTCTGAGCGAGCGACTTCACCTGCTCGGTGAGTGACGCATAAGCCCCCACGCGGTCTCGCTCGACGGCCTGGAGCTTCGCATCGACCTTGTCGAGCGACTCGCGGACCGGCTTG
This sequence comes from uncultured delta proteobacterium, assembly GCA_963712515.1. GTDB lineage: Bacteria > Desulfobacterota > Binatia > JACPRU01 > JACPRU01 > CAVQIG01. The sequence continues at coordinate 424,752 of CAVQIG010000002.1, forward strand.
ACGAGCTCGCCGATCGCCTGCCGGCCGCCTTCGAGCTCGGCGACGGCGCTCTTCTGAAATTCGCCGAGCGACGTCCTGGCGAGATCGAGGAACGACTGATTGTTCTGGCGAAGGGCCTCCGCCGAAAGGCTCTGGAAGGCCTCGCGAAGCTTCGTCTCGGCGTCCGAGAGCAGCGCGAGCTTCTCGTTCCCCGCTCGCCGTTCGTGCTCGAGCTCGGCGGCCAACCGCTCCTTGGCCACGGCGAGCTCGGCGATTCTCCGCTGTGCTTCCGCGCACTCCGCCTCGAGCGCCGCGGCGCGCGCCGAGCGCTCCTCGAGCCGAGCACGCAGCTCGGCGATCGCCGCAGATTCGGCACCCGATCCAACGGCTCGTAGCGCCAAACCGACGAGCACCGCCGCGGCAGCCACGAGCGCGACCGCCACCGTCAGTGATAGAGGATCCACGACCCTCTCTTAGCCCTTCGACGGTGGTTCGCTCAACGTCGACGGCGGCAAGCCGTTCGAAGTGTCGTCGCCAGTTTCGAGCCGACCGACCTCGCGGCGCCAACGTGCGGCGGGCTCCGTCCCCGAAGGTCGCGTCGAGGTCACTGCTCAGCCCGGGCTCGAAGACGAGAGCGCCTGATCCAAGGCCGGACGCACTTCCCGCGGGATGACGACGCTCGGCAGGCCGCCGACGGTGCCTTCGGCAACCAGGCCGGAAGTCCTGAGCAGTGCCAGAGGCGCCGGCGCACCGTCGCCGTACTCGTCGGCCCCGTACTTCCGGCTGAACTCGTCGTAGGCGCACACCCAGCCCGCGGCCCGGACATCGCGCAGCGCGTTCTTGGCCCGTTCCGGAAGCGATTGCACGAGCGCCCGGACCAAGCGCCGATCACGAAAGACGCTCGAGACGCGTTCCAGGAGGGAGCATTTACCGACCCCCGAGAGCCCGTCCAACCCCGCTGTGTGTGCCATCTCGCGGAGCTGACCCAGCGTGCGGTCCGCCAAACACGCCTCGAGACCCGGATCCCTCGGAAGGAGGCGCGTGCGCTGACGCTCGAGGACCGTCCGGCGGCGTGCCTCGACGGCGGCCGCGTGCTCGGCGAGTCTTCGCGCCCATCCCTCCCTCGCGGCGCGCACCCCGGCGTGGTCTGGAGCCAGCTTCTCCGCCGATTGCCACGCACCCACTGCGAGTTCGAAGTTGCCTTCGAAAAGCGACACCTCCGCCTGGGCGAGAAGAAAAAGCGCGTAGCCATCGGGGTGAGCCTTGTCCGGCTGCTCGACGCCACGGAGAACCGCCCGCGCCTCGGCTGTCCGGCCACGCCCGAGGAGAACGCGGGCGAGCGTCGCGGCCGCGAAGAGGTAGGATCGGTCGACCTCGATCGCGCGGTGAAGAAGCTCCTCACCCTCGCTCTCGCGCCCCTGTTTCAGCAGGGACACGGCCAAGTTGTAGAGCGCCTGCGGGTGCCGCGGGGCCGTTTCGACGATCCCTCGGCCCAGTGCCTCCGCACGCGCCCAGTCCTCGGCCCGCGCCGCTTCGAGGAGATCGCCCATGGGGCCCTGCGCTTCTTCAGGCAGGGTCGAAGCGATGTCCGGATTGATCTCGATCCGTTTTGCATGGATCGTCTGCCACTGCCCTCTGAGCCAAACCTCGAGGGGCGCGTCCTCACCTAGCGAGTTTCGTTCCCCGAGCTCCAACAGCGCGTGCAGCCGCAGCTCGTCTGAGCCGAAGCTGCCGAAGGCGATCCTGCGAAGCACGTCGAAGGCCTCGGGCGTTCCGATGATTCCGAGCATCCGAATGATGGCGTCGTCGTGGTCCCCTTCGTTCAAGAGACAGACGAGCACCTCGACCATCCCCGGGAACTTGCGTGCCTCCTCGCCGTTCTTGATCCGCTCGAGGAGTCCCGGAGACGTCCAGTGCTTCGATTCCAGATAGGGCCAGTCCCCATTCAGCGTGCCCGGGCCGCGCCTGAGCCGCAGTTGCCGGAGGTGGCGGCGCGCGGTTTGGCCGTGGACAGGATCATCCGTGGCCGCGCTCAGGTACCGCTCGGCCTCCTCGTAGCGCGCCAGGTTCGCAGCCGCCGTGCCCGCGTAGAACGCGAGGCTCTGCGAGCACTCGCGCGCTCGGGGCAGGCCTCGCGTCGCTGTGTCGTGGACCTCATCGTGCCGGCCGAGTCGCGCGAGCGCCTCGCACTTCTTGTATACGGCGAACTCGTCACGCCCCGGCAGGTTCGAGATGCGTCGCCCCGCCTCCACCGCCTCCCGGCGCCGCCCGAGCACCAGGAGGAAATGGATCCGGTTCCCGAGCGCGAACACGTTCCCGGGATCGACCACCCGGTCGACCTTCTCGCAGATCGCGAGCGCCTTCTCGAGATCCCCGACCAGGAAGTGCGCCATCGCGAGGTTGTTGTACGGCTGCGGGACGAGAGGCGCCTCGGCGATCGAGCGCTCGAGGATCGGGATCGCCTCCCTACCCATCCCGCGCTGGACCAGATCCAAGCCGAGCTCGTGCGCCCGCTCCGCCTCTTCCAAGTCGAACACGAGCAGCGGCTCGCCGCCGGGCTCGATCGCGCGCCGCGCTTCACAGAGAAGCCGCCGTCGTCGTTCGCGATCGTCCTGCAAGCAGCAGAACTTATACTTCTTGCCGCTGCCGCAAGAGCAGAGACGGTAAACGTCCTCCGTGGGCTTGCCCATACCCTTTCCTCCCCTCGCTAAACCGCCCGCCCGCGGGCATCCGGTGGCTCGGCTATACATGAATTTGCAGACGCGTTGAACCACCTCCTTCAATCTCAACAGCCGATCCGTAGCTGGATCGTAGGGTCGTCGGGTCGCGTATACGGGTCTTCGTCCGCTCAAGCGCGAGATACGCGAGCGACTTGCCGGTGCCCGTGCCGGCTTCGACCACCAACATGCCGCCGTGCGCGAAGGTCTCGGCGACCCGCTCCGCAATGCGGGCCTGTTCGCGGCAGTCCTCGTAGCCGGAAAGCGACCGCGCGATCAGCCCGCTCGGACCGAGCCCCGCGGCGATCGTCGCTGGATCGAAGGGAACGCTGCTCAACGAGCTCGACCCAGTGCTCGCGACGGGTGCCGACGCGGCCGACGCACCGAGCGCTCGTCAAGCCCTGCGCGTAAAGATCATCGAGCAGCCGCCCGGCGTGATCCGCTGCAAGCGCGATCAAGAGACCACCGGAAGGTCTGCGGATCGTAAGCCGACTCGCGAAATCGCCCCCGACGAGACTCACCAGTTCGAGAACACCGGCGACGAGCCGCTCGGATTCCTCTGCGTGGCGCGGGCGCGGAGGCCCCGAGGGACACCCCTTGCCCGGCCCTTGAGGCGCCCGGCTCGGCGGACTCTCGCCTTGTCGATGGTTCGCACCTGATCGCATAGCGCTCGGGAGTCTTCCGACAGATGCGTGACCTGACGCGGCAAGATCGGCTGCACGAGAGGGTCCGGCTCCCCGTCGGCGCACCCTGCGTCCTGATCAGCTCTTGAGATTCCTGGACTCGGGCACGTCAAGGATATGTTGGTATTGGTCCGCGGTGAGGTGGTCGACCAGTCGCAGGTCACTCTTCTGGGCGGGGATAGCGAGGACGCGCCGGATCTGCTCGAGAGCCCCTGGCACGCGATGTTCGACGAAGTGCATGAGGGACCTGATCGCGGTCAGCCGGGCGTTGCGGGTGTCGGGGCCGTTGCCCCGCGTCGTCTGGAGGTCGGCGAGAAACTCGAGCACCAGCGGCGCATCCAGGTGCTCGAGCTGAAGGGCCGAGGGCGGTACTCCTAGCTTGCGGCTGGCAAACTCGAACAGGAGCCGGAACGCATAGGCGTACGTGTCGCATGTATGCGGACTGGCCGCCCGCTCCATCGGCAGTCGCTGGCGCAGGAACGCGGTGATGTGTGGGGCGAGCGCAGTCATGGCGTCCCTCCGGCAGCGCCGTTCTCGCAGGCATCCGCAATACGGCGCATCAGGTGTCGGGGTCGCCTGGAGGTACCAGTAGGTATCCGCCACGTGGGCGTGGCCAAGGTAGGTGGACAACGCCAGCACGTGCTGCGCGATGCGGTCGCGGTCGCTCGCACCGCGCTCGAGCGCCCGCACGGCGAACAGATGACGGTTATGCCGACATCGGCATAAGCGGCATACCTTTCCAGGTAGCGCCGGAGATGGGGCGAGAGCTGTCGTGCCAGCTCTGGGAAGGAAATCGTAGGGCCGGATTGCTCCATCACCCGCTACCCGCCTCCGTTTTCGCTGTCGGCCTGCCAGACGCTACCCAGCCTGTGAGACCGTCGGCCATTACATTGACGTCGGTGTAGCCCGCGTCGACCGCCCGCCGGGCGGCCGGATTCGCGTCGTAGAGCCAAGTACTCGTCGGCCGTTCAACGAGACGATCAGCGAGTTCCTCGACGCCGATGAGCTTGAAGCGGTCTTGATCCGTGGTCATCGCGAACCTCCCTTCACGTTTCCGCGTTACGATCCGAGGACGGAGGACGCGGATGTGGCGTCTCAATCGCTCACGCGCAGAAGTGATCAAGTGCAGCAAGGTCCCTGCGGTGTGGCTATCGACGCGCCCTCACCGCAGACGGTGGCCTTGTCCGCGCTCGAGACGTCTTGCGCGCCCAGCAATTGGAGGGCGGCGTTGAGGACCTTGGCGGCAGGAACCTTGCGAATCTTGTCGGCAAACTGGAATGGCCTCGGAAATCTGAGAATCGGTCAGCCCAGACTTTCTCGCTTCCGAGATATGGTGCTCCACGCAAGGAACGCAGTTGCTGCCCAGCGCAGCGCCAAGCGCGACGAGTTCACGTTGAACGAAGTCGAGGTTATTCATAGTTATAATAATCCCCTTCTCGGCACTCGAGGTGCCTTCCACTAGCAAGCAAATCGCCCTTCCGATCACCACGCGATTAGACGGGTTCCGATCGCCGATCGATACACCAACAGAGAGATCACTCTTTCCGGGCACTTCGCTCACCCTCAACACAGCGCTACTCTTGCTGATCGGTTGCTGGTTCGACGAGCAAAAGCTCGACAATGTCGGTCAACGGTTCTGGGCGGTGACGATGCTCTGTTGCGGCTGGCAGCACGGCGACATCGCCGGACTCCATCGGCACGGCTGAGTCGTCGAATCGGATCGCCAGGCGTCCACTGATCACGTAGAGCGTGTGAGGCCGTGTGCACCATCCGGGCTCGTCGTAGCCACGTTTGAGGCGAAGCACCCGGATTCTCGTGCTCTCGACAATACCGATCTTTGCGAGCGTGTTCGGGAGTTCTTCTCGCCATGGCGCCTGGCTCAGTGGAAGAACCAGTTGGCTCGGCGGCTCGAGTCCTTCGCTCTTGATCAGGGCACGTACCTTCGCGCGGACCTGGTCTCGAATCTCTCTCACTCGGTTGAGCGATTTGCCCTTCGGGTCTTCGAGGTCCCAGTCCTCGCGCTTCAGGCCGGGAACGACCGGACACGATTCGCCGCAACCCATCGTGACCAGGAGGTTCGATGCCGCCACCACGTCGGCTGTGAGGAGCTGCGAGGGAGCGCGCGCGAGGTCGATCCCCACCTCTTGCATCACCTCGACCACCTCGGGGTGGACGGAGCCCGCTGGGGCAGTTCCGGCAGATAGTGCTCGCGCCCGCCTCGGGTCGGCGAATACGTTGAACCAGGCCGCCGCCATCTGCGACCTTCCGGCGTTGTGGGTACAGGCGAAAAAAAGGCGAAAAGAACCCCCTTCATCGAGATCGGTTCCTCGGAACTTCGCTAGATCAGTTGCCGTCGACGATCAGCCTGATCTTCGCGTCGACACGATCAATGAGGGGCTTGGGAAGCGGGGCGTAGTCCAGGGCCTCGCCGTACTGCTGCCCATCGTGGGTTGCCCACGACAGAAAATCGGTGATCTGTTTTTGCTTGCCACCAGGTTGCTTCGCGTACGCAATCGCCCAGGTCAGACTGCTGATTGGATACGATCTCGTCCCTGGCCCGTTGGTCATCGAAAACCGGAAGTCTTCCGGAATCGACCCGACGAACTCCTCGGCGGCGGCGGTGATCGCCCCTGGGAGTGGTTCTACGAACTCCCCAGCAGCGTTGTGCGCCGGGTCCGCTCCAACCGCGGGTTAGCTGGCGAACAACGCCCGCTGATTGACGGCCTTGGGCAGTTCGATCGGAATGAAGAATTCAGCGGGGTAGAGGTAGTCCTCGCCCGATTCATCGATCACCCGAGCAAGGCCGTGACGCGCCCCGTCCGGATCCTCCACGGCCCGGTAGACTTTCCGCAGCTCGAGCGACGCGGGGTACCCTCGGTTCTTCACGCAGAGCACGAAGGAGGAAGCGTTCTTGCGAGTCTTCATGATCGTTCTTGAAGCAGGCGCTTCAGCTTGAGTTCTTTGCGCCCGATCCCATGCGCCTCATACCAATGTAGCTCAGCTCGGCAAACTGTGCCATCGGGAAGGGCGCACCGTGGCTGTGCCCTTGCGCTTCCGCCATCGTCCGGGACCGTACTTACGCCCCAGACGCCTGCGGTCGCGCACGGAGCGACCCGCGGCAATCGTCTCCGCATCGCCGATCTCACCGAGAACCTCGAACCACACGCGTGATGTTGTATCGCCTCGTCACAGGTCTTCGCCAGCTAACGTCCTGCTGCTGAGCGGCGGCGGGTTGACGGACGCCTCAATTCAAGCGGCCGCCGCGTACCCGCCGTCCGATCCAGCGGCGTGTTAGATGCGCCGCCACGCGACCTGAAAAGCATCTTCACCGAAGCTCTCATACCTGCGTGCTCTCAGTTCGTACTCTGCATCACCGATGACGACTCGCTGCTTCTTCTTGGTCAGAACATAGAGTTCCTCCCGCAGCACACTCGCCTCAGGACCTGAACTCGGAAACTGCGCGATTCCTAACCCGACGCCGCCTCGGAGCGCCAAGACGTGTTCACAACGATCTTTGTACTCGATCTCGACGGACTCCGCACCGAGTCGAACGGCCTCCACTACAACGTCGCGGACGATGCCCTGCTGCGGGAAGACCATGTCGGATTTGCGCATCTAACGACCTGCGGTTGAGCGGCCGGCGGCCGCGTCTGGTGCGACCGGGCGGTTGGCGATCTACCAAGTCCCAGCTTCGAGAATCTGCTGGGCGGCACGGCGAGTAACACGGACGGAAAGGCGCGTCGTCAATCCCGCGAGCTCAGCTTCGCGAGCACATCGCGGCCTTCGACCAGATCGCCGCGCTCAGCGTCGGCGATTGCGGCAAGGATTTCTGCCTCCTCCGCTGGACCGAGCTCGAAGGTTTCTGCGTCCTCTGGGGCGAGGATCGTCACCGTGGCGCCTTCCTCGAGGGGCGCACCTTCGACGACAACCTTTCCCGCTACGACCTTGCCCTTCGCCTTCGCCGCTCACCAGAATTGACCCACCTGCGCTCGTGAGAAGTGGTCCGCAACGAGGATTTGAATTTGCTATTGGTGGATCTGCTTCGCGGTATTCTTCTCGGCTTCTTGGCGTACTTCGGCGGCGGGGAGGCGGTCAGCGTGTGAGCGCTGCCGCAGTTTGTGCAAGCGCCGCCGCGAGCTAGGAGCGGCGAAGCAAGCCGCGGATGGTGGCGGCATCGTAATCTTCAAAGTCCTCGGCAGTGTGCAAAGGCCGAGTGGTATCGGAAGCAGCCCGGTCGGGCAGCGCAAGGACCTGGAAACGGGTGCCGTCGAAGGCAATGAGATCCTTGTGGATGAGAGCGTTGCGGGCGACGAGGTAGCTCTCGAGGGGAAGCCGTAGCACGGAGCAGATGGTTTCGTAGTGGTAGAAGCTCACGCCATAGCGGTCGGCGGCCAGGACCAGGAAGAAATAGAGATCGCGTTCGTCCGGCGTCAGCGAGGCGAAGAAGCCTTCGCGCAGGAAGCGATGCGGGATGAAGGCGAAGCTCTGGTCGCCGATCGTGCGCACGCGCTCGGGGCAAATCGGAGCGCGCTGCAGGGGGCGCGGCGGGTGCGGCGGCTTGTGACTCATCGGCGACAGTGGGAAGAAGACTCAGCCCTGCGCCTCGCGCAGCGACGGGCCGTCGATGCGGACCGTGTGGCAGCGGTGGCGCAGCCGGCTGAGCAGTGCCTCGACGAGAGCCTTGTTGCCGAGGAAGTTGGCCCATTCGGCGTAATCGAGATTGGTCGTGATGATCGTTGGCCGATGGGAATACCTCTCCTCCATCAGCTTGAAGAAGATGTTGGTCTGCTCGGGGTGGAGGTTTAGGTAACCGAGCTCGTCGATCAGCAACAGATCGACGCGCGCGAGGCGATTGAGGAGGTTTCGGCTGGAGCGGTCGGCGAGCGAGGCGTACATCTGGTCGAAGAGATCCTGAGCGCGCAGGAAGAGTCCGCGGTAGCCGTTCTGCAGCGCCTTGAGGAGGAGACCTGTGGCAAGTCCAGACTTGCCCACTCCGGTGGGGCCGATGAAGACAATGTTCTCGGCCTTGGCGACGAATTCGAGCTCGGCGAAGGTGCGGATCTGTTTGTGCGACACGCCGGGCTGGCGCTTGAAGGGAAAGGACTCGAGCGACCATTGCTCGGGCAGCGCCGCGCGCTTGATTCTCCAGGCGAGCGCGGACTCCTGGCGGTGATGCCACTGGGCGCGCAGTAGGCGCGCGACGAAGTCCTGGTAGGAGAGCTCCTTCTTGTCGGCGTGGGCGAGCTCGGCATCGAAGATCTCGCTGATGCGGCCGAGGTGGAGCGACTTCAGGAGCTGAGCGACGTCATCGGTCATCGGGATCCTCGGGGTCAGAGTCATCCTCGGAGTCGGGGTCGTGACCGTCGGGATCGGGGTCAGGAGCGGGGGTGAGGAGGAAGAAATCGCGCGTGAGCGAGCGCAGCAGCATGCGCTCGACCCGTTCGAGATCGAAGAGGCCGTAGTGAGTCGCGACGCGCACAGCCTCGAGGAGTGGAGCGCGGGGGTAGTCCGACACCATCCGCATCAGCCGGCGCACATCGCGCACACCTCGTCCCTGGGCGTGACGCTTGAGGCGGGCGACATAGTCGCCGAGCTCGGGGACCAAGCGCACGAGCTCGGTCTCTTCGTGGGACACGTTGCCCCGGGCGTGGCTGCCCTCGCCGCGGGGCGGGCGGTGCGCGGGGTCGATTACGCGGACGTCCTCACCGTCAATGAGGCGCTTGTGGCTGGCGACCAGGCGCGGGCCGTCGAAGACCTCGATCCTCTCCTTGGTCTCGCGCACTTCGACGCGGCGGCCCATCAGCCGCCAGGGGGCGGTGTAACGATTACGGTTGACGTTGACGAAGCCCTCGCAGTCCACGATGCGCTGGTGGAGCGCGTAGACCTCGGGCACCCAGAGCGGCAGCGGGACGAGGTGGGGCTTCTCGGCGGCGAAGAGCTCGCGCGGGGCGGCGTGGAGATGGCGCTTGTGGGTCGCGTTGACCTTGTCGCACCAGGCTCTCGCCTCGCGGTTGAGCGTTTCCCAGTCGGCGAATTGTCGGCCGGCGAGGAAATTGTTCTCGATGTAGTGGAAGGGGCGCTCCACACGCGCCGATCGATTGGCATCCCCCTTCTCGTGGGCACACCACCGAAAGCCCAGCCGCTCGGCGAAGGCGGCCGTCTCGGGCGCCGGCACCATGTTCTTGCCGGTGCCCGAAGCCACCACGACGTGGGTGTTGTCGATCATGCACACCGCACACGCCCCGCCGAAGTAACCCAGCGCGTCGGTCAGAAAGACCTTGCAGGTAAAGCGATCGAAGCGCGGGAAGAGCTGAAAGAAGAGCATCCGCGAGTGGCAAAGGACCAGACTCGCGGTCTGCACTCGGCGGACTTTGCCGCCGAGCTTCACGTCGTGGGGCGAGGTGTCGTGCTGCATCTCCTGGCCGGGAGCGAAGCAGTACTCGCCGGCGGGCGGGGGCGGCTCGTGGCCGATTGCGTGGCGGCGGCAGAAAGCGGTCAGTGCCGGGTAGGAGAGCTCGGCGCCGCCGGCGACGAGCTCCTCGTGTACGCGCACCAGGTTGCCCTTGCAGCTCTCGAAGAGCTCCAGGATCCGGTCGCGGTAGGGCTCGCCCAGCTCGGCGCGGGCGAGCGGCGGTACGCTGGCCAATCGCGAGGCGATCACCGTCTTGACCGCTCCGCGTGACAAACCGAGAGAGCGTGCAATGGTGCGCGTGCCGTGTCCCGCCTCATGGAGCTTGAGGATCGCCATGCGAGTGGTCTGATCCAGCATCGATCCAGGTCTCCTTCCAGGCCGCGCGCAACGCACCGAAGGCGCTCTCGGCCGCGTGCCACGCGGCGCTCACGTCGAGGCGGGCGTACGTCGCTTCCAGAGCGATGGTGTCGCTGCGCAGGTGTTGGCGCGCCCGCCACGCCACGGCGCTGAGCGCCGTCAGGTCCTTCACCAAGGCGCTCCTACAGTCGGCTGCGAGGGGTGTCTCGGTGCTCTGCGCGCCGAGGGCACGCAGGAAAAGAGCCGGGTCGCTAACCAGTCGCTCGCGTCCCGTCCGATCCGCCCGGCGCCAGCCCTCGTAGAGCGCCGCCACCTCGCGGTCCGTCACCCGCCTCTGCCCCAGCGCTTCGACCAGCGCCTCGCATTGGCGGCGGTTGGCGCGCGACAACGACAGCAAGTAGTGCATCGCCGCGTGCGGCGGGACCGTGCCCGCACGCACTCGCTGCTGGATCGTCGCGCTCAGCTCGCCGACGAGCCCCAGTCGCCGCGACACCCAGCTCTTCGACCGACACAGCCGCCGCGCCAACTCCTCGAGCCCCATCCCCTGTTCGCGCAGCCGTGCGCACAGCCACCCCTGCTCGAGCGCCGAGCGCATCGCCGAGGAGAGATGATGGTGCTCGATGAGCGCCTCGCAATCCGACAGCGGCCACACCGTCGCCCCCACCGTGTCCCGGGCGAGCCGCCGGACCGCCTCCACCCGCAGGTAGCCGTCGATGAGCACGTAGCGCTCATTCTCGGCGACCACGATGACCGGCACCTGCTGGCCCTTCTCCGCCAGCGAGGCCAGCACCCGCCGCCACCGTCCCTCGTCCCGAATCCGCAGATCGGCGTGGCGAAGCTCAATCTGATGGAGCTCGATCTGCACCCGCTCACCCTGTCACCCCCACGGTTCTGGGCTCCATCTCGTCTTGCCGGGGGAGTCGGCTTAATGCTCGGAATTCATTTGCAAATCCGGCTACTTGACGCCTCATCTCGTCTTGCGCGTGGCGTGCGAGTACTCCCGACAATTCCGCAACGATTACACAGCCTTGTACCCCCATCGCGTCTTGCGCGAGGTCCCACGGCACTTTGACCAGCGGTGGTCCCGCCGGCCCCGGGCTCAGCTTTCCTGCCGCTCGCGCTCGCTCCAGCGCCTGGTGCCATCGACGCCCACGATCGTAGTCGGGGTGGCGTCCGTGCCACGCGCCATCGATGCGGCGATGGCGTCTGCGCTTGCACTCCGCGGATCCGCAGGTGCGCTGCCGCTCCCGCACTCGCGGGTCGGCTCGAAACCAATGACGACACTCCGAACACGGACGCTTCTTCCCCACGGCCATTCGCTCCGGCCGGGCATCCTACCTGCCGGGCGCGGAGCATCCGCCTACGCGCAGAGCGTCAAGCAGCGAACGCAGAACTCGTGGTGCCCCAATCGGGCGCCGCGATTCCACGATCGCACTGCGTGCCCTCACCCACCGCAACCCTGGGTCGCAGCGGATGGGTCATTTTCCCCGAGCAGCCCCGGGTCAAATCTCGCGAGCGTCGAAGGCCTTCGCGATGCGCATGGCCCGAGAGTACCCCTCTGCACGTTCCCGGTCGAGCCTACGGGTTCGGTGCCGCATAACGACCGACGGTTCAGCGGCCGGCGCCCACCGCAGCACGGCCGTGACGAGCTGGTCGCGCGCCGGTCCGCTGCAACCGGTTGTTAGGCGCTGATAATGCGTCACTTGTGTGCTGTGTTTGAATCGAAGATCACGGTTTCCTGGCCAACTTCTACTTCGCCGTACTTGAGGCCGCCGGCACGCTCGTACACGTGTAGGACAGCACCGGTAGCGGTCTGCTGTGTGTGGACAAGCCGGAAGGCGAGCGGGATCGTGCCTTCGCCGAACATGCGCTTGCCAGTCCCAATAACCACAGGAAACTGCCAGATGCGCAGCGTATCGATGAGATCGCGCTTGAACAGGGTTTGAAGGAGGTCGCCGCTGCCGTGGACCTGAATCTCGCCGCCATCCTGCGCCTTGAGCTTCGCGACCTCCTCGGCAACGTTGCCCTTGATCAGGTGAGCGTTGTTCCAAGTGACTTTATCGAGCGTCCGCGAAGCGACGAACTTCGGCCGGGTGTTGAGGGCCGTAGCGATCTCGTCCGCCGGGTCGGTGGACTTGGGCCAGGACGCCGCGAAAATCTCATAGGTCTTGCGGCCGAGAAGAAAGGCGCCGGCGCGCTTGGTCCACTCGGTCATGATCCCGAGAAACTTTTCGTCGAAATAGGGTACCAGCCAGCCACCGTGCTGGAAGCCACCGTCGCGGTCCTCGTCGGGGCCGCCGGGCGCCTGCATGACGCCATCCAGAGTCAGGAACGTTCCCACGACCAGCTTCCTCATCTTCTTCGTCTCCTCTACGGTCCTACAAGCGCCTAACGACCGGCGGTTAGCGGCCGGCGCCCACCGCCGCTCGGCCGTGACGAGCTGGTTGCGCGCCGGTCCGCTCCAACCGCGGGTTAGCTGGCGAACAACGCCCGCTGATTGACGGCTGCGTATTCCGGCGAATCTGAACGGTCATTCCGGTCCAACGTGAACACACGTTCCGGCTGATCGTGAACGCGCGGTGTTCCGTCTCCTTGAAGGGGAGAGATTTGAAGGTCCTTCTTCTTCGGAGCGGAGCGACGCTGACCTGTGGTTAGTCGCCTCGGGTTGGTTTCTCCTTTCTTCGCGACGGTCCCTTTAGCGCGATTTTGTGGGCGGTGTGAAGTACGCGGTCGCAGATCGCGTCGGCAGTGCTCGGGTCGTGGAGGTATTCGTGCCAGGTCTTCGGCGGTAGCTGGCTGGTGACGATGGTGGAGGAGGAGCCGCAGCGATCGTCGAGGAGTTCGAGAAGATCGTTACGCTCGGCGTCGGGGAGCGGCGCGAGGCCGAAGTCGTCGATGACGAGTACGTCGAAGCGAGCGATCTTGCCGAGGGCGCGGATGTAGGTGCCATCGGCGCGAGCCAGAGCGAGCTCGTGGAAAAGCCGCGCGGCGCGGCGGTACAGAGCCCGGTAGCCCTTGCGACAGGCTTGCTGAGCGAGGGCGCAGGCGAGGTAGGTCTTGCCCACGCCGGTCATGCCGGTCAGGACCACGTTGGTGTGTTCTTCGATCCAGCGGCAGGTGGCGAGCTGGCGGATCTGTGCGCGATCGAGGTCACGGCCGCCGCCGTAGTCGACGTCCTCGATCGAGGCCTGAGTGATCTTGAGCTTGGCCTCGAAGAGTAGCCGCTTCATTCGCTTGTTCTCACGGTGGATCCATTCGGCGTCGACGAGCAGGCCGAGGCGTTCGTCGAAGGAGAGCTTTGCGACATCGGCATTGTTCACCTGCTCGGTCCATGCAACGGCCATCGCGTCGAGTCGTAGCGACTTCAGTTTTTCGAGAGTCGGTTCAGTGAGCATCGGTTCTCGGTCTTCTCCTTTCATTGATTTCCTGGGTTTCGGGGACGACCCGTAGGTCGTCCTGGGTGGTTTGCGCGTCTCTACGGGCCTCCTGGAGCGATTTTTGGCGGCGTTTCCCCCCTGGCTCACCCCCTTTCAGTTGTAGTAGCGACCGCCGCGCACGTTCTCGTGGAGCAGCAGTTGGCGCGGCTCGCCGGCCGACGGCGGCTCCGGAGACCGCTGGCGATCTAGGCCGTGCTTGAGGATCGAGTCGACGTTGCGGTAGGAGCGCGCGCCGGCGCCAAGCGCTCGCGCACACGCTGCCTCGAGCCGCTCGCGACCGTAACGGCGCTCGAGCCGCAAGATTCCCAGGCAGGAGCGATAGCCCTGCTCGGGGTGCGGGCGGTCGGACAGGATCGCCTCCACCAGCGCCGCGGTCTTCGGCCCCACGGTCTGTCCCCAGCGGACGAGCCGCGACGGGCTCCACTCGCTGTGAGCGCGGTGCGCCGCCGGCATGTGCTCGGCCACCGTCGTGTGCATCCCGCGCCGGTAGCTGCGCGCGTGAGAGGCCACGCGCACCCCGCGCTGGAAGACTTCCACGGTCGTCGCCGTCAGCCGCACCTCCAGCTTCTCGCCGACGAGCGGGTGGGGGACCGAGTAGTAGTGATGGTCGACCTCGAGGTGGTAGTCGATCGAGACCCGCGCGCTCTTCCATTCGCCGTAGAGGTATCGCTTGTCGGGAAGCGGCCTGAGCGCCAGCTTGTCGAAGCGCTCGAAGAGCTCGCGGCGGCTCGCCCCGTAGACGCGCATCGGCCGATCGTTGAGCTCCTCGAGCAGCTCGGCGATCCGCCCGTTGAGCTCGCCCAGTGAGAAGAAACTCTGGTTACGCAGCCGCGCGAGGATCCACCGCTCGGCCACCTGCACGGCCACTTCCACTTTCGGTTTGTCCCGGGGGTGAGCGGGGCGCGCGGGTAGAATCACTGTGCCGTAATGCTCAGCCAGCTCCTGGTATGTCCTCTGGATGCCGGGCTCGTAGCGGCACGGCACGCTGACCCCGGTGCGAAGCTGATCGGGCACCACTGCACCGGGCACCCCGCCCAGGTACTCGAAGGCCCGCATGTGGCTCGCGATCCAATCGTGGCTCTGCTGCGTCCAGGTCGCCTCGGCGAAGGTGAAGCTCGAGGCGCCCAGCGCTGCCACGAAGAGCTCCGCCTCTCGGATCTCTCCTGTCTCGGGCTCGATCACCCCAGGATGCTTCCCCGCGTAGTCGACGAAGAGCTTCTCCCCCGCGCGGTGCACCTGCCGCATCGAGCGGCGCTGCGTGCCGACCCACCTCCGGTAGCGCTCGCAGAATTGCGAGTAGCGGTATCCGTCGGGATTCCGCTCGAGGTACTCGTGATGGAGCAGCTCGAGGGTCACGCTCGGGCGTCGAAGCTCGGTGTGGAGGTAGGCGAAGTCCGGTGCGGGCCGATCGCCCAGCGGCAATTCCTTCCTCCGGTACAGCCGCTGGTCGAGCTCCGTCTCGCTCATCGACTCGACCGCGGGCCAAACAAACCCCGCCGCGATCGCTCGCTCCAGCGCCAGGCTCACCGTGCCGAGCCCCACGCCGAGGCTCGCCGCCACGTCGCGGTGGCTACGCCCCAGCTCCCATTTCAGCCGTAGGATCTCTCGAGTCTTCCGCATGGACAGCCTCTCGTTTGCCATCTCGCCTCCTCGCTCTTCGGGAGGACGATCAGGCCGCCCAGCGTCGTACCGCCTCGCCCCCCTCTCGGGAGGGTTGTGACGGTGTTCACGATCGAGCGGAATCGGTGTTCAGATTCGCCCGGAATAGCTGTTCAGATTGCTCCGGAATCGGTGTTCACGTTGCTCCGGAATGGGTGTTCAGATTGGCCCGGAACACGCAACGGCCTTGGGCAGTTCGATCGGAATGAAGAATTCAGCGGGGTAGAGGTAGTCCTCGCCCGATTCATCGATCACCCGAGCAAGGCCGTGACGCGCCCCGTCCGGATCCTCCACGGCCCGGTAGACTTTCCGCAGCTCGAGCGACGCGGGGTACCCTCGGTTCTTGACGCAGAGCACGAAGGAGGAAGCGTTCTTTGCGCGCCGGTCCGCTCCAACCGGTGGTTAAGCTGCGCTGCGCCGCTGACGCTTTGCGATTAGGGTGCGGACGGCCGGAACGAGCGCACGAGGAACCTTCATGACCGTGTGAGGTGACTTCTCAAACGCGACATCATCCTCCGCGACGGCTTCCTCCTCGCTTTGTCGCTCGTAGTGCTCCAAGACACGGTGAACCTTCTTCTCATTCCAACCGGCGGGGAAAATGCGGTTCTTCATCGTTTACCTTTGTTGCGCCGTCGCCGTCGAAAGGCAAGGAGCGGTTTGCCCACGAGGTCGTACGCCGTGATCACGAAAACGCTGTCCGGCCGCGGATCGGGGACGTAGATGACACGTAGGAAGCGGCCAGCAGCGGCCCGACCGAGAGCGACGCGGGATCCCTGCCGACCGGGTCGGTCCTCGGCGGGGTTCTCGAGCACATCCTCCACCTCTCCCTCGCTGACCCCGTGACGGTAGATGTGAGGCTCACCGGTCTCTGGGTCTCGGTAGAAGCGAGCCTTCATCGCGGATCAGCGACCTGTCTTGGCGCAGCCTAACGCCCTGCGGTTGAGCGGCTAGCGCCCACCGCGGCTCGGCCGTGACGAGCTGGTTGCGCGCCGGTCCGCTCCAACCGCTTGTTAGGTGGCCCGCCGCAGCGTAAGCTTTCGGCCGTGACCAAGGTCGCCGAAACTCTGCTGCAGGAGGCCATAAAACTCGATGTGACCGAGCGTGCGGAGCTTGCGGCGGAGCTGCTCGCCAGTTTGGATGGTGAGCCGGAGGAAGAGGTAGAGGCGGCGTGGGCCGCGGAGATCCAGCGGCGCATCGAGCGGATCGAGGCGGGAGAAGAAAAGCTCATCCCCTGGGACGACGTTAAGCGGCGCATCGAGAAAGAGATTCTCGGACGGTGAAGCGCCCGTTGCGGGTCGCCGAATCGGCGGCAGCAGAACTTGCCGACGCCGTTCGGTGGCACGAGGAGAAACGGCCACGTCTCGGGATGGAGCTCCACGGGCTCGTCACGGCCGCTCTCGATTTCATCGCCGAGCACCCAGACGCTGGATCTCCTGTTTGGAACGTACCGGGATTTTCGGTTCGCCGCCGTCTCATCACCCGCTTTCCGTATCAGGTGATCTACTAACCCTCGCCCCGACGAGATTGTGATCGTTGCAATCGCCCATACCAGTCGGCGTCCCGGTTACTGGCGCAGCCGGTTGGCGTCCCAGGCCACCTAACGACCTGGCGTTGAGCGGTCGGCCGCACGTATCGCTCGACCGTGGTTCGCCGGTCGCCGGCCGGTTCGCTCCAACGCCGGGTTAGACAGCAGGCGCCGTGGGCAGCCGCGCGCCATGCCAGACCCCGACGACCCAAACGATGCGGGCTTGCACGCGGTAGAAGAAGCGATACGGCGACACGATAACCTCCCGGTGCGGAAGATCGGGGAACTCGGGGATCGGCCTCCCGGATTGTGGAAACCGCTCCAAGCGCCGAAGTCTAGTTTCTGCGTGGCGCCGGAAGCGCCGAGCGGCATCAGGGTTGTCAGCTGCAATGTAGGCGACCGCTCCAAGGAATTGCCTTCGCGCAGTAGGCGTAAACCGGACGGTCAAGCCCGCTCCGCAAGCAACTCGTCAGCCTCCTCCAGCACGGAGTCGAGATCGTAGCCTTTACCCTTTGCGATCTCGCGTTCGCCGCGCGCCAGTAGCCTTAGAATTTGACGCTCGTTTTCGGAACGCTCGTAAACGTCGGCGCTCACCATTACGGCCGCCGCGCGACCGCGCTGGGTGATGACGACCGGATGGGACGATTTCCTTACGCGGGCAAGCACGGCCGCTGCGTCTTGGCGCAGATCGGTGATTGGAACGATATCTGGGATTTTCGGCATACGTGCAACCGTACTTCAGAAAGGACGGGAAGACAACCGGGAATTCCTGCTGTCTAACGACCCGGCGCTCAGCTGCGCCGAGCGGACGAGTCGCCGAGAGGAGACCACGGAGAAACTCCGAAGGTCAATCCGAGAAGTCTGCGCCGCCCGGAATCAGCACGGCTGCTCGGCGTCAGCTGCAGCGCCTTGTTAGACCGCTTCGCGGCCACGAACGAGGTATACGGAGAGCCGTTGTACGAGACGACGATGACGTTCGGGCGCGATCGAACCGATGGACCCGAGAAAGCTGCTGACCGGGAGCACCACCAGAAAGCCAAGCCGGATGAGGGAGGCGGCCTTGAGGCCGCTGGAGGCGAAATCGGGGTCGTCGGGCTGGATAAGCTCATCGAAGTCCCGGATCTCGTGCCGAAGCTGCGTGCTGACTCCGCAGACGAGAAGATCGCCATGTGGAGGCATGGCCCTAACTGAGGACAATCGCGAGCCGGTTCTTCACCCGCCCGTTGGCCTGGGGCAGCGGCGTCAAAACGACGTCGCCTTCACTCATCGACGGCGCAGGTCGTCGGTGCCGTACTCAGGTTCGTCGGCGCCGTAGGCAGCGGAAAGGGCCTTGCGCGCCGCCATAATCCAATCGTCACCCATGACCGCCTCGGTCGCGGGTAGGATGGTGACCATGAGAGGCGAGTTCGGAGGGATCTCGAACGGCTCGTCCAACAGAATCCGCTCGCCATCGTAATGCGCCTTGACCCGCGGGAGCCCCAGGGCCTCTCCCAGGTCGTCCGCGTGGGCCTGATACCTGTCGCTCGCCTCGGCTCTCAGGTGTTTCACTCCTTGCCATCGAGGCAGCACTCCACGCCCGGCGCTTTTTCGAAGGTGACGGGAGGTTATCGAATCGAGCGGTATTTCGAAGAACTTCTCCGCGACTCTTAGACCGCGATGCGCAGCCTTGTTACGACGTGGAAACATCTGACCAGAACATGCGACACCGACTATTGGCCGCAGGGACTTCGCGAGAGACGGTAGAAAGGTGCCTTTCGGGCACAACAGGCGGAATCGTCCGTGTCGAAGTCAAGTCCAAAATCGCGCGAACGCCGGCCGGTAGAGCCCACGTCATTCATTGCAGTGACAACAAGATTAATGGAGTAAGAGGACATCATCCGGCGACGCATTTCGCAGTCGTTCTCTTCGACGGAGAACGAAACGGAACGGCCGAGCACGCTTCGCGATGTGTCCAAGCCGATGTGATGTTGTATCGCCTCGTCACAGGTCTTCGCCAGCTAACTATTAATTGAGCCGCTCGCTCTCCCGTACCTGTCGATCGAAATAGGCGGCGGCGTTGGCCGTCATATTTCCCGGAGAGAATCGGTAGCCTAGCGTCCTTCCTTGCAACTTCGTTTTCTCGGCCATCCTCGTATGCGGCGCGGGCCGCCGCCTAAATCGGACGTACATCGCGGTACACCGAGTCGGTCATCCCGCCGTGGGGCTTCCTGCGTTCTCCGCGAAACGTTCCGGCAGCCCAGTTTCTATTGCGCGCCGCCGACCGCGAAGAGCATGCTCGGCACGCGGTCAAGTGCGCACCGATTTCCCAGCCGACGCCGGCAGCGTGAGGCGTCGTCACGGCTTCCGAGCCGACCGACCTCGTGGCGCTTCACCTGCCGAAAGAACACCCGCGCGCTTTTTCGGCGCGGGTAACACGGGCGGGGGAGTCGGCGAAGAAGAGCGGCTCGAAGACGGGCTTGTCGTGAGACCTGCCGGTGGCGCAACTGCGGGGACGAGGTACAATTCATCATGCGCCCGGGGCTCATCGGCCGTCGGGCTGGTAGCGACGGTTGGTGACTTTCGAATCTGACCATATGGCGAAGCGCAAGCGTAAACTGACGCGGCAGGAGAAAGCGGAGAAGAAGCGTCGGAGCCTCAAATACATGACGATCTTCGTTCGTGGGAAGCAGAGGCGAGTCAAACGCCCACCAACAGTAGAGGGCATTGGTGTCGATGAGTTCATCCGAAGCAACGCTGATGCGCTTTGGTTCCACCAGAACGAGATGTGGGACGACATCCGAGTGGATGAAGAAGATGAGTGACGCAACGTGGGAAGCCGAGCCGGCGGCTGCATGCCCAGAACGGCCGCCAGCTCCAGACTTTGAGCGCCTTCCCTCGAGGTGCTAGGAGAATCTCGGTGGCTAGCCCCGAACGCTACGACGAAACGATCACGCTGCCGCGAGCCGTTCGATTTCCCGTCGAGCTCGTTCCGCCCCACGGCTTCGACGCGGAGTCGCTCGAAACCTGGCCGCGCGTGGTTGGCAGGCTCGAGTGGGTGAACGGGAGGCTTCTCTATATGCCGCCTTGCGGCGACCGGCAGCAGGATACCGTGTGGACGAGCTCTTCACACAGGTGAGCCGGGGCTGACCGCTCGGGGCGTCGACTTTCGCCGGGTCAGCTGCCCTCGGGATCGCTGCCTCGGCAGCGGCTTCGAGATCGCTCGGCGGACCAATCGAGGTGCGCCAGACGTCGGGTCGCCGACGATGACGTTGGGGCGACGCTCGAGCCGCTCGAGCTTCGTACGCGGTGTTTCCCCGGCCTCAGAGCGCGGGGCCGCCCGGGAGCACGTCGAAACCTTCTCGGACGGCCGCCTCGCGCAGGCGGTGGTCGAAGGAGACAAGGGCGCGGCCGGTCGTCTTGCCGCGGGACCAGAGAAGCGCAGCAGCCAGCTGGAACGCGTCCGCGGCGCGGAGCGCGTGTACCGAGAGCAAACGCTCCGCGCGGTCGCGCAGACGATTACCGGGCGCGATCTCGGTCCACACGGCCGAGAGCTGAAACAGCAAGCGCCTCGTTCGCGCTTCGCCGCGGGCGTCGATCTTGTCATCGCGGCGCAGGCGGGCGAGCGCCGAGACGCATTCGGTCCGCGTCGCCCACCACACCACGATCGCCGGATCCTGTTCAGCGATTCTCTTGGCGCGCGCCGTCTCTGGTTGCTCGACGAGGAGTGGGACGACCGCCGAGCTGTCCCAAAACCTCACCAACCCGTCTCCCGCTCCTCGAGCAGCGCCTTCAGTAGGAGTCCCTTCGGGTCGCGAGGGCGTTTTCGCTTCCAAAAACCCTTCGGCAGCTTTCCGCTGCCGAGCCGAACGAGCCCCTGTCGCTCGAGGTCGCGGAGATCCTCGTCAGCGGTGTTTCCCTGTTCGATCGGGATGAGGCGGGCGACCGGCACGCGACGCTCCGTCACCAAGATCTCCTCCCCGCTCTTCACGAGGCGGAGGTAGCGACTGAGCTCGGCCTTCAATTGGGCGACGGCAGCGGTCTTCATGTGACCAGAGTAGTCACAAGCTCTGCGCGCGGCAAGAGTCGGTACTGGTTTGTCGGTTTCCGACTTCAGGCCGATGGGTTTGGTTTCCGCTCTGCTCCGCTTTCCTCCGGTCTCGCCGAGCCGGCTCCACCCAGCTCGTGGCGCTTCACCTTTCCCGACGCCGTGCGCGGCAGCGAGCCGACGAAGCGAATCGTGCGCGGAAGCTTGAAGCGGGCAAGCCGAGCCGCGCACCACTCGCGAAGCTCCGCGGCCCCGAGACGGCGCCCCGCGCGGAGCACCACCGCGGCGCCGACGTGCTGTCCCCACTCCGGATCCGGAACGGGATGCACCGCGGCGTCGCTCACATCTGGATGCGCGAGCAGCACGGCCTCGATCTCGGCGGGGTAGACGTTCTCTCCGCCGCTGACGATGAGATCGCTCCGACGATCGTGGACGTATAGGCGCCCGCTGGCGTCGAGGCGGCCGATGTCCCCCGTGTGCAGCCATCCGCCACGAAGCGCTCGCTCGCTCTCCTCGGGCCGACCGAGGTAGCCCGCCATCACGGTCGGTCCCGCGACGAGGATCTCGCCATCGCCATGCGCGTCGGGATCGGCGATCGCCACGCGGATTCCCGCCAGCGGTCGCCCAGCGCTTCCCGTCCGATCGAGATCCGCTTCCAGGGACTGGGTCGTGACCTGCGAGGCCGCCTCGGTGAGGCCGTAGGTGGCGAGCGCCGGGATTCCGAGCGCCCGAGCCCGCTCCAAGAGCTCCCCCGGTGTCGCCCCGCCGCCGACGAGAGCCGCCCGGAGCGACCTCGGGTAGCGTCGCCTCCCGGCCGAATGGTCGAGTAGCCGCCGGAGCGTCGTCGCCACGAGCGATACGAGCGTGATCCCTTGCTCGCGAATCGCGCGCTCCATACGCGCCGCATCGAAGCCGGATGTGGAGCACGACACCGCTGCCGTCGATCACGCTGCGCAGCAGAATCGAAAGCCCGCCCACGTGATGGAGCGGCAGTACGGCGAGCCAGCGATCGCCGCGACGCAACGTGAGATTGGCGCGCGAGGCCGATGCGGAGGCGAAGTGATTGGCATGCGTCAGCATCGCTCCCTTCGCCGCGCCGGTGGTGCCCGAGGTGTAGACGATAGTGAAAATCGAATGCGGATCGACCCGCGGTTCCGGCGGCTCGGGTGACGGAGCGGCGCGATCGATGCCGGCTGTCGACTCGATCGTGCGGATCTCCGGGAGTCGCCGAGCGACCTCGGAGGCAACCGCTGCTCCGAGCGGGTCGAAGACGAAGAGCCTCGGCCGACAATCGTCGACGAGCGCGAGGATCTCGGCTGTCGTGAGACGGGTGTTGAGCGGCACGAGAGCCACGCCCAGCCGCTGCGCTGCATGGACGAAGCTCCACGAATCGCACCGAAGAGCCGACCAGAGCCGCTACGCGATCGCCCGGCTTCACGCCGAGCGTCCGCAGTCGGCGCGCCACACCTTCGGAGCGCGAAGCGAGCTCGGCGAAGGAGATCTCCACTCCGTCGCCGCGAATCGCGAACCCGCGCGGATCTCGCCGGGCGCGCTCGAGGAGCCAGGGAATCGCCGGGTCGAGGAGTGGCTCAGGCATGCCAGCGAAGGCTCCTCTCGAACCGCGGATCGAGCGTGACGCCGAGCCCGGGACCGCTCGGCGTGAACACCGCGCCTGTAGAGCCGCCGCCATCGACGTCTTCGGCGAGCAGTCGGGCACCGCCGAGACCGACCTCGGCAATCGACAGCGCGCACGCCACGTGCGCGACGGCGCTCCGGCCGATCGCGGTGTCGATCGAGTCGGTGAGAGCGACACGGAGGCCGGCGGCCCATGCTCGCTCCGCCACGGCCATCGCCGAGCGTGGACCGCCGAGGCGGGCGAGCTTCAGCACCACGACGTCGGCAGCGCGCGCCGCGACGACGCGGTCCAGGGTCTCGAGATCCCGGATCGACTCATCCAAGGCGATCGGGACCCCCGTCATCTCCCTTAGCCGGGCGAGCTCACCGAGATCGTCCGAGCCGAGCGGCTCTTCCACCCACGCGGGCGCGAATTCCGCAAAGCCCTCGAGCGCCGCGCGAGCCTCGTCGAAGCTCCAGGAGCGATTGGCGTCGAGCGTGATCCCCACCGCCGGCCCCGCACGTCGGCGAACCTGCTCGAGTCGCCTGAAATCCCCGCGCCGCGACCCGCCCACCTTGATCTTGAGCGTGCGCACGCCCTCTTCCAGCACCCGCTCGACTTCCTGCGCGAGGCCCTCGAGCTCGAGCTCCGTGAGCAGCGCGCTGCGGCGAATCGGCTGGGGCGCCGCACCCCCAAGGTGCGCGGCGGCGGATACGCCCGAGACGCGAGCCTCGAGATCAACAAGGGCCGTCTCCACGGCGGATGCCGCCGCCCGCGACGGTTGCGACCCCGGGGCGCAGGCGGGTCGCCGGCGGCGAACGATCTCGCGAAGCGATCGCTCGGTTTCCTCGAGCCGCTCTCCACCCAGCCAGAACGCGGGGCTCGCCTCGCCGATGCCCACGAGTCCATCGTCGCCGTGGAGGCGCAGGACGAATCCGGCGCGCTGCGAGACCGAGCTTCGCCCGGTCACGAGCGGACGGTGAAGCGGGAGCGAGAACGGGGCGAACTCCGCGCGAACGACGTTCATGCGATACCGATCGCCAGCAGCACGCCGAAGACCATATGAAGGCGCGCGGTACCGGCGAGACTGCGGTTGAGCTCCGCGCCCGTCCGCCGCCAGAGCGCACGGGCTTCGCCGAGCGCGAGCGGCAGCGCGGCGAGCGCGAGGAGTACGCCAGGTCCGGCGAGTCGCGACAAGAGCAGCGGGAAGAAGAACGCAGCCGCGACGAGGAGCAGGTACTCACCGCGGGTCGCCGAGGCGCCGATTCGCACGGCAACAGTCCGCTTGCCCGCGCGAGCGTCGGTCGGGATGTCGCGAAGGTTGTTGATCACCAGGATGGCGGTCGCCAGGCAAGCGACGGGGAGCGAGGCGAGAAGCGCGAGCGTCGAGAGCCGGCCGGTTTGCAGCCACACCGTGCCGTTGACCGCGAGCACACCGAAAAAGAGAAAGACGAACACCTCGCCGAGCCCGTGGGAGGCAAGCGGCCACGGACCGCCCGTGTAGGCGAGCGCGCAGACGAGCGACAGCCCGCCGATCGTCAGGATCGGCCAACCGCCGATGGTCACCAGATAGGCGCCGATCGCCGCGGCGAGCGCGAGCACCGCGAGCGCCGCGCGCCGCACGGCGGCTGGCGCGGCGAGGCCGGCTTGGGTAATGCGCGGCGGACCGAGCCGGTCCGCCGTATCGGCTCCGTTCACGAAGTCGTAGTAATCGTTCGCGAGGTTCGTGCCGATCTGGATGAGCAACGCCGCGCAGAGTGTCGCGGCGGCCACCGGCCAATGAAGCGGCTGCTCGCGCATCGCCACGGCGAGGCCGACGAGCACGGGGGCCAACGCCGCGGAGAGCGTGCGCGGGCGGGCAGCGGCGAGCCAGGTCGTGAACGTAGCCGGCATGCGGAGAACGGTCAGGGCAGGCGCGGAAACTGTTGGAAGTTGGGCTTTCGCTTCTCGAGAAACGCGTTGCGTCCTTCCTGCCCCTCTTCGGTCATGTAGAAGAGCAATGTGGCGTTGCCGGCGAGCTCCTGGATGCCAGCCATGCCGTCGAGCTCCGCGTTGAACGCCGACTTCAGGCAGCGGAGCGCCATCGGGCTGTGCCCGAGAATCTCGCGGCACCAGCCGACCGTGGTCTCCTCGAGCTCCGCCAGCGGGACGACCTCGTTGACGAGGCCCATGGCCAGGGCCTTTCGCGCATCGTACTGGCGGCAGAGGTACCAGACTTCGCGCGCCTTTTTTTGGCCGACGAGCCGCGCGAGCTGAGCCGCCCCGAAGCCCCCGTCGAAGCTGCCGACGCGCGGGCCCGTCTGGCCGAATACTGCGTTGTCCGCCGCGATCGTCAGGTCGCAGACGACGTGGAGAACGTGGCCGCCGCCGATCGCATAGCCCGCGACCATCGCGACGACCGGCTTCGGGAGACTGCGGATCGCCTTCTGCAGATCGAGGACGTTCAACCGCGGCACGCCGTCCCCGCCGACGTATCCGGCTTCGCCGCGCACGCGCTGGTCACCCCCGCTGCAAAACGCCTCGCCGCCTTCTCCCGTCAAAATCACCACGCCGATCGCGGAGTCGTCGCGCGCACGCCCGAACGCATCGATCAACTCCATCACCGTCTGCGGCCGGAACGCATTGCGCACCTCCGGGCGGTTGATGGCGATCCGAGCGATGCCTTCGGCACGCCGAAAGGTGATGTCCTCGTACTCACGAACCGTTTCCCAGCGCATCGATTGTTCTCCTTTGTAGAATCGCCCGAGCTCAGGAACCGCGCGACGATCGCGCCGAACCGCCGCGGGCGCTCGAGGTGTGGCACATGTCCGGCGGCGGGCACCGTCTCGAGCCGCGCCGCGGGCAGGCAGGCCCGCATCCGGGCACCGATCGCGCGAAACTTTTCGTCGCGACCGCCGACCACGATCGTCACGGAGAGCGAGAGCTCGCCGAGCCGGCCGCCGAGCCAGGGTTGGCTCCCGGTGCCGAGCGCACGCAGACACGCCGCCAGGCCCCGGGGCGAGCAAGCGAGCCGCTGGCGGCGAAGGTCGGCGCGAACCGTGTCGGGCAGCCGCCTCAGCGTGGCGAAGAGCGGCATCCGCTCCCAGGAGCGGACGAAGGCCTCGAGACCTTCGACGCTCGAGCTGACGAGCGAGCGCTTCGTCGGCGCGCCGCCGGCGGGCGCGCTCTGCCGCGCCTGCGAGGCCCGCAGAGGCGCTCTCGAGGAGCAGGCGCTCCACGCGCTCCGGATATGCGAGCGCCATGGCGAGCGCGAGCCGTCCGCCCATCGAGTAACCTACGAGCGAGAAGCGCTCGACCGCGATCGACTCGAGCGCCCGGACGACGAGTTCCGCGGACCGCCAGAGCGAGTCGGCGTGCGGGTCGCGCGCGGCCGGCGTACCGCCGTGCCCGGGAAGGTCGACCGCCACCACGTGGTATCGCCCGCGCAGCTCGCGGCGGAGCGTCCGCCAGCTCTGCTTGCTGCCGGTGAATCCGTGGAGAAGGACGACGGCGGGCGCGTTACCCGCTCCTTCGTCGGTCAGCTCGACGGTGCGGCCGCCGACCCGGAGCCGCCGAGTCATGCCGCCTCCTCCCGGTGCCGCCGCAGGCGCTCGAGCGCCGCCGCGATCGTGCGGCTGCGAAGCGCGCGGTTCCGCCCGCGATCGCTCGCGAGCTCGACCACACGAAGCCCGCCTTCGCCGAGCGCGCGATCGATTGCGGCCGAGAATCCCGACCATGACGCGACCCGCACGTGATGCCCTCCGCACATGCGCACGGCTGGCTCGAGCGCGAGTCCGTGCGGCGTCGCGAAGAGCGCCTCGAAGGTGTCGTCGAGCGACGCCTGCGGCAGGAACGAGAAGATGCCGCCGCCGTCGTTGTGAACCGCGACGACGAGGAGCGGGACGGCGTGGCGCGCGGCGATCTGCAGCGCGCCGAGGTCGTGGAGAAAGCTCAGGTCGCCGACGACGAGGACGGTCGGATCGCGGCGCGCCGCGGCCGCGCCGAGCGCGCTCGACATCACCCCGTCGATGCCGCTCGCGCCGCGATTGCCGCAAAAGCGCAGAGCGCGATCGCTCGAACCGAGGAAGGTATCCGCGTCCCGCACGGGCATGCTGTTGCCGAGCACCACGAGGCTACCCGGCGGCAAACGCTCGCAGAGTATCGGGAAGAGCTTTCCCTCGAGTACCCCGTCGACCGCCGCAACTTCCTCGTCGAGCGCGGCCCGCAACGCCGCGGAGCTCTCGAGCCAATCGTCGAGCCAGGGCGACGGCCCCGCCCGCACCCCGAGCCGCTCGGCGAGCGCCGCACAGAGCTCCTGGGGAGTGGCGCGCACGACGTCGGTGGCGCGGTGAAGCGGATCGGGCCAGCTGCCAGGGCGGCGCCACCACCACGTGGCAACCGCGCGGCACCTCCTCCAGAAATACGGCGAGCGGCTTGGAAGCGGGGAGCGAACCGATCTGCAGGATCGCGTCGGCAGCGTGCGCCTCGGCGAACTGGCGGTCGCGCAGCAACACGTCGTAGCCATCGGCGAGCGCCGAGCGATCGTGGGAGCCGAAGCGGAGCCCAGAGAGCGGATCAGCGAGAATCGGCCAGCGGAGAATTCGCGCCAGGCGCGCAATCTCATCGGCCGCAGCGGCCTCGGTAGCGGGGCCGGCGATGATCAGCCCTCGTTCACGTCCCTCCAGCGCTCGCGCCAGCCGCTCGAGCGTCTGCGGCGCGGTGACGGCACGCGCCGCGTGCACGGTAGTGAACGGGCGGGTCTCGGCCGCTCGCTCGGCGCCCGCGATCGAGGCCTCCTCTTCCACGTCGACGAGCGGCTCACGCATCGGCAGGTTGAGATGGACGGGACCGGCGGGCCACTCCAGTGTCGCCGCGACGGCGCGGCACGCCAACGTACGATAGAGCCGATCCAGATCGACGCCCTCGGTTGGCACCGGGACGTCGAAGCTCCAACGCACGTGCCCGGCGAACAAGCTCGCTTGAGCGATCGTCTGCGGCGCACCGCAGTCGCGAAGCTCCGGCGGCCGATCGGCGGTCAGGACGATCAGCGGGACGTGCGCGAGCGATGCTTCGACCACCGCAGGAAGATAGTTCGCGGCCGCCGTCCCGGACGTGCAGAGCAGCACGACGGGGCGACGCTGCTCGCGGGCAAGGCCGAGAGCAAAGAAGCCGCTCGATCGCTCGTCGGTGACGACGAACACACGGATACCGGGGGCGGCGGCCAACGCGAGCGCTACCGCACTGGAGCGCGAGCCAGGCGAGACACAGGCGGCTACGACGCCCGAGCGCTCGAGCTCTTCGGCGATCGCCTGCCCCATCCGGCGGTTCGGGTTACGCGGCGTGCTCATCCGCGTCCGCACCGAGCGCGTCGAAAAGAGCGTTCATCTTGGCCTCGGTCTCGAAAAACTCGGCATCGGCGCTCGATCCCCGGACGATGCCGGCGCCCGCCCAAAGCGTGGCCGCGGCGCCGTCGATGAGTACCGAGCGAAGCGCGACGGCGATCTCACCCGAGCCGTCCCCTGCCATCCAACCAACCCCTCCGGTGAACCATCCGCGTCCGGGCTCTTGCTCGTCGATGAGACGACGGGCGGTGTCACGCGGCGACCCGCAGACCGCGGGCGTCGGATGAAGACGCCCGGCGAGCTCGAGGACCGTGCGGGGCTCGGCGAGCCGACCCGTGACGGGGGTCGCGAGGTGCTGCGCTTCAGGGAGGAGTCGCAACGTCGGGTGCTCACCGACTTCGATCGAGGCGCTGACGGGCGCGAGGGATGCGGCCACGGCGTCAACCACCAGCTCGTGCTCGCGACGGTTCTTCGGGCACGCGAGCAGCGCCTGCCCGATCTGCTCGTCCTCGCGGCGACTCCGCCCGCGCGGCGCCGAGCCGGCGAGCGCGCCCGCGGTGAACCGGCCCTCGTCGAGCGCGACGAGTTGCTCGGGGCTCGATCCGACGAAGCTCGTCTGAGGTCCGCCGACCCAGAAGTTGAAGCACGACGGACGACGCCCGCGCGCCGCACCGACGATCGCCGCGGGTTCCGCGGCCGGGTTGAGATGGATCACGCGGCGGCGAGCGAGCACGACCTTGTCGAGCCCGCCCGCGGCGATCTGCGCGCAGGCGGCCTCGACCCGCCCGCTCCAGTGACGCCGCTCCTCCGGGTCCGGACCAGGGCGCGTCAGCGATCGCTCGGCGTCGACCGGAGCGTTGCCTCGAGACGCTGTTAGCGTTGCTTCGCGGCAGCGCCGCTCATTGTCGTGCCCAGCCCCGTTTCGCCAGACCCGCGTCAGCCGACATTCATCGCCGCGACGGACCCATAGCAGCTCGGGGATCCACAACCGCGCGGACGGAAGCTCTCGCCATTCGGGCTCGAGGCAATCCGCGTCCGAGAACCCGAAGCCGCCGAGCACGAACGGGCCGAAGTGCGGCTCGGCTGCTTGCGGCAGCCGCGCGAGCGCTTCGATCGCCGCCCGCGACGCCGCGTCGAAGCGCCCCGCGCCCGCCGTCCGAAGCTCCCACGCGGCACCGAGCGCGAGCAGCGCGACACCTTCGGCCGGCTTCTCCCAGTGAAAGATCGGCCGCTCGGCCGTCGCCCGAGCGATCGCCAGGAGCTCCGTCGGGCGGAGATTCGAGTGCTCCTGCGCCCTGTCGAGCCGATCAGCCAACGTCATCCTCCCGCTCACGGCGGCGCCGAGCCGTCACGAGCTGTGCCACGCCGCCCGACAATCGGCGCTTCTCGATCGAGCAAAACCCCGCGGCCGCGAGCATCCCGTGGAGCGCCGGCTCCGCCGGCAAGTACGCCACCGAGGCCGGCAGGTAGGAGTAGGCGTCGCTGTCGGAGAGAAGGCGGCCGAGGACCGGCACCACGTGGTGAAAGTAGAGCCGATGGCCGAAGCGAACGAGACGACTCGCCGGCGTATCGACTTCGAGGAGCGCCAGCGCTCCCTCGGGCTTTAGGACGCGCGCCGCCTCGGCGAGCGCGACGGTCACGTCGGCGAAGTTCCGCAGCGCAAAGCCGCAAACCACGGCGTCGCAGCACGCGGCGGCGAGCGGCAAACGAAGCGCATCGGCCCGTACCAGCAAACAGCCGATCGCGCGCTTCCGCGCCTCGCGCAGCATGCCCGCCGAAAGATCGAAGCCCACTACCCACGCCCCGGCGCGCGCGCCCTCGAGGGCGAGATCGCCGGTGCCGCAAGCGAGATCGATCAGACGATCGCGCGGAGAGATCTTCAACGCGGCAATCGCCGCCCGCCGCCACGCCCGGTCGATGCCGAACGTCATCAACCGGTTCATGAGATCGTAGCGAGGCGCGATGCGATCGAACATCGCTTCGACCCGGGCGCGCTTTTCGCCCGCTGGTGGAAGCACGAGATTCACCAGCGCAGCCCGAGCCGCGTGCGGGCGGACGCCTCGACGGCCGCCCGCAACGCGTCACCGTCGCCCGTCTTCTTCAGGCGCTTCAGCGCCCGGACGATCAGTAGGCGTTGGAAGTGGTGGGCGACCAGCGCGGTCACGAGCGGCAGAATCTCTTTGAAGGCGCGGGCGACGCTCTCGGGATCTTGATGTCCGCCGCCCCGCTTGCGGACGTGCGCGTCGAAGAGCTCGATCGCCTCGTCGACGGAGCGGCGGATCGCGCGGTGGTGCCGCGCCGCCAGCGTGAGCAATCGGGTGAGCGGAAAGCCGTAGCCGAGCACCTTGAGCGCACCGCGCGCGGCCTTGAGATCCGACTCGGTGTAGCGGGTGGAGCCGTCTTCCTGCTCCTGCGCTTCCGCCAGGCCGGCCTTCTCGACCGACAGCAAGAGCGCTTGCGGAATGCCGATCGCGGCGGCGAGCTCGGCGCGCGAGTACGAGGGCTCGGCCGCCTCCTCTTCGATTGCGGTGAGCAGCGCCTGGTCCGATTCGAGCGCGGCGCCACCTCGTTTGAGCAGCATGCCGATCACCTTGAGCGATAGGCCGCGCCTCGACATCGAGCGGACGAGCCGCAGCCGATCGAGATGAGCGGCTTCGTAGACGGCACTGCGCCCCTCGTGACGCGGCGGATCGAGCAAACCGAGCGTCTGATAGTAGCGGACGGTATCGACGGGAACCCCGGAAGCGAGCACGAGCTCGGGTAGCGAGTACCTCATGAGTGATGACACTTAGAGTATTTACTCGAAGAATCCTAGCGGCCGGTTGCTGAGGCGATTTCCGTGGGGCGAACACTTGCGTCGTGACGTACTTCATGAGCGCCTAGACGACCAAGTCCACGAGGGAAGGAAGCTGATGACGACAGCCAAGACCAGCAAACCGACCGACCTTTTCGACCTGACCGGCAGGGTCGCGCTCATCACCGGAGGCAGCCGCGGCCTCGGGCGTGAAATGGCACGCGCCTTCGCCGAGCTCGGCGCGGACGTGGTGATCGCCAGCCGCAAGCAAGACAGTTGCGACGCAGCAGCCGAGGAAATCGCAAAAGCGACCGGTAGGCGGGTTCTCGGCCGGGCATGCCACGTCGGCAAATGGAAGGAGCTAGAGGCGCTCGCCGACGATGCCTACCAGCACTTCGGAAAGGTGGACATCCTGGTCAACAACGCCGGCATGTCGCCCCTCTACCCGAGCGTCGACGCGGTCAGCGAGGAGCTCTGGGACAAGGTGCTCGACGTGAACCTCAAAGGGCCCTTCCGCCTGACCGCCCTCGTCGGCAGCCGCATGGCTCGCGGCGACGGCGGATCGATCATCAACATCAGCAGCGGCGCGGCGAAGCGGCCGACGCCGGACGTCATCCCCTACGCGGCCGCCAAGGCCGGGCTCGAGGCGATGACCGTCGGCTTCGCCCACGCCTTTGGGCCCAAGGTGCGAGTGAACGCCATTCAGGCCGGCCCGTTCTTCACGGACATCAGCAAGGCGTGGGACATGGAGGCGTTCGAACGTCGGGCGAAATCGGCGATCGCCTTGCGGCGCGGCGGCGAGCCGGAGGAGATCGTCGGAGCCGCCGTCTATCTAGCGAGCCGAGCCTCGAGCTTCACGACCGGCGCCGTCCTCGCCGTCGACGGCGGCACCGCCTGAAGGAGGCTGATCCCATGGCCATCGACTTCACGCTGAGCCCCGAGCTGGAAACGCTTCGCCTGCGCGTCCGCGACTTCATCGATACGGTCGTCAAGAGCGGCGAGCAAGAGATCGGAAACCGCGACAACGTCGCGCGCGGCGATTACGTGCGCACGCTCCTCGGCATGCGCAACGCGGCCCGGGCGGCTGGTCTCTGGCTGCCGCACATGCCGAAGGAATGGGGCGGGATGGGCCTCGGCCACGTCGAGCTCGCCATGGTGCAGGCCGAGGCCGCGAAGTCGTACTACGGGCCGTGGGTGCTCAACTGCCAAGCGCCCGACGAAGGGAACATGCACACGCTGCTCCACTGGGCGAACGAAGAGCAGAAGGAGAAATACCTCCGGCCGCTGTGCGAGGGCAGCGTGATGAGCTGCTTCGCGATGACGGAGCCCGAGGTGGCCGGCTCCGACCCGACGCTCATCCAGACCCGCGCCGTGCGCAGCGGCGATGAGTGGATCGTCAACGGGCACAAATGGTTCATCTCCAATGCGCGCCGCGCGCGCTTCGCAATTCTCATCGCCCGCACCGAAGACAATCCCGAGCGGCCGCAGGCGGCGAATACCGGCTTCATCGTCGACATCCCCTCGGACGGATGGACCCGCGTGCGTGAGATCGAGACCATGCACGGCGGGACCGGCCACTCCGAGATCCGCATCGAAAATCTCCGCGTGCCCGCCGCCAACATGCTCGGCAAGCGCGGCGAGGGTCACCGGCTCGGCCAGTACCGGCTCGGCCCCGCCCGGCTCGCCCACTGCATGCGCTGGATCGCGCAGGCCGAGACCGCGCTCGACATGATGGTGGACCGTTCGCTGAAGCGCTTCGCGCACGGATCGCTGCTGGCGGACAAGCAGGGCATCCAGTGGATGATCGCGGACTCGACGATGGAGCTCTATCAGGCGAAGCTCATGGTGCTTCACGCCGCGTACCGAATCGACCACGGGCTCGATTTCAGCTCCGAGGTGTCGATGGCGAAGCACTTCGTCGCCAACACGCTCGGCCGCGTCATCGATCGCTCGATCCAGGTGCACGGCGCGCTCGGCTATTCGACGGACACGCCGCTCGCCCACATGTTCCAGCACGCCCGCTGGGCACGCTTCGCCGACGGCCCGGACGAGGTCCACCAAATGCGCATCGCGCAGCGAGCGATCGCCGCCTACAAGCAGGACGGCAGCACGCGGCGAGCGACCGGCGATCTGCCCGTCTGACCGGAGGGCTCGCAATGGCAAGACTGACGAAGCTCGATCGCTCGATCCGCGGACGGATCGGGTGCGTGACTGGAGCCGCCAGTGGCATCGGCCGCGCCACGGCCTGCCTCTTCGCGGATGAAGGCGCGCGCGTCGCCGTCGTCGATCGGGACGCGGCTGGCGTCGACGCGGTCGTGAAGGCGATCGTGGGCGTGGGCGCCGAGGCCCAGGGCTTCGTCGTCGATCTCGGCGACGCGGCCGCGTGCGATGCCCTCGTGCGAGACGTCGTCGGACACTTCGGCGGCCTCGACATCCTCGTCAACAATGCAGGCGTGACCGGCGTCGCGGCGATCGACTCCGAAGACTGGCCGCGCGAGTGGGAGCGCAACTTCGCAGTGAACCTCACGGCACCGGCGCGGCTCGTGCGCGGCTTTCTGCCTTCGCTCAAGGCGAAGGGCCAAGGTCGCGTGGTCAACATCGCTTCCACCGAGGGCCTCGGCGCGAGCTACGCCATGACTCCTTACACCGCGAGCAAGCACGGCGTGATCGGCCTCACCCGATCACTCGCAGTGGAGCTCGGGCACCAAGGCGTGACCGTGAACTGCGTCTGCCCCGGGCCGATCAACACGGGCATGACCGCGGTGATTCCCGAGGATGCCAAGCAGCGGTTCGCGCGGCGCAAGGTGCCCTTGCAGCGCTATGCGGACCCCGAGGAGCTCGCGCAGGGGATCTCTCGCTCGTGCTGCCCGCGTCGTCCTATATCAACGGCGCGGTCTTGCCGATCGACGGAGGCATGATGGCGAAGAACGACCTCGGATCGAGGAAGCTCTTCTAGGGAAGCTCTGCACAAGGTCACGTCCGGGCCGAAGTAAAGCGAAGCGGGCGAATCGTTCGGAAGGCGGTGCGAAGTTTCGAAGTCTTGCGAGCCGCGAGCGGAAGCGAAGGCATTTCGTGACCTTGTGCAGAGCTTCGCTAGGGGACGTTTAGCCGAGCCCGGCCGTGGCCGACTTTTCCTTCGCGACCATCGTCCAGCGCTCTTCGTCGCGCATGATCCAGTGGTCGCTCGCGTCGGTGAATTGGCCGCGCGTGTCCATCTCGGCGCGGAACACGTCGAGCTCGCGCTCCGTCGGCGCATCGATCGTTTCGATCGAATCGGCGAGAACCGGGGTGAACGACATCTCGCCGAGCACCTGATCGAGCGTCACGAATGGCGCGATCGCGCGCAGGCGCAGACGATGCGTGTTCTCGTCGAAATCGAATACGGCCCAGTTCGTCACGACCGCCCACGGCCCCGTGCCGCGCGGCAGACCGGCCCGCTCGCGCGCCCCCGGGGAGCCGTCGAGGAAACCAGGCGACGAGATGAAGTCGACCTTCTCGACGAACTTCCGCTTCTGGTGGTCGGTGAGCAGAATCACGCGGCGGCACTGCGCGGCGATCGTGTCGGCGCCGCCCGGGCCGTTGATGCGCTTGCCGCGGTCAGGATAGCGCCCAACCCACGTCGAGTTGATGTTCCCGTGGGGGTCGAGCTGCAGCGTGTTGAGGATCCCGTAATCCATGTAGCCGGTCGCGCACTGGTCGCCGATCCCGTTCATCGTCGTCCACTGCAGGGCGCGAAAAGACGGGCGCTCGCCCACCACGGTCATGACCGGATCGAGCGGCAGCACGGGCTCGGCGGCGACGATACCGTCCTCGGTCACGTAGATCGCGTTCGGCGCGTAGAGCCGGCGGGCGAGCAGCACCGTGTACATCGGTCCCCCGCCCGCGGCCACCCAGTAGGTGCGCGCGTCCTCCACGAGGCGCGCGGCGACGCACACCTGGAATTCCCGTTCGGCGAACGCCGCCGCCTTCGGGGCGTCGCTCCAAGGACCGCGCGAGATCATGGCCGGAATCCCTCCTTGCGCGTCGAACGCAGTCGAAGCCGATCGAGCTTGGCGGAGCCGACGCGCTTCTCGAGCATCTCGCGCTCGTCCGCGACCGAGTACACCCACTTGTCGAGATACTCGCGAAGCTTGCCCGAGTGCATCGACAGGAACACCTCGCCCACGTGCTCGCTGTCCGATGAATAGTGGCCCGGGGTCTCGCCCGGATACCCACCGAACGGCGCGTGCACCACGGCGTCGACGACGTAGTACGGGATCTTGGTGAGACCCGGGTTGTGGCGGATGTCCTCCGCGTCGATGATCTCCTCGGCGGTGAGAACGACCTTCTTCGATGCCAGCGCGGACTCGACGTCGGTGATGCCGGCGCCGAAGATCCGCGCGTTGCCATAGACGTCGGCCTGGTGGACGTGGATCAGCGCGACATCGGGGTTGAGTGCCGGGACCACGACCGTGGGCTGGCCGGTGTAGGGATCCTCGATGAGCTTCGCGCCCGAGTAGCGGAAGTTGTCCGTGCCGCCGAGCGAGCGCACCGGAACGAACGTCGAGCCCATGGCGCCGGCCCGCAGCCGCGCGGTCATCACCACGTTGCTGTACTCGTAGATGACGAGCCGGCCCTCGAGCACCGCCCGGTTGAGCCCGGGTCCTCCCATGAAGAAGCCCATGTCGGCGCGGTCGCAGCAATCTCCCTCGACGAGAAGCGCGATCGCGACCCAGGTGAACTTTCCGCACGCCCAGAGGCGGCGCTTTCGCTGCCGGAGGATCTCGCGGATCAGCACCGACGGGCCCGCGCTGGAGGTAGTTGCATTCCCACACGACGTAGTCGCCGTCGGCGACGTAGCGCTCGACCGCTTCGCGCGCGGTGACGAGCTTCGAGACGAGCGCGCGGGTCTTCTTCCCCGTCGCATCGCGAAAGCCGTCCGGGTCGACCGGAAGGTACTTCCCCTGTCCTTCTTCGAGAATACGAAGTTGACGCTCCGACATGGTTCGGCTCCCAGGCGTAGCCCTAGCACGTTCGCGGCCGGGACGAGAACCCCGTCAACCGAAATCGCCTGCGCTCAATGGATCCGAGACCCGACGACTCGAAGTCGTGGCTCGGCGCCCTTGCATCGAACCGGGTCGGGTGTGAACCTCTGCGCATGTCTACCCCACTCCCCGACGGCTTGAAGGCACTTCTCGACGGACCGAACTTCGCCCACCTGGCGACCCTCCGAAAGAGCGGCGCGCCGCAGGTCGACCCGGTCTGGGTCGGCCGCGAAGGCGACCGCATCCTCGTCGGCACCGGCGAGGCGACGGTCAAGGCCAAGAACTCGCGTCGCGACCCGCGCGTCGCCCTCTCGATCATCGGCCTCCGCGATCCGTACGAGGAGGCGATGGTCCGTGGCCGGATCGTCGAGAGGCGGCCCGATCCCGATCTCGTGGTGATGGACGAGATCTCTCGCAAGTACACTGGAAAGGAGTTTCCGTGGCGGGCGCGAGAGGGCCGAGTCGCGCTGGTGATCGAGGCCGAGCACGTCAAGGTGCGGAAGCTCCCGTTCGATCCTCCGGCGTAGCTGGCGATCCGGGGCTCCGCCAGCTCAAGTCTTGGCTTCGCCTCGCGGCCGTTACTGCGGGATCAGCCCGCGGCCTATCCGGCGGTGGCGCCCAGAAACGCGGCTTGCGCCACGATCCAGCAGCCGAGCAGCAGCGTAACGACGCCGAGCGCGGCCTGGAGCCCATTCGAGGCCCAGGTCAGGTGGCGGGCCGAGAACCGAAGCGGCAACGAGATCACCATCGAAAAGAGCACCATTCCGAGGATCGAGCCGACGCCGAACATGACTAGGTAGACGAACGCCCAACCGACGGAGTGGAGCGTTTGCAGTGAAAGCAGCGTGAGCGCCGCCGTCCCCGCCATTCCGTGAACGCTCCCGACCATGAGCGCGCGCGGCAGCAGACCCGAGACGTGGTCGTGCTCGTGGTGCGCGGGATCGTGCGGCGCGTTTTCTTCGTGGGCATGCGCATGAAGATGGTGGATCCCGTCTTCGTGTCGGTGCACGTGCAGGTGAATCCGCTTTCGGTGCAGTCGACGGAGCACGTCGACCCCGAGCACGACGAGCATCAGACCCACGGCGGCCTCGAGAATGCGGCCGGCGTCGGGTGGTAGCGATCGATCGAGCGCGAGCAGGATCGATCCGAAGACCACCAAGGTCATCGTATGACCGACGCCCCACGCGGCGGCGACGCGGACCGTGTTCGCCAACGACGAGGACCGCGTCGCGAGCGAGGCGACGGCGGCGACGTGGTCGGCCTCCAATGCATGCCGAACACCCAGAAAGAACCCGAGGATCAGGAGCGCCGTCATGCGCCTGCCGACTCGTCCTTCGTTTGGGTTTCCACCGCCTGCGAGCGAAGCCACGCGTACCACTAGAGGCGACGGTCCGCCAGGGGGATCCGTCGGCTCTCACGGCTCGGCGATCTTCGTCGCCACCGCGAGAAGATGCTTGCACGCTCCCCGCTGGAGACCGAACCGTGCGAAGAACGGACAGGCGCATGCTCCTCGCGCAAGGCGGCCGGCTTCGTCGAGAACGGCGGTCACCGCGTAGGTCCCCCTGCCCTTGACCACGGCCTGGAGGACCCGTGTCCGCCCTTCCAGAGCATCCCGCGAGATCGCCACTGCGCCGCGCGCCGCGATCGCCGCGCCGGCCGCGCGCCGTTCGTGGGGCGCCGGGGGGGCCGGCGGATCGCCGGTGAAGAGGCGCCGCGGGAAGAAGAGGTCTGTCCCGGGATCGTAGAGGACGCGTCCATGAACGCAGAGGGCATCGAGGGCGGCGAGTGCGCGCTCGTTCGAGACCCCCGTGCCTCGCGCGACTTCCTCCGCGAAGGCCTGCTCTCGGCGGGTTAAGAACGACGCGGTCCGATCGAGGTCTTCGGTGGCGACGTCGGGGACGCCGCCGGTGAGCGGCACGGCGTCCGCGGTCCAGTCTCGCTCCGACCACGGGCTCAAACCGAGCGTCATCGACACCGCTCCGAGATCGAGCGTCCAGAAGGAAGGGAGACCCGTTCCCTGGAGGAGCGCTCGGACGCACTTTGCGCCAGGGAGCGCGCGCTGCAGCAGGAGAAGCCGCCGGCGGCCCCACACCCGTACCTCTCGCGAGTCGAGAGACTCGTGCGTCGAGCGCGAAGACGATCGCCTCGTTCCATGGCTCGACGGTCACCTTCGGCGGCGCTCCGGGCTCGAGCTGGAAGCGCAGGCTTCGCGGGCTCACAGTCTCCTTCCGGCCGCGGAGATACGTGAGGAGGTTTCGGAGGTCGGCCGGATGGAACGCGATTTCCACGCCCGCGACCCGCATCGAGGACTGGACGGCGAGGAAGCCGTGCACCCAGCCGTCGGGAAGCTCGATCCGCTCCTCGCGATCGACCCGGCCGCCCGAACGGACTTCGATGCCCGCGTCCTCGACGATGAGGGACGTCCGCGAGCCGCTCCGCAAGCGCTCGATGCCCGTCCGTAGCCCGCGCGAGAAGTCGACGTTGGTCGAGCCGGGAATCGATCGCTCCATGGCGTCGAACGCGTTCGCGCGAAGCGTCAGGCGCGCGTAGGTGGACTCGTCCCGTGAGAACGCCTCGAAGAAGACCGAATGTCGAGCGACGGTCACGACCGGATCCATGGCGCGGCGCTCGATCTCTGCGGCCGGCACGAAGAGCTCCGATCTCGCGGAGTCGTGTAGCGTCAGGAGCGCGTCTCGGAACGCGAGCGGATCAGCCAGGCGCGCCCGCAAGTACGCGGGATCGCGGAACAGGTTCGGAAAGAGGCGAAGCCACGTCTCCCCGCCGGCGACCCCGACTTCGCTCTGCGCGGCGTAGGCGACCTCCGCAAACATCGCCCGTTACTCGAGGAGCGCCTCCGCGAGCTTGCCGAGCTTCTTCGGCTCCTGCTCGCCGAGCGCGAGCACGCGGCTTCGGGCCTTCGCCGACAGCACCGAGCCCGCCCCCTTCGCGGAAGCAACGATCGGACGGAGCGCCCTCATCGCGTCCGCGAGCGTCGGGACGTTCTCGCTGAAGAGGAGCTCCTCGAGGAGCCGCGCGCAGTCGTCTCGCCGTTCTCGGTACGCGCCGGCAACGGCGCCGAGAAGCGACGCCGTGCTTTGGGTGACGCCCGGGAGACGCAGAGCTCGCGGTCCTTTCGAGCGCGCGCAGCACGCGGTCGAGCCCCGGCTCGAGGAGGTTTCCGGAATCGCCGCGAGGATGTCGAGTCCCTGCTTCACGCGCGCGTCCTTCGGGGCCTCGACGACCGCGACGAGATCGTCGACGTGGCGCTCGACGAGGGCGCGCGTCGCCGGGAGCTTCGCCGCCAGCTGTAGAATCGTCGCCGCGATCTTCTCGAAGCCCGCAGACTCTGCGCTGTTCGCGAGCATCGCGGGGACGGATTTCGGCGCGGCCTGCGGCGACAAACGCGAAAACGTCGCCGAGCGGCAGCTCGCGCCCGGGAGGAGCGGAGCCCTCGAAGACCGCGGTGCCGTCGAAGGCCAGCCGCTCCGCGTCGGGAACCATCGCTCGCGCCCCCTTGAAATAGGCGGGCACGCAGAGGCGCTCGAAGGCCGCGGCGCGAGAAACTCCGCGTCCTTCGCTTCCCACGCGCGCCGGAAGACCCAGTGGTACGGATGGTTCCAGAGGTGGCGACGGTACATCGCGTCCGGGGACGGGAGCGCAACAGCCTGGATGGCTTCCGCAGCAGCCCGCCGGCCAGCTCCGCCGCTCCGGTAGAGGACCGCGAGCGCGAACATCCACACCTCGCTTCTCGCCCAAGGTCCTCGTCCGAGCCGTTGCGCGAGCGGCCCGAGCACGGGCACGAGCGGCGCGCCACGGGCGAGCGACGCCTTGCCGATTCGAGTCGTGAGGCGCGAAACGTCCTTCGTCCGAGAGCGCTGCGGCTCCGTCGGCGAACGCGGCCGCATGCTTCTCGAGGACTCGCGCGGGAAGCAAGGTTAGCGCTGCGATCACGCGTGCCCCGGCGCCAGGGACCGCGGCGACGAGCGCGCCGAGCTCGTCGACCCAAGGCGCCCCGTCGAGCGCGTCTTCAGAAACGAACGTACCGTCGTCCTCGTTGAAGGCCGGTTCGGCGAGGCTTTTCACGAGCTTCTTTCGCTCCGGCGCCTCGCGGGCAAGCGTCTTGACGCCCTCGCGGGCCCTGTCGATGGTCGCCTCGGCTCCCAGCGGAGCGCTTCCCGGCTTCGGCCGCCATTCATCGTCGAGCCAATCGTCCGCGAGGTCCTTTCGGAGCCTGTCCCACGCCTCCGGGAGGCCCAGTCCTGCGGCGACCTTGATCAGCGCGTCGAGGCCGTCCTCGCGCGACGTTCCTGACCATGGATCGAGGAGCGGCTTCTCGTCTGCGACGCGCGGAGCGGCCCCGCTCGGCGCGGGCGCTTCCGCGGTCGCGGCCTTCTTCTTCACTCCCGCGGCCCGACCTTCGGTGGTCGAGAGACGCGGCAGCGGGTCGGGCGGCATGCCGGCGGTCTCGCGCGGGTGCTGCCGCTCGAAGCCGACGAGCATCATCGCGAGTAGCTTCTCGTCCTCCGTCGCGGGCTCGCGGACCGCCGCTTTCAGGAGCCAGTAAAGCTTGGTCGCGACGTCGAGCGGGAGGGGATAGCGGAGGAGGTCCGCGGCGCTCAGCCTCGCGAGCATGCGACCGACGTGCTGGTCTTTCTGGTCGAGCTCTCCGAAGCGCGCGCGAAGAAGTGCTTGCGGCGAGCCCGGGCGAGCATCGTCCTCGAGTGTCAGCTCGGAACGCGTCCAGCGCTCGACGATGGAGAACAGCGCCGCGTCGCCCTTTCTCGCGAGCGCCATGATCTTCTCTTTCAAGGCTTCGCGGATCGTGCCGGCGAGGGAGGCTGCCGACTGCCCGGGCCACGCCTCGGCCAACTCCGGCGGCGCGGGCAGACGTGCGAACGGACGGACGAGCGCGGTCGTGTATTCGAACGCCCGCACGACCCACTCGAGCGGACCGTCGCCGAGCGCGGCCGTGGCGGTCTCGAGTGCCTCCTTCGCAAGCCGCCAGGCTTCGGAATAGCCGTTCTGGGGGATCGTGGTCGACGGCTTGACCTCGTCGAACGTCTTCCCGAGCGGCGAAGCGAATCCACCGAAGGAGCCGAGCAGGGCCTCTTCCGGGCTGCCGATCTTCCGAAGCGGCCGAACCGCTTCGGCGAGGGCGAGCGCGATGGCCGGAGCGCCCGCGTCACCGAGCTTCCCCGCGTACTTCCGAGCCATGCGGCGGACCGAAGCGGAGCCGGAGAAGAGCCCTGAAGCGAACGCCCGCACCGCATCGGCCGAAGAGCCGAGCGCTGCGACGGCCTTCTTGTCGAGCGACGGCAGGTCATTCTGCTTCAGGTCGGCAAAGCGAGCGAGACGAGCAAAGCCCTCGTCGACCCTCCCCGAGGTGAAGAGCCCAAGAATCTCGGCGTTCTCCTTGGCAGGAATCACCGGCATGACACCCTCCCCTCACCCCACGGCGTTCCAGGGTAGCACGACCAGGCGTCCTCAGAGCGTGCGTTCGATGAGCCAGCAACCACCCATGATCGTTATTAGAACGGAGCACGCCGGCGACCAGGACCGGGCGAAGCGAAGGTCCCGCTGCAGCCACAGGATGACGGGCAGCACGAGCGCTGCGACCGCAATCTGCCCGAGCTCGACGCCGAGATTGAACGAGAGGAGCGGCAGGACCATCGCGGCACCGGATCCGATCCGCATGTCGCGGAGCGCGGTCGCGAACCCGAGCCCGTGAACCAAGCCGAAGCCGAAGGTCAACAGGCCCCGATGCGCGAACCGTCCCCGCCGAAACACGTTCTCCGCCCCGACGTAGACGATGGACGCGGCGATGAGCGGCTCCACCACCCGGCTCGGCACACCAAAGCTGCCGAGCACGGCGGCGGTCAGTGTGAAGGAGTGGGCCAGCGAAAAGCAGGAGATGATCTTCATCGCCGACAGAAAGCTCGGCAGGACGAGCAGGATCCCGAAGAGGAAGAGCAGATGGTCGTAACCCTCCAGAATGTGCCGGACGCCGTGTGCGAGGAAGGTCTCGAAGCGTGCGGTCTTGCCTACCGATTCGCCGGCCTCTCGCAGCTCGGCATCGAACGTGCTCTCGCCCGCGCTCAGCATCCGCTGCTCGACGATACCGCCTCGGGCATCGAGGAGCGTGACGACTTGCCGGTGGCCGAAGGGCAACTCGCGTATGAGCGGCATGTCGAGCTTGACGTGTGCCGCTCGCGACTGTGCAAAGTCGAGACGGATCTCCACGTTGTCGTTCGCGTCGAGCTCGATAGTCACGGCCTCGGCCCGCGCCGGCCGCCCATCGAGCTCCACGACCACGCCCTCCCGTACCAGCGCCTCGAGCCGCCCGGGTGCGGACGCTTCCGGCCGATTCCGTGGGGAGTGAGCGGAGGGCGTCCACGTCCCGTCTCGCGAACGTCAACGAGAGCCGGAGGGAATCGCCGACTACAGCGAGGCGCGCGGTGCTGAGACCCGGATCATGCGCATGAACCGTACCCGCGAAGGCCAACGCGATCACTAGGGCACCGGCCGCAACCTTCCCCTCGGCGTGCAAGAGGCTCATTTGCAGGGTCGTGGCGAAGCGCCGGCGACCGACCGTGATCGGGTCGCCGGCGCCGATCTCGCAGCTCCAGTCAAGGATGGACGTGGTTGCGACCGTTCTGCGCCGTCGATTCGTACGGAAAGACCTTGTTGTAGGCCATGTCGTTGTGGTCCACGCCGTCGCCTGCCGGACCGTTGATGATCGGAGGGCTCACCCGCAGGTCGCTGATCAGCGCGGTCACGGCGATGTCCACCACGTCGTCGCCGAAGCGCCTGCCGTTCGGCCAGCCGCCGGGAACGACGCCACCGCCGAAGCCGGGCTGGATCTGGCTCAGCAGGGTATCGCCGCCGAAGATGCCGAGCCGCGAGAAGCCGTCATCATCGGGGTTGGCGGGATGCCCGGCGCCGCCGCCCGCGAAACGCACGCCGTCGGTCGACAGATCGACCTTGATCAGGTCCGGTATGAAGATCGCGGCGATGTCGGTGCGGTTGGTCTCCGGAGCCGGGCCGCTCCCGCCGAAGACGATCTGGTTGATCAAGCGGGCGAGCTCCGGGTTCAGCGCGTACTTCGCGAAGAGCTCGCGGTCGCGCGTCGGGTCGGTGCGGCTGTAGAGATCCTTGTCGGCGATGGCGACGAGACCTTCGTTGAAGAGCGGATTCCCTTGTCGCGCGACCTGGACGAATTGGCTCTGCGACTGATCGCCTTCCTCGCGCAGGATCCGCACGCGCCGACGGCTGGTGGTCGCATAGACTCCGACGATCTGCTGGTCACCGCCGAGCTCGGCGACCGGAATCGCGAGCGCCATCAGATGGATGTTGAAGCCGCCCTGCGAGTCCTTGCCGGGGGAGCGGAGCTGGAGCAGGTCGAATATCGACTGGATGTCGCCGTAGAATCCGTCGTCACGCTGACCGGCGAAGGCGACGTAACCGCGGTCGAGCTCGGCGATCGATTCTCTCGTGTAGCGATCGAGCTCGGCTTCGGTGGCCACGCCGTCCTTCGCCGGATTCTCACCGTTGTCGCCCTGGTTGTAGAAGGGGGTGGCGATGCCTTGATTGTTGGGCGGGACGACGCCGCCGCCGAGCGATGTCTTCTTGCCGGAGCGATGGTCGAACTTGGTGACGGTGTAGGTCTGCGTGAGGTTCTGGTTCGCGTCGCCGACGTGCTGGATCACGCCGAGATAGGACTGGAGGATGGTGTTCGCATTGCGGAAGCTCGTCGTGAATTGGAATCGATAGGTGATCGTGGCGCGGCCGGCGGCGAGGTCGCTCCCGGTGGCCACGTGGATCTCGTAGAGCACGTCGTCGTCGAAGTTGTATTTGTTGGGCCCGATGCCGGGCTCTTCGAACGGATAGACGCCGAGCGCGAGCACGAGGCTCTTTTGCGCGCCGTTCTTGTCCACGAAGGCATAGACGTCGGTCGTGTTCGCCGCAGGGTCGAGCACGATGAGGGGCGCATCCATATGGCTGGAGCCGAGCGCCGGCGCGCTTCCGAGCGCCAGCGATCCGACTGCGACCACGGCTGCCAAACGCTTGAACTGAGTTATCATGAGGTCTCCTTTCCGAAGTTTCCTTTCGCCGAATCGACCCCCGCCTTTGGCGAGCCTGACGATCCGGTCTTCGCGGCGTTGAGCGACTTGGCGAGCTCCGCTCGCTCCGATGGCAGGAGCATCTGACGGATGGCAGCAGCCTTGCCGAGCCAGCGCCGGGCGCCTGCTCGGTCGTTCGCTCCCGCCGCGATGACGCCCGCGTGATAGAAGAGGCGCGCGTCCGCCGTTCCATCGGCGAGCGCGCGTCGTATGGCCGCGCGAGCTTCCTTCGTACGGCCGCTCGCGTGGAGCGTCCAGGCGAGCGCATCGAAGGTGAAGACGTCTTCGCGCGTTTCGAGCTCGCGCTGCGCGAGACGCAGGGCGGCTTCGGGCTCCTGGCCGCGGGTGGCGAGGAACAGAGCGAGCGTGCGGGAATCGCTGGAGGCTCCGTCTCTCACGAGTCGAGCCTCCTCCCCTCTCGCTTCTTCATCGCGTCCCGCAGACCGCAGCGCCTCGGCGAGGATCCAGCGGTATTCGGGGAGCGGATTCAGCATGGCGGCACGGCTTAGCGCTTTGATCGCTTCGCTCGCGTCGCCGCCTGCAAGCAAGATGCGCCCGCGGACGAGAAGAGCCCCGGCGTCGTCAGGGTGAATACGCAGGGCGATCTCGCAGGCGTCGAGCGCCTGCGCCGCATCTCCTGCCTGCAGCTCGTAGAGAGCGAGACGCGAGTACGACCAGGCCGAGGAATCCGGATCGCGAGGATCGCTGGCGCGCGCGGCCAGCCGGGCGAGCTCGATGGCTCCGTGCAGATCCCCCTTCAGCCATCGGACGTGTGCCGCGCGGCTGAAGGACTGCGGTCCTGGCTTGAGATCGATCATCTTCTGGTAGGCCTCGACTGCCTCGTCGAGGCGGCCCTCCTCCATCAACGCGTCGCCGAGCAGGCCCCAGTCGAGGTAGAGCCCTCGCGTGTCGACGAGCTCGCGCGCCATCGTCTCGGCTTCATGAAAGCGATGCAGCGAGTCGAGCACGTGACCGAGAAGCAAGAGGGCCTCCGGGCTGTGCGGCCTTCGTGCCGCCATGCAGAGGCCGCACTGCTCGGCGAGCTTCCAGTAGCCCGGGTCGTAGCTGCGCCGCGCCTTGGCCGTGAACAGCCAGCCGAGCCGCTCGAGCCAGAGAATCG
The DNA here is from genome assembly GCA_963712515.1 of uncultured delta proteobacterium. Lineage (GTDB taxonomy): Bacteria > Desulfobacterota > Binatia > JACPRU01 > JACPRU01 > CAVQIG01. The sequence goes on from CAVQIG010000002.1 coordinate 469,539, forward strand.
AATCGCCCGCCTCTCTGCGCGCGATCTTGGGCGCGGGCGATGTCGCGATCAACCGGCTCGGTTCCATGGTGCGGGAGGAGAGCGATCGTGCACGGGTCGAATAGGTCGCCCGCTCGGCTGGGGCCGGCAAGACCGAGCATCGCCGCTACGACGAGAACACAAGCAAGCCGGCCGGCTGTCGTAACCTCCATGAGCGCCCTCACGGTTTCTTCGAGTCCCGGCGACGGCCCACGTCGCAGACGGGCTGTTCACGACTTCAATACGCCGCTCGCAGGGCTTCGGATGAATAGATCGCGACCCGCAGGGCGCGATCCGCTTACGTGGACGGGAATTCGTTCGCGTAGACGCCGATGAAGGCGGTTCCTTGCTCCGGTACGTTCGTGTCCACCCGGCTCCCCGAGAAAGCAGCTTGAATCCCTTCAACCGGCTCCGTAAAGCTCAGCAGCCCAAAGCCGCCGGGAAACCCGGGTGATTCACCGTATCGCTCGGTGGTACACGTCGGGGAGGTACATGATGACGCCTCAAACACCATCGGCATCCAACGAGCGCTGGCTGGCGCGACTCCTGGGCGCGGACTTTCTGCTCTGGTCACCGACCATCCAGGCTGAAGGCTTTCTGCATTGGGACCGTATTTTCGCGACTCGGCCGATCCCGCGCGGCAAACGCGCGAGCGAATTCAAGCGCGCCGCGCGCGAACTCGACGTGCGCTTTCAGGATCAGAGACGCACCTGCGACACCAACGACCTGATGCGCGACGAGCACCTGAGTGGGCTGCTCGTGCTGAAACACGGCGAGATCCTGCTTGAGCGCTATGCTCTCGGTCTGGACCCGGAACGGCGCTGGCAATCCTCGTCGATGGTCAAATCGATAGCGTCCTCGTTGATCGGCGCGGCGCTGCATGACCGCCTCATCGGCAGCCTCGAGGATGCGATGACGAAGTATCTACCTGATTTCGCCGGTACCGCTTATGACGGTGTGACGGTGCGCCACCTGCTCAACATGACCGGCGGGATCGACTGGACAGAAGACTACGAGGACCTCAACGCCGACGTCGCCCGCCACTACATCAAGCCGATAGCCGAGCGGAAGGCCGGCTACATTGCGAAGTATTTGAAGACGCTGAAGCGCATCGATCCCCCCGGCGAGCAGTTCTACTACAACACTGGCGACACCTTTCTGTTGAGTCTCATCCTGGCGAAGGCTACGGGCCGCACCGTAGCCGACTACTGCGCCGAGAAGATCTGGGGACCGGCTGGCATGGAGCAGGATGGCTACTTCATGCTCGAATCGGACGATGGCCAGGAGATCACCGGCAGTTGTTGTGGCGCCTCTTTGCGCGACTATGCCCGCTTCGGTCAGCTCATGCTGAATGACGGCGTAACGCCGGATGGGGTGCGCGTGTTGCCCAAGGGCTGGACCGCGGAAGCGACGGCGCCGTCGGCGCCCAATTTCAACAAGGACATCGGCGCGCGGCCGCGGCTCGATACCTCAGCCTTTACCGGCTACGGCTATCTGTGGTGGGTGCATCATCCCGGCTCGTTCATGGCGCTGGGCGCCTATGGTCAATGGATCCACGTCGAGCCGGCCGACGGCATGGTCTTCGTGACGGTCGGCGCCATGCCGCGCGAAATCTACATGGATCCGGGAGAACCCGCGGCAAAGGAGCGCGGGTCGCAGCACGGCGGACCGCGTCGTTTCGCCTTCATCGAGGCGGCGTGCAAGGCCATGCGTTGAGAGGGACGACCGCCGAGAATTGAAGCGCTCGCTGGTCGTCGAACGCGTTGAGGCAGGCTTCGGAAAACCGGAGACCGGTAAGAGGCTGTCCTTGAATTCTCGCAACCCACAGGTCTAAGGGTGCTGGCTGCTCCGAGAAGGAGGGCTAACGCGATGAGTGACAGCTGTAGAGCAATCCAAACCGAACGGAATTCCGACTCCCGCAGAGCTGGGCTTCGACCCGGCTGACCTGCGCGAAGAAGTACGCCGCCGAGCGCGCGAAGCGTCTGCGCGCGGACGCAAACAACCAATACCAGGAAATCACCGGCAAGTACGCGCACTACAATGAGGACCCCTACGTCGAGCCGGGCTTCACGCGCCCTGCGCTGCAAGAAGAACTCGACGTGGTGATCGTCGGCGGCGGCTTTGGCGGCCTGCTTGGCGGCGGCTCGGCTGCAGGAGGTCGGGATCACCAACATTCGCATCATCGAGAAGGCCGGGGATTTTGGCGGGACCTGGTACTGGAACCGCTATCCCGGCGCCCAGTGTGACATCGAATCCTACGTCTATCTGCCGCTGCTCGAAGAGACCGGCTACATCCCGAAGGAAAAGTACTCCTTTGCGCCGGAGATCTTTGAGCACGCCCAGCGGATCGGCAAGCACTTCAATCTCTACGAGAAAGCCTGCTTCCAGACGCAGATCAAAGAGGCGCGCTGGGACGAGGAAACCGGACGCTGGACGGTCACCACCGATCGCGGCGATGTGTTCAAGGCACGCTTTGTGATCATGTCGAGTGGGCCGCTGAACCGGCCCAAGCTGCCCGCGATCCCAGGGATCGAGAAGTTCAAGGGGCATACCTTCCACACCAGTCGCTGGGATTACGATTACACTGGTGGTGATACCACCGGCGGCTTGCACAAACTCAAGGACAAACGCGTGGGCATCATCGGGACCGGAGCCACGGCGATCCAGTGCGTGTCGCATCTCGGCGAGCACGCGCAAGCAGCTCTACGTGTTCCAGCGCACGCCGTCCTCGGTGGACGAACGCGGCAACAAGCCCACCGATCCGGAATGGGTGAAGACGCTCAAGCCCGGATGGCAGGCCTATCGGAACACCAACTTCTGCTCCATCTTGGCCGGGCTCCCCGTCGAGGAAGATCTGGTCGGCGACAAGTGGACGAGCCTGTTCAAGAAGCTCGCGCAAGCTGCTGTCGGGCAAAGAGCATCGGAGCTCTCCGACGAAGCAATGGCGCTCCTGTCGGAGATCGCCGACTTCCAGAAGATGAACGAGATTCGCGGTCGCGTGTCCTCGACCGTGAGCGACCCGGCGACGGCCGAGGCGCTCAAGCCGTGGTACGGGCAATGGTGCAAGCGTCCGACCTTCAACGACGAGTATCTGCCCACCTTCAATCGGCCCAACGTGAAGCTGGTGGACACCAAGGGCAAGGGCGTCGATCGCGTGACCGAGCACGCAGTGGTCGTGGATGGGGTCGAGTACGAAGTGGACTGCCTGATCTTCGCGACCGGCTTCGAGGTCGGGACGGCGTACACGCGGCGCGCCGAGTTCGAGGTGTACGGCCGAGACGGCGTGTCTCTCTCCGAGCTACTGGGCGAAGGGGATGAAGACCTACCACGGTTTCCTGAGCCACGGCTTCCCGAACCTCTTCCACATGGGGCTCACGCAGACCGGCCTCGCGCCGAACTTCACCTACATGCTGGACGGGCAGGCCAACCACATCGCCCATGTCATCACGGAGGTGAAAGCTCGCGCAGCGAAGTCAGTGGAGCCGACCCCCGAGGCCGAGGCTGAGTGGGTGAAGATGGTGACCGGCCGACCTTCATGACCGACGTACCAGAGACGTCTGCACGCCGGGGTACTACAACGGCGAGGGGACAAGGGAAGGCCAGGGCTTTCTTGAAGCCCAGTACCCTGACGGCGCGGTGCGCTTTTACGAAATGCTCGCCCGCTGGCGCGAACAGGGGGATTTTGAAGGTCTCATCGTGAAGTAGGGGGGAAGCGGGTTAACCCTGGCGCTATCGGCTCGTCTCGAAGAAAACCATGTTACGTCGAGGTGGACGGAATCGTAGCCAGCGGCACGCTCGCCTCCTGCCAGACCGGTTCTCGGCGTAGCTCTCCGGTGAGGATTCCCACGGCGATCTTCGTCAGGATCGTGTAGACGAGACCGATCCGGCCTCACCTCGCCGTCGCAATCGCCGTTCTGGCGAGCGCCCGGATCGCGCTGGGCGCGGCGCCGGGCGACGTCACGTTCAAGCGGGCGGGACCGCAAGCCCCCGAGATGGTCCCCATCGGCGTCTTCTCGCACTGGGCTCACCGCAACGTCTGTCACCCGGCGCTCTTCCCGATGAAGGTCGAGGAGGCGCCGCCGATCACGATGGACCAGATCAAGGCGGGCAAGGCGTGCGGCGTCTGCCACAACGGGCGGGGCACGTTTGCGTCGAGCGTCAACACGTGCGGCCGGTGCCATCCGCGGCCGGTCAAGTGACCCCCTACCTCGCTGCACTCCCCGATGACGGCGGCGTCCTCGACGCGGATCGCTCCAGTGGAACGCGCGGGTATCTTCCTTGCCAAGATGCTCGGCACCCTGGTAAGCCTCACCATCCCGCCAGCGGTAGTAGTTCCGCTCACCTTGTTCGAGCACGGGCGCCGAGAATAGAGTTCGCGCGATGTCGCTGAGACGACTCGAAGACCTCGCCCTCGCCGTGCTGCCGTGGCTGACCGGTCCCGCGATGCTCGTAGCGCTCTACCTGATCTTCATGGTCGTGCCGACCGAGCGTGATCAGGGCATCGTGCAACGGATCTTCTATTTCCACGTGCCGTCCGCTTGGACGGCGTTCCTCGGCTTCTTCGTCGTGTGCGGAGCCAGCCTCGCGTTCCTGTGGAGGGGCGACGAGTATTGGGACCTTACGGCCAAAGCGTCCGCCGAAGTCGGCATGGTGTTCTGTTCCCTGGTCCTGCTCACCGGACCGATCTGGGCCAAACCGATCTGGGGAACGTGGTGGACCTGGGATCCGCGCCTGACCATGACCGTGATCCTTTGGACGATCTACGCCTCCTACCTTCTGCTGCGGTCGTACGGAGCCGAGGAAGAGCAGACCTCGCGCTACGCCGCCGTGCTCGGCATCGTCGGCGCCATCGACATCCCGCTGATCGTCGTGTCGGTGAGGCTGTGGCGCGGCATTCACCCCGCGGTGATGATCTCTCGCGATCCCCAGGGCGGCCTTCGTGATCCGATGATGGGCGTGACGCTCATGACCGCGGGCGCTGCCTTCGCCCTGACGTATGTTTGGCTCCTGCTCGTCCGCGTGCGATGGCTGCGCATCTCCGAGCAGATCGAACAGCTGGAAAGGCAAGGTCGAGATCTCTGACATGGATCACTTTCCCTACCTTTTTGCCGCCTACTCCGTCGTGTGGGTGGTGCTTTTCCTGTACGTCCTGTCGCTCGATCGACGCTCCCGGCGTGCCGAGAAGGAGCTCGAGGGCCTGAAACGGCTGCTGCAAAGCCGCCAGCCGCGGCCGCAGCCCTGAACGCCGCAAGCCGAACCTCGAACCCTCGGATGCGGTGGAGCGACCCACGTCGATCTGTTCAGAGCGCGGCTGCGCCGAGCTGGGAAAGAAAGGCATTTTCACCATCGGCGATTGTCATCGCGGTCGCGTCGCGCAGGAACATCTCAGCGGAATATTCCTTCGTCATGCCGTTGCCCCCATGGAGCTGGACGGCGAGCGTCGCCACCTCGAGGGCGGCATCGCTGCAGAAGACCTTCGAGGCGATCGAGAGCTCGATCGGCGCGGGGTTGCCGCTTCCGAGCCGCGTCGGGTTGTGGACGAACACCTCGGGCGATAGAGCGCGCGCCGCCTCGACCAGCGAGAACATCCGGAAGAGCCGCGCCCGCACCGCTTGATGTTCGAAGATCGCGGTGCCCCTTGGCCCGATCGACCTCTTCACGACGAGCCTCCTCTCGGCGCGGACGAAATGGCGCCTCGTCGCGGAGCTTTGGATCGCACCGCGGAGCGACGGCGCCGACGAGTCGGTCGAGTCGTTCGTCGTCCGTCGGTTCGGTCGCTCAGGGATCGGGCTTCGTCGTCTGTGGCGAGGAGGTTCGACTGACCATGGGCTTGCCCCCCTTGAGGGAACGGATCATCCCCTCGAAGGGCGCTCGTTGCGCCTCCATCGTCGCCCGGGGTCCGAGGGCCCTGAAGAACCAGTTCGCGTCCGGACCCCTGGCGACGGCGCCCAGCAGCATATGGTTCGGGCGCTCCGGTCCGCTGGGTGTCCCCCCCATCCCGCCCACATAGGTGCCGGTCACCTCGACCATCAGCACTGGGATATCGCCGACTTTGATCTCTCGGGTCTTGAAGGCGTCGCCGATCGGGGTTCCATCGGGGCGCCGGAACTGACTGGCCCAACGGGCCGCATTGGACTGGGCATCGCCGCCCTGGCCGGGCCCGAAGTAGAATACCGCGCATTCACCGGGACCCGTAGCCCCGGGGATGCTGTACTGAGCGAGCCGCATCGACGATGCCGGGGTTTCCGAGGTCCATCCGGCAGGCGTCGTCCAGGTGAGCCCTTGCTCGGCGGGCTCATTGCCGGCAGGGGGAGCTGGGACTCTCGGACTGGAGCCCGGTCCGCCGATCGGCGGATGTCCCGGCGGCAAGGAGGGGGTTTGCGCGAAGCTCCTCTGCTGGGCACCGACGAGCGCGACACCGAACATGATCGGGATGCTCAACGCCAGGATCCGCTTGTTTCGCATGAATGCTCCTCTCATGGGCGATGTCCAAGCCCGCGAATTCGATCGGACGTCGCCCGGGTGTCCGCCCGCTCTGGGCTTCGAGCTATGCGCACAGGTGCTGGTAGTCCTTGAGTTTGATCGCGTTGGCCGCCTTCTGAATGATGTCTCCCGTCGAGTCTTCCGGGGGCGAGCCCGGGGGCGCGGCGCGCATCGAACGGAGGAGCTCGTTCTGCTGCTCGATTCCTTCCCAGGTATCCGGCAGACGCACCTCCCTGGCCTTCAGCGCGATCTGCTGGTTCTGCTCCATATAGCTGCGACACTCCTGCTCGTAGCGGGCGAATGCCGTGCGGTAATCGCCGCCCGCAGCCGCTAGTTCCCCGGCCAGCACATAGGCTCCCACGATCGCCATGCTCGTGCCCTGCCCCGTTATCAGCGTAGGGCCGAAGGCAGCATCCCCAACCAGAGCCACCCGTCCGTTCGACCAATGATCCATGCGGATCTGGCTGACGTCATCGAAGTAGAAGTCGGACGCATCCCGCATCTCTTCGAGCAGCCGGGGGAACTCCCATTCCGTTTCCTCCGCGAACATTTTCCTCACGATATTCTTCTGCTGCTCCACGTCGCGATGGTCGTAGTCCAGCTTCGGCGAAGAGAAGAGAAATAGGGCCCGCGTGTGCTTGCGTGAGCCGTATTGCATGATGGCGGCCATTTTTTTCGGGACGTAGTGCATCAGCCACAGACGGTCGAGGCTCAGGTAATTGGGGATGGTGAAGATCGCCACATGTTGGCCGAGGTAATGGCTGAACTGTGATTCCTCACCGAAGCTCAGGGCTCGGACATTGGAGTGAGACCCATCGGCCCCCACCACGAGGTCGAAGGTGCGTGGTGCGCCACGCTCGAAAGTGACCTCGACACCCTGGTCGTGCTGCGACAGGAAGGCGATCGAATCACCGAAGATGTAGTTGATGGTGTCCTTGGTGGCAGCGTAGAGGATTTGGGCCAAGTCGTCACGCAAGAGCTCTACATCACCGGCCTTGCCCGGCCCGGCGCCGAAATTGGCGTCCATGGTCGCCAGAGTCTCGTTATTGCTGCCAACGAACAAGACTTCGCGCAGGTCGGTGCTCACCTTCCGCGCTTCGGCCAGAATGCCCATGCGTTCGGCCACGTGCACGGCGGCTCCACGCAGATCGATCGCGTAGCCTCCAGCGCGCAGCGCGGGCGCCCGCTCGACCACTGTGGGATTGAAACCATAATGGTGCAGCCAATACGCCAAGCTGGGTCCGGCAGCGCTCGCGCCAGAAATGAGGATATTTCTATTCTCTAGCTCCCCGCTGGCATGTCCATTCATTGTACGCTCCTTTTCCATGGGAACCCCCAGTTGGGTTAGGCATGAATGGTATACCAATATACTAAATTGGTTGCGCAAAGCGTCTAGCAGCTCTTTCCCCTACGAGTCAAGGAACCATTGGATGCGTTGGTTTATAGCGATTTTCGATCAGCAACGTGGACAATCGAGAGAAAATTGGTTAACCAATTGGCATGGGAACTCTAAACACCCGCAAATTGGCCAGCGAGGATGCCGTTCGCCGCTTCATCGTAGAAGCGATCGAAAACGGCAGCGCGCCCGCCGGCGCCAGGTTGCCCACGGAGCGAGTCCTTGCCAAACGGTTCCGCGTACCACGAAGCGTTGTGCGTAAGGCGTTGTTACCACTCGAGATCGAAGGCAAGGTCACGCGTCAGGTCGGTCGTGGTACGTTCGTTTCCAACGTTCATGAAGAGCAACGTGCCGTCTCGACGGGCCCCGTAGATACGAGCCCAGCGGAGCTGCTGGATGCCTGCCTGACGTGCTACCCGTACATGACCGAATTGGCCGTAGCGACCGCCACGGCAGCAGACCTCCGCGCAATTGAGCAGTGTCTCCAGCTTCTGCGGCAAACGACCACGATTGCGGAATATGGAGAGCGAGACGCCGCATTTCATCAAGCGATCGCCAACGCCACTCACAATGCGTTGCTGATTGAGATCGCACGCACCATTGGCCGTGCTCGCGAGCGTACCGACTGGGGTGAGTTGACGCTTCATGAGGGCACGCCTCAAGATCACGAAGGAATTCTGGAGGCCCTGATCAAGCGCAACGCAAAGCTGGCGCACGAACGCACCAAGGCGCACCTGCTCTACGCGCGGCGCAGCCTACTCGGAGGAACCCGTTGACGAGCACGTTTAGGATGGCCCCCTCCGGTGCCGGGGAATCCGCCACGCTCGAGGAGCTCGTCGCGTTCCTTCGAGACGAGCGCCGGATCGCCCGTCAGAAGCTTCCCGAGCACCTGACCCTTCTCGACTCGATGCCGATGACCGCGTCGGGGAAGGTGCAGAAGTTCGTGCTGCGTGAGAGGCTTCGCCGAGACGCAGGCTCGTAAGAGAGAAAGGGAGAATCGAGATGCCGAAGGTCCTCTACGAAAAGCGCGGCGAAGTGGTGCTCATCACCTTGAATCGCCCGGAGAAGATGAACGCGATCGACCGCGAGACGCACCTCCTCCTCCGCGAAGCGTGGAAGGACTTCGGTACCGATCCGAAGCTCCGCGTCGCCATCCTGACCGGGGCCGGAGGCAAAGCCTTCTGCGCGGGAGCCGACCTCGAGACGCACGTCCCGCGATGGACGAGCGGTGGTCCGGGGCTCGGCCGCGAGGTCCTCGAAGACGGATTCGCCGGCGGGATCACCCGCGGCCTCCACAAGATCTACAAGCCGATCGTCGCCGCCCTGAACGGCTATGTGCTCGGCGGGGGTCTCGAGCTGGCGCTCGCCTGCGACATTCGCATCGCATCCGAGCGAGCGACCTTCGGCTCGTTCCACATCCGTCGCGGCATGCACTGCGCCGACGGCGGGATCGTCCGAATGGTGAACATCTGCGGCACCGGCATCGCGCTCGAGATGGAGCTTACGGGGGAGCCGATCGACGCGCGGCGAGCGCTCTCGGTGAACATGGTCTCGCGGGTCGTGCCGCACGACCAGTTGATGGCAGCGACCGAGGAACTGGTCTCGAAGATCCTGCGGAACCCTCGACGCGGAGTCGAGTCCGCGAAGGAATCGATCCTCGAGGTCTCGGGACGCCCGCTCGACGATCAGCTCCGCCTAGAGGCCCTGCTCGGCTACTCGATCATGGGCGATCCGGAGATCGGCGAACGTGCGAAGCAGTTCCTCGAGCACGGCGATTCGGGCCAAAAATGATCGTCAGCGCTCATTGGAGTCCCCCTCGAGAAGCCGGGTGTATCCCCCCGGGGTGAGGCCGAGCGTTCGGCGAAACGCGCGGTGGAACGCGGCTCCCGACTCGTATCCTATCGATGTAGCAATCCCGTCGATCGACTGATCGACTGGCGCCCTTCGGCCAACGCCGCGGCGGCTACGCGCATGCGGAGCCCGAGGAGGTAGCGCCTCGGCGATTGCCCGAGGACCGACCGGAAGTGTCGGTCGAGCGCCGATTTGCTGAGGCCGGCCACGCGACTGATCGATTCCCAGGTCCAGCGGCTCGCAGGCTCGGCGTGGAAATGCGTGACGAGGCGAGCGACCATTGGATCGACGATTCCGTGCAGCCAGACCGGGCCGCCTGGTTGATACGGCGCGTCTCGACTCGCAGAAACTCGATCAAGAAGAGATCGCCGAGGCGGTCGACGACGGCGGCGTGGGGATACCGCCCGAAGAAACTCTCGACCACCGAGCGGGAGCGGGCTATGGGTGTCAATTCTGTTTCCGTGATTGGTACTTGTTAACGACCGGCACGAGGCGTAGCAAGCAATTCGGTCGGAGGTGATCAGCATGGCGAAATATGGATTGGTCGAGTTCTGGAAGCCGCGCGACAATTGGTACGACCTCACCAAGGAGCAGAAGGCGGCGTTTCTGGATGGCATTCGTGACAATATCGCGACGCTGTCCGCACGCGGCGTAAAGCTCATCGGGATTTACCGGTGTCGAGGCTTCGGTGATTGGGATGGCATGGCATTTTTCGAATGTCCTGATGCGGACAGCGTCGAAGCCGTGGCTGAAGGATCGGAAAGCCACGATTGGTATCACTACTTCGAAGGCAACAACATCGTCGGCACCTTCCAGTCGCTCGAGGAATGGGCGGCGCACGTCGATCGAATGGGGAACACCACGCCTCGCTAGTACCTTGGGCGTGGCGTGTGCGCGACCTTGACGGGCGCAGCGCGCCTCCGCGTCTCGACGCGTCGTTGTAACCAAGCTGAACGGACGATGTCGCCGGTCGCCCATTTCGGCTGACCCGGAAGGGGCGGGCAAAGGCCTACGCTAGAAATAGCGCATCAGAGCTTTCCTGGAAATGCCTTACCGAAATAACCGGACCAACAATCAATAGCGTCAGCGTTGGCCATCGTTACTTACTGTAGGTCGTATATGCGGGGTCGTTGCGTACGACGCCCGAGGACGGCAAACCGACGTTGAAGGGCATGAAGGTCGTGCTCGATGCCGCAGCGAAAGAGAATCTCAGGGCGAAAAGCATGACGGTGCAACAGTTGGATCTGCGGTTCATTCCCTGAGCCCTACAGCATGTGGATCGTGGACAAAGATGCTTCCGTGGATGTCAGCTAAGGTTTGGGTTGTGGCAATCTGTCTGGTCTCCGGTCTTCGAGTCCTTGCATCCGCCCAGCAAGAGCCTATCGAAATTATCGAAGACAACAGTTTTTTGATCGAAGAGGCCTACAACCAAGAGCCGGGGGTGGTGCAGCATATCTTCCAATCCGTCTACAGCAGTGACCCGAGGCAGCGCGGTTGGACCTTTGCCTTCACCCAGGAATGGCCGATGTACGGGCAGGATCATCAGTTTTCTTACACCATCCCTGGCTATCACCTGATCGATGAAGGAGATCGCCAATACGGGGTCGGCGATGTCCTGCTAAATTACCGCTACCAAGCGCTCGAAGAAGAGCCCGGCAAGCCTGCGTTCGCGCCGAGATTTAGCTTGATTATCCCGACCGGTAACCGCGATAAAGGCACAGGCGACGGTGTGGTTGGTTATCAGTGGGGCCTGCCGTTTAGCAAGAAGGTTGCGTCCCGGCTCGCTTTGCACGCCAACTTGGGTGTCACTTATCTGCCCGACGTTCGTTCGCCGATGAACGACGGGCAACTCTCGCCGAAGCGATCGCTGGTCTCGTCTTGGGTCGGAGGCAGCGCAATCTATGCGCTCTTGCCCCGACTCCATTTAATGTTGGAATGGCTTGGTTACATCCAAGACAACATCAATGGCTCTGGTAGGGCGGTGCGTACCTTCAATCCCCTCTTATCGCCTGGATTCCGCGCAGCGGTTGTCAACGACGAAGATTTGCAAATCGTGGCTGGCGCCGGGGTACCCATCGGTCTCAACGGGCAGGCGAACAATGTTGCAGTGTTTTTATATTTGTCCGTGGAACATAAATTGTTTTGACGGACCCTCAGGCACGTGCGTAGCTCGCTAATCGGCGGAAGGATTAGGAATCGTATTAGTCTCATGTTTGCCGTGTTATCAAACCAGGAATCATCAAAGATTTCTTATCTACCGGGGCGACGGGCGCGCTAGCTGAAGAGAATTCGTAAGCCGGTTCGAACCCGACGGCTGGCTTACGTTCGTCTTTGCGAATTCAAATCGCTTCACCGGTCGGACATGCCGCGATGCCGGGGAGCATTCTCGAGCGGCGCACGTCAGGTACCAGCGGGGATGCGCCAGAACGGCCGCTGGATCTCTTCGAGCGGTCGGCCCGGCTCGCCGGGCTTGAGCCCGTAGCGGATCAGCGCGACCAGGTCCGAGCTCACCGCCGGATCGGAGGTGAAGTAGCTGTGCCCGAGGAAGCCGGGCGTTCCCTTCACCTCGATGAAGTCGACGAGATAGGCGAGACGCACGGCCTTCGCGGCCTGCTCCTTGGTGAGCCGCGCCACGTCGAGCCGTCCGAACCGTACGAGGCTCCCGTAGAGGAATTGGGAGAGCGTCAGCGCCTTGTCGCCCGAGGACACGTAGGCCGTGATGTGCACGCCGGGACCGGAGAAGACCTTGCGCGGCTGCGGAGCGGCCCCGTAGGCCAGATCGGGATCAGAGACGACGCCGAAGATCTTCGCCGCCGCGACGTCGGCGTCGATGTCCGGCGCCAGCAGCACGATGTTCTTCAGCTTGAAGCGGTCGGCGACGGAACTCCCGGCGACGTAGGCCTCGATGTTGAGCTCGCGCAGCGCCGACGCGAGCACGTCCGTGCCGCGGCTGTGTGCCATCACGTGGATGCGCTCGACGCCGGGAGTCTGCGCAATCAGGCGGATCGCCTGCTTCAGATGCTGCACGGCGAACTCGCCGGATTCGCGGTCGACGTTGTAGCCCGCCATCATCCCGCGCGATCCGCCGGCCGGCCAGCTGAAGATCCCGCATACGAACTCGCGGCCGAGGAAGTGGCAGAGATCGGCCATGCTGAAGGCGGCGTCCTGGAAGGTGTTGGCGTAGCCGTGCACGAAGAGGACGACTTCCTTCCGGGGCGAGGCTGCGATGCGCCGCGCCACCTCCGCCTGGAGGCCCGCGGCGGCCCGTTCGTGGACGTCGACGATCGCCGGAGACCGCGTGATGCCGCCCGGCACAGGGTCGACGTCGTAGGGGATCGGCGGGAAGCGCCCGAGCTCCGTCGCCGCGCCGAGCTGCAGCTCGAGCGGCAGCTCGCGCGGGCTCTCCGTGCTCTGCTCGGCGAGGACCGGCCACGGGACCTTCTCGCCGATCTCGACCGTGACCGATCCGAACGCCATCGAGCGCGAACGATCGGAGCTGTAGGCGAGCGAACCGTCCGGCTTCGTCACGGGTGCGCGGTCCGTGACATAGAGCAGATCGACCGACGTCGTCGGAGGTGGAGGCCCCGTGAAGAGCGGCCGCGCGACGGCGCCGGTGTAGATCCTCGGAGTCGGCATCAGGCCGGGTGCGACCCGCGCACCCCACCAGCAGTACGGCGGCTCCGAGGACACGAAGGGCGCAAGCTCGCTTCATAATGCTGCTACGTCCGGCATGGACACGTGTAGGCATCGATGTGCACAAGGTGAGTAGGCAGATCTACGCCCGACGTAAGGTTGGATCTCGGACACCGGCACTGCCGCTCTACCGCTCTACGCCCGCTTTGACGGCCAGCGCGCGCAGGCGATCGAGCTCCTCGACGACGTCGTCGGGCAGCTGCGTGCCCGCCGAGCCGCTCCACTCCAGGATCGTCATGTCTTCGTACGCGTCGAAGGCGCGCGCCGCGATCGCCGTGTGGGGCGCGGTGCGAATCGCCATTGCGAGATACCAGCTCGCGTCGGAGAGCCACGGCGAGGAACGCACCGTCGCATCGGTGACTCCGAGCAGATAGTACGTCTCGGCGTGCGCGAGACGTTCCTGCTTCCGGTCCTCGAGCAAGCGGTGCAGGATGCTCGACGCGAGTAGGTCGTCGATCAGGCCCGCCCTCGAGTACGGGTAGTCGCGCGCGCGCTTGCCGGACTCGACGAGTGAGCGCGCGTGGGCGAGCGACGGCGCGGAATAGACCGCCTTGCCCTCGGAGCGCAAGGTCGCGAGCCAGGGTCCGATCTCGCGCCGGATGTCGGGCGGTGTCTCGGGTCGCTTCTCGAGCTTCTCGAGCAGCGTGGCGGCGCGCTCGGGATCGCGCTTCACGCGCACGGCGACGATCAGATACTCGACGAGATCCGGCGTGCGGACGGCCTCGCCCGCGCTCGGCGCCGGACCCGCGAGATCCGCCTCGTAGAGCTCGAGCGCCTTGTCGAACTGGCGCGTTGCGACCGCGAGCCGCGCGCGCTCGACGGACGTCAGCGTGCCGAGCTTCGCGTCGTCGATCAGCTTCGACGCGAAGGGTGCATCTTTGTCCGAAGGCAAGCGCGAGTGACAGCCGACGCACGACTCCGTCAAGTGCAGCGCAACGAAGCGGGCGTCGACCAGGCCGCCCGACGCGACGCGAGCCGACGCGCGACGCGCATCGTCGGCCAGGACTGCACCGCGCGAGGCGATGTCGGCGCTCGCGGAGCCGGCGTGCTTCGCGAGCGCGTCGGCGTTCGCGGCGATCTTCGCGAACTCCGCACTCACGATCTCGCGGTCACCGGGCGCGGCGAGGCGCTCACTCGAGAGACAGCGCGGGAGGATCTCGGTTAGCGCCTTGAAGATCTCCTGCATCGCGGCGCGGGTCGCCGGATCGGGAGGCGGCGTCTCGTCGGCCCGGCCCTCCCGCGCGAGGACGAGACAGAGACCAGCGATGCAGGCGATCGGAGCAAGACGGCGCATGCGAACCCCCTTCGGCGGAGAGACGCATAGCACTATGCGGCCCCGGTAAACCCGTGGAAAACGCGTTCATCGAAAGCTTCAACGGCCGCTTGCGCGACGAGTGCCTGAACGTGCATCAATTCGTATCGCTTGCCGACGCACGCGCCAAGATCGAAGCATGGCGACTCGACTACAATCAGCACCGCCCACACAGCCCCTCGGGCGCCTGACCCCGATGGAGTTTCTCAACCGACGTCAGGGAACACGGAGCGACGAAGTCGGTGCGAGTTTCTAGCTTCGACCTGTCTCGTTACGGGGCCAACGTCAGTCGGTACGATACTCTAGTTTTGACTTGCCGTCCTCTTCGGGGTGGGCGTCAATTCGCGAAAACATGACGACCGACGGCCAGACCAATGTGGCTTCGTCCGGGACGCCACGGCCGCAGGCCGCGAACCGGCCGGACCGGGGTGTGGCGCAATTCGTCAGGGCACGGCTCACCTGGGGCAGGATGTACCGGACCGCCAGCTACCTGCGCTCGGCGCTCTGGGTCACGCCGATCGTGGCGATCGTGCTGATCTACCTGCTGGCGCCGCTCCTGCGCATGCTCGACAGCTATCTCGACTGGAACGTGACCGGGCTGGGAGTGTCGGGCGCGACCGCGCTGTACCAGACGGTCATCACGTGGTCGCTGTCGTTCCTCGTCTTCACCTTCGGTTCGCTGCTGGTGGCTGTCCAGATCGCCGGTGGCCAGCTGACGCCGCGTGTGATCGCCACCACGCTGCTGCGCGACAACGTGGTGCGCTTCAGCGTGGGCCTGTTCGTCTTCACGCTGCTGCTGGCGGTCGCCGGGCTCAATCGCCTCGGCACCACGGTACCGCAGCTGGTCACCACGTTGGTCGGCGTGCTCGGCGTCGCCTGCCTGATGGTGTTCCTTTTCCTGATCGACTACGCGGCACGCCTGCTGCGCCCGGTGAGCATCCTGGCGCGCGTGGGCAACCAGGGCATCGAGGTGCTGCAATCGGTGTATCCGAGCCTCGCCAGTGCCGATCACGACGAACGCACGCGCACCCACGTGCAGCTGCCCGCGGCGGCCCGCGAGGTCGTGCACACCGGGCGGTCGAAGATCCTGTTGGCGGTCGACCTCGCGTCCCTGATCGAGGAGGCGCGGCGTCACGATGGTGTGATCGAACTCGTGCCGCAGATCGGCGACTTCATCGCGCCGGACGAGCCGCTGTTCCGCCTATACGCGAGCGCAGCAGCGATCGACGACTACCGACTGCGTGCCGCGGTGGCCTTGGGCGACGAGCGGACCATGGAGCAGGACCCGGTGTTCGCGTTCCGCATCCTGGTCGACATCGCCCTGAAGGGGCTGTCGCCGGCGATCAACGACCCGACGACGGCCGTGGTCGCCATCGACCAGATCCACCGCCTGCTGCGGATGGCGGGCAAGCGGCGCCTGCATTCGGACGAAGTGGTCGATGTCAGCGGCCGCGTGCGGCTGATCCAGCGCACGCCCGACTGGGACGACTTCGTGCTGGTGGCGTGCGCCGAGATCCGCGCTTGTGGTGCCAACTCGCTGCAGATCGCGCGCCGTTTACGCGCGATGATCGACAACCTGCTCGCGCTGCTGCCGGCGTACCGCCACGCCCCTTTGCTGCAGGAAAAGCAGCGACTCGATGCGGCGCTCGAGGCGGTCTTCACGCGGCCCGACGAGCTGGCGCTGGCGCGCACGCCGGACGTGCAGGGCCTGGGTGGCTCGGCCGCGCGGAGCCACCGCTAAGGCGGGCGCGACGCACAGCCGATCAGGCAGCCGCGAGCCTGCGGAAGTGGCCGGATGATTGTTGATGGCCCGATCCCCGAGCGCGTGCTCACGCTGGCTGCGGCAGCGACGATCTTCTGCGTGATGTTGACCCTTGGCCTTGGCATCTTGCTGCGCGAGGTCCGCTGGGTGGGGCGCAATCTGGGACTGGTAGCGCGCGCGCTGTTCGCGGTGCTGGTCGCGGTCCCCACGCTGGCACTGCTCGTGGTGCGCAGCTTCGCCCTGCCGCGCGCTGCGCAGCTGGGCATCGTGCTGATGGCCATCGCACCCGGTGCACCGGTGGCGCTGCGTCGCTCATTGAACGCAGGCGGCCACCGCGCCTTTGCGCCCGTGCTGCAGATCCTGGTGGCGCTGCTGGCGGCCGCCTCGATGCCCCTGTCGATCGCCGCGCTAGTGGCGCTGTACTCGGGCGAGGCCCGCCTGGCGCCGCAGGACGTGGCGGTGCAGGTGTTCAAGGCCCAGCTGCTGCCGCTCGGCATGGGCATGCTGATCCGGCACTTCGCGCCCGCGTTGGCGGCGCGCGTGGAGCCGACGCTTGGAAAAATCGCGGGTGCGCTCCTGATCCTGCTGGTGTTGCTGGTGGCCGTCGATGTGGAGCCGGTCCTGGTCAGGGCTACCTGGCGGGTCGTCTTGGCGATCGTTCTCGTGACCCTGCTTGCGGTGGCGAGCGGCCACCTACTCGGCGGTCCCGAACCGGCCACGCGCACCGCGGTGGCGGTATGCAGTGCTGCGCGCAATCCCGGCCTCGCGCTGCTGGTGGCCACCCAGAATGCGGCGCCCCCGACCGTCGTCGCGACGATCTTCGTCTACTTGATCGTCTCGGCGCTGACGCTCATTCCCTACGTCATCTACAGCCGCGCGCTGGCAGATGCGGCGGCGGGTAACCACCTGCGGTCGGGCTAGAACATGATCATCAGCAGCGCGCCGAGCAGGCGGCAGACGTTGACCGAGAAGTCTGATTGTGGGTACCGGTATAGGCGCCCGAAGTTGAATCAGTGAAGATGGGCTGCCCTCGGGGCACGTGCTGCGCGAGGGTATCGAGAAGTCGATTTTCGGCAGGCTGACGGGTTACGTACTGTTTCGAAGTCTCACGCAGCGACTGGTTGGTGATGGGCGGGACGAAGTCTGAAAGCCGACCCTCCCGATTAGGTTAACCCGGACAGAATCACGCCGATGCTTGCATCCATCCTCCGCGATTTGGTACAGGCCGTAAAGTTGAGCTCAAGGGTCACGTTGTTCGTTGGGCACCCGACGTAGCGGAGAGTCATACGGCGCTTTTCCACCAGCATAGCTAAGAGGAGAGAGACGTATGTTCAATCGAAGGATCAATGCAGGCCTGATGAGCGGTGTCGTGGCGGTCGGTCTGGCCCTGTCCGGTCAGGCCATGGCGGCCTTCACGGCCCAGGAAGCGGCCAAGTTGGACGCCGATGCGAACGCCACGCTGGCGACGTTCCAGGCACAGACCAAGGGCGCCGACACAGTGCTCGCCAACGCCAAGGGTGTCCTGGTGTGCCCGAGCATCACCAAGGGGGGCTTTCTCGTCGGCTATGAGGGAGGCGAGTGCGTGCTGACCAAAGGTACCGAAAAGCCGCTCTACTACGGGACGAGCGCGCTCAAGGCGGGATTCATCGCGGGCCTCGAAAAGCACTCGATGATCCTGGTGCTGAACACGGACGAAGCGCTGGCCAAGTTCACCAGCGGGACAGCGCGAGTGGGAGATGGGCGTGGATGCGTCGCTGGCCGTGGCCAAAATGGGCACTGGCGCCTCTCTCGATACGACCAATCTGAAGACAGCGACCGTTGTCTTCGTCTTCGGCGAGAAGGGGCTCATAGGGGATGTGTCCTTCCAGGGCTCGCGTTTCAAGAAGCTCGAAGTCCAGTGACGCCCGGAGCAACAAGCGACCCCGGATCAGGGGCGATGGCGGGATGCTCGGATACTTGCGCCGTCGTCGGGGCGCCGCGGCTGCGGCGCATCCGGGCAAGTCCGGCGTGAGCTACATCCGTCGCGGACGCATCTCGCTCGAGGCACGCCTCGCACTGGCCGATCTGGCGTAGAAGTCGCCGGCTGCATTGGCGGTGGTCTCATGTTAATGCCACCTCGTTAGCGCGCCTTGTCGTTCATCTTCTGCTTCGCCGCCTGCTTGGCCAGGCGAGATTCTTCGATGAGCTTGTAGGCTACGTAGTACTTGTAAATGTTGCTCACGTACTGCACGGTCTCCCGTCCTATCTTCTCGGCCGCGACGATCTCGACGTTGTCGAACCAGACGTTGGGATCGAGCCCGCGCTTCGCGGCTTGCCGGCGGAGGTTGCCGATGCGGGTCGGGCCGGCATTGTACGCGGCGAAGGCGAAGAGGAGCTTGTTCATGTCATCCATCGGCTCGTTCGCGAAGTACTGATCGATCATCACGCGAACGTATTTGACGCCCGCGTGTACGTTCGGTTCCATTGACCTGATGTCGCCCACCCCCAGCTCCTTGCCCGTCGCCGGGAGTACCTGCATTACGCCGATCGCGCCCGCGGGACTCCGCTTGGAGTGGTCGAGCTGCGACTCCTGGTAGCCCTGTGCGGCCATCAGCAGCGGCTCGACGTGGTACTGGCCCCCGTATCTCTTGAAGAAGTCTACGACCTTCGTGAACTTCCTCATCTCCGCCTCGGTAGCCGCATTCTTCACGTATTTCGCATCCTTCAGATAGCGGCGGAGGACATCGTTGCCGAACGCCTGGCCGAGGCCGTGTTTCGCAAGGTACCGGTCGAGCGCCGCCTTCAGCTTCGGGCTTTTCTTGCGCATCATCCACGCGATGTCGCCTCCCTGGTGGATGACGACGTCTTCGTGAAGGTGGATGTCGTCGAAGACCTGGCTCCAGAAACGAGCGATGTGGTTGTCGACGACCACGATCTCGACGAGGCCCGCATTCACCATTTCGAGGAGGTCCTCGTCCTCGAGCTCCTCGGGCGCGGCCTTGAGAATGACCGCGGGCTTGCCCTTCCTGGCGAGCTCGCGGTTCAGCTCGACCAGGTGCTCGTAGTAGCTGCTCGACTTGCGAACGAAGACCTCTTTGCCCGAAAGATCCTCGACGCCGGCGATCGAGGGTGAGTGCGGACCCGTGACCGCGATTTCGTTGATTCCCTTGACCGCCGGAGCACTGAAGGCGACGCGCTTTTCGCGCTCGGGCGTGACCGTCAAATTGGCGGCCGCGACGTCGCCGAAGCCGTCGACCAGCTTTGGTATCAGCTGATCCCGCGCCACGGGGATGAAGACGACGTGGAAGTGAAGGCGCTTGTTCTTCTGCTCGCGATTGACCTCGTCCTCGAAGCGCTTGAAGGCCTCGTAGGTCAAGCCGCCCTGGCGGCCGCGGTCGACGAAGTAGAGCATCTTGCTGTTGACGACGAGCACGCGCATGTAGCGCCGCTTCAGCATCGCGTCGAAATCGCCGGTCAACTTGCGCCGCGCGAAGTACTCGACGGGTAATTCCGCGACCGCCGATTTCTCGGCCGCAAGCAGCGGAGCGCTCGTCACAAGGACGAGAAGCGTCGCGCTGACCGCGGCGAGAGTCCATCGCAGTCTGGTTGTCATCGTGTCCATTTTACGTCGTGCATGACGGCAAGATCGATAGTCGCGTCCCGCCGTCTGGGTAGCCGATTGAACCCGCGTGTACGTTCCTGGATACCGGTGAGGCTCCCCATTGTCCCGGCTCCGAGCTTCTTCAAGTTGCGCGTGCTCCGTGGTCATCAGTTTCCTCTTCGATTGCGTGCTGCCTCTTGTTGCCGCCTCTCGCTGCGGGTGAAATGAAGGTACGCGCCGACACTCAGAAAGTTGATGAGCACGGCGATCGTATTCCACACCACCACCGGTCGCGAGACGATCAAGAGCCCGTAGTAGATCCAAGCAATTTGAAACACTCCCATGATACCCGCCATCCTCGGGTTCATGCCCTTGCTCGAGCGTCGTCTGAGCATGGCGACCAAGTCGGGCATGGCGGCGAAGGTCGTTCCAAAACCTGCGACAAGGCCGACGATCTCGGAGTGCTGAAATCTCGGGGCCAACAGGCTCGCTGTGTCGCGTACCACCAGGTCCTCACAGCCACAGAGCGCGACGACGCTCAGCAAGAGAATCCCATACGTCATGCTGCTCCAGGAGTTCACGCTCGCCCAGGTGGTTCCGTACACCAGTCAAGCGCTAGCGGCGACGTCCCTTTTTCTTTGACGCGGCGATAGCGGGTGCGGAAAATCCAGCCGAGCCGAGGGGAAGCCTCGCATCCTGATAAATCGCAGGACCTCCGTCACCCCGCGGTGAACAGAAGCCACGGCGTTCCCAATACCAGGAACGCCAGCAGGCAGAATCCCGTGGTCAGCAGGCCAAGCCAGTAGAGTTCGCCAAAGCTGACGGCCCTATTCGGCGTGCTCTACCCGATCATTCGTTTTCGCTGGCCCAGAGCGCCGGCTCCAGCGGGGCGGGTCGTCAACGAAGTCGGAAAATCCAGCCGAGCCGAGGGGAAGCCTCGCATCCTGCTGAATCCCAGGACCTCCGTCACCCCGCGATGAACAGAAGCCACGGCGTTCCCAATACCAGGAACGCCAGCAGGCAGAAACGCGGGGGCGGGATTTGCTCGCCGCCCTGTACGCCCGCGTCACCACGCCAGATCAATCGACCAGATGCAGCTCGCCGCTCGGTCGGACCGCTCTGCACACGCTGTCCACCAGTTGGAGAAACTCGCCCAAGCTCAGCAGGGAACCGTAAACAGCAGCGTGGACGGTGAGTGGGGGATGCCACCCTTGATTCGGACTAGGGCACCGCGTCGAGGTGATCCGCGTGACAACCGGGTTCCATAGCCGTCGTCGATGGGATTCTTCTCGTTGACCATGAAGACGAACATCTCGCGGTTCGAAGCAAAGAGCCCTGCGGGCGCGATCATGTCCCTAGTTGTCGCGTCCAGACCAGTTGTTTAGGGGGACGCCCCCGACTTTGCCGCCCAGGGCATCTCGGGGTGCATCGAGCGGTAGCGGGGGAGTAGCCAGCGCGATACCCGCTACCGTCATCGAGCAATACCATCTACGAACGACGACGGGGGCTTCCCTAAATAGACTTACTCCACCGTGATCGTGACGTCCGTGTTCCAGGTGATGTCAACTTTGTCGCCAACCTTCACCTGATCGAGCACCTTTGAATCCGCGACGCGCCGACTGTATTTCCATCCGTTCGGACCGACGAAGGTAATCGACGACGCGCTCTTGTCGATGGCGGCGATGCTCGCGGTCATCGTCCTCTCTACAGATGCCTCGCCCCCAGGCCGAGCTTCCTGCCCCATAGTTGAGGTCCCTTTACCCGTATCGACCGCTGCCTCGCCCGGGGGCTTCAGTCTCACCGAGACGTTGTTGTTATACGTCACCGACACCTTGTCCCCGACCTTGAGTTCGGAGAAGCGCTTCGCGCTCTCGGGCACGTCGATCGCCACGAACTTGCCGTCGGCCGTCTTGAGGTTCACGGCGCGACGGGCTTGATCGATCGTCTCCACGGTACCGGAAACCTTGATGGTCTGTTGGGCCTCTTTGACCTGCGCCCAGCTGGGCAAGGAAAGAGCTAACACCAATCCGGACACTTTGAGGACCGCCGTAATTTGCTTCATGCTTTCTGCTCCTTTCCGGGTCGTTGTGGCGATCTACTACTACATCTCTGGGTGTTATTGCTAGTCTGTACCAAGGCCGGCTAAAGCCGATTTTGTCAATACGCCCGGAAGAGAACGCAACGGCTCTAAAGACACCACTCCGCGCCTCCGAAATATCGTAGCCGGGTCCCATCTTGCCTGTCGTCTCGACCCTCTTCCTAGAGCTGCTCTTGAATCGGTAGCAAGCCCACGACGGCTACTACAAACCGCCGCCACACGCTCGTTTCTGGGTCTCTATCGTACTGTACTCTGTCGCCGTTCGTCTCCGCCGTCCACACCAGATCCCCATCCGATTCCAGGGTGACGTGAAAAGCACTGCCGGGCGAGACCCCCTCGTCTATCACTTTCCCACCTGGCCGGCAATCACCGTACTGTCGATCATCACTCCGGTCTCCGTGTTGATGGACGCCGAGCGCGGGTCGAGATTGAAACTGCCAATGAACACCGACTCACGATCGAACACGACCGACTTGGTGTGCAGCGCCGCGCTGCATCTGCCCGCCCGCGTGACCACTCCCGCTTCGTATTGCTGTCCGGCCGCAGCTCGTACAGTTCGGCTCCCGCCCTGAGTACAACGATCTGATGCTCAGTCAGTGTGAGGGCGATGTAACCTCAACAACCCATTCCACCGCCTGATCCAGCGACGCGCCCGGCGGCATAACGCCCGCCGAGCGGTCGAAGTCCCTCCAGGTGAGCGGCCCCCGAATCCCCCACGGCCGGAGCGTTAGCGTGCGGCCCACGGGGTCCACCGTCACGACGACGAAGCTCTGAAAGAACGGCGCGACGTTGTAGTCGAACATCGCCGACAGCCACTCGGGCGACGAAGGCCATGCGCCGAGATTGAGCGTCCAGAACCATGCCGGCCTCTTCCACCAGGGCGTGTTGACCTGGATCTTCTCGACGACGTCGTGCCGGCTCGGATAGTACGCCCACTGCGGGGTGACGGGCTCGGCCGGCCAGGCCAGGGACGTGCCAAAGCTCAGGTAGGCCCCGCCCCCGCCGTTCACCCAATGGTGGACGGTGACGGGGCCGGACGGACCATCCACGGGCTCCCGATAGTATTCGAGGTCGTGCGTGTCGCCCGCCATCACGACCGGCACGCCGTATTCGCGGAGCATGTTGCGCACGACCATGAACCCTTCGTCGCCCTTGGCGACGTCCTGGCCGCCGGCAAGGAGCGGGTGCCCGAGGACGGCCATCACCATCTTCCCGCGCGACCTATCGAGTACCGCGCGAAGCCACTTCAGCTCCTCGTCGTCCACGCGCCTCAGCACGCCCGTGTCCACGGCGACGAGTGCGAACGCTGGCGTCTGCAGCTGAAAGAAGGGCGCCTGCTGGAATCCAGTGGCCACGCCGTATTCGCGACGCAGGAAGGCCGCCTTCTCTATGAACTCCTCGATCCTCGCGTCCGTCGTGCTGGACAGTCCTTCGTCCGCCGCGATGCGGGCGCGCATGGCGGCCCGGGCGGCCTCGGGCCGGAAAAACGTAGCCACGAACCCTTCGAGAGCGTCGTACCAGTCGTGATTGCCTGGAATCGCGTAGACGGGCTTCGAAACGCCCTTGAAGGGAAGCCAGAATCGAGTCTCGTAGTCGCGCATCGCCCCTGTGGGGTACACCACGTCCGACGACAACAGCACGAAGCGCACGTCGTCCGCCGCCGCAGCGCGAATCAGCGAGTCGCGCAGCACGTCCTGGCTGGCATCACCTTCGCCCGTGTCGCCGATGACGATGAACGAGAACGGCTTGGAGTCGGTTAGGCCCTCCGGGCTCACGGAGAAGCCTTTTCCGTCGAGCGTCGTCTCGCCGGCGTCCACCACCGCTCGCACCATCGCGGCGCGCCAGACGTCCGTGCGCGCCGCTGCCCACGAGTTCCAGATCCCGGCGGCCCAGTTCTCGGTGTCGAAGTACCAGCTCATGCCCCAGATGGGGACCGAGGCGACGATGACGGCAGCCATCGGCAGCCCGATCTGGAGGCCCCGTCCAAAGGCGGAGCGCAGCGAATAGCGGGCCGAACGGAGCCGAATCGCGAAACGCATGCGCGATTCGAGCCAGGCACGGAGGGCGCGCTCGGCCCAGGCCGTGAGACCCGTTCGCGGTGGTGCGTCCAGCACGCGCTCCCACGCCCCGCGTTCGAGCCTGCGGGTCAGGCGGCGCCCGAGCAGTCGAAGCGGGACGATGACGAAGTACGCCAAGCCGAGCGCGACGACGACGTCACCGATCACGGCGACGAGGGGCGACAGGACACCGAGGGCCGACTTGTCGAGGCCCATGCGGCTGACGTGAATCGTGAAGAGGACCGCCAAGAGCGCGGCGATCCAGCCGCGATCCGCCGCGGCGCGGCTCTCCTCGTTCGACTGCAGGCGGGCCCCGGTCTCGGTCAAGCGTTCGGGCCGCTCGATACCGATGTCGGCGATGACGCTTTCGTCCGCTTCGCGCTCGGACTGGACGGGCGCCGTTACGAGATTGCGTCGTCGTTCCGACCAGCCGCAGGCCCGCGGCCAGCGCCACGACCCAGTCGACCGCAACCCGGCGGAGCAGCAGCACGCCGAGCATGACCGCCAGGTTCCAGACTGCGGCCCACGCGGCGTGGAGGAACGACTGGCGCCTCGCCGCCTGGCGCAGGGCCACTCCCAACTGTCGGAGCCCGTCGACCGCGAACGGCACGGCGACGAAGATCGCCAGCGCGCTGACGACCAGCCCGGCGGCGTTCAAGAGCAGGAGCGCGAGCAGCAGTGTGTAGGCGCCCCCGACCCAGGCGCTGCGCTGCGCGACCGCCGTCCGCCGCCTGAATCCCTGAGTGATCTCGGCCGCTGCGCCGCCCAGAAGAAGCAGGCCCGCCATGCGCGCCGGCTCCGCGGCCCAGATCGGCGTGAGGAGCGCGGCAACGGCTAGGAGCGCCGTGAAGGCGGCCAGTGCCCGCGTGCGCTCGCCAGCGGGTGCTCGGAGCGACTGAAACACTGTGGCCAGGCGTTGATTCAATGCGTCAGAGAGGCTTTAAGAGCGATCATTTCGCGCCCGCGGTCAAGGACGGAATCCTGTATTGTTCGGGCGTGACCGGGACGTGGCCCGATCACGGCACCATTCACGCGAAGGCTCAAAGGGGGCGGCTGCGCGAGTCTGGGCGATCGGGCTAGGAGCGTGCACCCGGACGCCTTGTCATTCTTCTTCGATCCGTGATCAAGAAAGGCCCTCTATGAAAAAGCTCTCTGGGTTTGTCATGAGCGCGCTCGTTAGCGGCATGCTCTTCGTGGTCCCGGTTTACCTCTCCGTCTTGCTGCTGCTCAAGGCCACGAAATCGGTAGTGGCTCTCGTGCGGCCGCTCGCCATGTTGTTCCCGGAATGGTTCCCCGCTGAACGCCTTCTCTCTCTTCTCCTCGTACTCGTTGTTTGTTTCCTGATCGGGGCAGCCATCCGCACCTCTGCAGGGCGATCACTCCGGGAGCGAATTGAAAGATCTCTTTTCGATAGAATCCCGGGCTATGCCACCGTTCGGAGTCTGACTCAACGACTCGCCGGGAAACAAGAAGAGAGCGTGTGGCAGCCGGCGCTGGCCGAGATCGAAGACGCCCTCGTTCCCGCGTTCATCATCGAAGAGTTGGAGGACGGCCGCTTCACGGTCTTCGTGCCCTCGGTGCCCACGCCTTTCGCCGGAGCCGTTTACATTCTCAGCCGCGAACGCGTTCATCCCCTGGACGTCCCCTTCACGCAGGCACTCCAGTCTGTCTCCCGGTGGGGCTCAGGTTCGAAGGAATTGGTCGCGGCGATGAAAACCGAGAGCACTCGAAAATAGTTCCTTCACAGAGGATCTCCTCCGGGCTTCCGAGCGTCAACCATAGGCCCATCGTCCCCGTTATTTCGATCAGCAGAAATGATGGAAGCGTTGATCGAGTGCTCGGACGCGAGAAATGGGAGTCCGCGATACCCCGTCCAATCTGACAGCCGAGGCGACGACGGCACGAGGCTCATTGCGGGGACATGAAGGCCGCGAGTTCGCGATGTGATGAGACACGGCCGACGCCGGCGGAAATCACAGCGCCGTGTGCCATCCGTCTACGGCGGAACATCGAAGCTGCCGTGCGCGCGCTCGCGGAGCTGGCGGAAGTGACTTGATCGGCCAGATCCGATGCTCGATTGCGTATTGACTTATGTGCTCACACGGTTAAACTCCTCGCTCTCGGTGCGGACTTGATCGTTGATCGGGCACGACGGCCGCAGGCACTCTGCCGAGGTATTCGAAGACCCGATGTGGCTCGCGTGCCCCCCAAGCCTACTACAGCTCGCTCTGGAGACGACCGGGTCTCTTTCAGTTCCCGGTTGCTAGAAGCCCGCTGCCAGAATTCTCAGATTTGGAGCCAAAAGAGAGGTGCCGCATCATCGAAAGCCAATGATTTCTGGTTGGTTTGAGTTTTGCACGCGAAGAGCGTGGCCCAACTGTTCGGAAGAAGACAGGAGGACAACGATGAAACTCATCTACCTTACCTTGCTTACCTTGATCGGGGTGAGCGCGTTGCTCGGCAGCCCCGTATTCGCGGGCACCCCCGCACCGAGCACCCCCGCACCCGGTACCCAGTGGTACGTCGCTTTGCATGGGGGCGCCAATGTCTACCAGTACTTTGACGACAGCTTTTCGCGGACAACGCGATCGGGGGACCGATTTACGCTCGATATCGATCACAACGTCGGCGGGTTTGGTGGAATCAAGCTCGGCTATGTATTCGGGACAGGCACGTATCGCTTCGCCCTTGAAGAAGACCTGTTCTACAACGGCGTCTCGACCGGCTCCCACATCGAGCAAAATGGGATTGAGATCGCCGACCATAGCAATATGATTAACTCCGGAGCGGCTATGACGAACTTCATCATGAGGTTCGCCTTCGATAAGTTTCAGCCCTACGCTCGGTCCCGGCATCGGAGCCTATTATGCGGAAACCGGGAGCAGTGATGTGCATGTGGGCGGCCAAACTTTTACCGTTGGCGGCGGCAACAGCGGTTCCCTCGCTTGGGGTGGCATCGCCGGGGTCGATTATTACTGGACACCCCAGATCAGCACCTTCATTGAGTACAACTACCTCGAGTACGTGGCCCTGGACGTCGGCGACGGCGGTCATCGATTCGGTCAGCAGTTGGTCGGCGGTGGTTTCAGGTTCCACTTCTGCCCGCCATCAACCTACTAGCGTGGTGTCGATGGAAGCGGTGAAGGCGGTGAGCGCGGACCGCTCCCGCTCCGAGATCCCTGCGTCGCCGTGACCGCCGCCTTTTCAAGTCGCCATCTTCGCGTAGAGGCATCGACACCAGGTACGGTGATCACCACACACGCAGATAGGGGTAGCGGGCCGCGATACCTCGCGGCCAAATGCCCGGGCACTGTGGGCCCCACGACCTTAGGATCGACGTTGAGTCGCCTGACCAACGGCGTCGGCGGCGCTGCTGATCTGCAGCCATTGACCTCGACTGGCGATGGCGGCGTGATCCTTCGCAATGATTCGTGGCGAGAAGGACAAGTGTGCGGTTGCCCCCCTCGCGATCAGTTGAGATCGCTGTCCTTGTAGTACTTCGTTCCCTTGGCGGTCAGTTCGAGAGCCAGTCCGCTTTTGGTGACCTGGTAGAGCCAGACCCCCGGGGCCACCGCGACCGCCCCCTGATACGACGCACCTTTCTCGCCGACCTTCGCCGCGGCGGTCGCCTGCCCACCCAACTCCCATCCCGAGTTGACGAAGTCGTTCAACGCCTTCTCGGTTTCGAACACCCAGACGACCTGGAACTTCTTCACACCCATACCGAGACCCGCCTGCACCTCGACCATCTTCATGTAGGTCGTCGCCTTGGTCTTGTTGTTGACTGCGATACCCTTACCCGAACCGCCGCCGGCGAATAATATCTTCATGCCGAAATTGCTGAATGCGGCATAGCCGGCTGCGGACTGTACTGCTTTGCGCGCAGAGGGCTGGAGCTTGTAAACGGCAGCGAGCGCCTCCTTCCCCGCCTTGCGCACCTCCGCCTGCTCCTGTTCCTTCGTCGCCGCCAGCGCGACGCTGGACGCGATCAGCACAGAAGCTATGGCCAATACCATGCTACGACGTTTCATGTCGTCTCCTCCCTTCCCTGCGCGGCAAGAATGAGCGTCGGATAGCGGCTACAAGAGCCCGAAAGCCACATAGCCTTCGATCTCCGACGCACCCGCCCCTCCCGCTCGTCCCACGACAACGCCCGCTTTCAAGCGATGCTTCTAAAATTCCTTGATCCCATTACACTTCAATTACAGCCTTGGTTATTTTCCGTCCTGACACAGGTTTTACCACCGGGGCTCTTATAGACGCCCTTCCCGTTTTTAGTCTTGGCTTCTCCCCCCCTACTCGACTTCCTCGTCGTGACCCCAGCGTCGTTCTTCTCTGACGACACGTCGACATCAGTTCTGTCACCACGCGTCCTAACGCGGTCAGCGAACACGTTCGAAGAAAACATCATCACCATCAATATTATCACTGTAATTCGCATGACTATCTCCTTCTGTAAAAGGTCAAGAAGTCGTAGCCCGATTCTGCCCAAGTCGTCCCGACCTACTTTCTGTCTCTCTATTTTTATCTCCTGTACCTCCCTTCTACTCATTTACGGGCCCATCCTGCGTCCCTCTACTCCGGCACTTCCCTACCCGTCAAAGCGGGCGTAGAGCGGTAGAGTGGCAGCCGCTGTCCGACATCCAACCTCACGTCCACTTCGGGGCCTAATACCACCATCTATCCTCAAAGGAGCCGCACCGCCGTAGCCGACCCGCCTCACAGCATCGAATGGATGGGCAGGAGACCCAGCGCATCGGCTTTAAAGCGCGTCCACCAACTAGTCTCGGGTTCCTCCGTGTACACTCGAACCGTCCCGTCATCGCTGGTCGTCCACCTGAGCCGTCCCCCCTCCAGCGTGACCCGGTAGCTGTTCTCCGGTTTGACCCCATCGTCGAAGAACTCGGCGACCAGCTCGGCGAACGCAGGGCTGTCGACGAGCAGCGCGAGCTCGGTGTTGATGTCGGCCGAGCGCGGGTCGAGATTGTAGCTTCCGACCACGACGTACCGGCGATCGACGACCATCGCCTTGGCGTGCAGCCCGGCGCGCGACGAAGATGTCAACCCCGACCAGCGCAGGCGCTGCATGGTGGAGTCCGGTCGCAGCTCGTAGATCTCCACCCCGTTCTCGAGCAGGTCGTCCCTGTACTTCTGGTACCCCGAGTGGACGGCGAGGACGTCGTTCGATGCCAGGGAGTTGGTGAGCACGCGGACTTTGACCCCCCGGGCGTGGAGCGCGGCGACGAGCTCGACCCCGTGGTCGCGGGGAACGAAGTAGGCGTTCTCGATCAGGACCTCCTTCTGGCCATTGGAGACCAGCGAATCGAGCTGGCTGAAGATGTTGTGGCTCGCCTTCTCCTCGGCCTTCTCGGGGGGGTCGTAGAGAACACGCACCGGCGCCCAGATGAGGGAGTCGCGGACGTCCTGCATCTCGGCCTTGAGGGTGTCGACCTCTTCGTCGATGGGGTACGGGAGCCGCTCGCTCGCCATCTTCGCGCGCATCTCCGCGATTGCGGCGTCGGCGTCCGCGGGGGTCGGCGGCTTGTCGACGAAGGCCGCGTAGGGAACGGCGAACGCGCTGTTCCAGAAATCGTCGTAGACTGCCGAGATGTCGCGAACCACCGGGCCGACGGCCACGGTGTCGAGGTCCCGGTACGTCGACTCGCCGTGCACACCGAAGTAGCTGTCGGCGATATTGCGCCCGCCCACGATCGCGATCGCGTTGTCGGCGATCATGACCTTGTTGTGGGAACGTCGGTTGACGCGCGACGGGTCGGTGAGGAAGTCCGTCCAGCGGTTGCCGCGGAAACGAAAGGGGTTGAAGGCACGGATCTCGATGTTGGGATGCGCCGACAGCTGCGCGATCGCGGTATCGCGATCGACGATGCTGTTGTCGTCCAGCAGCACGCGCACGCGCACCCCGCGGTCGGCGGCCCGGATGACGTGGTCGGCGAGCAGGTGCCCGCTGACGTCAGCGTCCCAGATGTAGTACTGCAGATCGAGCGACCGTTCCGCGAGGTCGGCCAGGGCGAGTCGCGCTACCAGCGCCTTGGACCCGTAGCGCATGTACACGACACCCGACTCCCCAGGGTGCTCAGCCGCCGCCGAGTCGAAGAGCCGGCCCAGCGTCGTCGCGTGGTACTCCTGAAACGCGGTCGACGGAGAACGAGGGTATTTCGCATATTGGGGCGCGCAACCAGTCGCTACGGCGAGCGCGAGCAATGCGCCGGACCAGCGTCCGAGCCGTGACGCCCGATCAAAGAGGCTCATGATGCGATCCTCCGTGCGGTGGGTGGCGCGCCCGCGCACGTCGAGACGTCATCAATACCTCGTGAGCAGATGGCCACCACCCGGTTGCGACAGGTGGTCCAGCCTGTGCTCCGCTTCGGCCCGCTCGGCTGGCACTATTGAACCACGATCGACTCGATATCGAAGCCGGTCATGGCGAGGTGGCGAGGCTTCGGTCCGCCGAAGCCTCGCCACCCGTGCCCGTGGGACGTGAACGCCGCAGCCCTGCTCGACTCCAGCAAAAGCGAACCGTGATCTCCTCGCCGTTGGCGCGTTGATCGTGGCTACGTGCTCGGCTGGTGGCGTTCGCACCACGCTCAGTCGTATCCCCAAACTGTGATCTTGGCCGTCTTTTTACCACCAAGGATTTTGTAGTTGACCGTCACCGACCCGAGGGTCCCCTCGTGTCCGGGAGCGGACTTCGCAGCCGTTTGTCCTCCCGCCTTCACGGTTCCGACAGCCCAGATTGTCTCGTCTGGGGAATTCTTCCAGTGGAGGACGACCTTATTGATCTCCACGTCAGCGCCCTCGACAGAGATCCTCACGTCCTTGACGTCCTCCTTTATCCATTTCGCTTCTTCGGCAATGATCCTCACGCTCGGATCGGTGTCCGTGATCGTCTGCGCGCTGAGCACGAACCACTCGTCTTTAGCTGTGGCCGTGCCCACGACGCCCATCGAGACGACGGACGCGAGGCCAAGAGCCCCCATCAACCATCGTACCTTCATCGTTTCTCCTTCCTTTCTGATCCCCGTCGGCCGGAGATCGTTGCGCCTACCGCGTGATCCGAGTCGCATAGCGATGGGACCACTCGTCAAGCACCCATGCCTCGCAGCTTTCGCGCCAGTGTTCAAGCCCCGGGCTCCGATGAATCCGCCGGGGCCGGGCGATGCCGGTGGGCACCAGGTGGGCACTAAGAGGGAAATCCGGGCGCGAAGGCCCGGAAAAATCGGGAGGTTTTGGAAAAGCACTCGAAAGGGGGGTATCCACTTTACGCAAGTGACCCCAAGATATAGGTGTTTCGGCCCGTGGCAGACGGACCGACAGCTTCGGCGGGGCGGGACTACCCAAGGAATTTCAACCTGTTCGAGAGGTTTTTCGCCGACGAGGCGGCGTGCCGTGAGTACCTCTCTCGACTCCGCTGGCCCGATGGGTTCGTTTGCCCGCGTTGCAGCTCCACGGCAGGAGCTTGGGTGACGGCTCGCGAGTACCTGCACTGCCGCGCTTGCGAGGGAGAGACTTCGATCACGGCTGGTACGGTGTTCGAAGGGACGCGGAAGCCACTTCGGACGTGGTTTCTCGCGATGTGGTTTGTCACCAGCCAGAAGCACGGTGCCAGCGCTCTCGGCCTCCAGCGCGCCCTGGGCCTGGGGAGCTATCAGACCGCTTGGACGTGGCTGCACAAACTGCGGCGAGCGATGGTGCGGCCCGGGCGGGAGCGCCTCAGTGGGTATGTTGAAGTCGACGAGACATACGTCGGCGGCGAGGAAGAAGGGACCAGCGGAAGAGAGAGGTACAAGAAGGCGATCGTCGCCATCGCGGTGGAGATCCAACATCCCAAGGGCTTCGGGCGGATCCGCGTCAAACGAGTTCGCGACGTGTCGTCCGCGAGCCTCACGCCGTTCGTATGTCAGGCAATCGAACCGGGATCGACCGTCCACACCGACGGCTGGAAGGGCTACAATGATCTTCCCAAGCGCGGCTACAAGCGCGAGGTGACCATCCTTGCGGCCAGTGACGACCCAGCCCACGTCGTCATGCCGGGGGTGCATCGCATCGCCTCCTTGCTCAAGCGATGGCTCCTCGGAACCCACCAAGGTGCGGTCAGCAACCGGCACCTCGACTATTACCTCGACGAGTACATCTTCCGCTTCAACCGACGAACATCCACCTCGCGTGGGCTGCTCTTCCACCGACTCATGGAGCAAGCCGCGTCCACGGCCAGGACGCCCTACCGGGGCCTCGTCGGCGGTTCGGATGCGGCGGCCGCAGGGCGAACCTGGTAGGCGACCGCAAGATGTTGGGGTCACTTGCGTAAAGTGGATACCCCCCTAGCACTCGAAAACACGTCTTGGACGCCTAAAACCGGACGGGGTCCGGTCCATCGATGCGTCGAAACCGGAGCCAGCGCGGGCGTCGAGCGGATTCCCGAAAAGTCAGGCGGCCGCGCTTCCCGACCGGGTCGGTCGAATGAGCACCTCCGCCGAGATTCCGAGCTTCTCATGAAGCTGCCGAATCATTCCGATCGAAAGATTTCGCCGCCGATTCAAGACCTCACTCACGCGGGTTCGGCTCCCGAGAATCTTGGCAAGATCCCTCCTCGTCAGACCCTGCTGCTCCATCCGAAACTTGATCGCCTCGATCGGGTCCGGCGGATCCATCGGGTAGTGTTCCGCTTCGTAGGCATCGATCAGCGTCGCAAGCACATCGAGTCGGTCTCCGTCGGGTGTTCCGGCGCGCGCGCCCCAAAGGCGTTCGATGGCCTTCATCGCGGACTCATAATCGCGGCGCGTCCTAATCGGTTTCACGGCGTTCATGTTGGACCTTCCGTACATCGATTCGATCGTACTGGGCATGGGTGCCGATCCATTTGATCCAGACAATTCCCTTCTCGAAATCCACGGCGACGACGAGCCGGTAGTCGTTGCCCTTGACGTTGAACACAATCCGCTCGGCGCTCACGACGCTGGCCGTCGCATAGAGCTTCTTCACGCTTACGGTACTCGTGCAACGCGCCTTCTTTACTTCGTCGAACCAAGCATCCACCGCCGCCTTCAGCGCCAGGTAATCCCTGCTTCCCTTCCTCGAGTCTACGAACTCCCGCAGGGTTCGCCGTGCGATGATCCGCATGAGAACTGGTAGCACGTTCCCAATTTGGGAACAACGGCTCACCTTCGCGCCCTTCTTTCGGGGACTCGACGCGGCTCGCTTAAGGGGCAAGCCTCGCCCGCGCGAAGCCGCAGCGCTCCGCTGGGCGGACGTCGATCTCAAGCGTGGAATGATCTCGATCTCGCGCAGCCGAGATGAGCACGAAGAGAACGAACCGAAGACCGCTGGCTCAAACCGATCGATCCCTCTCCTGCCCTAAGCGATCTCAGCGCTTAAATCGCTGCCAAGCCTCCTCCACTCCTCAGGCGAGGAGTACGTGTTCCTGACGCCTGAGAAGAAACCAATGACGGATACATGGTGGCCGAAGCGAGGCGCGACGCGTCGTCCTAAGACAGACGCCCAGCGCGGCCTCTGGCATCGCTGCCTCACTTCCCTTTCGAGCTATTCGTCTTCGCGGGCTTCCCGCTCACGCGCGAGCAGCACGCCGAGGTCCGCGCGGCGCTCGCCGCCCGGCGGGGCCGAGCGCACCCGCGCGTGGCTACGACGCGATGTCGGCGAGGAACTGCGCGTACACCAGACCCAGCGCCCGGTTGAACGCCTCGACCGTCGCCGCGTCGGTGTTCTTCTCGATCCGCTCGTCCGCCCGATAGAACCCGATGTGCATGACCTCGCCCGTCACGCGCCGGAGCCCGAGCTCGAGCTCGATCGAGGCCGTCGAGTCGTTCGCGCCGATGACGCGTTCAAGCCGCTCGATCCGGCCGGAGACGATGTATTCCGCACGCGCACCGGCCTGCGGCAGGACCACGGCGGTCGCGACATTCGCGGCGCGCAGAAACCGTACGAGCTCCTCCTGCAGCAGGCGAGCGGGCGTGTCGGTCCAGTAGCCGTAGCGCTGCTGGTGCAGCTCGGCTGGATGCGCCTCCTCGACGTAGAGCAAGGCGCGCTCGTTCAGCAGGCCCGAGGCCTTGAACGCCGCCACCTCGATGGTGCCCTGGAGGCGCCGGCGTACGAGCGGCTGTCCGGGCGCGCCCGCGGAGAGGCGGTAGAAGTGGTCCGGTGGGGACGCCATGACGCACCCCGACGCGATCGTCGCGAGGACGAGCCAGCCCCCCAACCGCATCATCACCTCCCGTCGGTCGTCTCGGCCCCACGCGCCCGTCCGCGCAGCAGCACGGCGGGGTTCTCGCGAATCTGGCCGGTGAACTCGTTCAGGTTCCGGCTCATGCCGTCCATGTTGTCGACGATCCCGTCGATGCGGTTCGCCAGGACCTGCAGGTTGTAGGCGAGCGCCGCCATCGTTTGATCGATGTGGCCGCGATTGTCGGTGACCATTCCGTCGACCTTGCCGAGCACGACCCGCAGCTCGCCCGCGAGCTGCTTGGCGGTGTCGCCGGTCGCCTCGAGCCGTTGCAGCATCCTCGCCACCTTGGCGCGATTGTCCGTGCTGAGCACCTCGTTGATCGAGCTGGAAGCCTTCAGCAGCTCCTCGGACAGCCGGTTCACGTTGTCGAGGATGCCGGGCGCCTTGGTGCTGATGCTCTGCAGGAGCGGGCGCAGGTCCTTCTCGGCGAGATCGTTGATGGCGTAGGACATCGACGAGAGCGCCTCCACGAGATTGGCGCCCGTCGTGCCCCCGATCGGAGAGCCCGGCTTCAAGAGCTCGGTGTCCTTACCGGCCTTCAAGTCGACGGTGAACGCGGCGAGCATCCCGGGCGCGATGATGCGCGCCTCGCTGTCCTTCGGGATCGGCCAGCCCTGCTTGACCCTGAGACGGAGCTTGAACCGCTTCCCGTCGCCCGCGTCCGCCGGGGCGATCTCCTCGACCTGGCCGATGTCGTAGCCTTCGAACAGCACCTTCGTACCGGTCAGCACGCCCGTCACGTTGTCGAAGGTGGCGAAGTACTCGTCGGTCGCGCCCGTCCGCCCGGAGATGATCCGGAGGACCACCACCAGGGCGATCAGCATCGCGAGCACGAAGCCGCCCGCGACGACGTAGTTGCGCTGGGGATCCTTCACACCGTCCCTCCCTACAGATCGGCCAGCAGCCGTTCGAGATACGCGCGCGGATCCGGCAGCTCGTCGTCGGCCCGGCGGGCGAGCATGTTCTGGATGCGCTGGTCCGGGTGCTTCCTGATCTCCTCGACGGTGCCGATGGCGAGCAAGTCGCCGCGGTCGAGCACCGCGATGCGATCGGCGATCTTGAAGGCGCTCTCGAGCTCGTGGGTGACGATGATGATGGTGGTCCCGATCGCGTCGCGCAGCTTCAGGATGAGGTCGTCGATCCCGGACGAGACGATCGGGTCGAGGCCGGCGGACGGCTCGTCGCAGAACAAGAGCTTCGGGTCCATGATGATGGCCCGCGCGAGCGCGGCGCGCTTGAGCATGCCGCCCGACAGCTCCGACGGCATCAGGTGCTCGAAGCCCCCGAGGTTCACGACCTCGAGCTTCAAGCGCGCCATGATCTCCATCGTGCGCGGGTCGAGGCGCGCGTGCTCCCGCAGCGGCAGCGTGACGTTCTCGCCGACGGTCATCGAGCTGAAGAGCGCGCCGCCCTGGAACGCCACCCCCATCTGGCGCCGCAGGTCGAAGAGCGCCGCGTCGTCGATGGTGGCGAGATCCTGGCCGAGGAGCCGGATCGTGCCGGAGGTGGGCCGGTGCAGCGCCAGCAGATGGCGCAGCAGCGTGCTCTTGCCGGATCCGCTGCCGCCGATGATCACGAGGATCTCGCTGGCGTAGACCGTGAAGGTGATGCCCTTCAGGATCTTCCGCGTGCCGTAGTGCGTGACCAGGTTCTCCACCTCGATCACGGGGGTCCGGGCCGCGTCGTCGGGAGCGTCGCTCATGGTCAGCGCGTGGTGAGGTACACGTAGATCATGTCGGCGATGATGATCGCGGAGATCGCCTGCACGACCGAGCGCGTGGTGACGCGGCCGACTCCTTCCGCGCCGCCGGTCACGGTCGCGCCGTTCACCACCCCGACGATCGTGATCAGCACCGCGAAGATGGCGGCCTTCGCGATCCCGTGCAGCACGTCGCCCATTTTCACGACCTCGAACGTTTGCTCGTAGTAGAGACGCCAGCTCATGCCGAGCGTGCCCGTCACGTAGAGTCCGGCGCCGGTGAAGCCGACCAGATCGGACCAGAACGTGAGCGTCGGGAGCATGACGATCATCGCCAGCAACGCGGGCACGACCAGGAAGCGGACGGGGTTCACGCCGATCACCGTGAGCGCGTCGATCTCCTGGCTGAGGGTCATGCTGGCCAGGCGGGCGGCCAGCGCAGATCCCGAGCGCCCGGCGACCAGGATGCCCGTGATCAGCGGGGCGAACTCGCGCGTCAGCACGGGCGCGATGCCGAGCACGACCAGAGTCTCGGCGCCGAACTGCTTCAGCGCGTCGATGCTCTGCATCGCGAGCATCAGCCCGATCGTCGCGGCCAGGATCGAGACGATGAGGATCGCGTCGATGCCGACCGACATCATCTGCTCGAAGATCGCCGCGAGCCGCACGGGCTGCTGGCGCCGGCGCCCGAGCACGAGCCAGGCGAGGCTCTGGGCGAAGAGCTCCCCGCCGAGCCCGAGGTCCTCCAGGCCCTGCGTGCTCGCGCGGCTGAGCCGGGCGCCCAGGCGGGCGACGCCCGTCTGCCCGCGCTCATCCGCCACCGGCCAACCCTTCCGCGAGGGTCGCGTGGATCGTGAACACGCGATCGAGTCGCGCGAGCTGGAGGACTCGCAGGATGCGCGGCCCGACGGCCACGAGCCCGAAGCGGCCCTGTCGCGTGCGCGCCGCCTGGTAGGCTTCGACCAGGCTCGCGACGCCCGAGCTGTCCATGTAGGTCACCTCCGTCAGCACGACCAGTACGATCTTCGCCCGCTCGACGGAGTCGAGCAGCACCTCGCGGGCCACCGGCGAATGCTCCAGATCGACCGTCCCGCGCAGCGTGACTACGAGCGCACCCCCCTCTTCCCTCACCGCATGCTCCATCACACCCTTCCTCACTCGATCCGCTTGCGCAGCCGCAAGACGTTCCCCGTTCCGGCTGCCGGACGCAGGAAGTCCGTGGCGTCCATGATCTCGCGAATGAAATGCGTACCGAGGCCGCCGGGTCGGAGATCCTCCAGGTCGCGCGGCTTCACCTGCGCCGGGTCGATCTCCCGGGCGAAGTCGCGGATGTGCACCACCAGGTCGTCCGTCTGGCGTTCGACCGCGACGACGATCTCGCCCGGCGCGCCCGCGTAGGCGTGACGGATCACGTTCTGGCACGCCTCGTCGACGCACAGTGACACGTCGGCGACGGTACGTGACGAGCACCCGGCGCGTCGCGCGGCCTCGGCCACCGTGTCGCGGATGATCTTGAGCGATGGTGTGCGCGCCGGAACGCGCAGCTCGACGATCGCCTCGGGCGCCGTCGCGGCGTGCGGATCGCGGTCGGAAACGGTCAGGTCATCGCGCGTGTCGTCGATCACGAGGAGCGTCACGTCGTCGTGCAGCGCGCCCGGCGCGAGGGCCTTCACCACGGCGTCGAGGCGTGCCGTCGCCGCTTCCCCTGCGTGCGCGCCGAGGAGGCGCACGAGGCCCTCCTGGCCGAGCGGCTCGCCCGACGGCAGACGACCTTCCGTCACCCCGTCGCTCACGACGTAGAGCGCACCGCCGTCGAGCCGCAGCTCCGCCTCCGGGAAGTCCCCCACGCTCGCATCGGCGACGATGCCGAGCGGCGGCGCCTCGGCCGGCAACGCGGTAAAGGTGCCGTCGGTGGCAGCGAGGAGCGCCGGCTCGTGCCCCGCGTTCGCGAGGCGCACGACGCCGTTGCGGGGATCGTAGACGCCGCTCACCATCGTGACGAACATTCCGCGGACGGAGGTCTCGCATACTTCCCGGTTGAGAATCCACAACAACTCACTCGGCCGGCGACACCGCTCGCGCGCGAGGCAACGGTGCAGCCCCGACGTCTTCGCCATGAGCAACGCCGCGTTCATTCCCTTGCCCGAGACGTCGCCGAGGCAAAAAACCACGCTACCGTCTGGGCGGACGAGAAAATCGAAGAAGTCGCCCGACACGCCACGCGCCG
Source organism: uncultured delta proteobacterium (assembly GCA_963712515.1). Classification (GTDB taxonomy): domain Bacteria; phylum Desulfobacterota; class Binatia; order JACPRU01; family JACPRU01; genus CAVQIG01. The sequence goes on from CAVQIG010000002.1 coordinate 507,973, forward strand.
GAAGATTGACGCCATGCACGGGAAATCGCGCCTTGCGCTCTGCGGGGAGGAGGCTCCGCTGGATCTCGGCGGCGAGCTCGAGCTCACGCCGCAGGCGTTCCTGCTCGAGGAGACGAGCCGCCTGCCGCGCGTTCAGGATCGCCAGCGCCGCGGATCCCGCCAGGACCTCGAGCGCGAGGCGATCGGCGTCCGAGAACAGGCGATCACCGCCGCGCTTGTTGAGCAGCTCGATCGCTCCGAACACTTGGTCGTGAACGCGCAGCGGCGCGCACATGATCGAGCGCGTCCGAAAGCCCGTTTGCGTGTCCACCACGCCCGAAAAGCTCGGGTCCGCGTCCACGTCGCGCACGAGCTGGATCTCGCCGGTGCGGATCGCGCGGCCGATGATTCCCTCGTCGATCGACAGCTTCGTGCCGGTGATGTCGCTCGGACCGCAGCACGCGTGGCACCTGATTTCGCGCCCGTTCTCGTCGAGCAGGAACAGCGACCCGGCCTCCGCGCCGACGTGGTCCATCACGAGCGCCACTGCCCGCCGGAGCGTGGCGTCGAGATCCATGGTCGCGACGAACTCGTGGATCAGCCGCGCGATCAGCTCGACGGGCCCCTGTGCGCCCGCCGGCAGGGGCGGCGAGGACGGCGGCGCGTCGGGCGACGTCATGCGGCGACGTTCTCCATCGGAAAGCCGCCCGTCCTCATATCAGTTCCCATCCACGCTGTGGACCCACGCCGCATGAAACGCGGTAGAGTCAGGTCGTGGCATCGGCAACGAGGTCGGCCTATCAGTGGTGCGCTGAGCCCGTATATCAGTTGGACCCGGAACTCCACGAGCACCCCGGACTGCTTCGAGCGCTCGTGGTCTCAGGTCCTTTCAGCAAGTGCACCGCCGAGCGGTAGGTCAGCTCGGCGATGAAGTCGCCCCGGTACGGGCGGGTTGCGCTGCGTGAAGACCGCCAGCACTATCTCGTGCCCCGACGCGTCACGCACGATGCCGGCGTCGGCGTAGATCGGGCCCCATGTGCCGCTCTTGGCGTAGACCTGCAGGCCGGGCAGGCGCGCCGCACCGCCGGCGATGCGCGCCGCTAGGTGCGGTTGCTCCTTCGGATCGCGGCGCATGCGCTGGCGGACGGTCTCCGAATCCGCCGGCGACAGCGCAAGATCAGTCGCCAGCAGCGCCAGCAGCTCGACCGTGCCGACGGCGGTCATGGCGTTGCGGTTGGGGAACTCGTCACCCCGAGTCGGCAGCAAGCCGCCGGCGCCGCGGTCCTTGAGAAACTGCACGTCGCGCCCGAACAGATCGCCGTCGCCGTCGTAGGTCGGGTTCACGCAGTGCAGGCCGGTGATGCCGAGGGCGCGCAGCCACGCGTTGACGCTGAGGCGCCGCTGCTTGAAGTCCGCGTACGCCGCGGGCGGCAGCTCGGGGCCCGGCTGCGTCCCGGTCAGTCGCGCTACGACGTGTTGCGTCGCCTGGTTGCTGCTCTCGCGGATCATGTGGGTGAGGAAGTCATCGAGCTCGGCGTCGATCCGGACCGTGCCCTGCGCCTGCCGCGCGTACGCCGCCATCAGGTAGACGAACTTGACCACGCTGGCCGGGTAGATCGGCTCCGTGCCCTGGCGCTGTGCCAGACGCGGCGCGTCGGGATGCCCGAGATCTAGGAGCGCGACGCGCAGGTCGGCGCGGCGCAGCGCCGGGTCGGCGGCGAGCAGGGCGTCGATGGTGTGGTCGAGAAAGTCCTGCAGCTCGGGCGACGGTCGGATCGAGGCGAGGTAGTCGGGCGCGCTGGTCGGCTCGGCGCGCGCCGCTGGCGCGAGCAGCAACGCCGCGAGGATGAGGAGGGCGCCGAACGATCGCGCTCGGGCTCCGGTCTGCTGATGAATCGCGCCCCGTGCTTCGACACGCTCAGCACGAACGGAGTCGCTGCCCGGCTCGCCAGGACCCTGCCGTTCGCCCTGAGCTTGTCGAAGGGCGCACCGCAGTTTTGTCGTGGGCATTGGACGCTCCCGCGTCAATGGCGTAAGCGGGGCGGGTACGGAGGAAGGGAGGATCCGGTGCACCTGACCACCGCTCGCACGCTGTTCGCCATCGCTTCCGTCCTGTTGACGCTGGCCGGCGCCGCGCCGCCGGCGGCAGCGTTCCGCGCTCCCGAGCTGACCCCGCAGCAGCAGAAGGCCCTGCGCGACGACTTCGCCCTGTGCGTCGGCAAGCTGAAGGGGCCGTACACCGAGAACATCTGCGTCTGCCCGGACGGGCGCAAGATCCCGGTGCGCAACGCCGTCGGACAGGTTGGCATCGGCTGCAAGGACGCCCTCTTCTGCGCCGCCTTCCGCGCCGCCTGGGCCGACGCGCTGGCGCAGGAGGGCGTGTACCTCGGCAACATCTTCTCGCGCGACCTCTACCTGTGGGATTCGTTCCCCGACCACAACGACCTCGTGCGCGGCTACATCCTGGAGAAGTACTTCGTCGATACCAACCCGAACCACAAGCTCGGCGCAACTGCGCGCCTACGGCGGGCTGTCCGGCTCTGGAGTACGAGACCAGCGCCGGGCCGCGCTTCTTCGAGCGCTACCTCTCCGCATCCGAGTTCACCGACACGCGCAACTTCCTGCTCGCCTACGAGCTGCAGAAGCGCTTCTTCGTCCGCCAGGACGTCGGCCAGATCCAGACCGTCCGCTCCCTGGCGGTGCGCATCAACCAGGCCGACCCGAAGTTCAAGCCGCTGCGCGACGCGGTGCACAACCAGCTCTCCGCCGGCCTGTTGCCGCCACTCGTCGCCTACCGCGACAAGCTGTCGCCGGGCTCGTCGATCCGCGCCGCAGGTCGAGCAACTGATCGCCGAGATCACCAAGCTGACGGCGGTGGACGAGACGACCCTGCATGCGCAGACCGCGGAGATTCAGGACAGCGCCCTGCGCGACGAAGCTGAGCGCGCGTGGTGCCGGCGGCGAGCGCCGATCCGCTGGCGGCGATCACCTCGCTCGGCGCGCTCATGAGCCAGGCGCGTCAGGCGGTCGCGGCCCGCCAGGTGGCGCCGACCGATGCCCGCCGCCTGATCGATCTCGACATCAGCGCCGCCGCGGACCTGCAGCGGCGCGGCAGTGCGCTACTCGACAGCGGCACGGCGCTGACCGCTAAGCAGGACGTGCAGCTGTTCGCCGCGCTGACCGACGCCGCCTACGGCGTCGGCCTGCTGGCCGCGCGCGAGCGCGACGCGGCGCGGGCGCTGCTCGACCAGCTGCTCGCCGACCCGAACCCGACGCGGGCCGCGTTCACCGCCAAGCTCAAGGACGCCGAGCGAGTCGTCGAGTGGGCGCAGGCCAATGCGACGCTGGCCTTCGCCGAGGTGTTGCCGCAGTGGGAGCTGGTGCTACCGCAGACCGCCGGCATCCGCGACGACGTCCTGCGCGGCTCGCCGCTGCTGCTCTACGCCCAGGTGCAGCGGCGGCTGGACGACTTCGCGCTCGGCTCGCAGCGCGTGCACCACGACCTGTTCGGCGCCGAGGTCGACGTCGACGTGCGCGCGCTCAACCCCGGCCTGTCGTTCGGCCGCCTGCGCGTTGCGCCCAAGCACGGCGCCTACACGCGCGATGAAGTGGTCGCCTTGCCGGAGACGCCGGCCGACCTCGACCCCGCCGCCGGCATCCTCACCCAGGGCGAAGGCAACGTGCTGTCGCACGTACAGTTGCTGGCGCGCGCGCTTGGCATCCCCAACGTCGTCCTCGGCCCGAGTGCCTACGCGCGCCTGAAGCCGCACGACGGTCAGTTGGTCTTTTTCATCGTCACCCCGGGCGGGCGCGTCATCCTCAAGGAGGCGTCCGCGATGACGCCGACCGACCACGAGGTCTACGATGAGTACACCCGCAATCAGGCGCGCGCCGCGGACGGCAGCCTGGCGGGCGGCGGGCCGCGGCTGCACATCGACCGCGCCAAGGTCGACCTGAGCAAGGCGCTGCCGATCGACCTCACCGACGTGCGGCGCAGCGATTCCGGCCGCTTCTGCGGCCCCAAGGCCGCCTACCTCGGCGAGCTCAAGCACGTCTTCCCGGATCACGTCGCGCGCGGCATCGTCGTGCCGTTCGGCTCCTACTACCAGCACTACCAGCATGCCACCGTGGCGGTGCCGGACAAGCTGCGCGCGCAGAACCTGGCGATCCCGGGCGAGCTGCTGCCGGCGTTCGTCGAGCGCACCTACAAGCAGTTCTTCGACGTGATGATCCCCGCCAAGACCAGCGAGAGGGATCTGGCCGCGTGGATCATGCCGCGCCTCGAGATCATCCGCTACTCGATTCGCCAGGCGCCGCTCCTGCCGGAGCTGAAGGAGGCGATCCGCAAGGGCTTGGAGGCAGACGGACTGATGATCGGCCCGGACCAGTCGGTCGGTTGCTTCGTGCGCAGCGACACCAACGTCGAGGACCTCGACAACTTCAATGGCGCCGGGCTCAACCTGACGGTGTTCAACCGCAAGTCGCTCGACGACATCTACAACGGGCTGAAGGAAGTGTGGGCGTCGCCGTTCGAGTTCCGCTCGTTCTCATGGCGGCAGACGCTGATCGATGATCCGCTGTGGGTGCTGTCGTCGGTGGTCATCCTGGAGGCGGTGCCGAACGACAAGTCGGGCGTGCTGGTGACCGCCGATCCCAACTCGGGTGAGCCCGGCCGAATGCTAGTGGCGACGTCGGAAGGCGTCGGCGGTGCGGTCGACGGCACGTCGGCCGAGACCCTGCTGTGGTCGCCGCAGGGCGTCGAGCTGGTCTCGCTGTTCAAGTCGCCCTGGCGCAACCAGCTCCAGCCCGGCGGCGGCAGTGCGGTCGTGCCGGCCTCCGGATCGGACACGGTGCTGGCGCCCGAGGAGGTGCAGCAGATCACCGCCGCTGGCCAGAAGATCAGCGAGACGTTCACGCCGGTCCTGAACCCGGCAGGCAAACCGAAGCCGTGGGACATCGAGTTCGGTTTCGCGAAGGGCAAGCTGTGGCTCTTCCAGTGCCGGCCGTTTCTCGGCAACGATCAGCTCAAGAACATTCCCGCCCTCGCGCCCCTCGAGGGCACGACCAGCGCGAAGGGCGGCGACAAGCTGTCGCTGGAGGAGAAGATCGGATGATGCGTGTACGGTTCGGTCTGAGTCTCGACGACGATTCCACCCAGCGGGGCCGCCGTCCGTGGCTGCCGGCTGGCGACGCCCGACGGGCGCGGAAGCCTGTTCCTACGAAAAAGGGCAAGGCGGGCTTGTCGGGCTGCTGTTGAGCCTGCGCGAGCTGGGCTGGTGTCTCTTTGGGGAAGGTCTTTTGTCCGATCAGGGTTAGCTGGAAGACTTCTTCTCGGCCCGCTGCTCTTCGATGCGCTTGAGGGAGTCGCGCATGTGGCGCGACATCGTCTGGCAGATGCCGATGGCAATCGCCGGATGCTCGTCCATCAACTCGAAGAGGTCGTCGCGGTCGAGGCGCAGCAGGCGGGTGCGGCGGGCGGCGGTGACGGTGGCGGAGCGGGTCTCGCCGTCGAACAGGGACATCTCGCCGAACAGGTCGCCGACGCTGGCGCCGATGGTGTACTGCCCGTTGCGGGTGATCTGCACCTCGCCAGACACGATCAGGTACATGCAGTCGCCGAAATCCCCCTCGCGGACGATGGCGCTGCCGGCCGCGAAGACCTCCTCGTGCACCACCGCGGCGAGCTCGCTGAGCTGGCGCGTGGTCAGGCGCGCGAACAGGTCGAGGCTACGCAGGTGCAGAACGATCTCCACCGGGCTCAGCATGCCGGGCTCCGCCGCGTCGTCATGGTCCGCAGCAATATCCCGCAGATCGCCAGACGCGGCCAGGGCTGCGGTGGCGAGGGTCGCGCGGAGGAAGGACACGGTGAGCGGGTCGGGATCGGCCAGCGCTTCGCGCACCGCCTCGTCGAAGGAGGGTAGCGGGCGGCCGAGCGAGCGGGTGGCGCGCGGGTCGGCGTCGTCGAGCAGCGGGATCAGGCGCAGGCGTTCGTCGAGCGGCAGCAACGCCTCGATTGCTTCCAGCAGCACGGCGCGGCCGCGTCCCTGCGGCGAGCGTGCGAGCAGCCGGCCGAGCACCGCGAGGCGGTCCTCGTTGCGCAGCGTGGCGAGCAAGAGCAACGCGATGTGGGCTCCCTCGTCGACGCGTTCGCTCAGGCGCTGCAGGACGATCTCGGCGAGATGGCCGCGTCGCAGGCCGTACAACTGCACGCGCGTGCGCTGGATGCCCTCGACTTCACGTTCGATCAGAGCGCGCAGGGTTGCGGCGTCGACGTGCAGGTCGCGCAGGATCGGCAGCACGGCTTGCCGCGCGGCGCGCTTGCCGCGGTGCAGCGTGTCGAGCAGCGCGTTGGTGGCCGCCGGTCCGAAGGCGCGCAGCGCCTGGGCGGCGGCCCCCGCCTCGGCTTCGTCGTCTGACGCGAGGCGTTCCACCACCCAGCCGATCTTCGCTTCCAGACGCGCCGCGCCGATGAAGCGCAGGACGGCGGCGCGTACGCGCGGGTCGGGATCGGCGGCGTGGGAGAGCAGCAACGCGCCGTGCGCGGCGACTTCAGGGCCGTGGCGCGCCGCCAGGTCGGCCTGGATCTCGGCGGCGCGGGCGCGGTCGCGCGCATCCTCGAGGCGGGGGGTGAGCAGGGCGAGGCGCGTGGTCCAGCGGGCCGCGACCTCCTGCGCAACGCGCGTGGGGCAGGCGCCGAGCAACAAGGTGCGCAGCTCGTCCATCGCCACGTGGCGCGTCGCCGTATCGTCGCTGGCGAGCGCCGTGGCCAGGATGGCGTCGAGGTCACCGTCGGCGGGGACGAGCGCGCCAGCGCATTGCAGGCGCGCCGTGGCCGCGAGGCGCACCGCGTCGGCGGGGTCGGCGAGGCAGCGCGTCAGGACGGCGGCGGCGTGCGAACCGGGCCCGACGTGGGCCAGGCGGGCATACGCTTCGACCACGGAGGCGCGCTCGGCGGGGCTAATCTCGAGTGGCGTGGCGAGCAGGGACTCCAACGCACTCGCCGCCGCCGGTGCCGCGCGCGGGGCGTCGCCGTCCTGATCGAGGACGCGATGCAGCGTCTCCAGCAGCAGCGTCCGGCTGGCGGGGGGCGCGCGCACGGCGGCGCGCGCCAAGGCGTCGATCGCAGGCGCGGCGGGGCCCGCCGCGACCAGGGCGCAGGCGGCGCGCACGCGATGCGTGGCGGGGTCGACCAGCGACGCCGCCAGGACGCGCTGCGTGGCGGGGTCGAGCAGCTCGCGCAACGGGAGGGAGTCGTCGCCCGGGCGGCGCGCGCTCATCACCTCGAGCAACAGGGTCGGGTAGATGCGCCAGAGCAGCAGCGCCGCGACGACCCACAACCCGGCGATCGGCAGGCCGGCGACGCCGACCCAGGCGGGCGTGCCGAGCGCGATGACGCCGATGACGATCAGGTTGCCGAGCACGCCGCCGACGCGCTGCACCGGCCCTTCGATCAACGACGTCGCCGCCGGGCGCTGGCGTTCCGGAAACAGCGTGGTGAGAACCTTCTGCGCCGGGTCGTAGACCGCGTGGTCCTGCAGGCTGGCGCCGGCCATGGCCCCCACGGCCGCCTCAAGACCGAGACGCAGGCTGACGCTGACGAAGCCGACCAGGTAGATCAGCGGCGACAGCGTCGACGCGAGCGGCACGCCGACGCGGCGGAACAGGCGCGAGGTGCCGAGGAGCTGCAGAGCCAACACGGCGACGTGCAGCCAGCCGCGGAAGACGGCGTACAGCCAGAGCAGTCGCAGCTCGCCATTGGCGCCCTGCGTCGCCAGATCGGCGACGTAGGAGAACTGGAAGTACAGCATCGGACCGAGCGTCCCGCAGAGCAGCGCGCTGATGGCCATGATGCGAAACAGACGGCTCTCGCGCCACAGCGGCACGAGCAGCGCGAGCGCGCTCGGCGTGTCCGGCGCGGCGCCGCGTCGCACGCGCGCCAGCCGTACCGGCGCCGGCGTGCCGGCCCGCAGGGCCAGCACGCCGGCGATGCCGAGCGCCGCGGCGGCGAGCGGCAAGAGGGAGGCGATGCCAAACGTGTGGCCGAGGTACCCCGAGGCGAAGCTGCCGACGATCTCGCCGAGCGTGCCGCCGGCGACGATCGGCGCGTACAGGCGCTTGGCCTGGCGGGCGTGCAGCAGGCCGCCGAGGGCGACCCAGAAGACCAGCATGGCGATCGACTCGACCTGCTTCGATACCAACACCAGTAGCACGAAGACGCTGCGCACGTCGGCCAGCGCCAGCAGCCACAGCGGCACCAGGGCTGCGGCGAGGATGAAGAAGACGCGCGCCAGCAGCGGCAGTTGCGCGCGCCGCGCGGCGATGCGGACCACCGCCGACGTGGTCAGGACGAGCAGCAGCGAGCTGGCCAGAAACACCACCGGCAGCAGGTTCACCCCGACGCGCTTCAGGAAGAACGTATCGGATGCATTGACCAGCGCGACCGACCCCGCGTGGACGAGGAAGAATGTCGCCGCCGCCCACGCGAACACGCGCTCCTCGCCGGGCTCGACACCGACGGCGCGGGCGACACGACTGATCGGGACTGGCACGGGGCAGGTGTAGCACTGTCGTTTGGCAGGGGTGAAGCTGGTTGCTGGTCGTCGGTCATCGGTCTGGACGGTGTACCTCGATCGTATTCGAGCGTCGACGACGAGCGCTCGACCAGCAGCGCCGTCGGGCTCGAAACGGACCCCACCGACGACTGAACGACCGCCGACCAACAACCAGAGCCCAGCGACCAGCGGCCAGCAACGGTCTTCCGTCAGCCGACGAGTCGCGGGTCTCAGGCGATGGGTGCGGGCGTGCCCGCCTGCATCAGGCGCCTGTACTCGACCGCGATCACGACCGCGGCGCCGAGCCAGCAGCCCACCAGCGCCACGTTCACGAGCGCGAAATTCCACGTCGGGAGGTGCAGGAGCTGCAGGCCGAGCAGGACGGTGAGCGCGGCCATCCCGTCGCCGAGGCGCAGGAACAGCGAGTCGATCGCGGGTTTGGTCCGGTATTTCATCTCGGTCGTGGTCGGCAGCCAGATGACCTGACGGGCCGTGTTGTCGATCGAGTAGTTCGTCGCGTTCTCCGCGATCTTCGTCACGCGCACGACTCCGAGCACGGGGAGCACCGCCATGGTCGAATACGAGACGAGAGAGATGATCGGGAGGAAAAACAGCACGGCGCCGATGCCGCCCCAGCGCAGGAGGCGCGACGCGAGCAGGGCCTGAGCGAGAAGCGCGCACATGTTCACCCAGAAGAAGTAGTTGCCGTAGAACGCCGTCGTTCCCTCGCGGACGAAGGCGCGAACCGCGTCCGTGCCGGTGATTCCCCGCGCCGCGACGTCCTCCCGGAGCGTCTCCTGGAGGACGCGGAAGAGGAGGTTCTCCCCATTCGTGTTGACCCAGTTCGTGAGCATCGCGACCGTCGCCACTGCGACGAGGTAGCGGTGCCGGAAGATCAGGCCGAGCGCTCCCGAGCCCGCCCGGGCGCCGCTCACCGCCGGCGCCCTCGGCGGCGTCGGTTCGAGGCGCAGCCCGCCTACCGGCCCGCGCGCGTCCGCGAGCCGCGTCAACAGGATCGATCCCGCCAGCGGGACGATGGCGATCAAAAGGAGCGTCCCGCTGTCGACCAGACCCGAGCGCAGGAGGTGCTGAGTCAGGGCCGAGCCGAACGCGGCGCCGCCCGTCGCCCCGACGGCGATGAGCGGCAGAAGGCGCTTGCCCCGCTCGCCGGCATAAAGATCGGCGGCGAACGTCCAGAACTGCGCCACGACGAAGACTCCGAACATGCCCACCCAGAGGTAGAAGACGACGCCCGCGCCCGGGAGGTTGGTGAACAGGAAGCCCGGCTGGAGGAGCCAGAACAGCACCAGGTTCGAGATGAAGACGAGCGTCACTCGCGTGATGAGCGTGCCGCGGGGCCAGCGCGCGGACAGGCGCGCGTAGGCGGATACGATGCCCCACAGGAGCAGGCTCTGCGCGAAGCTCGTGTAGGCCTTGAGCTCGACCGAAGAGAGTCCGCCCACCTCCGAGACGGCGATCCATCCGTCGCGCAGCGCCTTCGCGAAGTAGTATGCGCACAATATCAGGAAGACGTCGGCGAACATGACGAGGCCCGTGAAACCCTCGCCCGCACGGACGTCGGTGAACAGGCGAAGACCGCACTCCAGGAGCGAGAGCCGCTCGCGCGCGGGCGTGATGTCGGCGTCCACCTACTGCGGCACGGCGCCGTCACCGCCTGCGGCGAGGGCGAGCCCCGGGAACGGATGCTCCACGCTCACCTTGCGCAGCTCGCGCGCGAACGGGATGTCGACGAGGCGATAGAACTGCACGCGCTCGGGCTCGTAAGCCGCTTCGCGGAGCGCGATGTGCTCGTAGTCGCGCCCGACCGCGGCGCTCCGCCCGACGAAGCGTCCGTCGCGCACGTCGTGGAAGACGCCGTGATCGGCGGCGTCGTAGTCGACGTCGCCCGCATAGAGCCACGCGTAATAGGCGCGACGCTCCATCGGCGCTCGCAGCTGGTCCGGCGTCTTGTCGCGTAGCGAGTAGGCGATGAAGTACCGGACGCCCATGACCTCGGGCGTGAGGTCGCCGTCGATGTCGAACACGTCGTAGAGCTCCGACTGGTTGTAGTACACGTCCACGTCGTAGAGGCGCTCCGTCTCGGCCGGCAGGAGCTGGCGCAGCTCGGCGATGTGCCCGACGTTCACGTGCGTGCATCCGTGCGACATCGGCCCGCGCGAGAGCAGCCAGAGATACCGGTAGGGCCTGCTGTCGCGGCCGTCGTGGTCCCCGCCCCGCCACCCGGCCGGCAGGAACCCGGTGTGGGCCCGCTCCATCTGCCACCACAGCGTGTGGAAGGAGTTGTGCATGTTGGTGCCGACGTGCATGTACGGCAGCCACGGCGAGTAGCTATACGACTCGTCGGTCGGGATGTGATCGACGGTGAGCGACCGCTGGTGGGTCGTGAGCGTGCGGCGTCCCGGCGTGGGGTAGTACGGGATACGCTTGCCGTTCCAGGTCGTGTACTCGTTGAACGTCCCGACCGGATAGATGGCGGTGAACTCGTCGAACGCGATCTCGCCGTCGTGGACCGGGTAGAGCCCGTGCGAGACGCGCGCGAGGAGCGCCAGGTACGCCGCTCGAAGGTCGGGCGTCGGCTTCGCGCCCGGCGTCGCCGGCACCCGTGCGACGAGCGCGTCCATGTCGCCTCCGACCCCCGGCTCGAGCTCAGTGACCCAGAGGCGGGTCGGGAGGAGCAGGTTCACCAGCTCCAGCCGGCGGGCGCCGTCGAGCCGGCGGTGGTCCTCCGGGCCCACGTTCGCGCTCCAGCGCTGCACCACCTCGTCGACCGGCATGCGGATGCGGAACACGCGTCCGGGGTTCAGGCGTTCGAGCAGGCGCAGGTTCCGCTCGCGGAGCGTCGCCGGCGCCAGCGTATGCTCTTCGCGTACGAGGTGCTCGAGCTCGACCTCGCGCAGCCGTTGCTCGAACTCGTCGAAGGCGCTGTTCTGCGTGAGCACCAGTCGTCCGGAGTCGACGAGCGCCCGGTAGGTGCGCCAGCGCTGCCAGAGATCGCGCGCGTACGCGGTGAGGACGTCGTCCGCCAGCACCGCCGTGACCCGGAGCTGGTTCCCGCGACCGATGTGCAGATGAAGGTGCCGCGGATCGGGGGTCCGCGGCGCAAAGCCCGTGTAGAAGGACGGCTCGCGCCGATCGTAGTAGACACCGTACGAGGCCGGATCGAGCGGCGCCTCGCCCGCCCCGAGCGACGGGATCACTCCCCACAGCACGACGATCGCGATCCACCAGATATTCCGCATGCGGCGTTTCGGCCTCCTCAGTCGAGCAGCAGCTTCGCACGGTCGAGCGTATGGCCCGCGCCCACCTTGCGCAGCTCGCGGTTGAGCTCCATCCCCTTGTCGCTGTCGAACGGTACGCGCTTCACCGTGTAGAACTGGATTGCCTCGGGCTCGAACCGCGCCTCGTAGAGCGGCAGGTTCGAGAGCACCTGCGCTTCCTCGGCTTTGCGTCCGACGAAGCGACAGACCGGCACCTCGCGCATCGTCACCTTCCCCACCGGACCCAGCACCGCGTTGGCGCCGTAGAGCCACCAGTAATACGGATCGCGACGGTTCGCCACGTAGGTGCGCAGCGGCGTGTGCTCGGTGTCGCACTTGTAGGCGATGTAGTACTGGACGCCCATCACGGCAGGCGTCCCGTCGCCTCGGACGTCGAAGACGTCGTAGCAACCGGGCAGGTCGCGGAAGGTCCGCACCCGCTCCAGGACCGGCGAGTCCGTCGGCACGATCTGCCGCAGCTCGGTCACGTGGCCGGAGGCGAGGCGGGTGCATCCGTGCGACACCGGGGCGCGGCTCGTGATCCAGAGGTTCTGGTAGGGCTTCTTGCCGTCGCGTTCGCCGACGATGCTCCGCCAGGCGGCCGGCAGGAACTTGGTCGAGTTCAGCTGACACCGCACGCCGGCATTGTGGAAGGCGTTGTAGTTGATGCCGCCCGCGTACTGATACGGCAGCATGGTGATGAAGCCGTATCCGGGATTGGGGGACAAATAGTCGACCATGCCGAGGAGCCCGCGGCCGTGCGTCCGCGGCGTCAGGTTCCAGACGCCGGTCACGCCGAAGTCCGGGAGCTTCTCGCCGCGATAGGTCGTGGTCGCGTCCACCGTGCCGGCGGGATAGATCGCGGTGAACTCGATCGCTTGCACGGCGCCGTCGCGGACCGGGTACAGACCACCGGTCGCCTTGTCGATGAACGCGCCGGCCGGCTCTCGAAGCGCGGCGCCGTCGGGTCCTCCCTGCCTGGCCGCGTCGGCGGCGAGAGAGAGCATCGCATCCAAATCTCCGGAGAGCGCCGTCAGGTTCACGCGGCCGGGGAGGACCGCGTTGGCGGCGTCGAGCTTCCGCCCGAGCGGCGCGCCGGCGTCGAGCCCGGCGAGGATCGGTTGCCAACGCTGGGCGACCTGGTCGAGCGGGATGCGGATGCGGAAGACGCGCTCGGGGTTGAGCGTCGAGAGGAGGTCCACGGTCTTCGCGCGATCGTGGCTCGCGGCCACGCCGGCGGCGCCGACCTCGTCGAGCCGTGCGGTGAAGCGCTCGTACTGCTTGTTCGTCGTGAGCGTGATGACGCCGCGATCGATCAGCTCCTGGTACACCTTACGGCGCTCGACCAGATCGCTCGCGTAGGCGTCGAGATCCCGATCGCCGAGCACGACCGTCACACGGACCTGGTTGCCGCGAGCGAGCTCGATGTGAACGCGCTCGGGGTCCTGGGTACGCGGCGCGAAGCCCGTGTAGAAGGACGGCTCGTACCAGTGGAAGTAGACGCCGGGTGGCGGTTCGCTCCCGTCCCAATCAGCCTCGGTCGCGTCGAGCGCCGCGCGCGCCGGGGCCGCCGCGAGCACGAGCGCAAGGAACATCCATGCCTGCCTCACTTGAGATTCTCCTCGAGCGACACCATCTCGGTTCCCTTTCGGCCAGGATTACACGCGCTCGCCTTCGCGCGAAGGCACGCGATGCCTCGAGGCCGAGGCCGCTGTTCGCTCCGGTCACGACGATCGTTTTACCACCGAGGTCCGGCATGTCGTTCGCCGTCCAGGACATCGGGTCCCTCCCGCGCACCTGGGGGCGCGGTTGTCAACAGCTGCTCGTTGCCGCACAGGAGCGCTACGAGCTCGAGCGGCGGGCTATCCGCCCGCTACGAGCCTCGCCTTAGAAGCAAAAAGGTGCAGCTCGAGAGCACCCGTGACTGGCTCGCGCAACCGTACGTTGAGAATTCGCAGTACTCACCGGCGACGCAGTTTCCGCAGATGGTCCTCGTCGAATCCGGTAGACCAACGAAGCCTCGATCGGATCGGATCGCTCGCCCTCTCGTGCCTGCTCGCCTAGGTGCGATGGTCGCCACGGATTCCACCTTGGGTCAGGCGAGCGGCGTCGGGTTCCTGTTCTCAGGGATGACAGCCGCGCCCGTAGACGAAGGACGGCGATCAGCTTAACACCTGGGGGTGGTGGGCGGCGGGCGATGACCTCCCGAACAGGCAATCGCGAAGCGCCAATGAAGCAGCCTTGGATCTCGCAACGGTCGTGCGGATCGTCCGCAAATGACAGCGGGAGTCCTTATGGCACAACGGTTTCCGACGATTCCGACGAGTGATTTCGAGTCCCGGAAAAGCACTCGAAAACATCTCTTGGACGGCTAGAACCGGACGGCGTCCGGTCGGTCGAGCTTGGTCGTCGGGGCGCCGACTTCGTCGCGCCCGCGGCGCAGCTCATGTAAGCCGCGCATCGTACGTCCACTTGCGAACCTTGGTGGAAACCACGCGGTGCATGGGATGGTTGGGGTTGATGAGAACGTTGAGCTCCTCCGGGACGACAACCGACGGCACTTCAGCAACAAGCGTCGTTCGTCCAGCCACCCAACTCGATCCCCAGTCCAAGGAGACCTTGCCCGCCGGCTCAGCATCCCAGCCAACGTGGGTCGCCGGATCGAAAACGGCGCGAACGTCCCAAAGCCCGACCGGAATCGTGACTGCGACCAGATAGCGATTGAGCGGCAGAGGATCGCCGCTACCGAGATGAACTACTGTTTCCAGGCAGGCAAGGGCTCGCGTCGCCGAGGCATAGACCATCGGCGTGCCTTTACGGTTCCAGCGACCACCGGTCTTCTCAGCGCCTTTGCCGGAGAGATCGTGCGCCTCGTAGTCTGGCGTGTCGGTAGCGATGCGCCATACGGTGATATGCGCACTCACGCGTAGGCAGCCGATTCCATCTTCCCCACCAGATCGGACACAAGACTGCGCCCATCCGCTGTATCCATCAGCTCAGCGGGCCGCCGGCCGCCAAGAGCCGGGTGGGGACGGTCGAGCCATCGAGCGACCCACTTGGCTGCATCGAACCGTTCGGGATCACCAGAATCGCGAACAATCGTATCTACCTGGTTGATCAGCCGTGCGATTCCCATAACTCGCTCACTCTCGTCCTGACTCAGGAGCTTCTGCTCCCTAAGCTTTCGATTCACCGTCGCACGCACAAGACCGATCGTCGCATAGAGCTGGTCTCTCGAAATGGCCATGTCGTTGGCAATGTCAGTAAGAACACCTGCGGGAACACCGGTCTTGACTATCTCTATTCGCTTGAGCACGTCGGCCGGAACCAGCGAAGCAACGTGGTGCCACCGAGTCACGACATGACGACGCAGCTTCTTACGCCGTCTGGAGCGCGGCGTTGCCGCTGTTTCTTCCTTGGTCCCGGGATGACCCATGTTCTGCTCCTTTGAGCACGATAAATAGCTCATATGATCCACAGCGTCAAGGGCAGCCGTTAATCGCCAATCCAGGGAACGCGGAGCTCAACGCGTCGCATCAACGACGACGCACCCTTTTCTTCTGGCAGGTATCGTAGTGCCTCCTCCGGACCGTCTGCACAGCAGCTTCGATCTCTTCGATCGTCAGCGCGGTGTTTTGAAACGCCTCACGCGCGATCCGCATCCCGGCCTCTGAAGCGTTGCTTCGGGCTTAACAGAGAGAGCATGAGTACTGCGGCACGTCCGTCGCGATGATCGAGCAGTCCTACGCGCGCTACATCGGAAGCGATTTCTTGGCGTTACTGACGAAGCCAGCGGCCGTTGCGGAAGCCCCCAAAGCAGCCGAATCAGCCCGCCAGACCGGACGGTCAACCGGACGGTCCGCCCGCCCAAAAACAAAACCGCTGGGATCGCCAGCGGTTCGAGAATGGAGGCGGGGGGAATTGAACCCCCGTCCGAGAGCGGTCCGTCTAGAGCGTCTACGTAACCTAGTCGGTGATTTGATCTCGCCTCGTTGTCGCCCGCCGACAGGCTCCGCGGAGGCCAGCTCATCTGATTTTTCGTCCCCGTCCGTGAGAGCGCCGGCCGGAGCTTATCCCGATTTGCGTCGCCTCAGCCGGCCCTACGGGCTCGAACCGGTGAGACGTCGCAGCCCTTAGGCCGCGAGAGCGAAGTTATTGTCTGCGTTTAAATTTCGCAGCCGGAGCATTTTTAGCGAGCGACTCCGGGACTCGTGCACGCAGCTCTGATTTTCCAACCCCCGTCGAACCCGATCGCCCCCTCAACCATCATAGTCTAACCATCGGGACCGTGGGAGTAAACCCTACTGCCGCCGAGCTCGTTCGGCCCCTTGACCATCCGGCCGAGATAGGCTGAATCCCGGGGATGGACTTCGAAATTCCGAAAGACATCGCCGATTTTCTTCGCGACATGGATGAGTTCATCGAGCGCGAGATCAAGCCGCTCGAGCGAGCCGACGACAACATGCGCTTCTTCGACCACCGCCGCGAGAATGCGCGCACCGACTGGGACCGCGGCGGGCTTCCGAACGAGGAGTGGGAGGCGCTGCTGCGCAAGGTCCGGAAGATGGCGGACGACGCCGGCTTCTACCGCTACCCCCTGCCGAAGAAGTACGGCGGCCGCGACGGCACGAACCTCGGCATGGCGATCATCCGCGAGCACCTCGCCGCAAAAGGTCTCGGCCTGCACTGCGACCTGCAGAACGAGCACTCGATCGTCAGCAACCACGTCGGTCTCCTGCTGATGCTCGAATACGGCACGGACGAGCAGAAGGAACGGTTCCTCGACGACCTGCTCGCGGGCACGACCGGCTTCGCGTTCGGGATCACCGAGCCCGAGCACGGCTCCGACGCGACCCACATGGAGACGCACGCCGAGCGCGACGGCGACCTCTGGCGGATCAACGGCGAGAAGACCTGGAACACCGGCATCCACACGGCGCCCTACGACCTCATCTTCGCGCGCACGAGCGGCAAGGCCGGCGACGCTCGAGGCATCACCGCGTTCCTCGTCCCGACCGACAGCGAAGGGTTCAAGGTCGAGGAGTACCTCTGGACCTTCAACATGCCGACCGATCACGCGCACGTTTCGCTGAAGGACGTGCGGGTGCCGCATGGCTCGATCTTCGGCGGCGAGGGCCGCGGGCTCGAGGTCGTGCAGCTCTTCTTCAACGAGAACCGCATCCGCCAGGCCGCCTCGAGCCTCGGCGCCGCGCAGTACTGCATCGACGAGTCGGTCGACTACGCGAAGGTGCGCAAGCCCTTCGGCAAGCCGCTGGCGGCGAACCAGGCGATCCAGTTTCCGCTCGTCGAGCTGCAGACGCAGTGCGAGATGGTGCGGGCGCTGATCCACAAGACCGCGTGGCTGATGG
Organism: uncultured delta proteobacterium; assembly: GCA_963712515.1. Taxonomy (GTDB): domain Bacteria; phylum Desulfobacterota; class Binatia; order JACPRU01; family JACPRU01; genus CAVQIG01. Next base: position 525,151 of record CAVQIG010000002.1, read on the forward strand.
ACACGCAGGGCAAGTTCTCGGCCTCCGACAAGGTGTCGATGTGCAACTTCTGGGCGAACCGCCTGTGCTGCGAAGCGGCCGACCGCGCCATGCAGGTCCACGGCGGGCTCGGCTATTCGCGCCACAAGCCCTTCGAGCACATCTATCGCCATCATCGCCGCTACCGCATCACCGAGGGCGCCGAAGAGATCCAGATGCGACGCGTCGCCGGCTACATGTTCGGCTTCATGAAGCAGCGAGCGCCGAAGGGCGTCGCGGAGGAATGAGTCGCGCCGCGGCCGGCGGGAGTGCGTGATGGCGGGCGATTCCGCCGCTGATCTCGAGCGCAGTCTCTCGCGCGGGTTCTCGCCGAGCGCGTACCGGGATTTCGTTCGCTTCGCTCCTGCGAGCGGCTCTCCGGCGGCGCCAGCCAGGAGACGTACCGTCTCGTCGTCGACACCGTCGGCGGCGAGCGGCGGCTCGCGATGCGCCGCACGCCGGGCGTCGTGGCGAGCGGGACCCGACCGATTCGGCCCCGGTCTGACCGTCGAGGCGAAGCTCTTCGCGCGCCGCGCGCGCCGCCGGCGTGCCCGAGCCCGAGATTCTCCACGTGTTCGAGGAGCGCGACGGCGCTCGGCGACGGCTTCCTCATGGAATGGCTCGAGGGCGAGACGCTCGGCGCGCGCATCGTCCGCGGCGAAGAGTTCGCGGCGATCCGCCCGAAGCTCGCCCGCCAGTGCGGCGAGGTGCTCGCGCGCATCCACGCGATCGACGTCGCCGCAGCGGGGCTCGCCGATCGCTCTGCGCACCCGCGCCCCGGCGGAGCTCGTCCACGAGAGCTGGGACCTTTACAAGACGTACGAGACGCCGCAGCCGATGATCGACTTCGCGGCCCGCTGGCTGCTCGAGAACCTGCCGCCGCCAGCTCCGCCCCGCCTCGTCCATTCCGACTTCCGCAACGGCAACCTCATGATCTCTCCGGAGCGCGGCATCGTCGCCGTCCTCGACTGGGAGATCGCGCACCTCGGCGACCCGCATCCGCGACCTCGGCTGGGTGTGCACGAACTCGTGGCGATTCGGGCGGAGCGATCTCGAGGTCGGCGGCTTCGGCACGCTCGACGATCTGCTCGACGGATACGCATCGGTCTCGGGAAGGCGGGTCGATCCGGCGCACGTGAAATTCTGGATCGTATTCGGATCGTTCTGGTGGGCGGTCGGCACGTTGTCGATGACGCAGGTCTACCGGGTCGGTCCCGATCATTCCGTCGAGCGCGCCGCGATCGGTCGGCGCTCGTCCGAATGCCAGGTCGACTGCGTCAACCTGTTGATCCCGGGGCCCGTCGAGCCCTTGCGCGGCGATTCCACGCCCTCGGCGCTCGACATGCCGCGCACCGACGAGCTCTTGACGAGCGTCCGCGATTTTCTTCGCGATGACGTCATGCCGGCGACGCGAGGGCGCACGAGCTTCCTTTCGCGCGTCGCGTCGAACTCGCTCGACATCGCTCTTCGCGAGCTCGAGATCGGCCCCGTCCACCGCGCCCGCGAGCAACGCGGGCTCGAGCGGATCCTCGGCAAATCCGGGGACCTCGAGACACTGCGCTGGGAGCTCGTCCGCGGCCTTCGCGACTGCTCGATTCCGATCGACCTGCCAGGGCTCGCCGACCACCTTCGTCAGACGGTCGTCGATCAGGTGGCGATCGACCAGCCGCGATACTCGGGCTATCAGACCGCGCTCGCGGCCGTCACCGATCACGAGCGGATCGAGGACCGGCACAAGGGCGAGCCCAAATCGAAGTCCTGACGTGCGCATCGTCGTTCTCGATGGGCACACGCTCAATCCCGGGGACAACCCCTGGGATGCAATCGCCCGCCTCGGCGACCTCGCCGTGTTCGAGCGCACCCCGCCGGCGCTCGTCGTGGAGCGGGCGCGCGACGCCGAGATCGTGCTCACGAACAAGACGCGGCTCGATCGTGCAACCCTCGCCGCCCTGCCCCGTCTCCGGTTCATCGCCGTCCTCGCGACCGGCTACGACGTCGTCGACGTCGCCGCGGCCCGAGCGAAGGGGGTAGCGGTCTCCAACGTGCCGCAATACGGCCGAGACTCCGTCGCGCAGCATACGTTCGCGTTGCTGCTCGAGCTCTCGAACCACGCCGGGCTTCACGCGGCGGCGGTCTCGGCGGGCGAGTGGAGCCGTTGCGCCGACTTCTCCTTCTGGAAGACGCCGATCGTCGAGCTCGCCGGCCTCACCATGGGCATCGTCGGATTCGGCTCGATCGGCCGTCGCGTTGCCGAGATCGCGCGCGCCTTCGGCATGCAGGTGATCACTGCGAGCACTCGCGCCGCCGACCGCGTGACTCTCGAGCACGTTGCCGCGGACGCCGACGTGGTGAGCCTCCACTGCTCGCTCGCCGCCGACAACGCTCGCTTCGTGGATCGCGCGTTTCTTCGCCGGATGAAGCGGAGCGCGTTCCTCATCAATACCGCGCGCGGCGGTCTCATCGACGAAACGGCGCTGCCGCGCGGCGCTCGATGACGGAGACATCGCGGGAGCCGCGCTGGACGTCGCCTCGAGCGAGCCGATCGACCCGGCGAGCCCGCTGCTCGGCGCCCCGAACCTGATTCTCACCCCGCACATCGCCTGGGCAAGCCTCGCCGCGCGACAACGGCTGATGGCAATCACCGCACGCAACGTCGAAGCGTTCCTGGCAGGAGCCCCGATCAACGTCGTCAATCGACGGGGACGTTCTTAACCTTCGTGACCTTCGTCGCGTCCCCCTGCTCACAGTATTTCCTGCGGCGAGGAAAGCGACGAAGGTCACGAAGGTTAAGAACGTCCCCGCGCGAGGAATTCTTGGATCGCCTGCGCGAGGCGCTCCGGCTGATCGACGTCGACGAGATGCCCCGCCTCCGAAATCCTCAGGACGTCGGCGCGCGCGCCGAGGCCGCGCGCGAACCGCTCGGCGTAGCTCGGCGGAATGACGCGGTCGCGCTCTCCCCAGACGATCCGCGTCGGTACTCGGATTCGGTGGAGGCGCTTGACGAGCCCGCGATCGCCCAGCGGCCAGAGAAGCCGCGCGGCCGCTTCGTCCGCACGCGCCAGCGTGATCACCCATTCGGCGGGGTCCTCGCCGGGCGGCACTTCGCGCTGCGCCACGAACGCTTCGGGACGGGCGCAGAGAAGCTCGGGGACCTCGCGCGGCTTGCGCGCGAACAGGTCGGCCACCGGCTCGCGCTCGTCGAAGAGACCGAACGGCGAGACGAGTACGAGACGCCGCACGGTCGCCCGCGAGAACGCAGCCACCTCCGCCGCGAGCATGCCGCCGACCGAAGAGCCGACGAGGTCGACTCCGTCGAGGCCGGCCTCCTCGAGCAGGTCGAGCGTAGCGGAAACCCAGTCCGAAAGGTCGTCGAGGCGGTCGTGACCGAGCGCGCCCGGGAAGCCCGGCAGCGAAGGCACGATCACGCGATTCGTTTCCGCCAAGCGCTCGAGGAACGGAGTCCATCGCGGCGTGCCGCCAAGCCCAGCCAGCACGCCGAGAAGATCGCCCTCGCCCGCCTCCCACACCCGGCACGGAAGGCCGTTCACGGAGACCGTGCGCGCGGCCGGTGTCATCACGCGGGCCCAAAGGGCCGCGGCGCGGCCCGCGCTTCGGCGGGAAGCGGCTTCGGCCACCAACGATTCTCCCAGCGGTCGTCGAAGACACCGCGGATCTGGGGAGCGACGCGCTTGGCGAAGAGCTCGATGTTGTACGTGGCAAGCTCGCGGGACATGTTGCCAAATTGACAAAGCAGCATCAGCTGCCCGACGTTCAGCGCGGTCGCGACCTCGCGGATCTTTTCGGCGACTTCGTCGGGCGTACCGATGATCACGTAGCCCTCCTCGACGATGCGCTCGAAGGTTATGGCGTGGTCACCACCCTCCCGACTGCTCGAGCGCGCGGCGCGCGCCACCATCGACTCGGCTTTCGCCCGGAGCGATGCCTCGGTCATGTATCCCGGCGGCGCCGCGAAGCGCGGGTCGAGGTGCAGGCAGCGGCCGTAGAAGTACTCGGCCGGCTCGCGGTAGAGCTTCAGCGCCTCGTCCCTCGTCTCCGCCACGCCGACGAACTGTAGGAAGCCCGCGCGGTACGGATTGCGGTCCTTGCCGAGCCGCTTCATTTCCGCCCAGTAGCCCTTCATCGTCTTTTCGCCGGCGCGGTAGCCGAAGTACGAAAGGTAGGAGTAGACGTAGTCGCGCTCGGCGCACCAGCGCCACGTCTCGACCGAGCCGCCTCCCGGAATCCAGATCGGCGGGTGGGGTTTCTGCAGCGGCCGCGGCCACACGTTCACGTAGCGGAGCTGGTTCCAGCGCCCGTGAAACGTGAAGGGCTCTTGCGCGGTCCACGCCCGCACGATGAGATCGTGGGCCTCGTAGTAGCGGTCGCGCAGCGTGCTCGGGTTCTGCCCGTACGCGTAGCACGTGTCCATCGGAGTCCCGACCGGAAAGCCCGCGACCAGCCGTCCGCCCGAGAGGCAGTCGATCATCGCGAATTCTTCGGCGACGCGAATGGGCGGGTTGTAGAGCGCCAGCGAAGCCCCCATCACGACGAGCGCCGCGCTGCGCGTGCGGCGCGCGAGCGCGGCCGCCATCAGGTTGGGCGAGGGCATGAGCCCGTACGCGTTGGCGTGGTGCTCGTTGACGCAGACGCCGTCGAAGCCGAGCTCGGCCGCGAGCTCGAGCTCGTCGAGAAACTCGTTGTAGAGCGCGTGGCCGCGGCACGGGTCGAAGAGCGTGGGATCGACGTCGACCCAGACCGACGGGTAGCGCTCGGCGAAGTCCGCGGGCAGATCGGTCCAGGGCATGAGATGGAAGAGGCAGAGCTTCATCAGGTATCTCCGGCCACGCCGGCGGCGAAGATCAGGCGTCGCTCATCAGAGCGTGCCACGCAAGGGGCCGTCGGAGGATTCGCGCCGGGTCACAGGTGCTCCTTCCAGCCGCGGCGATGGAGCTCGTCTATGATCTGCTTGACGTCCTGGACGCGATCCGCCGAGCAGACGAGCACGGCGTCCTCGGTGTCGATCACCACCAGCCCCTCCACGCCGACCAGCGCCACGAGGCGCGTGTCGCTGGCGACGAGATTCCCGCGACTCGAGAGCGCGAGCACGCGACCGCGCACGACGTTGCCGTCGGCGTCGGCGGGCCCGAGACGAAGGAGCGCCGTCCAGCTGCCGATGTCGTCCCACCCGAATTCGCCCGCGACCACGGCGACGTTCTCGGCCTTCTCGAGGACGCCGTAGTCGATCGACTGCTCGGGCATCCGCTCGTACGCGGCGGCGAAGCGCGCGCGATCGCCCCAGCTCGACACGATCTCGTCGACCGGGTGCGCGACCTCCCGAAGATGTCGACCGAGCGCGTCCCGGATCGCTTCGACTTTCCAGACGAAGATCCCGCTATTCCAGAGGTATCGTCCGCTCTGGACGAACTGCTCGGCGCGGGCTCGGTCGGGCTTCTCGGTGAAGCGGCGAACCCGATACTCGCCAGGACCGATCTCTTCGCCGCGCTCGATGTAGCCGTAGCCGGTCTCGGGCGTGGTCGGCTCGATGCCGATCGTCACCAGGAGCTGGCCGCTCGCAGCCACGCCGATCGCGCGTTCGAGCACTTCGCGGAAGCGGTCCGCGTAACGGATGTGGTGATCGGCCGGTAGCACGACCATGGTCGCGTGCGGATCTCGCGCCGCGATCAGCGCCGCGGCGAGGGCGATGGCCGGCGCCGTGTTGCGGCCGCACGGCTCGACGACGATCTGCTCCGCGGGCACGCCGGGGAGCTGCTCGCGAAGCTCGGCGGCGTGCTCGGTGCCGGTGACCACCCAGACGCGCTCCGCGGGGACGAGCGGCTCGAGCCGCTCCACGGTTTCCTGAACCATCGTCCGTTCGCTGACGATCGGCAAGAGCTGCTTCGGGCGGTGGGCGCGACTCTTCGGCCAGAATCGCGTTCCCTTGCCGCCGGCGAGAATGACGGCGTGGAGGCTCGCCGCTCCGCTCATGGTCGCGGCATTGGCGGAGGAAACGCAGAGCTTGTCAAGCTCGCAACTCTGCGCGTAAGAGAATTCATGCGCTGCGTCCAGCTCGACTTCGCCGACCCGAGCTTCCCCGCCCGGCTGGTCGAGCGCGACGAGCCGGCGCTTCCCGGTAGGCGCTGGGCCCGAGTGAAGGTGCTCGGTGGCGGGATCTGCGGCAGCGACCTCCACCTGTTCCGCGAGACCACCGGGCCGATCCCGCTGCTCGCGTCGTTCGCGCCGATGCCGCTCGAGCTCGGTCACGAGGTGGGCGGGGTGGTGATCGAGACCGGCCCCGATTGTCCGGTGAAGGTGGGCACGCGTGTCGCGATCGATCCGACGATCTCGTGCGTCGCGCGCGAGATCGATCCGCCCTGCCGGCCGTGCGCGTCAGGCGCGCCCGGGGTCTGTTACAACCTCACCTCGAGAATCGTCACGCCGGGTCTGATCCTCGGGTTCACCCATGGTCTCGGCGGCGGCTGGTCGGACCAGGTCGTCGCGCACGCCTCGATGCTTCACCCGCTCCCCGACGGCGTCTCCGATCTTGCCATCACGCTCCACGAGCCGCTGTCGATCGCCATTCACGCTCTCCTCCGTTCTCCCCCACCCGACGGCGCGGCCGTGCTCGTCGCCGGAGCGGCGATCATCGGTCTCGGCGCCGTGGCGGGGCTGCGCGCGCTCTTTCCCGCCTCGGAAATCACCGTGCTCGCCAAGCACGAGCACCAGGCGCGAGCCGCCGAGCGACTCGGCGCAAAGCACGTGGTTCGGCTCGACGCGGGCGGCGGGCACATCACCGAGCTTGCCCGCATCGCGGGCACCAAGACGATCGGCGCCGGCAACGAAGCGATGTTGGCGGGCGGCTTCCCGTACGTCGTCGAAGCGGTCGGCACGCCGCAGTCCATCACGCAAGCGCTCCGCTTCGCGGACGGGCGCGGCACCGTGATCTTCCTCGGCATCACCGGTCTCGTGAACGTCGACCTCTCGCCGATCTGGATGAAGGAGCTCGCGTTCGTGGGCGCGCTCAACCACGCCGCAGATCCCGGTCCCCACGGCGGCTCGACCGCCCACTCGATCGACCGCGCGCTGAAGATCATCGCCAAGACGGGCTTTCCCGCCGAGGCTCTCGTCACTCACCAGTTCCCGCTCACGGATTTCCGGCGCGGGATCGAGACCGGTCTCGACCGGGCGAGCTCGCAGGCCATCAAGATCGTGCTCCGGCCCTGAGGCGCACCGTCGCCGGGCGTGCTAGTCTGCGCATTATGAGGAAGGACGACCGCGCGAGGCGTGCGGAGGCGATTACCCGGGTCTTCCGGCTCGGCTCCGAAGAAGAGGCGCAATGGGATGCGGAGTGGTGGGCGAGGATCCCGGTGGAAGAGCGAATCCCGTTTGCGTGGCGGCTGAGTCTGGAGCAATGGGCACTGGCGAATGGCGGACGAGCTCCCGCATCAGGACTTTGTAGATCTGTTGCGTGCATTCGCCGCCGCTGACGTGCGGTTTCTGGTGGTCGGCGCTTATGCGCTCGCGGTGCACGGCCTGCCCCGAGCCACGGGCGATCTTGGCGTTTGGATCGAGCCGACTCCGCGGAACGCTCGACGTGCCTACGGCGCGCTGCGCGACTTCGGAGCCCCGCTCGCGAATCTGCGAGAGGAGGACCTCACCAACCGGGACCTCGTATTTCAGATGGGCGTCGCACCGGTGAGAATCGACGTTCTCATGGGCATCAGCGGGGTGGAGTTCGGCGAGGCGTGGGAGCGACGAACGGAGGGGATCTTCGAGGGCGTACGCTTTCCCGTCATCGGTTACGACGACCTGGTCCGGAACAAGCGCGCGAGCGCGCGCCCGAAAGACCTCCTCGATCTAGAGATCCTCGAGCGACAACGTCGGCACTGACGTCACCCTCGTTTCCGCACACGCATCGCCCGGTCCGCCTCACGCTCCATCTCGCGCCTCTTGATCGACTCGCGCTTGTCGTAGGCCTTCTTGCCGCGTCCGACGCCGAGCAGGACCTTCGCGCGTCCGTTCTTGAAATAGATCTTGAGCGGCACGACGGTCAGGCCGCGCTCCTGTATCCGGCCGAGTAGCTTGTCGATCTCCGCGCGGTGGAGCAGGAGCTTGCGGTTCCGCTCCGGCTCGTGGCCGAAGTGGCTGGCCGCTGCGTAGGGGCTGATGTGCGCGTTCATCAGGAACACCTCGCCGCGATCGACGCGGGCGTAGCTGTCCTTCAGGTTGGCGCGGCCCGCGCGGAGTGACTTCACTTCGCTGCCGGTCAGCACCATGCCCGCTTCGAACGTCTCGAGGATCTCGTAGTCGTGGCGGGCCTTGCGGTTCTCGGTGACCGGTCGGTCACCGGCGTGCTTCGGCGTCTCGGCCATGCGCAGGCCAAGGGGGTCAGACCCCTTCCCGGCTGTCAAACGAAAGCACGTCGAAGCTCGGCCTGCCCTGCGCGCTCTTCCCGGCGCTCGACTAGCCGATTCATCTCGTCGCTCGTTCTCCCCCGATCCGACCCGCCGGGGTCGGTCGCGCTCGAGGATGCCGTTGTCGATCAGCCGTACGTCTCCGATCCACACGGCGACGGCGAAAAGCGCGCGGTCCTCCAGCCGCGATACGACCTCGAGCGTCTCGGGATGGCGGATCTCGGCGTATTCCACACGGCCCCCTGCACCGCCGACTTCGCTCGTGAACTCCGCGACGAGCGCCGAGGGATCGGCCTCCCCCGACGCCGCGGCGCGCTTCACCCGCTCGATCGCGCGCGGCACCGCGCGCGCCCGCTCGCGCTCAGCCGTGGAAAGCCGAACGTTTCGCGAGCTCATCGCCAGGCCGTCCGGCTCGCGGACGGTCTCGCCCGCGACGATCTCGACGTCGAAGTTCAGGTCGCGCACCATCTGCCGCACGACCTGGAGCTGCTGGTAGTCCTTGGCTCCGAAGACCGCGATGTCGGGCTTCACGGCGAGAAAGAGCTTGGCGACGACCGTCGTCACGCCGGCGAAGTGGCCCGGGCGATGGGCGCCGCAGAGCGGCCGCGTGAGCTCGGTAACCTCGACCCGGGTCTGGAAGCCCGGCGGGTAGATCTCCTCCGGCGTGGGCAGAAACAGCGCCTCGACACCCTCGCGCGCGAGAAGCTCCGCGTCGCGGACGTCGTCGCGCGGGTAGCTTTCGAAGTCGCTTCGCGAGTTGAACTGGATCGGGTTCACGAAGATCGAGGCAACGATCGAATCGGCACGCCGGCGCGCCTCGCGCACGAGCGACAGGTGGCCCTTGTGGAGCGCCCCCATCGTCGGCACGAAGCCGATCGTTCGGCCGGCGCGACGCTCACCGTCGGCGAAGCGCTGCATCGCGCGGACCGTGGTGATCGTCTGCATCAACCGCTGCCCGTCGGCCGCTCGACGATCGTCGGAGAGTGAAACGAGTGCGCGTCGGTCGGGAACGCTCCGCTCTGCACGTCGGCGACGTACTCGCGAACGGCGCCGCTGACGACGTCCTTGAGGTTGACGTAGCGCTTGGAGAACTTGGGAGCGAACTTGTCGAAGAGGCCGAGCAGGTCGTGCAGAACGAGCACCTGACCGTCGCAGTGAGCGCCGGCGCCGATGCCGATGGTAGGGATCGACGCCCGCTCGGTGATCTCGGCGGCGAGGTCGAGCGGGATGCCTTCGAGCACGAGGGCGAACGCGCCCGCTTCTTCGACCGCGGCCGCGTCCTCCAGCAGGCGCTCACGCCCGCCGGGGGCATGACCATGCTTCTTCCCCTGGACCTTGTGGCCGCCCATGCGGTGGACCGACTGCGGAGTGAGCCCGACGTGCCCCATGACCGGAACGTCCATCGCCGCGAGCGCCGCGATCGTCTCCGCGACGTTGACGCCGCCCTCGAGCTTCACCGCCTCGGCGCCTCCCTCCTTCACCATGCGCCCGGCGTTCCGCAAGGCTTCCTCGGTCGAGATCTGGTACGAAAGAAACGGCAGATCGCCGACGACCAGCGCCCGCGTGCGCGCCCGCGTCACCATCTTCAGGTGATAGATGATCTCGTCGACCGTGACGGGCAGCGTCGTGTCGAGGCCCTGCACGACCATGCCGAGCGTATCGCCGACGAGCAGCACGTCGATGCCTGCCTCGTCGAGTATCCGCGCGAACGGATAGTCGTAGGCAGTGAGCATCGAAATCTTCTTGCCGTCGCGCTTGCGTTTGAGGATCTCGGGTACCGTCACCTTTAACGGGTTCATGGGTCCTCCTCGCGGCTGAAAGCAGAAGAGCCCTCCGGACCGAGCGTCCGGAGGGCTCTTCGCGCTCGCCTGTCGGGTGACTCCCGCGAGGATCACGGCTCTCGCCGTCCCGGTGAGGATCGGCGGATCGTTCCCGCGGAGGCCTTCAGGCGATTTGAAAAGCGCCACTCCGTCTCGGTCCGGATGGATCCAAGCGGCTGAAGCACTCGATCTGGGCTCTGGGTCTCCTCCTTACAAAGGTGTTGGCCCGTCCTTAACACACGGGTCCGCTCATGAAAAGCAAGGCCGTCGGTCCCTCATTCTCGATCGGAACGCTTCCTCCGGGCGAGCACTTCACGCAGCACGTCGAGCATTTCGAGATCTTTCTTCCGGCCCGCCGCTTCCTTCGACCGAATGACGTCCTCGAGCGAAGCGACGGGCACGCCGAACCGCTCAGCAGACCCGTCGCGCCCGCCGAGCCCGTTCCTCGAAAGCGAGCATGTCGAGGAGGTAGTCGAGCCTTTGCTTCGGCTTCCAGGAGAGTCGCTCGACGATCTGATCCGAATCTGCCGAACGCTCGTCGGGCGCGGAGGTCGGGGTTGGGGCGTTCTTCTCTTCGGACCTCACGCCGCGAAGATATCAAAACGCCCGTAGGGGGGTCCACGGTGAACCCATGAGATGAACCCATGAGACAAATAGCGGGGAAACAGGGGCCTTGCTGCGGTTCGCTGAACACGCCCCCCGTCCGCCGTCGATCATGGGTCCCGAGATGAACGTCGACTACCGTCACCTGATCTATCTTCTCAACACCTACGTATCGATGGTCCCGGCGTGGTTGCAGGTCGTGGTCTCGTATTACCTCGCGATCGTGCTCGCGAGCTGGGGTCGCAACAGGATCGCAGCAAAAAAAAGACTCCTGCCTGCCGTATTCGGTTTCGCGATTGCCGCTCTCCTCGCCTTGCGGGCGACCTCCATCTTGATGACGTTCCTCTCGGACTGATTCCGAGCTCATAGCGCTATCGCGAAGGCGTCGTCCTTTCCGAGCCGGCGCTGGCTTTCCAGTAGTGGACGCCCGTCGCCGTGATGCGCACGACATCGTTCCTTCCGGCCTCGAGCCGCATGGCTTCGTATTGCGGATACCTCGCCCGCAACAGCGCCAGAGCTCGCTCGAATTCGTCGGTCCGCGTGACGATCTGGGCTGTGCCGCGAACGAGCGCGTACTCGAGCCTTCGCCAGTCTTCGTCGTAAACGTCGACGACGAGTGCCACCGCGGGGTTCTCGGCGATGTTGGTGAGTCGCTTGAGTCGCTTCCCGGCCTGCTTCGGCTTCTCGTCGACGACGAAATAGAGACGATCGTCTTCGCGGGCGTAGCAGAGCGGCACCACGTGGGGGCGGAGCTGGCTGTCGGCGGTGGCGAGGTAAATCCGGCCCGAGGATCTACGCCTGAACGCTGCCGCGATCGCGCTGCTCGCGTATCTGCTCGCCGTGCGGTGAGCGCGCCGTCAAGGCGGGGGCAAAGAACCGGGGTGCCGGCACCTGAGATCGCGCCTTAAGTCACCCATGAAGCCGGGCGTGTCAAAGGTGCTCGTGAAGCTTGGTGTGAAGACGGGACCGGGCGTGTCGCGAGGGTTCGAATCCCTTCATGCTCCATTTTCTTGCTCGATCATCTCTCAGCCGCAACGGGTCCTCATCACCTAGTCGCGTCGTGATGAGAATTCTCGTCGACCGAGCCGGTCGGGAGCTTTGACCTACCATACCCCATGCCAGCCTCTCTGGCCGCGCGAGTCGACCGCGAGGCAAACAGGTGCGGCAAATCATTCTGGGCGGAGTCATTGAGGACGACCCCGATCTCTCCCTCCGCGTAGAAGAGGTGCTCTCTCGCCTCCGCGACTGATTGTCTGCGACAGCGGGCCGTTGATCTCGGCTTGCAATCGCGCCGAGGGGCGACGGCTTCTACCTCGGAAGACACCGCCGCCGAGAACACGCACCCAGGCGCGCCCACTCTACTGTAGCGGGTTGACGACGCGCAGGCCTGCAAACCGACTGAAGTCGCGGTCCGTGGTGTGAAGCGCGACGCCGTGCTCGATCGCGATCGCTGCCAGTTCAGCGTCCATCACCGCTGCGGCGCGGACCGGTGTGCCGACCAACAGCGGCTTGAGGATCTCCCAATGACGCTCGCCAGGCTCTAAAACCCCGACCATCGGTCGCTCCAGCCATGCAGAGACGATCGCGACCGCCTCGTCGATCGCGAGAGGATGTGCGAAGGCTCGCGAATTCGTGCTGATTCGGAGGAAGGCGAGCAGCGTGACCCAAGTGAGCCATACACGCTCCGGCCGCGACAGGACCTCTTCGAGCCACCGCCGCGCCCGCGTGTGCCGCTCGAACGACGGGTTGTATGCGTAGAGCAACAGATTTGCGTCGATCAGGATCAGCGGCGCAGCGGCCCTTCGATCTGCTCGAGTAGGTCACTCGTCTTGTCGTAGTCGAGTCCCGGCCGCAGACCCAGCGGCCGCGCCCGCACCACGAAGCGCGGCAGGGCACCGCGTTGCTTCTGGGAAGCCAACCCCCGGCGTAACAAAGCATTGACGATCTCTTTGAAGGAGCGGCCGGTGCGCCGCGTCTCGGTCCGCAACTTGGCAGCCACGTCGTCATCGAGAGTGAGAGTTGTCCGCACATCGCGATGCTTAGTATGGTCGCATCATGATGTCAAGCGACCTGTCATGCGCGAAGCGTGCTGCGGAAGCTAGCTCAACGAGGACGTAGCGTTCGGCAAGACGGACCGGAACGGGTCGCTGAACTTCGCAGATCACCCCACTCGATCAACGACCCACAAGCGCGCGTCGCGAAACTATGGGACGAGCTCGGCCCAACCCACTTCATGACGATCGCTTCCAGCGTGTTGTCGACCCGAGGCGAACTCGAGGAGGCTCCCTTTACTCGCGCACTCGAGGGAGTAGTTTCGACCCGTGAAAGCCAGGGCAGCGACCTCCCCCGGTATTCACGGGCGCAACCTCGACTTTGGCCTCACTCCGGACCTGCCGCGCTACTGGCATAGCGGGGACCCTTACATCACACATTTCTTCAACGGCCTCTCGCTCATGTTCCCCGAAGGTGAGCGATTTTTCATGGATACGGTCCGGCACTTTCAAGACCGTATCACCGACCCGAAACTACGCGAGGATATACGCGGTTTCCTCAGCCAGGAGGGAATTCACGGCCGCGAGCACCGTCGTTACAACGAGATGCTCGCCGCGCAGGGCTACCCCGTCGAGGCGATCGAGGGCCTCGTTCGCCTGGGAATCATGATCGCTTGGCTCTTCCCCTGCGAGTGGCAGCTCGCCCTCACCTGCGCGCTCGAGCACTTCACGGGCATGTTCACCGACAGTGTGTTGCGCGACCCGCGGATGTTCCGTGATGCGCACCCCGCATTCGCCCGCCTCTGGCGCTGGCACGCGCTCGAGGAGACCGAGCATAAGTCGGTCGCTTACGACGTTTACCGGACGATCTCGCCGGGCCTGACCGGGTACTTCCGACGCGTTCTCGTCATGATGTACACGACCGTCGCATTCGCAGCGCAGATTCTCGTCCACATGTCCTGGCTCGTGCATCACGACGGCATGCTCTGGAGGGTCCGCGCACGGCGCCGCGCACGCCGCTATTTCTGGAAGGATCCCGGACTGCTGCGCGGCGGCCTCCAGCAGTACCTCAGCTACTACCGCCGCGACTTCCATCCCTGGCAGTTCGACAACTCAGATCTGGTCGAGCGCTGGAAGTCGGACTACGCAGCGTAGCTGGACCCCCGCCACCGCAGCGCGAGTGGCGAGTGGCGAGTTGACCGCGCCGTCGGCGAGCTGTGAGTACTCGATTGGGAGGTGTGGAGAGCTGAAATTCTCCTCATAGATCAGTCGCTTCCTACTCGACACCTTTTTCAGCATCGAGGAGGACGTTGGGACCTGAGCGTCTCACGATCCGTCTCACTCCGCTTCCATTCATCTCGATCTCCCCGCCGAATTCGCGAAGCGCAGCTACCACGCTCGTTTGGGAAGTTGAGATTCTCTTCATCGATTAGAGTCGTTGCCGAAAGGCACACAACGTGCTAGGCGTGCTCGGTGAAGTACTTCTCATGGGATACCGCGAAGAACGAGACGCTCAAAGCCGCGCGGGGAATCTCCTTCGAGGAGATCGTCTACCACATCGAGCGCGGAGATGTCCTGGACATCTTGGAGAACCCGAATCGACAACGGTACGCGAGGCAGCGAGTGTTCGTAGTCAACGTTCAAGGGTACGCGTATCTCGTCCCGTTCGTGGAGTCCGACGCCGAAGTCTTCCTCGAGACCATCATCCCCAGCCGCAAGGCCACGAAGCGATATTTGAAAGCCGAGGGACCCAACGATGGCTAAGCTGAGCCGAGAGGAACGGCAGCTGGTTACGTCAGTGGAACGAGGCGATTGGCGATCGGTTCCTGGATTGAAGACCGAGCGAGGCCGATACCAGCGTTACGCGAGGGCCACGTTCAAGAAGGACCGCAGAGTGAACATTCGGATTTCCGGCAAGGATCTCGAGGCTATTCAGAAGCGTGCCCTCGAGGAGGGGATTCCGTACCAAACGCTGATCGCGAGCTTGCTTCACAAGTACGTCTCCGGCCGCTTGGTCGAACGGGCCGCCTGAGGACGCACCAGCGTGCAAGAAAAGAGCGAGCAGCCGCAGGCTTTGAACCACGCCGCGTGATGCGCCATCCGTGATATTCCTCCGCGACATGCTCGAGCAAGCGGCTTGCCTCGCCGGGCAGGCGTCCGCCCCGCGTTCCCGGGAAGACGAGGCTCGAAACGCGCCGTCAGAAATCCGTCTCCGAACGCATCGGAGAAGAACGGGCACGCGCAAAGTTACGAAAGTCAAATGACAACAAGTCGAATGGCAGGACTGCCGTGAATGGATCCCCAAGTGTCGGGGCGTTGAGTGGGGGTTGGTCGAACACCAGGGGGTAGCCTGACGTGGCAGGCAACCTTCTATTCGTTTAACCCCTTCGATTCGCCCGATTCTTTCGACGTCCAGACGCCTGCGCTCGTCATGCCCCACGTCGCCAGGTTGGCACGGGGCGCAGTGGTTGGCCGCCGCCATCCTTGGCACGGTGGGCGTCACCGGAAGCGCCGACGCCCAAGGCGAGCATATCAAATCAAACGCCAGACGGGGACCCACGGCGAACCCACAACGGCGTTTCGCTGGACTTGCCCCCCGTCCGCCGTCGATCATGGGTTCCCGAGATGAACGTCGACTACCGTCACCTGATCTATCTTCTCAATACCTACGTATCGATGGTCCCCGCCTGGTTGCAGGTCGTGGTCTCGTATTACCTCGCGATCGTGCTCGCGAGCTGGGGTCGCAACAGGATCGCAGCAAAAAAAAGACTCCTGCCCGCCGTATTCGGTTTCGCAATTGCCACTCTCCTCGCCTTGCGGGCGACCTCGATCTTGATGACGTTCCTCTCGGACTGATTCCCGAGCTCATAGCGCTATCGCGAAGGCGTCGTTCGTTCCGAGCCGGCGCTGGCTTTCCAGTAGTGGACGCCCGTCGCCGTGATGCGCACGACCTCGTTCCTTCCCGCCTCGAGCCGCATGGCTTCGCATTGCGGATACCTTGCCCGTGACAGCACCAGAGCTCGCTCGAATTCGTCGGTCCGCGTGACGATCTGGGCTGTGCCGCGAACGAGGGCGTATTCGAGCCTTCGCCAGTCTTCGTCGTAAACGTCGACGACGAGTGCCACCGCGGGGTTCTCGGCGATGTTGTGCAGTCGCTTGAGTCGCTTCCCGGCCTGCTTCGGCTTCTCGTCGACGACGAAATAGAGACGATCGTCTTCGCGGGCGTATACCAGCGTTACGCGAGGGCCACATCCAAGAAGGATCGCAGAGTGAACATTCGGATTTCGGCAAGGATCTCGAGGCTCTTCAGAAGCGTGCCCTCGAGGAGGGGATCCCGTACCAAACGCTGATCGCGAGCTTGCTTCACAAGTACGTCTCCGGCCGCTTGGTCGAACGGGCCGCCTGAGGACACAACAGCCTGCAAGAAAAGAGCGAACAGCCGCAGACTTTGAACCACGTGGTTCAAAGTCGGGCTCTGCGTAGGCCGAAGTAGGACGATCCGAACGCGAAAAGCCTTGGAAATTCGCACCTACGCGAGGGTTCGAATCCCTTCTGCTCCATTTCGTTTCTTGTCGGCAAATCAACAGGTTATTTGAGTGGCGATAGGTAAATTGAACCACGTGGTTCGGATGTTTCATGCGTGACCAGATCTGAACCGCAATGCGCGGTCACGATCAACGCCTCTCTAAGGTGACTGACCGTCTTGCCGAGACGAATTAACGGTGAACGCCTTCCATCCTCGATGGCATTCACGCCATCGTCGTGCCAATTGTTCGCATCACGACATAGTGCCTCGACTGTCGCGGACCTTTGGTTCGCCAGTGTCGCTGAAGCGCAACGAATCCGGGCGAAGCTAAAGCGGTTCGTCCTGAAGGATGATCGATCGCATCTTGTGCGAAACCGTCTGAGGAAGATCGACGCGCGCGCGCCGAACTCCCCCGCTGGAATCACCCTCACGACCGGTCGCGATGGAACATCCGGGCGTCATAGAGGAACTCCCGTTCGATGGTCATTTTGACGCCCGCGAATTGCGCGTGAACCGGATTCACTACCGCATTGCACTCCTCGCGTACGAGCACAGAAGGCACGTACAGGACCAAGGAGCGATGCTCCCGCGCCCACTCAGTACCGAAATCCATGCTACCGGGGCCAGGCGGCAGGAGGTCCCAGTCCTCTGGAAGATCGGCGAGGCCGGGCCTCTCTTCCGAGTATACCTCCGGCAACTCGATCCGAACGAGCACCAGATCCGGTGGGACCACACCGGCAAGGTGCACGAACTTCTCGAGCGCTGCGATGGCGATCGTGCGGCCTCCGTAGATGACGGCCGTTCCAGGACGGTTCCAGCGCCCGCCCTCTTTCCGTGCACCTCGCCCGAGTCTGTCGAGCGCGTGGGGTCGGCGCGCGATTCGCCAGACGGTTTCCGCCACTACAAGACGCCACCGTAGTTGATCGCCGAAAGAACCTTTCGCACCTCGCTCGCGCCGGGCTCGGTGTCGAGGAGCGACAACGGCATCTCGTCACGCAATGAACGGTTCGGTGTCTTCAGCCAACGCGTCGCCGCTTCTCGTCCGCCGAACGTCTCTTCTGCGATCCGCGTGACATCGGCCACCCGCACTACGCGCTCCGATGCTGCCGAATCGAGCGGGCGGTTCTCCTTTATGAGCTTGTGCGCGGTGCTCTCCGGTGTGTGCAGCACACCAAAGATCACGCTCTTCGGCACATCGAGGTAATCGACGATGTCATCGACCATCCGAGCTCGAAGGCCTCGGCGGATCACGTCGACCTTTTCGGCTGCGGGGCGCTCACGAGACACGAAGGTCTCGAAGGACAGGACGGCCTCGCGTGCTGCCGGGCGTTTTCTCGCGGCTGCGCGAGCGGTGACTCTTTTGCGAGTTCGCCTTGGCATTGCATGCGTCTCCTTCATCAGCGGTTAACTCTCAAACAGGAGTATAGCCACTCTCCAAATGGAGTCAAGGATTGAAGCAAAGTTCAACTTTTCACCGCAGATCCTTCTGTTCGCCGGACCACGGGACCGAAAAGATTGCTTGGTTCCGTCCCCCGGCTGGAGAACTTCGACCGGGAGAGCTGAGACCAGCAGCTAAGGACACCGGCCAGGATGGCGGACCGACCGTCTTCTTGTCTGACCCCAGCGTCCGATGATGAGAGGACCAATACCAAGCGACCTGGGCGTCCAAATCGCATCGGGTGCGGATACAGTAGGCGTCCTCTGAGGGCTTGGCCGTCCCGGAAAAAGTCGATGCTCGAGAATTTGAACCACGTGGTTCAATCTCGGGCTCTACGTAGGCCGATGTAGGACGATAAAATCGAGAAAACGCTCAGAAATCGCGGCCTACTCTGGGGTTCGAATCCCTTCTGCTCCATTCTCTTTCGCCCACGGCCGCTCGTGCGCTCCTTTCTCAGTTGACGGTCACATCTCCATGTAGCTACAGTAGCTACATGGAGCGTTCGGCTGCCGTCCGCGTCGGCGTGCGAGATCTCAAGAATCGCCTCACCTCGTACCTGAAGCTAACCAAGGCCAACCGCGAGGTGATCGTGACGGAGCGAGGAAAGCCTATCGCAGTCATACAACCGATCGGTTCGACCGGCACCCCGCAGAGCCTGGAGACTCGGATCGCCGCACTCGCCTCCCGGGGTGAAATCAGCGCTCCCGAGGGAAGCCTCGTGCCGCGAATCCGGCGCATCCGAATCAGCGGTCGCTCCCTTTCGGAGGAAATCGTCGCCGAACGGCGATGAATTACTTCGACACCGGCGCGCTCATCAAGCGGTTCGTCGCGGAGCCGGGGTCGAAGCACGTCGACGCTGTCCTCGCCGGGGAACCCATCGTGGCCACCTCCAAGGTGGCGTACGCCGAAAGTACCCGCAACCAGGGCGGCCGCGAGCTGCACCGCATCGTATCCGAGCAGCGCGTGACGCTCGCTGAGCGACGCTGCCTGACGAACGACGGCATCGCTCACCTCAACAATCGAGTATCGTGCTTAGTCCTCATCGAATGCTCGAGTCAGCGAGCGGACATCCGTCGTGGAAAGCAGACGCTCGCGCCTAGCGCGAGCAAAAGCGGCGCGCACCTCCGCCTAGCTGATGCGCACGTCATGAGACCATCGGCCGCGACAACGAGCTTGTGAACCCTGTCGGACGCCGTCTCGGCCACGTAAACCTTCACGACCGCGCTGGCGTCGAGATAGAGGATCACCGCCGATCTTCGATGACCATGTCGGAAACGAGACGTCCCTTGCGCCGCAATCTCATCGGCGGGTTTCGGCCGGGCCTGCCCACTCCCAGTGTAATCGCGCCCAGCGATGCGAGGCGGCGCAGCGCTTCCCGCTCGGGATTCGTCTCCGCGGGAACCAGACGCGCGATGGGCTTCTTGCGGCGGTCGGCGATCGTGATTGACTCCCCATGCGCCACGGCACGAAGGTAAGCGCTCATCCGGGCACGGACCTCGCGGACGCCGACGACCTTTTCGACCTTACTCGTGTAGTCACGATAAGCCGTCGCGGTGACTTACGTCAATGAGGAGCGGGATGCTCGAAGGTCGTTGAGCTCGTGAACTACCTCCGAGCAACCATGCAAAAATTCTACAATAAGGGTCGAGCGGATCATCGAGGTGAAGCGGAGACGGGAGAACTGAGCGCCCCGGCCAGTGACAACAGCATCGCGTCGATGCGCTTTTCCCACAGCGCATAGTCGTGCTCGGTGCGCTGTACGGGGGCAGCCGGCTGGCCGCCCCTGTCGTCATCGCTGCGGCGGTGTCGCAGTCGCTCATAGATGCGCTATAGCGATCCTGGTTTGAAAAGAAGGAGGATCGCGACCACAGGCAGTGGCCAAAATCTTCCTGGCCTGAGCGAATCGGCGTTCCTCTACGCCTTCGCCTGGCGAACTCAAGCCAAAAAATATTGGGGAAAAAACAAGCTTTGACTCGGCCGAGACCGCGTCAGTATATTTTTTCTCTGGCGAGTCACGGTAGGCGCATGCGAGGTACATCTGAGATAGCAATCGTCCGCGTGGAATGCGTATGCTTTTAGATTGGGCAAGACGAGGCAGTCGAAATGCGTCCGGCAAGAGTTCAGGTGCGTGAACGGGCATCTCACCTGGGTTCGGGCCGCACTCGTTGTATCCGCTGCGGACAGGAGCAGTTCTTGGCGCCCGAGCCCGCTGGGCGCTGTGTCCGCTGCGATGAACCCCTCGCCTCTGCGCAACCTCTAGCCCCGCTCCCGAGGAAGGACCAGCCTGCGTTCCGGTTCCGCTTCTCGGAACAGGCGCTGGCCTCCCTCGTTTCCGACGGCTTCAAGTCCGAGGTGCCCGCGATGGCGGACGAACTGTTTGCCATCGACAAGCGCTGCAATTCC
Organism: uncultured delta proteobacterium; assembly: GCA_963712515.1. Taxonomy (GTDB): domain Bacteria; phylum Desulfobacterota; class Binatia; order JACPRU01; family JACPRU01; genus CAVQIG01. Next base: position 545,361 of record CAVQIG010000002.1, read on the forward strand.
TTCCTGGCATTCATCCCGATCTTGGGCCCCTTGTGGATACGACGAAGCCAGTGGCACAGCGAAGAAGAGAAGCAGAGGCTTTCCGCATTATCGATCGGCTTGACGCTGGCGATTCTCGCATTTCTGTGGAGTCTGCAACCGAGTACCACGACACAGGCGGCGCGCCTTCATCATAGAATCGATTCGGAGATCAGCGTCCTCGCACAGATCCTCGAAGAGTATCGCAAGGAACACGGATCGTACCCCGATGAGGCGACATGGCGGCGCTTCACGGAACGGGCCGATCCTCGATTCGTCGATCCGTGGGGTCGTCCGTACCGCTATCAGTACGAGCGCTCTAAGGACACTGTCGTGGTGCAGACTCTGGGGCAAGACGGCGTCGAGGGCGGAAGCGGCAAGGACGCTGATGTGACGATGGAGCATCGTCCTCCACTCGAGAATCCGGCGCCGCAGCCGTAACGACTCTCCTCAAGCCGCGCCACTCTTCCCTTTCGTACGTCGTCTCGACCCCACTCTCGAGGCGGAACTCGCACTCGGTAGTTTGCCTGACACGCCAAGGTATTGTTGGAGGCAACAGTGGAATCAGTTTTCCTCCCTCCGCACCGAGAAGTGTGACGAAGGAAAAATAAGCTTTGACTCGGCCGAGACGAGGTCAGTATATTTTTTCTCTGACGAGTCACGGTAGGCGCATGCGAGATACATCTGAGATTGCAGTCGTGCGCATGTTGCGATTCTCGTCGCGCGCGAACGGCGTATTGCTCATCGAGGTAGCAGTCGTTGCGGGCATGCTTTCATTGATACTGGCGGCCGGCATCTCTCGTTTGAATTCGCGCTACCAAAGCGCCGACTCGGGAGCGAGGGAGCTTCTCGCCAACCTGCGCCTCTGTCGCAGCAAGGCGGTTTCGACAGGCTATCACTACCAACTGAACGTCAGCGGACTTTCCGCCTACACCGTCAACCGCTTGTTGCCGCCAACTTCCGGCACCGACTGGACTGTAGACAGCAACACGCCGCCGCTTACGGTTACGCTCCCCTCAAACCTCCGCTTCATGGCCGCCACAGGACGGTACGAGTTCAATACGCGCGGCACAGTGGTGGTTCGTGCGGGTGAAACGTTCGTGCCCACCAAAACGATCAACGACTCTTCACAGAACGCTTCCGCATTCGTGCAAGTGTGGACCTCGGGTCAAGTGAACTGAAGCTGGAGTAGACTGGAAAGCTGCAGATGATGAGGCGAAGGGTTTCGAGAATGGGCTTCACCCTCATCGAAGTCTTGGTCGCGATGGCGATCTTCGCCGCCGGAGCGAGTGCCACGTTTAATATGCTGATGCTGGCACTCGCGACGGCTCGAGCAAACGCGCTCGATACCCATGCGGTCGCCCTGGCGACCCAGGAGCGCGAGGATCTGCGCTCACTCGTCTACGCGAACATCGTGTCCCGCGACCCGTATACGTCAGCGTCCCCCGACGTTTTCGGCGGTAGTGGATTCACGGTTCACAGCGACGTGCAGAATGATCAGCCCGGGCCCAACATGAAGACCGTCACCGTGACCGTCTCATGGAGCTACAGGGGAACGCCGCGGAGCTATTCTCTCTCGACGATGTACACCAACGTCAACGGCTGAGCGACGATGCGAAGGCAAAGGACGCCGATCGACGCCGCCGTGGATTTGCTCTCGAGTTCCGGACTGGGGTTCACCCTGATCGAGCTTCTCGTCGCGCTGGTCATCTTCGGGGTGCTCGGCTTGGCGATGGTTCACTTCTTCGAAAGCCAGATGAAACTTCGCAACGACACCGAGGTGCGCGCCGAGACTCACCAGGGGCTGACGGGCGCGTTCGATTCGCTGACCCGCGACATTCGGCTTGCCGGCGCCTGTCTGCCGACGACGCCCTTCTTCGTGCCCATGGCCGGGGTCAACAGTACAGTCGCCGGCGTGCCCCGGGACAGCATCACGCTGCGCACGGGAGTGATCAGCGCGACGACGATCTGCGTGCAGGCGACCCTCACGGCGGCGGTCGCGGCAGGAGCGACGAGCGTGAGCGTCGACAACCTTGCCGGCTTCAAAGTCGGCGGGTTGGCCTACATCGTCGGCACGAGTCCCGGCGAGCTCTTCCGGGTCAGTGCGCTGAGCGGCACGAGCGGACCGGGGACGGTCACCGCGGCAGGAGGGCTCACCCAGGGATATCTGGTCCCCGCCGGCGTCTATGGGTTCGAGGAGCGAACGTATGCGGTCGATACAACCAACTTCGGCGCGCCGATGCTCACGCTCGACATCGATCGGCAGGCGGCGACGGCTGGCGTACCCGCCACTCCGATCGCGGCCGGGATCACCTCACTGAACATCCAGTATCGCCTCATCTCGAACTGCCCTCCCGGAGGCGCCGCCTGCGTCATGTCCAATTTGCCGCCGGACAATGCGACCTGGCTGCAGGTGAATCAGGTGGTGGTCTCCATGACCGCCCAGTCGCTGCGTCCGCTGGTTACGGGGCCACGGGCCCTCTTCACGGAAGCGGCGACTGTTGCGGTTCAGCCTCGCAACATCGTCACCTTTCGGACGGGCTGAGGAAACATCATGAGAGATTCGGTTGCTGCCTCGCAAGCAGGATTCATCCTGATCACCGTGCTCATGTTGGTAGGCCTGCTGCTGGCGGTGGCAACGGCGCTTGCGGTGCGGTTACGCCTCGATACAGCCGCTCAGGCTGGTTTTCACACCACCCCGCGCAATTTGGCGCTGGCCGAGGCGGGAATGAACAGGGCGACCGCGCAGTTCCGCAACATCTTCGTAGACGGCAACGTGCCGACCGGCAACTCCACGAGCCACACTGGCGATTACGCGCTGCAAACCTTCTCGCTCCCCGGTAAGACGATCGACTTCCAGCTCAGCGAGCCGGTCACCAATCCGACCAACAAGCGCCTGCCGCTCGGCATGCCTTTCGGCGGCCTCAACGTGAGTCAGTTCAACTACGCCGTGGCCTCCGGTACGCCCGACCTGACGAACCCAGCGGGCCAGCTCCGCTCGCAGTTCCAGGTCAACAGCATCCCGACCTTCCAGTTCCTCGCGTTCTACAACGGGCGGCTCGACATCACCCCCAAGGAAGCCATGACGCTGCATGGCCGTATCCACACGAACAACAACCTGTTCCTCAACGATTCGGACGACATTCTGACGGTCGATGCTCTGGCACCCAACATTCCCGTGCTGGAGATTTCGGCCGTCGGCAGCATCTACCACCGACGCGCAGAGAGCTCGACGTGTTCCGGCACGGTGAGAATCCGCTCGAATTCGACCGGCGCACTGCAAAACCTGCCGTGCGGGCAGGCGTCTGCCGCCACGATTGCAACCTATGGTGGAACTCTCTCGGCGAACCTGCAGAACATCGGTCTCCCGCCCGGCTACAACACGGCGCGGCTCGCGTCCTCGGGCTACTGGCCGAAAGCAGACGTGAGGATCGTGCTCGACCTGACGAACAGAAATTTCAACGGCACCCGGGGGGGGGCGCCGGTCAATCTATTCCCGATCGTCGTCCAAAACGCGGACGGGAGTGTCAACGCCGCGAAGACCACGGCACTGCGAAACTTCATGCACCAAAGGCCGGGGTCGATCTTCTACACCGACGTGCCGGTGACGACCGACAACGGCACCACGTCCTGCACTACGCAGGCGACGGCGACGACGTACGTCTCGCCGACCTACGGCCCGCCCGCGTGCAGCGCGTCCAGCGTCGCCACGGCCGTACGCTACAACCCGCCGTTTCAGGGGAACGGCTTCGTGTATCGCAGGGTCGACCAGAACAGTGGTGCGAACAATCGCAGCGCCAACTGGACGCCCGGCAGTGGCGCCACGAACGATCAGCTCGTCAACAACGGTGGGGCGTCCACGACGATCGGCGACTACCGCCGCGGCGGCTTCTACAACAATCGCGAGAACAAGTGGCAGTACCTACTGAACGTGGATCTACAAGATCTCCTCACATGGAATCTCAACAACGGTGGGATGCTGTTCGATCCTAGTGACAACAGCGACGGAGGTACCGTCATGTTCCTCTCCGTCGTCGGACCGATCGCGGGCGGCATCAACAACTACGGCGTGCGTATTCTCGATTCGCCGGTTCTCCCCGGCTACCCGCTGAACGCGCAGAACCCCCTCGGCATCACGGTCGTCTCCGACCAACAGATGTACGTCGAGGGCAATTACAACATCGGGCCGTACGCGCCGACTGGCGTGGGTCCGACGGGCATCCCCTGGACCCACCCCGCGGCGGCCGTGATCGGTGATACGATGAACGTCCTGTCGCAGAACTGGGAGAATCCGGTCAACACATACGCCAATGACCAGAAGAGCGCGACGGATCTGAACTCCAGCACACATGGGCGGCTACCGTTGCAGACGACAATCAATGCCGCGTTCGCCGCGGGCGTCGATGATCCCGCCGCCTCTACCAACAACTACGCCGGCGGGTTGCACAACTATCCGCGCGCGCATGAGGATTGGGAGCAGCCCTCCTTCCCAAACAACAGGCTCAACTACCTGGGCTCGTTCGTCAGCCTGACGACGCCTTTGCACGCCAACGGCGAGTGGAACCAGGACGGCACGGCCTCCAACATGTACACGGTCCCGGTTCGGAACTGGGACTTCGACCCACAATTCAACGACGTCGCGATGCTCCCGCCCATGACGCCTACGTTCATCTCGGTTCTGCAGATCGTCGTCGGCGAAGACTTCCGGTGAGGTCGCCGCCATCACCGGCGATCCGTTAGATGGAACAGAATCGGTTCACGGTTTGGGCCTCGTTGGCGTCGTCGATCGGAACTTGCCGGTTCTCGACCTCTCGACCGACTTCTACCCTCGGAGGCTCATTCCGTTTCAAGAGCTGATTTGGACAGGATTGTGCCGCTCCCTTCTCGCAGATCGGGCGGCTCGCCTCGTCGTAGTGGTTGATTGTCTCGCCGAGCGGATCGTCCGCGTGCACGGGTGCTCGCGGGGCTCGGATCAGAACGGCACGGCCCGACAGGGCGGCCGCCGCGCAGCAGGCCACCGCTACGCTGCCGGTCAATAGCCAGATGCCAACCCAGACCCCCGGCATCGGAGACGCAGCCAGATCGCCCTCCATCACTACCGCGGTCAGCCGATAGAATGCCGCAAACGCCAGCAGGTGCGCGAGGAGCCACAGCCACGCCGGGCGTGGCTCGGACGTGTCGGGGAGCGCCTGCTTGATCGCTTGATCCACGTGCGCAGCTCTTCGCCGCCGAGCAGCAGCGCGGCCGCTCCGAGCGCTATCGCAAATCGCAGCGCGACGTGGGCCTAAGCCAAGACAATCGCCCACCAGGCGGACCCGAGGATGGGGGCGTCGGGGGCCTCGAAGCGGCCGCTCATGAAAATCCCTTCGGCGACCAACAACGCGCCAAGGGCACTCAGCAGAACGAGCGGTCTCGACCGCCCTCACTCAACGCTGGGATACCCGGCCAGGTCGGGTTTCGGAGCACGAGCTCTCATCGGGGCGGCGCGCCCCATCGCTTCCGCTTGTGAAGAGTCGCGAACTAATCGCGCTGGCGACGTCCTAGCAGAACGAGCACGCCGCCCACGAGAAGGGTCAGCGCGCCCTGCGCGACGCCCGGGTCGATCTCCGGCACCGCGGTAACCGCAAACGCCGGGGAGGCTCCGCGTGCAAACCAGTCGGAGAGCCGGATGCGGGAAACCCCTATGCCGATGGTCAGCAATGCAGCTACAACCTCTGCGAGTAGTCGCAGTCGCCTCATAGCCATTCCCCTATCTGTTACCCTCCGAGCACGGCAGACGCAGAAGTAGAAGCTTCCGACGATCCAGCGGGCGAGACCGACCGCCGGACGAAAATAGACAGCCCGTACGATAGGAGCGTTCAATCGGATTGAACGATTTGTTCAATCGGGACCACAAATCAGTTCATCGGACCTCAACCCTTGTTGGCGGTCTGTAGGAATAGTTCATCATCTTCTTCAGCCCAGCGCGCTCCTGGACTCTCGGCAAGACCAAAGGCGATCCATTGACGAACCGTCGCGGGCCGATCGCTACGACGCCGGCATGCCAAGCAGCGCCGTTTCACGCGACCGGCCGTCCTTGCTATACGATCCCGGTTCGGCTCAAGACCCGCGCACCTTATCGACCCACGACGCCAATGGAAGGCGATTCCCCAAGCTGCATTGATGCTGGAAGCTGCACCGGGTTTCTCATTCGACGAGCGACGGGGCCGGCAATGCTTCCTACGGAGGATAGCTATCGGGGGACCCGCGGTAATCTTCCAACGAACCCAGTATGCGCGCTTCGCTGATCATTTTCGGTGCGGGGTGCGACCTGGAGCGACAATGTCTCTTGACAGATTCGTGAACTTCTCTGAGACCTACTGTAGGCGCCTAAAGGAAGCCCGGGCCTCGACGACCCGCGTCGCGAGGCATCGAGGAAGGACTCGCTCGAATAGTAGCGATTCTGATCAACGCGCATGGGACCTCGCGGGCTCTTGCTGGCAGGTCGCGGGGCGGGGTTGGCACACCGCGAGGCAGCGTGGCGCGGAGTTCAGCCGCTCCGATACCCGACATCCGCGCACACGTCGTCGAAGGTGATGGTGGCCGCCTCGTTACTCGCACCCGCAGCCGTAGACTCCGCGTACCCAAGCGTGCGCAAGCTTGAAGCGCTCCGCCGCACTTGGAGTCGCGCTGCAGATGCTGCCTGACCCCATGCACCAGGGCGCGCGAGATCGGCCGGGGTCCGGAGACGATTCGTCCGAGGTCGTGGCCGCCGTTTCCGTTCATTCGACGCAAAAGATTGCCGCAACCAAGAGGGCTGCCAGAATTGCTAAAACTAGAATCAATTCGAACGGGATCTTGCTCTCCGCTCTCACTTCTACCGTCAGGATGCCAGTCGGATTTCTTTCTGGGCAAGCGAACTTTGCTCTAGCCATTAGCCGCGCCTCCCCGGGCGCGCGCGGATCTCATGCACCGCGGTCGAATAGCTCCATAGCGGGCGAAGAGTTGCTCCCCCGCGTGCTGCCAGAAAACACTGCACCTCACGTGCCGTTGTCGTTCTGAGGTTTTTAGCTGTAGGAGTTTAGATGACGTGGTTGAAACGTCACACTTCACGATGCGGGCAAAACCGCAACGTCGTCGTGCAAATCTGGCCTTCGGGCCAGTCAGAGAGAAGCCGTTCAAACAACGTATTGCTGGCATCGGCGCGCATCTCTGCATGTGTCAATCCACGAGCAATCTTCGATCCACACCTAGAATTGCAAACTAGTCCTCAAATAAGGGCCAAGGGCTCCTCAGACGATTGATGGGAGGGCAGTGGCACAATGTGGTAGAGGTATAGAATCTGCTGCCGAGATTTTACCACTGTGCCATTTTTCGTCATGCTTTTGGTACAGAAATGACATGAGCTTGCCGTCGGGCGATCCCTAGTGACTGCCAAGGTGTTGAGCCGCGGAAGGTCCACAGTTGCGTAGACTTCGACCAACAACTGCCGTCGGCACGAACCTCGCCGGCGTGATCGGCGCTCGTCCTTAGCCCAAGAACCTTGGCTCGCCGATCTTCTCGGAGAAGCCGCCTGGGCGCCATCACACACCAAAAGGACTTATCTCAGCGCCCTGTACCGTGGAATCGCCCGCAAGGCGAGAAAAGAAGCATCCCGTCGCCGCCGTTGGCCACGCGTTCTCGTCGCCATCTACCACATGCTCAGACGTCGCGTTCCCGCTGGTGCACAGCAACCTCGATCGCCTCGAGGCAGAGCGAGTAACTCGCTCTACTTCAAGAAACTCGAGGGGTTCGGTCTCGCTGCTGCGTAGTTTTCGCCGCGGGGTTGGGAGAACTTCCTACTGCATGGTCACTTTTCCGAGCGTGTTGAGGGTTACGCTTCGGGTAGCCGACAGACCTGCCTGCGTCAGGGTGATGGTTTGGTCGGACGTTGAGAATCCCCGAGCGTTCAGCGAGACTGCCGTGCCGATCGGAGCAGCCGTGACACCATACGCGCTTAGATCCATCGAATTCACCACGTTGTTTCCCGCATCGCGAATCTGGACCACGCTGCCGCCAGAAGGAACATACAGAGAATAGGACTTGCCCTTGTTGATCGACAGCCAACGGGCCCTGAGGACCGTGGTGCCAACGACTTGCTGCGCAGAGTCTAAGCTCGCTGCCAGGCGCACTCGACCGATTTGCGGCAGGGCGATCGCTAGCAGCGTGCCGTAGAGCAGAATGATGACGATGAGCTCGAGCACCGTAAACCCGCGTCGGCCGTAGAGAGTAGCCGAGCTTGCCGGCGGGATCAGTTCTAGAGGCGGTCGCTTTGTCGCTCCGTTCTCCATCGTTGCCCGGACGCTCTTCAATTTGAAAGTTGGCGAAACCCCACTCGGTTTGGCACGAGGAAGGGCTTGGCCGTCACCCCGTTTTGTTGCGAATCGTCGTAGCTCCACGTAGCGTTTCCGCCACCGTTGAAGGAGATCGTGGGCGTCCCGACCGAAGCGCCGTTGGGCTGGTGCGTGTTCGCTAGGAGAACACCTCCCATGCTGATTCCTCCGTTACCGCCGCCGGCAACGCTCATCGAACCGTCACCGATCAGGAAAATCTGCCCCTGGTAGGAGGGAGTGCCGTTCCAGCTGAGGGTGCCAGTCACCACGAGCAGACCGGCTCCGCTGGTGTTCCCGCCCATCGAGAAGTTGCCGTCGATGACGACGATTTGGGGGCTGGACGGGGTGCCGAGATTCACGTTCCCGGTGTCGGCGCCTGCATAGTCCGCAGCCGCACCGATCTGGCTTGCGAGATTGTTCAGGTACGCTACGTTCGCCAGGCGGGGATCCCCGTCCGGAAACGGGCTCGGCGAGTTGTTGAAGCTCCCGTAGGGGTTCGCCCCGGCGTTCGAACCCTGATCATTGATGAAGTTCTTGACCGTGTTCATTCCGCTGAGGTTTGATCCTCCCTGCGGATTGCAGCTCGAGTAATTCGATGGGCGGCTCATTGCGCTGTTGACGGTCGAGAGGGTGGCAGTCGAGGTTACTCCGATCGTCATTGCACAATTTCCGTTGAGGTTCGGCATCGAGAACGCGTTTCCGTTGGGGAGATTGATGGTGACGTTCGGGCCTGGCATCGTCAGGGTTGCTGGCAGCGTCGGGATCGGAGGTAACTTGGAGGTAACCGCGATGTCCACCTCCACCGCCGCAAACCCGATCCCGTTCGGCCCGCTTGCGAACGAAGTGATCGTGAGGAGGTTATTCGTATCAGTGGCCGACTGAGAACCGTCGCCAACGTCGTTGGTAAGTAAGGAACACCTGGAAAGCGAAAGGTAACAACGCGCTCGAATTGCTCGAGACGAGGGGAAGGTTGGAGGTGCCGTTCGTGCTCCCGGTGGTCGTTCCGAAGTGGACGCAGCGCTCGTTGCAGCGGTACGTGAGGTCCACGTGGGCGCTTAGCGGCACGACGAGCGTCAGCGCCTTCTCGTTGAGGTCCTGCGCGAGGCTCATCCGAGACCCCCGCCGATTGGCTGATCGGAGACGAGAAGGATACCGTGCCCGGCGAGGTCGTCGACGAGCTGCTCGGCGTCGGCCAGCGCTTGCGCGGCGTCCACCTCGTAGGCCGAGCAGACCACCCGCTCGACGATATCGGAAAGCGGCGTCACGCCGTCGGCGGCCTCCCAGATCACAGCAGCCACTTCGTTCAGTGAGAACAGCGTCGAGTCGCGCGCCGACATGACGACGATCTCCTCGCCGAGCCGGCGCGCCGCGATCTCGCGGCTGCGGGCAACATAGCGAGCACCCACCTAAGCAACCCGTGTTGCTGCGGTTGCAGCGCGTCTCTGCCCTACCACCATCCTTCCCAATCCCGGCGAAAAATCCGCCGCCCGCTCAGTGCCCCAGGTTACAAGAGAACTGCGCCCGAGTCCAACGGGGGCGTTCCGCCAATCATCGCACCAGATCCCAGACCCGCGCGTCGGGCAGGAACGTGAGGCAGCACACGGGCACTTTCGCGACCAGCTCGCAGGCAGCGGCGAACACCTGATTCACGAGGTCGGCGTCCTCGGCAAAGAAGAGGAGGCGACCCGTTCGAGCGGGGCGCGAAGCCGCGGCGAGGATTGCGCCGCCGGTCAGCAGGATCCCAAACTAGCGCGGCGACAAAGCGGGTATCGTCAGCGGAAATCTTCGCTGAACACGATCTGTTGTACCGAGATGAAGGTCGGCGTCATCGGAGGCAGCATGGCGACGTCCTGAAACTGTACGTCATAGTCCCAGTTCCGCGTCGGAACCGTATACATGTTGTAGGAGGTCCCATTGGCGGTCCACTGGCCGTTTTGATGCCGCGGAGTGGTCAGCGAGACGAAAGAGCCGCGATAGCTCAACGTGTTGTTGCCCCAGTTCTCGTGCATGCGGGGGTAGTTCTGCAGACCGCCGTTGTAGCCTCCCGACGACGGGTCGACGCCCGCCAGGAACGCTGCGTAGATGGCGGTGTCGCCGGCATCGCGCACGCCCGATGTCGTACCGCTCAGATCCGTAGCGCTCTTCTGATCGTTGCTGTACGGGGTACCGCTGACGGTGACCGGGGCCTCCCAATTCTGCGATAAAACGTTCATGGTGTCGCCGATCACCGCCGCTGCGACGTGCGTCCAAGGAATGCCAGTCGGTCCCGACCCGGCGGGAGAGTAAGGGCCGATGTTGTAGTTGCCCTCCACGTACATCGCCTGATCGGAAATGACCGTCATCCCTTGGGGGTTGCTGACGTTCAGCGTGAAGCTGGGCAGCACCGGCGAATCGAGGATGCGCACACCGAAATTGTTGATGCCGTTCGTCAGCGTAGTATTCGAGGAATCCATAACCGACAGGAACATCACGGTGCCGCCGTTGCTGCTGGCGGTCGGGTCGAAGAGTTTGCTTCCCGCAGTCTGGGCGTTGTTCCAGCTGAGGAGGTCTTCGAGGTCTACATTGAGCATGTAAATCCACTTGTTCTCGCGGTTATTGTAGAATCCGCCGCGGCGGTAGTCACCGAGTGCCGTCGTCACGCCGGGAGTGTCCTGACCGAGCTGGTCCTGGTTGCTGGATGTGCCCAGCGTCCAGCTCGTGCTGCGATTGTTCGTACCGCCGTTCTTGTCGGACCGACGATAGACGAAGCTGCTGCCCTGGAACGCCGGGTTGTAGCGCGTGTTGCCGGCTACGGTGACGGCATCACAGGGGGAGCCGGGGGAGCTGTACGACGGAGTGATGTACGCCGATGCGGTGGAGGAGGACGTGCAACGGGTAGTACCGCCCGCGGACGTCACCGGTACGTCGTTGTAGAAGATTGAGCCCGGATTGGCGTGCATGAAGTTCCGCAAGAGCGTCGTTTTCGTGGCGTCGGTGGTGCCATCGGCGTTCTGGATGACTATGCTGTGAAGGGAAACCGTCGAACCGCCAGAGGTGACCTTCTGGCCATAGTCATTTGCGGGGTTGAGGTCGAGGACGATGCGAATGTCCGCGTTTGCCCAATAGCCCTGCGCGGCTCCCCGCACCGTGGAATATCCGGGCGGCATCCCGATGTTGGGCACATGATTCCTCATCGCGCCTTGCCACGTGTTGAGCGTAGCCGTGGACACTGCAGCGCCGCCGCTCTGGCAACTCAAGGTCTTCGGATCAAGGCACGAGACGGTCCCTCCCGAGGTACAATAGGGAGAGGCCGTGTCTTGGAGCTTCGAGATCGTGACCGTCCCGGCGCAGGTGCCGTCGTCCGAGCGTTTACGATAGATGTTGCCAACCGCCGAAACCTGCACCGCGGTCATGTACGGTGGCAGGTCCGCGATGGTAACCGTGTTTCCGGAATCGTTCAGATAGAGATCGGCGTTGGTGTGGATCCGGCCGTGGAGCGTCATGTCCTCCGCTGGGGTAATCTCCAGGTCGGCGCCGTAATAGGCGAGGAACTGGAAGGTCGGGATGTTGTTGACCTGGAACTGCGAGCGGAGCTGGGCCGCCGGGTTCGTCAAGTCGGGCGTGCCTGACGTCACCGCATAGTTGTACTGAAGGACGTTGAGCCCGCCGAACGGAACCCCCAGCGGGAGCTGCTTGTTCGTCGGGTTCGTGAGGGGTTGGTCGAGCTGGTAGTTGATCGCTTGGCCGCCGAGCGAGGCCGACTGCACCGCGTAGTTACCTGTGTGGCTCGCCGAGCTGCCGCTCGGAATGTTGCCGTCGATGAAGATGTCGCGGAACTGGGCGATCGCCTGGTTTACTCCGGCTTCGGCGATAGCCAGATTTCGCGGCGTGGTGTGGAAGGCCGCTTGGCCCGTGGTGTCGAGGCGGACTCGCACGGCGAGCGCCGCCGATATGGACAACAGTAGTCCGACGAGCATGAGGATGCTGATCAAGCTGAAGCCGCATTGCGAGGGAATTCGGCTCGAGGAGGCCACTATTCACCTCAGTTCGGACGAAACGCCAGGAAGTTTCGGGGCTGGACAGCGACGGGTCCGGCAGTCTCGAAAGAGGGCTGGTTGGTCGATTGATTTACGTTCGAGCGCGCCCTCATCGTGATGAAGACTGCGTTCACCTGGTTCCACGTTGCATTATCTGTGGGTATGTCGACCACCGTGCAGGGGCCGGGCGTGCAGCCCTGGTTCTCCCGATACTGGATGTCTAGCCGGTCGATGTTTGCGGCCACCGGCACCCTCGAAGGTTGACCACCGGAAGTGGCGCGGTCGATCTGCACCACGAGCGTTGGCACCGGGTTTGTCGTCGTCGGGAGGTTGACGGTATCGATCGAGTATGTGCGCTCTTGAATGGCATATACGCCGCTGGCGACGGGATATGCGTTGACGAGCCCTGTGGCGGAAGTGATGGTACCCGCTCCGCTCGAACCGCTGAGACTCTGGACTTTGAAGTATTCGCCGTTCGAGGTGCCGTTGATGAAGGCGTACTTGTTCACGGTAAAGCCGGTCAGGTTGTCAACACTTACGGTGGTCGCCCCGGCTGCTGTCGCCGTTTGTAGGGTCGCCTGAACGCAAGTGGTGTTGCCGCTCACCACGCCTGTCCGTAAGGTGATCGTGTCGGGCGTCGGGGTGGCATTGTTTTGCCCATCCATAGGCACGAACACCGGCTGTCGCGGCAGGCACGCGCCCGCGAGCCGGATGTCGCGTATGAGCGCATCGAACGCTGCATTGAGCCCTTGGTGCATCTCGGCCTGGATCTCCGCATCGCCGCGAAACTTCATCTGCCGCTCGAAGAAATTTACGACCGTCGCGCCAATCAACCCGAAGAGCGACAGGGCCATGAGCATCTCGATGATCGTGAAACCTCGATCCAGCCCCCTTCCGAGTCGTGCCGGCATCGATCAGCCGTTGACATTTGTATAAATGGTCTGAATCGCGTAACTTCGCGCCCTTCCGAGGTAGTTCCAAGATACCGTGGTCGTCACGGTCTTCATGTTAGCGGCGGGCTGGTCGGCCTGCACGTCGCTATGCACGGTGAACGACGTGCCATTGAACAGGTTCGGCGAGCCTGTCGTGTAGGGATCGCGCGTGGCGATCACTGGGTACTCAAGCGACCGCAGGTCTTCGCGCTCCTGAGTGGCCAGTGCCACAGCATGAGTATCGAGTGAGTTCGCTCGAAGGGTGAAAACGGACACCATCAACATGTTGAACGTGGCGCTCGCGGCGGCGGCGAAAATCGTCATCGAGATCATCGCTTCGATCAAAGTCGAGCCCTTCTGCGATTTTTTCGATGGCATCATGAGCTTTCAGTAAATCTGACCCGACGGCCAAACGTTGACGAGCACGTCGCGGTTCTGAGCCTCGTGGTGAAGAGTGATGGCGGAAGCGGCGGTGAGGCAGGGCGCGGTTGCGCCGACGCAGGCGCCGCGGCTGTCGAACTGATAGGAGCCACTCGGGACAGGCGTGATCGTCACCGGCGTTGGCAATGCGACCGTTCGGGTCGGCATTCCCCCGTCGACCACCCAGTTCCCTGCGTTCAGGACCATCTTGTCGATGTTGTAGTAGGTCGAGAAAACGGTGACCTGATAGTGATAGCCTGTGCTAATTGCCCTTGCACGTGCGAGCCGCAGGTTCGCGGAAAACTCCTTACCCGCATTGTCGAGGATTCGAGCGGACGCATTCAGCGTCGAGATCGCCATCTTGAGCACGATTGACAGAATCGCCAGGACGACTAGGAGTTCGATCGCGGTAAGGCCCACGTTGCCGCGGTAGCATTGGCGTTCTGGAATTGGCGCCTTGACTATCATCGTAGCTGTCGAGCCCGCGCCGCCTTTCTAGAATCGTGAAACGGCCTCGCGTGTTGCGGAACTCATGAGCAGGCGGCGTGCCATGAGGCAATTGCTTTAGAAGGCCGCTTAGGCCCGCGCCTTGTCGAATTCAAAAATATGGTTAAGATTTCATTCGTTACAGAAATATCCATAGCGCCGTCTGAATCTTGACGGTTAGGCCATTTAGGGTCACTCACATGGTTGAGGGAATGATCCTACGGATTTCATCGGTGGCCCTGGTTTACAGTGCGTGGATGCCCGGATGGGGACGCCATGATCACGGGCCGACGTAGAACCGGGCGTTCCGGGCGAGACGGGAAGGAATCGGTCTCCATCCTCACTCGGGATGCGACCCCAACCGCCGACCCCCGGTTTACCGCGCCGCGCGGGGTTTTATCGGTACTTCACGATTCAGATCCGTGACGTCGATGTCGAGCACCGTGCGGTCCTCCAGCGCGGGGGCCGAGAGGGCCGCCCGCCTGTGGTGGAAGCGATCACCGAAAAACGCTGGATATCGATCATGGCAAACGCGAGGGAGTAGGACTTCAAGGGGTCGGCAACGCTCACGAACAGTTCGTGGGACGATCGCGATGGGTGCGGTTGAGACGCCGCGCTTCTGCGCGATCGTTCCCAGTCCTGAATCAGCAGGCTCGCATACGTGTCGGACCGGGGGCAAAGCAAGGCGATCAGCAGGCTCGAGCGGTCCCCGGAGATCGCGCTGCCGATCTGAACGCGCTGCCCTCTTTTCCACCGCACCAACCCCGCGTCACCATCCGCCCTTCACCTTCAACGGCAGCAGCCCGAGGCCTTCGAGCCCTCGGCTGCTGCCGTCCCGTCTCTCTTTTTTGGCGCGGAGTTCACTGTGACGGCAGCTTACGACCCCCATCGCAACGACGGCGCGGTCGACGGGCCAAACTTCACGTCGGTATAATAATATGTTCGAGCCGCGCCCGCCCCCGGGAACGCATCTCGGATACGTTGCCGCGCGGCGTCTGCAAAGTGTTGATTTCAGTTGCGGAAGGTACGCCAGCGTTCAAGGGGAGGATGGCGAAGGCTCGGGCCGGGAAACCGAGCCCGTGCACCGGCTTCGGCCACCGACACCACGAGAAGCGCGCCGGTCGCCGGAACCTCGTCGAGGTACGCCATCACCTCGATTTGCCAGGGGCCATGTTTCAGGATCTAGGTCTCGGAACGCATGTCGTCGGTCGCGTCGGTGTCGAGCGCCTCGTGGCCTATGGCGGTGACGTGGCGCTTCTCGAAGAGGAAGCGCACGGCATCGAGCGACCAGCCGGGAAACGGATGGCGGCGGAAACGCGCGGGGTTGGCGTCGAAGTCGCGGTACATGTCGGTACGAAGCACCGCCAACGATCCCTCCCGCACCCTGCCGTGGGCGCTCTCCCATTCCGCTAGCGATCTTCGTCGCTGGAACCACGCACCGCGTGCTCCGTCTCGATGGCTCTCGCGGCCCCCGCTACGTCCTACGGAGCCTGGCGGGGTGATCTCCTCGGCCTCTATCCCTACGGCACCGAGCCGAGACGCCTCTATGCATTGCTGCTGCAACCAGCTCGGAGCGATTCAAAATCTGCTCGCTCGGCTCGACTTCTTCGACGCGGACGGTAGGCTCGTCGCCCCGAATGTGGCGCTCAATAGACTCCGAATTTCTCATCCCGAGTGTGGGGCAGGGTCGGCGAGCTGAGTGCAGCGTGTGAAGTTGTCGGCAACGTGTCCTCGGCGACCCGCTGACTCGTCCACGAATCCGACGTGACGAAGTAGGGCACGAGCCGACTCCGCCGTCGTTCTTCTGTAGAGCGCTCGTCCGCTACTGCGGCGCGATCAGGAAATTCTCCCGGGAGGTTTTCCTTCAGCTCTCCGCGAACGAGAAAAGTCGGCGGGAAAAATTCCCTTTATTCGCGGCGCAACGGTGAGCCGTAGGGAGGCACAAAACGTGCTTGGCGATCACAGGTGCCGATGCCACACGGCACGGCGAAGCTATAGCACGGGCCACGGGCCCGAACATGGAGGTGTCAGAATGAAGAGTTCAAGGGTGATCACGTTGGTAGCCATGAGTATGTTCTTGGTCGCGCTGAGCGCCCGGGCAGACCAAGGCAGCAACAAGATCCACTGGCGAAGCATCGTCGGCATCGTCGAGGCAGGAAACCTTGTGGGCTCGGGCGATCTCGGGTTCCTCACGCCGTTCGGAGTCAATGGCGTCCTCGGCGGCGCGCCGTGGTCGACGCTGGAAGGCAACGCCCGGGTCAATCTCGACACGGGCAAAGTAGAGTTTCAGGTCAAGGGACTGGTGCTGGCGGTTGGATCGGAGAAGGCCTTCAACCTCGTCGCTCTGCCGATCGGCACACCGGACGGAGTTCCAGACGTTATCGGTACTCTGGTGTGTGACATCGACGGCAGCGCGGGGGGCGGGACATCGACGCTTGTCGACACCCCTTCCGTTCCTCTCAGCCCCACGGGAAACGCTCAATTCAGTGGCAAGGTCGGCCCGCTGCCGGCCGCTTGTACTGACGAGAGCGACATCGCGTTCCTCATCCGCATCTTCAATCCGGTGGGCTTCCGCGGCGTCTGGATCGCCAACGGAGCGGTGCTGGATCGAGGAGAATAGAACAGTAGACCGTGAATCCTCAACGCTCGCGGCGGCGCCGTCGGCGCCGCCGCGAGCCCATGCACGGTCTGGGCATCGTTGGCCTGCCGGCCGGTTCATGCGGCTTTGCTCTTTGGTTGGGTGGGGAGGGCCCCCCGTTGGAGTCGTAGCGGCCCCGTCCAGGCGCCCGCCGCGCGCATCCGTGAAGATCCATTCCGAGGGCTCGATGCCGAGCTCCAGCGCGGCCGCTCGCGCCTTCACGAGCTCGGCCTTGAGGATCTCGGCCAGGTCCGCCGTTCTCCACGGAGTTCGGTGTGTGACGGCGTCATGCTGGCGGCCGACTCGCTACGACGGAATCCTCGGCCGCGTCTCGATCTACGCGCCGATTCGCCCCGACGAGCCGGAAAATCGCTGACGCGAATTCGTCGGCGCGTTCCGCGCGGCGTGAGCGCGGCTTAGCTTACCTTGACCCCCCTGCCCGCTCGGGAACCAGCTCCGCGATGCGCTGTCGAGGAGCACCGAAACTTTGCGCCTCTGAGATGAGAAGACCCCCTAGTACATTGACCCGATTGGAGTAGACTTGCCCTGCGTTCGACCCGATCGGACCATACAAAGGAGTCCTCTATTCGGGAAGATCCTCGTGAAGCTCGGTTTCGGTGGTGTCGCGCAAGCTGCGCCCTGCTCCGCAAGCCCGGTCTGAATCCCCTGCGGAAGCTTCGGCGCAGGCCCAGTCCGCACCGTCGGTCGCGTCCGCTCCCCGCCTCCGACCGCGATCAGGGTGGTCGATGTCGTGGGCCAGCTGGAAAAGCTCGCCTCCTTCGAATCCCGAGAAGCTCAATTGAAAGGTCTCGATCGTGGACCTGCTGAAGCTTCTGGGTCTCGACAGCAGCTTTGCGACGCGCAAGGCGCTTGCGACGGAGCTCGGCTGCCCGGCTGACAAGATGGGCGACTCGGCCAACATGAACATGTGGTTGCACGTGACCGTGCTGAGCTCGCGGACAATGGCGGGAACATTCCGAAGGAACTGCTGGGCTGATTTGCAGAGGCGCGCGGCCGGGGTGCGCGCGGTGGCGGAGCAGATTCGATGGATTCGATGGAGCAATCCAATCGGCTGAGCGTGCCGACCACGAGCGGCCACTATGCATCGTTTCCCGGCGGGACAGCACGCCTGAGGGATCTCAGCCTCGCCGGCGCCATGCTCGAGGATCGAGACCCGCTGCCGATCGGCAGTCGCATCCCTCTCACGCTCCATCTCGGCAGGGTGACCGTGTCATGCACCGGTCTCGTCAAGCAATCGATTTGGGACGAAGGAATGGCCGTGGAGTTCGTCGACATTTCTGGGGCTGACCGCCGGCGTTTGCTCGAATTCATCACCGCGGCTGGCGAGGCAAAGGGTCCCGCCCACTCGGACACGACCCTGGCCAACGCCGCCCGTACTCCCGCGATCGCGCCGACAGCCTCGGGATCGACGCCCGCTGCGAAGCCACCCGTGCCCCTACCTCGGCTCGGAGAGCTGCTGGTTCGCCGAGGAGCGATCACTGCCGACCAGCTAGCGGCTGCGGCCGCCGAGTATCGGGAGCACGGCGGCCGCTTCTGCGCCGTGCTGCTGCGGCTCGGCGTCGTTTCGGACAATGACCTAGCCGCGTGCTTCAACGAGGAGTACCGGATTCCTCTGATCGACGTGACGATGGTCGAGCCGACCCCGGAGGCGCTGCGGCTCGTCCCCTACGAGCTCGCGCGGCGCAACGAGATCCTGCCGATCGGCTTGGCCCGTTCGACGTTGACCGTCGCAACCAGCGATCCGTCGAACCTCGACGGCCAGAAAGAGGTCAGGTTTCACAGCGGCTGCGATCTCACGGTGGGGGTTGCGCCATCACGCATGCTGCGGGAGGCAATCCACTACTTCTACCGCGAGCGCGCGCGCGACGCCGGATAGGGCACGGGATCGCGCCTCCTCGAAGCGCGGTTCTTCGAGCACTCGCGCGCGGGATCACCGTTCAGCACGGCTTCGAGGCGTCGGAAGGACAGTAGGGCGTGCGCGTCATCGCCGCCCGCTGGGCGAGCATGTTCGCCGTCGGAATGCCGGTCCGCGCGTAGGACTTCTCGCAGTCCTGGATCGACGGCCCGCGCATGTCGCCTTCCATGTAGGCGAGGCCGGGGCAGCGCGTGCAGGTGCCGAGGTGTGCGCACGACGAGCAGGTCGTGAGGTCGCGGCCGCGGATCGAGCGCACCTCGCGGAAACCGTCCGAATCACGCCAGATGTCGAGGAAGCGCCGCTCGCGCACGTTCCCGCAGGGCAGCGGGAACTGCACGCACGGGTAGACGTCGCCGTAGGGCGAGACGTAGCAGGCGGTGTGGCCCGCGCTGCACGGCAGGCCGTCGAGGATCGAGTCGTCGATCGGATCGGGCGCCTTCAGGAAGTCCTGCACGTCGCCGACCGCGACCGGATCGCGGAAGACCTCGCCCAGCCGCTCCTTCGGCATGTTGAGCGCGAGCACCTTGCGGCTGCCGTCCATCATCGGCGTGATCGTCGGGTCGATCGTGAAGTGCGCGCCGAGCTCCTGCGCGACCGCCTTCACGCCGGCGTAGTCGAACATGTTCTGGCGCATGACCACGTTGGCGATCGTCACGCGCAGCCCCGTCGAGCGCAGGAAGCGGATGGCCGTCGAGCGAGCGCTGGAGCGAGCCCTTCACCTTGGTGATCGCGTCGTGCACCTCGGGGCGGTGCGAGTAGATGCTCACCTGCACCTCGGCGACGCCGAGGTCGCGGATGCGCTCGGCCTCGCGCTCGCGGATCAGGATCGCGTTGGTCTTGAGCTTCAGGTTGAAGAGATGCGCGCGCGCGTGCTCGACGATCGCGAAGAGGTCCTTCCGCAAGCAGGATCTCGCCGCCGCTCAGCGTCAGGAAGAAGGTCCCCGCCTCGGCGAGCTGATCGAGCAGGCTCGTGAACTCGGCGGTGGTCATCTCGCCGTGGTCCTCGTGGTCGAGGTAGCAGTGCACGCAGCGCTCGTTGCAGCGGTACGTGAGGTCGACCTGGACGCTCAGCGGCACGCCGAGCGTGAGCGCCTTCTCGTTGAGGTCCTGCGCGAGGCTCATGCTGCGGCCCCTGCCGATCGGCTGATCGGAGACCCGCAGGATACCGTGCCCGGCGAGGTCGTCGACGAGCTCCTCGGCGTCGGCGCAGCGCCTGCGCGGCGTCGACCTCGTAGGCCGAGCAGACCACGCGCTCGACGATGTCGGCGAGCGGCGTCACGCCGTCGGCGGCCTCCCAGATGACGGCGGCCACTTCGTTCAGCGAGAAGAGCGTCGAGTCGCGAGCCGACATGACGACGATCTCCTCGCCGAGCCGGCGCGCCGCGATCTCGCGGCTGCGGGCGACGTAGCGGGCGCTCACCGGCGCGCCCCCTGTTGCGGTTGCGGCGATTCTCTGCTCTGCAACCATCGCTCCCAATCCCGGCGAAAGATCCGCCGCCCGCTCAGTGCCGTTCGAACCTACAAGAGAACTGCGTCCGCGTCCACGCGGCGTTCTGCCGATCATCGCACCAGATCCCAGACCCGCGCGTCGGGGAGGAACGTGAGGCGGCACACGGGCACTTTCGCGACCAGCTCGCAGGCAGCGGCGAACACCTGATTCACGAGGTCGACGTCCTCGGCAAAGAAGAGGATGCTCTCGAGAAGCCCGCGGGCGGCGTCGGCGGCGCCGAGTGGCTCGATGCGGTTCTCCTCGCCCTTGGCGAGCAGGTAGACGGCCGCCAGCGGGCGCGCACACGTTCTCGCCGGAGCTCGCCAATTCGCCCGCGAACGGCGTGCCGTAGGCGTCGTATCCCTCGCCGGCGCGGCGAAGGTAGGAGATCTCGTCGCTCAGTAGCTCGGCGTCGGGTGGGGCGAGGCGGGAAATCGTGGTCTTGCCCGCGCCCGAAACGCCGGCGAAAAGGAACGCGCGCCCGCCGCGCACCGCGCTCGCGGCGTGAACGAGGAAGCCGCCCTCGCGAGCGAGGACGAGCGTGTGCAGCACGCGCAGCAGCGAATCGATCGCATAGGGATTCGACGACTGCCGCACGCTCCCCCGCCCGCTCTCGAGATCGCACTCGGCGCAAAAGTCGCCGCGCTCGATCTTCCAGCGGCCCGATTCGAAGGCGACCCGTAGTTCTTCTTCCTCCGAGATCCGCGAAGGGGGGACGAGATCCACCTCGAGATCGATCGCAGCGGACGAGGCAGAGCGGGGCACGAAGCCCGCATAGCGCCGCTCGAGCAACCGGCGGAACTCGGTGCTCGTCGAGCGCACTCGTATCGCGATGCCGCCGATCTCGGTCGTCACCGCGCCGGGCGCGAGACTGGACTCGCGGGGACTCATGCTCGGAGGCGCTCGGGAGTCATCAAGCAGCCATCGGGGGCGCGAGCCGGAGCCAGTGAAAATGAAGAAAGGCGCGAAGCGCGGTCTTCGAGCGCCGCAGCAACCCGGCGAGCACGCGCTCACGAAGCGGCCAGCGCGCACCTGGCTCGAACGTGGCCAAGCCCCGTTCGATCGCGACCACGCGACCGAGCATTTCCGCGGATCTCACCGGCGGATCCTCGCGCTCCAGCGTGTCCCCCCGCGTGATCCACACGTGCTCACCAGCTACCCGGTCCTTCCGAACCACGCGGTGCGCCCACAGACGCCGGTCTCGTCCGAAGAGCACCACCTCCCCCGCCAGCGGTTCGACGCCGCGCCACCTCTGCACCGTAAGCACGTCCCCAGGCCGCACAGCGGGCAACATGCTCGTACCCGTAACGCAAAGCCTCAGCTCACCAAATCGATGGATGAGCTCCGCCGCCAGCTCGCACTCGACCGCCTCGCGGAGAGTGCATGCGTCCTCCTCGGCGGGCGCGCCTACGAGTTCCGCCGGTTGAAGAAACACGAGAAGATGGTCGGGTTGATCTTGCCACAAGCCAAGGCTCGCGTTTCGAAGACCCGCTCGTGACGGAAGGAAGGCTTCGTGTAAGGCTTCTTGCGCGCGGGCAGCCGGCGTTCCGCTTCACCATGGTCGCCGTCGGTCGGTGTTCCGCTCCTCCCCATCACCCTCCTCTCGAAGCATCCTTTCAGTTCAAGGCGGATTGCGTGAGCTTGATGGCGCAGCCGACTCCGTTCACCGCGTTGCACTGCGCGCCTGCCAACGAGTTCGCTCCGTACGTGAAGTAGATGCTCGAGGCCTGCGCCGACGCGCTCACGTTGTCGATGACGATGCCACTGGTTCCACCCAGAGCGTTTCCGGGTACCTCCACGCCGAGCGTCACTGCCGCGGGCGGCCATGAAATCGGCGCTCCCGAATTCGCCACGGTCAACGACATGATACAACCGAGCGCAGCGCTGTTGGTGCAGCCGGCGGCGGTCTGATTGGCGCGGAGGCCGACGCTGAGGAAGATGCGCTCGGTGGTTCCGTTCACGACCCCCGTGACGGGTGAACACTCCTCGCCATTCGCGCTGACGAGAGAAAGGTTGCCGTCCGAAGCGCCCATTGTTCCGTTGGTGATCGTGATCCGGTGTACGGCGGGCCTGTCGGTGTTCGTGCCGTTCTTGCCGCACACGTAGAGGTGCCCGGTCGGAGTGCTCGCATTGCTGCTGAAGTACGCGTCGTCGAAGTAACCCGCATGGATGTTCGAGCCGGCGTTGTTTCCGCCTATGTCGGTCGTCACCTTGCCGGTGTTCGAAAGGGTCGTAGCGGTTTGCACGACGCTACCGAAATTGGTCGTGTCGTTTACGAACGTGTAGATCTTTCCGGCGGCGCTATCGACGATCGGGGGGTCAACAACGGTGCCGGTGAGGTTCTGCACGATGTTGCCGAGACAGGGCGGGCTGCCGGATGCGCACGTTCCAACCGTGCTGCCGACCTCGCGGACGTAGCTCACGCGCCCCGTGCTGTCGCCGACGTAGAGGTTGCCCGAGTTGAAATCGAATATCGCCGCGGTGAGCGTGGCTCCCGAGTGCACCGTCAGCGGCCAGCCGCCCGTCGTCACCTCGGCAGGCGTTCCGCTGAACACGCCCGTGAATTTGTGGATCGCGCCGCCATCGTCCCCGACGTAGATCGTGTCGGTGGCATAGTTGGGGAACGGCGGGGAGTTGGTGCTTGCCGCCGAATTGCCGAAGGCGATGCTTCTCATGCAGGAGTTCGCAGCGGGGCAGTCCGCCGACCAGCTCTGGCCCGCGGTCAACGTGGTGGTGGGAGAAACCGGAGACGCGAGAGTCCCTTCTCCACTCTTCCATTTCAAGAGACGAAGGGTGGCGCCGGTCGACCCCGTGGCGCCCGTCTCGACGAAGGCCACCTTCGTGCCGTCCAGCGAGAGCACCGCGGACGTCCCGGGCGTACCATTCGTGGTCTTGTAAGCCCATTTCAACGCCGGGCCGGTGCCGTTGGCGGCGCTCCCGAGACAATTGCCGCCCTGTGTTGCGTACAAATGATCGATGGCGACGATCGCCGCGGGCGGCCCCGATCCGCCAGCAAGGCTGCCAGCCCAAGAGAACCCTGAAAGACCCTCGGCGAGCGTAGTGCCGTTGGCAGTCGTTCCCGGAGTGGTCGCAGTGACCGTGACCACCCCGGCGCTCGACGTAGCCGTCACGCCGACTCCACTGCCGTTGCGGGCGATCGCAGCCGCCAGGTTCGTGGCATTGTTCGTCGCCCCGCCACCGATCTGGAAATTCACCCCCGTGTTCAGTGTGGAGCTTGCGGTCAGAACGAGCGAGCCGGCTATGGTTGCCGTCTGGCCGTTGCTCGCATTGTTGTTGGTGAACGTTCCTGTGCTGCTGGCGGCCACCGTGCTGGTATTGTAGGCGACGAAATCATTCGTGCAGCTTGGGGTCGCGTTGATGTCGAACGTGTACTTCGCCGGAAACTGGCCGTTCCCTACCTGGCCGCCGCTCGCCAGAGACATGCCCCAATCACGATGCACGCCCGCGGGGTCGGGCTGCGGCGTCGGTGTAAGCTTCGCTTTGCGTAGCGGTGCGAGCAGCACCCCGAGCTTGGGGAGTAACGCCGCCTCGGACAGGCCGGACAGCACCGAAATGCCCGCGCCGGCCCCAGGGAGCCTCAGCGCCGCCGCGTTGCGGCGCAGTAACTGCTGCAGATAGCGCGGCTCCCTCTGGAACTTCGCCGCCAGCGCAGGCGAGGAGGGGGTCGAGAAGATCACATGCCGCT
The DNA here is from genome assembly GCA_963712515.1 of uncultured delta proteobacterium. Lineage (GTDB taxonomy): Bacteria > Desulfobacterota > Binatia > JACPRU01 > JACPRU01 > CAVQIG01. The sequence continues at coordinate 569,353 of CAVQIG010000002.1, forward strand.
GACTCCAGTCCTCAGTCAGGGGCACCCGTCCAGTGCTCGCGCTGCGACCCGAGGCCGCGGTGAGCCCGACTGCGGCCGCGACCGCGCCAATCAAAGCCGATGCGATTGCACGGCGAGGCGCGAACCAAGCCTTCTCACTCTCCCAACCCATCCACGACCTCGAATGCAGTATTGCACATGGGAGCGGCCTTTTAAAACGTGTTTGTCCGGGGAAACCTCCGTGGTACTTTGTCCGTATGCAGCGCATATGCCGGGCAGCGATGCTCCCCTGGGCTGTCGCCGGCGTCGCGGCGATCTTTGCGGTCGCATCGCGCATTAGTTCTACGCAGCCGCTGCAACTGCCTGTCGTGCAGCCGCAAGCTGCGAACTCGGTCGAGCCCGCACAGGCGCGCGCTCTCACCGAAGAGAACCAAGCGCTCCGCCGCGAGCTCGATCGGCTACGGTCGAACGCCGCTCCGCAGAAAGCCCCCGAACTCGATCTCGACCCTGCGCCCAGCGAGGTGGCCGCGCCGGCCGAGGTCGAAGACACCCAGACCGCGAGCACCGAGTCCTCGCCCGAAAGCTGCGATCAGATCGCGGAGCAGGTGGCGATGGAGTCCGAGCTCGAGTTCGCCCAGTCGGGAGCGCAGTCGGAAACGGCCGCTGAGAGCGAGGAAGAGGTCTCCGAGTACCGCTCCAACGTTGTCGCCTTGATCGCCGGGCGCCTGCAGGACGAGCCCGACCCGAACCTGCGGAGCCAGCTCGTCGTGGCCGCCTCGACGCTTGCCATGCCCGACGCCGCGCCGCTTTTCGCTGCAGGCTTCGTTGGCGCGCTGCAATCGGACAATACGCCCGAGGCCCGCAGTGCAGCCGCTCGTGGTTTGCGCTTCGCTACCGGCCGCGTGGTCGAGGACGCCCTCGCCGCCGGCGCGCTCGACCAAGACGAAGGTACCCGCCTTGACGCAATCGGGAGCCTGGCATCGCGGCCGGAGTCGCGAAGCATCGTCGAGGACCTCCTCCGTAACGAGAGCTCCGAGGCCGTCCGCGCCGCCGGTGAATGCCGGTTACGCCTCCAGCATTCCTGAGCCGAGGGATTCACCCGGAGCAGGGCGAGGGTGACCGGACCCGTCCGCCGTCAGCGATCGCTCGACGTTCGTGGGCTGGTCCGAACGGCGAGATCCCCGGTCGCGCGTGCCGGCACCACGCTTACTCCGCACCGAGTCGTGACGACTTTAGACATTCCTCCCGCGGTATGGGAGCGCGGCGATCGCCAGGCCACCGAGCCGCGCCGAGGCCTGCGAAGTCATCGAGCGCCTGCCGCACGGTACGAGGCGCTGCTCGGAGTGGCTCGGGGAGGCGGCGTCCACGCGCGCCTGTGAAGCGCGCGCGGCGAGGATCTCGAAGCGCGAGGCTCTAGACGCTCCAGCCGAGCATGCGGGCGACGGGGCGGAAGGGTCGCGTCAGGTAGCGGAGGTAGAGGGAGGACGAGGCCGGTCGGCCGTAGATTACCGCCATGTTCTCGAGCGGCGGGAAGAGCAGGTTCCGCGCCCAGCGCGGGATGCGCCGGGGTGAAGCAAGCAGCAGCGCGAGCAGCATGCGCGCATGGTCGACCTCCGGGCGCTCCGTGAAGAGTCGCTCAGCGGGCAACAGGCGGCGCAGGCGCGCGGCACCTCGCGAGCACAGCTCGGGCGCCGGCAAGACGAGCATCCCGAGATCGGCGGCGGCGCCGAGCGCGAAGTCGAGGATCGCCGCAAGCCCCGTGGCGCGCGCGAGGGCGAGGAGCTCCCCACGGTCGACGGTCGCTCCCCAGAGATTCCACGCCGCGGCGACGTCGCGAAGCATCGACCGCTCGGCGAAGAGGTGCTGCGCGAAGTGCGCGGCAAGATGCAAGAGCGTGAGCGGCTCGTCGAAGACCCGCACCCCCTTGCCACCGAGATCGAAGGCTTCGCTGTGGGCCCAGAGGATATCCTCGGCGACCGGATAGAGGTCTGGCTGGAAGGCATTCCAATGGAGCTCGGCACTGGCCAGGCCCGCGGCGCCAACGAGCCGTGCCATGCGGTATTGATAGTCGACTTCGAGTTGGCGCTCGATGGTGCGGCCATCCACCGGCTCGTAGCCGACGTTCGCCATGGCCTCGCGCGCTTTCAGCGCGTCGACCTTGTGCACCAGCACATCGTTGTCGAACGACTCCCGCCCGTCGATCCGCCCGTGGAGCCTCAGCGTGAGCGGGATTCCCTTGAGGACGATCGATGGAATGCCTCGGTCGGCAAGAGCGCTGACGATGCGCACGAGCTCGCATTCGAGGAGGAGGTTGCGGGCCAGGAGTTCAGCCGATGGTAGCGTCACGTGACGTGCTTTCGGCGCCCCAGTCTACCAGCCGCTCCTGGCAAAAGAACGCAACTCCACGGCTCGGCCAGACCGCCCAGCGCCAGATGATCCCTGAGCCTTCCTTCGTCAGTATGTTGCGCCCGCGGGACCTTCGGCTCTTGCCGCTCGCGGACGTCCTTGCCTTCGTCGCCTTTGTCGGCGGGCTGGATCGAGAGCTGCCGGACGCGTCACCATGCTGGATCCAGGGCTACGATCTCCTCTATCGTCCTGCGGGCACGCCTTCCGTGAATTTTCATTATAAAGATCCACTCGCGCCCGTGGGGGCCTTCTTGCCGCCCTGGTTGCAAATCATCCTGTTCGGCTTTCTCGGGATCGTGCTCATGCAGTGGGCGATCAATACGTTACTGGAGCGCCGAGCCGTTTTGCTCTTCGTGATCTACCTTGCCGCAGCGGTCTTCTTCACCGTGAGGGCTGTCACGATGTTTATGGCTCAACTGGCTTCTCCCACCGCGGCATCGTCAAGCCGCTTGGTGTCTCCAATTCGACAGTGCACCGCCTGCTCGCGGGCTGCGACCAAAGGTGACTGGAAGCGGCGCACGCGCGCTGCTTCGAGCCCGTCCGCCTTGTGACTGCATACCACCTTGCTGGCTGGGCAGGCGGATACGGACGCCAAAGCAGCGGACGGCAGGTAAGCGATGAAGGCAGCGGCTACCTCGGATCCTTCCCGAACGCGATCTGACGCATTTCTCGTGTCCTTCCGGTAAGCGTGCGTGAAATCGCTGGGGGGAACGGCGTAGCCTGCCGAGCCATCGAACCCGATGGGGAGGATGGCTCATGGTACGCCGATCACGCTCAGGACTGCCCGCAGACGTAGACGGATTGCGCCGCCGTATCGATGAGTGGCGCAGGACCCGCACGCGGCGCTCACCGATGCCCGGGCAGTTGTGGGAGGGCGCGGTTGCGCTGGCGCGCGCTCACGGCGTGTATCCCATCGTGCGCGCGCTGGGAGTGAACTACGACTCTCTCAAGCGCAGGGTCGTCACACGGACGAGGGGCGGTCGACGAGGAGAGGCGGCTGCGGGCTCCTTCGTCGAGCTGCGGCCGAGCGTGCCCTTCGATCTGCCGAGGCCGGCCGCAGCGGTGGTTGAGCTCAGCAATCGGAGCGGAGACAAGCTGGCGATTCACCTCTCGCAGGCCAGTGACATCGACGTGATGCATCTGGCGGCGGCTTTTTGGATCCGCTGACCATGATCCAGATCACGCCGCAGATGCGGGTCCTGGTGGCCGTGGAGCCCGCCGACTTCCGGTGTGGCATTGACGGACTGGCGCGGCGGTGCCGTGCGACGCTGAGGGGCGATCCCTTCTCAGGGACGATGTTCGTGTTCCGTAACCGCCGACAGAGCTCGGTTAAGCTGCTCGTCTACGACGGACAAGGATTCTGGCTGTGCCACAAACGGCTATCGAGTGGGCGCTTCCGGTGGTGGCCATCGCGCGGGGCGCAGGGGGTGACGTCGTTGCACGCGCACGAGCTGCAGGTGCTGCTGTGCGGCGGTGATCCGAGCGCCGCGCAGGCGGCACCGATGTGGCGTCAGGTCGGCGCGCGAGATTGAGGGGCGGTTCGCGGTGAGGGAGTGCGGGGTCTGCCCCGCCTTGCGTTCTATCGCCTCCTTTGCTACTGCCGATCGGCATGGAGGCAGTGCTGCGGTATCGGAGTCGGGAGGTGACGGCGGCGGAGGTGGCGTTCATCCGAGAGCTGCTCGCCGCTGATCCGCGCGCGAGCCGCCGCGCACTGTCGCGCAAGCTGTGCGAGGCGTGGGGATGGGTGCAGCCAAACGGCGCGCCGCGCGACATGGTGTGTCGGGGGCTGCTGCTCGCGCTGGAGCGAGCGGGCCACATCGAGTTGCCCCCGCCGCGATGGGCGGCGATCGGTCGTGCGGCTCGAGGCCGCCGGCCCCCAGCGGTGGAGATCGACCGCACGGCGATGCGTGGGTGTCTGGCCGACTTCGGCACGTTGGAGTTTCGCCAAGTCCGGCGCACCGGCGAGGAGTCGCTGTTCGAGAGCTTGATCGAAGTGCATCACTACCTCGGCTACACGCCGCCGGTCGGAGAACACCTGAAGTGCCTCGTGTACGCAGGCGATCGGCCGGTGGCCTGCATGGCGTGGAGCTCCGCGCCGCGCCACCTCGGCCCGCGCGATCGCTTCATCGGCTGGTCGGCAGCGGCGCGGCGACGAAACATTCATCTGGTAGCGTACAACACGAGGTTTTTGATTTTACCCTGGGTCGAGGTCCCCTGCCTCGCCTCGCACGTGCTCGGGCGAATGGCGCGCATACTGCCGGGGGAGTGGCAGCGGGTGTACGGGCACCCGGTGTACTTCGCCGAGACCTTCGTCGATGCCGCGCGCTTTCGGGGCACGTGCTACCGAGCGGCGAACTGGGTGTGGCTGGGGCGCACGAGCGGTCGCGGCAAAGACGATCACACCTACCGAGCGAATCGGCCGCTGAAGGACATCTGGGGTTATCCGCTGGTGAAGGACTTCCGCCAGCGGCTCTCGAGGGTGCCATGAGCAGCCGAGCGGAGCGGCGGCGGGCGGCGAAGAAGATGAAGCGGCGCGAGCTCAAGCTCGACGAGCTCCAGGCGATCGTCGAGCGAGCCAAGGCGTCACTGACCGAGGAGGAACACGCCACGCTGGCGGCGGCGGTGGAGACGCTGGCCTTTGTGACTCAGGAGCTGGAGACCAAGGGGACGACGCTGGCGCGGCTGCGCCAGCTCTTGTTCGGAGCGAGCACCGAGAAGACGAGCCGAGTCGTGGGCGAGGCGCCAACCGATGCTGCCCGCGCGGCGAGCGCCCCGGCGCAGGGGGCGGGCTCGGAGGCAACGCCGAGCGAGAAGTCCAAGGCGCCGGGCCACGGCCGCAACGGCGCCGTGGCCTACCGCGGGGCCGAGAAGGTCGCGGTGGCGCACTCCTCTGTACACCGCGGCGATGGCTGTCCCGGGTGTACCAAGGGGAAAGTCTATCCGATGTTGGAGCCGGCGCAGTTGCTGCGCGTGCGGGGGATGGCCCCGCTTCGGGCCACGGTCTACGAGCTCAGGCGTCTGCGCTGCAACCTGTGCGGCGAGGTGTTCACGGCCCAGGCGCCCGCGGGGGTGGGCGAGGAGAAATACGACGAGACGGCGGCGAGCATGATCGGTCTTCTCAAGTACGGGGCGGGCTTGCCGTTCAATCGCATCGAGAAGCTCGAGCGTAACCTGGGGATTCCGCTGCCGGCCACGACGCAGTGGGAGGTCGTCCATCGCGCGGCCGGACTGCTCGCGCCGGCCCACGAGGAGCTCATCCGCCAGGCGGCGCAGGGCCAGGTGCTCTACAACGACGACACGGCGATGAAGATCCTCGAACTGGGGGGAGATCTCCCGCCGCGGGCATCCGACGCCGCGTCAGACGAGCGCACCGGGGTATTCACCTCGGGCATCGTGTCCAGCTTCGACGCTCACAAAATCGCGCTCTTCTTCACCGGCCGCAAGCACGCGGGGGAGAATCTCGCCGAGGTGTTGCTCAAGCGAGCGGCCGCGCTCGCGGCGCCCATTCAGATGTGCGACGCGCTGTCGCGCAACGTACCGGCCGAGCTGAAGACGATTCTCTCCAACTGCCTGGCACATGCGAGGCGACGTTTCGTGGAAGTGGCGGACAACTTTCCCGACGAGTGCCGCTACCTGCTCGAGACGCTGCGCGAGGTCTACCACAACGACACTCTGGCCCGTCAGCGCCAGATGTCGCCCGAGGAGCGTCTACAGTTCCACCAAGCCCACAGCGGTCCCCGGATGGAGGGACTCGAGCTGTGGCTGCGCGAGCAGATCGAGCAGCACAAGGTCGAGCCCAATTCCGGTCTCGGCGAGGCTATCGGCTACATGCGCAATCACTGGTCGAAGCTGACGCTGTTTCTGCGGGTGCCTGGGGCGCCGCTGGACAATAACCTCTGCGAGCGCGCGCTGAAGAAGGCCATTCTGCACCGCAAGAACTCCCTCTTCTATAAGACACAGAACGGAGCTCGCGTCGGCGACACGTTCATGAGTCTGATCCACACTTGCGAACTCAACAGCGTCGATGCATTCGATTACCTCGTCGCGCTGCAGCGTCACCATGACAAGGTCGTGGAGAATCCCGGCGAGTGGATGCCGTGGAACCACCGCGACACGTTGGCGCGACTCGCTCGAGCTCCCGACCCGCCACAGTGACCGCCTTCCGCTGGCCGGCCCCCGCGGCCCTGCGCCGCGCTCGACCAGGGCGGCCTGCACGTCGCGCCGGGCGCGTGGCGTCAGCCAAGCGTCGGCTCACGCACGCTCACCGGAAGGACACGAACTACAGCTCCTCATTGACGACGCAGCAGTCTCGGAGCCATGAACACTCGTCCCCGGCCGCCTCGGAAAATGGCCGGTTTTGTGAGTTCCCACTCCGAGCAAAGCCGCCAGTAGCACAGCGAGAGATCGGCTTTAGGAGTTGTGACAACCTACTTAGTCCCGCGGGGGGGCGCCTTAATCCCCACAACAACGTTGACAAGCTCGATGTACTTACCCTTCGCGCCCATCCTGAAATCAGCGGCCGCGTTATGGATTTCTTCCAGACTATCTGCCTCGATCATCGTCACCTGATCGTAACGCGCGTCGAGGCCAGTACATACAAGATGGGTCAGATTCGGATTGTATTTCTTCAGATCAGCAGCGTGCGGCACAGAGATCTTCGCCATCCCATTTCTACCAAGCGAGAAATACTCCTGGCTCATCTTCATAAAGAGCATCCCAACGTACTTGTTCTTCTTTGCAAGACTATGCACTGGTTTTCTCCTTTACATCCAACATAGGACTCAAATGAAGGGTCGCTTCACCAAACTCGCTGTAAGCGGATAGCGGCTAGTAGGTTCGACCTTCCTCTTGTTTCGTTTGTAGGCCATCGCGCCGAATGTCTGTTGATCACCCATCACCACACCTTCCTCACACGCCGATCGACTCGCTCCCTTCTACCTCAATCGATTGACCTGTGCAGATTTCCTCCAGGCCCGAAAGCTACGTAACTCGTTCTCCGACGCCAACCACGCTTCCACGGACTGCCCGCTTTTACGGCCTGCGCAAGGCGCTCGTCAACCGCCTTCATGTGGCGGAGGCCTGCCGCCTGGGAGCGTATGGGCGGGCGCAGGGAACTCGCAGGAGCAGAGACGCGTTCGAGCCGAACTCGCCGTGCGGGAAAAGGCTGGTGAGGACGAGCGCGCGGTACGTTGGCCTATTGCGAGGCTCGGCGCAGGCGCGGCCGATGCCCTTGGACGCGCCGGTCACTAGGACGCGCTTGCCTTTGAGATTCAGCTCGATAGCTCTAGCAACATGCCTGAGCTTGCCGCCGACGACGGCGTCAAGCTCCACTACGAGGAGGCCGGCAGCGGCACGCCGATCGTGTTCGTGCACGAGTTCGCCGGCGACCACCGCAGCTGGGAGCCGCAGCTGCGCCACTTCTCGCGCCGCTACCGCTGCATCGCCTACAACGCGCGCGGCTATCCGCCCTCCGACGTGCCCGAGGATGTCGAGCGCTACTCGCAGGCGCGCGCGCGCGACGACATCCGCTGCGTGCTCGATGCGCTGCGGCATCCAGCGCGCGCACGTCGTCGGGCTGTCGATGGGCGCGTTCGCCACGCTGCACTTCGGCATGCACTACGGCTACCGCGCGCTGTCGATCACGGTGGCGGGCGGCGGCTACGGCGCGCACCCGGCGCAATACGCGCAGTTCCAGGAGGACGCGCGCGCCAACGCCGAATTCATCCGGCGCGAAGGCATGGCGCAGCTTCGCCGCCACCTACGGCCACGGCCCGACGCGCGTCCAGTTCCAGAACAAGGATCCGCGCGGATTCGACGAGTACATCCGCCAGCTCGCGGAGCATTCGGTGACCGGCTCGGCCAACACCATGCTGGGCTACCAGGCGTCGCCGGCCTTCGCTCTACGACCTGACCGAGGAGATGAGCGCATCGACGTGCCGACGCTGATCATGGCCGGCGACGAGGAGGAGCCGTGCCTGGAGGCCTGCCTGCTGATGAAGCGCTGCATCCCGACGGCCGGGCTCGCGATCCTGCCGCGCAGCGGCCACGGCATCAACCTGGAGGAGCCGGCGCTGTTCAACCGCTGCTGGAGGATTTCCTGCACCAGGTCGAGGCCGGGCGCTGGGGCGCGCGCGACCCGCGCGCCGCGCCGGCGTCGATCTGGGGCCCGCCGGCAAGCCCTGAATACTTCGCGATCTCGGGCCGGAGGTACTCGGCGCCGTCCGGCTCGAAGTGACCAGACCTCTACTAGCAGCCTGTCGGACTTTCAGTAGGTTCGAGTAGGGGAATCGTGGTATGGGACTGCGCGACGACGAAGCGGTTCGAGTGGGTGTGGAGGAGAGGATGAGCGGACGATTTGTGAGCGTGGACCGTGACACGGCGTACCTGATGCCGCCGTCGGTGCAAGAGTGGCTGCCCGAGAATCATCTGGCGCGGTTTGTTGTGGAGATCGTGGAGCGGCTGGATCTGGGCAGCATGACGACAGCGTACCGGGGGCGAGGTTCGGACGCTTTTCATCCGGCGATGATGGTCGCGCTGCTGTTCTACGGGTATGCAACCGGGGTGTTTTCCAGCCGCAAGCTGGAGCGGGCCACGTATGACTCGGTGGCGTTTCGGTATTTGGCCGCGAACCAGCATCCCGACCACGATTCGATCGCTCACTTCCGCAAGCGATTTCTCAAGGAGTTGAGCGCGCTGTTCGTGCAGATTTTGCAAGTTGCGCAGCAAACGGGCGTGCTGAAGGTCGGGAAGGTGAGCCTGGACGGGACAAAGGTACACGCCAACGCCTCCAAGCACAGCGCGCTCAGCTGGGAGCGCGCTTGCAAGATCGAAGCGCAGCTGCGGGCCGAGGTGGAGGAGTTGATGCGGTTGGCGGAAGAAGCCGACCGTAGCGATTTCCCCGACGGGATGAGCGTGCCGGAAGAATTGGAGCGGCGCGAAGAACGCCTGGCAGCGATTGCACGGGCGAAGGCCGAGATCGAGGCGCGCGCGGCCGAGCGCCATGCGCGGGAGAAGGCTGCCTACGAACAGAAGATGGCGGAGCGAGAGGCGAAGGAGAAGAGCAGTGGCAAGAAGCCGGGAGGCCATGCGCCATCGCAGCCGCAGGCAGGGCCACAGCCGAAGGATCAGGTGAATCTGACCGATGGAGACTCGCGGATCATGCCGACTTCGGGCCGCGGGTTCGAGCAGGCCTACAACGCGCAGGCAGCCGTGGACGTGGATACGATGTTGATCGTGGCACAGCACGTCAGCCAGAACCCGAACGACAAGCAGGAACTCCAGCCCGCTCTCGAGAATCTCGATGCTGTGGCCGCCGTGGTCGGCAAAGCCGAAGCGCTGATCGCCGACAACGGATATTTCAGTTCCGACAACGTCGATGCCTGTCACGCTCACAAAGTGGAACCGTACATCGCTGCCGGACGCGACGCGCACTATCCGCCCCTGGCGCAGCGGCTGAGTGAACCGCCCGCGGTGGCAGACGACGCCGGCGCGGTCGATCGCATGAAACATCGTTTGCGCACGGCTGAGGGACGACAGGTCTACGCAAAACGCAAGTGCACGGTGGAACCAACTTTCGGCATCATCAAGTCCGTGCTGGGGTTCCGCCAGTTCCTGCTCCGGGGTCTGCAGGCCGTGCAGCATGAGTGGACCCTGGTCTGCATCGGGTGGAACATGAAACGGCTGCACCGGCTGCAAATGGCCGCTTGAAGGCATCGCGGCGCCAATGCAGCCACGCCTCGGGACCGCGCCCCCGCGCTCCTCGATCAAACCCCGGCCAGGGCTTGTGCTGGGCTTGATCGCTCTCGGATTCTTAGGTCGGATCGGGGCGGTGAAAAAGTCGCTCATTTCAAGTCCGACAGGCTGCT